>JBEBPQ010000022.1:0-69088 GCA_040395835.1 Advenella kashmirensis
CCTCTGGCGTGGCAATGCGGGTGCCTTTGAGGAAGCAAGCGTAAACCATGGTGCCATTTTCGAATGTGACTTTGGACAGATCCTCGCCCGACGCATCGTACTTGATGATCGTGTTGCCATTGGCGTCTTTGAAGACGATTTCGTTGCCAACAACCTGACCGGAGGTGGCGCCGATAACCTGGATCTGATCGCCGGCGGAAAGACCGGATACCGTTGGCGGGGATGACAGGTTGATCTGTAAACCTTTCGAGTCATAGACCAGTGTCGAGCTGCCGGACTCGCCCATGTCGAAGTTCGTGCTGTTTAGCGCAACCCCCTGGATCAACGGAGGAGAGTAATATAACGTTGAACCTTCACTAAGGTTATAGTTATTCGTCTGCAACGCGCTGAAGTTTTCCAACTGATTGATTTTCACGTTTGCATTCGGTCCCAGATTCAACGTGAACGTGGAGCCGATGGGTGAAAGATTGTATTGCGACAGATCCAGAACGTCATTTGAGTCTGTCGAATTGTTGATGGTCAGAGATGTATTGAAGGAATTGCTCTGAACCCGTAGTGCCTCGTCTCCAGGATACGAACTTTGGTCTACCGTCTTGTCCGCAGGCTGAAATAAACCGCCAAGTGTGATATTTGCCATGACTTTACTTATCCATAGTAAGTTTGTTTTTACGGATGCGTTTGCATCCGGCCTGTAACACGATTGATATCTTCATAAAATGTTGCGTAAAGAAAATAAATGTATCAATTCGTGTAACAGACGGATCATAGCGAAGCGGCAGACTTAAGCGTTATTCTTATTTCTCATGGTTTTCAATTGTTGACAATGTTGCTCCCTGGGGCTTAAGGCCGATCGTTGTTTTTTTTGGCAGAAAGGGCAGATAAAGATCAGGACCGAAGACTGCTGGTTCGTTTATTCCGTTTTCTGCAGTGTTTTTGTCCAGACTGTATCATTGAGCTCGGCGACGCCTAAGTGCTGGAATTTTTTACGTTTATAGATATACCAACGGGAGCTGTTGCGGGTTGGTTTGATCTCCCAGGCAAACATGTCGCCGTTTTTATCAATTGAAATATATTTGGTCCAGTGTGGCACAATCAAAAGCTCATTCAGGTACGAGACGACTTTTAGCCCTTGACTAAATTTCATGTTTTACGAAATCAAGTAATAAATATACAGGCTATTTGAAATACAAACCAAAGATTTGACCTTGATCAAAACTTTACAATTGTTTTCAATTATTCCCTTGGGATTGGAATTTTTCGCTGAATGCCAGGGGCTTGAGCGTTGACAGCCAGGTGCGTGGCTTTATGCGGTATGCAATATTCGATATTACATACTCGATAAGCCGCTTCCCTGCACCAGGACTCGCGCATGATCGGCAATATCGGGCCGCCATGCGGTCTCGAAATGCCAAGGGTGGCATTGTATTGGCCTAGACGGGCGGGTTCCCGGGCGCTGTATCGTTTCCTCAGCCCGGATCCGGTAAAAAACGCGATGCGCTGATTCGGTTGCGGGCAGCGAGAGATCGCGTTATGTCGCGGGTCGGTCTTGCTGCGCCGGGCCCTGATCCTGGTGCAGATCGCGAGCAGGGTCCGCAATCAGTTTTTGGAATTTTCCCTGACTGGAGACAAGCATTTCAAAATGGACTTTACCGCCACTGGAGCGCGGGGTAAGCAGCACGACTTTACCCTGTGTCTTTTCCTCGACGTCCCGCACGATTTGCGTCAGGTTCTGGATGGTTTTGCATTTTTTTCGCTCATCGTCGTCCTGCGAATCCGCGGCCATGGCGCCATAGCTCAATTGCGCCGCCAAAGAGGACAATACCAGTTTGAGCAGTATATCTTTCACTATCTTCTCCTTCTGGTTGTTGTCACTGCGGTTTCGCGTCGTGAACGGTGGTTGTGCGACATAAACGGATCAGCGCCCAGTGTAATGGGAACCTGCGATTCAATCCAGTAAATATTTCAGGTATGACATGACCTTTTATGCTGCGTCGCGGCGAATTCATTCGCCTCCATTTGAAAACCGATGTGTTTTGGCAATGTGCCGGAACAGTCATCATAATGTCATGAGACGCTGCGCGGTCGATGCTTGCCAGCCTCCACGGGAAGGGCGGATCGGCGATGATGGATAGCGCCGATCATTGCGGCGCGATTGCGCATTCGGCGGCCAAGCCTGTCATAATACCGACTGTCCCGGCGGAAGGTAGCCGGACCTTGGTGAGGCAAAGGATTGTATCAGGTGGTGGACATGGCATTTACTGCGGACTCGGTAACGCTAGAACAGACGGCAGCGCTTGATCCTGCCGCGACAATCGTGGTGACCGTCAATAACCGACTGGTGTGGCGGGTTCACGGGTTGTTGCTGGCGCATCTGCGCGATGCCGGCGCAGGGGGGGTGCTGCAGTTGCCGCCAGTCTGGTCATTGAGCAAGTGGCTGGAACAATTGCATCAGGAACGCCTGTTCAATGATGACGCGACGCTGCGCGCCCGGCGGCTCAGTCCGTTCGCCGCACGCCTGGTCTGGGAGGATGTTGTTGGCCAACTGCAGGGCGACACGCCCTTGCTGGATACCCAGTTGGCGGCCATGCGCGCCATGGCGGCGAGCCGCGACCAGGACGAATGGCAAATAGAGGTACTCCCTTACGAAGAAACCGAAGAGTATCGGCGCTACCGGGCGTGGCGTGACCATTATGAGCGTCGCTGCCGCGAATACGACGCGGATGATGATAACCGCTTGTACAACACCCTGATCGATGCCGTGCGTGGCGCCGTGCTGCGACAACTGCCGGCTACCGTCGTGTTGGTTGGATTCAACGAGTATTCGCCAAGACTGCGCGCGCTGCTGCTGGCCTGTGCCGATCAAGGCATGCGCATCGTGTCCATGCAACTGCCGCGCTACGAGAATGCGGCGCGAGTCGTTATCGGCCGGCAAGATCGTCGGACAGAGTGGGTTACCGCCGCGCATTGGGCGGCAAGCGAACTGGCGGCGGACCCGTCCCGGAAGGTGGCCATCATTTCCCCGCAGATGCAGGCCGATGCGGTCTTTGCCCGGCGTATCCTTGATCAGGAACTATCGGCCCGGCCTTTTGCGCCGGCCTATGGATTCAATATGTCGGTTGGGCGCGCATTGGCCGAGTGGCCTCTGGTGCGGGCGGCATTTCATTGGCTGTCGGCGATCGCGTTGCTGGCTCAGGAAGGGGAGCTGTCGCCGCAGGCGTTTGGGCAGGCGTTGCTGAGTGGTTTTTGCGGCGCCAGCGACAGCGAACTGTCCGCCATGGCCGTGCTCGATGCCCGGCTGCGTGAGTCGCGTACCATCGTGTGGCGCAAGGAGGCCGCCTGCGGGATGCTCGATAAGGCCGCGCCGGACTTTTCCTTCCGTTTCAAGGAGGCGTTGTCGCTTTGGCAGTCGGTTGCCGCCGGTGCCCAACAGACAAGTGGCGCCTGGACCGATACGGTCCGACAGGCGCTTGCCCTTATTGGTTTCCCTGGGGCGCAGCTATCCAGTACGAATTTTCAGGTGTGCGCGGCATTCGATGCCATGCTGCATGACTTTTCACTGATCCAGGCATATGCCGGCAAGGTAGGGGGGCTGGGCGCGGTGTCACTGTTGCAACGCATGGCGCGCGAGAACGTGTTCCAGCCACAGCGCGACCCCGACGTACGCCTGGACGTGCTCGGTTTTCTCGAGGCCGAGCATGGGCAATGGGATGCCGTATGGATACTCGGGCTTACCGATGAGGTATTGCCGGCCAGTCCCGATCCGAATCCTTTCCTGCCGGCGCCCGCGCAGGCCCGCGCCGGCGCCCCGAGGGCCACGCCCGAACGTGAGAAACAGTGGGCACAGGATATGCTGCGGGCATTGTGCGCCGTGGCGCCGAAAGTGGTGCTCAGCTATCCGATGATGGATGCGGATCGCGCCTTGCGGCCTTCGGCATTACTGGATGCCTGGGCGACCGGTTCAACACTGGATGATGCCTGGGCGGCGGACGCCCTGAGCGATAGCGCATCCACGGTGCGTATGACGCCCCTGCCGCTGGAGAGCCGGGAGGATAGGCGCGGTCTTGCCGCCACCGGTGTGATCGAGGGCGGGTCCGATCTGCTGGAAACGCAGGCCTTGAACCCACTCTGGGCCTATGTCCGGCACAGGCTTGGCGCCAGGGCGCTGCAGCCTTATCCCGAGACATTGACGGCAACGGTGCGAGGCACTTTCTTGCACGATATGGCCCAGAAAGTCTGGGAAATGCTGGGCACTTCCGAGCGCCTCGCGGCCTTGGCGGAGGCGCCGCTGGCCGCGTTGGTGAACGAGGCCGTTGAAATGGCGGCGCAACATACCCTTTTCGGCATATCGCCGGCGCTGGCCGATCTGGAAAAAGCGCGGGCAGCCGCAGTGATGATGACTTTGCTGGCGCAGGAACGGACCCGGCCCGGATTTCGTGTCGCGGGTGTCGAGCAGGCGATGGCGTGGGAGCATGCCGCGCTCAAAGTCAATATGCGGGTGGATCGCATCGATGAAACCGATGCGGGAGAAACCATTGTCATGGATTATAAGTCGGGCCAGCGCCACCCGGATTTCAAAAAGGATTGGCTGCGACCGCGGCCGGTCAACTTGCAATTGCCACTATACGCGACGATCCTGCAGCAGGAGGCCGCAACGGGTGCGCGCAGCCCGGTCATGGGGCTGCTATTTGCCAAGCTGAATGCCAGGAAGACGGAGCTGACCGGACTGACCGGCGAAGATCTGGGAATAGCGGGTGCCGCGGTTATAGGCAAAGTCGCGCCCGGCGTAGCGTGGGATGCGCTGCTGCAGCAATGGCAGGATGGCTTGCGTCAACTGGCTTGCGATTTGTCCGAAGGGGTGGCCGATAACAATAGCTGGGCGTTGCAGGACCTGCAATATTGCGATGTACTGCCATTCCTGCGCTTGGCCCAGGAGAACGAAGATGAGTGAACGCCGTCCCAGTGATTATGCCGCTCGGGCCCAGGCGCTGGATATTACGCAATCCTTTATCATTCAGGCGCCCGCTGGCTCCGGCAAGACCGAGTTGCTGACGGACCGTATTCTGGCCCTACTGGCCATTGTCGGCAAACCCGAAGAGATTCTGGCGATTACCTTCACCCGAAAGGCGGCATCCGAGATGCACGCGCGGGTGCTCAAGAAATTGCGGGCCGGCCTCGATAGCGCCTGCCCGGCCAGCGAGCATGAGAAAAACAGCTGGCAACTGGCCCGCGCGGCACTGGCTCGCAACGATAGCCTTGGCTGGGATCTCCTGAACCATCCGGCACGGCTGAAGGTGCGCACCATTGATGCGTTTTGCGCACAACTGGTGCGCGCCATGCCATGGATGTCCTCCATGGGCGGTATGCCGGCCATTGCGGATAATCCCGAAAAACTGTACCAGCAGGCGGCGCGGCGACTGCTGGAGCACGTCGATGCCTTCGAATGTGTGCAGGAGGTGGTTCGGCACATGGATATCGACCTGGCCTCGGTCGAACGACTGGTGATCGAAATGCTGGCCAGGCGGGACCAATGGCTGCCGGAGACGGCGGACACACGGGCGGCGATGGCGCAATTGCGCGCGTCGCTTCAGGAGGCCATGGAGCAGAAATTGGTCATGCTGGATAACCTGATGCCCCTGGCTTATGCCACCGAGCTGGCGCCGCCGGCCAGATTGGCGGCGGCGTGCCAGGCCGAGGCGGGAATGGACCTGCTGGCGCCATTGCTTGATTGGCGCGATGCGCGTCTGGCTTGCGATATTGAGGCATTGCCGCAATGGCAAGCGTTGTCGCGGCTGTTGCTGACCGCGGGGGGGAGTCTGCGCAAGCGCTTGACGGTGAAGGAAGGGTTTCCCGCCAAAAGCGCGCACAAGGAACTGATGCAGGCGTGGCTGGATAGCCAGGAACCAGGGGCCGAGCAGTGGGCTGCCGCGCTGGCCGAAGTCGGCATGTTGCCGACGCAGGTGCTGAGTGAGCAGCAGGAGACCATTATTTTTGCCTTGCTTGAAAGCCTGAAGCTGGCGGCGGCCGAGTTGATGCTCGTATTCAGCGAAGAAAAGCAGGTCGATTTCATCGAGATCGCGGCTCGCGCAGCCGCGGCGCTGGGCAATAGCGAGGACCCGTCCGAAATGCTGCTGAAGCTCGATGCCAGCATCGCGCATATCCTGATCGATGAGTTTCAGGATACAAGTCAGATCCAGATCCAGTTGGTGGAAAAGCTGACGCAGGGATGGGGCGAGGGAGATGGCAGGACCCTGTTCTTGGTTGGCGATCCGATGCAATCAATCTATCGCTTTCGCAAGGCCGATGTGGGCCTGTTCCTCGCGGTTGCCAGGCAGGGGCTGCAAGGGCTGAGTCTGCGCAAGTTGACGCTGACAGAAAATTTCCGGTCCCAGGCTGGCGTCGTGGATTGGGTCAATGCGTCGTTTGAGGCCATTTTCCCCAAGGTCGACGATCCGGCGCTTGGCGGTATTCGCTATACTCGTTCGGTTGCATTCAACCCCGTGCTCAATGGGCAGGCGATCGCGTTTCACCCGGTTTATTTGCATGATGGCCGGGATGCGAAGCAGGCGCAACGGGAGGCGGAAAGCCTCACGCTGAATCTGGTGCGGGAAGCATTGCACAGGCAGGCGGGGGCATTGCATCCCGTGGCAATCCTGGTGAAGGCGCGCTCGCACCTGGGGGAACTGGTGTCGTTGCTGCAACGCGAAGGCATACCGGTGCGCGCGGTCGAGCTCAATCCTATCCAGGCGCAACAATCGGTGATGGACCTGGTCCAGGTGATCCGGGCGCTGTCCCATCCCGGCGACCGAGTGGCCTGGCTGTCGGTGCTGCGCTCGCCCGTGTGCGGATTGACGCTGGCGGCACTGACACACCTGTTCGGCAACAACCGCGATACCGTTCCCGCAAGGCTGAAGCAGGTGCTCGCCGATGAGGCAACGTTCGGCCCGCTGCTGGGCGACGAGTGGGCGCGATTGGCGCATTGCGCGTCCATTCTGCTGGATCGCCGTTTCAATACCGACGAGGTGACCTTTGCCTCGCACGCGGAATCGGTGTGGCGCGCGCTGGGCGGCTATGGCGTTTATCCCACCGATACGGCGTTCGAGGATTTCCAGGCCGTGTTTGAAATGCTTGAACGACTGGCGCCTTATGGCGGATTGAATCCGGCCGATCTGGAAGACGCGCTCGGGCGCCTGTATTCTGCCGCCAGCGCCCAGACCGCGGCAGTCGAAATCATGACAATGCATAAATCCAAGGGGCTGGAATTCGAAGAGGTGATCCTGTATGGGCTGCATCGCAAGCCGCGGCCGGAAAGCGCGCCCTTGCTGCGATTCGAAAGGGCACAGGGGCGGCTGCTGATGGGACCCATCAAGCCCAAGGCAGCCGAGGAGACCGATAAGCTGTCGGCCATGCTTGGCGCCATGGAAAAGCGTCGTGGAGAATACGAACAGGATCGATTGCTGTATGTCGCGGCAACCCGGGCTCGCAAGCAATTGCACTTGGTGGCGCAGGTGTCGTGTTCCAATGGCCAGCCAGACGAGGCGCCGCGTGGCTCCCTGTTGGCGCGCCTGCTGCCGTTGTTTGGCTTGACCCCTCCCGCTGCGCCTCCCGCCGATACCGATCCGGTTGTCGACACCGTCGCGTCCGTGCAGGGGCCGCCGCTGGTCCGGATTAGCGGCGAGGGGCTGGCCGCGTTGCCCGTGTTTTCGCCGGGGACCGCGCCGGTCAATCTGGCTGCCGATGGCTGGCGATTCGACGATAAATTCGAGGCCAGCATCGGAACCGTGGTGCATGCCTGGCTTGCCCGCATCGGGAAAGACCGGTTGGTGGGCTGGGATGCCGAGAGCATGCTGCGGGCTCGCCAAGTGATGTCGCGACAGCTTGAAAGCGCGGGCCTGAATGTCGAGCAGGCACGGACAGGGGCGCAACGCGTATACGAACTTGTGGCGCGTTGCATGGCGTCTGAAAAAGGGCGCTGGCTACTGTCGCATGAACAGGCGCGACGGGAGTGGGAACTCACCGGCCCCGATGGGCAGTTGCTGATTATCGATGCCGCCATCTCTCTTGATGACCGCTGGCTTGTCGTGGACTTCAAGACCGGCATGAAAGGGGAGAACGAGCCGCAGGCCGCTTTCGAGGCACGGTTGCGCCAGCAATATCGGGAGCAATTGCGGGCCTATTGCGAGCGGGTATCATTACTGGATGGGCGGCCGGCCGAGGCGGCGATTTTCGCGCTCGATACCGGCGACTGGATCGCGATGGGGGAATGAGTCTGTTGCCCGGGAACATGATTTCTCCCCAAACGGCACGAAAATTGCTAAAATGCAAAGCGGTGGGTCCCTTCGCATGGGCCGGCGGTGAAACTGGTCAGGTCGGGAACGAAGCAGCCATAGTCGTTTAGGTTCAGTGCCGAAGTAAGGCTCACCCCTGTATTCATGAACAAACGTCACCCGAGTGGTGGCGTTTGTTTTTTATGGGCTAAAATAAACCGTATGAGCTACCTTGTCCTTGCCCGTAAGTGGCGTCCTCGCTCCTTCGATACCCTTGTTGGCCAGGACCATGTGGTCCGGGCGCTGACCAACGCGCTCGATACTCAACGACTGCATCACGCCTGGCTTTTTACGGGCACCCGTGGCGTTGGCAAGACCACCTTGTCACGTATTCTCGCCAAGTCGCTCAATTGCGAGACCGGCATCACTTCCAAGCCTTGCGGCGTTTGCCGCGCCTGCGTCGAGATCGACGAGGGCCGGTTTGTCGACTATCTCGAGTTCGACGCCGCATCCAACCGCCGCGTCGAGGAAATGACGCAGTTGCTGGAGCAGGCGGTCTATGCGCCCAGCTCCGGCCGCTACAAGATCTATATGATCGACGAGGTGCATATGTTGTCCGGGCATGCGTTTAACGCCATGCTCAAGACGCTGGAAGAGCCGCCACCCCACATCAAGTTTATCCTGGCCACCACCGATCCGCAGAAGATGCCGGTCACCGTGCTGTCCCGCTGTCTGCAGTTCAACCTCAAGCAAATGCCGCCCGACGCCATCGTGTCCCACCTCAATCATGTCCTGGGTGAAGAACAGGTCGGCTTCGAGGTGGCGGGACTGCGTCAGATCGCGCAGGCAGCAGCCGGCTCCATGCGCGACGCGCTGTCGCTCACGGATCAGGCGATCGCTTTCAGCGGCGCCAATATCACGGCAGAATCGGTTCGGGACATGCTGGGCACCATTGACCAACGCTTCCTGATCCGCTTGCTCGATTCCCTGCACCAGGGGTCCGCGCAGGGCGTGGTCGATATTGCAAACGAACTCTATGCGCGCGGGTACTCCTTTGGCGGTGCCCTGTCCGATCTGGCGGTATTGCTGTCGCAAATCGCCATTGAGCAGCGCTTGCCCGGCACGGCATTAAGCGATGCCGTGCTGCATGAAGATATCGTGCGGCTTGCCCGTACTTGCCATCCCGATGCCTTGCAATTGTTCTACAGTATCGCGGTGCATGGCCGCAATGAATTGTCGCTGGCGCCCGACGAATATGCCGGGTTTGTTATGACCTGCCTGCGCATGCTGTCCCTGGTGACCTCCGAGCCAGCGCACAGCGTGGCGGCGGAGTGGCATGGCGGCAGCGCGGCTGGCCAAGGGCACAAGGCGGTGTCCGCCGATGCCGCGCCCATCCAGAACGACCCGGTCGAGGCATCGCAAAAAAAAAACCTGACTGAGCACGAACCGAAAGACGCCGCCATGCCGGCATCGCCGCAATATCGGGACGGCGGGGCAGCCCGGGGCGAGGCGGGAATCACGGCCGTCGCGCAGGCGCCGGCAGGCGGTGCGGTTGCTGAGACAGCAACCGAGCCGCAGGCGGCAGCAGCGGCAAGTGACAGCCCGGTTCACGGGGTGGAAGCGGGGTCCACGCCAGCCGGAAAGGCATTGCACCCGGTACAATGGAATGATGCAACGCCGGCATGGGAGTATCCGCCAGGCGCAGAGCCTGTCGCCCAGGCCGGTGAAGCCGCTGCGCTCACACCCGCCCCGGCTGCCATCGAACCAATGCAGGCGCGCGCTGTCGCGCCGCAACTGTCGCCAATGCCGGCAGCGGGGCAGGGGGCAAGCGAAAGCGCGGGCGGCACCGAAGGTGCCGAGCCGGGCCAGGAAGGTCCCCCTGTATGGGAAGATATCCCGCCGGATTGGGAGGCGGCTGGTGTCGCCGGGCAAACCGATGATGATGGCGATGTCGTGGCGGCGGCGCCCGCCGAGGATCGCGTGGATCATACCTGGGTGCCGGCACGCGCGGAGCAGGTGCGTCGCACGCTGGATCAGATGAATGCGCGGGAGTGGGTGGCTCTGGTTGCCGAGCTGCGGTTAAGCGGCTATGCGGCCGAAATGACGCGGCGTTGCGAATGGATCGGGCGCCAGCAAAACAAAATCACGCTCAGGATCCCGGTAAAGGGGCAGAACGACCTGAATGCCAAGACTAAGCTGGAGACGGCCTTGACCGAATACTTCCAGGAAGTGGTCAGGGTCGATATGGCATATGGCCAGACAGGCGATGATACGTTGCACGCGGTGCAGCAAGCCGAGCGCGAAGCGTTGCAGCAGCAAGTTGAAAAGGCGGTGCAGGAAAACGCGTTTATCAACGGCCTGATCGCGGATCTTGGCGCGCGCGTGGTGCCTGGCAGTATCGAGCCATTCAAGCCTAAAGCAAGTTAATCAAGCAATAGCAGTAGCGTTACCTAAATATCGTTTATAAGGAATAATCGACCATGATGAAAAATCAATTGGCAGGCCTGATGAAGCAGGCGCAGCAGATGCAGGAAAACATGAAGAAGGCACAGGACTCCCTGGCCGACATTGTGGTGGACGGCGAGTCCGGTGGTGGCATGGTGCGTATCTCCATGAGCTGCCGGCATGATGTCAAACGCGTGACCATCGATCCCAGCCTGCTGGGCGACGACAAGGATATGCTTGAGGATCTGGTCGCGGCTGCCTTCAATGATGCTCTGCGCAAGGCGGAGGCGACGACTCAGGAAAAAATGTCCGCCGTTACGGCTGGCATGCCCATGCCTCCTGGTATGAAATTCCCATTCTGATGCGCGATTTCCTGCCTGAGCCTGAGCCACTGAGTGCGCTTATCGAAGCGTTGCGCCGTTTGCCTGGCGTGGGACAGCGCTCGGCCAGGCGCATGGCGTATCATTTGTTGCAGTACGACACTGCCGGCGCGCAACAACTGGCCCTGGCGTTGGGCACGGCAGTCAAGGACCTGAAGCATTGCGCGCGCTGCAATTCGTTTTCGCAACAGGACATCTGTGAAACTTGCCTCAATCCCAAGCGCAATGCCAGCCAGCTATGCATCGTCGAGACGCCTGCCGATCAGAATATGATCGAGGCCAGTCACGGTTATCAGGGGCTGTATTACGTGCTGATGGGAAGGGTGTCGCCGTTGGAAGGCGTGGGGCCCGCCCAGCTCAGTTTCGAGCGGTTGCTCCGGCGTGCCACCGATGGCACCGTGTCCGAGGTGATTCTGGCGACAAACTTTACCGCCGAAGGCGAAACCACCGCGCATTACCTGACTGAAATCCTGCGGGAAAAAGGCCTGCAGGTTTCCCGTATCGCACGCGGCATTCCAAGCGGCAGCGAGCTTGAGTATGTCGATGCGGGTACGATCGCCTGGGCCTTTATGGAGCGACGCGGCACCTCCTGATCCCTGGCGTGCCGCGATCGCAGGGTCTGCCGGTCAGGCGGCCTTGCGGGCCTGTTCGATCAATGCGTCGAGCTTGATCGCATCTGCCACGAATGTGCGGATCCCTTCGCTGAGCTTTTCCGTCGCCATGGCGTCTTCATTAAGCAGGAACCGGAAATTCTTTTCTTCGGCTGCCACCGATGGGATCTCGGTATGGTCGGCCAGCGCGGCGTCCAGGCGGCGCGCCACCGGCGCTTCCGATCCTGACAGCGTGGCCAGCAGTTCGGGACTGATGGTAAGGAGGTCGCAGCCGGCAAGCGCCAGCACTTGTCCGACATTGCGAAAACTGGCTCCCATGATTTCCGTGGCGATGCCGTGCTTGCGATAGTATTGGTAGATACGCGTGACCGACTGCACGCCGGGATCGTTGACGCCGCTGTTGTCCGCTTCGACCCAGTCGCTGCCCGCCGCTTTCTTGTGCCAGTCGTAGATGCGACCAACAAAGGGGGAGATCAGCCGGACGCCGGCGTCGGCGCAGGCAACCGCTTGCACCAGGGAGAACAGCAACGTCATGTTGCAGGCGATACCTTCTTTTTCAAGTATGCGCGCAGCAGCGATGCCTTCCCAGGTGGAGGCGATTTTGATCAGGATCCGCTTGCGATCGACACCGGCTTCTTCATAGAGGGCAATGATGCGGCGGGCCCTGGCGACCGTGCTTTCGGTATCGAATGACAGGCGCGCGTCGACCTCTGTGGAAACACGGCCTGGCACGATTTCCAGAATGCGCCGGCCGAACTCGACCAGGATTCGATCCAGGGTGTCTGCCGGATTGGCTTGCGGATGGGCGGACAACGTGTCGTGCAGGATAGGGCGGTAGGCTTCTTTGGATAAAGCCTTGAGGATAAGCGAAGGGTTGGTTGTCGCATCGGTTGGCCGATGGGCGCGCATGCTTTCGACATCGCCGGTATCTGCGACGACGGTGGTGAATTTTCTCAGTTGATCTAGCTGATTCATTGTGGATTCCTGCATCTCGGCGGGGCGGCCGCATTGCCTGGGCCGGTAAAGCTAAATTGTAAAATAACAGTTGATTATTTCAAAATTTGGCGGATGCGTGTATATTACCCGCAATATGCAACCAATATTGGAATGCGGCGCCGGGTATCCGTATTTGATCCCATGTCCGCCTAGCGGTTTCCATAGAATAGCAAAAGGGGGTGCCGACCGGCACCCGTTATTGATTGTGGCGCCATGTCGGTACCGGCACGGTTTATCTTGCTCGCAGATGGCCAGCAACTCAATGACAGCAACCCAGGTTGCGAGAGCCCGGGAGTCCGGCGATTGACATTCAAAACTGTACAGGAAAGGGTAAAGGGCAGAATGCTTTTTAAGTGGTGCAGGACAATTCTGCTTACCGGATTGGCTTTCGTGTCGGGTACTTATGGCCTGACCGCCGGCGCACAGGCATTGGTTTCTGGCAGTCCTTTTCTCGGCCTGGATTCGCTGCAACAGGAAGTCGAACTCAATCCTTGCCTGCCCGAATCCCAGGTGCAGGACAATTACGGCACCGCGGCGCGAGAATATTTACTGAAGCAGCGCAGTCGATGGCCGATGGGGATGTGCCAGGATCCCGCCCTGGCACGGGGTATCGCCGACTGGCTCTACAATAGCTCGGCCCTGTTGGCCAAGACCGACAGGCCTTTGGTGATGGCCGATATCATTGAGCGCCGCACCAGCATATTGCGGGCTTGTGCAAGCAAGGCCTGCCTGCACGACAAGTTGCCTGCCATGACCGACTGGGCAAAGACCAATCTTGACCGCACACCGGTGTACGGCAGCGACGATCAGCCGCTCAGCGTCAAGGGGGCGTTGTTGACTTTACCCAAGTTGTCGCTGCGAGGATTGGATCTGCCGCTGCCGGGGCAGGAGAAAAATTGCGAAGGTGGCACCATCGATGATCTCGAGTTTTTCAGCACGAACCTGAAAGTCTCGGGCAAGGCGTATGTGCTGGTCAAATGCCGCGGCTCGGAATCCGGCAAGAAAACCTGGGTGCTGGAGAACGACGGCGGCAAGGTGTGGCGCCCGGTCGTCGATCTGCGCGCCAGCGCGATGCAGATCGGTGAAATCCACCGCAATCGCATGCCGCTTATTTTCAGCTATCTGGAGCTGACCAGGGGGACGCGGGTCCGTATTCTGGCCTATGAAGATAACCGTTATCAGGAGTTGCTGCGCTTTCTCCTGGTTGAAGACAATAACAAGCTGGCCCATGCTTTCGAGGTGAAGCGCCAGCCGTAATTTTCTGCAAAATCCCCCGGATATTTTTTCAATTGGCAAGCCAGACTCTGTATAATAGAAAGGTTTACTTACCGATATCAAAATTTGGGGTTCTGCGTGCTCACGTCTTCCATTTTCGAGGATAATCCTCATTTTCCTCCTGCAATTCTCGCTCTGGCAGATGGCACAATTTTCAAGGGCATTGCCATCGGCGCCGAAGGCCAAAGCGTGGCCGAGCTGGTGTTTAACACATCCATGACGGGCTATCAGGAAATCCTCACCGATCCTAGCTATACCAACCAGATCGTGATGCTGACCTACCCGCATATCGGCAATACGGGCGTCAATACCGAGGATGTCGAGTCCTTTCAGGTGCATGCGGCCGGTCTGGTCGTTCGTGATTGTCCGCGACGCCTTTCCAATTTCCGAGCCACGCAATCCTTGCCTGAATACCTGAAGGCCCAGGGCATCGTGGCCATCTCGGGCATCGATACCCGCAAGCTGACCCGACGCCTGCGCGAGGGCGGGGCGCAGGGCGCATGTATCCTCGTTGGCACCGATGAAGAAAAAGCCAAGGCACTGGCGGCCGGCTATGCCGGCATGGCAGGACAGGACCTGGCCAAGGTGGTGAGCCGCCGCGAACGCGAAGCGTGGCACGAGGGCACCTGGCGGCGCGCCGAAGGATATACGCACCCAGATCAGAGCAAGTATCATGTCGTTGCCTACGATTTCGGCGTGAAGTCGAATATCCTGCGGATCCTGGCTGACCAGGGCTGCCGGATCACCGTCGTGCCCGCCCAGACGGCAGTCTCTGAGGTGCTGGCGCTGAATCCGGACGGCATATTTTTGGCCAATGGGCCAGGCGACCCTGAACCTTGCGACTATGCCATAGACACCGCCCGCGTTGCCATGGAGCGGCGCATCCCGCTCTTCGGAATTTGCCTGGGGCACCAGATCATGGGCTTGGCGCTGGACGCCAAAACCATCAAAATGAAAACCGGCCATCATGGGGCCAATCATCCGGTCAAAGACCTGCAGACGGGGCGCGTGTATATTACGAGCCAGAATCATGGTTTCGCCGTCGATGCCGAGACGCTCCCGGACAATGCCAGGGTAACCCACGTATCCCTTTTCGATGGTTCGCTGCAGGGGTTCGAACTGACCGACAGGCCCGCGTTCTGTTTCCAGGGGCATCCCGAGGCCAGCCCCGGCCCGCACGACATCATCGTGCTGTTTGAAAAATTCATCCGCTCCATGAGCAGCAAAAACTAGAGATATTCATGCCCAAGCGTACCGACATAAAAAGTATTTTGATTATTGGCGCCGGCCCGATCATTATTGGTCAGGCCTGCGAATTCGATTATTCGGGTGCCCAGGCGTGCAAGGCGCTGAAGGCCGAAGGCTACCGCACCATTCTGGTCAACAGCAATCCCGCCACCATCATGACCGATCCCGAGACCGCCGATGTGACCTACATCGAGCCGATCACCTGGAAGGCGGTCGAGAAAATCATCGAAGTCGAGCGGCCTGACGCATTGCTGC
Source organism: Advenella kashmirensis (assembly GCA_040395835.1). Classification (GTDB taxonomy): domain Bacteria; phylum Pseudomonadota; class Gammaproteobacteria; order Burkholderiales; family Burkholderiaceae_B; genus Advenella; species Advenella kashmirensis_B. The sequence goes on from JBEBPQ010000022.1 coordinate 15,475, forward strand.
CGACCATGGGCGGGCAGACCGCACTGAACTGCGCGCTTGATCTCGCCCACCATGGTGTGCTGGAAAAGTACAATGTGCAGATGATCGGCGCCAATGAGCACGCCATCGAAAAAGCGGAAGATCGCCAGAAGTTCAAGGAGGCCATGAGTTCCATCGGGCTGGAGTCGGCCAAGTCCGGCGTGGCGCACACGATGGACGAGGCCTGGGAAGTGCAGAAGCGGATTGCCGCCGAGGCCGGCACTTCGGGGTTCCCCGCCGTTATTCGCCCCAGCTTTACGCTGGGCGGCACGGGTGGCGGCATTGCCTACAACGCGGAAGAATTCGAAACCATCTGCCGGCGCGGCATCGAGGCCTCGCCGACCAACGAGTTGCTGATCGAAGAGTCGCTGCTTGGCTGGAAAGAGTATGAGATGGAAGTGGTGCGCGATAAGGCGGACAACTGCATTATCATTTGTTCCATCGAGAATCTGGATCCGATGGGCGTGCATACGGGCGACTCGATCACCGTCGCGCCGGCGCAAACGCTGACCGACAAGGAATACCAGATCATGCGCAACGCGTCTATCGCCGTCCTGCGCGAGATTGGCGTCGAAACAGGCGGCTCCAACGTGCAGTTCGCGGTGAACCCCGAGAACGGACGCATGATCGTGATCGAAATGAACCCCCGCGTGTCCCGCTCCTCGGCGCTGGCGTCCAAGGCCACCGGCTTTCCCATCGCCAAAGTGGCGGCGCGGCTGGCAGTGGGCTATACGCTGGATGAGCTGCAGAACGAAATCACCGGTGGCGAAACCCCCGCGTCCTTCGAGCCGACCATCGATTACGTGGTAACGAAGATCCCGCGCTTCGCCTTCGAGAAATTCCCTCAGGCCGATTCACGCCTCACCACGCAGATGAAGTCCGTGGGCGAAGTCATGGCCATGGGGCGCACCTTCCAGGAGTCGTTCCAAAAGGCCTTGCGTGGCCTGGAAGTGGGCGTCGATGGCTTGAACCAGAAAACGCTGGATCGCGAGAAGTTGCAGGTGGAGCTGGCCGAACCCGGTCCCGAGCGTATTTGGTATGTCGGAGATGCCTTCGCCCAGGGCTTTACGTTGGAAGAAGTGCATTCGCTGACGAAGATCGACCCGTGGTTCCTTGAGCAAATCAAGGAAATCGTCGACATCGAACTGGAGCTGGAACAGAAAACCCTGTCCGACCTGACCGAGGTCGCCATGCGCAGGCTCAAGCGCCGTGGTTTTTCGGATCGACGCCTGGCATTCCTGCTGGATGTTTCCGAGTCGGAAGTGCGCAAGGTGCGACATCAGCTTGGCGTGCGCCCGGTCTACAAGCGTGTGGATACCTGCGCCGCCGAGTTCGCCACCAAAACCGCCTACATGTATTCGACCTACGAGGAAGAGTGCGAATCGCATCCGACCGACAAGAAGAAAATCATTGTGTTGGGTGGTGGTCCCAACCGTATTGGCCAGGGCATCGAGTTCGACTATTGCTGCGTGCACGCCGCGCTTGCATTGCGCGAAGATGGCTATGAAACCATCATGGTCAATTGCAACCCCGAAACAGTCTCGACCGATTACGATACCTCCGATCGCCTGTATTTCGAGCCGCTGACGCTGGAAGATGTGCTTGAGATCGTGCACATCGAACGTCCGGTCGGCATGATTGTCCAGTACGGCGGGCAGACCCCGCTGAAGCTGGCTCGCGCCCTGGAGGCCAATGGCGTGCCCATTATCGGCACCAGTCCCGAATCGATCGACGTCGCAGAAGACCGTGAGCGTTTCCAGAAATTGCTGCAAAAGCTCGGCCTGCGCCAGCCTCCGAACCGCACCGCGCGGACCGAGGCCGAAGCCATCGCCCATGCCGGCGAAATCGGCTATCCGCTAGTGGTGCGGCCCAGCTACGTGCTGGGTGGTCGCGCCATGGAAATCGTGCATGAGCAGACCGACCTGGAGCGCTATATGCGCGAGGCGGTGAAGGTCAGCAATGACTCTCCTGTTTTGCTGGATCGCTTTCTGAATGACGCGACCGAAGTCGATGTCGACTGCCTTGCCGATGACGAGGTCGTCTTCATCGGCGGCGTGATGGAGCATATCGAACAGGCGGGCGTGCATTCCGGCGATTCCGCTTGCAGTCTGCCGCCATATTCGCTGTCGGCCGAAGCCATTGATGAAATCAAGCGACAGACCAGCCTCATGGCCAGGGCCCTGAATGTGAAAGGCCTGATGAACGTGCAGTTCGCCATCCAGGATGGCCAGGTCTATGTGCTGGAGGTCAATCCGCGCGCTTCGCGTACGGTGCCGTTCGTGTCCAAGGTAACGGGCTACCAACTGGCGAAAATCGCCGCGCGCGCAATGGCGGGCAAATCGCTGGCCGAACAGGGTGTCAGCCGCGAAATCAGTCCCGACTATTTCTGCGTCAAGGAAGCGGTATTCCCGTTCGTCAAGTTCCCTGGCGTGGATACCATCCTGGGACCCGAGATGAAATCCACCGGCGAAGTCATGGGCGTGGGACGCACGTTTGGCGAGGCTTTTGTCAAGTCGCAACTGGCCGCTGGCGTCACGTTGCCTGAAACCGGCACGGCGTTTTTGAGCGTCAAGGATCAGGATAAGTCCAAGGCGGTAGAGCTGGCCAGGGGGTTGATCAACCTGGGCTTCAAGGTGGTCGCCACGCGCGGCACCGCAGCGCGCCTTTCCGAGGCGGGTCTGGAGGTACAGGTCGTCAACAAGGTCACCGAAGGGCGCCCGCATGTTGTGGACATGCTCAAAAACGGCGAAATACAACTGGTGATCAATACGGTTGAAGAGCGCAGGAATGCGATTTCCGATTCCCGTGTCATCCGTACCCAATCCTTGTCCGATCGGGTCACGTTCTTTACCACGCTGGCTGGTGCCAGGGCTGCGGTCGAAGGCATGCAGTACCTGCGTGATGCCGATGGCATCCAGGTCTATGCCTTGCAGATGCTGCACAAGGAAGTCATGCAATAGACAGTCACGGGGTGCGTTCGCCGCAGAGGTAAATCACAAGCGGGCGCAGTCAACGAATAAGAATGATTGCCATTTTTCTTCGCGAAATTTGGCAATTTTTCTTTGGGCGGGTCTTTTTGCCTTTGACTCTTTTAAAATGTCGTTTTGATTCGATACTTTCAAGGAGAGTGGCATATGAAAGGGCATCCGAAAATCATCGACTATTTCAATTTCCTGCTTGCCGGCGAACTCGCCGCACGCGACCAGTATTTTATTCATTCGCGCATGTACCATGAGTGGGGCTATACCAAGTTGTTCGAGCGTATCGGCCATGAAATGCAGGATGAAACCGATCATGCCGACGCCTTGATCCGCCGTATTTTGCTGCTCGAAGGGACGCCGCAGATGGTACCGTCGGCCATCCGCGTGGGCAAGGACGTGCCGGAAATGCTGCAGTTTGACTTGGATACCGAATTCGAAGTGCGTGACAACCTGAAGAAAGGGATCGCCTTGTGTGAAGAGGTTGGCGATTATGTGTCCCGTGAAATCTTGCGTGTCCAGCTCGAAGACACCGAGGAAGATCACGCGCATTGGCTTGAACAACAATTGGGCTTGATCAAGCGGCTGGGTATCCAGAATTACCTGCAATCACAGTTGTAATGAAATTGGTTTGCCGGCGCTAAATGTATGCGTGTTTTCATTACCGGTGCCAGCAGCGGATTGGGCGAAGCGCTGGCACGCTATTACGACGCGCAGGGCGCAGAGCTGGGTTTGTTTGCCCGCTCTGCCGATAAGCTCCAGGCCCTGAGCGCCAGCCTTTCGCGACCGGCGTTTTGCTATGCCGGAGACGTGCGTCAGGCGCAAGATCTGGAGCGGGCGGCAATGATGTTCCAAGGCCAGGGCCCGGTGGATGTCGTTATCGCCAATGCCGGGGTCAGCGTGGGCGTACTTAACGGTAGCGGCGAAGACGGCGATGTGGTTCGGGAAATTTTTGAAACAAATATGCTGGGTATGGCGGCCACGTTCGAACCCTTTATCGGCGCCATGCAAGCCGTCGGCCGCGGTACTTTGGTCGGTATCGGCAGCGTGGCGGGAATCCGCGGTCTGCCTGGCTCCAGCGCGTATAGCGCGTCCAAGGCCGCGGCAATGGTCTTTCTGGAAAGCCTGCGTGTGGATTTGCGCGGCACGGGGGTGCGCGTCGTGACGATTGCACCGGGGTTCGTCGATACACCCATGACGCGCCATAATCCTTATCCCATGCCGTTTCTCATGCAGCCGGCAGCTTTTGCCCAAGCGGCAGGCAAAGCCATTGCCGCCGGCCATAGCTACCGTGTCATTCCGTGGCAAATGGGGTTTGTCGCCAAGGCCTTGCGACTGGTGCCCAACGGGATCTATGATAAATTCATCAGCAAAACCGGGCGCAAGCCGCGCCGACCCCGCTGATTACGTGTTGTCGCGGGCGAAGCGCGTCAGCCTGCCTGCGTCTCACTGGGCACGGCCAGATGCGCCACTTCCGCCCAGGAAATAATATCCCAACGATCATCATCGATACGTAAGCGATTAATGCTGGTATTGCGTTGCGTGAAAGCGCGCGGCGCATCCGGTGGCAGCCCGCTGGCTGCGCGCCACATCATGTCGATGGCGCCACCGTGGCTGACGACCACAACGGTTTCATTGCGGTGTAGCCGGGCCAGTTCGCTCAATGTCCCGTGAATGCGATCATAGAACGAGCGCAGATCTTCGGCCTGGTCTGTGCTCGGATCCAATTCCATTGCCAGATTGTGGTTCTGGCTGGAATCGACGCCGCTGATCGCCGACCAGAGCTGTCCTTCAAGCAAGCCATAGTTACGCTCCCGCAAGCCGGGCAGGCGCTTGACCTCTTTGTTGGCCAGTTGGGCGTAAGGCAAGGCGGTGTGGTAGGCCCGCAGCAAATCACTGCTGTAGATGTGTGAGGGCGCGCGCTCGCCAAAGCGTCGCGACAGATGCGCGCCGAGTGCCTGGGCTTGTGCCAGTCCATTGCTGTTCAGGGGAATATCGCGCCAGCCCTGCAGGCGGCGTTCAGCGTTCCAGTCGGTTTCTCCGTGGCGGATGATCCAGAAATCGGTATGAGGCATGGCGTGGTTCATGTTTGGTTGGCTGAATATGTCGCCGGGGCGGGGCGGCCCGCGTATTCCCTGGTTTTGCTTGCCGTAAGGCGGGCCAGGTCGTACACTTCATATCCAGCAAAATATGACATGAAACCTGATTGGGGAATAGAATGAGCGGATCTTTTTTTCCGATCTGGCGGCGGGTCGATCGTGCCCGTGACCACCAGATTGTAGCACCGGATGAGCGTCTGTCATGGCCGAGGACGGCCATCATGGGAGCGCAGCATGTGGTGGCCATGTTCGGCTCAACGGTGCTGGCGCCGCTGCTGATGGGTTTTGACGCCAACCTTGCGGTATTGATGTCGGGCATCGGCACACTGATTTTTTTCTTTTTCGTCGCTGGCCGCGTGCCGAGCTACCTGGGCTCAAGCTTTGCCTTTATTGGTGGCGTCGTTTCGGTGACCGGCTATGCGGGCAGCGGACCGAATGCGAATATTTCGGTGGCGCTGGGCGCCATTATTGTGTGCGGCCTGGTTTATGCGCTGGTAGGGTTGTTGGTTTGGGCAGCCAATTCCCGCGGCAACGGCTCGGCATGGATCGAGCGACTCATGCCCCCGGTGGTGACAGGAGGCATCGTCGCGGTGATCGGCCTGAACTTGGCCCCGATCGCGGCCAAGGGTGCAATGGGCTCGGGCACGACCTTCGAGGCGCTGATGGCGCTAATGACAGTGGTTTGCGTTGCGGGCGTGGCGGTGTTTACGCGCGGGATGATCCAGCGCCTATTGATCCTGGTGGGCCTGATCGTCGCGTGCCTCATTTATTGGCTGCTGGCCAACGTGGCCGGCCTTGGCGCGCCGATGGATTTCTCCGGCATTCGGGCCGCGGCCTGGTTCGGCCTGCCGCAGTTGGTGGCACCGCAATTTTCCCTGTCGGCAATCACGGTCATGGTGCCGGTGGCGGTCATCCTGATCGCGGAAAACCTGGGGCATATCCGCGCCGTCAGCGCGATGACAGGCCAGAATCTTGATCAATACCTGGGCCGAGCGTTCGTGGGCGACGGCGTGGCGACCATGCTGTCCGGCGCGGTTGGCGGCACGGGGGTTACCACCTATGCGGAAAATATTGGCGTCATGGCGGTGACGCGCATCTATTCAACGCTGGTGTTCGTGGCGGCAGCGGTCATTGCCATCCTGCTGGGCTTTTCTCCCAAATTTGGCGCGCTGATTCATGCGATTCCGGGGCCGGTCCTGGGCGGGGTCTCCATGGTCGTGTTCGGACTGATCGCTATTGCCGGCGCCCGCATCTGGGTCGTGAACCAGGTCGATTTCAGCGACAATAAAAACTTGATCGTGGCCGCGGTGACGCTCCTGATGGGCGCGGGCAATTTCACCCTGCAGTTTGGCGCCTTCAAGCTCGAAGGTATCGGTACCGCAACGTTCGGCGCCATCCTGCTTTACGCGATGCTCAATTGGCGTCACCGGCACCGGCAGGCGGACCAGAGCCCGTTCGACCAGGAATAGCCGGACATGATCGACATCCGGATGACAACTCGAGCGGTTTTGTGCCTCGAACGACCTCGCCGCAGGCCTGTGCCTTGCGGGGTTCGCGTGCCGGCAGCCGGTGGCGCTATGCCGCTCGGGGGTTGTTTCTCGTGTGGCCGCAGGATAATTTTTCTTAAATGTTTTCAATAAGTTAGCAAGAGATGGTTTAGCACTTGCTTTTTGTCCAGGAATTAAGGACAATGTCATTAACGATGTCCCTGGCACCCTACCAGTGCCGGGGTTTATTTTTGTTCATTTGCAGTTTTACTTTTCTTGCTTCGGTCGGCATCGTGACCGAAGTTGCGATATAACAGGACGCTCAATATCATGCCACCTCAGGTGCGATGGGAGCGTTTTTTTACTTTTTTTGAGACAGATATGGCAGGTATTCCATTAACAGCGCAAGGTGCGAAGCGCTTAGAAGAAGAATTGCACCGCTTGACCAGCGTAGAACGTCCCGGCGTGATCGAGGCCATTGCTGAGGCGCGCGCGCAAGGTGATCTGTCGGAAAACGCGGAATACGATGCAGCCCGCGAGCGTCAGGGCTTCATTGAAGGACGGATCAACGAGTTGGAAGGGGTGCTTTCCAACGCGCAAATCATTGATCCAACCGCGCTGGACGCCGATGGTCGTATTGTCTTCGGCGCGACAGTGGAAATCGAGGATCTGAATTCGGGCAACCTTGTGACATACCAAATCGTCGGGGACCTCGAGTCCGATATCCGCCTGAACCGTATTTCGGTATCCAGCCCGGTGGGGCGCGCATTGATCGGCAAGTCTGAAGGCGATGTGGTCACCGTTACGGTGCCCTCGGGTGAAAAGGAATTCGAGATCATTTCCATCGAGTACAAATAATCGCGAATCCTGGTGGGGTACCGATAGCGAGTGCCGCATGATTTGCTTGTCTTGCACAATGCAAGCGTGGTCAACAGACAAGTTCTGTCAGACCTTCCACAAAAAAAGCCGCAGATATCAATTGCTGCGGCTTATTTTTTTCTACGGTCGGATGCCTGGTCGACGCGTATCGACGGGCCCGATCATTCGCCGCGCCAGACACCGGTCTTATCGGGCGAATGCGAGGGCCTGCCGCCTATTTGCCGCCGCGACGCATGCCGGTGCGGGCTGGGGCGCTGTTGCGGCGACCGGCACGCAGGGACAGGGCGCTGCCGGCACGGCGCGGAATGCCGTGTCCGCTCCGGTCGCTGCCGGTGCGTGGCGACGGTGCTCGGGCCGGTTTGCGCGCCGGCGCCGCCAGTTCGTCATTGCCCTTGACCGTCTTGCGGGGGGCCTTGCGGTCTTTCAGCGTCTTACCTGCGGCAAGCAGCTTCTTGGGGGTATGCGGCTCGTTGGGCTTGCGGCGGCTGCGTTCGACAGGTTCTTCGACTTTTTGCTCCCATTGGCGGTTTTGCGAGCCATGGCGATATAAAATAAGCGTTTTCCCGACATGGCCGACGGGGGCGCAGGACAGGGACTCGCAAATGGTGTTCAGCATCTCGATGCGTGCATTGCGATCATCGCCGGCAACGCGTACCTTGAGCAGGCCATGCGCGGTCAGATTCATATCGATTTCTTTCAGCACTGCTTGCGTCAGGCCCTGATCACCGATCAGGACGACCGGCTTGAGGGGATGGGCGGCAGCGCGTAAGTCGCTACGCTCTTTTGAAGTCAATTCTAGAGTAGGCATAAGGTAAACAGGCAATGGCCAAAAAGAAATTCTCGAAAGAATGGATACATCAGCATATTAATGATCCGTACGTGAAGATGGCTCAGCAAAAAGGCTATCGAGCCCGTGCGGCGTTCAAACTGATCGAGATCCTGGATTCGGAAAAACTGATGCGTAAGGGAGACATTATAGTCGACTTGGGCTCTGCGCCCGGCAGTTGGTCGCAGGTTGCCCGCGAAAGATTGGCCGGCGAGGGCGGGGTGTTGCAAGGACGCGTCATTGCCCTGGACCTGCTGCCCATGGAGCCGATAGCCGGCGTGGAATTCATCCAGGGGGATTTTCGGGATGACGCTGTCCTGGCTGCGCTTAATGAGAAAGTCGGAGAGCATCAGGTTAACCTGGTTGTTTCCGATATGGCGCCCAATCTTTCAGGGGTCAGCTCCGCCGATTCGGCCAGGATCCAGCACGTATGCGAACTGGCGTTGGCGTTCTCGCTGCAGCATCTGGTCCCGGACGGTGCATTGATTGTCAAGGCCTTTCACGGCAGCGGGTTTTCGCAGATCGTGGAGTTGTTCAAGCAGCATTTCAAGCGAGTCGTGGAACGCAAGCCCAAAGCCTCGCGCGACAAGTCCTCGGAAACTTTTCTGCTGGGGCGTGGTCTGAAACACCCGACGAATCGAAACTTGTAGCGATTGAGTTTCATTTAAGATTTAAGGCCGGCATGCACCAATTTGGTGCTTATTGGCCCACATACCCCCATGGGGCGAGGGGTAAACGCCGGAAAGCGGGAAAATCGCAGTATATTGGTCCATCTACGCAAAAAACACGCGATTCCCAACTTGGAAAAAGCGGATTTCGTCCCCAGATATTGCTTGCGGTGGCTCCCCTCGTTTCCCACAGTTGCATTGCGGCCAGTAAACGGCAGCGGGTCGCTTGGATGATCGATCCGCAAGGTTTGCTACATCCGGAAACAGGATGATATTTTTAATTTGTTTTTCAGCTGGGCGGAAGCCGCATTTTTTTATCAATGGGTTAGAATGATATGAACGGGGCAAAGACGCTGCAGTCGGGGTCGTTTGCCATTCATAGCGGGAGTCAGATTGTTGAATAATTCTTTTTCAAAATTCGCGATTTGGGTCGTGGTGGCGCTGGTGCTGTTTACAGTATTCAAGCAATACGACGGCGCAGGTCAGGTTACCGAAGGCGTGAGCTATAGCCAGTTCATGGCCGATGCCAAGCAGGGCAAGGTATCCAGTGTGGAAATTCAGGGCAGGACATTGACCGTCACGCCGAATTCGGGTGGTCGTCCTTATACCCTGACGGCGCCTGACGACTTGTGGATGGTGGGTGACCTGGTGCGAGAAGGCGTGAAGGTGAGCGCCAAACCGCCAGAGCAGCCTTCGTTCCTCCTGAACGCCTTGCTGTCCTGGTTCCCCATGCTACTGCTGATCGGTGTCTGGTTCTTCTTCATGCGCCAGATGCAAGGTGGTGGCAAGGGCGGCGCCTTCAGCTTCGGCAAATCCCGTGCGCGCATGCTTGACGAAAGCACCAACCAGATCACGTTCTCCGACGTGGCCGGCTGCGACGAGGCCAAGGAAGACGTCAAGGAACTGGTCGAGTTCCTGCGCGATCCAAGCCGCTTCCAGCGCCTGGGCGGTCGCATTCCTCGCGGCGTGCTCATGGTCGGCCCACCCGGAACCGGTAAAACATTGCTGGCCAAGGCAATCGCCGGCGAGGCCAAAGTCCCGTTTTTCAGCATTTCCGGCTCTGATTTCGTGGAAATGTTCGTCGGTGTCGGTGCGTCCCGTGTGCGCGACATGTTCGAGAACGCGAAGAAGCAGGCGCCTTGCATCATCTTTATCGACGAGATCGATGCGGTTGGCCGGCAGCGCGGCGCCGGTGTCGGCGGCGGTAACGACGAGCGTGAGCAAACCCTGAACCAGATGCTGGTGGAAATGGACGGCTTCGAGTCCGGCCAGAGCGTCATCGTGATTGCTGCCACCAACCGTCCCGACGTGCTGGACCCGGCTCTGCTGCGTCCGGGCCGGTTCGACCGCCAGGTCGTCGTCAGCCTGCCCGACGTCCGCGGACGCGAACAAATCCTGAACGTGCATATGCGCAAGGTACCGTTGGCGCCGAATGTCGACGCCTCCGTCATCGCGCGTGGCACGCCGGGCTTTTCCGGTGCCGATTTGGCCAATATCGTCAACGAGGCCGCTCTGTTTGCTGCCCGTCGCAATGGTCGCACCGTGAGTATGGCCGATTTCGAGAACGCCAAGGACAAGATCATCATGGGTGCGGAGCGCCGCTCCATTGTCATGCCGGAAGAAGAGCGCAAGAATACCGCTTATCATGAATCCGGCCATGCCATTGTTGCCCGCATGCTGCCCAAGACCGATCCGGTTCACAAGGTCACCATCATTCCACGCGGACGCGCGCTCGGCGTAACCATGCAGTTGCCCGAAGGCGATCGTTACAGCATGGATAAAGAACGCTTGCTCAATACCATCGCTGTGCTGTTCGGTGGCCGCATCGCCGAAGAGATCTTCATGAACCAGATGACGACAGGGGCCTCTAACGACTTCGAGCGCGCCACGGCGATTGCACGCGATATCGTGACGCGTTACGGCATGACGGAATCGCTCGGTCCCATGGTTTACGCCGAGAACGAGAATGAGGTTTTCCTGGGACGCAGCGTGACCAAGACAACCCATGTTTCCGAGGCAACCATGCAGAAAGTGGATGCGGAAATCCGCTTGATCATTGACGAGCAATACTTGGTGGCGCGCAAGATCATCGAAGAGAATCGCGACAAGATGCATACCATGGCCAAGGCGCTGCTGGAGTGGGAAACCATCAATGCGGAGCAAATCGGCGATATCATGGCGGGTCGCCCTCCAAGGCCGCCCGAAGCCCCTGAAGCGGTGACGGACTCTTCCGATCTGCCTCCGCCGTCATCAGGCGCGGCCAAGAAGGATCCTGGCAGCGACAACGCAACGGCCACTGCCTGATTTCTGCCGCTTCTGTACATGAGTCATTCCACATTCAATTGCGGGCGCTTTGAACTTACGTTCAAGCGCCCGCTTGTCATGGGTATCGTGAACGTTACCCCCGATTCCTTTTCAGACGGTGCCCAGCATTTTTCCACCGAGGCCGCGGTCGCCCATGCCCATCAACTGATCCAAGAGGGGGCCGATATCCTGGATATCGGTGGCGAGTCCACGCGCCCGGGCGCCGATGCGGTTTCCGAAGCCCAGGAACTGGCGCGGATCATCCCGGTTATCGAGGCCTTGCTCAATTGCGGCAAGCCCCTATCGATCGATACCTTCAAGCCGGTGGTGATGCAGGCGGCACTGGACGCCGGCGCCGACCTGATCAATGATATTTATGCGTTGCGCAAGCCCGGTGCCATCGATGTGGTGGTGCGGCAGGGGGCTTGCGGCATTTGCCTGATGCACATGCAGGGAGAACCCAAGACTATGCAGCAGGCGCCGGCGTATGCCGATGTCACGACCGACGTGGCGTCGTTCCTGGCACAGCGCAAGGAGGCGCTCATCGAAGCGGGGGTGGACCCGAGGCGGATTTGCCTTGACCCCGGGTTCGGTTTTGGCAAGACAGTGCAGCAAAATTACCAGTTGTTGCGGGAAATGGCGACGCTATCCGGGTTGGATTCCCCGATATTGGTCGGCGTTTCACGCAAGTCGATGATTGGCGCGGTAACCGGCAAAGAACCGTCACAGCGGGTGGCCGGCAGCATTGCGGCGGCCCTGGCGGCCGTCGCTCGTGGTGCGTCCATTGTGCGGGTGCACGATGTCGCGCAAACAGTAGATGCCCTTAATGTATGGGCGGTAACAGAACAAGGAGAAATTGATGGCGCGTAAATATTTCGGAACCGATGGGGTCCGCGGAGAAGTCGGGGGTCCGGTCATCAACGCGGCGTTTACCCTGCGCCTCGGATATGCGGCCGGGCGTGTATTGTCCAAGAACCACAAGGGCAGCGCGCGGCCGATCGTGCTTATCGGCAAGGACACCAGGATCTCCGGCTACATGCTGGAATCGGCGCTTGAGGCAGGGCTGTCGGCCGCCGGCATTGATGTCTACCTGGCAGGTCCGATTCCCACGCCCGCTGTTGCCTATCTGACCCGCGCCCTGCGCTTGACCGCCGGCGTGGTGATCAGTGCCTCTCACAATGCCTATCAGGATAACGGTATTAAGTTTTTCTCAGGTACCGGCATGAAGCTGCCCGACGAGGTAGAAGCGGAAATTGAAGCCGCGCTGGACGAGCCTGTCGGGTGCGTGAGTTCGGACCAGATCGGCCGTGCCCGGCGCATGACCGATTCGGCAGGCCGCTATATCGAGTTTTGCAAAAGCACTTTTCCCAACGATCTGGACCTGAAGGGCATGAAGATTGTGGTCGATGGCGCACATGGCGCGGCCTATCACATCGCGCCGCACGTCTTTCGGGAGCTTGGCGCCGAAGTGATCGCCATTGGCTGCAACCCTGATGGCTTCAATATCAATAATGGCGTTGGCGCCCTGCATCCCGAATCCCTGGCCGCCAAAGTCAAGGAAGAGGGTGCCCATTACGGTATTGCGCTTGATGGCGATGCCGATCGCATCCAGATGGTCGATGCGGATGGGCGTATCTATAACGGCGATGAATTGCTGTACGCCATGGTGCGTGAACGCATGATGCACGGGCGCGTCGCCGGCGTGGTCGGCACACTCATGACCAACTACGGGTTTGAGAAAATCATGCAAATCATGGGCGTGCCATTCGAGCGCGCCAATGTGGGCGACCGCTATGTGCTGGAAGCCATGCAGAAGAACGGCTGGCTGTATGGTGGCGAAAGCTCAGGCCACTTATTGTGTCTGGACAACCACACGACAGGCGATGGCATCATTGCGGGTCTGCAGGTGTTGCGCGCCCTGGTCCGCAGTGGCAAGACACTGTCCCAGTTTATCGCCGATCTCAAGATGTATCCGCAGATCATGGTGAACGTACCCTGGAAAAAAGGCGCCGACTGGACCGCGCACGAGGGTCTGCAAGCGGCCAAAGCGGCCGTGGAGCGCGAACTCGAAGGGCGCGGCCGGGTCCTGATCCGCGCTTCGGGCACCGAGCCCAAGTTGCGGCTGATGGTCGAGGCCGAGGACGAAGCCCTTGCCCGCAAGGGAATCGAGCAGTTGCAGGCGGTCAAGCTCTAGGCATGACGCGTTTATTCAGGGGCGACGTGCTTTGTTCACGTTGCGCCTGAATCTGCGGTAATATTTCAAAAATTCGAAATATTACCTGTATGTGAAAAGTTTTTGTCAAATGAAACCAGTATCATGCAGGATTACGGTTAACCCTTAGGAATAATGCCGAATGCAAGAGATCATGCGGATCCGGGCAGATGACAATGATGTAGACAGCCAAAGTCTGGTGTTGGGAATTGCAACGACACCCGAGGAAGTGGAGCAGTTGCAACGCCTGCGTTACGAAGTCTATACAAAAGAAATGAACGTGGTGTTTCCCGGCGCGGTGGATGGGGTTGACATCGAGCCGTTCGACCAATACTGCGTGCACCTCATGGTGAGCGATCTCAATACGGGGGCTGTCGTCGGCACTTATCGCATACTGAGTCCGGAAAAGGCCATCGAAGCCGGTGGGTATTATTCCGAACAGGAGTTCGACCTCGGCGAGCTTGAACAGTTCCGTTCGGTCCTGTGCGAATGCGGCCGATCTTGCACGCATCCCGACTATCGCAACGGCCAGGCGATCATGTTATTGTGGAACGGCTTGACCCGTTATCTGCTGTCTAACAATTATCGCTATATGCTTGGTTGTGCTAGCGTGAGTCTGGCGGATGGCGGATTGCAAGCATCCAAGGTCTGGCGGGCGGCCAAGCGCGAAATCGACGCGCATCCCGAACGCCCGAAAATGTACCCGCTCAATCCTTATCCGCTGGAAAAGCTGAATCTGACCGATGACGCGCGTACGCCGGCCCTGATCAAAGGCTATTTGAAAATTGGCGCGCAGATTTGCGGAGAGCCGGCATTTGACCAGGATTTCAACTCGGCGGATTTTCCCGTGATCATCGACGTTGCCAATATTGACCAGAGATACAAAAAACATTTCGGTCTGGCGTGAATCGTGTTGTTGAGACGAGGCTGGCGCTGCGCGCTGGCATGACCCGAAGGGGGCGAGGCCTTTTTCGGGTCGTCGGGCCGCCATAGAAAAAGACAGGTCGCGCCTGTCTTTTTCTATGGGCGCAATACTCGCGACACCGGCATTGCCGTTCCGGGGCCTGCAAAATTGCTTGATAAGTAAGAGGAAGATGTGCTGATCGCTGCCCTGATATTCGTGCTGACTATTATCCTTGTCATTTGGCAACCACGCGGTCTGGGGATCGGCTGGAGCGCCTCGTTGGGCGCCGTGCTGGCGCTCCTTTCCGGTGTCGTGCATGTAGCCGATATTCCGGCAGTGTGGGATATCGTATGGAATGCCACGGCGACTTTCATTGCGATCATCATCGTTAGCCTGTTGCTGGACGAAGCCGGTTTCTTCGAATGGGCAGCTTTGCACGTCGCGCGCTGGGGCGGTGGACGCGGTCGCTGGCTGTTTGGCCTGATCGTATTGCTCGGCGCCATGGTATCGGCATTTTTCGCCAATGATGGGGCGGCGCTGATTCTCACGCCTATCGTCATGGCGATGCTGGTTGCGCTTGGGTTCGGGCCGGGTGCCACCCTGGCCTTTGTGATGGCCGCGGGATTCATTGCCGATACGGCGAGCCTGCCTCTGATTGTGTCGAACCTGGTCAATATTGTCTCCGCGGATTTTTTCAATATCGGCTTTGCCCAATATGCGGCGATCATGCTGCCGGTCAATATCGTTGCCGTCGCCGCCACATTGGTCGTTTTGCTGGTCTATTTCCACAAGCAGATACCGCCCACCTATGTTCGTGAGCAGTTGCCGCCGCCAGCCAGTGCGATCCGGGACCGCGCGACATTTCTGGCCGGCTGGCTCGTGCTGGCGCTGTTGCTGCTGGGGTTTTTCGTACTTGAGGATTTGGGTGTGCCGATCAGCGTCATTGCCGCATCCGGGGCGCTAGTGTTGCTGCTGGTTGCGGGAAGAGGGCATGTGATCAGCACCCGGAAGGTGCTGCGCGAGGCGCCTTGGTCTATTGTGATTTTTTCGCTGGGTATGTATCTGGTCGTGTACGGCTTGCGCAACGCCGGGCTGACCGATTTTATCGCCGGGCTCCTGAATGAGCTGGCCGCGCGCGGCTTATGGACTGCAGCCATCGGCACCGGTGTGCTGACCGCATTGCTCTCTTCTGTGATGAACAATTTGCCCACCGTGCTGATCGGAGCCCTGTCGATCGAGGCCAGCCAGGCGGCCGGGTTGGTCAAGGAGGCGATGGTCTACGCCAATATTATCGGTAGCGACCTAGGACCGAAAATCACGCCGATCGGCAGTCTTGCCACGTTGCTATGGTTGCATGTGCTGGCGCGCAAGGGCGTCAGGATCACCTGGGGCTATTATTTCCGCGTGGGAATCGTACTGACCCTGCCGGTGCTGTTTATCACGCTGGCCGCGCTGGCCTGGCGCTTGCAAGCCGGTTGAGTCAGTTCCCCCGAAGTTCCAGCGTAAAGCCCGCTTTTTTCCATTCCTCGGCTTCGAGACCCAGCGTGTATTTGGTGAGCGGGTGCTCTTCAAGCCATTTCTTGCCGACCTGCAGGGTCAGGCGTTGTTGGTCTACTGTCAGCGCGACCGGCAGGGAAGCGACAGGCTGGCGGCGGCGCATGAACACCACCGCCAGGCGCAGGCAGAGCACGAGCAGCCATTTGTTGCGTGTCGGTTCCAGCATCTGGAGTTTGTCCAGCTTGCCCTGGTGCCCCAAGGTTAGGAATGACAGGAGTTCCTGTTCCGCCTCGGAAAAGCCGGGCATGTCCGCATTGGCCAGGACATAGGCCGAATGCTTATGGTAATTGACTTGGGAAATGCTCAGGCCGGTTTCGTGCAGGTCGCAGGCCCAGCCGAGGTAGCGTTTCATTTCCTCGGCGTTGCTTTCCGTGCTCAGCAGGGCGTCGAAAAACAGCAGGGCCTGCTTCTTGACCCGCGCCGCCTGTTTGGCGTCGATGTGGTAGCGCTTGATGAAAAGCTTGGTGGTTTCTTCGCGCTTGTCCTGCAGGCCATCGCGTCCCAGCATGTCGTAGAGTACACCGACCCGCAGGGCGCCATCACCCTGGTTCATTTGCTTGACCTGTAGTTCGCTGAAGATCGCCGTCATGATGGCCAGGCCGGCTGGCAACACTTCCATCCTATCGTTCTTCAGGCCGCGTAGTTCCGGTGCGCGCGCGCTGCCGTGGCGAATCAGCACTTTCTTGAGCTTCTGCATGCCTTCCAGGGTAATGCCTTTTTCGGAAAAACCCGATTCCTGCAGGGTGGCGACCAGGGCCTTGGCGGTGCCGGATGAGCCGTAGGCCTCCTCCCAGCCCAAGTGTCGATATTGCCGCGAAATGATCTCGATTTCCTTGCGGGCCGCGATTTCCGCTTGCACGAAACCGTCTTCGGTGACCTTGCCGTCGGGAAAAAAGGCCTTGGTGAACGTGACACATCCCATGAACAGGGACTTCATGATCAGCGGGTCCAGGCCCTTGCCGATAACGAATTCGGTGGAGCCGCCGCCAATGTCGACGATCAGGCGCTGCCGGGGGGAGGGCGGCAATTCGTGAACCACGCCGGAGTAGATCAGGCGGGCTTCCTCTTGGCCCGAAATGACTTCTATGGGGTAGCCCAGCGCCGCTTCGACCCTGGGAAGGAACTCGGCCACGTTGCGCGCCACACGGAATGTATTGGTGGCAACGGCCCTGACGCGGCTATGCGGAAAATTATGCAGCCGGTCACCGAAGCGGGACAGCACCGCGATGGCCCGCTGGATCGCCTCTTCGCTCAGCACCTGCGCCGCATCCAGACCCGCGGCAAGCCTGACGGTTTCCTTCAGGCGGTCGACGGGATAGATTTGCTGGGCATCATCATTCTGGACGATCCGGGCTATGGTAAGTCTGAAACTGTTAGAGCCCAGGTCGACAGCGGCGAGTAATTGGTCCATGATGCATCGTGTAGGTAAATTGAACCGCCATTTTAGTAAAAAAGCCTTGCCTGCGCAGGAAATAGGGCAAAATTCGGGCATGATTTTCGCTTGTCATCAATTTGAGATTTTGATACGGTATAAAAATCGATTCCGCTCATAGAACAACAACATGCTTATGTCCGAAACCCCAACCGTACCCGATTCATCCCCCATCACATTGCTCAATCGCGAGCTGTCGCTGCTCAAATTCAACGAACGCGTGCTTGGCATGGCGGAAAACCAGAACAACCCGCTACTGGAGCGGTTGCGCTATTTGTGCATTGTCAGTTCCAACCTGGATGAATTCTTCGAAATCCGCATCTCCAGCCTCAAGGAGCAGGAGCGCCAGTTTCCCAATGTGCCCGGCGATGACGGGCTGACGCCTTCGGTGGCGTTCGATCTGGTGCAGCAGCGCGTGCACGAACTGGTCAAGCGGCAGTATTCCCTGCTCAATAACGATATCTTTCCAGCCTTGCGCGAAAAAGGGGTGTGGGTCCTGGGCAATCAGGACTATACCGAACAGATCAATGATTGGGCCCGTCATATCTTCCTCGAAGAGGTAATGCCGCTGCTTACCCCGATCGGGTTGGATCCCGGCCATCCGTTCCCGCGGGTATTCAATAAAAGCCTGAATTTCATCGTTTCACTCAGTGGCGAGGATGCCTTTGGTCGGCGCGCGTCAATCGCTATCGTGCAGGCTCCTCGGGCACTGCCGCGATTGCTGGAAATCCCCGAATCGGTTTGTGGCGAGCGCCATCGGTACACCTTGCTGTCCTCGCTGATGCAGCAGTTTTCCGGCGAGCTATTCCCGGGGATGCAGGTCAAGGGGCTGTATCAATGGCGCGTAACGCGCAATAGCGACCTCTTCGTCGACGAAGATGAAGTCACGAACCTGCGCCAGGCACTGCAAGGCGAACTGTCGCAACGCAACTTCGGGGCGGCTGTCCGATTGGAAATTTCCCGGGATACGCCGGAGGACCTGGAACGCTTTCTGCAGAGCGAGTTTGCCCTGACGCCCAAGGATACTTACCGCACCCAGGGCAGCGTTAACCTGACACGTCTGATGCCCCTGTGCGATATTGACGCGGACCCGGCACTGGTGTTTCCCAGCTACCGGCCGCGCCTGCCGGCGCCGTTCGATACCATGAACGACAATCCCGCCGAGATGTTCAATGCCATTGCGCGCCAGGACTTGCTGCTGCACCATCCCTACCAGTCATTCAAGCCCGTTATCGATTTCCTGACGTCGGCGGCGCTGGATCCGCAAGTCGTGGCGATCAAGCAAACCATCTACCGGACCGGCGAGGATTCCGAACTGATGGGCCTATTGCTTGCCGCGGCGAAGGCGGGCAAGGAAGTCACCGTGGTGGTGGAATTGATGGCGCGTTTTGACGAGCAGACGAATATCAACTGGGCCGCCAAGCTGGAGGAGGTCGGTGCCCATGTGGTTTACGGTGTGGTGGGCCATAAGACCCATGCGAAAATGCTGCTGGTCCTGCGCCGGGAAGGCCGAAAGATCGTGCGCTATGCGCATCTGGGCACGGGCAATTATCATCCCCGCACCGCCAGACTGTATACGGACTTTGGGTTGCTGACCGCCAATCGCGACCTGACCGAGGATATGGACCGGGTCTTTTCCCTGCTGACCGGGCTGGGTTCCCGGCGTCCATTGAAACTGCTGCTGCAGTCTCCGTTCACGCTGCACGAGCGCGTCGTGGCGATGATCCAGGCCGAAACCGAGCAGGCACGCGCCGGCAAGAAAGCGGTCATCATGGCGAAAATGAATTCCTTGCTGGAACCCCAGGTCATCGACGCGCTTTACCGGGCCAGCCAGGCCGGGGTTCGGATTGAATTGATCGTGCGCGGGGTGTGCGCCTTGCGCTCGGGTGTGCCGGGTCTGTCGGACAATATCCGGGTGCGCTCCATCGTGGGGCGCTTTCTTGAGCATTCGCGCGTATTCTACTTTTTCGCGGGTGGCAAGGAGTCGGTTTATCTGTCGTCAGCCGACTGGATGGCGCGCAATTTTTTCCGTCGGGTGGAAGTCGCCTTTCCGATCCTGGACCCAGTGCTGAAAAAACGGGTGGTCAACGAGTCGTTTACCTATCCGCTCAAGGATAATGTCCTTGCCTGGGAGCAAAAGCCCAACGGGGAGTATGAGCGCGTGAAAAGCCGCCGGCAGCCGTTCAATATCCACCACCACCTGATGGCGCTGCTGGGTAAATAAAGCCGTCATCCGGCTTTCCCATATGTCCTGTCGCGCGCAGCCGGAACGGCGCCGGCGACAGGGTTCGGTTGCGAGCGCCCGGCTTGGCGCCGGACTAACTAGACAAGTCGGACTGTAATATGTAACGGTGGCGGGGCTATCCCGGGTCGAAAGTGTTGCAGGCAGGCTGCACGCCATTTCATGCCAAAGCAGGGCGAAATCGCTTTGCCTTGCAATTTATTTCATTGATAACTTATTGAAATAAATAGATTAATATTAAATCTACGTGTTTTCCCTAGGCGCTGGCGACGATTGCATTATATTTGTCACTATCCTGTCATATAGCCGTTTTACTATATCTCGGAACGACATTGCGGTTCGCATTTTGTTACCTTTTAAATGACTAAGGAATATACATGTTCAAACATGCACTAAAACGTGTTTCAGTGGCGCTGGCGTTGTCCTCTGCGGCCTTCGCGGCTCAGGCTGCTTCTACCGTGACTGGCGCGGGCGCGTCTTTCCCCTATCCGGTATATGCGAAATGGGCTTCTCTGTATGCGACCGAGACAGGTAATAAAATCAACTACCAATCTATCGGTTCCGGTGGCGGCCAGCAGCAAATCATTGCCAAGACCGTTGATTTTGGCGCATCGGACGATCCAATGAAAGAAGACAAGCTGAATGAGAACGGCTTGTTGCAGTTTCCGGCCGTGATCGGTGGTACGGTTGCCGTTGTTAATATCGAAGGCATCAAACCAGGCCAATTGAAACTGACGGGCCCTGTCCTGGCCGACATTTTCCTGGGTAAAGTGACAAAATGGAACGACCAGGCGATTGCATCCCTGAACCCAGGCGTCACGCTGCCTGACGCCGCCATCATCGTGGTGCACCGTTCAGACGGTTCCGGTACAACGTTTGGCTGGACCAACTACCTGTCAAAAGTGTCCCCCGACTGGAAAGCCAAAGTCGGCGAGGGCAAGGCCGTCAAGTGGCCTACCGGACAGGGTGGCAAGGGTAACGAAGGTGTGGCCGCTTACGTGGGTCAGTTGAAGAACTCCATCGGCTACGTTGAATATGCCTATGCCAAGCAGAACAAGCTGGCCTGGACACAGTTGAAAAACAAGGACGGCAACTTCGTCCAGCCGGAACAGAAAGCGTTCGCGGCCGCAGCCGCCAATGCTGACTGGAAAAGCGCGCCAGGCATGGGCGTGGTGCTGACAGAAGAACCTGGTGCCGACTCCTGGCCTGTGACCGCGGCGACATTTATCCTGGTTCACAAGAAAGCCGACAAGCCAGAGCAAACCAAGGCCGTATTGGCATTTTTCGACTGGGCCTTCAAAAACGGCGCCAAATCAGCCGCCGAGATTGATTACGTGCCGCTGCCAGAAGAAGTGACCAAGGAAGTGCGCGCAGCGTGGGCCGCTGAAATCAAATCGGCAGACGGTCAGGCTTTGTGGAAATAATCAGGTCCCTCCGGATTTGATCTCCTGAACAAAACATGGCGACTTAAAGATTTTAAGGCGCCATGTTTTTTACGATCACCAAGACGGGTTTACAATGAGCGTTTCCATTACGACCACTGTGGCGGAACAGAATCAATCCGCCCACCAGACTATGCAAAAAGAACTTCCTCCCGCGCCAGCAAAAAGCAACGCCTTTGCAGACATGTTATTCAAGAATGTCTCCCGCTTTTTTGCTTTTTTTGTATTCATGCTGCTTGCGGCCATCATGCTTTCGCTGGTTTATGGAAGTCAGGCAACGCTGGTCAAATATGGCGCCGCTTTTCTGTGGACCAATGACTGGGACCCTGTCAATGATATTTACGGCGCCGTTGTCCCGATCATCGGTACGCTGATCACCGCCTTCGTTGCGCTGATCATCGCGGTGCCGGTCTCCTTCGGTATCGCCATGTTCCTTACCGAATTGGCCCCGACCTGGCTGCGCCGTCCGCTGGGAACAGCGGTGGAACTGCTCGCGGCCGTGCCTTCGATCATCTACGGTATGTGGGGCCTGTTCGTATTTGTACCGATTTTCCAGGAATATATCCAGCCCGGCCTGATCAATGTGCTGGGCAGCGTGCCTTTCATCGGACAGTTTTTCTCCGGCGCGCCCTTCGGCATCGGTCTTTTCACCGCCGGCCTCATCCTGTCCATCATGATCATTCCCTATATTGCTTCGGTCATGCGGGATGTTTTCGAGGTGGTGCCGCCCATGCTGAAGGAATCGGCCTATGGCCTGGGTTCCACCACGTGGGAAGTCATGTGGCGCGTCGTGCTGCCCTATACCAAATCGGGTGTGATCGGCGGCATTATGCTTGGACTGGGCAGGGCGCTGGGCGAAACCATGGCCGTGACCTTCGTGATCGGCAATTCGTTCCGCTTGCCGGGCAGCGTGTTCGATCCGTCCAACTCCATTGCCTCGGCCATCGCCAACGAATTCAACGAAGCCGGCGGCCTGCAGAAGTCCTCGCTGATCGAACTGGGCCTGATCCTGTTCCTGATCACAACCGTTGTCCTGGTACTGTCTCGCTTCATGCTGGCCAAGATGTCCGCCAGCGAAGGCAAGAAATCCTGATTAGGTGGAAAAAGAAAACATGAATACAACGACCGTCGATACAGTCAAGGCCAACTCCGCCATTAATCCGTCCAACGGCATATACCGGCGCCGCCATCTGCGCAACAAGATCATGCTTACGCTGTCTTCTGCGGCCCTGATCTTCGGGCTGTTCTGGCTGATATGGATCCTATTTACACTGGCGATCAAGGGAGGCGGTTCGCTCTCCTTGAGCCTGTTCACCGAAAAAACGCCAGGACCGGGCGAAGCCGGGGGGCTGGCCAATGCCCTGATCGGTTCGGTCCTGATGTCGGCCGTCGGTACCCTGATCGGTACGCCCATCGGTATTCTTGCCGGAACGTATCTGGCAGAGTACGGACAGCGCGGCTGGCTGGCGCCAGCAACGCGCTTTCTGAATGACGTGCTGCTGTCCGCGCCGTCGATCATCATTGGCCTGTTTATCTACGCGATTTTCGTTTCCACCGCGGGCCACTATTCGGGATGGGCGGGGGCGTTTGCGCTGGCTATCCTGGTCATCCCGGTCGTGGTGCGTACGACCGACAATATGTTGGCGCTGGTGCCTAACAGCCTGCGGGAAGCCGCCTCTGCGCTCGGCTGCCCCAAATGGCGGGTGATTACCTTGGTGTGCTACAAGGCCGCGATGTCCGGTATTCTCACGGGGGTTTTGCTGGCGGTTGCGCGCATCGCCGGGGAAACGGCGCCTTTGCTTTTCACCGCCTTGTCGAACCAGTTCACCAGCTGGAACATGAATGGCCCGATGGCTAACCTGCCGGTCGTCATCTTCCAGTATGCCGCCAGCCCGTTCAAGGACTGGAACGAATTGGCCTGGGCCGGCGCCACGCTGATCACATTGCTTGTGCTGGCGCTCAATATCATCGCCCGCAACGCCTTTCGCAGCAAATAACCCGCGATCCACACACTAAAGTATTCGTCAGGAAGACACACATGGAAAACTTGGTTACGATTGACCAGACTAAAATCGAAGTCAAAAATCTGAACTTCTACTACGGCAAATTTCACGCGATCAAAGACGTGAACATGCGGATCGCCAAAAACAAAGTCACGGCATTCATTGGCCCGTCCGGTTGCGGGAAATCCACGCTTTTGCGCACGTTTAACCGCATGTACGAGCTATATCCCGGACAGCGGGCGGAAGGCGAGATCAATATGGACGGTGAGAATCTGCTCACCAGCGCCCAGGATATCTCGTTGCTGCGTGCCAAGGTCGGCATGGTTTTCCAGAAACCGACGCCGTTTCCGATGAGCATCTACGACAATGTCGCTTTTGGCGTCAAGCTGTTCGAGCGGTTGAGCAAGGCAGCCATGGACGAGCGTGTCGAATGGGCGCTGACCAAGGCGGCGCTCTGGAACGAAGTCAAGGACAAGCTTGGACAAAGTGGCAACGGCCTGTCAGGCGGCCAGCAACAACGCTTGTGTATTGCCCGGGGCGTGGCGATCAAGCCGGAAGTCTTGCTGCTGGACGAACCATGTTCGGCGCTGGACCCGATTTCAACGGTCAAGATCGAGGAACTGATCACCGAACTGAAGAAAGACTACACCGTTGCCATCGTGACGCACAATATGCAGCAGGCGGCGCGCTGTTCCGATTACACCGCCTACATGTACCTGGGCGAGCTCATGGAGTTCGGTGAAACCGAGCAAATGTTCGTCAAGCCCAAGCGCAAGGAAACCGAGGACTATATTACCGGCCGCTTCGGCTAACCGGCAGGGCTCCCGCCCGGTCGCGGCAGCGTGGCCTGCGGGCATGGTTTCCGGTCCGCGGGCTTTGCATTGCCCGACAACGCCCGCATCCGGTTCTGTATTCGTTGCGTGCGCTCCTCGCCGAATGCGCATCAGCCCCTTATAAGCGCAATGTCATAAATAGGCTATACGGATCTTCGCGGTAGTCGCCAAATGGGCCGCAACATGTAAAGCCGGCGCTCTCGTATAGCTTGTGCGCGGGACTGAACGCCGAGGCAGTTCCGGTTTCAAGGCTTAGCCGGCGATAGCCTCTTGCGCGGGCAACGTCAATGATATGTGCAAGCATCGCTCTGCCTGCGCCTCTGCGGCGCAAGGCAAGGGGTGTGCGCATGGATTTTATTTCACCTTCGTTTGCGTCGAGCGCCTTGAGCGCGCCGCAGGCGACGAGTTTGGGGCCGTCCCAGGCCGTCCAGAGAGTGACATCCGGTTGCCGCAATTTCTCCAGATCAAAGGCGTGGACGCTCGCCGCGGGGGATAGTTCCCGCATGTTTTGCATATGCTCATTCAGCAGCATCCGAGTTTGCTCGCGAGACAGGTCGTCAACTTCAATTCTGATCGCCACGATAGGCAACTCCAATAGGTAAAAGCAAAAAATAGCATCTGTGTTTACAGGTGCGTGCTGCCTTGCACATGCGGGGCGCTGAGTTCCGCCGTTTGCAGTTGCTGGAAAATCCCGCAATGCCTGACTTCGTGCGGCTCTGTGCAGTGCCGACTCAGCGAGGCCAGTTGCGCCTTCAACTGTTGCAGTTCTTGAATTCGCACTTCCACATGCTGGATATGCGTTTCGATCGCGGCGTTAATGGGCTGGCAATCTTCGGGCGTATTATCGTGAGCCTGCAGCAGGACGCGGATTTCCTCATGGGACATATCCAGCACCCGGCAATTACGAATGAACCGTAAGCGCTGAATATGTTCCTCGGTGTAATGTCGGTAATTCCCGTCGGTACGCAAGGGCGCGGGCAACAGCCCGGCTTTTTCGTAAAAGCGGATGGTTTCCGGCGTGCAGCCTTGCAGACGCGCCAATTCTCCGATTTTCATGCATTTTCTCCTGTTCGGTGCATTATCGCTTGACTCTATAGTTACTTCAGGGTTTCAAATGCATTATAACGATGAAACATGGAACAGGTATGACGGGATCACTCAACCAGACAACCGCGATTCGAATCGAGCAGATGGATTGCCCCGTGGAAGAGCGGCTATTGCGCAAAGCACTGGAAAAACAACCGGGCGTGCTGCAATTGCATTTTAATTTAATGTCGCGGGTATTGTCGGTGACGCACCAGCCGACCGCGCTTGAGGACATTCTGCAGGTCATCCGAAAAATCGGCTTTACGCCTGAGCTCGGGACAGCAGGCAGACCGGGGGACACGGCGGTAACGGGCGTGTCAGGATGTTGTTCGCATAGGCATCATCACCACGGCGGCGATAACCATGTCGGACATGCTCACGGCGAGCACGCGCACCGGCACGACAATGCTGTTTCCTCATCGCACGCCGACGTCTCTCCCAATATTGCGCAAGGCCTATTGCCGGTTTGGTGGCGGCTGGCCGCCGGCGGCCTGTTCGCATTGATTGCAGAGCTGGCTCATTGGTTTGGCGCCCCCGACTGGCTGGTTGTTGTCAGTGCGGTCGCGGCGGTGGCCTTGGCCGGCACGGACACGTACCGAAAGGGGTTGATTGCGCTGCGCTATGGCGATCTGAATATCAACGCGCTAATGAGCATTGCCGTCACCTGCGCCTTGCTCATCGGCCAGTGGCCCGAAGCCGCGATGGTGATGGTGTTGTTCACCCTATCCGAGTGGATCGAAGCCAAATCGCTGGATCGCACGCGCGATGCTATTTCCGGGCTGATGGATCTGGCGCCTGAGCGCGTTACCAGCTTGCAGCCGGATGGAACGTGGCAGCCTGTCGCTGTCGGCCTGGTTGCGGCCGGGGCACGCTTGCGGATCGCACCGGGCGAGCGAATCGGATTGGATGGCCGGATTCTCAAGGGAATGACCACGGTAAACCAGGCGCCGATCACCGGGGAGAGCGTGCCTGCCGACAAGCAGCCCGGAGATACGGTGTTTGCCGGTACCATCAATGAATCCGCGGAGATCGAAGTCGAGGTAACCGCCGCCGCCAACAGCACGACGCTCGCCCGGATTATCACCCAAATCGAAGAGGCGCAGGCAGTGAAGGCGCCCACGCAGCGCTTCGTGGATACCTTTTCACGTTACTACACGCCGGCGGTCGTCATGTTGGCAGTGTTGCTCGCCATTCTCCCGCCGCTCCTGTTTGACGGGGAGTGGCGATACTGGATTTACCAGGCGCTGGTGGTATTGATTATTGCCTGCCCGTGTGCCTTGGTGATTTCCACACCGGTGACGGTTGTCAGCGGCCTGACCGCCGCGGCGCGCCGCGGGATTCTGATCAAAGGCGGCGTTTACCTGGAACAAGGGCATCGCCTTTCATGGCTGGCTTTGGATAAAACCGGTACGATCACGCAAGGCCATCCGGTTCAGACGGATATGATCGCGTTGCGCGAAGACAGGCCTGTCAATGAATTTCAACTGATTGCGGCAAGCCTGGCCGCACGTTCCGATCATCCGGTATCCAGGGCGGTGTACCAGGCGCTGCCGCCGCAGGCCGGGGCGTTGCTGGCGGTGGACGATTTTGTGGCGGTGCCCGGACGCGGTGTTCAGGGAACGATGGCCGGGCGGCAGTGGTATCTGGGCAGTCCGGTCTGGGCGCAGGCGATGGGGGTGGGCGGCCCGACCCTGCAAGCGAGCATCGAGAGCGCCGAACAGCAGGGGCAGGGTGTGGTTGTGCTTATGGATGACCGGGGCGCAGTCATGCTATTTACCGTGGCCGACGATATTAAGCCGGACAGTGTCGCCGCAATTGCGCAACTGCATGCCGAGGGCGTGAAAACCCTGATGCTGTCGGGAGACAACCAGGCAGTGGTTAGAAATATCGCGCGCATTAGCGGTGTGACCGAAGCGCAAGGGCAACTGTTGCCGCAAGACAAGCTGGACGCCATCCGTAGGCTGCAGAGCCAAGGTGGCGAAGTGGTTGGCATGGCGGGCGACGGCATGAACGATGCACCGGCGCTGGCGCAATCGGATATTTCATTTGCTATGGGTGCAATGGGTTCGGACATGGCGATCGAAACCGCCGATGTTGCGCTGATGGACGACAACCTGATGAAAATACCTGAATTTCTCCGGTTATCCCGCCAGACGCGGCGAGTACTGATTCAGAACATCAGCCTCGCGCTGGGTATCAAGGCCGTTTTCCTGGCACTGGTGCTGCTCGGCATGGGCTCCATGTGGATTGCGGTTTTTGCCGATGTGGGCGCCAGCCTGCTTGTTGTCGTCAACGGCTTGAGGTTGCTCAAGGCGGGGCAGGCCACGGGTGTTGCATAATCCCCCCCTGGTTTTCCCTTAAGTTCGCAACAAGTCTTTTCTTAGATTTTTCCTTTTTAGTCTGCCTGGAGAGCCCGCATTGCCGGGCTTTTCTCATTGTTTCAGGCTATGCATGTAATAGCGAAACTGTATCGTCATTTACATTTACTTGCAATTGATAATGGTAATAGTTATCATTCGGGTTATCATTTCATTGTTAAAGAGGAACTATTTATGGCAGTTGCTGCAAAGCCGCAAGGCATGATTGGTCGGAATTTCAAATTCACGGCGCTGGTGGGCGCGTTGCTCGGGGTATTCGCCATACCGGCCCAGGCCCAGGCGGTCGATGCTGCCCCGGCGACGAGGAGTGCGGGGGGCGCGCCAGTCGCGCAGTTGCAGGCGATCAACGCAGTCACGCAAACCGACGCAACCAGTGAAGGGACAGGGCAGTACGGCGTGCCAGTCATGTCCACCTCCACGCGTCTTCCTTTGTCTCCGCGTGAAACCCCGCAGTCGGTGAACGTGGTAACGCGCACCCAGATGGATGACTTCAAGCTGGACAATGCCACCTCATTGCTGTCCTCTGTGCCGGGCGTGTTTGTGCAGCAGGTGGAGACCGACCGCAATTATTATGTCATCCGTGGCTTTGATGTCACTAATTTCCAGATCGACGGGGTCGGCCTTCCATTTTCCACGGAAGAACAGATCGGCGATCTGGATATGGCATTCTATGACCGGGTCGAGGTACTCAAGGGCGCCAACGGGTTGCTGTCCAGCACCGGCAATCCTTCGGGTACGGTCAACTTTATTCGCAAAAAGCCCAAGCGCGAGTTTTCCGCCAATGCCGGCCTGTCCTATAGCTCATTCGCCACGCGCCGGCTCGATCTGGACATTTCCACTCCGCTCAATGAAAGCGGCTCTGTGCGTGGCCGCCTGATCGGCGCCTATCAGAAGGGGAACTCATACCTGGACCGTTACGGTCTGGAGAAACGCATGCTGGGTGTGATCGTGGACGCGGACCTCGGGGAGCGTACCACGTTGACGCTGGGGCATACTTACCAGAAGAATAAAACCAAGTCGCCAATGTGGGGTGCGCTGTCGCTGTATTATTCCGACGGCAGTCCGATAGATTATGACGTTTCCGACAGCTATGCGCCGGATTGGGCTTATTGGAACACAACCGACGCCATTTCATTTGCCGAGTTGAATCACGACTGGGGTGGTGGCTGGAAAACCCGCGCCAACCTGACCTATCGGAAAATCACGCAGGATGCCGAGCAGTTTCTCGCCAGTGGCGTGCCGGATGTGAACACGGGATTGGGCCTGACCTCCTACCCGACCAAGTATGACCGTTATGAAAAGCAGTGGCTGGCCGATATCAGCACCACCGGAAAATACACGCTCGGGGGCAGGGAGCATGATGTCATGTTCGGCATCAATGCCAATCGCAGCAAAAACTACATGACTTCGCTGGAGGCGGATGTCGGCGTCGCGCTGCCTTCCATCTTTACCTGGGACCGCCAGTTTCCCCGCCCTGATTTCGACAATGGCACCGAAACCTTCTCGGACTTTACCGTCAGGAAAACCACCGCTTTCGCCGCTACGCGGCTTAATCTGTCCGATTCGTTCAAGGTTATCGCCGGCCTCAATTACACGCGCGCCACCAGCTCGGGAGAGCATTATGGCGAGCCGCGCGACTATCGGCGCAACCGGATTTCTCCCTATCTGGGGCTGATCTACGATCTCAACGATAATTATTCCGTGTACGCGAGCTACACCGGGATCTTCAACCCGCAGTCCCAGGTGGATGTGAACGGGCAAATCCTGCCGGCCATCGAAGGCAAGAATTACGAAGTGGGCGTCAAAGGCGAATGGCTGTCCGGTCGCCTCAATGGCGGTCTGGCGCTGTTTCGCAGCGAACAGGACAACACCGCGGAGTACGACACGTTTGCCGGTGGCCTGAGTCGCTACAAACCAGTCAGCTCCCGCTCCAGCGGCGTGGAATTATCCTTGCAGGGCGAGGTGGCGCCGGGGCTCGAGGTCTCGGCCGGCTATACCCATTTCTTCTCGATCAAGGATGAGGATGGCAAGGCGGTGCGGCAGTTCGTGCCACGCAGCTCGCTGACGGTGGCCGGCTCCTACGCCATCCCGGCGGTGCCTGGCCTCAAGGTCGGCGCCGCGGTGCGCTGGCAGTCCGAGACCAAGCGTCTGCAAGGCAAAACAACGGCCGGCGATGATATCTACACGCGTCAGAAAGCCTATGCGGTGGCCGATTTGATGGCCAGCTATGACGTGAGCAAGAACGTCTCGGTCGGGGTGAATGTGAAGAACGTGTTCAACAAGAAGTATCTGACGTCTCTCCAATGGGGCCAGGGTTTTTACGCATCCTCGCGCTCGGTCGGAATGAATGTTCAATTGAAATACTAATATTTTAAGGAATGGTCTGAAAATGAGTGCCGGTGTAGTGGCAGGAAAGGTTCATGATGTGCTTGGGATAGGGCTTGGCCCGTTTAACCTGAGCCTGGCATGCCTCATGGCGCCCTTGCGGGATCTGGATGCGGTTTTCCTGGAGCGCAAGAACGCATTCAGCTGGCATGACGGGATGATGATTCCTGGCACTACGCTGCAAAACAATTTCATTGCGGATCTGGTTACTCTGGCCGATCCCACCAGCCGCTTCAGTTATTTGAACTATTGCAAGCAGCAAGGGAAAATCTACCATTATTACTTCCGTGAAAATTTCTATCTGACGCGGCAAGAGTACAACAAGTATTGCCAATGGGCAGCGGCGCAGCTCGATTGCGTGCGGTACGGCAAAGAGGTCGCCGCGCTGGACTTCGACGAGGCGGCGCAGTGCTACGTTGCTCAAGTACAGGACCTCGCCTCGGGGCGCAAGGAAGTATTGCGCGCAAGGAAACTGGTCGTGGGCATCGGCAGCGAGCCCAACCTGCCGGCCTGCGTGGACGCCGGCTATGCGTCGTGCCATACCGGCAGGTATCTGACACGCAAGGAAAAATTGCGCCAGGCCAAGCGAATCGTCGTAGTCGGCAGCGGGCAGAGCGGTGCCGAGATCTACTCCGACTTGTTGCAGGACATTGAAAAATACGGCTATGAACTGTATTGGATTACGCGCTCGTCGAGATTCTTCCAGATGGAGACCGGTCGCCTGACGCTGGAGCTCATTACCCCGGATTACGCCGATTACTTCTACCAATTGGACGAGGCGCAGAAAGCGGCGACCCTGCAGGACCAGAACAGCATTTTCAACGGCATCAATACCAGCCTGATCGAGCGCATCTACGAACAGCTCGACGAGCTTTCAGCAGCGGCGAGAAAGCGCGCCCATCTGTACTCGAACATGGAACTGCTTGCCTGCAAGGAGCGGGGCGGCCAGAGCGAGCTGGTCTTCAGGCATATGCAAACGCGCCAGCAATATCGCCTGCTGACAGACGGGGTGGTGTTCGCCACCGGCTATGGCTATCGCATTCCCGCATTCATGCACGGCCTGAGCCAGCGAATTCATTTGAACGCCAATGGCCGCTATCGGCAGGCGCGGAATTATTCCGTGGATATCAACGGCCAGGAGATCTATGTCCAGAATGCCGGGTTCGACAGCCATGGGCTCACGAATCCCGATCTGGGCCTCAATTGCTTTCGCAATGCCCGTATCATCAATTCGATGCTCGGCCGCGAAGCCTATACCGTGGAGTCGGGAACCACGTTTCAGGATTTTACCCCAGAGGGCAACAGCCAGTTTGAACAGTTGAGCGAAGCATGACGATCAGAGTAGCCATTATCATCATGTCCGCGCTGGGCATGATGAGCGATACCGTGCTGATCGGGTTTTATCCGCAATTTTTCGACATGCGCTATGGCACGACGGATCAGGTTCATACCGGCATGTACGTCGCCGCCATTTCCATTGCGGTGATGTGCACGCTGCCTTTGTGGGTGCGGGTGGCCAAGAAGCATGAGCCGATGACCCTTATCGGTTTTACGCAATGCGTGGCCGGCTTGTTGTGCCTGGGAGCGATCTGGGCGGAAACGCTGACCCAGTACTGGGTTCTGACCATGCTGATGTTCATGTTCAAGAGCAGCTATTTACTCATGTTTCCGTACCTCATGCGGATCGTGAGCGCCGAGGAACATAGCCGGACCATCGCCTTGCTTTCGGTGGTGGTGCATATTTCCGGCATCTTGGCAGCGGCCAGCGGCGGCTACATTCTGCAGCACTTGGGCGCTGCCGCGGCGCTGCTGTTGATGGCCGCGGGCGATTTTGCGCAGATGGGCATTACCATCTGGCTCAATCGCACCGGGCGCATCGTCAAGGTGAACAGGCCCGTCGCAAGCGAATTGAACGAGACGCAGGCCGCATCGCCGAAGCCGACCTCGGGTGGATTTCTGCGCCTGAGCCGGGGGATTCTGACCTTGAGCCTGATCATGTTCGCTTTCGATTTCAGCGCGTATCTGATCCGGCCGTTTTTCTCGGAGTACTGGATTTTCGCGACGGGTCATCTGGACCAAACGCTGGCGGGATTGATCTTTGCCATTCCCGGCCTGGCCGCCGTCGTGGCGCTGATCGTCAAGCACCGCTTGAATGATGCGGCCACGCGCCGCAATGAGAATCTGTCCTGGAACCTGTTGCTGGCGCTGGTGGGACTTTACCTTCAGTCAATCCCGTCGGATAGCGTGATTATCGTGGGTCGGTGCATGTATGGGTGGGGGTTATTCCAGGTTGCCGTCAAGCTGGAGGTCAGTCTGTTCAAGATCAGCCGCAAGGAGGATTATGCGCACCACTTCAGCGTGACCAATTTTTTCCAGAATCTCGGCGTGCTTGTATCTTCGTATTGCGCAGGCTACATCGTGAGCTTGGTCAGCCATCAGGCGGTTTTCCTGATCGCGGCAGGCGGGATCGCGCTTACCTATCTGGCGAATAAGCTCACTTTGAATCTGGACTACGTCCAACCCATCGTTGAAAAGGACAGGAGCAATCACATTGAACTGGACTCCCAAAACGTTTAAATTGCGGGAATTGATACCGGGCCAGGACGTCGCCGTCTTTCACCCATGGTTTGACCTGCCGTATGCCGGCTACTGGGATATGGCGGGCATGAGCAGGCGGGCGGTACTGGATTTTTACGAGCGGCAGCATGCGTCCGCGCATGAGTGGGCATATGTCGGCACCCAGGACGGCGCAATCCGCTTTTTGCTGGAGTGCTACGATCCAGCGCATCACCCGATCTCCGGCCATTATGAGATCGCGAAGGGAGATGTCGGCATGCATTTTTTCGTCGCGCCGGCTACCGAGCCCCGGCATGGCTACACCCTGGATGTCATGCGTCACGTCATGCATTACCTTTTCAATATTTTTGGCGCGCAGCGGGTGGTTGTTGAACCCGATATCCGCAATGAAAATGTGCGGACTCTGAACCGTCGGGCCGGTTTCAGCGAAATAAAGCCCATTGACCTGAGTACCAAGCGAGCCATGTTGTCCTTGTGTACACCGCCCGACTTTTATGCAACTTTGTAAATTCTTTGGAACAACCTCATGAGCCACTACCCCGTAAACGCGACGCAACAGCATTTGAGCCATCTTGAGCCCGAAGCCTGGCGTCATGTCAACCGTCATTTGGTGACCAAAGCCATCGCCGAATTCTCGCATGAACAGATTCTGAGTCCTCAGGACCGCGCTGGGCAGCCCGCGGCCGGCACCGACGACGCAGCCCAGACGCTGCAGTCCTATGTCTTGCGCTCGGACGATGGCCAGACCGAATATCGTTTTCAGGCCCGTCGCATGATGCTGCGTCACTGGCATATTCCCGAAGCATCGGTCGAGCGCATCAAAGGTGACAAGATCCTGGAACTGGATGCGTTAAGTTTTATTACTGATTTCAAGAAGACGCTGGCCATTCCCGAAGACAAGCTGCCGATCTATCTGGATGAAATCAGCAGCACCCTGTATGGCGCCGCCTACAAGCGCCACCACCAGAAGTTCAGCAGCCAGCAGTTGCTGCAAGCGGACTACCAGCAAATCGAGGCGGCCATGACCGAAGGGCATCCGGGATTCGTCGCCAATAACGGGCGCATTGGCTTCAATGTTTTCGACTATGACGCCTATACGCCAGAAACCGCCAGTCGCTTTACCCTAGTCTGGATTGCCGTGCATCGCTCGCAGGCGCATTTTGCCTCGCTATCGACGCTCCAATACGAAACGTTCCTGGAAACAGAGATCGGCAAGGATCGCTACGCGGAATATGTTGCGCAACTGCGCGCGCAAGGCCTGGATCCCGTGGACTATCTGTTCATGCCCACCCATCCCTGGCAGTGGTTCAACCGTCTGAGCATCGCCTTTGCCGCCGATATTGCCCAGCGCCGCATTGTCTACCTGGGCATCGGCGATAACGATTACCAGGCGCAGCAATCGATCCGGACCTACTTCAATCACAGTGATCACGAGAAGTGCTATGTGAAAACGTCGCTGTCGATTCTCAATATGGGCTTCATGCGCGGCTTGTCCCCGTACTACATGGCCGGAACGCCCGCCATCAATGAATGGTTGAAGTCACTGATCGCCGGGGATGCGTTCCTGCGGCAATGCGGCTTCGATATCCTGCAGGAGGTCGCATCCGTAGGATACACCAATCGTTACTATGACGCGGCGCTCACCAAGGACAGCCCCTACAAGAAAATGCTTTCGGTGCTATGGCGCGAGAGCCCCGCCGGCAAGGTCGGCGCGAATGAGCGCCTGATGACGATGGCATCGCTGCTACATCGGGATCGCGACGGCCAGGCATTGCTGCCGCTCATGATCGCGCAGTCCGGCCTGGACTGCGAAACCTGGCTGGATCGCTATTTCGAGGCATTCCTGATTCCAGTCGTGCATTGCTTCTATGCCTACGAGCTTGTTTTCATGCCACATGGCGAGAATTTGATCATGGTCATGGACGAGCACAACGTGCCGCTGCGCAGCATCATGAAGGACATTGCAGAAGAAAGCGCGATTCTGGACCAGGACGCGCAAGTGCCCGAACATATCGCCCGGCTGAAGGTCAGTGTGCCCGAGGATTACAAGATCCTGGGGATATTCATCGATATCTTTGATGGGGTGTTCCGTCATATGGCGGACGTGTTGCAGGACAGCGGATGTTGTACAGAACGGGTGTTCTGGGCGCGTGTCGCATTGTCGATCAAGCGCTACCAGCAGGCTCACCCGCAGCTGGCCGGCAAGTTCGAGCGCTACGACTTCTTTTCCAAGGCCTTCATGCATTCCTGCCTGAATCGCCTGCAACTGAAAAACAATCTGCAAATGGTCGATCTGTCGGATACCGCCGGCAGCCTGACCATGGCGGAGGATCTGCCCAACCCGATGGCGCTGTTCAGGAACGACTCGATCGAGACGCTGCTTGCCCTGAGTTCGCAGGTGCAGCCAGAACCGGCCTAACTTAATAAAGGGAGAATTGCATGGACCTTGCCGATATCCTGAAACTGGCTACACCGCTACCAGTGAGTGCCTATTTTGATCCGGATGTCTACGAGCAGGAGCAACAGTGCATTTTTCGGAACAGTCCACTGTATGTCGGGCATGAAAACAGCGTGCCCGATGTGCAGGATTGGTATGCGCTGCCGCAAGAAAAAGGCGGCAGGGTATTGCTGCGGGACCAGCAGGGCGTGCGGCTGATGTCCAATGTCTGCCGCCATCGCCAGGCCTTGATGCTGGGTAGCTATAGTACCGATTGCGAGCTGACAAGCCATCGCGGTTCGCTGGCGAAAACGGGCGGCAATATTATTTGCCCGGTGCATGCTTGGACCTATCGGTCGGACGGCGACTTATTGTCGGCCCCGCAATTCGAGATTCGCCAGTGCAAGAAGCTGGAGTCTTCCCCGCTGTTGAATCTCAACGGATTCCTGTTCGAGCATCCCTCTGGGGGCGGACACGATATCGCCGCCTTGTTCGCCGATCTGAATCTGGACCTGTCGACCTATCGGCTTGACCATGTCGAAACGCACACTTGCCCATGCAATTGGAAAACCTTCATCGAAATCTATAACGATGACTACCATATCGGCCCGTTTCATCCAGGCCTGGGCAAGTACGTCGAATGCTCCGCCTTGCGATGGAAGTACGGAGATTGGTTTTGCAAGCAGACTGTGGGCGTGGAGCAGACCCTGGAGAACGGCGGCACGCCGGTCTATCGGGAATGGGAGCGGTTGCTCAAGGAGTATATGGGCGACGAGAAACCGGAATTCGGCGCGATATGGATTGCCATTTACCCGACGCTGATGATCGAGCTGTTCCCGCAGGCGCTGGTTGTGTCCTCGCTATTTCCCCAGGGGCCAGGAGAGACGCTGAACCTGATCGAGTTCTATTATCCGGACGAGGTGCTGGCGTTCAGTCCGGACCTGGCCACCTATCATCGCAAGGCTTACATGGAAACGGCCGAGGAAGACGATGAAATCGCAGTCAGGATCGATGAGGGGCGGCGTGCGCTATATCTGCGTAATCGCAATGACCGCGGGCCTTATCAGATCCCACTGGAAGAGGGGATGGCGCAGTTTCATGCCTGGTATCGCAACATGATGGGAACCACGCCGTCCCTCGGTTGACTGCAGGACTGCGACCTCAGGCGGCTACCAGCATCTGGGCGAGATGATGGCGCCGCTGCGTTCGTTGCGGCGCGCCACTTCCTGCATGACCCAGCGGGGGGCGCCGATATCCCGCAGAATATGCGCATCCAGGTGCTCGACTTGGCTCACGGCCGTGGACCAGGGGTCAATAGGCTGGCTGCGCAGGCGCGCCTGGAACATGCGATATAGCCAATTGCGACTTTGGACGGCAGGTTGCGCCAGCGATTCGATCGTGGTGGTGCCTGTCAACGGTGTCATGCAAGAATTTGGTGTTGTGTGGCAAGCTGCCTGGTTCATGATATTCTCCCTATCAATGGTTACTGCCGGTCGATTTGCTTGAGAAGGCTTGTGGAAAATGGCAGTTATGGTAAGCTTACACTTCCATATATTCCTTGAAAATCAATAATTTTTAAGATATTTGGTCGTTTTTTCTAACCAATCGGCATCCATGCTTGCGTTGCCTGGCTTTCATTGCTTCGTTGCACCGCGCCCAGCCAATGCCTCATCGCCGCCAGGGAGACACGATGCCCCCACGTCTGCCGCTTAATACGCTGGCCACGTTTCGCACCGTCGGAGAAATGCAGAATTTGCGTTCCGCCGCCGAGGCCCTGCACCTTACCCACAGTGCCGTAAGCCAGCAGATACGTCAGTTGGAGCAGCAACTGGGTTTTCCGTTGTTCGACAGAACGGGTCGCCGAATTGTCCTTAACGCGGCCGGAGAGGCATTGTTGTGCTCGGTCCAAGGGGCCCTCGCCATGCTGGATGACGGCATCCAGGCCGCCTCCCTTGCCGCCTGCAGCCAGGAAAACATATTGCGCATTTCAGTCGTGCCTTCATTTGCCCAGCGTTGGTTGTTGCCGCGCATGGGGCGCTGGCATGCCCGGCATCCGGACATTACACTGGAGATCGATACCTCGCTGCAGGTCGTGGATTTACATCGCGATGGCTATCATGCGGCATTGCGGGATGGCAGGGGGCCTTGGCCCGGGACGCTGTCCCAGCGTTTGCTCGAAGGCGAGATGCCCCTGGTGGTAGTTGGTTGCGCGGTGGATGCCAAGCGCCTGGTGGGGGCGCCACCCGAGGCATTCCTCGAGGAGCCGTTGCTGGGGAGCCGCGAGGTCTGGCGGGCCTGGTTTGCCGCCGCGGGGCTGGATGTGCAAGTCAATACGGTTGCGGAGTTCAACGATATGGGCGTGATGCTGCAGGCTGCCGAGCAGGGGCTTGGCCTGACCCTGGCGCGCGAACTGCTGGCGGCCGATGCGATTCAGAAGGGCAAGCTGATTAGACTTTCGTCGATTTCGGTCGATTTCGAATCGGACCATGCCTATCATCTTGTCTATCGGCCTGCCTTGCGTGATTGGCCCGTATTGCAGGCGTTGCGCGCATGGATCGCCGACGAGCTCGAATCGTCTCGCATCGGACTGGAACAGAACGCCTGACGGGGTTCGCATTTAAGGCGGAAATTGAGGCCAAATGCGAACGCCGCGCTGATACAAAATGACGAATGAAATTTCAGCGTTTATGTAGTAATCTGTACCAAGGGACGCCCCGGTTGTGACTGCTGCCATGAACCCTGCACGGCCGTGCGCAACATGGTGGTCTTCCTTTTGCTGAATGCGCAAACAGGAGCTTGATATGTCTACATCTACGAATCTCACTGGTCGCTATCTGGTTCTCTTGAAGGAGGGACGAAATGAACAGGCTGCGCAGGACCTGCGGCGCCTGGCTGGCGTCCAAGTCGCGTTTACCTCCGGCGGTACGTCCGATAGCTCGGTAAAGGCATTGGATGTGAATTGTGCCCTTGTCTTCAACCATATCGGTGTCGCCTTGATCCGCTGCGAGGCGGCCCAAAGCCATAGCCTGAGAGCGGCAATGGATGAGTCCGAAAGCGCGATTCTGTCCATCGAGGCGGAGCGTGCCGTGTATGCCATCACAGAGGATGGTGGCGCGGATTCCGATGGCGTGGCCGAGCAGACTTGGGGGGTGATCGCGACAAAGGCGGATCAGACGGCCTTCAATGGCGAGGGAATCAGGCTGGCCATACTGGATACGGGACTAGACCTTGATCATCCGGATTTTTCCAACCGCAAAATTGAAGCGCGTTCATTTGTCGACGGCGAGTCAGTCCAGGATGAGAACGGACATGGCACGCATTGCGCCGGTATCGCAGCAGGACCGCAGCAACCGGCGGATGCGCCGCGCTATGGTGTGGGTGCGGGGGTGCAACTGTACATCGGCAAGGTGTTGGGAAACGATGGCGGCGGTGGAGACGGCAGCGTGCTGGACGGGATCAACTGGGCGATCGAAAATGGCTGCCAGATCGTGTCGATGTCTCTTGGTAGTCCGGCGGCAGAGGGCGACGCCTATTCTCAGATTTTCGAGACTGCAGCCAAAAGGGCATTGGCGGCGGGAACACTGATTATCGCTGCGGCCGGCAATGATAGTCGCCGTCCTGAGCATATCGCGCCAGTGTCCCATCCCGCCAATTGCCCCTCGATCATGGCGGTGGCCGCCGTGGACAAGCATATGGCGATTGCGCCGTTTTCCAGCGGCGGTTTGAATGCCGATGGCGGTGCCGTGGATATCGCCGGGCCCGGCGTGGATGTCTTTTCAAGCTGGCCACTGCCGGAACGCTATCGATCCATCAGCGGAACCAGCATGGCGACGCCATTTGTCGCCGGCGTGGCCGCCTTGTACGCGCAAGCCGCGTCGGATGCAAGGGGCAGCCTATTGATGGAGCGGATACGGCAAAACGCCAGGCCGCTGCCGCTGCCGGCGCGCGATGTCGGGGCAGGCCTGGTGCAGGCGCCGGTACGGGAGGCGTCTGCCAATGGATCGCCGCGCCATCGCTGAGGCGAATCTGTCGCTATTGGGAGAATGCGAATGGCGAGAATCACACTGACAGTACTGGTCAAGGAAACCTACCTGGATCGCTTTCCGCTGGTGGTCGAAGGATGTCGCAAGCAGGGCATGGTGATCGAGCGCGAAATGGTTGCGCTGGGCGTTTTTTCCGGCACCGCCGAGCCTGAACGATTGCCCGAGCTTGGGGCTGTCGAGGGCGTCGCCTCGGTTGAGGCTGAGCGCCCGGTACGAGGTCTCTAGCCACGCGGTTATTACAAATGCAATTGATCAAGGTAGCCAAGACCAGGTTGCGTTTTGCTATCCGGCCTTCGATGCGGCTGTAGCATTCCTGGTTGATTAGACTCGGCGATGGCGTGGCTATTTTGCAAATGACATATGAAAAACAACCATAATAATAATGAGAATGGTTTACATTTATCATTTGTTCGGATAAAGTAGATAGATCATCGATATTCCTGCTTGGGGACGAAAAATCACTGCTGCGCGCCTTATCATCCGTCCCGCGCCTGCCTAGCCTATGAAAATATTCCAATTTCCAAAATTCGCAGTCCTTGCCTGTGCTGCCGCGTTATCGCTGGCGCCAATTGTCGCGTCCGCCCATAATCCCGTTGCCACCTGCAAATCGCTGGAAGGCGACCGGATCCATTGCAAAGGGGGCTTCTCCGATGGTTCCGATGCGCCGGGCGTCACCCTGGATGTGATTTCGTATGACGAAAAAATCCTTTTGCCTGGCAAGCTAGCCCAGGACTCCACGCTGGAATTCAAGAAACCTGGCGAGCCGTTTTATATCCTGTTCGACGCGGGTCCGGGTCATGTTGTCGAGATTGACCAGAGCGAGATTGCACAATGACCACCCAGGCCATCAGGCCTGCCGGAGCAGGGCATGAAACCTGGGCGGTCATCTTGGCCTGCGCCGTTATTCTCCTGCTCGCCATGACAACCATCGCCATCCGATCCGCTAGCTTGGTCGAACGGGCGGTGCCGGCAGACAAGATTGATGCCCGGCATGGCCTGACGGCAGCGGAACAGGGGATCTATGCCGACTTGCTGGTGGCCGCCGATGAAATCGGTTTGATGCCGGATGCGCCGGATATCGAAGATCTGGGTGCGGCATTGATCGCCCCGTTCGTGGACGATGCTTCCGGCGCGAGGCGTGGCGAACATCGCTGGATACGACTGCAGGATGGTGCCGTCATCGGCTATATGGGCACGACGCGCCATCCGGAGATAGCCGGTTCATTGTTGCTGCGAATGCCGTTGTCGGCAACGGGAGGACAAGGGCAGTCCGGTTTTGCCCCGCAAGTGTGGCTGAATAAGTCTGCCCAATTTGCAAACACACCGTTCAGTGCATTGGACGAGGCCAAGCTTTTGCACGATGGCTGGCGGCAGATCGTTTCGCACTTCGATGCCGGAGTCACACGGCATCTGCCCTAGTGCCGCCGCACTCAACCTTTTATCAAAATAAGCATTCCTCATGTTTGAATCGCATTCCTGCCGCTTCTCCAGCCCTGCCCGTCTTTCCATGCTACTTTGCGGGCTGGCATTGTCGCTGGGGTTGTTCGCAAACGCTTCGGCCAAGACGCTGCGGATCGGCGTTACCTTGCATCCATACTACAGCTACGTCGCCAATATTGTGGGCGATAGCGCCGACGTCGTGCCGCTGATTCCGGCTGGCTTCAATCCCCACGCCTATGAGCCGCAGGCCGAGGATATCAAGCGTATCAACGGATTGGATGTGATCGTGGTCAACGGCATCGGGCATGACGATTTTGTCGATCGCATGATCCAGGCCAGCGATAATCCAAAGGTACCGTTGATTGAGTCTAACGCCAATGTGCCGCTGCTGGCGGCAACCGGCTCCTCGGCCAGGGCCGGCAGCGGGGCCGGTTCAGGCAAGGTGGTCAATCCGCATACCTTTCTTTCGGTCACGGGTTCCATCGCCCAGATCAATACCATTGCGCGCGAGCTGGCCAAAAAAGATCCAGACAACGCCGAGCTGTTTCGCAAGAATGCGCGAGAATACACCAAAAAGCTGCGCGGCTTGCGTGCGCAGGCACTGCAGCGGCTGGCGACCGTGCCCGCCACGCAGATGCGCGCGGCCACCATTCATGGCGCATACGATTACCTGTTGCGCGAGTTCGGTCTTGAAGTGACGGCCGTGGTCGAACCCGCTCACGGCATTGAGCCCAGCCCCGCCCAGCTTAAGAAAACCATCGATGAGCTCAAGAACCTGGATGTCGATGTGATTTTCTCTGAAATGGATTTCCCTTCGACCTATGTCGATACGATCCGCAAGGAAACGGGTGTCCGGCTCTATCCATTGACGCATATCTCCTATGGCGAATATTCGCGCGAGAAATTGGAGAAGGAAACGGCCAGGAATCTGGACACGGTAGTGCGGGCCATGCTGGAGTCAGGCAAATGAGGGGGCCCGGCGTACAGCTGCGGCATGTCCGGCTTACCTTGGGCCAGACGCCTATTTTGCGCGATGTTTCGCTGCAGGTGGCGGCTGGCAGCATTCATGCGCTGATCGGACCCAATGGCGCCGGAAAAAGTTCCCTGATCAAGACGTTGATGGGTCAAATGCCGCATCTGGGTGACATTGAACTGCATTGGCCGGGACAGCCTGGCGTAATAGGCTATGTCCCGCAGGCGCTGGAGTTCGATCGCACCTTGCCGATGACGGTCAGTGATTTCATGGCGATCATGACGCAGCGCAGGCCGGCGTTCTTCGGATTGGCTTCACGTAATAAGGCGGCCATCGACCGGGCGCTCGACCGGGTGGGCATGCAAGCCAAGCGCAAGCGCCGGATGGGCGCGCTGTCGGGCGGGGAGCGCCAGCGTATCTTGCTGGCCCAGGCATTGATCCCTCCGCCCGATCTACTCGTGCTGGATGAGCCCATGGCTGCGCTGGACGAAGCCGGGGCGGCGGTCTTCGAGCGCTTGCTTGCCGATTGGCGCCGCGACGGGACGACGGTATTGTGGGTCGAGCACGACCTGGCCGCGGTGCGGCGCCTCGCCGACCGAGTGACGGGTTTGAATCATCAAGTGGTGTTCGATGGCTTGCCCCGGGAGCAATTGTCTTGCGAGCAACTGCTGCTCTTGTTCTCCGCGCATCCCAGGGTCAGGCAGCCACAGGGCGTGGCTCCCGCGAAGGTGGCCGCATGATATTCGACGATATCCGGATTGCCGTGCAGGTATGGGCCGAAGGCGGACATCTACCGCAAATGTTCACCTATGGTTTTGTCATCAACGCCTTCATTGCCGGCGTGATCATCGGGCCGCTTCTTGGCGGATTGGGCACCCTGGTGGTCGTCAAGCGTTTCGCCTTCTTTTCCGAAGCAGTGGGCCATGCCGCCATGACCGGTGTCGCCATTGGCATCCTGGTTGGCGAACCCTACACCGGTCCCTACGGCAGCCTGTTCGGGTTTTGTCTGTTGTTCGGCATCCTGCTCAATTACCTGCGCAATCGCACGGGTCTGGCATCGGATACGCTGATTGGGGTGTTCTTGGCGATTTCACTGGCGTTGGGCGGCAGCACGCTGCTGTTGCTGGCCGGGAAGATCAATATCCATATTCTCGAAAACGTCCTGTTCGGTTCCGTGCTGACCGTGTCCGCGCAGGATCTGGCCGTGCTGGCAGGTGTCGGGTTGCTGACAGCCTGCCTTGCCCTGGCCAACTATAACCAATTGGTATTGTCCAGCTTCAATGCGCAATTGGCCGCGGTGCGCAAGGTCGGCACCACCTTCATGGATTATCTGTTTGTCGTACTGGTCACACTGGTGACCGTGGCTGCCGTCAAGGTGATCGGGGCGATCCTGGTGGGCGCTTTGCTCGTCATTCCCGCAGCGTCAGCGCGGATCCTGGCCAATTCGATGCGCGGCTTTTTCTGGCTATCGATTCTGATCGCCGTTCTCAGCACGCTGGCCGGCATTCTGTTGCCGATCCAGTTTGCGCTGCCGGTACCGTCCGGTGCCGCCATTATTCTCGTGGCCGGCAGCATCTTTGTCCTCTCGGCGGCAGCCAGGGGTTTTCTTCCAGGTTTGAAAGGAATGCCGGCATGAGGCCGATTTTGTCATCCGTCCAATCGTCCTTGCGGTCTTCGCGGCGATATCTCGCAACGTTCTTCCTTGTGATCGGCGGCTTGCACGTGTCAGTGCTGCTGGCCAAAGAGACGGACGCCGCGCGATCAGGGCCGCCGCATCCCGAGAATGTGACAATGGCAACGGCAAGCGCGCGTGGCCAGGACACCACTGTGCCACCGGTACGCGTTGTCGCCGCGCATCCTGTCGCCTATGGCCTGCTGGCCATGCTGACCAAAGACACGGGTCTGACCAGCGAGCGGGCCACGCCGGAGAGATTGCCTGTATCGCGTCATGATTCGTATCTCTCGGGACGCGGTGCCAAGGCATTCGGCGGCATCGTGGGCAACGCCGACGCACTGGTCGATCTGCGTTCCATCTGGCCGGATGATCCTTTGTATCCCCTGGCGCGCCGGCACAATATCCGGATCGTTGAAATTGACGCCGCCAATCCAATAGACCGCAGCCTGCCAGGCATCGCCCTGGCGACAGGCGCGGGCGGCCTGGATGCGTATCCATGGCTCAATCCGGTCAATCTTGGCCGCATGGCAGATATCATCGCCAGCGAATTGGAGCGGCTCGCTCCCCAGGAAAAGGGCGGGTTGGCGCGCAATCTCGCGCAGATCAGGCAGCGCCTGGTCAGGCTCAATGCAGATGCCGAATCGGGCTTGCTGGATGCGCCGTCACTGTCCGTGGCGGTGGCCTCGCCCAGGCTCAATACCCTGGCCTCGGCTTTCAATCTTGATGTGGTTCCGGTGGCGGCGGGCCAGGGCTGGGATGCGCCGGCGCTTGAGCAACTGAGTGCGGCGCTCAAGGACAATGCGATCCGAATCCTGCTGCTGGAAGCGCCGGGCGGCCCTGACCTTGACCGTGTGCTCAAGGACGCTGGCGCAAAGGCGATTGTGATCGCGACCGACGGTGACGAACCCTTGTCCGTGCTCGAGCAGGCGACACAGTCCCTGCTGCAGGGAATCGCAGGGGAGGGCTGA
This sequence comes from Advenella kashmirensis, assembly GCA_040395835.1. Classification (GTDB taxonomy): domain Bacteria; phylum Pseudomonadota; class Gammaproteobacteria; order Burkholderiales; family Burkholderiaceae_B; genus Advenella; species Advenella kashmirensis_B. Next base: position 59,321 of record JBEBPQ010000022.1, read on the forward strand.
CGCGTGCCGCAATATCGAACCAGGACATTTGAAATGATGTCCGTTTTTGTGGGTGAATAGGGCAATGGCCAAGAAAAAATCCAAAGCCAAATTATGGTTTCTTGTGCATAGCTGGCTGGCCTTGCCGATCTGGGGCTTTATTTTCTTTGTCTGCCTTACAGGCAGCATCGCGACAGTCAGCCAGGAAATAGAATGGCTGGCCAGTCCCATGGTGCGTGCCAACCAACCTGAAGGCAGTCCCCGTATCCTGAGTTACGACGAAGTGCTGGCGCGTGTGGAGCAGGCGCATCCCGGCTCCGTCGTCAACTCGATCAGGCGGCCTGTCAAGTCGCAATTCGCGCTGACGGTCAACACAACCTATCAGGATGGGACTTCGGGACGGCTCTATGTCAATCCCTATACTGGCGATATTCAGGGGCAAATATCCGGTTTTGATTTTCGCCAGTTCATCAGGGCCTTGCATGGGTGGCTACTGGTGCCATTTACCAATGGTTTTGCCTGGGGGTGGTATGCCGTATCGCTGCTGGGCATTCCCATGCTGATTTCGCTGATCACCGGTCTGGTGGTGTACAAGCGATTCTGGCGCGGCTATCTGAATCCACGTCTTCGCATCAGGCAGGGGGCGCGTATTTTCTGGGGAGATTTCCACCGCATGGCCGGAATCTGGTCGGTTCCTTTCATTGCCATCATTAGCGTGACGGCGACCTGGTTCCTGATCGAGGCGATCCTGTTCGACAATAGCGTCTCGATTTCCACGGCGCCGCCGCCGGCCATTGTCGCGCGCAAGGACGTGCCGACCCGCAACGACGGAACCACGCAAAGCCTGCGGATTTCACCTGATCAGGCCGTGGAGAAAGCCAAGGGACGTTTTCCCGACATGCAGGCCGAATCCATGTTTTTGCCCGCCAATGCATATAGCCACTATACGATTCGGGGCCGCAGCAGCTATCCGTTGATTCTTGAAAGCGCATCTGTCAATCCGTATACGGGCAACGTGGATTCGTCGCGGACGGTTTCGGATTACTCCGGCCTCGAGCTGGTGACCGAATCCATGCGACCCCTGCATACCGGCGATTTTGCCGGTCTCTGGCTCAAATTGGTTTATTTCTTCTTCGGCCTTTTGCTGACGATGATGGTGCTGTCCGGAATGCTGATTTGGACCAAGCGCACCGCCAAAGAAACCGCTGCCATGATTCGCGAGCACCAGCGAACAAGGCGGACAGGCGGGTCGGCGGCAGAAAGCGGTGCACACCAGGCGGCACCGGCCTATCTTGAAGTGGAGGAAGGAAAATCATGAATACCCATGCCGTGCTATCTACTCGGGCGTCCGGGTTCCGTATCTGGTGGCGTCGCTGGCGGTTCCATATCAGCGTGTTGGCCATGCTTATTCCGATTTGTTTCGTGCCGCGTTATATCAAGGATCAGGCGCTCTTTTCCGGGGATCTTGGGTTGGGAGTACACGATCTGGGGATCAAGAAAGTCGGTCCCTGGGAAGTGCACATGGCGGAGTTCAACGAACTGCCGCCGCGACGCGACGGTACGGCCGGTTTCGTCAAGACGTTTTCGATATCCCTGTGCGAATCCTGCCGCAACACGGTGCGCGCCGTCTATTTGCGGGTCGGTAAACCACGTAGCCTGAGAACCGCCGGCGCCATCGGTTTCGGTAGTGTCTACAATATGCAGATTGGCGTGCTGATTCCACGCGACACGCCACCGGACGCGCAGTTATGGCTCACCCTGGAAGGTTGGGACGGCTCCCATCACATGACGTCTTTTCCTTTGGCTGATGCTTCGCCGGTTACCGCCAACTGGCTCGAGCGCCGCTGATCGGCTGACAGCATGCCCGGTTTCCCTACTTTGCCCAGAGATTGGATGGCGATCTACCGGGAACCGTAGTTGACTTGGGCACGGTCTAGCGGATCGCAGCATTGAAATCCGGGACGAACGGTCAATTTACGCATAGCAGGGATGCGAGATGTTGTGTTTTTTATAAATAAAAATGGTTTTTATTACAATTATCATAATTGAATCCAATTGAAATAAATAACAGGAAAGAGGAAGTATTGATGTTTTGTCCGCTCAGGAGTCCAGGACGTCGCCGCAAGATTGCGGTTCGGCTAGATTTTGCAATGAAAGCGGGGATGGGGACTGTCCTTGCCGCGGCATTGCAGCCCACCCTTTTGGCTCAGACAGCTAATTCGCTCTCGCTCCAAGGGGAGGAACCAGTAGCGAAATTGGCGGCAATCCAGGCTACCGCCACGGGCGATGATACAACGACAGAGGGTTCTCAGTCCTACACGTCACGAGCAACCCGGGCGGGAACCGGGCTATCCTTGTCCTTGCGTGAAACGCCACAGTCAGTCAGCGTCGTGACCAGGCAGCGGATCGAAGACCAGAACATGCTTTCGGTCAAGGACGTATTGGCCGCCAGTCCGGGCATCTCGGTGCAGAACTACGACACTGAGCGCTATAGCTTCAATTCGCGGGGGTTCTCAATCACCAATTATCTTTATGATGGAATTCCGACGACGGTCGAAACCGGTTGGAGTGCCGGTGAGTCTTCCATGGATCCCATCATCTATGACCGAATCGAGGTAGTGAGAGGGGCAACCGGTCTGTTGACCGGGGCCGGCAATCCTTCTGCATCGGTCAATTTGGTACGCAAGCGGGCCGACAGTCGGGAATTCAAGGCTGATTTATCAATTGCAGCGGGATCTTGGGACACGTACCGCACGACTGCGGATGTGTCTACGCCCTTGACGGATGACGGGCGGATTCGTGCCCGCCTTGTTGCCGCATATCAGAAGGGTCGATCATACCTGGATCGGTACCGTTCGAAACGCTCGGTTCTGTATGGTACGGTAGAGGCGGACCTGACCGAACGTACGACCCTGCGTCTGGGATTCAATTATCAGGATAACGCGCCCAAGGGCAGTGCGTGGGGTGGCTTTCCGTTATGGTATGCGGATGGTGCCCGCACCGACTGGGATCGCGCATTGAATATTGGTGCGGATTGGAGCAAATGGGCCAGCACGACGCAGGGCGCTTTCCTCAATCTCGAACATGCATTTGATAATGGTTGGCAAGTCAACGCGATACTTAGCCATAGCAAGCATCAGGCTAACGAAAAGTTGCTCTATTTGCAAGAATGGCCGGACCGGCAAACGGGCTTGGGCATCAAGCCGATGGCATCGAACTACCACGGCGATCGCACTCAGAATAGCGTCGATATCAAGGTGTCGGGGCCAATCCATTTGTTCGGGCGAGAACATGAGCTGATTGTCGGCGCCAGCCATAGCCGGCAGACATCGCTGTTTTATCGGCGCGCGACATTGCATACTTCACCCATCGGCAGTTTTTTCGATTGGGACGGGTCTTACCCCGAACCAATCTGGGGGGATGATTCCATCGCCTTGCAGAATACGACCTGGCAGACTGGGTTTTATGCCGCGGCAAGGCTCAATCTGACCGATGCGCTGAAGGTCATCCTGGGTGGACGCTACAATGCGTGGAAGAGCGACCAAGGCGGTGGCAATCCATATCGCTTCAAAAAAACAGCGTTTACGCCATACGCGGGTATTCTTTATGACTTGAACGATAATCTGACGGTATATGCCAGCTACACGAGCATTTTCAATCCCCAGAATGTACAGGACCGCAGTGGCGCATGGCTGGATCCGCTGGAAGGCGACAGCTATGAAGTCGGCCTGAAGGCGAGTTTCCTGGATGGGCGCTTGAACGGTAGTATCGCGCTGTTCCAGATCGATCAGGATAATCTCAAACAGGCCGATGTCGGGTATTTCGTCCCCGGCACGCCGAATCAGGCGTATTATGCGGCGAAAGGGACACGCAGCCGCGGTTATGATCTTGAGGTGTCAGGCGAGCCACTGGCCGGCTGGAATGTCATCGCCGGGCTGTCCCATTGGACCGCCAGAGATGGTGACGGAAATGCAATCCAGACCAATCAGCCCCGCACACTGTTGCGCTTGTTTTCCACTTATCAGCTAGGCGGCAAGTGGCGTGGCCTGACGCTCGGCGCAGGCATCAGTTGGCAAAGCGGCAACTACACCTTGGCCACTGGTCCCGGTGGTAAGGAGCGGGTATCGCAGGGCGCTTATGCCTTGGTCGATCTGATGGCTCGCTACCAGTTGAATGCGCGTGTTTCAGTTCAGCTTAATGTGAATAACCTGTTCAATAGAAAGTATTACAACCAGATTGGCGGATTCAGCCAGGGCGCCTGGGGCGCTCCCCGCAATCTAATGGCGACGCTCAGCTACAAATATTAGCATCAAGATCGGCGAAGGCCCGCCTGGCGCGAACCTGCGGGCCGTCTATGATCCCGTGATTTCATGGCATTATGGATGAAACGGAGGTGCCGCCTATCCCGCGAGGCAAATGCAGCTGCATCGGCTGCGATTATGGCGCAATCGCGTTCTATAGCACGGCCTTGCCCGACCGGAACCGCACCATGAGAATTTCATCGTGATAGCCGGTTTCGTCCCTGAGTGAACGTGGTTCGATCCCATACGAGCGAAAGCCCAAACGTTCATACAACGATAGCGCCTGCTGGTTGCCGGCAGTGACCGTCAGCAGCGTCTGTTCCACTTGACCGTCGGCATGTTCGAGCAATGCCGCCAGTAACCGTCCGGAGATACCTCTGCGTCGATGTTCGGGGCGCGTGAATACCCCCCAGATAAATCCCTTATGGCGTTCCCGCAAGCCGTCGAGGCGTTTGAATCCAGCCATGCCGATGATTGTGTTTTGTATATACGCTGCCATGATAACGCTGTTGGCCAATCGTTCCGAGAAAAACGCCAACGGCTGCGACGACTCGTGCGCATAGCTGGCGCCGAAAGCCAGGGGATCGGTTTTGAGTGCGAGCAGGCGAATCTGCTGGAAAGCCTCAGCCTGTCCGCTATCGAGCACGACGACGTTGATTTGTGATGGATTCATTCCTGAATTGTAGACAGAATGCCGATCGTAAGGGCGCTGTGGGACAGGTCACGTGTATTTCCAGGCAGCGCGTCTCCGTTTCAAAAGGCGTCTAGGGGAATTTTCAGATAGCGCACACCATTGGTTTCGGCAGCAGGAAGCTTGCCGCCCCTGACATTGACCTGGATCGATGGCAGTAGCAGCGTGGGGGTTGACAGGGTGGCATCGCGTTGTGTGCGCATCTGCACGAACTCGTCTTCGGAGACGCCTGCGCGCATGTGGATGTTGTGACGGCGTTGCGCGTCGATGGTACTTTCCCATTGGTATTGGTCGCGGCCTGGTGCCTTGTAGTCGTGGCACATGAAGACACGGGTGAAGTCGGGTAGGGCCAGCAAGCGTCGAATGGAACGGTATAGCTGCCTGGCATCGCCTCCGGGAAAGTCGCAACGGGCCGTGCCGTAATCAGGCATGAACAGCGTATCGCCCACGAAGACGCAGTCGCCGATCACGTAAGCAAGGCAAGCGGGCGTATGTCCGGGCACGTGCAGCGCCATCGCCTGTAGCCCACCGACCTGGAAGACATCCCCGTCTTTGAAGAGATGATCAAAATCCTCCGGATGCCCGCGGTCGGCTCCTTCGGTGTTGAAAATCCGGGCAAAGGTATCCTGTACTTCACGAATATGGGTGCCCACGGCAAGCCTGCCGCCAAACTGACGCAGCAGCAATGGGGCGGCGGAAAGATGGTCGGCGTGCGCATGGGTTTCGAGCAGCCACTGCACTTGTAATTGCTGCTCCTGCAGATACGCCTGCACCGGCAGCACCGCCTTTGCCGACGTTCTGCCCGACGGCGCATCATAGGTCAGCACGCTGTCGATGACCGCGCATTGCCTTTCGCCGGGCGCATGGACGATATAGGTGACCGTATTGGTGGCATCGTCAAAGAAGGCTTTGACTTCCGGTTTCGGTAATCGCCCGGCGCGCACGTTTTCGATCAGTTGGGTTGCGGCTTGCAGTGCCGCATCCATGGTTTGGTTGGACATATCATCCCCCGTATGAATGAGATCGCCAATCTGTGTGTTTAATCTGAAAGTTGGACCAAAATATTCATATTATTTTTGATAATATGAATATCACTAATTATTATAACAAAACAACCGTGATTTTAAGGGGTTTTCAAAGCAACCCCGGGGCGCGCGCTTGGGGTTCGCTAGCGAGGCAGCTCCGGGTGTGCGCCGGGCAGCGGCTGGGCCTGCTGGGTGGCAGGCGCATGGCGGTAGCGCACCAGATCGAAGTCACGATTGTTGTGAGCGTGAAACGTGCCAGCTATCGCTAGCGTTGCCGCCACCGGAAGTAACAACCATGCCGGCCCCGAGGACAGCGGACTGGCCGACAGATAACGGTGGCCAAGCAGGCAAAGCAATGTCGCGGCTAGCAGCGCGCCGGCAAGCACGTCGGAAAACCAGTGCGCGCCCAGGTAAATGCGGGAAAAACCGATAAGCAGGGGAAGGCAGAGCAGGATCGCGGCCGCCACAATTCGAATCAGCCCGCGGGTGGATGAGTAAAGCAGAATAGCCAGAAATCCGTACATGACTATGTTGGCCGTCGTATGTCCGCTAGGGAAGGAATAGGCGGACCATCCGGAATAGAGCAGATCGCCCGGGCGCGCACGATAGACCAGTGCCTTGATTGCCGTGTTGATGACGGCGGCGCCGACGATGGCCGCGACCCAGTAGCCGGCGGTGCGCCAACGGCGCTGCGCCAGCAATGTTATCGTCATGACGATGGCCAAGGTGGTCACCATGAAGGTGTCGCCAAGCTGCGTGACGGTAATCAGAAAGAGGTCGGCGGCGGGAGTGCGCGCGTTCTGCAGGGCTTCGTAGATCGCGCTATCCCAGGTCACGAGTACACCGTCTGTCATGACATTGAGCAATACCAGGATAAAAAGCAAAAGGGTGCAGAGGGCGGCGAGTGTTGAAAAATGCAGGGAACGAGGGTTTGGAGTCATGCGGTCGTCAGTCATGGATTCTCGACTTTTTTGTTCGCCTTGCGGGCGCCCGTTACCGTATCGGAACCCTGGCGCACAGTGCGATACTGATTGCGCTATGGTAACCCAAGCCTGGAAAGAGCGTATGGATCCGGCGCCGGAAACATCGAAATAAACTGCTATGTTGCCGCCAAAATGCTATGCTTGGCATTCCCGCCCCAACGTCATATTCACCGGCCAATCCCCATGCTTGATATCGTACATTTTCCGCTTTTTGCCGTTTCGGCATTTGCGCTATCGGTGACGCCGGGGCCTGATTTGGCCTATGTGGTTGGCCAAAGCCTGGCCAATGGCCGACGGGCCGGCATTATCTCGGCCGCGGGCGTTGCCATAGGCAGCTGTACCCACACTGTCGCTAGCGCCCTGGGCCTGACGGCCTTGCTTGCGGCGTCGCCGGTGCTGTTCACCATAGTCAAATTCCTGGGGGCGGCGTACCTGATCTGGCTGGGCCTGAAAATGATCATCGGCAGCCGGCAGCATGGAACCGCCCGCGTCACCGTGGTGGCACCGCCCATGGTCAACACCCATTCACTCCTGTTGCGCGGATTTCTGACGACCATTACCAATCCCAAAGTGTTGCTCTTTTTCATCGCGTTTTTTCCGCAATTCGTCTCGGTTGGCGGCGACAACCAAGTCACCTCCTTTTTACTCCTGGGACTGGCCTACGCGCTGATCGGCTTTGTTTGCGATGCGACGTTCGGCTGGCTGGCGGGCAGCGCCGCCGGCGCGATCTCGCGCAACCAGCAGATCCGCATCTGGATAGACCGGGTGGTGGGAACCGCATTCATCGCGCTTGGGTTGCGAATCTGGCTGACCAAGCGCTAGTGCCCGCTCAGTCATGATTATTAATGATATTTTTCAATATTCTTTGTTCAATTAAAAAAAACTAACAGAATTGTTGATAAATATGATTGGCATGGCAATTTTCTCCTTGCTAAGATGGGTACCTATCTGGCGGTGGAGTTGCAAACAGTTTGTCATGCAATCCGTGCAAGATATTTCTTGAACTGTTCAATGGAGATGAATGCAATGAGCAATCAAAATAAAAACGACTTTGGCCACTCGACGACGGGGGCAGGAGCGCCGGCCGCCAGCGACAGGAATTCTCTGACCGTCGGCCCCAACGGGCCGATCGTGCTGCACGATGTCCACTTCCTGGAACAAATGGCGCATTTCAACCGGGAAAAAGTGCCAGAGCGCCAACCGCACGCCAAAGGCGCGGGGGCATTCGGTGTACTGGAAGTCACGGACGACGTCTCCGCCTATACCAAGGCCGCGCTGTTCCAGAAGGGCCAAGCGACCGAGATGCTGGCGCGGTTTTCCACAGTAGCCGGCGAGGCGGGCAGTCCCGATACCTGGCGCGATGTGCGCGGATTCTCACTGAAGTTCTATACCAGCGAAGGCAATTACGATCTGGTGGGCAACAATACCCCCGTTTTCTTTGTCAGGGATCCCATGAAGTTCCCGCATTTTATTCGCAGCCAGAAACGCCTGCCGGACTCGGGTCTGCGCGACAACAACATGCAATGGGACTTCTGGAGCAATAATCCCGAGACGGCGCATCAGGTCACGTATCTGATGGGCGAGCGCGGATTGCCCCGGACCTGGCGCCATATGAACGGCTATGGCTCGCATACCTATATGTGGATCAATGCCAAAGGCGAAAAATTCTGGGTCAAGTACCATTTTCATACCAATCAGGGCATGCAGTTTTTCAGCAACGCCGAAGCTGCTGCCATGTCCGGGCAGGATGCAGATTTCCACCGGCGCGATCTGTTCCAGGCCATTGCGCGCGGCGAGCACCCAAGTTGGGAACTGTCGGTGCAAATCATGCCATATGCCGAGGCAAAATCCTATCGCTTCAACCCATTCGATCTGACAAAGACCTGGTCCCATAAGGACTATCCCTTGATCCACGTGGGCCGCATGACACTGAACCGCAATCCGGAAAACTTCTTTGCCCAGATCGAGCAAGCGGCGTTCTCTCCTGGCAATACGGTGCCCGGCATCGGTTTGTCGCCAGACAAGATGCTCCTGGGCAGGGCCTTTGCCTATGCCGATGCGCAGCGCAATCGAATTGGCACCAATTTTCATCAATTGCCTGTCAACCGACCCAAGGTACCGGTCAATACTTATATGTTCGATGGGCAAATGGCCTACGAACATTCGGGCAATGCGCCGGTCTACGCCACCAACAGCGCAGGCCGCCCCTATGCCGACGAGACAGGCGCCATGGCCGATAGCTGGGAATCCGATGGCGAACTGGTGCGCAGCGCGTATACCCTGCATGCAGAAGACGATGATTTCGGCCAGGCGGGCATCCTGGTGCGCGAGGTCTGGAATGATGCGCAGCGTGAACAGTTTGTTGAGCAGGTGGTAGGCAGCCTGCTGGGCGGCGTGCAACCACAAGTGTTGGAACGAGTCTTCCAGTACTGGAAGAATGTGGATGCGACCGTCGGTCAGCAGATTGAGGGCCGGGTCCGGGCGGCAAATAAGCAGGCCTGAGTGAGGCGACGGTTCGTCATGCTGGCGGAGCATGCCGGCGTACGGACTGTCGCATATCCTGGCAAGCCATGATGGCGCTACGGCATATCGGCTGGTGCGCCGCCATACCAAAAAGCCCCACGATCTTTTGATGATCGTGGGGCTTTTCTTACAACTCAGATCGTCACGCGATTAAGCAGCGCGTACGGCCTTTTGCTCTTGCGCATCTACCCAGTAAGTGTATGTGCGCAGAACAGTCAGTTCCAGCGTTGTCGCGGCTGAAGTGCCCAGCAGGGCCGCGGGAATGA
>JBEBPQ010000023.1:0-64750 GCA_040395835.1 Advenella kashmirensis
TGGAGAGGCCGTCCGTGCCTTGCATGGCGTCAAACAGGAATTCGGTGGTATCGGCAATCGCGACACGCACCAAGCGCGACTCAAACAATGAAAATATATCGGCAGCCATACAATCAATGGCAGGTCGTTCTCAGCCTGCCTTAGTATTCGTTCTTTTCTATATGCTTAATAATGTTAAAGAATATTAACAAATCTATCCATTTATCGAAATAAAAACGTCATATCCAGGAAAATTAATCTCTGAAAACGGCCCTAGTGCTCGGTCAGCCTGCATCCCGTATCTGACTTACCATACATGGCAAATCGATCGACAAGTGCCATGGCGCCGGTAGCAGCCGAAATCATTGCCGGGCGCCCTCCTGTAAAAGCGATAACGATCGCAATACAAAAGGACGCATAAAGCGCAACCTTTGGATCTACACCTGCAATAATGGAAAATGCAATCGCCTCCGGAATCAGCGCAAGCGCAACGACAATGCCGGACAACAGATCGCCCCGAATATTGGAAAACCAATCCTGTTTGATATTTGCTGAAAACATAAGAATTTTTGATGGGAGTTCGCCTGAACCCATGTGCAATACACAATCATTGCCCAGGCCCCTCTGTGTGCAGAGATGCTGACTGAGTCATTCAGGCTAAAAAACGGAACAGCGCCTGGCAGTTGCGCAATTTTTGGCAAGGCTGGGGCACTAAATTAGACGGTAGCGAACGGCGTCGCTGCGGCACTGGAGACAACTACATGGGTTGAAGAGGAAAAATCAAGCGTAAATGCAATGTGCGGCGGTTTTATCACAAAGTTAATATTACACAGGACCATCTGGCCACGGCAGCAACTTGCCCACATGTCCGTAACGGCAGACCGGCGCCACATGCATTTTCCACGAACGAGCGAATAAAAAAACATGAAATCGCTCCTGAAAGCCCACTATAATCGGCGGATCGCAACCCGACAGACAAGCCATGTCCGACACATCGTGCCCTGATTATCGTCCCTGGACCATTTTTCTGATCTTCTTGCGGCTCGGAATGACTTCGTTCGGTGGACCTGTCGCCCACCTGGGGTATTTTCGGAATGAGTTTGTCATCAAGAGGCACTGGCTCTCTGAGCGCAGCTATGTGGATTTGGTGGCACTCTGCCAGTTTTTACCAGGCCCGGCAAGCAGCCAGGTCGGTATTGCACTGGGTTTATCTCGTGGTGGATACCTTGGCGCCGTCGCGGCCTGGACAGGGTTTACCGCCCCATCTGCCATTGCATTGATTCTCTTTGCGCTGGGTATTTCCAGTTATGGAGACAGCGTACCTTCGGGTGTACTCCAAGGATTCAAGGTCGTAGCCGTAGCCGTCGTAGCACAGGCCGTATGGGGAATGGCCCGCAACCTTTGCACCGACACCTTGCGTATCACAATCATGGTCGCCGTCACCTGTTTCGTCTTGCTCATTCCCTCGGCCTGGGCTCAAGTCGGCGTCATTGCGGCAGCGGGTGTTTTCGGCGCATTCGTCGTTAAACCGCAAGCGCTCGAGCGCCATGAGCCCATGCCGATCACGGTCAAGCGTAGCGCGGGCCTGCTTTGGCTATTCCTGTTTTTCGTCTTGCTACTAGGGCTATCTCTCTTGTCATTAGCCTTTCCCGGCACCATATTGACAGTCATCGAGGCATTTTATCGTACGGGCTCACTCGTCTTCGGCGGTGGTCATGTCGTATTGCCGCTGCTACAGGCCGAAGTCGTGGAATCAGGCTGGGTCGATAATGCATCCTTCCTGGCAGGCTATGGTATCGCCCAAGCCGTACCGGGCCCCCTGTTTACATTCGCCGCTTTCCTTGGCGCCTCGATGAACGACGCGTCTGGCGGTTGGCTTGGCGGCCTCATTTGCCTGCTGGCGATTTTTGCCCCCTCCTTTTTATTGGTTTTCGGCGCATTGCCATTTTGGGAAAATCTGCGTGCAAATGCGCATGTACAAACCGCCTTGTCAGGCATCAACGCCGCAGTCGTTGGCTTGCTGCTAGCCGCGCTTTATCAACCAGTATGGACAAGCGCCGTGCTTGGACCCCGAGAGTTTGGACTGGCGCTTATCGCTTTGATCGCACTGATTTCATGGAAATTGCCACCATGGCTTGTCGTGCTGGGCGGCGGTCTGGCTGGCTGGGCGGTGCTTGGCTAAATTGCAGACATAGGCTTGAACACAGGCTGCCAGCCACTTGTACTCCTGTCGTCCTGCTGTCTCGCTTTATTACAAAATATACAAGGCATTTCATTGTGTTCCGAATTCAGCTATTAATTTCAATTTCAACAGAAATTTTTAATTTTGGAACATAAAGAGAGTACAGTAAGGCTGATGCCAGATCATTCTTACACCACGCAAGGACACCACGATGATATATTCAAAAACAAGTGGAGGTCTTATGCATTCAGACAATCCCCTCAAGCACCGCTGGGCGCATTTCTCTGATAGCCCAGCCAAGGCAATTAACCGGGATCCCGACAGACTGGGCCCGGTATCGCCGTTTCCCTACAGATGTCCTGCAACAAAAGTGGAACGGAAGATCGGCGAATCCCGGGTACTTCACGACAAAAATTTCACATGAAGCATGTTATTTATCTGATAAGCGGCGTCTTTTTGACCAAGCGCCTCCTCCAATCCGGACACTGCAAATCGAATTCTCGATGGGCCTACCAATCAGCATGCCGATCAATCTCCGCTTGAGTCGAGCTTTTCATTTTAAAAGGCTTTCTTGAATACGTTTTCCCAAATGCTGGACTCACTCTCTATCTAGGGCACATCAACATCCATATGAAACAACCGCAAAAATTTGGCGTTGCGCTCCTGCACCCGCGTTACTGGTTAACCTGGTTGGGCCTTGGCGTTCTTTATCTTCTTGTGCAGCTTCCCTATCCTGTTCTGCATGGCTTGGGCAAATGGATGGGACGCACTTCGATGCATTTCCTGTCGCGCCGGGTGGCGATCACCCGCCGCAATCTGACCCTATGCTTCCCAAAGATGCAGGAAGCAGTGCTCGCGAAAAAGGTCGTACTCAATTTCGAATCCTTAGGACTAGGATTGATGGAAACCGGCATGGCATGGTTCTGGTCTGACAAACGGATTCGTCGTTGGTTTACCGTGTCCGGCCTTGAGCATATTGAAGATGCGCAAAAAAATGGCCGAGGCGTGCTGGCCATTGGCATTCATTTCATGTCCGTGGAATTGGGCGGGCGCGCCATGGGGTTATGTCAGCCAATGATGGCTATTTACCGCCGACACAACAATAAAGCCATGGAATGGGCGCAAACCAAGGGGCGCATGCGCTCCAATAAAGCAATGCTTGACCGTAAGGACTTGCGAGCGATCGTGAAGACGTTGAAAGGCGGTGAAGCCGTATGGTTCGCTCCCGACCAGGACTATGGACGTCGAGGAAGCGTATTCGCCCCGTTGTTTGCGGTAGAACAGGCCGCCACGACTAGCGGCACCTTCAAGTTGGTGCGGATGGCCGATCCGGCCTTGATACCAACGGTTCTGATCCGCCATGAGAATGGCCACGGTTATCAGTTGATCATCCAGCCCGTACTAAAAGATTACCCTGCCTCCAACGAAATCGCCGCCGCGGCCTATATGAATAAGGTAGTGGAACAGCAAATAATGCTTGCGCCAGAACAATATATGTGGCTACACCGTCGCTTTAAAACACGGCCGCAAGGGGCACCGTCACTGTATTAGCCCATGTTCCAACAATACGCATGATTCTTTCGATTTTTACTCTCGCATTCTTGTTTTGTGCCCTTTTCTGTATCAAAAGGACGGAAATAATACAAATGCCATTATCAAAGCCATCGACAATATAGCTCATGGCAATACCGACGAGATCGAGACTCAAGGTCGTGAGAGAACGATCCCCGAGTTCATGCCCGCCTGATCGGTTCATCCAGGCAATTTTCCCAGGCTTTCCCGGTAAATAACGTGAGTTCAACGCTAAATGACGTTGACTTTCCGTGTCGCTAAATTTGCCTGATGGCAATACCAACGTGGGTGGCCTTGACGCGTGCATCGTCGCGGTGCTGCCGGCTCACTATGCGCCACACCTATGGATTAGCTTGCACATATGCGTGGGCGATCCGCCGGCAACCGACTGATTTTTCTTTCTATGCTTAAGGGAAGATATGGCATAGTGATATTTCAAGTGGGTTAACAAGCAGTTGTTTTCTTTTAACGAATGCGAAGCATATTAAAAAAAATTTTACGAATTTGTATTAAAGCCATGCCAGAACATCGCTATTGGCCGCGGGTTGTTTCAATTGGACACTGACGTTTACAGGCACTGCCTAGTGGCGATGGTATAAAAATTTAAGAGCAGGCTTGATGCCTGGAATTTAAAAGGACTTCTGATGAATCATAAACTCACAACACTGGCGGGCTTGGTATTATGTGCGGGACTGGCGGCATGCTCGACGTCGAACGAAATCGGCAAGGATTTGTCGCAACAAACCGTAAATTACAGTTGCGGTCAAGGAAGCACCCACCCGCTAAGCGTTCAGTACACTTTCCAGGGTGAGGAACCACTATCGGCCAGAGTCATTTACACCAATCAAGCAGTGGAGCTGACTCGCGCCACGACCAGCAACACCGACATGGTCGGCAATACATTCCGTGGAAACGGATATACATGGACCACCGATAAATTCACGCGTGAAGACGTCGGCAGCGTTGACGGAAAAATGTTGACCCAGGAAGTACAACAAGACACAGGCGGTCAGCCCTCTACCGTGAGCAACGTGATCGTCAAAGACTGCAAGGTCGGGGGTAGTTAATCATTCAGGACTGGGCTAGATCATTGCGGCCGGCGTTGCCGGCCGATAGTCCTTCATTTGACGGTATACAGGGCGTGGCGAAAACCGAGATCGCCATGTTTACCACCATTTACCACAATTGCCGCCTTCGATTAGCGGCATTGTCAAGCTAATCTATATCACGTTATCATTGCCCCAAAGCGTTGCTGCAACGCAGTCAATCAAATGGCGTCCACGTTGGAACACCAAATAACGATAGCGAATAAGATATTCCGAAGCCGATTCGGCCGCCACCTGCAACCATGAACAACCGTGCTGACGCCACATCGTAATGGCACAGATACGCGATCACTTCACGCAGTCAAAGGCAAGCTGAAATTCGCTGAGCTTGCCGTTATAACGCGCATGCTTGCCGTACTTCCTGCAATGGGCATCGGCAACACTCAACGCCCCATCCGTACCCAGAGTTGAGAATGTCCAGTCGACAATCACCGAGGCCTCATTGCCTTCCGAGACTTCAGGAGGTATTGCGACGCAACCCCCCAGTAATGCACAGAGCATGATCAATTTTTTCATATGCCCTCCCTTTGGATCTGCAAAGTATAGCATCAGCCCGCATCACCACAACGGACAATCCTGGCTCGAAAACCAGTGGGGGTTATTGGAGCCAAGTCTAGGTCGATCTGAGGCAAGATATCAACATGTAGACGGGTCGTCACACCTCCCGTCCTCCGCAAAGAAAAGCGTCCCCTGCCCTTCCCGTTAGCATCTGGCAGGCTCACAAAGCGCGATCTGATTTTCTACTTGAAAAGAATCGAACTCACGGGCCATCCCATGACGTTCGATATAAGGCCCCTTTCATACTGCGTGAACACGGCTTTCTGGTATATGAATACGCTATATACACACTCGAATTGGCGCGACGCCCAATCACCCCTAGGCGCCACATATCTATTATTCTTATCCTTGGGTCACAAACCCACCCGGGCTAGCATCTGGGCATTATGTCGCGCACCCCAGACCTCCCCCTCGGGAAAGAGATCATTAAGCTCGTTAAGCACATCATCCCTAAGTATGACCTCTGTCGCTCGGATATTTTCCATGACACGATCCGGGTTACGTGTTCCCGGAATCGCCATTGGCGCAGAAGGCTGATTCAAAACCCAGGCCAGTGCGAGTTGCGCTGTGGTCAATCCCAAGCTGTTCGCCAATGCACTTACCCGCGCCACGACCTGTAGATTATGTTCGAGATTGTCAGGGCTGAAGCGGGGAATGCCCTTGCGCAGATCGCTGGAGGAACGAGCCACATCTCTGGAGACAAGCCCGGTTAACAGACCCCTTCCCAGGGGGCTATATGATACGAATGATACGTCCAATTCCTTGCATACTTTGAACATGGGTTGCGCAGGCTGCCTGCAAGATAAAGAAAACTCCGACTGTAAGGCGGAAATCGGATGGATCCGGCAGGCGCGGCGCAACGTCTCCTCGCTCACTTCGGATAAACCGATGGCCCTGATCTTGCCTTGCCCGACCAAACGAGCCAGCGCACCGATCGATTCCTCAATAGGAACTTGTGGATCGATCCGATGCAAATAATATAAATCAATATAATCTGAACCCAGGCGGGACAGGCTGGCCTCGCAGGCGCTAACGAGATACTCCGGGGTGCCACAATTTGTTGCATTCCCCTTGTTGTCCCGGGTGGCACCTCCCTTGGTTGCGATGAGAACCTGCGTTCTCCTTGCGCTCACCGCTTCTCCAAGCAGACGTTCATTCTCTCCTGCCCCGTACACATCCGCGGTATCGAAAAGCGTGATATCCGACTCGATCGCCGCTTGCACTGTTTTTATCGCTGCGGCCCTGTCTACCGAGCCATAACTTCCGCTAAGCCCCATGCAACCGAAGCCCAATCTTGCGGAGAACAGTCCGGACCGTCCTATCTGTGTCAATTGCATATCACCCTGCCCATATGTCAAAAAATTCTGAATCAATAACGTTTGAAATCCGCAAGCGGACGACCTGCCATCGATCTGATATTTACATTAAGCAATGCGGGCCCCTCTGCGGCCATGAGTTTGTCAACGGCAGCATCCAGGTCGTTCACATCGTCGACATAGATGCCGGTCGCGCCAATCATTTCCGCATAGCGGTCATACCTAATCCGTCTGAGCTCGCATCCCACGTGCTCACCGTAGAGATTAAGCTGCAAGCGTTTTTCAATGCCCCACGCGGCATCGTTGCCAAGTATGATTTTCAACGGCAGTTTCTTTTCCACGGCGACTTCGAGGTCCCATGAGTAGTAGGCAAACCCCCCATCTCCGATGAATACCCATGTCTGTCCATGCCCGTGAGCCAACTGGCTACCTATACCCAGCGGCACCGATCCGCCAAGATTGCCGATCAGTACAGCATCCATCCAGCGCCCCTGCCGTAATGCGGGAAAATACGCGCGAGGCCAATGCACAAAATCTCCCGCGTCGATCATGATTCCCGTATCGGGTGTTCGATGGCGTTCCAGACTCACACATAACTGCAAGGGATGAATACCGTCCTGTTCCGCGCTGAGTTCCCGACACTGGTCTGCCCAGGCCTTTCGGGCATTCGCGTAATCATCCTGAAGGTGTACCAACCACGGTTTCCACTGATCCGTTAGCGCTAGTTCTTCTATGATTTCAACGGCAGTGAGAAGTAGCGACGACGCGGGGCCCATAATGGAAATTTCACTCTGGCGGCATTGGCTAAGTATTTTTTCGTCCTCACTGATCTGAACAATCCGCACCTGTTCCTGTAACAGTTGTTCTCTGCCAAAGCAGGTATGAAAATCGACACTGGCCCCGATCAATAGCATCACATCTGCGGAAATAATTTCACGAAATGTCCGATTGAACAAAGGGTCCGCATAGCCGAATCCCACGACACCGTCATCGGGCACCAATCCCCTTGCCTGGTCGATCGTGAAAGCCGGAATGCCCGTACGGCCGACCAGTGCTTGAACATCCTTCCCCGACGTCCTGGCGCCATTTCCGAGAATGATCACTGGTTTTCTAGCATCCGACAGTATACGTTGAATGTCATGCTTGACGTCACCCGATATCAGGGCACTGGTCCTAGCTGGGAAGCGATGCATAACAGGACGGGAATGATCGGCCGGATTATCGGCCCCCAAAGCCACCGCTTCGTCCAGGATATCGGACGGCACCGACAGGCTCACGGCGCCCGGCGTGCCGGTTGTTGCGATGCGTATTGCTTTGCCGGTCATTTCCGAGATGTGGGCACCATCCGGCACTTCCAGCGCCCATTTGGTTACCGCGCGCGCCATGTCCGCCTGGTGCATGACCTGGGAACCGCCTCTTTCCCTCTGGTTCGCTGGCGTGAATCCGGAAATGATCAGCACGGGCGAGCCCGCGTTTGTGGCAACCGCCATGCCAGTGAGCGCATTGGAGTGGCCTGGGCATCCTGTGACAAACACCACACCCAATTGTCCGGTCACCCGTGCCCAGGCGTCCGCCATGTGCACCGCCCCGGATTCGCTGCGCGTCCCGACGATTTCAATGCCTTCCAGGGAGGCTGCGCGATAAAGGGAATTGATGTGATCGCCGCACAAGCCAAAGATCCGCGTCACGCCATGAGCGCTTAAAGTTTTCGCCAAGTAGAAAGCGCCTGTGCCGTTAATATCAATATTCATATTTTTTTACTCTCCTCTTTAATAGTGCTGTGGAACTGAGTCGAAGCACCAGTCGTGCTCACGCTCACGGTCTTCAATTGTGTGTAATGAAATAACGATTCAATCCCTTTCTCACGACCGATGCCACTCATTTTGTAGCCACCGAAAGGCGCTTCGACGCCGATAGGCATAAAGTCATTAACATATATTTGCCCCGCCTCCAGTTGCTTGGCGACGTCATGCGCTTTTGCCACATCGCGAGTCCAGACGGCGGCGGCCAAACCAAAATCGCTGTCGTTGGCGATCTCCACGGCTTCCTGTTGCGTGTGAAATGGGATGACGCAAGCAACCGGTCCGAAGATTTCCTCCCGGGCGATACGCATTTGATTGGTGACATTGGAAAATAGCGTAGGCGCCAGGTAATAGCCGTTGTCAAGACCTGCATCGGTAAGCCGGTGTCCGCCATGTTCCAAGCGAGCCCCTTCCTTATTGCCTATCTCGATGTAGCCAAGTACCCTTTTCATCTGTGGTTCCGAGATAACCGGCCCCATATCCAGATCGCGGTTTCCAGGCCCGACATTCAGTTGCGCCAATGCCTCGACGATCAGACGCGTAAATGTCTCCGCCACCGATGTATGAACCAGAAGCCGGGTTCCGGCCGAGCATATTTGACCTGAATTGAACACAAATGCCTTTACCGCAAATTTTGCCGCTTTTTCAAGATCGGCATCGGCAAACACAATAAAAGGCGATTTCCCCCCCAGTTCGGTTGTAAACGGGCAAACTCGATCCGCAGCGCGCTTCATGACCGTCTTGCCAGTGGCAACGGATCCGGTGAATGCGATTTTCTTGACGCCAGGATGATCAACAAGCGCTTGTCCGGTCATTGCGCCGTCTCCCGTAACAACGTTAAGCACGCCTGGCGGCATGCCCGCCTTCATGCATATCGCCGCCAACTCCAGCGTCGTTGCGCAGGTGTTTTCATCAGGCTTCACGACTGCGGTATTGCCTGCCGCCAGAGCAGGCGCAATACCTCTTCCCGCCTGCGTAATCGGGCCATTCCATGGGATGATATGTCCGGTCACGCCATAAGGCTCGCGCAAGGTGTAAACCAGATGCTCGTTGGAAGCAGGAATGACTTCGCCAAAGATTTTGTCGGCCGAGCCGGCGAAATATTCAAAATAGCGGGCGCACGTATCCACGTCGGCCAGCGAGACTTTTAATGGTTTACCTGTGTCCACCGTTTCCAGAAAGGCAAGCCACTCACGATTGGCCCGCAATATCGTGGAGACATCATAAAGAATCCTGGCTCTTTCCTTTGGCTGCAACGTGATCCAGGCGCGGAACCCTTGCTCCGCGCTCCTGACGGCCCGATCGATATCCTCTGCCGTACCCCTGCAATATTGTGCGACAGCGGTGCCGGTGGACGGGTCAATGACGGAATAATACGAGCCGCCTTCCGTGGTTTCCCAACGGCCATCTATAAAGTGACCATATTTAGGCAGACTGCCCGCTTCATTAGCGTACTTGATCGTTGATTCAATCTTGTGATTTGACAGCATCTTGTCATTCATCCCTGGTAAAAAATTTTCATGGCGTCACGGGTGATCAATTGATTTGCGCGCCGGAAGCGTCAACCATTTTTCCCCATCGCTCAAGCTCGGCGTTAAAGAAGTCTTTTGACTGTTGAACAGAATCGTCGAAAATGCTGTATCCCATCGCCTCCAGTTTTTTCTCTACGTCGGGCTTGCGCAGGACTTTTCTTACCGCGGCATTCATTTTCTCGATGATCTCTGGTGCCGTGCCACTGGGCGCCAGCACCGCGCTCCACAGTTTTATGTCAAACCCTTTTAGGACACTGTCAATGGCGGGAACGTCAGGATATAAAGCCGCCGGCTCCGTGGTGGTCACTCCCAAGGGACGCAGCTTGCCGGCATTGATATAAGGCATGACTTCGACCAGCGGCGCAATGTTCATTTGCACTTCCCCACCCAGTAACGCGACATTCGCAGGACCACCGCCTTTGAACGGAATATGAACCATCGATCCGTGAACCAGACGGTTAAATAGCGCGGTCGCTAAGTGGTGCGACGATCCGTTACCTGCGGAGCCATAGTTCATGGGACCTTTTTTATCGGCCACATAGGCAATGAACGCTTTCAATGTCTTCGCGGGAAAATCGGAGCGGACGACCAGCACGTTCGGAAAGGAGACGACGGGCGCCACCGGAGTAAAATCCTTGGTTAAATCGTATTGCAATTCGCGATAAAGCTTTCTGGCCGCCGCCTGCGCGTTGGTAGCAAGTAAAAACGTATAGCCGTCAGCAGCCGAACGGGCAACAAAAGTAGCGCCGATATTGCCGCCTGCGCCCCCCCTGTTCTCCACAACCACAGGCTTTCCAAGCACGCCATTGAGTTCGCTGGCCAGTAACCGCGCCGTCGCATCGGTGCTGCCGCCTGGCGCAAACGGCACCACCAACGTGATCGGCCGATCAGGCCAGCTCCCTGCGTGAGCTTGTATCGCTGAAACAACCCCGGCCGCAATACACAAGGCCGCAAATAGTCTTCTAAACCAGAGCGTCATCTTCTCTTCCTCCTTTTGGCGTCCTGAAGCCGATGAGTTATCAGAGCGCCTTAAAATCATCAGACATCGACGTTTATATTGATTGACTGCTTATTCTTTACTGCCGAGATGTTTTATTTTTGGGCCGGCCTGCGCCAGGCCAGCCGATTTTCTATTCCTGGCGCTCGCGCACGGCGGCCAGTTCTTCCATGAGAATGGGCACGGCAAGGTTGCATGAATGAATGCCCATCACCGTGGTCAGTTGAATCACCTCCAGGATCTCGTCGCGAGTCGCGCCATGCTTAAGCGCATTCTGCAAGTGGCGGCGCACGCCGGGGCCATAGAGGTGCGTCGTGGCCGCATTGATGGCGATCATGATCAGTTCCTTGTATTTTTGCGGCAGTGGCCCGTTCTTGTGCGGAACGCTGCGAAAAGCCAGATACGCTTCCATGAAAGCCGGATCCAGCGCGCGTAGCTGGTCCCACAGCGGATTCCAGTCTCCCTTGGCGATATGTTCCTCGCACAGCGGCGTTGGCATGGTGCTGTTGTTGGACATGGTTGGCTCCTATTTCGTGTGGCTGTCTTCAAGAATGAAATCCGCCGCGCGTTCACCGATCATCATTGCGGGCGCGTTGGTATTGGAGGAAGCGATCGTTGGCATGATCGAGATGTCGGCGACCCGCAAGCCGCGTATGCCATGCACGCGCAAGCGCGAATCCACGACAGCCTCGTCTTTGCCGCCCATGCGGCAGGACCCGACCGTATGCCATGCGGTTTGTCCCGATTCCCTGGCGTAGGTCAGCAATTCCTCGTCGGATACCGCGGCGGCGCCAGGCCGCTCTTCCTGGATAATGACGTTGCGCATGGCTTCTTGCGAGGCGACACGCCGAATCAACCGTAGCAGATCGACCGACGTTTTCCTGTCTTGCTCATGTTGCAGGTAATTCGGCTGGATACTTGGCGCGTCCAGCGGGTTCGGTGAAGCGCAATGGATGGACCCCCGCGATTGTGGGTAAAGCATGAACCCTCCCAGGGAGAATCCGGAAAATGGATCAATGCCGCCGACTCCGGAGCGCGAATATCTGTCCTTACCGCTGATGTGATAGATACGCATCATGACGTCGGGGCGTCGACAGTCCGACGAGCTGCGGGTGATCGCGTGGGCGGTGGAGGACGTGCTGGCCAGCAGCCCCTTGCGTTGCGTCAGATACTGCCAGCCGACCTTCATCTTATGCAATGGACTGTGCATGACATCATTGATCGTCTCGGCAACCGTGGTGCGGAATGTGCAGCGGACCTGCAAATGGTCGCTCACGTTTTCACCCACTGCCGGAAGATGATGTGCGACCGGAATGCCCAGCCTCTGCAACAGTTCGGCGTTGCCGATGCCTGACAATTCGAGTAGTTGCGGCGACTGTATCGCGCCGGCGCTCAGAATGGTTTCCTTGTCGGCCAGGGATCGATGCGTCGATCCCTGCCAGTCGTAATCTACCCCAATGCAGCGCCCTTGCTCGATCACCAGCTTCCTTACCATGGCGTGCGTGCGGACCGTGAGATTCCTGCGCGAGCGCGCCGGCGCCAGATACCCTACAGCCGCGCTCCAACGCCGGCCATTGCTGGCGCTTTGTTCCAGATACCGCACACCTTCATAGCTGTCGGCATTGTAGTCGGGTGTAGGCGCGATGCCAGCCTGCGTGCAAGCCTCGATATAGGCATCGGATAACTTGTCCGGTTCGCGCCTGGCGCGGTCGGTAATGTGTATCGGCCCTGTCTTGCCGCGCAAGGGATGATCGCTATAGGGATTACATTCGAGCCGGGCAAAATACGGCAACAGGTCCTGATGCCGCCAACCTTGCACGCCGAGGCATTCCCAACTATCGTATTCTTCAGGATCGCCCCAGACGTAGGCCATGCCATTAAGGCAGCTGGATCCGCCCAGCACCTTGCCGCGAGGAGAATAAATCTGCTGGCCCGCCATATAGGCCTGCGGCTCGCTCTTGAACGGCCAGACATACCGCTCGTTCGTCAGCAGCTTGCCGACCCCCAGTGGGATATGAATCCACAAGTTATCATCTTTGCCCCCCCCTTCCAGCAACAGCACATTGAATTTGCCGCTGGCACTGAGCCGGTTGGCCAGCGCGCACCCCGCAGAGCCGGCACCCACGATAATGTAGTCAAAGGACTCGTTAGCCATCTTATTTGCCAGCCCTGTTCTTGAACGAATCCTTGCGGAAACTGTATAGTGCGGCCGGGTCCACGCTGACGTCCACGACGGCGGGCTTGCCGCAACGGATGGCCGCGGCGACCGTGTCCCCCAAGTCCGCCGCCTTCGTGACGCGAAAACCCTTGGCTCCCCATAATTGCGCGAGTTGGTCGAACGGCGGGTTGGTGACGTCCGCGCCGATATAGCGCTCGCCGAAGAAGTCGCGTTGATAAGCTTTCTCCGCCCCCCAGCAGCCGTTATTCATGACGATGCAAACCGTGTTGATGCCGTTTTCCACCGCAGTTCCCAGTTCGCTGCAAGCCATGCCGAAGCCGCCGTCGCCCATCAGGCTGACGACGGTGCGGTCGGGCAAGGCGACTTTGGCGCCCAGGCCGCAAGCATAGGAGAAACCGACAAGACCGAAATCCAGTGGCGTAAACAGAGACGGCGTTTGCATATACCGCAATTGATCGGTCGCCTGCAGGCAGAGCGTTCCGGCATCCATGGTATAGATGGCGTCGTCCGGCATGACGTCGCGCAACACCTTGAACAAATGACCGGGTTGCAGGGGATCGGCCGACTGCCCATGGTCTCTGTCGCGCTGCGCCAGCATGGCGGCGCGGCGTGCCATGAAACCTTCGGTCCAGGCCTGGGTCGCGGGCGTAGCGCGATGCCCTGCCAGCGCGGCGGCAAGGTCTTCCGCGATGCAGCCGGCGTTGCCCTGGATACCGACGGCGATGGGGAAAAACCGACCGATGGCCGTCGCCTCGGTATCGGTCTGGATGATTTTGGCTGCCGGATTCAAGCTTTCGCGCAAGTAGAATGTCGTGTTAAACCCCAGCCGGGTGCCCAATGCCAGAATGACATCGGCCTTCTTGGCCAGATCCGAGGCGACGACATTGCCCCTGGGGCCGACCTGGCCCGCATATAGCGGGTGTGCATAGGCGAAAGCGTCGCCGTGCCCGGGCGACATGGCAACCGGTGCCTGGAGCAATTGCGCCAGCTTTGCGACTTCTTGCTGGTGCCTGCCGTTCTTGACCCCGCCGCCAACAATAATGAGCGGGCATTGGGCATTGCGCAGCAACTGCGCGGCGGCCTCGATGGCCTGCGATCCGCCTGTATTCGCGTCGGCGATATAGGCGCGCTCCACGGTCGCGTAGTCTGTTTCGGCGAGCGCCTCGGCCAGCAGATCGCGCGGCAGATTCAGCAGCACCGGTCCCTGGCGTGGCGACAGCGCTGTGCGGAAACACTCGCCAACCATTTCGGGAATGCGCGCGGTTTGCGTGAGTGAAAAGGTTTTTTTCGTAATCGGTGTAAACAGCGATTGCTGATCCACTTCCTGAAACGCGTCGCGGTAGACATGGGCTGACGACAGCGAGCCGGCCAGCGCGATCACAGGCGAATAGGCCGCGCGGGCTTGCGCCAGGCCCGTGGCCAGATTGGTGGCGCCAGGACCATTTTGTCCCGCCAAGAACACGCCCGCCTGGCCCGAAGCACGGGCGAACCCGTCCGCCATATGCACGCCGGTCCGTTCATCCCGCACGCCAATGAACCGCATGCCCTTGGCGGCATACAGACCATCGAAGATTTCCATGCCGGCCGAGCCGATCAGACCAAAAACATGATCCGCGCCTTGTGTCTGCAGTGCTTTGACAACAGCCTGTCCGCCTGTAAGAGTACTCATTTCACTATTCCTTTCTATACGTAGCAATTCAATGATTCGATTTGAGAATTTTTCTGAACTTGTCGATTTCCTGGGCGATATACGCGTCGAACTTTTCCAGCGCCAGGGTTTGCATCGTGAGCCCCTGTTGCTCCAGCTTGCCGATAACCTGGGGACTGGCGCTGGCCTGGCGGATCTGCTCGGCCAGATATTGCTTCATTTGCGGGGAGGTCTTGGCATTCATGATGACGCCATACCAGATGGCGTAGTCAAAGCCGGCAAACCCCGATTCGCTCACGGTAGGCACATCGGGGAACAAGCGTGATCTTGACTGGCTGGTAATGGCAAGCGCCCGCAACCTGCCGTCTTTGAGATAAGGCATGGCCAGGGCCACCGGTGCGAACGAGACGTCGATGCGCCCCGCCACGACTTCTGCCACGCCTTCCTGCACGCCCTTATATGGAACATGTTCGAGCTTTGTACCCACTTCCTGGTTGAAATACCGACCCACCAGATCGGTGGCGGAGTTAACACCCGCAGATCCGTAGGTCAGGTAGGCACCCGGCTTTTTCGCTGCGGCGATCAACTCCTGCAGGGTTTTATATGGGCTCTTGGCGTTGACCACCACCAAAGTTGGGGAATAGGCAATGGATGCGATGCCCGAGAGGTCTTTCAGCGTATCGAACGGCAAGTTCTTTTGCACAGAAGGATTCACAGCATAGGAAGACGACACGAACAAGAGTGAATTGCGGGCAGGATCTTCCGTGAGCAGACGCTGGGTGCCCACCATGCCGCCCGCGCCGGGGCGGTTTTCCACCACCACGGGCTGCTTGATGCGCTTGCTCAGCGCTTCCGAATAGATCCGGGCGATGATATCGATCAACGCGCCAGGACTGAATGGCACGATTGCCATCACTGGCGTCTTGATTGATGGCGTTTCCTGGGCCAGGGCGCGGTGGCCCAGAGATAGCGCGGCTGCTCCCAATGCGAACCACAGTGGCATCTTCCTGAGAATCATGGCGGTTTCCTTGTCTCACGTTATATGACATTTATATTGTCGACATTTAAACACGAATATTCAGGTATGGCAAGCGCAAAAACGACCGTCACCGATCAGAATACGTTTTACAGGCTATTTTCTTTTGTCAGTACCTTCAAGGCGCCGTCGCGATTTTCCAAGGCAAGGCGGCGATGCTCCTCGGCGGCGCCCGAGCCATTCCCGTGCGCGATACAATCGATCAGGCGTGTCCAGGTTTGCAGCGAGGTTTTGCGTCGCTCCCTGGTTTGCAAGCCCATGCGAACATACCGACCGATTCTTTGCGCAAAGTCGCTGATGTAATGCGCCAGGATTTCGTTTTCGGAAAGCGAGGCAATCAGGGCCACCATCTCGCCGCTGATCGCGGCGTATTCCGTCGAATCGTCAAGACTCTTCTGCAGCAATGCGAGTCGCGACTGCAGCTGTTTCGCCGTTTCCGGAGCGATATGCTCGGCAGCCAGGCGGGACGCACTCGAGAGCAGCGAGGCCCGGACTTCGAACAGATCCTCCAATTCCTTGAGCGACAACTGGGTAACGTGCGCGCCGCGTTGTGGCCTGATCTGCACCAAACCGCGCTGCTCCAGCAAGCGCAACGCTTCGCGGATCGTAGCCCGACTGACATCGAAAGACTCTGCCAGTTCGACCTCGCGCAGGCGCTCGCCCGGCACGAAACTGCCATCCACGATTTTTTCTGATATTTGATTTGAGATCTGGATCGGTAAGGTGCGAAGCGTGCTGGGGGTAAATGGGCTGTTCATTCTGATCCTGCTATCCTATCCATGAAAGTACGACAATTTTATGCTACAGACGGGATGATAAAGCCAAAACCGACATAACACATCCATTTCCCGTCGCAAAGTGCCGGTCAGGGCAAGACCCTTAAAAGCACCGATTCATGATAAATAGTTAGCGCTGCCGAAGTATGTTGCGCTTTTTGATATCCAACCCGCTTTACCCCAACACAACTCAGCGGCCATTGTCACTTCAATAGGAAGCCGCGGACTGATCACCCTACCTTCCCTACCCATGTAAATCGAAGACTCACGGCTCGGATTTAGTTTATTGAGAAGATAACAACATGTAGATCCGGCCAATACCAACACCCAGTGATATTGGTACTCGCCCATTATCTTACCGGGGGATCCGGAGGCGACCTTACCAATGCGCTCCGAAGCCTTCATGAGGCATTGGCCGGACTCCGCATGCGTCAAGCCAATGCTCCGATGTCCGGTCGGTTCGATGTATCGCCCCGTACAGATAAGACCCCTCGTCTCGCAAAACATTGTTAGTAGGCCCACAACAGCAGGCCAATCCGTGATGCCGCCGCGCCAGAAAACAAAAAACCCCGCAATTCAGTAAATTACGGGGTCATTCACGCTGAAACACCAAACTAATGGTAGGCAGTACTGGATTCAAATTATTCTTTTTCTTCCTGATGAAATATAAGAAAAATATATTAATATTTGCAATATACCGCCATATGCTTGCTTTTCTCAAATACGAGGTGTTGAGACACTCAAAAACCAGCAATAAATATCGAACAACTTAAATACATCAATTGCTGTATGAAAACAATAGCATGAGACGGGTACTGCTTGAACTCAATTCTCAGAGTACTTTTTGGATAGCTTACAAAGTTCGGGCTACTTCATTCAGTTTCGTCGCCCCTGCCCTACTTGGTACGCAGAGAAACGCCCATCTACTTGGCAAATGTGTGAAGGCATTCATATTACGCTTATCATTTTATGAATATTAACTGTAACTGGTTATTTTAAATCCTTAGCTTTTCAAGCGAATGAGCGAGATTTTTACGAGCTTTTATCTCTAATTTTTCGGCAAAGAAGTCGCTAAAATAAAGTCGTGGTCTAGCCAAGAAGCATTGCAGAACGGTCGAGCGCCCCATGCGCCAAACCGAGTCAGACAGATAATGATATTCACGTCTAACTGCCGCCTCATAATCGTTATAACATTCTGGCTCAGCGCCAAGAATCTGTAGGTCAAGATCTAGAAAATAAGAAAAATCGGATACCTCCGACATAGCCGCCACAGAATCAATTTCATGTTTCTTTGTTGCGAGAATCAACGCGCAAACACGTTCTAATCGCTGAGGAATGATTCTTTCTCTGAGTATATTACGAGCTAAACTGGCACTGCGCTCCTCATTGTCGATAGCTTGAGGGTCGTATATGGCGTCATGAAACCAAATGGCAAGCTCAACGACCTCCGCATCGTTGAGCAGAGTGCGACATTTCTCCATGCCTGCAAGCAAAGCGGTGATATGACTGAGATTATGATAATAACGCTGCGGTTGTCGGTAAGCAGCGATCAATTCAGCAAATTCCGATTCTAGGATAGCAAGGGGGCGAATAATGTTCATCGGATCCAGTTTTTATTTTAGATAGATTCGAAAGCAAATTTAAGACCGTATAACCATACATTTTATCCATACTGAGAATGTCAGAAATTTTCAGGGAAGTCGATTTCCAAATTCTGATAAAACTCGTCATTGAAATCTGCTTCCACGTCGATTTTAGTCGACTTAATCAACAGGTGCAGGTATTACCTACAATCGAGCTATTCTTTAATTCCTTTTACATGGAAAAAAAATCAGATTAGCATATGGATACACCGTCTCCGTTGCCAAACTGTGCCAGTGGTTTGGGATTCCCAGACGCGCGGTGTATTCCAAACAGGTCAAAGCTGCGCCTACAGTCAATCCGACGTTCGCCGAGCCAAGCAAAGCGATGATTGAAGAATCACCGTCGTTTGGCTATTGGACAGTAGCCGGCTTGCTGAGCTTTAACAAAAACACCGTGCGACGTATCTTCCAGATCAAAGGCTGGCAGGTCAAGAAACGGGCCATTGGCTTCAGACCCCGCATTCAGACTTTGCCCTCAGTGGCCAGTATGCCCAATGAGCGCTGGTCGACCGATCTGTGCCGCATCTTGGCCGGTCGCAATGGCTGGGCTACCTTGGCCATGGTGATGGACTGCCGCACCCGAGAACTGTTCGGCTGGCATCTGTCTCGCAACGGCAAAGCCACAACCGGCAGCAGTGCGCTGGAACACGCGCTGATTGCCTGGTTCGAAACGCTACAGCATGCCAGTCGCATTATCGGCGACTGGATACGCTTTTACAATTATCGACGCCCACATCAGGCGTTGAACATGAGAACCCCGGCTGCCGCATTTGCCCCCGGCTGCCGCATTTGCATTAGTCGCTTAAGTTGAGCAGAAAACGCTGGGTCATTACACACCCAATCCCACTATAATCTACCCAGAAAACAAAAAACCCCGCAATTCAGTAAATTACGGGGTCATTCACGCTGAAGCACCAAACTAATGGTAGGCAGTACTGGATTCGAACCAGCGACCTCTACGATGTCAACGTAGCGCTCTAACCAACTGAGCTAACCGCCTTCAGGAAAGAAAAGCATTCTAACACCAATTCCCTAAGTGTGTCTACTACTTTTAGCAGTTTCTATGTTTTTTACCGATTCATCAGTCCCGTGAAATGCTGTGCGACTGGTAGCCCACACTGGTATCCACCGTACCATACACTTTTACGCTGCTGCCCTTGCGTCCGGTGCTCTCCGGATTGGCACAGGCGCTCATGATGCCCAATGTCAGCAAGACCAATAGGGAGCGAAGCAATGTTGTGTTCATATTTTTCCTTTGTTGCCGCCATGGCATGACGTGGGCGGCGATTGCGCCGACGCCTAGCCGGCGATGATATCCAGTTTCGCGACACCCAGCGCCAACGTCTTGGCGCCGATATCCTTGAAGACAATCTGGGCCTGCGCGTCGGCACCCTGCCCGCTTAGCTGGATGATGGTTCCGTCGCCAAACCGCGCGTGGCGCACCCCCTGTCCAATCCGGTATTCCTGTCCACTGACGTTGACGCCGCTGGCGGTGCTGCGCGGAGGCCGCGGATCTATTCTACCTGTGGCCGGCCGGGCGTGGGCATCCACATGCAGTTTTTTACCCCACGCCGGCTCGGCGGACATATATTGGCGTGTGCGGGGCGTCAACCATTTGACACAATCATCGGGCAGCTCTTCCAGGAAACGCGAACGCATGGCATAACGGGTCTGGCCATGCAGCATGCGCGTCTGCGCCAGGCTGAGTGTCAGCCGTTCCTTGGCACGGGTAATGGCAACGTACATGAGGCGGCGCTCTTCTTCCAATCCGTCTTCGGCCGCAATGCTGTTCTCATGGGGAAACAATCCTTCTTCGACGCCGGTGATAAAGACGGAGTCAAACTCCAGGCCCTTGGCAGCGTGGATCGTCATTAATTGTACTGCGTCTTCCCCCGCCTGCGCCTGGTTGTCTCCCGCCTCCAACGAGGCATGCGAAAGAAAGAGTGCCAGCGGCGACGTGAGCTCCTGCGCAAACGGCGCGTCCGGGTCATCGGGCGCCACGGACCGCTCCACGGACGCCATGGCCGCCTTGCCATCTAGGTTTTCCTCGGCGCAAAACGCCGTGGCGGCATTAACCAGCTCACTCAGGTTTTCAAGTCGTTCGGCCCCTTCGCGCTCGGCTTGATAGTGGGCCGTGATGCCAGTCGTATCCATGACATGCGAAATAAGCTCGGGAAGGCTGAGTGTGCTTGCCGCTTCCCGCAATTGCTCGATCAGGCGCGAGAATGCCAGCAGTTTGGTGCCGCTGCGTCCCGAAACCGCGCCAACGGCGTGAATCAGGCTGCACCCGATGGTGCGCGCCGAATCCGTCAGGTTTTCCAGGGTGCGCGCGCCAATCCCCCTTGCGGGAAAGTTGACAATACGGATGAACGAAGTGTCATCGTCCGCACTCGCGACCAGGCGCAGATAAGCCAGGACATGCTTGATCTCCTGGCGCTCGAAAAAGCGCAAGCCGCCATACACCTTGTACGGGATGTGCGCAGAAAATAACGCGTGCTCAATGGGACGGGATTGCGCATTGCTGCGGTAGAGAATCGCGATTTCGCTGCGCAGCCGTCCTTCGTTTATCTGGGCGCGGATTTCCTCGATTAGCCACTGGGCTTCCTGGAGATCGCTGGATTGCTCCACGATACGCAACAACTCGCCCTCGCCACGATCGGTCCAGAGGTTTTTACCGAGCCTGTCGGTATTGTTTTCAATCAAGGCATTGGCGGCATTGAGGATATGCCCATAGGAACGGTAGTTTTGCTCCAACCGGATCACATGATGGTGTGCGTAATCGCGCTCAAAGGCCGCCATGTTGCCAACGTTGGCGCCACGGAATGCGTAAATGGATTGATCGTCATCGCCAACCGCAAACAGCGAGGCGTCTTTCCCCGCCAGCAGGCAAAGCCATTTATACTGCAGCGTATTCGTATCCTGGAACTCATCAATCAGGATATAGCGGAATCGACGCTGGTAATGTTCGCGCACGAACACATTGCGCGCCAATAGCTCGTAGGCGCGCAGCAGCAATTCGGCAAAATCCACTACGCCTTCCCGCTGGCATTGCTCCTGGTATAGCTGATAGATTTCGGCCATGCGCTGGCGATAGGCATCCCAGACCTCGACCGTATCGGGACGTTCGCCGTTCTCCTTGGCGTTATTGATGAAACGCTGCACATCTTTCGGGGGAAACTTCTCGTCGTCGATATCACTGGCCTTGATCAGTCGCTTGATGGCGGCCAGTTGATCTGCCATGTCCAGGATCTGGAAACTCTGGGGCAGGCCCGCATCGCGGTAATGGGCGCGCAGCAGCCGATTGCATAGGCCGTGGAACGTGCCAACCCACATGCCGCGTGTATCGACCGGCAGCATGGCGCTGAGCCGCGTGAGCATTTCACGCGCGGCCTTATTGGTAAAGGTGACGCCCAGCAGACCGTAAGGGCTGACCTTTCCGTTTTGGATCAACCAGGCCATGCGCGTGGTCAGGACCTTGGTTTTCCCACTTCCCGCCCCAGCGAGCACAAGCGTGTGCTGTTCGCTGGTTGTGACTGCCGCAAGCTGTTCGGGGTTCAGCTGATCAATCATGCGGCATAGCGGCGCAGACGAAGGGCAAATTGCTCAAGGCTCTGAATCCCGCTTTGCTGGGCATGCTGGCACCATTGCTGCAAATCGGTGAGCAATTGCTCGCTGCTTGCGGTAGAGCTGGTCCAGACGCGATACAGTTCTTCGCGCATATGTACCAATTTGGCCAAAACAATGTTTTGCGAAAGCGCGTGATCCAGTTCCTGCTGCTCCTGCGGATTCAGGGCCAGATCAGCCTGGCCCAGGCGCGATTCGGCTTTTTGCAGCAGTTGACGCTGTTCGTGGCTCAGGCTGTCTCCCGACTGCGTAAGCCGCTTGATTTCGCCCTGCACCGAACGCCGCAGCATGGCGGCGTAGCGCGCCATGATCTCATAGCGGTGTGTAATCACGCCTTGCAGGGTCTGCTCGGTGACGGATTCATCACGCATCTTGGCCAGCTTCAGCTTGGGCGCCACTTTTTTCACCTGTGCCAGGCGCAATGCCTGCAGGATGCGGATATAGCCCCAACCAATATCAAACTCAAACCATTTGTTGGAGAATTTGGCCGATGTGCCATAGGCATGATGATTGTTGTGCAATTCCTCGCCGCCGATCAGGATGCCGATGGGGAACAGGTTGGTGCTGGTGTCGGGGCTGGAGAAGTTACGGTAGCCAATGTAATGACCCAGGCCGTTGACCACCCCGGCTGCCCAGAATGGAATCCAGGCCATTTGCACCGCCCAGACGGTCAGGCCCAGAGCGCCGAACAGCAGCAAGTCGATGACCAGCATCACGGTAATGCCCAAGGTGGTATGGCGCGAATAAAGATTCTGCTCAATCCAGTCATTGGGGGTACCGTGGCTGAAGCGCTTGAGCGTTTCATCGTTCTTGGCTTCATCGCGATACAATTCGGCCCCTTTCCACAGCACTTTTTCAATGCCGTAGATCATCGGGGAATGCGGGTCGCCTTCGCGTTCGCATTTGGCGTGGTGCTTGCGGTGAATCGCAACCCATTCTCGCGTGACCATTCCGGTAGTCATCCAAAGCCAGAAGCGGAAGAAATGCGCGACGGCCGGGTGCAGGTCAAGGCCCCGGTGCGCCTGGCTGCGGTGCAGGTAAATTGTGACCGCGGTAATGGTGATATGCGTCAGCACGAGGGTTACAAGCACGACTTGCCACCAGCTCAATTGCAACAAGCCACCGGAAATGAAATCTAGAATTTTATCCATATACCCTTTTAGGTCTCCTGAAAGGCGCCGACGGATTACGCGGAGCCGGATATCCGCGCTTGGCGGATGGTGTGCCCTAAGTCGGGCAGGATAAGCACGACATGAATAATGTGTGCAACAAGCAATTATAACACTATGATTTAGCTAAGAAAAAACTTTTGCCCCGCTTTATTCTTGATTTTGCGCAATATTAAAGCAAATTGTCATTAATTCGACACGATTTCCTGTCCTATTAATGTTTTCCTCTTTAGTAAATATAGCCGTTTTGGCGACTGGCATAGTGCGCGTCGCCATAAAAATGTTGCGCCCGGTTACACCCCGCCATGGAAAACGGCCCCGGCTGGATCAATGCCCGGACTTGTCCGGCGGCATTGTCGGTGTCACCGCCGGGCCCGCCGCAATGGGCAGCCAGCGTATAGACCGCAACGCTTTCCAGCCAGGCCGACGGCTATGGCGCCTTTTCGGGTTCAGCCTTGTTGCGTTCCAGCACAGCGGCAAAAAAACCGTCAGTGCCGTGCGTATCGGGCCGCAACTTCAGATAAGGTCCGCTCAGTTGAAGATCCGGACAGCGCTCGCCCAGCACTTCCTGCGCATTGCGCAGGACAAATTCCGGGCGCGCCGCGAGAAATGCCTCGACCTGGGCCTCGTTTTCCTCGGGCAACAGGCTGCAAGTGGAGTAGATCAGCCGCCCGCCCGGTGCAACGCAGCGGGCGGCGCTATTTAGGATCCGTGCCTGCAATGCCGTCAATTCCTTCAGGCTCTCCGGCGATTGCCGCCATTTCAGATCAGGATTGCGTCGCAAGGTACCCACCCCGCTGCACGGCGCGTCAACCAGGACTTTGTCGGCTTTGCCCGCCAGCCGCTTGACCCGCGTATCGTTTTCACTATCGATTGCAATCGGCGTTACATTGGACAGGCCGCTGCGGGCGATGCGTGGCCGTGCCTTGGCAAGCCGCGCCTCCGAGACATCGAACGCATACAGACGCCCAGCCGAGCGCATCAGCGCCCCTAGCAACAAGGTCTTGCCACCCGCGCCGGCGCAGAAATCGATCACCATGTCCGAGCGCTTCGGACCGACCAGCAAGGCCAGCAGCTGGCTGCCCTCGTCCTGGACTTCGAGCGAGCCGTTTTCGAACAACGGCCAGCGCTGAATGGCCGGTTTGCCGTTCAGCCTTATACCCCAGGGCGAGTAAGGCGTGGGTTGCGGATCGTAATCGGCAATCGGCATATCGCGCAAGGCGGCAAGCGCCGTTTCGCGGTCGATCTTCAGCGGATTGACGCGCAAATCCAGCGGCGCCTTGGTATTTAATGCGGCAATGAGTGTTTCCGGATCGTCCAATTGCGCAATGGACGCATAGAGCCAATCGGGTAAGCTTGCCCGGATCTCAGGCGACAGCGCGCCGGGATCGATGGTGTCGACACGCTCCAGCCACGCTTTCTCATCTGCGTCCAGCTGCGCCGCCAGCGTGTCCTTGCCGACCACGGAAGCGAGACCCAACACAGCAAGCCGCTCCTGCGCAGGACCGACGCCGCTTTCCGCATAATGGCGGTAGCGGCGCAAATGCCGCAGCACATCGAAAACGGCCTCGGCGACTTCACCGCGATCCCGCCCCCCCAGCGCCTTGTTGGCGCGAAACCACGCTGACAGCACCGAATCGGCAGGATAGCGCCACTTGAGGACTTCATCGAGAACGTCGCGGATTTGCGCCAGCCGTGTGCCATAGATGCCGCGCTGGCGCACAGGTGCGCCAAGCTTTGCGGGACGGTTCCGGCGACGGGCGAAGTCGGGTTTGGTCGATCGGCGACCCGTGTCTTTTCTTGCTGATTTGATTGTCATAATGTGTGCTTATAAATCGCTTTGCATGCCAGTCCGAGACGGCTCAGTATAGAACAACTGCGAAGGAACCGGCCGGGCATACGTGACGCCACCCTGTTTGTTAAGGCTTAACAGGCCCTGCGCAAAATAGGACAGTACCATGGGATAGAGCTGGTGTTCCATCGCCAGCACCCGTTCGTCCAGGCATTGCGCCGTATCTTCGGCGTAAACGGGAACGGCGGCCTGCGCAATGATCGGCCCCTGGTCAAGTGCCGGGATGACGAAGTGCACCGTACAGCCATGCACGCGCACCCCTGCGTCAAGCGCCTGCTGGTGTGTATGCAAGCCGGGAAACAACGGCAATAACGAGGGGTGGATATTGACAAGCCTGCCAGCATAATGCGCGACGAACGCATCACTGAGTATCCGCATGAAGCCCGCCAGCAGGACCAGATCAGGCTGGTGCCGGTCGATCAGCTGAGCCAGCTGCATGTCGTACTGGACACGGGTCTGGCCGGATTTTGCGTCAAATACCAACTGGTTGGTCTGGATACCTTGCGCGCCAGCCCATGCCAGCCCTTCACTGTCCGCCCGATGAGAAATGACCGCTGCGATCTCGACGTTTGGCATGCTGCTTGCGGCCTGCACCAGCGCTTTCATATTGGAGCCGCGCCCGGAAATCAGGATAACAACCCGGGTGACCGCAGAATTTGTTGGTTTCAACTGAAAACTTCCTTTTTCTTACAAGTTTAAAATTGTAAACTGTATCCCGTGAAAAATCCTCTCCAAATCTCCCGCCAGGCTTTTGCCTCCGCTGCCCCCGTCGGCAGCGCCCTTACCATTGGCAATTTCGACGGCGTCCACCTGGGACATCAGCAATTATTGTCACATGTTGTCGCGACCGCGGCCAGCAAGGGGTTAACACCTGCTGTCATGACGTTCGTGCCCCATCCTCGTGAATATTTCGCCTTGCGCGAGCAGCGCCCGGAACTGGCGCCGACCCGTATTTCGACCTTCAGGGACAAAATTCGCGCGCTGGCCTGTTGCGGTATCGAACATATTCATGTGCGACGCTTTGATCAGGTCTTTGCCCAGCAGTCGCCCGAACAATTCATTGAGGATATCCTGGTGCGCCAATTGGCGGTCAAGTGGCTTTATGTGGGGGACGACTTCCGTTTCGGTAGTAAACGGCGCGGCGATATTGCGCTTTTGCGGCAGGCGGGCCGGAATTTCGGCTTCGAAGTGGAAACGCTGCATGATGTGCTGGACCCCCAGGGGATCCGGTATTCAAGCTCGGAATTGCGCCATGCGCTGGCCTACGCGGACATAGAACGGGCCACCGCGTTCCTGGGCCGTCCGTATGAGATCAGCGGCCATGTCGTCCACGGCCGCAAGCTCGGGCGCACGATTGGCTTTCCAACCCTGAACCTGCGGGTCATGCCGCGTTGCGCGCTGCGCTCCGGCATCTATGTCGTCAAAGTGCACGGGCTGGCCGAAGGCCCGCTGCCCGGGGTGGCAAGCCTGGGCGTTCGGCCCACCGTGGAAGACGATGGAGAAGTCCTGCTGGAAGTCCACATTCTCGATAAAAACGTATCGGCATACGGTAAACTTATAACCGTCGCCTTCTTCCACGCTGTGCGGGACGAAGAAAAATTCCCTGATTTACAAACTCTGACCGATGCCATTGGCAACGACGCCAACATCGCTCGCAACTACTTTGCTGTCCATGGATTATAAGAACACCCTGAACTTGCCTGAAACTCCCTTTCCGATGCGGGGAAACCTGCCCAAGCGCGAACCTGGCTGGGTCCAGGAATGGGAAGAGAAAAAAGTCTATCAGGCCGTGCGCCAGGCATCGGCCGGCCGGCCGGCCTTCATTCTGCACGACGGCCCCCCGTACGCCAACGGTGATATCCATATCGGCCACGCAGTCAACAAGGTGCTCAAGGACATTATTCTGAAAAGCCGCAGCATGGCAGGCTTCGATGCCCCGTACGTGCCAGGATGGGACTGCCATGGCATGCCCATCGAGATCCAGATTGAGAAAAAATACGGCAAGAATCTGCCGGTGGCCGAAGTGCAGGCAAAAGCCCGCGCCTACGCGCTGGAGCAGATCGACCGCCAGCGCGCCGACTTCAAGCGGCTGGGCGTGCTGGGCGACTGGGATAATCCCTATCTGACAATGAACTTCGCCAACGAGGCCAATGAGTTGCGAGCCCTGGCCCGGATCATGGACAAAGGCTACGTCTTCCGCGGACTCAAGCCGGTAAACTGGTGTTTCGACTGCGGATCCGCGCTGGCCGAGGCCGAGGTCGAGTACGCAGACCGCAAGGATCCGGCCATTGATGTCGCCTTCCCGTTTGCCGAGAAAGCAAAGCTAGCCAAGGCGTTCGGCCTGGACAGCATCGATGACGGCGCCGTGGTGATCTGGACCACGACCCCATGGACCATTCCCTCCAACCAGGCGCTGAATGTCCATCCCGAATTGACCTATGCCCTGGTAAAGCTGGCCGAGCCGCTGCCGACCGGCCCATTGCTGCTGCTGGCCAAGGATCGGGTAAAACCATGCCTGGAACATTGGAAACGGGATGGCGTCATTATCGCCGAGTGCGCCGGCCAGGCACTGAGCCATATCGCGTTCCATCATCCGCTGGCCAAGGCCGACAGCGGCTACGACCGCCTTTCCCCCATCTACCTGGGCGACTATGTCACGGTTGATACGGGTACCGGCATCGTCCATTCGGCACCGGCCTACGGCATTGAAGACTTCCAGTCCTGCAAGGCCAACGGCATGTCCGATCACCAGTTCATCAGCCCTGTCATGGGTGACGGCAAGTACGCATCATCCCTGCCCCTGTTTGGCGGCCAGACCATCTGGGAAGCCAATCCCGAGATCGTCAAGGCGCTGGAAGCGGCCGGCACGCTACTGCTGGTCGAGCAGCATGTC
This sequence comes from Advenella kashmirensis, assembly GCA_040395835.1. Classification (GTDB taxonomy): domain Bacteria; phylum Pseudomonadota; class Gammaproteobacteria; order Burkholderiales; family Burkholderiaceae_B; genus Advenella; species Advenella kashmirensis_B. The sequence goes on from JBEBPQ010000023.1 coordinate 27,865, forward strand.
CATAGCTACATGCACTGCTGGCGCCACAAAACGCCAATCATCTACCGGGCAACCAGCCAATGGTTTGCGGGCATGGACCGCGAGCCCAAAGACAAGAGCGGCACGCTTCGCGAAAAAGCGCTGGCAGGCATCGACAACACCGGCTTCTACCCCGCCTGGGGACGTGCGCGCCTGCACGCCATGATTGCCAATCGGCCCGACTGGACGTTGTCGCGGCAACGCCAATGGGGCGTGCCCATGGCGTTCTTTGTGCACAAGGAAACGGGCGAGCTGCATCCACGTACCGTTGAACTGCTGGAGCAAATCGCGCAACGTGTGGAAAAAGACGGGATTGAAGCATGGCAAAGCCTGGATCCCAAGGAACTGCTTGGCGACGAGGCGGCGCAATACGAGAAAAACCGTGATACGCTGGATGTCTGGTTCGACTCAGGCACTACGCATTTCACCGTGCTGGGCGGCAAGGACCACGCTACCCAGGGTTCCCACTCCGACACCTTGCGCTGGCCCGCCGACCTTTATCTGGAGGGCTCTGACCAGCACCGCGGCTGGTTCCACTCGTCGCTGCTGACATCCTCCATGCTGTTTGGCGAGCCACCCTACAAAAACCTGCTGACCCACGGCTTCGTGGTGGATGGCCAGGGGCGCAAAATGAGCAAGTCGCTGGGCAACGTCATCGCCCCGCAAAAGGTATCCGACTCCCTGGGAGCCGAGATCATCCGCTTGTGGACCGCCTCGACCGATTACTCCGGGGAATTGTCGATTTCAGATCAAATCCTCAAGCGCGTGGTCGAAGGCTACCGGCGCATCCGCAATACCCTGTGCTTCCTGCTGGGCAACCTGAGCGATTTTGACGCGAGCAAGGACATGGTCGCCACCGCCGATCTGTTCGAAGTGGACCAGTTTGCGATCGCCTTCACCAAAGATATGCAGCGGGAAATCCTTGGGCATTATGAAAAGTTTGATTTTCATCCCGCCATGGCAAGGCTGCAGATCTTCTGCTCCGAGGACCTGGGGGCATTCTACCTCGATACCCTGAAGGATCGCCTCTACGTCACGGGCAAGGACAGCCTGGCGCGCCGCTCGGCCCAGACGGCCCTGCTGCATATCACGCTGAGCCTGCTCAAGCTGCTTGCGCCCGTGTTGTCCTTCACCGCCGAGGAAGCCTGGACGGAACTGCAAAAATCCACGTTGCGCAATACCGACAACGCCCGCACCACCACTATTTTCACCGAGCTCTTCCATGCGCTGCCCGATGTGAGCGACCATACCGCGCTCACCACTAAATGGCAACGCCTGCTCGAAATCAGGGCGGAACTCAACAGGCAGCTCGAAGACGTGCGTAGCGCCGGCGGCATCGGCTCCTCGCTGCAGGCCGAGGTGGATATCTTTGCAGACGGACTGGATCTGGACATTCTGCAAAGCCTGAACGACGACTTGCGCTTCATTTTTATTGTGTCGCGCGCAACTGTCCACGCAGGCACCGCCGGCGAAGGCGTCAAGTTCACCATCACGCCGTCCGAACACCGCAAGTGCGAACGCTGCTGGCACTATCGCGAGGAAGTCGGCAGCATCGCAGATCATCCCGATCTCTGTTCACGCTGCGACGATAATCTGCATCATGATGGCGAGGACAGGCATTATGCATAACACCGGGCAGAGCGGGCGCATGGTTCCCTATGTGGCATGGATCGCCATAGCGCTTCTGCTCATTGGCGTCGACCAGGCCAGCAAACAGTATTTTGAACATAGTTTCGAGTACCTGCAACGCGTCAATGTCTTACCGGTGTTCGACTTCATCCTGATCTACAACCAGGGCGCCGCCTTCAGCATGTTTGCCGATGGCAGCGGATGGCAGCGCTGGTTTTTCCTTGCCCTGGGCCTCGCCGCGTCGCTGTTCATCCTGAGCTTGTTGCGCAAGCATCGCCAACAAACGCTGTTCTGTTTTTCACTGGCGTTTATCCTGGCCGGCGCGATCGGCAATGTCATTGACCGGCTCGTCTATGGGCATGTCATCGACTTTCTGCTGTTTTACTGGAATGACGCTTATTTCCCCGCGTTCAATCTAGCCGACACCTTTATCACCATTGGTGCCGTGCTGCTGGTCCTGGATGAGCTGCTGCGTTATTTCCGCAACAGGAACAAGGAGCAAAAAGCATGAGTCCGCTTTCCGGCAAACGCATTCTGATTGGCGTCACGGGCGGTATCGCCTGCTACAAGACCGCCGAACTGGTGCGACGCCTGCAGGATCATGGCGCCAGCATTACCGTTGCCATGACGCCCGCGGCAACGCAATTCGTTACCCCGACAACGTTTCAGGCCCTGTCCGGCAATCCGGTGTATACGGAAACGCTGGACGACCGCATGGAAAACAGCATGGCGCACATCAACCTGGCGCGCCAGGCTGACCTGATCCTGGTGGTGCCCGCCAGCGCCGATTTCATGGCCAAGCTATGCCACGGTCTTGCCGACGACTTGCTGTCGACCTTGTGCTTGGCGCGCGGACTGTGCCCCCTGGTCGTGGTTCCGGCCATGAACCGCGAAATGTGGGGCCATCCGGCGACACGCCGTAACGCCGCTCAACTGGTCGCCGATGGCGTTACGCTGTGGGGCCCCAACAGCGGTTCGCAGGCTTGTGGCGAAGTGGGCGAAGGACGGATGCTCGAACCCGGCGAAATTGTGTTTGAAACACTGGCTTTCTTTCAACCCAAGCCGCTGGCTGGTAAGCGGGTATTGGTCACAGCGGGCCCCACGCAGGAAACCATCGACCCGGTCCGCTTTATCAGTAATCGCTCGTCAGGCAAGATGGGCTATGCCATTGCCCGCGCTGCCTGGGAAGCCGGCGCCGAGGTCACGCTGGTGACCGGCCCGACCGCCCTGCCCATTCCCTACGGCGTGACACCGCTTCCCGTGCGGACAGCGCGTCAAATGCACGCGCATGTCATGCAACTGGCACCCGAGCAGGATATATTCATTGCCGTGGCGGCTGTCGCCGACTGGCATGTCACGAATATGCAAGACCAGAAGGTCAAGAAAACTACTGGTGCTACCGGGCTGGCGCTGGAGTTTGCGGAAAATCCCGATATTCTGGCCGATGTCGCCAGGCTCGAGCCCGGGCCTTGGTGCGTGGGGTTCGCCGCAGAGACAGAAAACATGCACGAGTATGCCGAAGCCAAGCGCAAGCGCAAAGGTATTCCACTGCTCGTGGGCAATCTGGCCCAAGACGCCATGGAGGCGGACGCTTCCTCTCTAACCCTGTTTGATGAAAACGGCAGCCACCCCTTGCCCGGCCAGGACAAACTGGATGGTGCCCGGCGACTCATCGCCGAGATCGCCAACCGCCTGCCCGAGGGACGCACGCGCTAAGACTGGTGCTCCCATCCTGGCGGACCTGACCGATGCAAGCCTATATTGATGCCTTTTTTGCCTTGATCGCCGCCCATCAATCCTGGGCCGGCCCGATAATCGGCTTGCTATCGTTTGGCGAATCCCTGCTGATCGTCGGCCTGTTCGTTCCCGCCTCCGTTCTGCTGCCACTCACAGGCGTCCTGATCGCCAACGGCTCGCTGGCATTTCTACCCGTTTGCATCTGGGGTATCGCCGGCGCGATTGCCGGCGACGCCGTCTCCTACTGGCTCGGACGCGCCTATGGCCAACGCTTGCTCAGGCTGGACAGCATGAAGCGACGCCGTCGGCTGATGGCGCGGGCGCGCTTGCTGTTTCACCGCTACGGATTTCTGGCCGTATTCATGGGCCGGTTTATGGGGGCCTTGCGCTCGCTTATTCCGGGCATGGCTGGCATAATGAGAATGCCGCAAGGGCGGTTTCAAGTTGCCAATATCGCCTCTGGTATCCTGTGGTTTCCCTATTTGCTCATGCCAGGCTATCTTGGCGCCAAGGGCGTCAATGCCCTGCATGAAGATACCGCCGGCCTGATCGGGCTGCTCGCCGTGTTGATGATCGTACTGGTCCTGGCGACGTCCATCGCGCTCAACAGAAGGAAGCGCAGACAAGCCGGAAGGGAAAATCAATGAGCCGCGCCTGTTACAGACACAAGGCCATCCTTGGGGCTACACTGCCACGCTAGGGGGAACTGATTATGCCTATCGATTACCGGGAGCCCAGAAATGGCGATTTTGCCAGCTATGTGGAAAACCTGAGTCGTCGTTTCGACCTCAAGGATAACACCAGCAATCCGGATTTTTCGCCGGGTTTTGCCGCGCAAGCGATCGCGCGCGACGGCGCATCCCCTGCCCCCGGCGCCGCCGGCCAGCCACGCAAGCGGGGAACAGCCACTGCCGCCAATGCGAACGCCAGGCCGCAAAACCGCCGAGCAGAAGCGACCAATGCCGCCGCGACCGCGCAGACCAGCGACGCAAAGACGCAAAGAACACGGCCCTTTCCCATCGGCATCGTGATGGCGGTCATCGCGGTCGTCATGTTCATCCTGGCCGATAGTTACGATTCGACGAATGGCGGGTTCCGCGATTGGCATTTCAACCCCTCGCTGATTATTACGCTGATTGTGGTATTTTTCATTGTCAGGCGTATTCTCGGTGCCATCAAATACCTTTTTAATTCCGATAAAGTCAAAAAGCAACCATGAAAATCGATGTCAAAATTCTCGACGAACGCATGCGCGATCAATTGCCTTCTTACGCCACACCGGGATCCGCCGGGTTGGACTTGCGGGCATGCATAGATAACGAGCAAATCCTGCCGCCGGGCGGGTCGGTGCTGGTGCCCACCGGTATCTCTATCTATTTGCAGGATCCGGGCTATGCCGCCATGATTCTGCCGCGCTCCGGCCTGGGACACAAGAACGGCATCGTGCTGGGCAATCTGGTCGGCCTGATTGACGCGGACTACCAGGGACCGCTGATGGTTTCCGTCTGGAATCGCGGCAGCGAAGCGTTCGTGCTGAAACCGATGGAGCGCATCGCGCAACTGGTCGTGGTGCCGGTGATGCAGGTTGCTTTCAACGTGGTCGATACGTTTGAGGAAAGCGAACGCGGCACTGGCGGCTTCGGGAGCACGGGCAGCCGCTGAACCGGACAGCCCCCGGTCGCGGAACCAGATCGTGGGTTCGGCCGCAAGCGGGTATGACCGGCTAATGATCAACGGCGCCTTACGCCGGAAATTTATTTTTTCATCTCAGGACCAACAATGAATACGACAAAACGAACGCTGCTAAAAAGCGCACTGGCTACGCTGCTGGGTATGACCCTGGTGCAACCGATAATGGCGCAGGAAAACGCCTATCCAACCAAGCCGATTACCTTTATCGTTCCCTATTCTCCAGGCGGTCCGCTGGACGGGGTCGCCCGGCTGCTGGCCGAGCATGCCGGCAAAACGCTGAAGCAGACAATCATCGTCGAAAACAAGCCGGGCGCTGGCGGCAATATCGGCGCGAGCATGGTCGCCAGAGCCCGTCCAGACGGATACTCGATCGTCATGGGGGCGGTGGCCACGCACGCCATCAATCCCTGGTTGTACAAGAGCCTGAATTACGACCCTATCAAGGATTTCGCGCCAGTCCTGCTGGTCTCGGAAGTACCCAATGTACTGGTGGTCAGCACCGCCTTTGCTGAAAAACACAATGTCAAATCGGTTGCCGATCTGCTTGACTATGCGCGCAAGAACCCAGGGAAACTGAATTACGCGTCCGGCGGCAATGGTAGCGCCGGCCACTTGGCGGGCGAGCTTCTGAAACAGCGTACAGGTATTGACGCGGTTCACGTGCCCTACCAGGGGGCGAGCCCGGCCAAGCTGTCGCTGCTGTCAGATCAAACGCAATTCATGTTCGACAACCTGGCTTCCGCCCTGCCCCTGGTCACTGACAAAAAAGTACGGGCGCTGGCGGTAACGACCAAGGCGCCGTCCAATATCATGAAAGACGTGCCCACGATGGAAACCGAAGGCATCAAGGATTTTGACATCAGCACCTGGTTCGGCATTTTCGCCACCGGCGGCACCCCGGCGCCCGTGGTAGCCAAACTGCATGACGCCTTTGCCGCGGCCATGAACGACGATGGCGTAAAGAAACAGCTGCTGATCATGGGTTCGGATACCACGCCGTCCTCGTCTCAAGCCTTTGCCGACATGGTCAAGCGTGAAAAAGACAAGTATCAGGAAATTGTGAAAATCTCAGGCGCCACGGCACAGTAAAACCAGCCGCGACGACTTTGTCCGAAAGAAAAAAAGGCGCCCGATCGGCGCCTTTTTCCTGCCTGGCCCATGGAGTCGGGCTGCGTGCCGCGACGCGAGTCCATGGATCTGTCTGGCGGGGCTTATTGATCCGCCGCATATTGGAAGCGCCCATCCTTGATCACCCCCATGACGCGCGACCTTGCATCGAACCCTTGGTGATCCTTGGTGGAGATATTCAGCACGCCGTTAGGCACGATCAGTTCCTTGGTTGACTCAATGGCGTCGCGTAGCGCCTGGCGAAACTCAACCGTTCCCGGCTTGGCATTCTTCTGCAGCGCCGCTTTGACCGCGCTATCCATCAACACCCATGCGCCCCAGGCATCCCCGGCGAACTGCGTTGCCGAGTTGGCCCCGTAGGTGGCTTCATACTTGTCGGTAAAATCCAAGGCCACTTTTTTGACCGGATTGCCGTCGGGCAGGCCGCGGGCAACCACGCCCGGGCCGGTCGGGAACAACGTGCCCTCCACGTCCTTGCCGCCAACCTGCAGGAATTCCAGGGTGCCGATACCATGCGTCTGGTATATGATGCCTTTATAGCCGCGCTGCTTTAGCGTTTTCGCCGGCAACACCGCCGGCGTACCCGAACCGGCGATCAAAATCGCGTCGGGCCGCGCCGCCATCAGCTTCAAGACCTGGCCTGTTACCGACGAATCGGTTCGCTGGTAGGACTCCCTGGCAACCACATCGACTTTCCCTTCGGCCAATCGACCGAATTCTTTCCACCAATTCTCGCCATACGAATCCGCATAGCCGATAAAGGCCACTTTCTTAATACCTTTCTTCTGCATATTTTCCACTAGCACCTCGGCCATCAGCGCATCGTTCTGCGGCATCTTGAATGCCCAATAGCGTCCCGGATCGTCGGGGGGCACAACGATCGCGGCCGAAGCGGCCAGCGCGATCATCGGCGTCTTGGTTTCCCGCAACACGTCCAGGATAGCCAAAGCGGCAGCGGTGGTATTGGGGCCGACAAGAATATCGACCTTATCTTCCGAAGTCAGCTTACGAGCGTTGCGAACCGATTTGCTGACGTCGGTGCCGTCATCCAGCACAATATACTTGACCGGTTCGCCCCCCAGGGTCTTGGGCCACAGCTTGATGGCGTTCTGCGACTGGATACCGATAGCCGCGGCCGGACCAGTGCTGGATAGATTGATGCCCACGGTAATATCCGCGAGCGCCAGCGGCGAGACGCTTGCCGCCAGGATGGCGGCAAGAAGCTTGTTGGAAGATGTCATGAGTCATACCTATAGAACATGATTTTGTAAAACGCCAAGGTCATCGCCCCACGCCTGCGGCTTGCGGCTAATCCGAATGGCAGCCTAGCGATTGCACCTCGGCGCCAGACGGCGCGCTGACCTGGGTCCGGCCATCAATGGCCGCGGCGATGACGTCGGATAATACAGCAATCGCGGTCGACTGGCTATCCACCAGGGCCCCGATGCCCTGCCCGGCCGGAACCCGGATGCGTGTCTGACATACGTTCGCGCTCCGGGCCTTGAGCCGCTGCGGCGCAATCCGCCATGTCGCATCGATCACCGCTTCCTGGTTCAGCACCAGATCGAATCGATGAAAGGTCGCCTGGACCAGCCAAACAGGCAATGTCTGCTGGTTGGCGGAAATCCCCTGCACATTGATGGCGCCAAGGCGGCTGGCCAAATTGGCAGATAGCGTTTTCTGAATGTCGTCCTGCAGCGACCCCGCCCAGCGCGATCCGTTCAAGGCAGTGACCTCGGACGAAGTCGCAGACTGGCGTATCACCAGTTGCGACTTGTCGACCGCGTCCGGCAGGCTGACATCGTGCACATTGATACCAAACCGCGCAGCGCCTTGTACGGTCGCATCGGTTTTGCTGCTCAACGAATAATATTGCGTGGGCGCCGAAGCGCAGGCGGCAAGGCCGCCAAGCAGCGCCAGCGCCACGCCAAGTTTGAGCGGTTTGAAAATCGAATTCATTACTGGCTTTCCTTTAAAGGAATGGCGTCTTCGGAACGTCCCCGGATCAATGAACTGGGCTCGGTCTGGAGATAATCGCCCAGGTTACGTATGGATTTGGCGGCGCGCGACAGATCCTTGATCATGCTGTTGAGCTGCAACATGACCGGGCTATCGTCGTTGATCACATTACGCACGCTGCCCATGGCCTTGTTGACGCCATCCAGAGAATGGCCGGCCTTCTGAATCGTCGACGTCAACGCCGGCACCATGCTGGAGTCCAGCGTACCAGCGAGTTTGGAAATGCTCTTCAATGCATCATCCAGCGAATGGCCAATGGAATCGATAGGCAGGTTTTTCAATTTTTCCACGATGATATTCAGTTGCTGCTGCAATTCGTCGAAACTGCCCGGCACCGTTGCAATGACGACAGGTTTGGCATTGACGTCGGGCACGGGCGGTTTTTTCGCGATTTCCGGGAAATAGTCCAGTGCTACATAGAGCTGCCCGGTAAAGATATTGGCGAACCGCAACTGCGCCTGGATGCCACTGCTTACAAATGCCTTGAGCGCCTGGTCATGGACTTTGTCCTTGCCTTCTTCGGCTTTCTGCGTGGCCGCCAGCAGGCCGCCCAGTCGATTCTCATATATGACGCCATCGACAATGACTGTGGTTCTCTTGGTGTCGATATCGAAATCCAGGGAAATGGCCTTGACCTCGCCCAATAGGATCCCCTTGAAGTCGATGGCCGAACCGACCTGCAGGCCCCGGACGGATTTGTCGAACTTCATGCGGATCGGAAACGCGAGACCGTCGGGTTTGGCCAGGGCCTTATCCTCGGACGGGTTCAACACAAACTTGGTATCGGACGGCGCCGGTTCCGACTGCTGCCCCGCCTCCTTGTCAACCGGCAACTGGCCGAATGCGATGCCGCCCGCCAGTACCGAGACAAGCGACTGGGTTTTCAGATTCAGGCCACCCGCATTCAGGCTGAGATCCACCCCGCTGGCGTTCCAGAAGCGGCTCTCCTTGGTCACGAAGCGATCATAGGGCGCATCGACGAATATCTGGATTTCCACACCGTTGCCGTCTTGGCTCAGGGTGTAGTTGATGACTTGTCCGACCTGCAATCGACGGTATAGGACCGGCGATCCCAAATCCAGCGAGTTCAGGCTGGGCGCTGTGATGGTGAAACGCTTTCCCTGGCGTCCGCTGATGATTTCCGGCGGTTTTTCCAGGCCCACGAACTCGTTGCGGTACTCGGCTTCTTCTTTCTGATGATCGCCGATATCGACGCCAATATATGCGCCCGAAACCAGCGTGCCCAAGCCCGAGACGCCGCTGACGCCCAGGCGCGGCTTGACCACCCAGAAACGGGTATCCTTGCGCATCAGGAAATCGGAGCCCTCGCGCAAAGCCAGTTTGACCAACACTGAATTATGATCCGAGCTGAGGCTGATATCGGACACCACGCCAATCACCACGTCCTTGTACCGAACCTGGGTCTTGTCGACTTCCAGTCCCTCGGCTGTTTTGAAGGATACCGTGGCGACCGGTCCCTGCTGCATGTAGTCCCGCACCAGCAGCGACAGGCCGATAATCGCGGCAATCAACGGCACCAGCCAGATCCAGGAAACATTTTTGTTCTTTTTCTGGGTAATGACCGGCTCTTTCGCCAGAATGGGATTGGGCTGGTTGGTATCTTTTCCACCGCCTGCCCCCGCATTTGCCGCAGTCTGCGCCGTATTTTCAGACGAACCGGTAGGTTTGTTCTGGTCGGCAGCGCTCCCCTGGCCGGATGGTGCCGACGGGGAATTCGATGACGACTGATCGTTTTCAGGCATGTTGTTGTACTCCGCCTAAGGCTGAAATAAGGAACTGATGATTCAATCAATAGCATATCGGCCATCGCGCAGCCCCGCAACGGCAGGGTTACGAGAAGGTGGGCGCGGTCCGGGCCGGCTGATAGCCCGGCTGCTCGATGTCATCGTCGACCTCGTCCCACCCCTTGCGAATATCGAAATTCATGGTTGCAAACATGGTGATCACGACCACCATGCCGAAAGCCGCGGCACCAACGCCGGGGCGCACTGTCATGAGCGGTCCGAAGTCGACCAGCGATGTCAATAGGATCACCACGAAGACGTCCAGCATGGACCACTGCCCGATAAGTTCCACCGTTTGGTACATTCGGGTATAGTGCTGCATCGTATCACGCCTTCCCCCGGCGGGCCGGAAAAGCAGGATAAGCAAGATAACGATTTTAGTCAGCGGCACGACAAAGCTGGCGATAAATACGATCAGGGCCAGGTCCCACGACCCCAGGTTCCAAAGCTCAAGAATACCACCAAGGATGGTATGCGCGGTGGTTCCCCCAAGGATCGTGGTATTGATCATCACCGGATAGATATTGGCCGGCAGATACAGGATAATGGCGGCCAGCAATATTGCCGCCGTCTTCGTGCGATAGGCCGGTTTGCGAAAATGCACATGCGCATGGCAGCGCTGACAACGCCCTTCGGGCTCGGCGCTCATGGTGACTTGTCCGCAGACCTCGCAGTCGAGCGGATACTTGTCTTGCTCGATGGTGGTCGGCATGGTGCGGACAGCGCCATCCTGCTCGGCCAGCATCCAGATTTTCTCGGAATGCAATTTGCTCAGGCCGGTCAGGAGGAATGTCAGGCCGGCATAGGCCCACATGCCCGCACCGGGCGTCAATGACGCCATATCGGCCAGCTTGACGATCGCGACCAGCGCTCCGAGCATGAACACAGGCACCATCGCCCAGGGACGAATGTAATGCAGCCAGCGGCTAAATACATTCAACCCGGGTGCGCGCCTGCCTGCCCGTGAATAAAACAACAGCCAGGATAACAGCAGAATATCCAATAGCGGCATCAGAAAGCCAGTGGCAAAGCACATGATTGCCACACTGGGATACCCCGCCTGCCAGGTCGCCGCCACCGCATGCAGGAAGGTTGAGCTGCTTTTGAGTCCAACGGCCGCAATCGTGCCCACCGGCATCACATTGGCAATGATAAAGACGATCAAGGAGGTGAGAACGACCGCGAGCCAGGCGGAGCTGTTGAGCGTCCCCTGTGTCCAGAGCACGGTGCCGCAGCGAACGCAAGAGGCGCGCTGCCCGGAAGTCAGCGCGCTTTTCTCATGCAATTGCCCGCAATGGTGGCAGGCGACGTACGTACCTGTCATCATCAAGAGACCAGGGCTTCTTCCTCCGAATCCTTCTGTTCTTTCGGATCGGAATCGTTGAAGGTGAGAGAAACCTCGTCCTTATCGTCGATATCCACATAGACAGACCCGCCATTGGCCAGCCGGCCGAACAGCAGTTCGTCCGCCAGCGCCCGGCGGATCATGTCCTGAATCAGGCGCTGCATCGGTCTTGCGCCCATGACCGGATCAAAGCCTTTTTTGGCCAGGTGCTGGCGCAACGCATCGGTAAAGGTGGCCTCTACCCGCTTGGCTTGCAACTGGTGCTCCAGCTCGATCAGGAACTTGTCGACAACGCGCAGGATGATGTCCTGGGACAGGGCCGCAAACGGAATGATGGCGTCCAGCCTGTTGCGGAACTCCGGCGAGAACATGCGTTTGATCTCGGCCATCTCGTCGCCGCTTTGCCGACTGTCGGCGAAACCAATGCTAGGACGATTCAACAACTCCGCCCCCGCATTGGTCGTCATCACGATGATCACATTGCGGAAGTCCGATTTACGTCCGTTGTTGTCGGTCAGCACACCATGATCCATGACTTGCAACAGGATATTGAAGATATCCGGATGCGCTTTCTCGATCTCGTCGAGCAAAAGCACGCTATGCGGCTGCTTGTTCACCGCTTCGGTCAGCAGGCCGCCCTGGTCGAAACCAACGTAACCCGGAGGCGCCCCGATCAGCCGGGAAACGGCATGGCGCTCCATGTATTCGGACATGTCGAAGCGAATGAGCTCCACACCCATGATGTACGCCAGTTGCTTGGCGACCTCGGTTTTACCCACACCGGTAGGACCGGAGAACAGGAACGAACCGATAGGTTTGTCCGGCTTGCCCAGCCCTGAGCGCGACATTTTGATAGCGGCGGTCATTGCGGTGATTGCCGCATCTTGCCCGAACACCACTGTCTTCAGGTCGCGCTCGAGCGTAGCCAGTTTGCTGCGGTCATCACTGCTGACTGACTGCGGCGGAATTCGGGCCATTTTGGATACGACCGTCTCGATATCTGCCTTGCCGATCACTTTCTTCTGTCTGGATTTGGGCAGCAATCGTTGCGCCGCGCCACTCTCATCCAGCACGTCGATGGCCTTGTCGGGCAGGTGCCGGTCATTGATATGCTTTGCCGACAGTTCCGCTGCGGCAGTAATTGCCGCGGCTGAATAACGGACATGGTGATGCGCTTCGAACCTGGATTTCAGGCCGCGCAGAATGAGAATGGTCTGTTCGACGGTCGGCTCGCTGACATCGATTTTCTGGAAACGGCGGGACAGCGCGTGATCTTTCTCGAAGATGCCGCGATATTCCTTATATGTCGTCGCGCCCATGCAGCGCAACTGTCCGGAGGACAATGCTGGTTTCAGCAGGTTTGACGCATCCATGGTCCCGCCCGACGCCGAGCCGGCGCCGATCAGAGTATGAATCTCATCAATGAACAGCACGGACTCCGGCTGGCTGGCCAATTGTTTGAGCACCGCCTTGAGGCGTTGTTCGAAATCGCCGCGATATTTGGTGCCCGCCAGCAGCGCGCCCATATCCAGGGCGTAGACACGCGCCTTGGACAGGATGTCCGGCACATTGCCGTTGACGATCCGCAGCGCAAGCCCTTCTGCGATCGCGGTCTTGCCAACGCCGGCCTCGCCGACCAGCAGCGGATTATTCTTGCGCCGGCGGCACAGGATCTGTACGACGCGTTCGATCTCGCTGTCGCGCCCGATCAGCGGATCGATTTTGCCCGCCTTGGCCTGCGCATTGAGATCTGACGCATATTGCGCCAGCGGTGATTTATTTTCGTCGGGCTCGCCGATCTGGGCCTCGGCCGGAGATCCGCTGTCCTCGGGTGGCTGCTGGGCTGCCGATTTGGTAATGCCATGGGAAATATAATTGACCACATCCAGCCGCGTAATGTTCTGCTCTTGCAGGTAAAACACGGCATGCGAGTCTTTTTCGCTGAAAATGGCGACCAGCACATTGGCGCCCGTCGCCGGGCTCTTGGCGTTGCCATTTGACGAGACATGCATGATGGCCCGCTGTATCACCCGCTGGAAACCCAGCGTTGGTTGCGTGTCGACCTCCTCAGTGCCGCCCACGATGGGCGTGTTGGCATCGATGAAAGCCCGCAACTTGCTGCGCAACTGTTCAATGTCGGCATCGCACGCCGTCAGCACTTCCCGGGCGGCCGCATTGTCCAGCAGTACCAGCAGCAGATGTTCGACGGTAATAAATTCATGGCGCGCGGAACGCGCATCCACGAATGCCATATGAAGCGTTACTTCGAGTTCTTGAGAAATCACGATTTCCTCCGTCTAAACAACTGCCCTGAGCAAGCCAGGATCATTACAAATCTACAGGTTCCATCACACATTGCAAGGGGTGTTGATGGGACCTAGCATACTGCGCAACCATTGCCACTTTCGTGGCTGCGATATCCTTGGTATAGACACCGCACACGCCTTTACCATCATGATGCACTTTTAGCATGATAACGGTAGCTTCCTGTTCAGATTTTGAAAAAATTTTCTGTAACACAGAGACGACGAAATCCATTGGCGTGTAATCGTCGTTCAGCAACAAGACTTGATACATTGGCGGTGGCGCCAATTTCGCCTTCTGCGTTTCAGTGACAATACCCGACTGCTGACCCATAACCAACCTGCTAAAAGAGAAGACTATATATTTGATACTTTATACGATATTTCAAGTGCCGTTGCGAATGAACCCTTAAATTATCGGTAATTTCCACTATTGACTCGCATAATTTTAATCCGCATCATTGATTTGTACTGAAAAATGGTATCCATAAACCAGTTTCAGTATCTTTTTGGCAAAAGACCCCCTTGCGGGTTCAGTTGCTGTGGGTTGGTAACATCTTAAGCAGAGGCTGTAGGTATGTCAGAAACAACAGAGACAACAGTTCCGGAGGAAGGCGGTAACAAGCAAACCGGAACCGTAAAATGGTTCAATGACGCAAAGGGGTTCGGCTTCATTACGCCAGATGGCGGAGGGGAAGACCTGTTCGCGCATTTTTCGTCCATCCAGATGAACGGTTTCAAAACCCTAAAAGAAGGCCAGCGCGTGACTTTCGAGATCGCACAAGGCCCAAAAGGACAACAGGCACTTAATATTATGGCAGCATAATATCTGTATTCATATACGGATAAATTAATGCCTCCACCCGTTTTTCCTATACTGCGCTTTTTTGCCGCAGCGGGGTGTGTCGTTTTGTCGAGTATGTTATGGAACATATCATCCGCGACAACGCACACCCCTTCTCCCCCCTCCCTGCCCTTGGCGCAGTTGCAACTGAATCAGCAACGGGTCGCGGCGGAAATCGCCGATACCGACGCCTTGAGGGCCACCGGTTTGATGCACCGCACCACGCTAGCGACGAATCATGGCATGCTGTTCGTATTCCCAGATAGCCAGGTGCGCTGCTTCTGGATGAAGAACACCCTGATCCCACTTTCCATCGCCTTTGCCGACGCATCCGGGAAAATCACCGCGCTGGCGAAGATGCAGCCGGCCAGCGAAACGACGCATTGCTCTACCTCGGACACCCGCTATGCGCTTGAAATGAACCAGAACTGGTTCGCACGCCATGACATTCAAGTCGGTGCTATGATCAAGGCTATCCAACCGGCGGCCCTTCCCGTTGCCCGGGACGACCCCCAGAATCAAGACAGTAAAAGGTAATCAATTTATGAAAGCAATATGGCTTGCGCTGCTTGGCAGTTGTCTGCTGGCAGCGTGCTCGAATATCACCCTGCCCAAATACCATAAACCCGTCATCGAGCGCAATTCGGACGTACAACCAAAAATGCT
Source organism: Advenella kashmirensis (assembly GCA_040395835.1). Lineage (GTDB taxonomy): Bacteria > Pseudomonadota > Gammaproteobacteria > Burkholderiales > Burkholderiaceae_B > Advenella > Advenella kashmirensis_B. Next base: position 43,051 of record JBEBPQ010000023.1, read on the forward strand.
GGCGCGCTGCATCCTGAACGGCTGGAAAGGGCCTTTCCCCGCAGCCAACCTGGCGCCGTCCGACGTCGATCACTATTTCGGCGCCATCCCCGGCCCGGATGAACCGATAGCCAAAATCAGCGTCGTGCCCATGGGCATCGACACCAATTACGGCTCCAAGGTCACGCTGCGTGTCGCCGAAGGCGCATCGCCGGACATTGCCAGAATCGTCAACGAGTGCATGCGCTAACCCTTTGCGCCTGACATCGCGACGCGCCTTGCGCGCCACGCAGTGACACCAAAGAAAAAACCGGTACCAGGCATTGTGCCTGTACCGGTTTTTTGTTCGCCATCCAAAAAAATCAGGCTGGCGATGCGCTTGAGGTTTCAGCCCAGGTTCTTGTTGGCAAAATCCCAGTTCGCGATTTTCCAGAACGATTCCAGATATTTAGGACGGGCATTGCGGTAATCGATATAGTACGCATGCTCCCAGACATCACAGGTCAGCAGCGGCTTGTCTTCGGTCGTAAGCGGCGTCTTGGCGTTGCTGGTGTTGACGATATCCAGGGAACCATCGGCTTTCTTGACCAGCCATGTCCAGCCTGATCCGAAATTGCCAGCAGCGGCTTTGTTGAACTCTTCCTTGAATTTGTCCACATTGCCCCATTTCTTGTTGATGCCTTCCAGCACTGCGCCGGAGGGTTCGCTGCCGCCGGGGGTCAGGCTGTTCCAGTAGAACGTGTGGTTCCAGATCTGCGCAGCCTGATTGAACATCACGCCGTCGGATTTTTTCACGATATCTTCAAGGCTGGCATTTTCAAATTCAGTACCGGGAATCAGTTCGTTCAGCTTATCGACATAGGCTTTATGGTGTTTGCCATAATGATACTCCAATGTTTCTTTAGAAATCGTTGGAGCAAGAGCGTCCATTTCGTAGGGAAGTGGAGGTAAGCTGTGTGCCATTTGGGTCTCCTGTTAAAAGTAAAAGGCGTAGTCAAATCATACCTTAAAAACTAGGCATCATTGGTGATCACCCTTACTTGCTGTGTACCTTTTTCCAGCTCGACCTTCAAGCGCTGCCCTTCCCGAAGCGCTGCCGGATCTCGCTGCACCTGGCCGGTTTCATCATAGACGATGGCGTATCCGCGGCGTAATACCGCCCTGGGGTTAATGGCCTCGAATTGCGTACGAACGCGTTCGAAGCGCCGCAGGTCCGCCGCCACCCTGCGATCGGTGGCGCGATCCAGCCGGCTCACCAGACTGGCAACCTGCCCGCGCGCCTGCGCCATGTCAGGCGCCGCATGCTCCAGGTCCTGCAGCAAAAGCGCCAAGTGGTTCTTGCGCGCCATGACGCCCTGCCTACCAGCCATGTGCAACTGTCCGGCAAGATAATCCAGGCGCTGCCTGTCCGCGCCGATTTTCTGCACCGGTGACACCAGGCGGGCCGCGAGGCGGTCCAGCTTGAGTCCCAGCGTTTCCAGTTGCCGCCGCTGATGCCTCGCCAGTTGCTCGGTCAAGGCAATGACTTCGTCAAGCATGACCTGCCGCGGCCGGCATGCCAGCTCGGCAGCCGCGGTCGGCGTCGGCGCCCGCAGGTCGGCCACAAAGTCCGAAATGGTGAAATCGGTTTCATGGCCGATACCTGAGATTACCGGGATTCTGCTGGCCGCGATCAGGCGCGCCAGCGATTCGTCATTAAAGCTCCACAAGTCCTCCATGCTCCCGCCACCCCGGACCAGCAGCAGCACATCGACCTCGTTGCGCAATTGGGCCTGCACCATTGCATTCATGATCTCGGCGGCCGCTTCGCGCCCCTGCACCAGCGTGGGATAAATAACAATATTGACATGCGGCGCCCGTCGGGTCAGGGCCGTAAGCACATCATGCAGGGCTGCCGCGCCAAGCGACGTGATGACGCCAATGCGCCGTGGAAAGGCGGGCAGCGGCTTCTTGCGCGCGGCGTCGAGCAGGCCCTCGGACTCCAGCCGCGCTTTGATCGCCAGGAACTGCTCATAAAGATTCCCCTGGCCAGAACGTCGCAAGGTTTCCACCTGCAACTGATAATCGCCGCGAGGCTCGTACAGCGAAATACGGGCCCGCACATCAATGCGATCTCCGGATTTGGGAATAAAATCCAACCCCGCGCTGCGCCCGCGAAACATGACGGCGCGGACCGACGCGCGCTCGTCCTTCAGGGTGAAATACCAATGCCCGGATGCCGCCCTGACAAAGTTGGAGACTTCACCGGTAACCCACAACGCCGGCAGCCCCTCCTCCATGAGTCGGGCAACCCGGCGATTGAGCTGAGCCACTGATAACATTTTTTCGCTTGACAAGGCGTCGCTGGATTCCAATTTTTTTGATTCCAAGAGTTGAAACTGTCCACAAAATTCAAAAATCAATGGCCTATGCCACTTTATAGTCTTTTAGAATGCCTTTCTGATTCAAATTATTAGAAAAACCACCTATCCTATTGATTTTATTGAAAAAGAAATATTTCAAATAAATTGCACAATGATTAAGCAAACAAAGCCGTCCTTAAGTAGATACGTCATTACAGCATCTTATTCACAGAATTATCCACAGAAAATGTGAGTAGTTACATTTGCCCTATCTGCGATGCAGTGCAGTATTATATTGAAGCACGCAGCGACGCCATTCCCGGCGCGATTTGCCATCGAATCGCTTGTCCGCGAATGCTTGCGGGTGACAGGTGTCCGATTAATGGGATAATGACGCAACAGATCGGACCGCCCCCCATATCGTAGCACCGGGGTCCGACATTTTACCCGGGTCTTTTCAATTTACGCATTCCATGGCTTTCAAAGACATCCCATCCTTTTCGGAGCGCTTGCAACGCCAATGGCAAACCGGCGGCCTGCTATCCAGTTTGTTGCTACCGCTATCCTGGGTGGCGGGCCTGCTCGTACGGCTAAAGTCCTGGCTGTACCGCAAGGGTGTGAAAACGCAAAACCGACTGCCGGTTCCGGTCATTGTCGTGGGCAATATTTATGTGGGAGGTACCGGCAAGACGCCACTGGTACTGGCGCTGATCGCGGCGCTCAGGCAACGCGGATACACGCCTGGCGTGGTGAGTCGCGGCTACGGTGTCGACATTGGTCCTGAGCCCCGGTTCGGTTACGGTGCGCAATTGTCCGCCGCTGACATCGGGGACGAGCCCGCCATGCTCGGCCGGGAGGCACCAATCGCGGTCCACCCGAATCGAAGCAAAGCCGCCCGGACCCTGCTTGCCCAGTTTCCAGGTATCAATATCATCATCGCCGACGATGGTTTGCAGCACCTGGCGCTGGCTCGCGACATCGAGATCGCCGTCCAGGACAGCCGTGGCATCGGCAACGGCCGCCTCCTGCCGGCAGGGCCATTGCGCGAACCAGCGTCTCGGCTGGCGCAAGTGGACTTCATCGTGATCAACGCGCCGGCGGCAATGCGCAGCCCCTCCTCCACCGACGCGCGTCATGTATATATGCAGCTATATCCAACCTGCATCACGCACTTGCAGTCCGGCCGCAGCCTGTCACTGGACTCATGGATTTGCACACATGGATCAGTCAAGATTGCCGCGATCGCCGGCATCGGGCATCCACCACGCTTTTTCGCCACGCTCGAGCAAGCCGGCATTCGGGTTTCCCACAGGCGAGGGTTTGCCGACCATCATGCCTATACCCCGGCCGAGCTGACCGCGCTGGACGCCGACATTATCCTGATGACCACCAAAGATGCAGCGAAATGCCGCGAGATTCCGGATGAACGGCTCTGGCAGGTCGAAGTCGAGCCGCAGTTCTCCGATCACGATTTTTTTGATCGAATCGCGCGAAAACTCGAATCTTTACCGGTATACTGACTTTATTCATTTTTACGATTTATCAATATGGACTCGCATTTTCTCAAGCTATTGGTTTGCCCTTTGTGCAACAGCCCATTGCGCCATGATCAAAGCCACCAGGAACTGATCTGCCAGCACGACCAACTTGCCTTCCCGATACGCAATGGCATTCCTGTCATGCTGCAGGAAGAAGCGCGTCCGCTGGGGCAACCAGCGGCGACCCGGCAAGGCAGCGACGCAACGACAAAATCCACGGTCGAAGGCCAGCCTGCCGACAGCGGGGCCTCGACAGATGCGCCACCTGACACCCAGTCAGGGCACACCAATCAACCCAAATCCTGAATCACGCCCCATGAGCGGTTTTATTGTCATCGTACCGGCCCGTGCCGCCTCCACCCGGCTGCCAGGCAAAATGCTTGCCGATATCGGCGGCCTGCCCATGGTTGTTCGCACAGCGCGCCAGGCGGCGCAATCGGCGGCAGATCAGGTTTATGTTGCCACCGATGATGCGCAAATACTTGAAATCGCGCAGCAACACGGGTGCAATGCGCTTCTGACCCGTCCCGATCACCCTTCGGGCACCGACAGGCTGGCCGAAGTCGTCAAGCTGCTGGCTCTGCCCGATGACCAGATTGTCGTCAATGTCCAGGGCGACGAACCGCTGATCGAGGCTGAGATCATTAATCAAACGGCAAGCGCGCTCGCCGCCAACGCCGCGGCAGCCGTCGCAACCTGCGCCCACCCCATCAGCGGACCGGAAGATTTCTTCAACCCCAATATCGTCAAGGTGGCTTGCGCCGCCAACGGCCAAGCCCTGTACTTTTCCCGCGCCCCCATCCCTTGGGCCAGGAATCACTTTGCGGACGCCGTCCGTGCAAAACCCAGTCTTCCTACAGGTTTTCCCGCATTGCATCATATTGGTTTATACGCTTATCGTAGCGGGTTCCTTAAAACTTTCCCGACCCTGGGCCAGGGACCGCTTGAGCAGTTCGAGTCCCTTGAACAGCTTCGCGCGCTTGAAAATGGTTTCCCCATCCATGTTCACATCACGCAAAGCGTGCCCCCGCCCGGTGTGGACACAGCGGAAGACTTGGAGCGAGTTCGCACACTTTTAAACTTCTGAGCTATTTTTTTGCAATGCATCATATAAAATAGCGTTCACTCAGTATCAAGATAACACCATTCCAGGAGGATCCATGCGTCTCATTTTGTTAGGGCCGCCAGGCGCGGGCAAAGGCACCCAGGCCACATTCATCACCAAGAAGTTTGGCATACCCCAGATCTCCACTGGCGATATGTTGCGTGCCGCAGTCAAAGCCCAAACCCCCGTTGGCCTGGAGGCCAAGAAAGTGATGGACAATGGCGGACTCGTTTCCGACGATATCATCATCAGACTGGTCAAAGACCGCTTGCAGGCGGATGACTGCAAGAACGGCTACCTGTTTGACGGCTTTCCACGCACCATCCCCCAGGCGGACGCACTGAAGAACGCCAATATCAGCCTTGACTATGTGATAGAAATCGACGTTCCCGAAGAAGACATCATCGAACGCATGAGCGGTCGCCGGGTACACCCGGCAAGTGGACGCACCTACCACTTGCGCTTCAACCCACCGCGGGTGGAAGGCAAGGACGATGTGACCGGAGAGCCATTGGTGCAACGCGACGACGACCAGGAAGAAACGGTCAGGAAGCGGCTTGAAGTCTACCGCAACCAAACACGCCCTCTGGTACAGTACTACTCTGAATGGGCCGCGCAGGCAGATCCCCAAGCTCCGAAGTACGTGCATATTTCCGGCGTCGGCAAGGTAGAGGAAATCACCGCCCGCATCGAAAACGCCCTGAACAGTAAATAAGGAAGCCTCCATGCAAATCAAGGATAAAGTCTTTATTGTCACCGGCGGCGCTTCCGGCCTGGGGGCCGGCACCGCGAAAATGCTGACCGAACAGGGCGCTAAGGTCATTATTGCCGACCTGCAGGACGAGGCGGGCCAAAAACTGGCGGCGGAACTGAGTCAGCAATACGTCCATTGCGATGTCACGCAAGAAGCGGATGGCAAGGCGGTCGTCGAAGCCGCCACAGCGGCTGGTAAGCTGTTCGGACTGATCAACTGCGCCGGCATTGCTCCCGCCTCCCGCACCGTTGGCAAAACCGGCGCCCATTCGCTGGAGTTGTTCCAGAAAGTCGTCAGCGTCAACCTCATCGGCTCCTTCAATATGTTGCGCCTGGCTGCTGAAGCCATGAGCGCCAATGAGCCAGAACCCACCGGAGAGCGCGGGGTCATCGTCAACACCGCGTCTGTCGCGGCCTATGAAGGCCAGATCGGACAAGCCGCATACTCGGCCTCCAAGGGTGGCGTGGTCGGCATGACCTTGCCGGTTGCCCGCGACCTGGCTCGCACCGGTATCCGTTGCAATACGATCGCCCCAGGCATTTTCGGCACGCCCATGATCTTCGGCATGCCGCAGGAAGTGCAGGACTCGCTGGCCGCCAGCATTCCGTTCCCCTCTAGATTGGGTACCCCCGAGGACTACGCGCGTCTGGTCTACAGCATTATCACCAATGAAATGATCAACGGTGAGACCATTCGCCTGGATGGCGCCATTCGCCTGGCGCCGAAATAATTTCCACCGGCGAGCCCGACACAGGCACGTGAGATTACGAAAGGCGTAATATTCACGTGCCTTGTTTTTTTTCACGACCGAATGAGCCTACTTCGTTCCGCAGCCACTATCAGTGGCCTTACCCTGCTGTCCCGGATCTCCGGACTCGCCCGAGACATCCTGGTTGCGCGCAGCTTTGGCGCAAGCCCGCTGACCGACGCCTTCTGGGTCGCCTTCCGCATTCCCAATCTATTGCGGCGGCTTTTTGCCGAGGGCGCCTTTTCCCAGGCCTTCGTGCCCATTCTGGGCGAAGCTCGCAATCGGCACGACGCCGATAAGGTCAAGATCCTGCTCGACCACGTCTTCATTATCCTGTTCTATGCCCTGATGCTGGTTACCGCACTCGGTATCATCGCCGCGCCATGGGTCGTCACCGCCATGGCTACAGGCATGTCTCACGCCAGCACCGATAGCGCCTTTGAATCGGCGGTGTGGATGACCCGGGTCATGTTCCCGTATATTTTCTGCATGTCGCTGGTAGCATTCGCCTCGGCGGTCTTGAATACCTGGAGCCGATTCGCCATCCCCGCCTTTACGCCGATTTTGCTTAATCTGGCCATGATCGTGGCTTGCGTCGCCCTGACCCGATATTTTGTGCCGCCCATCCACGCCCTGGCGATAGGCGTAATGCTGGGCGGTATCGCGCAACTTGCTGTGCAATGGCTGGCCCTGAGCCGCCTCGGCCTGATCCCTCGATTCTCCATGAATGTGACCGGCGCCTGGAAGGACCCCACGGTGCGACGCATCATCCGGCAGATGGGACCGGCCACGCTCGGCGTCTCCGTCGCCCAGATCTCGATCCTGATCAATACCAATATTGCGACCTGGCTGCCGGCCGGCAGCGTAACCTGGCTTTCGTTTGCCGATCGCCTCATGGAGTTTCCCACCGCCCTGCTCGGCGTGGCGCTGGGCACCGTGCTCCTGCCCAGCCTGTCCGCGGCCCATAGCAAGGATGATACGCAAGCGTACAGCCAGTTACTCGACTGGGGGCTGAAACTGGTGCTGTTGCTTGGCCTGCCGGCTGCGGTCGGCCTGGCGCTGGCGTCCGACGCCCTGGTGGCGACGCTGTTCAATTATGGCGCTTTCGGTGCCTCGGATGTACACCAGACCCGCTTGTCCGTGATGGCCTATGCCGTCGGCCTCATCGGCATCCTGAGCGTAAAAATACTGGCGCCTGGTTTTTACGCCAAACAGGATATCCGCACGCCGGTCAAAATTGCCATTCTTGTCCTGATCTTCACGCAGGTCATGAATCTGGTTTTTGTGCCCTTTCTGCATCACGCGGGGCTTGCCCTGTCTATCGGCCTGGGGGCGACCTTGAATGCGGCCTGCCTGCTGGTGGGCCTGCTGCGTCGCGGTATCTACCAGCCCCATGGCGGCTGGCCGGCATTCTTTTTGCGCCTGACACCGGCCATCACGGCGCTGGTCGCCTGGCTGCTGTTTCTGCAACAGCACACCGACTGGACCGGATCCGGCGGCAATACACTGAATGCCTGGCTGGCCAATGCTTTTGCCAGCGCGTTGCCCGAACACTTGGCCCATACCCTGTCCCGACTCGCCGCCTTGCTCGCCTTGCTGGCCTCCTGCGCCATTGTGTACTTCTCGGCGCTGTTTTGCGCGGGCTTTCGTCCGCGGGATTTCACGCGCAGGCGCTAGCCTCATGCCAAGGTCTGGATGATGCCGCCGTTGCCCGGCGGCTGCCGCCCGCCCCGGCTTGCCATCGCGTAAGGAGAGGCCGGCCGATGTTGCCCGAACGGGACAATTGGGTAAAAAATGACACGTAAACCAGTGTTTTTACACAGATTTATTGCAATTTGCGGCGAACATGCTATACTACCAGACTTTGCTGAATTAACTTAATTAAAGAAATACCATGGCCAATACTGCACAAGCACGCAAACGCGCACGTCAATCCGTTGCCCGTAACAAACACAACTCCAGCCTGCGTTCACTGCTGCGTACGTCTATCAAGCGCGTTCGCCAAGCGATTGAAGCCGGCGACCAGGCTAAGGCAAACGAAGTTTTTGCCAAAGCAACCAGCGTCATCGACCGCGTTGCCGACAAGAAAATCATTCACAAGAATAAAGCTGCCCGTCACAAAAGCCGCTTGTCTGCAGCCATCAAGACTATCGCTGCCTAATCATTCTGCGGGCAAGCCCTGCTTGCCATAACGCCCTTTGCCTAGGTTTTGCCGACACTCGCACGGCATGCGCGATGCATGCCCTCAGGCTCAATCGCTAGCGGGGCGTGTCTTTTCCGGTTTGCGTCAATGGTAAACACAAAGCGTGGCTCGCCGCCGCGCTTTGTGTTTTGTCGATTCCATTCGTTTTATCGGCTTTGCCTGCCTGGCGCCGATATCGCACATCGCCACACGCCTATCGTACCCATATCAGTCAAGTCAACATTGCGACCACAGACTACGGCGCAACCCCTCGCGCCCGCGAACCACGCCCTCCTATCCGTAGCGGCGCCCCATCCCGCCTCCCACCACAATGGACTGACTGATCCTTCGTCGCATCGTTTTTTACTGTCATCTCTTTCGTCCCTGGATGCACACGGAGTTCGCCCGTGTCATCCCAACGCCAGCACCGTGTAAATACCATACCAAGCCAAGGAACTGAACACCCCTTCCCAGCTCGGAAATGCCACAGCAAGAACCATACGATGGAATCAGCGGACAAGCGGATATAGACACGACAGTATTCCACCGGACGGGCACGCCAAGCCAGGTAAAAAGTCAGGCAGTCTGGAAATGATAGGGGTGAGGATAGCCTGCCGCTATTGCGTCATGCGACCCGCCAGTATGGGCGAACTACACCGAGCGTTCGGAAGTTTTGAGTTTGTTGTCTTTGGCGAAGTCGAAAACGAATTTCCAGGCCAAAGGCTCGAGTTCGCGAAGACGGGCATCGACGATCACGCATTTGACGCCGTCAATATTGTTGGGGACAACATAGGGGGAATAAGTGAGATGGCTACCGTGGCCTGTGGCGCCGCCCGGGCGAAATTGCGACATCACACCTGCAAGGCGTTCTGCCCAGTCGCTCGGGCGAAAGCGCTGTCCTTCTTCGGTAACGCCATGGATGATTAACTGTTGCACTTCAATTATCTTCAGAAAAAAGTCTCTCGCGGTTAAAACCGCCGGAGAACAAAGATATACTAAAGACAGAATTGTATATGATTGAGCACCCAGGCACCCGTGATTTATCGGTTTATATGAAAGAAATAGCAGATAATTTTCGATATTGAAAGCGCCTGAAATTCCTTTTATGACAACTATTTAGCGCAATCTCGCGAGCCTGCGCCGCTCCTTTTGTTTTTCTATTCGATTATCCAACTATCGATTACCCAACCATCCAATCTGTTATGACGACCTTGCAATCTACCGGCCCGATGCGGCATTTTCTGCAGATCAAAGACTTCACCGCCGACGAACTGCTGTATGTACTGAACCGAGCATTGATCATCAAAAGCAAATTCAAGCGATACGAACCGCACATGCCCCTGCATGACCGTACGCTGGCCATGGTCTTCGAAAAAGCCAGCACGCGCACTCGCGTCTCGTTCGAGGCCGGCATGTATCAAATGGGCGGGTCGGTTATTCACCTGACCACCACCGATTCGCAATTGGGCCGCGCCGAACCCATCGAAGATACCGCCCGCGTCATTTCGCGCATGGTCGATATCGTGATGATCCGCACGTTTGAGCAAACCCGCATCGAACGTTTTGCGGCCCACTCGCGGGTTCCGGTGATCAACGGGCTGACCAACGAATTTCATCCGTGCCAGATTCTGGCCGACATCCTGACCTTCATGGAGCACCGCGGCAGCATCAAGGGCAAGACAGTCGCGTGGATCGGCGACGCCAACAATATGGCCTATACCTGGATCCAGGCGGCCGAATTGCTGGGTTTCAAGATGCACGTATCGGCGCCGAAAGGCTATCGCCTTGAACAAGATCGCATCGCCGGCGTCTCCGCCGATGTCCTCGCGCAATTTGACGACCCGATCCAAGCCTGCCGGGGAGCGGACCTGGTCACGACCGATGTCTGGACCAGCATGGGCTACGAAGAAGAAAATGAAAAACGCAAGCGTGCATTCAAGAACTGGCAAGTCAACGCCAGCGTCATGCAGGTGGCCCAACCCGATGCGGTCTTCATGCATTGCCTGCCTGCGCATCGCGGAGAGGAAGTCACCGCGGACGTCATCGACGGTCCGCAGAGCGTGGTATGGGACGAAGCGGAAAACCGCTTGCATGCCCAGAAGGCGCTCATGGAGTTCCTGCTGCTTGGCCGATTGCCCGATTAGTCGCAAAGCCATGAACAACGGCCCGGAAACGCGCTAAAATACTGAGCAAACGCGATATTTGCCAAAGTCATGCGCGAGCCACCGGGCGGTTGCGCTACCCGCCGCCGCACAGCAGCCTTGCAATTGTTTCACGAAGGCTCGGGCAACCGTTGCGTCACCGGCACGAAAGCGCCATCATGCCGTTTCCATGGGCGCGGCCGGCAATGCCCATTCAAATATAACCTGCTAAATTTACGAGTTCCCAATGAGCGAAGTCAAAAAAGTTGTTCTCGCCTACTCCGGCGGCCTTGATACCTCTGTCATCCTGAAATGGCTTCAGGACACATACCAGTGCGAAGTCATTACCTTCACGGCCGATATCGGCCAAGGCGAGGAGCTCGAGCCAGCGCGAAAGAAAGCACTCAAATTCGGCATCAAGCCCGAGAACATTTTCATTGACGACTTGCGAGAAGAATTCGTTCGCGATTTCGTCTTCCCCATGTTCCGCGCCAACGCCGTGTACGAGGGCGAATATTTGCTGGGCACCTCGATTGCGCGCCCCCTCATCGCAAAAAGACAGATCGAGATCGCCACAAAAATGGGCGCCGATGCCGTATCGCACGGCGCAACCGGCAAGGGCAACGACCAGGTGCGATTCGAACTAGGCTATTATGCGCTCAACCCGGGCATCCAGGTCATCGCCCCCTGGCGTGAATGGGACCTGCTGTCGCGCGAGAAGCTGCTGTCCTATGCCGAGTCAGCTGGTATCGAAATCGACATGAAGCACAAGAACGGTGGCGCGCCCTATTCCATGGATGCCAATCTGCTGCATATCAGCTTCGAAGGCCGGCACCTGGAAGATCCCAAGGCCGAGGCCGAAGAAAGCATGTGGCGCTGGACGGTCTCCCCAGAACAGGCACCGGACACACCGGAGTACGTCGACCTGGAATATGATCGCGGCGATATCGTCAGCATCAATGGCGAAAAACTGACGCCGGCCCAAGTGCTGACCAAGCTGAACGAACTTGGCGGCAAGCACGGCATCGGCCGTCTCGACCTGGTAGAAAATCGCTACGTCGGCATGAAGTCTCGCGGTTGCTACGAAACCCCGGGCGGCACCATCATGCTGCGAGGACACCGGGCAATCGAATCCATCACATTGGACCGCGAAGTCGCACACCTGAAAGACGACCTGATGCCACGCTACGCGGCGCTGGTCTACAACGGCTACTGGTGGTCACCCGAGCGCAAGGCGCTGCAGGTGCTGATCGACCATTCGCAAGAGTGCGTCAATGGCTGGGTACGCCTCAAGCTATACAAGGGCAATGTCTACACGGTGGCTCGCGATTCCAAAGATACACTGTTCGATAAAACCATCGCCACATTTGACGATGATGGCGGCGCCTACAACCAGGCCGATGCTGCCGGCTTTATCAAACTGAACGCGTTGCGCATGCGCATTGAAGCCAACGCCGGCCGCAAGTAAGCTTGCAATCGCGGCTCAAGTAAAAAAGACCGGCAATGCCGGTCTTTTTTATTTTTGTAATTACCACGAGCATGCTGGCTCGACCCTTACGTTCCCGTAGCCATGCCTACAGCTCGACCTGAATACCCATTTCGATCACGCGGTTGGGCGGGATCCTGTAGAAACGGGTACTGCGCGTCGCATTGCGCGACATGAAGGCAAATAGCCGGCGCCGATAACGCTTGATAAGCGGCGCACGCCTGGAAACCATGATTGTCTGGCGCGACATAAAATACGACACAACCATGGGAGACAGATCGATTTCGGGATGCAGGCGCTGCACCTGCTCCAGCACCTCCGGCACATTGGGCTCTTCCTTGAATCCATATTGGACAGTAACCTGCCACGCATTTTCATGCACATCGAGCAGCGCGAAACGCTCCTCTTCGGCAATAAAGGGCACGTCGGCGCTGCGGACGGTCAAGAACACCAATTGTTCGTGCAGCACTTTGTTATGCTTGAGGTTATGTAGCAAGGCCGAGGGCACCCGCTGCGGATTCGAGTGCATGAACACGGCAGTCCCCGCCACCCTTGGGATCGACTCGTTCAACAGCATACTCAAAAACGGCTTGAGCTGCTGCTCTTCGGCCAGATCGATCCGTTCCAGCCGCTCACGACCCTTGCGCCACGTCATCATCAGCGTAAAAAGCCCCAGGGCGATCAGTAACGGCATCCAGCCACCCTCTTCGATTTTGATGGCATTCGCGGAAAAAAGCAGAATATCGATAATCAAAAACACGCATAGCAAGCCATAGATGATGGTTTTGCGATAACCCTTGTACATGCCGGGCATGACGCTGAATGCGAGGATTGACGTAATCAGCATGGTGCCCGTCACCGCGAACCCATAGGCGTGCGCCAGTTTTTCCGAGCTCTGGAACAGCAGCACCAGCATGATCACCGCAATAAACAGCAATCCATTGACCCGTGGCAGGTAAATCTGGCCTTCTTCTTGATCAGACGTGTGCAAAATTTCCATGCGCGGCCACAAACCCAGTTGAACAGCCTGGCGGGTCACGGAAAACGCCCCGGAAATCACTGCCTGCGAGGCAATGACCGTAGCCATGGTCGCCAAGACCACCATGGGGATCAGCCCCCACGCGGGCACGGACATGAAGAATGGATTCTTGGCGGCGGCCGGGTTCTGGATCACCATGGCGCCCTGCCCGAAATAGCAAAGCAGCAAAGCCGGCAACACGAACCAGAACCACACCCGGCTGATGGCCGGCCTGCCGAAATGCCCCATATCGGCATAGAGTGCCTCGGCGCCCGTCAGGGCGAGCACGACATAACCCAACAGCAGAAAGCTATGCACGGGGTCGCGCAAGATGAACTTGATTGCGTAGATTGGTTCCATCGCCAGCAATACGACCGGATTCTGTACGATGTTCCAGATGCCCAGCAGCGCCAGCGACAGGAACCAGACAAACATGACCGGGCCGAACAGCTTGCCCACCAACCCCGTGCCATGGGATTGAATCGAAAACAGACCGATCAGGATCAGGATAGAAAGCGGCAGAATCCATGGATCGAACCTGTCCGAAATAACGCTGATCCCTTCCAGCGCAGACAGGACCGAAATAGCTGGCGTAATCACACTGTCACCGTAGAACAGGCAAGCGCCGAAAATGCCCAGCACGATCAGGATATGCCGGTGCTTCGGCTTGATATTGCGCACCGCCAGCTCCATCAGCGCCAGCACGCCGCCTTCGCCCTTATTATCGGCACGCAGGATCAGGGTGACATATTTGACTGAAACGACAATGATAACCAGCCAAAAGAGCACCGACAGTAGCCCCAGGACAGCGTCTTGACCGGCCCCGACGCCGGATCCGGCCAGGCTGGCCTGGATGGTGTATAGCGGACTCGTCCCGATATCGCCATATACGACACCCAAGGCGCCGAGCAACATGGCCGCGGCGGGTTTTTGTTTGTCATTTTGCAACATTATTGTTCAACCTTTGAACGGGTAAGCCGGGTGCCGATGCGCGGCCCGGGGAAGATAACGGTAATTTGCGTTCCCTGGAGCTGCGGCGTACTCTGCAGACTCCACCAAGCCCCGTGTGCGCGCGTAATTTCACGCACAATCGTCAGTCCAAGGCCCGTGCCCGTGGCGCCAGCCTTGGGCGAGCGATAGAACGCATCGAACACCTGCGAGCTGTCTTCCGGGTCGATGCCGCAGCCATCGTCGCGCACCGTCAAGGACGGGGGATTGGAGCCCACGGTCAGTGTAATGTTTTTGGCGCCCTTGGCATACTTGAGCGCGTTATCGATCAGATTGCCAAGCAACTCTTCAAGCAGCAGTACGTCACCATCGATCCAGACCGGTATTTCCGGCGCATCCAGGTGTAGATCGATCCCTTGCTGGCGCGTTTTGGGCACCCACTCCAGGCCTGCGGTCTGCACCCAGTCGCAAAGATTAATCTTGGTAAATACATCCTGGGGACGAATACCTGGATCGGCCCGGGCCAGCACCAGCAATTGCTGCCCAAGATGAATCAGGCGATTGCTAATGGTCTTGATTCTTTCCGCCCGCTCCCGGACATCGTCGGGCAGCGCGCGCGCGAGCATCAACTCCGATTCCAGCCGCAAGCCGGCCAGCGGTGTGCGAAACTGATGGGCGGCATGGCCAATGAAGCGTCGCTGGGCAATCAGCGATTCGTCCAGTTTTTTCAATAAGTCGTTCAAATGATCGAGCAGTGGAAGCAACTCCGTTGGCACACCGTCCAACTGGATCGGTTGCAGGTCTTCTTCCGAACGCTGGGCGATTTCTTCGGTCAATTGGTTGACGGAACGCAGGCCGGACCTGACGCCGTAGAATACCAACCAGGCGAACAGCACCACCAGCAGCAGTTGCCCAATGATGATGACGATAAAGATATCCTTGACGACCCAGTCGAGCGCATCCTGCATAATAAGCAGCGTTGCGCTGAAGTCGAGCACGATCAGAACGAGCAGCGCGGGGATGAGCCTGATAATCAGGTGCCGGAAAAGCGAACCTTCCTGAAGGAAGGTTCCACTGCGCCTTGCGCTGCCTTGGTTGGAGTCGGTCATGAAAAATTGTTCTATGGCCCAATGCCGCAATTCTAGACGATACCCCGGCAAGGAGCAATGTATTTCAGGCGGACGGCGCGGCGGCAGCTTCGTCAATTTCCAGCAGATAACCGAACCCTCTGACGGTCTGAATCGACGTACCGGTATTCTCCAGGCGCTTGCGCAGCCGGTAGACATAGACTTCGACCGCGTTCTCGCTGAAATCGGCATCCCAGGCCGATAGCGAGTTGACGATCTGCCGCTTGGTCACGACACGCCCCGGCCGCGCCATCAGCATCTCCAGCACGGATAATTCACGCACGGACAGACTGAGCCGTTCGCCGTTGACCCGTACTTCTCGGCCGACGGTATCAAATTGCAACGGCCCCACCTCGATGATCGGGCTGGTCTGTCCCGATTGGCGTCTCGCAAACGTACGCACCCTGGCCGCCAGTTCCGAGAGCTCGAATGGCTTGGTCACGTAGTCATCGGCGCCGGCATCCAGGCCCGCCACGCGATCCTCGACATCGTCTCTCGCCGTGAGGATCAGGGTGGGCTCCTGATGACCTTGCGCGCGCAACTGCTTGAGCACCTCCAGGCCGTTCATATCGGGCAGATTCAGGTCCAGGATTAGCAGTTGGTATACTTGGCCCGATACGGCGCCGAATACCTGGCTCCCATTGGAAACCCAGTCGACCGCATAACCCTGTTCACGGAGAAATTCCTGCAACGCAGAGCCAAGGATATTATCGTCTTCGATTACTAGAATTCGCATAGTGTTCGTGCCTGTAAATGAGCAGCAAGCCGCCCGCCCGCTGGCGATCGGTTTCTTAAAATTACCTGAATATTCAAGCGTTTAAATTCGGTCAATTCAATATTCTACTCAATTTCGGCGCTCCCTTGCCACAATCGTAACCGCCCTTGGTCGACAAATTCCGATCCACCGGGATATGGCGTACTGCCCGGCGCGACATCTCGGACACGCTCAAGACAGCATCGCCGCCGTACCGGGGGCCACATCCGCCACCCCTTTTACCCGAATCGTGCTGCCCGTCAACCCCGGCACGACATCCACCCGCAGCGCCATCTGTTCCTTGAGCTCGCTCACATGCGAGATGATCCCGATGGTGCGGCCGCCGGCCTGCAAATCAACCAGGGTACGTACCGCCAATTCCAGCGATTCCGCATCCAGGCTGCCGAACCCCTCGTCGATAAACAGGGTTTCCAGGCGGATGCCACCCGCGTAGGCCTGCACCACATCGGACAAGCCCAGCGCGAGCGCCAGCGCCGCCATAAAGGACTCACCCCCGGAGAGCGTCGCCACGGGACGCTGCTGGCCCGTGTAATCGTCAAGCACATCCAGATCCAACCCTGCCGCCCCGCGCCCCGTCTCGTCTCGACGAATCAACTGATAGCGTCCCCGACTCATTCTATGCAGGCGCGCCGAAGCCTCGATCAGCACATCGTCCAGCAGCACGCTGAGTATAAAACGCTGCAAGCTGATGCGGCTGCCCTGGCGACCCGAGGCCACATCGCTGAGCGTGCCGAAAACGGCGTATTCACGCTCCAGCGCCGCACTGTTTTCATGGATCATTTGCAGCCGCGACAATACCGTCTTGGCAGCGTTTAGCCGGTCGCGCAACTGTTGCCATGCCTGTTCGGCCTGCCGCGCCGCCAGTGATGCCGCTTCTTGCAACGACTGCAACTGATCCAGATCAGGCCGGACCCGGTCCGTCAGCTCCCTGGCCAACTGGTCATGGCGTCCGCGGGTTTCGTGCAGTTTTTCGTAGTAAAGCCGAATCTCCCGGGTCATGTCTGCCAATTGTGCCTCATCCATGCGCGCGGCGTGCCAGTCTTCGCGACGCTGGAACGGGCTGTTCAGCAAGGCTTGCTCATAGGCAGCGCGGCGCTCGGCGCTGGCCCGCTCCTCCTGGGCCAATTGCTCTGCCAATGCCGCCTTGGTCGCATTCAATGCCAGAATATCGTCCTGGCGCAGTCGCCGGGCACGCTCGGCTTCGTCCAGCCTTTGGGTAAGCGTCGCGATTTGCGCGTCCAGGTTTGCCACAACGACCTGCAATCGCTGCGGATCGCGGTTTTCAGGGGGAAGCTCGCGCTCCAGCACCCGCAGCGTTGCCGACTGCGCATGTTGTTGCAAATGCAGCGCCTGAAGCGCGCGTTTTTGCTGTTCCAGCGCTTGGCCACAGCGCTGCGCCTCCTGCTCTAGGCTTGCCATATGCGCGGCAGTGGCCTCGAGCGCTGTCCGGTCCCGGTGCGCCGCGTCCAACGCCGCTTGGTCCTGCGCAAATTTTGCAAGCAAGTCGTCGATATCCAGCAGGGCATCCGGACCCAGCGCGTCGCTTTTTTGCATCCATTCCGCGGACAGCGCTTCGACTTGCTGAGCCAGTCGCTCCACCATCGCGGCCCGACTCGCGCAAAAACGCGCGGCGTCCTGCAGGTGTTGCCGGACTTCGCGCAACTGCGCTTCGGAAACGCCAGGCTCCTGTTGAACGGCAGGCGCCGGATGAGAAACGCTGCCGCACACCGGACAAGGCCCGCCGTCCTGCAATCTTGCCGCCAGGATACCAGCCTGATTGCGATGCCAGGCCAGCTCCAACTGGTCCTGGCTGCGTTGCGCTGCCTCCTGTGCCGATAGGGCTTTCTGGTAGTCGTCGCCCGCGGCTTGATGCTCAAGACGCAGCCGCTCGATGCGTTGTGCCAGTTCATCGCAGGCGCGGCGCTCCTTCAGCGCAACGGTATTGCGCTCTACCCTGACGCCCAGTTCGGGCAGGGACTCCAGCTTGTGCTGCAGGGTCCGCTGCGCCTGCCTGCTTGACTCCAGACTCTCTTGCGTCTCCTGCATGATCGTTGCCGCGTCTTGCACTTGCCGCTCCGTCCGGGTCAGATCCACGGCCAGGGCCTGCGCAGTTTGCTGCGCCTCGTGCCAGGCGCGCGCCTGCGCCATCTGCGCCAGGCTGCGCGTGCGTTGCCCTTGCAGCGCCTCGACTTGGCCATAGGCTTGCTGACAGGTCTCGTAATGCGCCAGATCCTGCTTCAATTGCGTTTGTTGCTGCCCGATCCGCTGTTCCACCTGGACCTGCCGGGCGGTGGTTTGCGCCAACCTTGCAGCGACCTCCGCGTCCGCCTGATGTAAACGGAACAACTGCGCGGCGTCCGCGGCCAGGCGCAGCGCCCGTTCCTTGCGCTCCACGTCGGGCGCTTGCTGCTCCAGCATGTCAAGTGTCTTTCCAATCTCATCGCGCAAGCCGAATTGCCGCTGCAGCCCGATTGCCGCCTCCAGGTCTTTCTGCGCCTGCATATAGGCGGCAGAGGTCGCATTACGCTGCTGCATCGCCTGCGCCACCGCGGGCTCGAGCCTGGCCAGCTCATCGGCGAGTTGCTGCTCGTCATCATGCCCGACCTGCGCCAACAACGCCGTTATCTGCTGCTCATTACCCTCTTTTTGCCCCCGGATGCGCTTGGCCCGCTCCTGCAATTCCTCTTCGATTTGCCGAAAGATATCAGTCTGGAACAACTGCGCGAACATGGCCTCACGATCCAGTGATTTTTCCAGCAGCAGTTGGCGAAATTTTCCTTGCGGCAGCACCATAACCCGCAAAAACTGTTCCGCGCGCAGTCCGGTATGCGTTTCCGCCCAAGTGTTGATCTGCGCGGCTTTCTTGGCGACCAGCACCTTAGGCGTGCTGTCGGTCAGATCCAGCAGCGTGCCTTCGGTGCCAATCTCCCTGAACCCCTCGCCACGCAGCTTGGGAATCCATTGCACAGGCTGGCGCTGTATTTCGTAAACCCGTTCGCCTAGGCGAAAACCGAAGGTGACCCGGCAAAGCGTGGATGCGGGAGCAAGATCCGATCGCAAGGATCGCGCCTCCTTTTCTCCTGTCGTTTTCCCATAAAGCGCAAAACAGATCGCATCCAGCAAGGTACTTTTGCCCGCGCCGGTCGGCCCGTTAATCAAAAACAGCGGGTTGGCGCCAAGTTGCGTAAAATCCAGTTTCTGTTCCGTGGCAAACGGCCCGAATGCCTGCATATGCAAATACAAAGGGATCATCTATGCCTCGCGTTTCATCACATGCGCAATCACTTCACGCACCGCGGCATCTTGTTCGGTGCTAAGCGGTTGCCCGTTGATCTGCTGGAAAAAATCGCTGAACAGCGCGTACTCGTTGCGCCGCAAGCGCTCGATGGATAACATTGGCGGGTTCTCTCCCTGGAACAGCTGCGGCTTCTCGATCTGCAGCAGGTTTGGGTAGACGGCACGCAACTTGCCCAACGGATCCAGGATCGCATGCCTGTCCGTAAGCCTGGCCAGCAGATAATCGTCGCAGGCGCCATCCTGGGTTGCAGCGGCAAGCAAGGCCTCCAGCGGCCCTTCCAGGATTCGGACATCGTGCAACGGTGACAGCGGCAACATTTGCGTCTGTGCCACGCCCTTGGCATCGATCTCTACCAGCACCACGCCTTTGCGGTGCTTTTCCTCGGAAAAGCTGTACTTCAGCGGCGACCCCGAATAGCGGATCTGCCCATCCCTGAACGCTTGCGGTCCATGCAGATGCCCCAGCGCGACGTAGGAAAAGCCGTCAAACAGCGAGACCGGCACCTGATCCGCGCCACCGACCGATAGCGGACGCTCGGATTCGCTTTCCTGGCTGCCCGCCACGAAACAATGGCTGATCAGCACCTGCGCCGCCGTATCGCCGGTATGGCCTGTTTCACGAATGCGCGCTAGCAAATAACGATGCGCCTGCTCATGCGTCGTGATATTTTCACCCGATAATACCTTGACCGGCTCGGGATCCGCATAGGGTATGCCATAAAAACAGGCTGCGCCATCCGCTGTCTCCAGGCGCACCGGCCGCAACATCTGCTCGAAATCGGCAATGATGTGGACACCCGACAGATCAAGCAATTGCGAGGCGAAGCCAAGCCGATCGGCGCTGTCATGATTGCCCGGTATCATGATGAGCGCAATCTCCTGCCGGCTCATCCGCAACAGGAAATCGTTCAGCAGTCGCACCGCAGCAGCCGGCGGTACGGCACGATCGTAGATATCGCCAGCGACCACGAGCGCATCCACCCGATGCAGCACGGCATAATCGAAAATCTGCGCAAGCACATGCGCCTGGTCGTCCAGCAAACTCCGGTTGCACAGGGTGCGCCCGAGATGCCAGTCTGAGGTGTGAAGAAATTTCATGAAGGGAAACAGGATCGATAAGACGTAGAACAATCCTTGCAAGCGTACCTGTCTTATCCCACCCTGCCAACTCGTCTGGCTGGGAATCGAAAAATTTTTTACCTTATGTGCAACGCAACATATTGACAAAATTGCAACCATGCCATTATGATTAATTTCACTGTATCGTAGCTTTCAGCGATACACGGGGGAATTTAATCCAACTTGCTGCCCCGACATTCGGTCAAACCAGCTAAACAGGAGCGTTCATGCGTATCTCTGCCCTTCCTTCCGTTTCATCATCCGCATCGTCCACGACCACCGATTTCGACCACGCCGTCAAAATCGTGCTGGATGATTGCCAAGCCTCCCACCTGGATGAAGCCGCCAACTGTTGTTATGTCAACCCCAAAGATTGCGCGGTGCAAAGCGCCCCTGGCTCGACACGCTATATCTTCGATATTGAGTTTTTGCAGCGACTGCGCCGCCAGATTCGCAAGTCCGGACGTTTCGAACTCGCCCGCACGCCTGCCGACGGCGAACTGCGGCATGTAGCGCACGCCTTGCTTACACTTCTTGAAAGACCGTAGCGCCCCGACAATGGTAGACTGCCTTTTCCATCAACAAGAAAAGGAATGACGATGTACAACTTGAACGAACACGGCCGCGAATCCATTAATACTTTTCTTGATGCCACCGCAAAGCCGGGGTTTGCCAGAGACGCCTTCCTAGCGCGCGCCCAGACTTGCGCCAATGATTTTTTCTCCGCGGACAAAGACGCCATTCTCGAGCTTGCCGCGACAGATACGCAAAGCGGCAATGCAGAATCGCTACAGTTGCTGAAAAGCTGGTTTGATGTCGCCTGAATAACAGTGCAATCCGGGCGCGGGCGCAATGGCTTTGCACCCGCCTCACGACGCCCGTTGGCCTCACAGGTATAAGCCATGCGCCACATGAACCACGGCGCGGCTCCTGAGATTCCCGCCGCCCCCAGCACGCAACGCTTGGCTTGGCAAACAGAAGGCAACGAGCGAAAAAATGAACGGGGAAAAACAAACGAAAAAAAACAAAAAAGGGCTTGCGCCTATGTTCGCAAACCCTTGATTTGGTCTAGTCTTTCTCGACGGTCTTGGTGGGTGCTACAGGGGTCGAACCTGTGACCTACGCCTTGTAAGGGCGCCGC
>JBEBPQ010000024.1:0-62668 GCA_040395835.1 Advenella kashmirensis
GTCCGGGCTCAATCGATTTGATCGCTTTTGCTTCGCAGACATCTCAACCTGAACGAGCCTGCATCTGGCCCGCCTCCCTCTTTTGTAATTATGTTTTTTTACATGAAACAACAGGCACTTGCCTTGATGTAAGGAAAGGTTTATCTGTGTTTGGAGAGGTGTTTACATCGTTCAATAGGCAAGGTACTGCTTTGATGCATGCAAGAACCTTAGAACATATATCGTGTCTTCATGTACTGTATAAATAAGCAGATAATTCTGATGCAAATGAAGCTCGAGTCTCTGGTTATGCTTATAGGAGTCAAATGGAGTGCGTCCGTTCAATCGGGTATTTTACGATCTTCTCGCGCGGGACGTGCCGGTTCAGCCGGTAATCCGAACGACTGCGCGGTCGATCAGCGCGAGCACGGCGGTTTCGGCGGCTTGCGGCGCCTTGGCCGCGATGGCGTCCAGCAGCGCTTTGTGCAATGCCAGCGCCTGCGGATCCGCGCCCCATTCATCGCTGGAGGCCTGGAAACTCATTGTCCAGACGGCCGATAGCGCCGTTTCCAACTGGGTGATGAAGGCATTGTCGCTGGCCTGCAAGACGATGCCGTGAAACTGCAGGTCAGCCGCAATGTAGGCCGTCCTGTTTTGCGCCGCCGCCATGGCCTGGTAGGACTGGTTCAGCGCCGTCAGGTGGGCGGCAGTGGCGCGCAAGGCAGCCAGGCGCGCCGCTTGCGGCTCTATCGCCTGGCGCAATTCGATCAAGTCGGTGATCAGCTTGCGGTCGCGCGGCAGGCGTGCATACCATTCGAGCACGGTGCTGTCGAACAGGTTCCATTGACTGCGCGGGAGGACATGGGTGCCGGTTCGCGGGCGGATTGAAACCAGGCCTTTGGCGGCAAGGCTTTTCATGGCTTCTCTGATGATCAGCCGGCTCGCGCC
Source organism: Advenella kashmirensis (assembly GCA_040395835.1). Classification (GTDB taxonomy): domain Bacteria; phylum Pseudomonadota; class Gammaproteobacteria; order Burkholderiales; family Burkholderiaceae_B; genus Advenella; species Advenella kashmirensis_B. The sequence goes on from JBEBPQ010000024.1 coordinate 928, forward strand.
ATAGGTTTGCGCCAGCTCCGGTTCCGTGGGCAATTGCTGGCCTTGCGCATAGCGTCCGGCCACGATGCTGCTGCCTAGGGCATCGACGACTTGATGATGGAAATTGCGCAACGGAAGCGTGGACATGGCGACAAGTATAACCGTCAACGCCTGGGCGCATTAGGTCGAATTGGATTGACATTAATCATATAATGATTATATGATTAAAACAAATAAAATAAGACAAGATTGCGGTCCGCAACGGCAGGCCGCACTTGCGGAGACATCTATGACAAAACCGTTGATCACGGCGCTGCTGGCGCTTGCCGGCCTGCTGGCCTGCCCATTGCAGGCGGGGGCGCAGTCCTTTCCCTCCAAGCCCTTGCGGCTGATCGTACCTGTGCCCCCCGGCGGGACTGGCGATATGGTGTCGCGCCTGGTCGCCACCGCGGCGGCCCGGGAATTGGGGCAGCCCATTGTTGTGGAAAACCGACCCGGCGCAACCGGCAATATTGGCACCGTGGCGGCGGTCAAGGCGCCAGCCGACGGCTACACGGTATTTCTATGCAGCATCGGCAATTGTTCGGTCAATGCCAGTCTCTATGCCGATCCGGGGTTCGATCTTTTCAGGGATATAGCGCCTGTCATATTGCTGGGATCATCCATCAACGCTTTCGTCGCGGGTCCGGATACCGGTATCGATAGCGTCGGGGGCCTGCTTGAAAAGGCCAGGAAGAGTGATGTCAGTTATGGTTCTTCCGGCGTGGGAGCCTCCAACCACCTGGCTGGGGAAATGCTCAAGAAGATGGCGGACGTTGCCTTGCTGCATGTCCCCTATAAAGGCTCGGGGCCGGCGATCACCGACCTGCTGGGCGGGCAAATCGATGTTTTCTTCGATAACGAACCGTCGATCCTGCCCTTTATCAAATCAGGCAAAGTCAAGGTGCTGGCGGTGACGGGAAAGACTCGTTCGGCCAATCTCCCCGAGGTGCGCACCATGGAGGAAATCGGCTACAAGGGCTTTGTGATCGAGCCATGGTACGCGATCGGCGCGCCCGCCGGCGTACCCGAGCCGGCTATTCGGCGCTTGAACCAGGCTTTTGGCAACGCACTGCGGGATCCCGCCGTGCGCAAGACCATGAGCGAGGCCGGCATCCAGACCATCGGCGGCGAACCCGCTGTATTGGGAAAGCATATCCGCTCCGAGTACGGCAAGTGGGCCGAACTGATCCGGTCCCAACATATTTCCACGGAGTAGCCCCGCATGCGCATTACCGGCATTGAAACAACGCGATTGCAATCCCAACCCAATCTGCTTTGGGTAGAAATAGAAACCGATGAAGGCGTGACCGGCCTGGGCGAGACTTTTCGTGGTGCCGCTGCGGTCGAGACCTATATCCATTCCATGGCCGCGCCCTTGATCTGCGGGCAGAATCCGCTGAATATCGAACGGTTGCACAAGCTGCTTTTTCGCGGCTACCTGGGGTTCAACGGCAGCGGCGTCGAAAGCAGGGCCGCCTCGGCGATCGACATTGCATTGTGGGACATCTTCGGCAAGGCCACGGGCCGGCCAATCTACCAGTTGCTGGGCGGCGCGTGCCACGATCGCATGCGCGCCTATAATACCTGCGCCGGCGTGGATTACAACAGCAAAAGCATCCAGCGACGGCTGATCCAGCCGGGGGCGGAAAAGGCGCGCGGTCGCTACGACGATCAGGTGGCGTTTATCGAGAGTCCGGCGGAGTTGGCGCAAAGCCTGATCGAGGAGGGCTTTGGCGCCATGAAGATCTGGCCTTTCGATGCGGCGGCCGAGGAGACTGGCGGGCAATATGTCAGCGCGCGGCATATGCGCCAGGGATTGGACGTCTTCGAGAAAATCCGCCTGGCGGTGGGCGACAGGATCGAACTCATGTGCGAGTTTCACTCAATGTGGAATGTCACGAGTGCGCTTGCCATTGCGCGGGAATTAAAGCAATACCGGCCGTTCTGGGCAGAGGATCCAATCAAAATGGATAGCGCCGGGGCACTGGCCGATTATCGCCGCCTTTCGGGGATCCCGGTATGCGGCAGCGAGACACTGGCCGCGCAAAGCGCATTTCGTGATCTACTGGCCGCCCACGCGCTCGATATTGTGATGCTTGATCTGTCGTGGTGCGGCGGTATCACCGAGGCGCGCAAGATCGCCACGCTTGCCGATGCGTACCAGAAGCCGATCGCGCCCCACGATTGCACCGGCCCCGTTGTGCTCTGGGCCTCGCTGCATCTGGCGCTGGCGTCGCCCAACGCGATTTTCCAGGAAGTCGTGAGAGCCTTCCTCGGCACTTTTTACAAGGACCTTGTCACCCGCCTGCCGGTATTGGATCAGGGGTATCTGTTGCATCCGGACGCGCCGGGCCTGGGCGCCGAGCTGGCGCCGGCCGTGAAGCGCGACCCCCAGGCCATTGTCCGGCGCAGCGTGTCGTCGCAATGATGCAGCGCGCCGCAAGCAGCAGTTAATATAGGCTCGCCTAGCCGGCGCAGCCATACGGACAACGATAATTGGAGGACTTCATGCCGACTTTTGACAGGGCCCGGTTGCGGGCAGCGCTCGATGGGATTTCGGGCATTCTGGTAACGCCTTTCGATAACGAGGGCAAGATCGCGCCGCAACGCCTGCAACCGATCATCGACAACGCCATCGAGGCCGGGGTTCAGGTGCTGGTGACAAATGGCAATACCAGTGAATATTATGGGCTGCGGTATGGCGAGAGCGAAGCCATGGCCTATGCCGTGGCCGAGCACGTGAGGGGGCGCGTACCGTTGCTGGGTGGGGTCGGGCGTGGCATCGAAGAGGCTTGCGATCTGGCGAGGGCGTCCCGTGCCGCCGGCGTCGATGCACTCATGATTCATCAGCCGCCGGATCCTTTCGTTTCTCCGCGTGGCGTTGTCGAGTATGTGCGCCGTATCGAAGCGGCCGCGCAAGGGCTGCCGTTGGTGCTGTATCTGCGCAATGAGTCCATCGGGTTGCCGGCAATCGCGCAACTTTGTGAGATCCACTCGGTGGTCGGCGTCAAGTGGGCATCGCCCACGCCACTGTTGCTCGCGCAAGCCATTGCCGCCACCCGCCATCTGGATTTGGCCTGGGTCGGGGGGCTGGCCGAAACCTGGGCGCCGCCATTCTACGCGATTGGTGCTCGCGGTTTCACTTCGGGCCTGATCAATGTGTTTCCCGCGCATTCGGTTGCGATATGGCATGCGCTGGGTCGCGGCGACTATCCCGCCGCGGATCGATTGATCCAACAGATGTTGCCGTTCGAAGCCTTGCGCGCGCAGGAAAATAACGGCGCGAACGTGACCGTTGTCAAGGCCGCCTTGCAATTGCAGGGCAGGGATTGCGGCGCGACACGACCGCCCTCGGCATGGCCCATGCAACCCGAAGCGCTGGCAACACTGACGCAATTGCTCGATGGCTGGCCCGCAAGGCAAGCTCGGTAATAGCAACAAGAGCAACAACAGAGCAACAACAGAGCAACAACAGAGCAACAACAGAGCAACAACAGAGCAACAACAGGGCAACAACAGGGCAACAACAGGGCAACAACAGGGCAACAACAGGGCAACAACAGGGCACGGCGCCTGGATTACAGGGAAGTCCCAAGACCAGGCCGTCGGGCACATGCTCGCGCATAAGGAGGCCCTCGGTGTACTACAGCGTGGAATCGCAGGCTGTAATACGCCTGTTTGTCAGAGCCGCACGCTTGTCATAAATACATTAATGATCGCTGGGCAGCACTCGGTTGCGCTTACCTGACCGTTTAGACGACGATTTTTGTTTGTAATAATTTTATGTCTGGGGATTGCCTGGCATGGCGAGTCGAGTGTATTAAGCGTTGAGGTTGCGACGAAATGCTTGCAACAGGAAAACTCAAGCAATAGAAAATAACCCTATCTGGCGGGTTCAAGTGATGCGGCGAAAAGTGAAATGAAACTGTAAAGCGCAGGCCGAAAAACTCAAACTATCGTCATTGAATAAATCTATTGATATAAAATATTATTTGAATATATAAATATCACAAATGAATTAAATATAGGAAATTCAGTACTGTCTGGGCATATTTATCTAAGGTGATGGCTCTGTAATTATGATATTGTCCGCTCTCAGGTTGTGTTGGGCAAGGCATCTATGTTACTTCTATAAAAGAAGCTTAACTGTCTGCACCATGAATCCAAATCTTATCAGCGATGTTGCATAAGTTTGTTGATTGTGTATGAAATTAATTTCAAATGTAATATTTCTTATTGATTTTCCTTGAGGGTTTCAGGGATATCCCTAAGAAAAATTGCAGACTTGATTAATCATCTATGGGGAGTATATTTATGAACAAGATCCGTACAACCAAAGCCCTTGTGGCGCTGGCGGTAGCGGCTGCGACTTTCGGGTCCGCTGCCACCGCCGCCACCCTGCAGGAGATCAAGGACAAAGGCGTCATCCGGATTGCTGTGGCTAATGAAATTCCCTACGGCTTTGTTGATCCTACCGGAGAGGCCAAGGGCGCCGGCCCGGATGTGGCGAAACAAATCGTGAAAGCGCTTGGCATCAAGGAAATCAAATGGGTGACAACAGGATTCAGCTCGCTGATCCCCGGCCTGAAGGCTGACCAGTTCGATATGGTCGCAGCTGAAATGGCGATTTTGCCGCAACGCTGCCAGCAAGTGGCTTTTTCAGAGCCCAACAGCTCATACGGTGAAGGGCTGCTCGTGGCCAAAGGCAATCCGGACAATCTGCACAAGTACGAGGACTTTGCGAAGTCCGATAAAAAAATCGCCATAATGGCGGGGGCGGACCAACTGGAAATGATGCAGAAACTGGGCGTGGACGATGGCCGAATGGTGACGATCTCCAATAATGCCGATGCCATTTCCACGGTTTCCACCGGGCGTGCGGCCGCCTATGCGGCGACCAGCCTGACGGTCAGCGAACTGGCCGGCAAGAGCGACAAGGTGGAGCCTGCCGCCAATTTTGAAGATCCTGTGATTGATGGCAAACCTGCCCGCAGTTGGGGCGGATTTACCTTTGCGCAAAATTCCGAAGATCTGCGCAAGGCGGTAAACGATGAATTGGCAAAATTCAAGAAAACACCGGAGTGGCAGAAAATCCTGACGACTTACGGCTTTACCGAGCACGACTTGAAGGAGTCCACTGCCCAGACCACCGAGCAGCTTTGCGCTGCCAAATAGCCGCGGCCTGGTGCCCGGCCACGCGCCGGGTGCCCGCCGCAGACTGATCTGATCTGTTGTAGACGCCGCGACGGGGCGGCGTATCACCGCTATTGCTGTCCAGTCCGCGACAAATCAGGCGAACGCGAGCCTAAAAGGCAGACAGCAGGTACGACCACTTGCGGTGCAAACCTACTTTATCAATCGAACGACTCAAAAGGTAACAGATGGATTGGAACATCTACCTCACTCCCTTGCTGCAAGGTGCGTGGGTAACCATTCAGTTGACGGTCTATTCGACCATCCTGGGTGGTATCACGGCATTCGCCTTTGGAATTGGCAAGCTATCTACCAATTGGCTGATACGCGGATTTTCCATATGCTTCGTCGAAATATTCCGTGGTACCTCGCTGCTGGTGCAACTGTTCTGGCTGTTTTTCGCTTTGCCGCTGCTGGGCCAGGCGCTCGGCCTGGATTTTCGCATGGCTCCGCTGGTTGCCGGTACGTTGGCGCTGGGATTCAATATCGGCGCATATGGCGCCGAAGTGGTGAGGGGGGCGATCCAGGCGGTACCACGCTCGCAATATGAGGCCGCCAAGGCGCTGGACTTTACGCCACGCCAGACACTGTGGCATATCTGCCTGCCGCAATCCATCCCGGAAATGATGCCTAGCTTCGGCAATCTGGCAGTGCAGAACCTTAAGGACACCGCTTTGGTTTCTTTGATTAGCCTGGGCGATATGGCGTTTCGGGCCGAACAGATCCGTAACTACACCCAGGATAGCACCACGGTCTATACCATTTTGCTGTTCATGTATTTCGGCATGGCGCTGATTCTCACCGCCATCATGAGGCTGCTTGAACGTTCTGTCGGGCGCTGGCGCGCCGGGAGGGCCTGATCATGTTGTTTGGCATAGAGTGGGACACCAGCAGCAATTGGGCATTTGCGGCATCCATCTTTCCGATTCTGCTCAAGGGCTTGCTGATTACCTTGCAAGCGACGGTACTGGGTTTTCTGGTGGCCGTGGTGCTGGGCCTGATCCTCGCCGCCCTGAAAAGCGCGCGGTTCGCGCTGATTTCCTGGCCGGCGAAATTCGTCACCGAGTTCATCCGCGATACGCCGTTGCTGGTGCAGCTTTTTTTCCTGTACTACGTGCTGCCGGAACACGGGATCGTCCTGCCGGCCTTTCTGACTGGCGCGCTGGCGCTGGGTGTGCAATATAGCGCCTACCTGTCGGAAGTCTACCGGGCCGGCATCGAGTCCATTCCACACGGGCAGACCGAGGCGTCGCGCGCGCTCGATTTGCCGCCGCTACGCACCTTCGGTTTCGTGATTTTGCCGCAAGCCATTCCCCGCATCATCCCTGCCATGGGGAATTACCTGGTTTCCATCATGAAGGATGTGCCGGTATTGTCGGTCGTGACCGTGCTGGAAATGCTCAATGTGGCAAAGATTATCGGGGACCGCACCTTTAACTATTTGATCCCATTATCCATGGTGGGGGGTATCTATCTGATTCTGACGATTGTGGCGTCTTATGGCGTACGTTATCTGGATACCCATCTGCCGAAACGAGGAATACCGTTACGATGAATAATTCTGTCAATAGCAACGCGCCGGTGGCGGACTTGCCGGCAGGCGAGCACGCCGACGTTTCTGCGACGCAGGCGCCGACCGCTGGTGAGCCGATTATCAAGTTTGAGAAAGTCACCAAGCGGTTTGGCGATGTGACTGTGCTTGACGAGCTTGATTTTGAAGTGCGCAAAGGCGAGAAGGTTACCATCATCGGCCCGTCCGGTTCCGGCAAGTCCACTGTCCTGCGCATTTTGATGACGCTGGAGACGATCAACGAAGGGGTCATCTACGTTACGGACAAGCCCTTGTGGCACGAACACAAAGATGGCCAACTGGTTCCCGCCGGGGAAGAGCACCTGCGGCTCATGCGCAAGGAAATGGGCATGGTGTTCCAGCAATTCAATTTGTTTCCCCATATGACCGTAAGGCGCAATGTGACCGAAGCGCCGGTGCAGGTGCTGAAACTGTCCAAGGAAGAGGCCAATGCCCGCGCCGATGAGTATCTGGAACTGGTTGGACTGTCCGACCAGAGCGAGAAGTTTCCCAGCCAGCTTTCGGGCGGACAGCAGCAACGTGTTGCGATTGCCCGGGCGTTGGCCATGCGGCCGAACATCATGTTGTTTGACGAGCCAACGTCATCACTGGACCCTGAACTGGTGGGCGAGGTGCTCAATGTCATTCAGCGCCTGGCCGAAGAGCATGACCTGACCATGCTGCTGGTGACGCACGAAATGCAGTTCGCCAAGCAAATTTCCGATCGCGTGTGTTTTTTCGATAAAGGCAAGATCGTGGAACAGGGGCCACCGGAAGATGTGTTAACGGCGCCGACCGAAGCACGGACTCAGGAGTTCCTGAAAAGCTTCATTGAGCAAGCCTGATCCAATGGCGCGCCGTGGTGCTTGCTTGCCGGCCTCGTCTGAAAGGCGTCTGTGTCTTGCCAAGGCGCCTTGCGCTGCCGGTCTTGGGGCGCTTGGCGGCAGGCGCTTGTGCGCCAGACAATAACCGACCCCGGCTGCCCGTCAGCCCAGCAATTGGGTGCTTTGCACAATCGCAATATCCTGTTCGTGCAAGATCTGGCGCGTTTTCTCGTCGGAACTGTGGCTGACAGGCGCTGTCAGGTCCCATATCACACGGGTCCTGAAGCCGAGCGCCAGCGCATCCTGGGCGGTCCATAAGACGCAGACGTCTCGGGCCAGGCCGCAAATATATACTTCATCGACCTTGCGGTCCTTTAGCCAGCCGGCCAGACCAGTGGGCGGGCGCTTGCCTGAAGGATTGAAGTTCTCGCGAAAGGCGCTGTACGAGTCGACCCGCGGATCCGCACCCTTGCGAACAATGGCATGCATTTTTTCCCAGGCGATGCCAGGGCAGAGCGCCGCGCCTGGCGTATTCTGCACGCAGTGGTCCGGCCACAGGACCTGTGGATGTCCGTATAGATCGATGGTATCGAATGGCTTGCTGCCCGCATGTGAGGACGCAAACGACACGTGGCCGGCGGGATGCCAGTCTTGCGTGGCGACATAATGACCGAAATCGGCGTTGGCAACAAATTGTGCCACCGGGGTGATAATCTGGTCCGCGTTGGCGCAGGCCAACGCACCGCCGGGCAGGAAATCGGGCTGGATATCGACGAGTACGAGCGCGCTATGCGGACGGGCGGATTCGGAGGTCATGATTGTTGCGCCAGCCATTCGGTCAGTTGCCGCTGGACATCGGCGGCGAAGGTGCGATAGACGGGTTCGCACACAAACCCCATATGCGGGGTCAGGATGACATTGGGCGATGCCAGCAAGGCGGCGGGAATGTCCGGCTCGTCATCGAAAACGTCGAGCGCTGCGATTGCGGGGTGCCCGCGGTCGAGCGCGGACACCAGCGCATCGGTCTTGACCAGCGTGGAGCGGGAGGTATTGACCAGGATGGCGCCTGGCCGCATTTGCGCCAAGGTTTGCTCGTTCAACAGGTGGCGGGTACTTTCGGAAGCCACGATATGCAGCGAGACGATATCCGAGCTCTGCAGCAGCGCCTCCAGCGACACGGCGTTGGCGCCGCCTTCCTCGGCCCGGGCCTGCGTCATGTGCGGGCTCCAGGTGACCACCTCCATGCCGAAAGCGGCAGCGACTTTCGCGACACGCTTGCCGATATGCCCAAAGCCGATCAGTCCCAGTCGCTTGCCTTCGAGGACGTCGGGCAAGCCTTGCAGAATGGCGGGCGTGCGCCAGGCGGGCTGCTGCTGATCCACCAGGAGATCGGGCAGTTTTTTGGCCGCGGCCAGAATGAGCGACCAGGTCAGCTCGCAGGTGCTGGCCTTGGACGGTCCCCATTCGGTATTGCTGACTGTGATGCCAGCCGCTGCGGCGGCCTGCTGGTCAAGTTTATTATTGCGGGTGCCGGTAAAAATAATGTGCCGCAATGCCGGCAATTGCGATAGCAGTTCCTTGGTGACGGGCGTGCGGTCTCGCATCAGCACGATGCACTGCGCCTGTCCGAGTTGCTCGAGCAGGGCATCGCCCCGCAGCCGCTCATGATGGATCTTCAGGTTGCTGCGCGATGCGATCGGCGACCAGTCTACGAGGCGGGTCAGGCCGTGTTCCCAGTCGTCCAGCACTACGATCGTAGGTGTCATGCAAAGCTCCGTGAAAGCCTGGCCGGGGCATGCAGGCTATGAAGTGGATAGTGGCAAGACCGGGTATGCGGTCCTGGCGTAGGCCAGGACAGGGGTAGCGCGATCCGGCGGCGCCGTCCCGATCATGCCGCTTAATAGTCAAAAAAACAAGCATCAAGCAAAACCAAGCGAATGTGCAATCAGGCGAAGGCGCGCGATTCAGGCAGATTCGCTTTATCTATCGGCATATCATACCTGACTGCCGACGACTCGTGCGGATATGTACCCGCACCCGCATAGCGGAGGGGGGCGGGGCCGCCAAACCCGCGGTCAACCCTGGAAAAGGGCAAGCAACAGCGACACGCTGATCACCGAGAGCACTGTCGATACAAAGATTGATTGTGATACCAGTTCAGTGTCCCTGCCGTACATGGTCGCGAGCATGAACGGCCCCGTGCCGATCGGCAGCGCGGCCAGCAGCACGGCCGATTCCCGCTGTTCCAGCGGCATATCGAATACCCAGAAAGCGAGCACCGCGGTGATGGCGGGCAGAAACACCATTTTCATCAAGAGAACCGCGGGCAGGGCGGGATGCATGCGGTTGCTGCGGGTTTGCGCCAAAAACAGACCGATGGTCACCAGGGCGCAGGGGCTGGCCGAGTTCCCGAGCAGCCGCGTCAACTCGGCCAGCGCGGCAGGCAAGGGAATGTCCAGCGCCGAGAGCAGGATGCCAGCCAATGGCGACACGATCAACGGATTCTTCAGTAGCGCAACCAGGGTGTGCCGCAGGCTGCCCCAGATGCTGGCATGGGTTTGCAGGCCCGATTCCAGGCAGACGATGGAAAGGGCGAACAGCACGCAGGCGGTCAGGATCATGGAGATGACGGCCGGAATGGCGCCTTGCGGGCCGTATGCCAGTATACATAGCGGCAGCCCCATATAGCCGGTGTTGCTGTACGATGCCGCCAAGCTTGCCACGCTATTGTCAGGCATGCTGAAGCGACGCCGCTGCCACATCATGAAACCCGCGAAGGTGGCCAGCATGCCGCCCACGGTTGCCAGGATGAATCCCAACTGGTTCAATTGTTCCCATGGGACGGTGGCCATGGCATGGAACAGCAGCGCCGGCAGCGCCAGCCAGACGACATAGGCGTTCAGGTGGATGCTGGCTTCGGGGCCGAGTATGCGCTTGCGTGCGGCAAGATAACCGGCCAGGATCAGCGCGAAAACGGGAAACGCGGCATTGATAACTGCGCTCAAAATGACAACCTATTTGAAAGCGGTTTCGATAAAGCTGCGTAATTTGCGTGAATGGAGCCGCTCGCGAGGCATTTCACGCAGTTTTTCCAAAGCGCGCATGCCAATGCGCAAATGTTGGCTGACCTGCTTGCGGTAGAAGTCAGAGGCCATGCCTGGCAATTTGAGCTCCCCGTGCAACGGTTTATCAGAAACGCACAGCAAGGTCCCGTAAGGCACGCGGAAACGGAAGCCGTTGGCCGCGATGGTCGCCGACTCCATATCCAGGGCGATGGCGCGCGATTGCGAAAAGCGCTGTACCGGTTCATGCTGGTCCCTGAGCTCCCAGTTGCGGTTGTCGATCGTGGCCACCGTACCGGTGCGCATGATACGCTTGAGTTCCCAGTCCGACAGTCCGGAAACCTCCTCGACCGCATGTTCGAGCGCGATTTGGATCTCGGCCAGCGGCGGCACGGGCACCCAGAGCGGCAGGTCGGCATCCAGCACATGGTCTTCTCGCACATAGCCGTGGGCGAGCACGTAGTCACCCAGGCGCTGGGTATTGCGCAGGCCGGCGCAATGGCCAAGCATGACCCAGGCGGAAGGCCGCAGCGTCGCGATATGGTCGGTGATGGTTTTGGCATTGGACGGCCCCACGCCGATATTGACCAGCGTAATGCCATTGCCGTCGGGTCGGATCAGATGGTAGGCCGGCATTTGTGGCAGGCGTTGCGGTCTTTGCGTTTCCGCAGGCTGGCCGGGGCGGGTCATGATATTGCCCGGTTCCACCAGGGCGCTATAGCCCGATTCGGGATCCTCGATCAACTGGCGCGCGGTGGTAGTGAATTCGTCCACGTAAAACTGATAATTGGTGAACAGAATGAAGTTCTGGAAATGCTCGGGCGCCGTCGCCGTGTAATGCTGCAGCCGGTGCAGCGAGTAGTCGATGCGCGGCGCCGTGAAGGGCGCCAGCGGCCTGGGTTGACCGGGTTCTTCCCGCAATGTGCCGTTGACGATGGCGTCGTCCATGACAGCAAGGTCGGGTACATCGAAAAAATTGCGCAGCGAGGCCCCGATGGTGTCGGCATAGACGCCTTCGATGTATTGCCCGCCGGTAAATGCGAAATGCAACGGGATCGGCACGCTCGATTCCCCGACCTCCACGGGCAGGCCGTGGTTTTTCATGAGCAGTCCGATCTGCTCCAGCAAATAGCTTTTGAATTGTTCGGGTTGGGTGATGGTGGTTTGGTACAGGCCGGGTTCCGTGGTATGGCCGTAAGACAGACGGGAATCGACTTCCTGGTGGTCAGGTACATGGATGCGGATAGCGGGATAGCAGGCGCGGGTCCGGTAGCCAACGGACTCGCCGCTCATGAGCCGATAGAAAGATTCGCGGATGAACAGCGTATTGCGCTCATAGATGTGCAGCAGCGCTTCATAGGCGAGCTGCGGATCGCGAAAGCTGGAAAAACCGATTTTTTCCGGCGCATGGAAGGCTGAAGGATGATTTTGCGGGCTATTCATATGTTTTTTTGCTGGCGGTTGTCCTCGATGCGACAAGGTTCCGGTTAAAGGGGCCCGTCGGGGGGCGGCGGGTTTTTTTGCCTCTAGTATATTTTGTCATTATGACACGTTAAAATCGAAACGTTGCGAACGCCCTGCCGCCAGGCGGGGCTTGAGTGGCGCCCGCGGGTGCCATGCAACATTATCTTGAGTTTGAAAGAGAAATATATGAATCTAGATTATGAACGCGTAAACAGCTTTCTGCCTATTTTGCAGCGCTTTGCCGTCGACCTGGTGGTGGCGGTCATTATCCTTGTGGCCGGGTGGATTATCTCCAAATGGCTGGGCAACGTGGTCCGGCGCATGAGTTCACGCTCGGACCGGATCGATCCGACCATCGTGCCCATGTTGAGCAGTGTCGTGGTGTGGGGCGTGCGCATTTTCACCATTATCGCGGTGTTGTCGCAGTTCGGCGTGCAAACCGCCAGCCTCATCGCCGTGCTGGGCGCTGCCGGCCTTGCCGTCGGCCTGGCGCTGCAGGGCACGCTGCAAAACATCGCGGCCGGCATCATGCTGCTGGGCTTGCGACCGCTGCGCGCCGGCGAAAGCGTCACCGTCGCGGGCGGCGTATCCGGTACGGTGGATGAGGTCGGCTTGTTCCTGACGCGCATCATCCAGTATGACGGCGTGCAGGTCACGCTGCCCAACAGCACGGTCTGGAACGGTAATATCATCAACCTGAGCCGCAATCACAACCGACGCATGGATGTGCTTGCCTATATCCGCTATGGCGATGACCTGAACCGCGCGATCGACGTCTTGCTCAAGCTGATCGGCGAGCAGCAGAAAGCGTTGAAAATGCCCGAACCCAGCGTTTTTGTGAGCGATCACAAGGATAGCGTGGTGATTCTCACCTTGCGGGTATGGACGGCGGCAAGCGATTTCACGACATTACTGAACGATCTGAACCGAGAGGTCCATATCCGCCTGGAGCAGGAAGGCTTCCAGAGCCCGTTGCCGGTCCGGGTATCGCTGGACTCCCAGGCAACACAGCGGCCCTAGGGACGATATACGGTTTTCAGGATATTCGTACACACGCCGCGCATCATGTCGACTTCCTCCTGGGTCATATGGATGCGTGTGAACATATAGCGCATGCGCGGCATCAGTTTCTTCGGATGATTCGGGTTCAGGAAATCAATGCCGATCAGGGCGCTCTCCCAGTGATTGATAAAGGCTTCGACCTTTTCGGCCGGGGCATAGTTGCGATCGCTGCCGGTATTCACGGGCATGGCCACGGGCGCCGGTTCACGGCCGGCGTCCTGGCGTGAAGCCGTCAAGGGGGCCGTCGTGGCGGCCGTTGCGGGGATATGCACCGGTGCCGGCGCCTGCAGCGCGTAATTGACCTCCCATGCGGCCAGCAGCAACGCTTGCGATACGTTCAGGGAGCTGTAATCCGGATTGGCGGGAATATGGCAGATACGGTGGCAGCGGCTGATATCGTCGTTGTCCAGCCCGGTGCGCTCGGTGCCCAAGACAATCGCGATGCGGGTATCGGCATGGTTGCTCAGATGGGTTCGCGATAATTGGGCGGTCTGGCGGATATCCAGCGAAGGCGGGCCCATGTCGCGGCTGCGCGCGGTCAGGGCAAAGGCCAGGGTCACGCCCGCCAGTGCGGCGTCCAGGTCCGGCAGGATTGCCGCGCGTTCCAGGATATCGGTGGCGCCGCTGGCCAGCGCCCGGGCTTCTTCATGTGACAGGATCTGCGGGTCGCGCGGGTTGACCACCACCAGCTCCGCAAATCCCATGTTTTTGATGGCCCTTGCAGCGGATCCGACATTGCCTGGATGAGTGGGCGCCACCATGATGAAGCGGACGCGGGGGTGCAGTGGAGACATGGTTTTCCTTCAAACAGCATGAATATAAGCGGAAATCAATGGAATCGCAGAAGTCTGCTTTATTGTCCATTAAAATGCGTATTTTACTACTCAACTGAAGTCTGGAACGTTATGCATCCCATGCTTACCATCGCCGTACGCGCAGCACGTCGCGCCGGCGCCATCATCAACCGCGGCAGCCTGGATATCGATAAGGTGCAGGTCGCACGAAAAGGGCCGAACGATTATGTAACAGAAATCGATCGTAACGCCGAAGCGGCCATTATCGATGTTTTGCGTGAAGCATACCCCGACCATGCCTTCCTGGGCGAAGAGTCCGGACATATCCCCGGCCCCAAGGACAAGGAAAATGAAATTCCCGAATTCCAATGGATCATCGATCCCTTGGATGGTACGACCAATTTCGTGCATGGCTTTCCGAATTACGCTGTTTCCATTGCGCTGCTGCAAAAGGGTGTGGTCACGCAGGCCGTGGTCTACGACCCGGCGCGCAACGAAATGTTCACCGCCAGCCGTGGTGGCGGCGCGTTCCTCAATGATCGCCGGGTCCGGGTAGGGAATCGAACCCGTTTCTCCGATGCATTGATCTCCGGTCGTTTTCCGTCCGTTTCAGGCTCAAACCGCCAGGGCGCCGAGCGCTTCTATGGCCTGGTCGACGAATGCTCCGGCTTTCGTCGCCTGGGCGCCACCGTACTGGAGCTCGCGTATGTCGCGACAGGCCGCTTCGATGGCTATTGCGGTGTGCACCTCAAGCCCTGGGACCTGGCGGCGGGAAGCCTGCTGATCCTGGAGGCCGGTGGTCTGATCGCCGATTTCGAAGGAGAACAGGAGTGGATGAAAACGGGCAATGTGCTGGCAGCCAGCCCGAAAATCTTCACCCAAATGCTGCATTCCCTGCAACCATAAACCTTTTATTTTTATATAGTAGAGCGGCGTCATGGATCACTTGTGGTATCTGGTTAAGGCGGTTGTCCTGGGCATTGTCGAGGGCATTACGGAATTCCTGCCCATTTCAAGTACGGCGCACCTGCTGATCCTGGGCGACTGGATCGGATTTGATTCCGGCCAGTTCAAGGTCTATGAGATCGTGATCCAGCTTGGCTCCATCCTGGCGGTGATGTGGATCTACCGCCAGCGCTTGCGCGAGGTCATTGTCGGTACTTTTACCGGCAATCGGACCGAGCAGCGCTTTACCATGAACCTGATCATCGCCTTTTTGCCGGCCGCGATTATCGGGCTTGCGCTGATCAAGCAGATCAATCAGCTGCTGGACGGCAAGTTCATGGTCTATGCCTTTACCCTGGTGCTGGGTGGCCTCATTATGTTGTGGGTGGAGCGGCGGCCTTCCATGGCCAAGCATTCATCGCTCTCTGAACAGGACTTGGCGCACCAGACCCAGCGGCTGGAAGATATCACCTGGAAGCAGGCGCTGGTGGTGGGTTTTGCCCAGTGCCTGGCAATGATTCCCGGCACATCGCGTTCCGGGGCCACGATTATCTCGGGCATGATGTCCGGCATCCATCGCAAGACGGCAACCGAGTTTTCCTTTTTCCTGGCCATGCCCACCATGATTGCGGCCACGGTGCTAAGCCTATACAAGCACGGCGATCAGCTTACCGATAGCAACCTGGTGGCGGTCGCATTGGGTTTTGTCGCAGCCTATGTCAGCGCCTTGCTGGTGGTGCGCGCCCTCATGCGCTTCCTTTCGCGCGCCTCTTACCGGCCATTTGGCTGGTATCGCATTGTCTTTGGCGTTATCGTCGGCCTATGGGCCTGGAACCAGATCGCCTGATTCCAGGAACACCGCATTACACCTCGGCCACGCCGTGGCTGAGCACGATCTTGTCGCGTTCCCGGACCCGCGCCTGAAATTGCACCAGGCCGGGAGAAGGGCGCCAGATTTCGCAAACCAGTGTTTCGCCGGGAAAGACCGGCGCTGAAAACCTCGCATCGAACCGGCGCAGGCGCGTCGGATCTCCCTCGCAACAGTGCTGCACGATCGCCCTTGCTGCCATGCCGTAGGTGCACAGTCCGTGCAAAATCGGTCGCTCAAAGCCGGCGGCCCTGGCCGTGCCCGGGTCGATGTGCAGGGGGTTGGGGTCGGCATTCAAGCGGTACAGAATGGCCGCATTCAATGGAATGGCCAATTCGAATCGCTGTTGCGGTTCCCCTGCGGGCACGGCAGGCAACGCGGCAGGCGGATCGTCGGACCTGCCGAAACCGCCGTCGCCGCGGCAGAATGTCGTCTGCTGGATCGTGGCGAGCAAGGTTTGCGACGCGTCATAAAGTGTTTTCTCGGTGATCACCAGCGCGCCCTTGTCGCTGCCTTTGTCTATGACATGGGAGATGCGCAAGCGGCCGGTCAGGCTGCCCTTGACCGGCAAGGGCGCATGGATGACGGTGCGCTGCTCGCCATGGACCAGCCTGACCCAGTCTATCCCCGTGTTCTGTTCTTTCATCCAGAAACCGGGGTGGCAAAGAATGCTCGACATTGTTGGAAACGCCAGGAGCTGTTTCTCGTAGACGAAACGCAATTGGGATTCATCCATGGGGTCGGTGCCAAAGCCCAGTCCCAAGGCATAAAGCATGCAATCCTTTTCGTCGTAGTCTTGCCGGATCTCCGGAAACTGCCAATTCTTGATCAAATCATAATCTAATGGCATTGCATCGCTCCCTGGTTATCAAATCGGATCCCAATTGATCACTTCGGGAGAGCGCTCCAGCTTGAAGAACTGTCCTTGCATGGCGGGAATCGCAACTTCGCCGATCAACTCCGGCGTCCAGCCTTCCGACATATGCACGGAGCGGATCGGACGCGGTTGGCTGAACAGCATGATTTCGTTGGCACGCACACCAAAGATCTGCCCGGTAACGGCACTGGCATTGTCGCTGCCCAGGTAGACGGCCATGGGAGCGATCTTGGCGGCCTCCATCTTTTGCAGTTTCTGCACCCGCGCTTTTTCTTCTTCGGTTTCTGCTGGTATCGAGCTTGTCATGCGGCTCCAGGCAAAAGGCGCGATGCAATTGGAGCGCACGTGATAGCGGGACATATCCAGGGCAATGGATTTGGACAATGCCACAATCCCCAGCTTGGCCGCGGAGTAGTTGGACTGGCCAAAATTGCCGATAAGGCCGGAGGTCGAGGTCATGTGTACGTAGGCACCGGACTCCTGCTCGCGGAAATAGGGCGCGGCGGCGCGGCTGACAAAAAAGCTGCCGTTCAGGTGCACATCAAGCACTTGCCGCCATTCTTCTTCGCTCATCTTGTGGAACAGGCGATCGCGCAGGTTGCCTGCGTTGTTCACGACGATATCGATTCTGCCGAAATGGTCGATGGCGCATTGAATGATCTGGTTAGCCGAGGCATAGCTGGCGACGCTGTCGGTATTGGGCACCGCGGTGCCGCCGGCCTGTGTGATTTCGTTGGCAGCCTCCTGGGCCGGACCGGCCGTGCCGCCTTCGCCGCTGAGCGAAACACCGATATCGTTCACGACCACCTTGGCGCCTGCCTTGGCGTACGCGCGCGCAATGTCGCGGCCGATGCCACCACCGGCACCGGTGACGACGACGACTTTTCCATCTACAATTCCTGTCATCTGATTCTCCTGGGGTTTTTTTGCGTTATAACAGTAGGGTCGGTTTTTACAGGACCCGTGGGTCCATGGCCGACCTGCCACGGGTTTCCATCAATGGTAGGGCAAAACCGGCAAACTCTTCATTCGTATTTGTCAATCACCCCCTTCAGATAAGCTTAAGATGCGCTACGACCTGACCGACCTGAGACTGTTTATTAATATTGGCGATGCGTCAAACTTGACCAAGGCTGCCGAAAAAACCTTTCTTTCATTGCCGGCCGCCAGCGCGCGCATTAAAAACCTCGAGGATTCCCTGAAACTGCGCCTGCTGATCCGCCAGGTGACGGGCGTCAAGCTCACGCCCGCCGGCGAAGTGTTTCTCAAGTATGCCAAAGAAGTCTTCCAGCAGTTGGAATGCCTGCATGCCGAACTGCAGCCGTTTTCCACCGGCCTGAAGGGACGGTTGCGCATCATGGCCAACACGGCCGCGACTCATTCCTTTATGTCGGAGGTGCTGGCTTCATACTTGGCCGACAATCCGGACGTGGATATCGAGGTTGAGGAGAAAATATCGCGGGATATCGTTGCCGCCGTGCGCGCAGGCTCAGCGGACCTGGGCATCGTGTCCGGCAGCGTAAACCTGGAAGGGCTGGATATCGTGCCACTGTTCAAGGATGAACTGGTGGCGGTAACGGATCTGGAGCACGAGTTGCGGGAGCGTGATGCCATGACTTATGAGGAACTGGTAGATAAATACCAGTTTATCGGTATCCATCCCGAAAGCGCGATCCAAAATTTCCTCGAGGACAAAGCCTATCGCCTGGGCAAGCGCATTCACCAGCGGATTTATGTCGGCAGCTTCGAGGCGGTATGCCGGATGGTCGAAGCCAAAATCGGTGTCGCCGTGCTACCGATAGAGTGCGTTCGCGCCTATAGCCGACCCGGTAAGCTGCATGTCGTCCGTATCACCGACGACTGGGCGGACCGCGAGCGCATTGTCTGTCGCCAGGCGGGACGGGACCTGCCGGCCTTTGCCGAGAAATTCATCGAGCATGTCATCGCGGTATCGGGCAGGCTGCATGGCAAGCAGCCCGACGCGCCTTCCGCCGAGACACCGCGCTAGGCTTTCAGTTGAAATTATGTTCGGTGGAATGGGGGATCTTGTCCGGTCTTCGTTTTTGCCGATCGTCTCCTTCACGCATAAAAAATAGGAAAACCGGCCCGTTGGTCCGATAATGTGACGGAAGTCTAAAAAAATCACAGGAGACAAAACGTGGAGCATTACTTCAAGCATCGCAGGACGTGGCTCAAAGGCCTGGCGGCCGGCGGCCTGGCACCGTGGCTGCCGACATCACGGGCGGCCCAGTCGGACTGGCCTGCCAAGCCCGTCAATTTTATCGTGCCATTTGCCCCGGGCGGGCCGGTAGACACGGCGGCGCGTCTGGTTACGACGCCCATGGCCGAAACCTGGCATCAGCCGGCCGTGATTGACAACAAGGCGGGCGCGGGCGGCATCCTGGGTGCCCGGTTGTCGGCCAAGGCGCCGGCAGATGGCTACAACTTTTTTTTCGGCGCCATTCATCATGCGATACTGCCCAGCCTGAATGACAAGCTTGGTTATGACATCCAGAAGGACATGATGCCGGTTGCGGGCATTGCCCGTTTTCCAATCATTCTCGTGGCCCATCCGTCGCTGGGGATCAAGTCTGTCGGTGATCTTATCGCGCTGGCCAAAGAAAAACCCAATAGTATTTCCTACAGTTCATCCGGCGTAGGCGGAGGCACGCATTTGGCCGGCGCCCTGTTTGCCAGCCTGGCCCAGGTGAAGTTGCAGCACGTGCCGTACAAGGGCAGTGCGCCAGCGGTGCAGGACCTGGTTGGCGGGCAAGTGCAATTGATGTTCGCCGACGCGACCTCCGCCTTGCCGTTCATGCAGACGGGCAAAGTGGTGGGCCTGGGCGTGGGCACCCGCGAGCGCTCGGCGCTTGCCCCGGACTTGCCGCCTATTGCCGACGCATTGCCGGGGTATGAAGCTTATTCCTGGAGCGGGTTGTTTGCGCCGGCAGGCACGTCGCAGGCAATCATCCAGCGTCTGAATGCCGACGTCAACAAGCAACTGGGCGATCCCGAGACCGCCAGGAAAATGCACGGCACGGGCTCCGAGCCCATGGCGATGTCCGTCGCGCAGTTCGGGGAATTTCTCGCCGCAGAAATCAATAAATGGCGCGATACCATCCGCAAGGCGGGAATCACCATTCAGGTGTGAGGCCGGTAGGTATGGGGTAACTGGACTGGCAATTGCGTTGCGCCATGCCGGTCCTTTGACTAATTATCCTGAGCACGTTCTCCGGCCGATAGCCGGTATTGGGCGTGCTCGCCAAACACGATTATTCGCGCTGCATTTTGCGCCGGCTATGCTACTATAAAAACTGTCGAATTTCCCCGAAGATCGCGCGCAGCCCAAGGTGCAGGTGCCATCATGGCGCCTTCAGTAAATTGTCAGCATCAAATTCAAATTGCGCGAAACGACGGTATTTTTTTGAAAATTGTGATGAAAACCGTAAAAAAATCTAAAAAGCTGGCCGATGTTCTCTATGACATTCGTGGTCCCATTGTCGATCGGGCCAAGCAGATGGAAGACGAAGGCCATAAACTCATCAAGCTCAATATCGGAAACCTGGCGGCTTTCGGCTTTGACGCCCCGGAAGAGGTCCAGCGAGACATGATTCACAACCTGCCGAATTCGGCGGGATATTCCGACAGCAAGGGCATCTTCGCGGCGCGCAAGGCCGTCATGCATTACACCCAGCAACAGGGTATTGCGGACGTGACGATGGAAGATATCTACCTGGGCAACGGCGCCTCCGAGTTGATCGCGATGGCGACCAATGCGCTGCTTGACGACGGCGACGAGTTGCTACTGCCCATGCCTGACTACCCGCTCTGGACGGCGGTGACTAGCCTGTCGGGCGGTAAGCCCGTGCACTATCTGTGCGACGAAGCCAATGGCTGGATTCCCGATCTGGACGACATTGCCGCCAAGATCACTCCGCGCACCAAGGGCATTGTTGTCATTAATCCCAACAATCCTACCGGCGCGCTCTACCCGGATTCGGTGCTCGAGGCCATTGTCGAGCTGGCACGCAAGCACAGCCTGGTGCTGCTCGCCGATGAGGTGTACGACAAGGTATTGTTCGACGGGGTCAAGCATACCGCCCTGGCCAGCCTGTCCACCGACGTGCTGACACTGACCTTCAATTCGCTGTCGAAAAGCTACCGGGCTTGCGGCTACCGGGCCGGCTGGCTGGTGCTATCGGGCGACAAGCAAAGCGCTGCTGATTATATCGAAGGGCTTAACATGCTTGCCAACATGAAACTATGCGCCAATGTGCCTGGTCAGTGGGCGATCCAGACCGCGCTTGGCGGCTACCAGAGTATTAATGACTTGGTGGGAGAAAAAGGCCGGTTGCGCCGCCAGCGCGATTTGGCCTACGAGTTGATCACCGCCATTCCCGGTGTGACTTGCGTCAAGCCGCAGGCGGCGCTTTACATGTTTCCGCGCTTGGATCCCGCCGTGTATCCGGTCAAGGACGATCGCCAGTTCTTTTTGCAGTTGCTGGAAGCCACGCGCGTGATGTTGGTGCAAGGCACGGGATTCAACTGGCCCCATCCCGATCATTTCCGTATTGTGTTCCTGCCCCACGAGCATGATTTGCGCGAAGCCATCGAGCGCGTGGCCAAGTTCCTTGAAAATTATCGCAAGAACCGGCGCGCGGCAACGCTCGAGGCGGGGCCGGACCAGAGCGCGGTCGTCCTGGCGCTGAAATCCGCGACGGCGACCTGACAGGCCGGGGCGGTGCAGGATGTGTGGCGCGCAAGCCGGGATGCGGCGCGCGGGTCGCGGGTCGCGCTGGCTCCGGTGAAGCGCAGATGAAACGGCTTGCGCGAGCCTGCCCGCCTGGGTTTGCGCATTGCCGAAACAAGGGGTAGGTTCGGCGCCGCCGAACCTGGATCGACGCCGGTTCCGCCATCGCTATCCGCCTGTCTGGATACCCGCTTTTTCAGTCACGCTTTTCCAAAGATCATATTCCTTGTCGATGCGCGCCTTGAGCTCCTCGCCGCTGCTGAGGTGAATGGTATAGCCGACTTTCTTCATCTGCTCGATATATGCGGGATCCGCCGACACTTTCTTCATGGCGTCCTGGATCTTGCCTGCCACCTCATCCGGCAGATCGCGCGGGGCGACCACAGCGTACCAGCCGGTGACGTCATAATCCTTGATGCCGGCTTCGGTCATGCTGGGGACATCTGGCAAGGCAGGGTTGCGCGCCTTGGACGTAACGGCCAGCGCCCGCACTTTGCCGCTATTGATATAGTTGACGGCAGTGCCGGTGATATCGAACATCATTGACGTTTTGCCGCCCATGACATCGATCATCGCCGGCGCATTGCCGCGGTACGGGACGTGCAGCATCTGGATGCCAGCGCGCTGCTTCAGTAGTTCGGCCGACAATTGGTTGGATGAGCCTACGCCAGCCGAGCCGAAAGACAGCGCGTTGGGGTTTTTCTTGGCATAGTCCACCAGATCGCCGACGGATTTGATCGGCAGGTCCTTATTGGCCACCAGGACATTGGTGTAATCGACCAGATTGCCCAGGTAGCGGAAATCTTTGTCCTTGTCGATCTTGACCCCTTTTTGTATATGCGGGGTGATGGTCAGCGTGGGACTGGCCAGGAAGTACAGGGTGTAGCCATCGGGGGCCGAGCGTGCCGCATATTCGGCAGCGATGATGCCGCTGGCGCCGGTTTTGTTTTCGACCACGATGGGTTGCTGCAACTGATCGCCCAGGTATTTGGCAAATTGCCTGGCGGCGGTATCGACGGGGCCGCCTGCCGCATAACCTGCGACCAGTTTGATCGGACGATCCGGCCAGCCATCCTTGGCCGTCGCGGCAAGGGGCAGGGCAAGCAGGGCCGCGGCAACCGCGGCGTAGGAAAAGGGTTTACGCATAGCGTCTCCATATTGTCTTGATGTGGATACCGGATCCGGGATGCGTATGCGCGGCGGCGCCTGATCCCGAATCCGGCAAAGCGTTTGCTCCGCCGGACAGGCAAGGGGCGTTACTGGATTTTTGCGCCGGAGCTGTCGACGGCGACTTTCCAGCGTTTTATTTCATCGGTGATAAGCTTGGCGAATTCATCGGGCGTAGAGCCCACGATTTCATAGCCATAGGTGTTGAGCTGCGAGGTGATGGCCGGTGTTTTGGCGGCATCGTTGAAGGATTGGTTCAAGGTCTTGACGACATTGCCGGGCGTACCGGCGGGCGCCAGAATGCCATACCAGCCGTTGACGGCGAAGTCCGGCAAGCCGGATTCGGCCACGGTGGGCACGTCGGGCAGAACCGCCGAGCGCGACTTGCCGGTAACTGCAAGCCCCTTCAGTTTGCCGGATTTGACCTGAGGCAGCGACGTAGAAATGCTGTCGAACATCAGGGACACTTCGCCCGACAGCAGGGCGACAACCGCGGGGCCGCTACCCTTGTAGGGGACGTGGACCATCTTGGTGCCGGTCGCGCTTTTGAACAGCTCGGCGGCCAAGTGGCTGGTGTTGCCATTGCCGGCGGAGGCGAAGGTCAGTTTGTCCGGGTTGGCCTTGGCGTAGGCGATCAGTTCTTTGATATTGTTGGCCGGCGTGGACAGTGGCGCCGCAACCAGCATGGGCAGGGTGGCCAGCAAGGTGACGGGACTGAAGTCTTTTTCGGTGTCATAGGGCAGGGACGCATACATGCTTGGATTAATCGCATGCGCGGCCAGAACCATCAGGACCGTGTATCCGTCCGGCTTGGCCCGCGCCAGCTGGGCGCTGGCAATGGTGCCGCCGGCGCCGGGCTTGTATTCGATGACGACCGGTTGCCCGAGTTTTTTCTGCATTTGCGCCGCTATCGGTCTGGCCAGCATGTCGGCGCTGCCGCCTGGCGGATAAGGGATAAGCAACGTAATTGGCTTGTCCGGAAAGGCCCAGGACATGGCCGGAATGGCCGCCATGATTAGGGCCGCAACCCTATTTTTGATCGAACGGCCTGTTTTTCTGTTTGGTTTTGTCAATGTTGTCTCCTCAAGGCGCGTATCGCGCAGCGGGTTATGTCATGGAATCGGCGCCGGCCAGCGTCTGGCATAGCACCGGGTGATGCTGGTCGTCAAGGCGGATCGTCTGCATGTCGTCCTTGGCAACCAGCGAGGCGCCTGTCAGTGCCTGCAACGCTTCGACGCTTAGCCCCTCCACAATCGCCTGCAGCAAGAACCGGCCGTCTGCGACATCGATAATGGCCAGGTCGGTGTAGACGCGGTCCACCACGCCAATTCCCGTCAGGGGGTAGCTGCATTCGCGCAGTAGTTTGGGTTCGCCGGTTTTGGTGGTGTGCTCCATCATGATCAGCACCTGTTTTGCGCCGACCGCCAGATCCATGGCGCCACCAATGGCGGCGATCGCGTCCGGCGCATCGGTAATCCAATTGGCCAGATCGCCGTTTTCCGCAACCTGGAAACCGCCAAGAATGGAATAATCCAGGTGGCCACCGCGCATCATGGCAAAGGAGTTGGTGTGCTCGGTGATCGAGGCGCCCTCCAGCAGCACAATGGGAACGCGGCTGGCGTCAATGATGTCCGTGTCGATCTTGTCCCCGGTTGCGCTGCCGCCCATGCCCAGGATGCCATTCTCGCTATGCAGAATGATTTCCCTGTCGGCTGGCAGGAAATCGGCGACCTTCGTCGGCATGCCGATACCCAGGTTCACATAGGCGCCGTCGGGCAGGCTTTGCGCCACCAGGCGGGCGATCTGATCTCGGTTCAGGCGAAGGTGTTCAGCCATGGGTGACTCCTACAGGCACGATATGTTTTACGAAAATGCCAGGTGTCATGACCTGGTCGGGGGCGATGGCGCCCAGTTCAACGACATGGTCCACCTGGGCAATGGTGTGGTGCGCGGCTGTCGCCATGACGGGGTTGAAGTTGCGGGCCGCATAGCGGTAGGTCAGGTTGCCCCAGCGGTCTCCCTGGTGTGCGCGGATCAGTGCGAAGTCGGCATGCAAGGGCATTTCCAAAACGTAGCCGACACCGTTTACCACGCGCTGTTCCTTGCCCTCGGCAACGCGGGTGCCATAGCCGGTCGGCGTGAAAAATGGGCCCAAGCCGGCGCCGGCCGCGCGCATGCGCTCCGCCAGTGTGCCTTGTGGCATGCACTCAAGCTCGACCTGACCGGCCCGGTATGCCTGGGCAAAGGCGTCCGAATTGGGCGGCCGAGGGTGCGAGCAAATGATCTTTCTGACCTGGCCGTTCTTGATCAGTCCGGCAATGCCGATCTCGTGCGTGCCGGCGTTATTGCTGATGATGGTCAGGTCGCGCGTGCCCAGCTCCCGCAGGCTGGCCAGCATTTCGAACGGAATGCCGGCATCGCCGAAGCCGCCGATCATGATGGATGCGCCATTGGGGATAAGCCGCAGCGCGTCCAAATGTGTGGCTAAAATCTTGTCAATCATATTATTCCATTTTCAGGTTGGCGGCAGTCACGGTATCTGCCCATAGTTTCTGCTGTTCATCGATAAAGCGGGCGAACTCGGCCGGCGTATTGCCGCCCGGCACGCCACCCATGCCAGTGAAGCGCTTGACGATATCCGAATCCTTGAGGGCATTGGCGGCCGCGGCGTACAGCTTGTCGAGCGCGTCGGCGGGGGTGCCGGCCGGCGCCATCAGTCCGAACCACGCATTGACCACCATATTGTCGATACCCGATTCTTTCATGGTCGGGACATCGGGCAACTGCGCGGATCGCTCTGCGCCCGTGACCGCCAAGGCCCGGAATTTGCCGGACTGAATGGCCGGCAGGGAGCTGGGCAGGTTGTCGATCATGAACGTATATTGACCGCCGAGCAGTCCGGTGACGGCAGGTCCGGCGCCCTTGTACGGAACGTGTTCGGCGGTCTGGCCAATACGCTGCAGGAACATCTCTCCCGACAGGTGGGGGGATTGCCCTTTGCCGGACGAGCCGAAGGTACGCCGATCGGGATTGCTTTTCAGATAGGCGACCAGTTCGCTGACCGATTTGACTGGCGTATCGGCATTGACCACCAGTACGTTCGGCACCGAAATCGCCAGCGTGATCGGCGCAAAGTCCGCTTTCTTGTATGGCAGCGCCTTGTACAGACTGTAGTTGATGGCGTTGGGGCCGACATTACCCATGCCGATTGTGTAGCCATCTGGCTTGGCTCTGGCTAGCGTCTGAGAGCCAATGATGCCGGCCGCGCCTGCTTTGTTTTCCACGATCACGGTCTGGCCCAGCAGCTTGCTCATTTTTTCGCTGAGCAGGCGCGCGGAAATATCGGTCGTGCCGCCCGGGGCTGCCGGCACGATAATCGTAATGGTTTTGTCCGGCCAGGCGGCATGCGCCGGTCCGGCCAGAAGGGCGCTCAGGATCAGGCCGCCCAGCAGGGTTTTGTTGCGTATCATGGTTGTCTCCTTTAGGCCAGGCAACCTGTGGTTGCCTGGCATCCTTATTGTTTATCGCTTGATACCTCGGGTTTGCCTTGCGCGGCGATCTGTAGCGGTTTGCCCGCGCTACAACGCGTCGGCCGTGCCCAAAATCGCGGTTGATTGGCTCGATAGCGTGCCGCCGTTGCCATGGACCACCGCCAACCGCGCCTGCTCGACTTGGCGCTCTCCGCATTCGCCTCGCAACTGACGTACGGCTTCGATCAGGATAAAGATGCCGTACATGCCCGGGTGCACGCAAGATAAGCCACCGCCGTTGGTATTGACCGGAAAGTGGCCGCCCGGCGCAATGCCGCCATTGCTGACAAAATCCTTGCCTTCGCCTTTCTTGCAGAAGCCCAAGTCCTCCATGAACAAGATGGTGTTGATGGTAAAGGCATCGTAGACCTCGGCCAGGTCGATGTCGGCCGGTGTAACGCCCGCCATTTCAAATGCAATGCGGCCTGATTGCTGGGCGGCGGTCACTGTGAGATCATGCATGGAAGAAATCTGCCGGTTCCAGACCGCCGTAGAATTGCCAAGCACGTACACCGGTTTTTGCTTCATGCCGCGGGCACGGTCGCTGCGCACCAGCACGTAGGCGCCGGCACCGTCGGTGACCAGGCAGCAGTCGCGCACCGTCAGCGGATCGGAGACCATCTTCGAGGCGAGTACGTCTTCGATGCTCAAGGGGTCGCGCATGGTCGCCTCGGGGTTCATTTGGGCCCATTTGCGGGCCGCAACCGCAACTTCCGCCAGGTGGTGGCGCGTGGTGCCGAATTGGTGCATATGGCGTGCGGCGGCCAGAGCGTACGAACTCAACGGGCTCAGCGGGTTGTAGGGGTTTTCGTAGGGCTGGGGGTCCAGCTCGCGCCGCATCTTGCCGATGGCGGCCCGGTTCAGCGTGGATGTCCGTTGCGTGCTGCCGTAGCAGACCAGCACGGCATTGCACTGGCCCGATTCCAGGGCTGCGATGGCCGGCATCAGGTGCGCGACGAAGCTGGAGCCGCCGATCATGGTGCTATCGATGAAGGTGGGACGAATGCCTAGGTGTTCGATGACGGGCATGGACCACATGGTGGACGAGACGCTGGCGGTGGCGATCCCGTCGATGTCCTGCATGGTCAGGCCAGCATCCTTGACGGCCCGGGTCGCGGCCTGGATCAGAATTTCCATCTCGGTATAGCCGTGGGCCTGTCCGAGGCCGGCATGTCCAACTCCTACGATAGCGGCGGCGCCGCGCAATTTCTTATCAATCACTTTGCGGCTCCTTGTGGGGTGAATACGAGCAGTTTGCCTTCATCGGTATCCCGGATGCTGGCGATCACGGCCAGGCCGATCTGCACGGCGTCCGGTTCAATGTCTTCAACACGGGTCATCAGGCGAGGACCTTCATCCAGGTCGACCAGCGCGACGTTGTAGTCGCCACCGTGTTCGGCCTTGCGACGCACGACGGTGGTGGAGTACACCGTGGCTTTGCCCGACGGCTGATACCATTGGAGCGTATCGTTGCCGCAATGGGGGCAAATCATACGCGGATAAAAAATGCTTTGCTGGCAGGCGGTGCATTTCTGTATGGTGAAAATGCCTGCCTGCAGCTGGGTCTGGTAATGTTTTTCTGCGCCAATCGCAGGGGTATCGTTGTCTGCTGTCATATACCGATCTCTTTGGAAGTCAATCTGTAGCAAACAGTATTGTGATCCCGGTGCCGCTTGGCAATCTGTATTTGACGAAGGAATCCTTCAGTCTGCTTTAACCCGAGTTTTCCCGCATGCGGGGAGTCGCTTTGTGGCGCTGAACGGGGGGTTCCAAAAAAGCAAATTGTGGCGGGTTGAAATTTGTTGTCAGATTGACGAACAGACAAGGAGGACACGATGGATCTGAAACTGACGGATGAGGAATTGCGATTTCGCGATGAAGTCAGAAATTTTGCGAAGCAGCATTTGCCTGCGGATATCAGCGAAAAAGTATTTCGTCACCAGCGCCTGGAAAAAGACGATTATCTGCGCTGGCACCGCATTCTGGACGATCAGGGCTGGGGCGCGCCTAGCTGGCCCGTTCAATTCGGAGGAACCGGCTGGAACGCGATGCAAAGGCTGATTTTTGAAATCGAGACATTCAAGGCGGGAGCACCGCGCCTGCTGCCTTTCGGGCTGTCCATGATCGGTCCCGTGCTCATGAAATATGCCAGTGATGCGATGCAGCAGCGTTTCTTGCCGCGCATGCTGCGTGTGGAGGACTGGTGGTGCCAGGGATATTCGGAGCCGGGCGCCGGTTCCGATCTTGCCTCGCTGCGTACGCGGGCAGACCGGACGGCCGAAGGTTACGTGGTCAATGGCCAGAAAACCTGGACCACCCTGGGCCAGTATGCCGACTGGATGTTCTGCCTGGCCCGCACCGATCCCGATGCCAAGCCGCAACTGGGGATTTCCATGCTGCTGATCGACTTGCGCCAACCCGGTGTGACCGTCAGGCCCATCAAGACGCTGGACGGGGGGCATGATGTCAACGAGGTCTGGCTGGAGAATGTGCACGTTCCCCATGAAAATCTGGTCGGCCAGGAGAACGAGGGTTGGACTTATGCCAAGTACTTGCTGGGGCATGAACGCACGGGTATCGCCGGTATTGGCCTGTGTTATCGCGAGCTGCAGATATTGAAGAATCTGGCCGCATCGGTGCAATGGGGTGATGCCCCGGCCATACAGGATAGCCGTCTGAAAGACCAGATTGTGCTGATCGAGGCCGACATTATTGCGCTTGAGATGATGCTGCTACGCGTGGCCTCGGATGCCGCGCGCGATGCCGGTCCGGCGGCATCGGTGCTGAAGATCAAAGGGTCCGAAATTCAGCAGGAACTGGCGCGACTGCAACTGGAGGTCGTCGGATTGGAAGGATGGGCGTACGACCCTTCCTGGCTGGAAGCCGGCAACGATGTCTTCCATCCCGGCGATCCGTTTGCCCCCGCGGCAGCGGCAAATTATTTCGACATGCGCAAGACAACCATCTATGGCGGCACCACGCAAGTGCAGAAGTCGATCATTTCGCGCCAAATCCTCGGAGCCTGAGGTGGGTGCCAAGACCGGCCCAAGATCGCAAGCAAATTAGTCACAAGGAAAGAATTATGGATTTCAGTTACTCGGAAGAGCAGCAAATGCTGACCGACAGCCTGGCGCGGCTATTGGCGGAAAACTGGCAGTTCGAGCAGCGTCGTCGCCGTCAGCGCGAAGCGGGGCTTGACGCCGAAAGCTGGCGCCAATTGGCCGAGCTCGGCGTGTTGGGGTTGCTCGTGCCGCAAGAATACAACGGCTTTGGCGAATCGGCGGCAACCGTGATGCTGGTGCATACTGAGTTGGGCAGGGCCCTGGTGCCGGAACCGGTGATTCCGAGCGGCGTGCTGGCTGCGCGGATCCTGTCCCAGGCAACGGATGCGCCGCAGGCGGGCCCATTGTTGCAGGCCATCGCCGGTGGATCGGCCGTTGTGGCCGTCGCCTACCTTGAGCAGAACCGGCAATTGGATCTGACGCGCGTCGCCGCGATTGCGCAGGCGCGGGAAAGCGGCTTTGTCCTGTCGGGGGATAAATGCGCGGTCTGGCATCCTGGCAGCGCTACCCACCTGATTGTGTCGGCGCAACTGGACGGGGAGTTTGCCTTATTCGTCGTGCCGGCGTCGGCCGAGGGCGTCGTTATCCAGGATTTTCCGACAATGGACGGAACGCGGGCCGGCGTGGTGCAAATGCGCAATGTCGCCCTTGATCGCGATGCCTTGCTGTTGCACGGCGCGCAAGCGCATGCCTGCCTGCAGGACGCCTTGCATTGGGGCGTGCTGGCGCTGTGCGCCCAGGCGGTGGGCGCGATGGATCGGCTGTTGAGCATGACGATGGCATACCTCAATACGCGCAAGCAGTTCGGGAAACCGCTGGCGGCGTTCCAAGTTTTGTCGCAAACCGTCTCGCAGATGTATGTCAATAAGGAAGTGGCGAGCGCCATGGCTTATGTGGCGGCGGCTGCGCTG
Organism: Advenella kashmirensis; assembly: GCA_040395835.1. Classification (GTDB taxonomy): domain Bacteria; phylum Pseudomonadota; class Gammaproteobacteria; order Burkholderiales; family Burkholderiaceae_B; genus Advenella; species Advenella kashmirensis_B. Next base: position 31,028 of record JBEBPQ010000024.1, read on the forward strand.
GACGATCCCGAGGCGTCCGAGAGGGCGCGCAAGATTTCATCGGCCAAGATAAAGGTTGCGGCCGCGGGGCGGTATATAGGAGAATGGTCGGTTCAGTTGCATGGCGGCATGGGCATGACGGACGAGCTGGAAGTGGGGGATTACTTCAAGCGGCTGACGTATGTCGAATACCTGCTGGGCGACACAGGAGAACATTTGAAACGATTGGGAGCGCTGCAGTGAACAGCCAAGCATATGAAACGATTCAGTTCGAATACAAGGACGATGTCGGCTACATCACCTTGAACCGGCCGGAAAAACTCAACAGTTTTACGCAGCAGATGCATGATGAACTCAGGCATGTGCTCGGCCTGCTCGAGTCCAGGTCGCAGTTGCGCGGCGTGATTCTGACCGGGGCCGGCCGCGGGTTTTGCGCAGGGCAGGACTTGGGCGAGCGCCAGCCGCTGGCGCCGGGGCAGTTCCGGGACCTGGGCGAGGCGCTGGAAAAGAACTACAAGCCGCTGGTGCTGCGCATGCGCGCATTGCCTGCGCCGATCATTTGTTTTGTCAATGGCGTTGCGGCCGGTGCTGGCATGAGCCTGGCCCTGGCCTGCGATCTAGTCTATGCGGTGCGTTCCGCGAAATTCATCCAGGCTTTCGCCAAGATCAGCCTGGTGCCCGATGCTGGCGCCACGCATTTTCTGCCGCGTCTGGTCGGCCCGCAACGCGCCATGGGTGCGGCCCTGTTCGCGGAGCCGGTATCCGCGGAACAGGCCGAGCAATGGGGTCTGATCTGGAAATGCATCGACGACGAAGCGTTGGCGCAACAGATCCAGACGGTGCATGCGCAATTGATCGCAGGGGCCACTAAGGCCTACGCCGCGACCAAGCAGGCGATGTATGCCAGCAGCGACAATACGCTGGCTGAACAGTTGGACTTGGAGATTACCTTGCAACGGGAAATGGGCCTGACCGACGACTATCGCGAAGGCTCGAAGGCGTTCAGGGAAAAGCGCAAGCCCTTGTTTCAGGGACGTTAATCCCCTGGGGCATCTTGAGGCGCGACGCGGGCCAGCCTGGCGGCCGCGTTGCCCTTGTTGGTTGCCGTGCTCGGGTTTTCGCCGGGAAACGCATGCAGGCTCAGGCCGCTGGCATCGATGGCCAGATAGCCGCCACGCCTGGGTTCGCTATCGAATTCCCAGTCGGGAAGCACCCAGCGGTGCCTGGTGTTGTCGTGTTCGGGAAACTGGTGATGCTTCGGTTTATGCGTATGGCCATGCACGACCTGGGTCAGCCCGGGATGACGGGCGAATACCTCGGAAACGGCGTCATGCGCCACATCCATCAGGTACATGGGTTTGGTGCCATGCGAGTGCATGCTGGTCTTGCGGGCGCGCCGGGCGATCGCCTTGCGTATCGCCAGGGGCAGGGCGAGAAATGCGCCTTGCGTCAAGCGGTGATGGACAATTTTACGAAAGCGCTGGAAGCCGATGTCGTGCGTGCAGAGCTCGTCGCCGTGGCTGACATGAACCAGGCCGGCATCGGTGCGAAGCAGTGTGGATTCATCCAGCATGTGCGCCGACAGGCGGTTCGCCAACCCCGTGCTCATCAGAAAGTCGCGATTGCCGCGGCCGAGATACAGGGGGATGGCGCGGGCGGTCGCGGCCAGGTGCTGCAGGGCTTGCGCCAGCCATGGTTCAGGATCATGCAGCGCGACATCGTCGCCGATCCAGGCGTCGAAAATATCGCCGGCCAGGATCAGCGCATCGGCATGGACCGTCGCTTGCCGCAGGAAATCGTAGAAAACCCGGCAGGTTTCAGGCACCTGCCGCGCCAGATGAATGTCCGACGCGACCCAGACCGTTCCGGGTAGAGAGAGTTCAGTTACCGACAACGGTGGCTTTTTCGATGACGACGGGTTCAGCCGGCACGTCCTGGTGGAAGCCGCGGTTACCGGTCTTCACGCCCTCGATCTTGTCGACAACGTCCTGACCCTGCACAACCTTGCCGAAAACGGCATAGCCCCAGCCTTGCGCATTCGGTGCAGTGAAGTTCAGGAAGTCGTTGTCCTTGGTATTGATGAAGAATTGGGCGGTAGCCGATTGAGGATCATTGGTCCGGGCCATGGCGATCGTGTATTTTTCGTTCTTCAGGCCATTGTCGGCTTCATTCTTGATTGGCGCTTCCGTTGCCTTTTGTTTCATGTCGGCGTCGAATCCGCCACCCTGGATCATGAAGTTCTTGATAACGCGGTGGAAAATCAGGTTGTCGAAGAAACCGTTGTTCACATATTTCAGAAAGTTCTCGGTCGTGACAGGCGCTTTCTCGGCGTTGAGCTCGAGCACGATATCGCCCTGGTTGGTTTGCAGTTTGACCTGTGGTTGCGTCATGGATATTTCCTTTTTGATTGAAGAGTCAGCTGCGCTGGCAGCCTGGAAGGGGGCGGCTGCCATTGCAGCCACGAGCATGATGCCGGCGGTGCGGCGCGAAAGCGAAAAAACGAGGCTCATCAGTTCCCCTGAATGATACGTTGGGTTGCGCGGGCTTGGCCGGCGGCCTCGGGAAGGCCATTGCTGGCCGCGGCGGCAAAGGATTTCTGGGAAAGCATGAGTTGTACCATGCCCATGTTGCGCAGGGCAATCCCGTAGCGCGGATTGATGGTGATGGCGGTCTTCAACGCTTCGTAGGCCGGGTCCAGCAATCCGGCCTGCAGATAGAGCGCAGCCATGTTGTTCCAGGGTTCGGCCAGCTCGGGGTAGTGCACGGTCATGCCCCGGTACACTTCCATGGCTTCCTGCTTGCGCTCCAGCGCGGCCAGCGCCCGTCCCTTGAGAAAGAGCATTTGAACGTCGGTGGCCGGATTCGTGATGCGATCGCCCTCGTTTTGCCTGCGTTCGATCTCCGGCAGTGCGCGGCCTGCCTGCCCTTGCGATATCATGTTGCTCAGGCGTGTCGCGGCGGCCGAAGCAGTTTCAGGTATCGAGGTGTCGACCGAGGGTTCCAGTTTTTTCAGCACATTGGCCAGTCCCTGCCAGCCAGGCTCGCGCTGGGCGTTGCCGCTGTTTTGCTGATAGCGAGCCTGAGGCACGGTTGGATTGCCGGCGGGGGCGTCGTTGGTGCCTTGCGGATAGCCGCTATTCATGGATTGCGCCTGGACGGGCAGCACGAACAGGCTTGTGGCGAGAACCAGCAGGGACCGGTGAATATCATTGAATTTCACAGCGCTATTCCAGAAATCGTGAAAGAAAATCGGCAAGTAGGGGCAGCCCCTATCTAGGAATTGCTATACTTACTCCTTCGTATTTTAGCCTTAGTTGCGCGCACCGCGTATTAATCCTTGACCCGACACGGCTTTTTTTCTTTGCCTGCGTCGATTCGCGCAGTGAAATTCGCGTGCCCGTTTCCAGCCAGTTCCGTTTTCAATTCCGCCATGCACATATATAACTCCCTGTCCCGCGCCAAAGCGCCACTCGTAACGGTCGAACCCGGCAAGGTGCGCATGTACGTTTGTGGCATGACAGTCTATGACTTTTGTCATCTGGGGCACGCCCGCATGCTGGTCAGCTTCGACGTGATACAGCGCTGGCTGCGCGAGTCGGGCTATCAGGTGCAATATGTTCGCAATATCACCGATATCGACGACAAAATCATTCGCAAGGCTGTGGCGTTGAATCAACCGTTGCATGCGGTTACCTCCTTCTATACCGATGCCATGCATGCCGACGAGCGCGCGCTGGCGGTGCAGGCGCCCGACCAGGAGCCGCGCGCCACGCTACATATCGCCGGCATGTTGCAAATCATCGAGGATCTGCAAGCCAAGGGGCTGGCCTACCAGTCGACAGATGGCGATGTCAATTTCGCCGTTCGCCGTTTTCCCGAATACGGCAAGCTGTCGGGCAAGTCCATCGACGATCTGCGCGCAGGTGAGCGCGTGGCGGTGGCCGAAGGCAAGCGCGATCCGCTGGATTTCGTCCTGTGGAAGGCGGCAAAGGCCGAGGAGCCAGACGATTCGAAGTGGGCGTCCCCGTACGGCGTGGGACGCCCTGGCTGGCATATCGAATGCTCGGCCATGAGCAAGACATTGCTCGGCCTGCCTATGGATATCCATGGCGGCGGACCCGACTTGAAGTTTCCGCATCATGAGAATGAGATCGCCCAGACCGAAGGCGCCTATGGTGGAAAACTGGCCAATTACTGGATGCATTGCGGCCCTCTGATGGTCGACAACGACAAAATGTCGAAATCGCTGGGCAACTTTCGTACTATTCGGGAAACCATCAGCGACGCCGCGAACGCGGCGCAGGCCGACTACCCCGTCAATGCCCGAGAAGCGGAAATGCTGCGGTTCTTCATCGTGCGCAATCACTACCGCAGCCCGCAGAACTTTACACCGGACAATCTGTTCGATGCGCAGGCGGCACTTGACCGTATCTACCAGACATTGAACAATACGGGTGTCGAACCGGTCCGGGACATCGACTGGACCGCCGATTTTGAAAAATCGTTCAAGGACGCCATGGACGATGATTTCAACACGGCCGTCGCGGTTTCCGTGCTGTTTGACATGGTGACCGAAGCCAATCGCCAGAATAGCCCGCAAATCAGCGGCCGCATCAAGGCGCTTGGTCATTTGCTGGGGTTGTTCCAGCAGGATCCGCAAACCTACCTGCGTTCGCCAACACGCTATGTGCGCAGGGACAACCCGGCTGGCAACGTGGCTCAGCTTGCGCCAGCAGAGATCGAAGCGCTGATCGAAGCGCGCCGGCAGGCAAAACAGGAGAAAAACTTCCAGAAGGCAGACCAGATCCGCGCCCAGCTCAGGGAGAGCGGCATCGAGCTCGAGGACAAACCGGGCGGTCTGACACAGTGGCGTCGCGCTTAGGAGGATAGTTATGTCATCGGCATCACCCCCGGCGGAGCCAAAGCCGGTCTATTGGGACGAGGCGGTTTCATTCCTGGTCAGGAAAGACCGTATCCTGAGCAGGATCATCCCGGCTTATACCGACTTGTGGCTGGCAACCAATAAAACCGCTTTTGTCACCCTGGCCAGGGCCATCATCGGCCAGCAGATTTCCACCAAGACAGCGAATCTGCACTGGAAGAATTTCACCACGGTTTGCGGCAATCGTCCGACACCGGCGGCGGTTCTTGAATACAATGAGGCGCAATGGCGGGAAGCCGGATTGTCCAAGCGCAAAACCGAATACATTCTGGATTTGGCGCACCATTTCAACGAGCGGAAAGTAAATCCGTCGAAATGGTCTAAAATGGACGACGAAGATATTATCACCGAGCTCTGCGCAATACGGGGAATCAGTCGCTGGACGGCTGAAATGTTTTTGATTTTCAACTTGCACAGGCCGGATATCCTGCCTATCGATGATCCGGGGTTGCTCAAGGCAATCTCGGTGCATTACTTCAGCGGTGAGCCCGTATCCCGATACGAGGCCCGGGAAGTCGCGCAATCGTGGCAGCCGTGGCGGACAGTGGCAACCTGGTATTTATGGCGCAGCCTTGATGCTGCGAGCTGATTACCGAAGCATTAAATTCATGACAAGACAACTATGAAATTTACTTTTTTAGAATTTGAAGGACCCATAGCAGAGCTCGAGCAGAAGATCGAGCAGTTGCGTCATGTCTCCTCTGATTCGGCAGTCGATATTTCTGAAGAAATCAGCCGGTTGCAGCAAAAAAGCGAAAGCTTGACTAACAGTATTTACGGTAAGTTGACGCCCTGGCAGACCGCGTTGGTGGCACGCCATCCCCAACGTCCCTACACCATGGACTATGTCAGGGAAATATTCACCGATTTCCATGAATTGCATGGCGATCGCATGTATGAAGACGATCTGTCCATCGTAGGTGGCCTGGCCCGTTTTGCAGGGGAAGCCTGCATGGTGATCGGGCACCAGAAAGGGCGGGATACCAAAGAGCGGGCCAAGCGCAATTTCGGCATGCCGCGTCCCGAGGGCTATCGCAAGGCGCTGCGTCTGATGCGTCTGGCGGAAAAATTCGGGCTGCCGGTATTCACCTTCGTGGATACCCCCGGTGCCTATCCCGGCATCGGCGCCGAAGAGCGCGGGCAGTCCGAGGCAATTGGCCATAATCTGTACGCCATGGCGGAATTGAAGGTGCCTATTATCTCAACCATCATTGGCGAAGGCGGTTCGGGCGGCGCGTTGGCGATTGCCGTCGGCGACGTCGTGCAGATGCTGCAATACTCCACTTATGGCGTGATCTCCCCCGAAGGATGCGCGTCCATTCTCTGGCGCAGCGCCGATAAAGCGCCTGTCGCGGCCGAGGCCCTGGCGATTACGGCGCCGCGACTGCTGGAACTGGGGTTGATAGATAAAATCGTGCCCGAGCCCGTTGGCGGTGCCCAGCGCGACGCTACCGGCATGGCAAGAACGCTCAAGCGGTCTCTGACCGAGGCCCTGCGCCAGGTGTCGGGCATGGAAATCGAAACCTTGCTGGACAAGCGACTGGAACGACTCATGTCCTATGGTCGCGTTCAGGAAAAATAACGCTTCGTTACCGGCCACGCTGGCGCTCGAACCTTTGGTTTTGTTCGAGCCATTGTTTTCCGCACTATCGGGCATTGCCGATCGCGAGATTGCCATTGGCGTCAGTGGTGGCGCCGATTCGGCCATGCTGCTGGTCTGCGCCAGCCAGATTGCACCGGCGCTCAACAAGACAATACACGCGGTACACGTCCACCATGGCCTGCAGGCCGAGGCCGATGGCTGGACCCGGCACACCGCCGAACTGGCCCGCGACCTCGGCGTGGCCTGCCATATTCTGCCGGTTCTGGTGCCCCCCGATACCGGCAAGGGAACCGAGGCGGCCGCGCGGCAGGCGCGCTATCTGGCGTATCAACGCTGGGCCACACAGTTCGCCTGCCCTCATTTCATGCTAGCCCATCATCGCGACGACCAGGCCGAGACGGTGCTGCTGCGACTGTTGCGCGGCGCCGGCGTGCAAGGCATGGCGGGAATGGCCGCACATGCGCGGCGCGGGCCATTGCATCTGCACCGTCCGTGGCTGAACGTAGCCCGAGCATCCATTCTGGCCGCCGCCCGCGAGTATGAATCGCGAACCGGCTGGGCCGCCGTGCACGATCCCAGCAACGTGGATCCAAAATATACGCGTTCGGCGGTGCGGGCCTTGTTGAGCCCTGTTTTGAACGCGCGCTGGCCGCAATGGCAGGGCAGCTTGCTGCGTCATGCGCAAATCATGCAAGAAAGCAGCCAGTTGCTGGCGGATCTGGGCAACATCGATCTGACCGGCTGCGACCTGTCCGCAGATCGCAGGCGTTTTAGTTTGCGCGCCTGGCGCCTGTTGCCGGCGCATCGCCAGGCGAACGCCTTGCGTCAATGGCTCGCCGTCAACGGCGTTGCCATGCCGACGCAGGCCCGCCTGGCACAATGGGTAAAGCAGTTGCGGGAAGTGCATGCGCTGGGACATGACCGCAACATCATGCTCAAACATCAGTCTTGTCATATCCTGTGCCAGCGTGGCTGGGTGGTGCTGCAATCCGAACAAGGTGAGGACTGGACGCAGGCGCTGCGGCACGATTGATTGCCAGCCGGTTCATCACGGCGGCGGTGGATTTGACTGCAGTAGGTTTCGTTTGCGGGCAAGTTATGTCAGTGCCTTTCAAAGCCCGGGAAACGCCTATTTTCTGACTATATTGATCGCGTATGTGGTATTGCCACATATCCGCGGCCGACGCCGTGGACCAGTCAATATGTTTGGAGATTCTCGTCATGAAAAAACAATTATCCTATAGCCTGTTGGGTCTGATGATCGCGGTTGCGCCTGTTTCCGGTGCGCTGGCATGGCAGAAAAACGCACATTCGAACAGCATCACGCGAAGCGAAGCCATGCATATTGCCGAGCGCGCAGTCGGCGGCAGGGCGGTTGGCGTCGATTCGGAACGCCAGCACGGACGGCGGATCTATGAAGTCAATGTGCGCAAGGCACGTTCGCTGGTGAAAGTGGATGTTGACGCCCGTAGCGGCCGGGTGTTGGGCACGCAACGCGAGTTCCGCCATAATCAGGATCGCAGGCGTGGCTGACGCAAACCAGGCGAGCATGGTGCGCGGCATTTGTTGTGGATGTGCCGATGCATGGCACACGTGAGCATGAATCCGTAAGTTTCGCAAGCCGTATTTTTCCGCAGGCAAGATGTGGATCCAGAACCTAGCTAGGCATAGACGCCGCGAGCCGAAAGGCCGCGGCGTTTTTATCCCATCATGCAGGACGGATTGTTGCTGGACTCAACGGAAAATGTATCTGGCTCTGGTGCAAATAGTTCAGCTGGATTAATATCGGGAGCGGAAAACGACTTGAAATTGGCATGGGTTGCGCGTGATACTACAATTGTGCTGCGTCTCCAAGGGGGCGGGAATTTATCACAATCATGCAATTGATGCTGCCCGTGGATATGGCTTCGCGGGATTGAAGAAAAAAGGATGAGACATGAACGGTGATTCCCATTTAACATATGCGCGCAGACGCTTCCTGAAAATGGCGGGCTATACCGGAGCGGGTTTGCTGTCCGGGCTTGCTTCGCCGTTGGCGCTTGCCGCAGGGAAGGACGAAACCCTTGAATTGCCTTTTGGCAATGGCGTGCGCAAACTCGAGGCTTTTCCCGGCAAACGCCCCCTGATTGTGCTGACCAACCGGCCGCCGCAACTGGAGACGCCATTTTCCGTGTTCAACGAGGGCTTGATCACGCCCAACGATGCGTTTTTCGTGCGCTATCACTGGAGCGGCATCCCGACCAGCGTGGATGCGGCAACCTTTCGTCTGAAAATACATGGTTCCGTGGAAAAAACCCTGGAGCTGAGCCTGGACGACTTGAAGAAACTGCCCGTCAAGGAAGTGACTGCCGTGCACCAGTGCTCAGGAAACAGTCGCGGTTTTTTCGAGCCGAGGATCAATGGCGGTCAGCTTGGTCATGGCGCCATGGGTAATGCCAAATGGAAAGGCGTTGCCCTCAAGGATGTGCTGGCACAGGCGGGTGTGGCAGCAGGTGCGCGCCAGGTCGCTTTCAACGGCCTGGACCATCCCCCAGTGCCCAACGGACCCGATTTTATCAAGGCATTGGATATCGATCACGCAACAGACGGTGAGGTGATGCTGGCCTGGTCGATGAATGATGAGGATTTGCCGCTGCTCAATGGCTACCCCTTGCGGCTGGTGGTGCCTGGCTATTACGGAACCTACTGGGTAAAGCACCTGAACGATATCGAAGTCATGAACGATGTGTTCGATGGTTTCTGGATGAGCAAGGCGTATCGTATCCCAGATAACGATTGTCACTGCGCCAAGCCGGGTGAAAAACCAGGCAAGACGATTCCGATCGCCCGGTTTTCCGTCCGCTCCTTTCTTACCAGCCTTACTGGCCAGGAAACCGTGCCGGTCGGCAAGGAAACCTTGCTGCGCGGCATTGCCTTCGACGGCGGTACCGGCATTGCCTCGGTCGCCGTATCGCAGGATGGCGGTAAAAGCTGGCAGGATGCTCGCTTGGGCGAGGACCTGGGAAAATATTCCTTCCGCGAATGGACATTGCCGTTTACTGCGAAACAGAAGGGTGAGCACGTACTCATGGTCAAGGCCACGAGCAAGGGCGGGGAGACACAACCGGCACAGGCCAACTGGAACCCGGCAGGTTACCGCATGAACCGTATTGAACAGACCCGCGTGATGGCAGCCTGAGGAGAAGCGCAAAATGAATCAAACCAATTTTCCCATGTTGCGCCGCATTGTCCTGGCCTGTCTGCTGGCTCCGTCCCTGGCGCTGGCGGCAGGTGCCGAGTTTCCGCAGGAAATCGGTGGTTATAAGCAAAGTGATTTGCCCGGGTTCAAGACGGCACAGGGCCTGTGCCTGATGTGCCATTCCTCGCAATACGTTTCCTCGCAGCCTCCCAAATCGTCCCCCGCCTACTGGTCGGCAACCGTGCACAAGATGAAGGACGTCTTCAAAGCGCCGTTGACCGATGAAATGCTGCCTGCCGTGATCGAATATCTGAGTGTCGAGTATGGCGGTCAGAGCAGGGAAGCCGCGCACGCCGATTATGAGAAAGCCATGGCGGCGCTGGCTGAAAAAAGCAAACAGGGCGCGGCAAAGCCGTAATAGACGGGGCGGCTATGTTAGAGTCGGGGGCGTCGCCTGGTGTCTGACCGGGTGCGTCAACGCTTTTTACCCGTCTTGATCCTATGCCCCTGCTGCCCATTCTCTATTCGTTTCGACGCTGTCCCTATGCCATGCGGGCCCGCCTGGCCCTGGTCGCAGCCGGCCAGACTTGCCAGCTGCGCGAGGTGGTGCTGCGCGATAAGCCGGCTGCGATGCTGGCTGCCTCTCCCAAAGGCACGGTGCCGGTCCTGGTGTTGCCGGATGGTAGCGTGATTGAGCAAAGCCTGGAGATCATGCTGTGGGCGTTGCGCCTACATGATCCGAATCGGCACTTGGAACCGGAGCGGGAAGATTTGCCGGCCATGCTGGCACTGATCGATGCCTGCGAGCAAACATTCAAATTTCATCTGGATCGCTATAAATACCCGCAACGCTATCAGTTGCACGACGGCCTGATACACCGTGATCGGGCGGCGCTGTGGCTGGAGCAGCTTGAGTATCGCCTGGCGTGCGGCGCTTTCCTGTTTGGCGCGCGCTGGACGTTGGGGGATATGGCGATCGTGCCGTTTGTCAGGCAATTCGCCCATACCGACATGGCCTGGTTCGAAACGCGGCCGTGGCCAAAGCTGCTGCAATGGCTACAGGCGTGGGAAGCGTCTCCCGCTTATGCGCGCATCATGGGAAAATTCCCTCCCTGGGAGCAAGGACAGCCCGCCATTCTCTTTCCCGCGCCTTTGGCCTGAGGACGCCAGACGGCGCCCCATTTTATTTCAATTGAGATAATTTCATGTGCGTAGCCTGTCAGGGTTGATATGCGTTTACGCCGGCATCCCGCAATTGGTGATCGTTCAGGGTATATACCTATACATATGTATTGACATATAAAAATGATATTTTTATGATGTCTACATATACCAAAAGTGGCACAACCGGCTACAGCGGTGCGAGATCCTTTGCCAGGGTTCCGCGGGTATCCAACAGTGTTCAATCTTTTTTTCCATTTCTGCTCCGGTCGTTGGTATGGCCGGAAAATTTTTAGACAAATATTTTAAGTTTAAAGTATTTATTAAGACTGATATCTGTCTGCTTCTTAGTGGTCTGCTGCATCCCCCGGTCGTAACACCTTGTTAATCGAACACGCTCCGAAAAGCAAAGGAGAATTCATGGGTCACCCACTGGAAATGGCTGCGACAGCCTCGTCGAACACAGCCAAGGCGAGGACCATGCCAGCGTTGCTCATGCTGTGCATGGCCGTGCTGGGAGAGATGTGCCTGGCTGCGGATTTCTACGGATTCGCGGCAGTGATATCGCTGGTCTCGCATGATCTTACACTGACCGAAGCCGAAGCCGGTCTCGTACAGGGCGCATTCGGTATTTCATTTGCTTTAGGCATGCTGTTCTGGGCGCCCCGGTGCCGCAATCTTTCATCCAGGCGCCTGTACCTGATCGGCCTGGGTGGCAGTGGCTTGTTGATGATCGCCCAAATGCATGCCCATTCCTTCACCGAACTGGTGCTGTTGCGGTTGGTGGTTGGTTTTTTTGATTCCGCCGTCTGGGTCGGTTCAATGAAAATCGTGATGCAGTGGTTCCCGCCACGCCGCCAGGGGCTGGTCATGGGGATCATCCTGGGCGCCTACTCGCTGGCGATCACGCTCGATTTCGCGTTCGGGTTGCCGTACGCTGTCACGCATGGATGGCGTGAATTCTTCTTTATCCTGGGCATCCTGACATGCAGCGTCGGACTGGTCGCGCAATGGGTCCTGTCGCCCGGTCCCTATGTCGATCCACATGATATCGCAGCCCGGGGAGCGAATGTCCTGTCTCATATTTTCAAATCCAAATGGATCTGGGTGGGCATTCTGGCGATCTTCGGCGACCTGTTTTCCGTTGCCGCGGCGGCAACCTGGCTGATCCCCAACTACCTGCATTCACAGGGCATGACGCCAGCGCAGGCGCCGATGGTGGGAACGCTCATGGGGCTGTCACAGGTGTTTTTCCTGCTGTTGGGCGGCTATCTGAGCGATAAGCTGACGCGTCCGCTCATGATCAAGCTGGGTGTAGTCCTGACATTGGCAGCCGCGCTGCTATGCGTGGCCACCACGATATGGGCAATGTCGTGGGCCATGCTATTGCTTGTCGCCTGTCTTTGCGGCGTAGGTGTGTTCAGTGGCGGTGCAATCTTCAGCCTGGTCGGAGAAAAGTACGGGACGCATATCGGGCCGGCTGCCGCAGGCTATGCCGAAATGGGCGGCGTGCTGGCCACTTTCGTGGCACCCGCCCTGATGGGCGCGCTGCTGACCTGGACGCAATCGTTCGCCGTGGCATTTGGCGCGTTTGTCGTGGTGGAGGCAATGGTCTTTATCGCCTTGCTGTTTCTGCTGCGCCGGTCCGGCAATGCATGATCCATGTCGCTTGAAAAGGGAATATCGACGATGTCATCACCAATGAAAAAAACCGCTGCTTACCTGAGCCGGGAATACAACCTGCGCGATTCCGTGCCTGATTTCGCCGCCGAGATGCAAGCCTACGCAGAATGCAGCCAGTTTGCCAAGCACGCGCTGACGGATTGGCTGACCGTTTCCTATGGCGCGCATCCGGACGAAACGCTGGATATCTTCCCTGCCGGGGGCGGGCGCTCGCCCGTATATCTGTTCATTCATGGCGGCTTCTGGCGCGCCTTGTCCAAGGACGAATCGTGTTTCATGGCGCCATGTTTCGCTGCGGCGGGCGCCACTGTCGTGACGCTCAATTATTCGCTGGCCCCAGGAGTTTCCGTGGATCATATCGTGCAGCAGTGCCGGCAGGCGCTGGCGTGGGTTTACCGGGAAATACACAGGTATGGCGGAGATCCAGGACGGATTCATGTCAGCGGCAGTTCCGCCGGCGGACATCTGACCGGAATGCTGTTGGCGCCCGGCTGGCACGATGCCTTGCGGGTTCCTGCCGACATCGTGCACAGCGCCAGCCCGATCAGCCCTCTGGCCGACTTGCGGCCTCTGCTGAGCACGCCGGTCAACGAATGGGCGCGCCTGGATGAGCAGGCAGCCGCCAGGCTAAGTCCAATCCTGAACATACCGGCCAAGGGCTGCCCCTTGGTCGTGGCCTGGGGCGAGCAGGAGCCAGCGGAAATGCGGGTACAGGGCCGGAACTACGCGCAGGCGTGGCAATCGCAGGGTTTTACCGTCCGTGCATTGCAAGTCAAGCAGCGCAATCATTTCAATATTTTGATGGATTTACGCGATTGTGAATCCGACCTGACGCGGGCCATCCTGGCCACCATGCAATTGCTTTGATAAGGAGCGGGACAATGAACGCGGTAACTTCATCTTCAAGGACAGCGACACGCGCGGCTCGGTATTTTCAGCCCAGGCGGTTGGGTCATGTCAATTTGTGGGTCGATGATATCCACAAGTCCGAGCGGTTCTACAATGAAACCTGCGGACTCAACGTCGAATTCACCGAACCGGATCTGATCGCCACATTCCTTGGCACCGGCCATACGCCGCATGATCTGGGTATGATGCAGACGACCAAGGGCGTGAGCCGCTATGGCCGCAATGGTCTGCTGCAACTGCCGGGCACAATTGGCTTGACGCCGGGGCTGAATCATCTGGCCTGGGAACTGGAAAACGAACAGGTTCTGGTGCAAGCCTGGCGCGCTCTGAAGGCTGCTGATTTCCCGATAGATATGACAGTGGATCATCAGGTGGCGCACAGTGTCTATGTTTTTGATCCGGATGGCAACTATAACGAATTTTATTGCGATACGGTCAAGGACTGGCGCAATGTGTTGACCGGGGAAATGGAACTGATTACCAGCCAGTGGGATCCGGAGGCGGGAACGCCTTTTACCGAAGGGCGCTATGATACTGCGCCTGTGCTGCGGCATAACGCGTCTGCGCCGGTCCATCCGCAGCGCATCACCCATGCGGTATTGACTACGCCGCGCCTTGACGCGATGCTGGATTTCTATACCCGTATCGGTGGATTGCGCGTGGTCAGCCAAAGCCCCGAGGTGATATACCTGGCTGCGGCACTCGACGATTACCCGTATTCGCTCGTGCTGGTCAAGGCCGCGCAAGCGGGTTTTCATCATGCCTCGTTCGAATTGGCCGACGAAGCGGCGCTGGTCGATTCATTGGCTCGACTACGCAAGCTGAATAGCCAGGTCTGGCGGGATATCGATTTGCCCTGGAAGCGCGCCTTTATGCTGAAAGATGGCGATGGCCTGTTGAGTGAATGGTATGTCGCGCGCGATGGCGCACGCGAGATGGCGCTGCGGGGCGATGTGCCGCTGGCCTGCGCAGTCTGAGCGCCGGAGGGGAACATGGCTAAAAAATTGACGGCAATCATCGCGGGTGGCGGACTGGGCGGACTGGCCACGGCGGCGGCGCTGGCGCAGCGCGGTTGGGATGTGACGGTATTCGAGAGGCAACGCGAGTTGCGCGCGGTCGGCTCGGGTATCTATATCTGGGAAAACGGCCTGCGAGTGCTGGAAGCCTTGGGCGCCTACAAAGACGCCGTAAGTGGCGCTTTCCATGGCACGCATTTCGAACAGCGTGACAATCACAATCGCGTGATCGAGTCGGCGGCGATTCCCGCGGACCGGCGTTTGATCACGACACAACGCAGCCAGTTGCTGGGGGCGTTGAAAAAGGCATGTATCGACGCCGACGTCACCATTGAAACCTGTAGCGAGGTCGTGGGCGCGACACCGCGTGGACAATTGCAGCTGGCAACGGGGGAGTCCATCCGGGCCGATCTGGCTGTCGGCTGCGACGGCGTGTGGTCCAAGGTTCGCCAAAGCCTGGGGCTGGCGGCATCCCATGAGCAGACGCTAGAGGGGGCCTTGCGCACCATGATCCCCGCCGAGCCAGGCGATATGCCCGTTGCCGACGCGAATAAATATATCGAGAATTGGAATGCCGATAGGCGCTTGCTGATCACGCCGGTCAATGCCGAGCAGACTTATCTGGCCTTGACCTGCCCGAGCACCGATACACAAGCGAAAAATACTGTGGTCGACAAGGCCCTCTGGGCCCGTTCTTTTCCGGCGTGGTCCCACCTGATCGAGCGTATTGGCGAACATGCGTCCTGGGGCGTTTACAGCACGATAAAATGCACCGCCTGGTCTTCAGGCCGCACTGTTATCCTGGGCGATGCGGCCCATGCCCAACCGCCCAATCTGGGCCAGGGCGGCGGCATGGCCATGCAAAATGGCCTGGCGCTGGCTATTGCCCTGCAAAATGTGCGATCATCTGAACAAATCCCGGATGCCCTGGAACAGTGGGAATTGCGTGAACGGGCGATCATCGAGCATTGCCAGAAGTGGTCGTGTCTTTATGGGGAGGTCACTTTCTTGCCCGACGAGGTCAGGACCTCCGTCATAAAAAGCGCCATGGCCGATCCCTGGGTCGCGGCACAGATATTCAAGGCAGCGAACCATATCCCCACAGGCACGGCGGGAGCGTAACCTAAACCAAGCACAACCCTGAGCGTCATGTCGAATAAAGAAATTGCCATCCCGGATACCGGCCTCGATCACAATATCGCATTCATGATGGCATCCATCATCTTTCGCCTGGACCAGGATCTGCGCGACACCATTTTGCGCAAGCTGGATCTCACCTACGTGCATTTCAGGGTTTTGCAGTATCTGTATGAACGGGATGGCCAGACGATCGGGGAAATCGCGCGTGCCATCGTGGTGCGCCAACCCGTGCTCAGCCGCGTGATCGACCAGATGCAGGAGCGCGGCCTGGTGCGGCGCAAGCCGGATCGGCTGGATAGCCGTCTGATGCGTGTCTATATGACTGCGCAGGGCAAGGTGCGTTACATCGAAGCCTGGCCACGCGCGCACAAGCTATTGCAGGATGCGCTGCAAGTGCTGGATGCGCAGGAACAGGCGCAGATGCGAGTCATGCTGAAGCGGGTCGCCGATCATATTTGTGAGTAGCCGGCGACGTCCCGCTATGCGCTTAGGCTATAGCTGAAATATATCTGAACATCTGGTGCGTCAGCGTGGAATCGTTCACTATCTGTGAGTCATAGCACAACAATTCACAGACCAAGTAACGGAGACAATATGAAAAGACTCTTGATGTTTGTGGCCGGCGCCTGCCTTTTTGCCCAGGCCGCCGCTGTCCACGCCAATGCCAGCAAGATTGCCGATACCCACACGCAAGTTATCCAGACCGCAAGCGGAGCCAGTGTCGAGGTATTTGTAAACGGGTCGGGCATCCCGATCATGCTGCTGCCATCGCGCGGTCGGGGCGCCGAGGACTTTGATCCGCTCGTGCCGTTTCTCCTGGAAAAGGGATACCAGGTCATTCGGCCGGAACCCCGTGGCATTGGCAAAAGTACCGGACCCATGGAAAACATCAGCTTGCATGATCTGGCCGACGATATTGACGCCGTCATTCAGCAGGTTGCCAAAAAGCCCGTGGTGATCGCCGGGCATGCTTTCGGCAATTGGGTGGCGCGCACAACGGCGGTTGATCATCCGCAGTCGGTGCGTGGCGTGGTCATTATCGCCGCGGCGGCCAAAAGCTATCCCAAAGCCATGCCGGATCTGGTGGAGAAGGTTCGGCACGCCACGGATCCCAAGGTGTCCGAAGGCGAGCGGCTGGCCGCGCTGGAGTATGGCTTTTTTGCAAAAGGCCACGACGCGCGATCCTGGCTGACGGGCAGTGATGCCGACGTCAGCAAAAGCCAGAATCTGGCGGGTAAAGCCACCAAGCAATCGGACTGGTGGTCGGGTGGCAAAGCGCCCTTGCTGGAAGTGCAGGGCGAGTTGGATCCGTTCAAGCCGGCGTCCACACGCAGTGAAATGAAAGACGAGTTCGGTGACAGGATCAGCACCGTAGTGATCGCCAATGCCAGCCACGCGTTGGTGCCCGAGCAACCGCAAGCGCTGGCGGATGCGCTAGATACCTGGATCCGAACGCTTAAGCCTTGAGGTGTGTTGCGCGGCCGGTATCGCGTGCATCATGTCGCCGCGCCATACCCGCGCAACGCCTGGTTCGCCAAGGCCGTATGCCCGACGGACGCGGCTTGCCGCGTTCGCGCCAGCCGATTGATTCCGGCAGGCATCGACACGGTGGCGCATCATGAGATCAGGAATGAAATAAGGTAAGATGGTTGCTCTTATCCACCCTCCATGACAGGAAACAGATCTCGTGCAACTGATGAATCCGGCCAGCATTGTAGGTATTGCAATTGGCGCGTCCTTATTTATCCCGTTCTCTAAAAAGCATCGGGAGAAAACGCGACGACAAAAGCTGGGATTGTTCCTTGTCGGCTTTTTCAGCGTGCTGGTCGGACTCTTGATACTTAACTTCGGGATCTACTATATGCAGCAGCATTGAGCGAGCCGGCGCGCATTACGGGTCATACCCGGCCTAGGGCCCCGGCTGATTTGCCGCACTGGCCTGATGGCAACGGGGAAAACCAACCCGCTCGGCGCAGGGGCGCAGGATTGGGCATGGTTATTTAAAAATAGAACAATTGATGGAAATATTCTTTCTATTAAATTAGTTGTTCTATTTATAGAACTCACTGGCGCAAATTTATTGACTACACACGTTCCGGCCTGATCGGCTATTCTGGATTTGCATTAACGCGACGCTTTCGTTATTAATCAGTGAATTCGGAGATTATCATGTCACACCCAGCTAATTTCGGCAATCAGCGCCCAATCATCGTCCCCGAAGAGGCGGCCATGCTGCTCATCGACCACCAAAGCGGACTATTCCAGACTGTCGGGGATATGCCCATGCCTGAGCTTCGATCCCGGGCGGCGGCATTGGCGACGATGGCGACGCTTTGCAATATTCCCGTCATTACAACTGCTTCGGTGCCGCAAGGGCCAAATGGGCCGTTGATTCCGGAAATACATCGCAACGCGCCCCATGCCAAGTACGTGGCCCGCAAAGGTGAGATCAACGCCTGGGACAATCCGGAGTTCGTAGCGGCCGTCAAGGCGACCGGCAAAAAACAGCTGATCATCGCCGGCACGATCACCAGCGTTTGCATGGCGTTTCCTTCCATTGCCGCGGTCGCCGACGGTTACCAGGTATTTGCCGTGATCGATGCCTCGGGTACGTATTCCAAGATGGCGCAGGAGATCACGCTCGCCCGCGTCGTCCAGGCTGGCGTGGTCCCCATGGATACCGCCGCCGTCGCTTCCGAATTGCAGAAGACATGGAACCGGAGCGATGCCCAGCAGTGGGCCGAAGTCTATACCAAAATCTTCCCCAACTACCAGTTGCTTATTGAAAGCTATGCAAAAGCGCAAGAGGTCGTCAGGAGCAATGAGGCGCTGGATTCCCAGCGATAAGCTTGCTGGCAGCCATGCCGGCCCGCGCGGCAGACCGCGCTGTCTGCGGCGCGGTGATTCGCTACTGCGTGGAGGTATACAGTATTTCTTTGATGAGCTTTTCCACCGCGCGCGATGCCGCGGTCAGTGGATGCTGCGTCGAGGTGGCAATCCACGTGGTCTGCTGGACAGCCGGACTGCACAAGTGACGGGCGGTCAACACGTTACCGCCCAGGGCTTTGGCATAGGTGCCGGCAGGGGACAGTGTTACCAGGCCGGACGCCACCATGGCCTCCTGGATCAACGAGGCGGTGCCGGCTTCCAGGGCGATGTTAAGCGTGACGCCGTGCTTGGCCGCTTCGGCCAGAATGTGGTCGGTGAGACTGTTGGGTCGGGCCGGCATGGCGATGGGCACATTGCGCAGCGCGTTGAAGGGAATCTCCTTTTGCCGGAACAGGGGGTGGTCAGGCGCGCCGATGACAGATACCTGGCCGCGCATGAGCGGATCCGCGTGAATCGGCCGTGCGCCTCCGTATCGATTGAACACGCCGATATCCACGCGGCCGGTCCCCAGCCATTCCTCGACCTGTCCGCTGTAGGCCTCCAGCATTCTCAGCCGTATCCCCGGGTGCGTGGACTGCAGGCGGCGCACCAGGCTTGATGTCAAATGCCGCGACGACAACGGAATGACGCCAACCGCCACATCTCCGGACAATTGCGTCCGTGCATCGGAAACCAGCGCATCGAACGCTTCAAGTTCCGCGATCAGTGATTGCACGCGCGGCATGATGCGTTGCCCGAAATCGGTCAATGCCACGCCGCGGCCGTGGCGATGAAACAGTTTCTGGCCCAAACGCGTTTCCAGCGCGGCGACCTGTCGGCTTAGTTGCGATTGTGAAATCCCCATTGCAATAGCGGCACGCAAGAAGCTGCCGTGACTGGCTACCCGGATGGCGGCTTTCAGGCCGCTGATCGCAATGGATGGGGCGTTGGGATCGAGCATGCTGCTTATTGTCCTCTTTTTCTTGCGTATGGCAAGCATTGCATAAATCACATATCTGGTTTCTTCAAATGACGTATCCATCATATATGAAAGCCCCCTAGAATCGTCCACAGATCGCAATTTTCAGGGGATTCGAATCTTGACTTCAGAAAACTCGCACGGGCCATTGCACGGCCTACGTATTCTTGATCTGTCGACTGTCATTGCGGGGCCGTATGCGTCGACGTTGCTGGCGGACCTGGGCGCGGACGTGCTCAAGGTCGAGTTGCCCGGCAAGGGCGATGGCTTGCGCGCCCTGGCGCCGCACAAGCATGGTGTTCCGCTTTGGTGGAAAGTCACCAACCGCAATAAACGCGGAATCACGCTGGATTTGCGCAAGCCGGAAGCACGCGCCGTGCTGGAGAAATTGCTGCCCGATTGCGATGTGGTCGTCGAGAATTTCCGACCTGGCACCCTGGACCGCTGGGGTATGACTAAAGCCTGGATGCAGGGGATTAACCGACGTCTTATTGTGCTGCGCGTGACGGGTTTCGGGCAGACCGGTCCCTACCGCAACCGTCCCGGCTTTGCCCGGGTTTTCGAATCCATGAGCGGGTTCACGCGCATGTGCGGGGAAGCGGGCGGCGGTCCTTTGCATTTGGGCTATCCCATTTCTGACGCGGTGGGAGGCCTGTTCGGTGCGATCGGCATTTTGGCTGAGTTATGCCGCTTGCGCGCGCAACCCGACAGCGGCGCCCAGGAAATCGATGTCTCTGTCACGGAAGCCATGTTGCGGACCCTCGATTTTCTTGCCATCGAATACGACCAACTGGGCGCGACCCGGGTTGGGTCGGGAAATCTGAGCCAGTATGCCGCTCCCGGGAATATCTATCGGACACAGGATGGCAAATGGGCGTCTATTGCCGCTTCCACGCAAAGCATTTACGAGCGGCTGTGTGTCGCCCTGGAATTGCCGGCACTGCTGCAAGACCCGCGCCTTGCCGACAACCCCGGGCGTGTGGCGCACCGCGAAATGCTCGATGGCATGCTCTCAGAGCGCATCGCCGGCTTGACGCTGGCGCAACTACAGCAAAGACTGGAACAACAGCAGGTTGGTTTCTCGCCGATTTACGACGCCTCGGATGTGATGGCGGATCCGCATTTCCAGGCGCGCGAAGCGATTGTCACTGTCGAAGATAAAGAGCTGGGTCCGGTGCGCATGCAATGCGTGGTGCCGCGCTTTTCCGATACACCGGGAAGCGTACGCAGCGCAGGCCCAGGTATCGGACAGGATAACCAAGAAGTGTATCGGTCCCTGGGCTTCAGCGAGCAGGACATTGAAGCAATGCGGCATCAGGGAATCATATAAGCGCCCGCCAAGCAGCCGGTGCGACAATCATTGGAGGAGACATGGAATGAAGCGGCTCATTATTTTCCTATGCATGGCGATGGCGGCCTCGCTGGCCCACGCGCAAGGTGAAAAGATAAACAAGATCATCGTCGGTTTCCCGCCCGGGCAGGCGACCGACCAGGTGGCGCGCCTGCTCGCGCAGGAACTGTCAAGCGAGCTCAACGAGAGCTTCATCGTGGAAAACCGGCCAGGCCAGGGCGGTAGTGTGGCCCTGGCGACGCTGGCCCGCAGCAAGCCGGACGGCAGCACAATGGTGCTGGCGGCGCTGGCCTCTCTGGTGGTCAATCCCCACCTGTATAAAAATGTGGGCTATGCGACACTTGCCGATTTCGAGCCCATTGCCCTGGTGGCGGACCTACCCATGTTGCTGGTGGTCAACCCCAAGGTGCCCGCGCATTCGTACGGGGAGTTGGTGGCCTATGCCAAAAATCATCCAGGAGAGTTGAATTACGCGTCGTCCGGAAACGGCACGCTATCACACCTGGGCATGGAGGAACTCAAGCGCAATACAGGCATGAAAATCGCGCATATTCCCTATTCGGGCAGCGCACGCTCGATTGCGGATGTGGTAGGGGGCGGAGTCCAGGTCGCCATCGATACCGTTGCCGTCACGCAAGCGCAGATCCGCGCGAGAAAATTGCGGTTGTTGGCGACAACCTATTCGGAACGGCTGCCGGCGTTTCCTGATGCGCCAACCCTTGCCGAGCTTGGCGTCAACGGCTTCAAACTGAGCGCATGGCTGGGCTTGATCGCACCCAAGGGGACATCGCCGGACCGCGTGGCCAAATTGAATCAAGCGGTCTTGAAGGTGGTGCAATCGGAAGCGGTGCAGCGCCAGTACGCCACGCTGGGCGCAGTGCCTCGCACCATGCCGACAGCCGCGTTCCGGCAGTTTGTTGCGACGGAATATGCACGTTGGGGCAGCGGCGTGCGCCAGGCTGCCCTGACCGTGGACTAGTTCCGCTGTATCGGAAACAGATGAGGTTACACTGGACGCAAGGTTCGATTGCGTTGCGCATGAGTCAAATGCGATATTACCAAGGAGAGGGAATGTTCAATGCATTGATGATAGACAAAGATGAAAAGGGCTACCGGACAAGCCTCGGTCAACTGGATACCGCGCAATTGCCGGACGGCGAGGTGCTGGTCGACATTCGCTATTCCACCCTGAACTATAAAGATGCGCTGGCTTTTACCGGTAAAGTCCCGGTGGTGCGACAGTTTCCCATGGTCCCAGGCATCGATTTCTCGGGCGTCGTACGGGAAAGCGCGAATGCTGATTTCAAGCCGGGCGATGCCGTTGTGCTCAATGGCTGGGGTTTGGGCGAAACGCATTGGGGCGGGCTGGCGCAGCAGGCGCGCGTGCGGGCCGACTGGCTAGTCCCGCTGCCGGTGGCGCTGACCTTCGAGCAGGCGATGGCGATCGGCACAGCCGGCTACACGGCCATGCTTTGCGTGATGGCGCTGCAGGGGCATGGCCTGGATCCGTCCGACGGCGATATCCTGGTCACCGGCGCGGCGGGTGGCGTCGGCAGCGTGGCTGTGGCCTTGTTGAGTACGCTGGGCTTTCGCGTGCTGGCCTCCACGGGCAGACCCGAAGAGGCAGATTATCTCAAACGCCTGGGGGCCGCCGAGATCATCGATCGAAAAACGTTGGGGGCGCCCGGCAAACCGCTGGAGAAAGAGCGCTGGATCGGCGCGGTCGACAGCGTGGGCAGCCATACCTTGGCCAATGTTTGCGCCGGAACCCGTTACGGCGGCATCGTTGCCGCTTGCGGCCTGGCGCAGGGCATGGATTTTCCCGCTTCCGTCGCGCCGTTCATTCTACGCGGCATCACGCTGGCTGGCATAGATAGCGTCTATTGCCCGCGTCCACGCCGCCAGCAAGCCTGGGATTTGCTCGCCCGCCACCTGGACCTCGCCAAGCTTGCCATCATCGGCCAGCAAACGGTTGGGCTCGAGGAATCGATTCCCCTGGCCGGCAAAGTTCTGGCTGGCCAGGTGCGGGGCCGCGTGGTGGTGGACGTCAATCGCTGAGCGATTTCACCAGCCTGTGACACTGCACAGGCAATTTGCCGGGCATCGCCTGGAGGCAAAAGCCCCAGTAAACACGGTGTCGGGGCGCTCGCGGCCGTAGCCTGTGCCGACATTTCATTTTGATCGGGACGGCTTGGCCGCGGGTTTGCCTGTTTTGCGCGCGTGTTCGATTATGCCGCGGGATGTCCACCGGACAATGTCGATGATCTGCGCCAGTTCGAGATGCCAGATATCCTTCAATACCAGGAAAACTTCGGTCCCGTAGAGCATGGACAGTGCTTGCACCGTTCGCTCGAAAGTCTTGTCGTCAACTTCTTCTTTTAGCGGCGCCACCGCCATTTTCAGGAATTCTATACGATTTCCCCTGACCAGCGGCCGCGGGTTTCTGTGCTTGCTGGCCCGTTCCTCCGCGCTTTGTCTGAGTGAAATCTGGATGGCGGCGCGCAACTGGACCTCGTATTGCTCAAGCCGCGGATAGGCATAGACCAGCAGTTGGTCTATCCTTTCCGCCGCGTCATCGGAGGAGGGGCGCCAGCTCAGGATCGGGCCCAGGCTTTCGCCCACCACGGCGGCAACCAGATCGCTCTGGGTGGGAAAATAGCGATATGCCGTGGCCCGGGATACCTGCGCCTGCTCGGCCAGTTCGCTGATCGAAGGCGTTACCCCTTCGGCCATCATCGCCATGGCGGTATCCAACAAATGCTTTCGCATGCGTGCGCGAGGCCCCCGTTCCGTGCCCGGTTTCGCTTGCTTGCCGTGGTCCAGGCTGGCCGGCGCTGTCATTCTTTTTTGCGACATTGTCTACTCATGAATTCCCAATTAAGAGACTTTTATGTTTAAATGAGACTATAGTCTCAAAAATAACTTTCCATATCATTTTAAAAGCTTATCGCAGTCACGGCTTTCCTTTTACGATCTTCCATTGGGAAAAACATGAAGCACACCGCAAAACGCATCTACGTGGTTGGCACTTTTGATACCAAGGCGCCCGAGCTGGCGTATCTGGCCCGGCACCTGCGACAGCAGGCGCTGCCGTTTGCGAGTGTCGATATCTCCACCGACGCCACGACGCAACAGGTGGATTTTACGGCCAGGCAAATCGCGGGATACCATCCTGGCGGCGCCGCGAAGGTCTTTACCGGTGATCGGGGCACGGCGATCGAGGCGATGGCGGAGGCGTTCGCCCGGTTTCTGGTTCAGCGAGAAGACGTAGGGGCGGTGCTGGGCATTGGCGGCTCAGGCGGAACCGCCATTATTACGCCCGCGCTGCAAGCCCTGCCTATCGGCGTACCCAAATTGATGGTTTCGACGATGGCCTCCGGCAACGTTGCGCCGTACATTGGCGCGACCGACATGTCGATGATGTACTCGGTAACCGACGTGGCGGGGCTGAACCGGATATCGACACGCATCCTGACAAACGCGGCGGGCTCGATCGCCGGGGCATTCAAGGCGGCACAGGGCTACGAGGAAAGCACCGATGAGCGACAAGCCATCGGGCTGTCGATGTTCGGCGTGACAACACCCTGTGTGCATAACGCGACGCATTTGCTGGAGCGCGACTACGACTGCCTGGTTTTTCACGCGACCGGCACGGGCGGGCAGTCGATGGAAAAACTACTGGACAGCGGTCTGCTGCTGGGGGTGCTTGACCTGACCACGACGGAAGTCTGCGATCATCTGTTCGGCGGCGTGCTGGCATGCACAGAAGACCGCTTTGGCGCGGTCGCACGGACCGGCTCGCCCTACGTGGGTTCCTGCGGAGCCCTGGATATGGTCAATTTTGGGGCTTACGACACGGTGCCGGCGCATTATCGCGGCAGGAACTTTTACAAGCACAACCCGCAGGTAACGTTGATGCGCACAACGATCCAGGAGAACAAGGCATTGGGAGAATGGATCGGGGCGCGATTGAACCAGTGTTCAGGAAAAGTGCGCTTCCTGCTGCCCACCAAGGGCGTGTCCGCCCTGGATGCGCCCGGCCAGCCGTTTCACGATCCGCAGGCCGATGCGGCCTTGTTCGCGGCGATTCGAAGCACCGTCCGGGAAACCGAAAACCGCCGCGTCATCGACGTTCCCTTCCATATCAACGATGCGGCGTTCGCCGAGATCGCCGTTGCCGAGTTCAAGACAATCATCTAGGAAATGTAATTGTGGCTAACTTTGAAAGAACAACACTGGTAGAAAAATTCAAGAAAATGGTGGCGGAGCGCAAGCCCATTATCGGCGGGGGCGCGGGAACCGGGCTGTCGGCCAAGTGCGAAGAGGCAGGTGGCATAGACCTGATCGTTATCTATAACTCGGGACGCTATCGCATGGCCGGACGGGGATCCTTGGCCGGATTGTTGGCCTATGGCAATGCAAATGAAATTGTCATGGACATGGCCAAGGAAGTGCTGCCGGTGGTCCGGCAAACTCCCGTGCTTGCCGGCGTCAATGGCACGGATCCCTTCCTGCTGATCGAACCCTTCATGGAAGACCTCAAAAAAACAGGCTTTGCCGGGGTTCAGAATTTTCCCACCGTCGGCCTCATTGATGGTGTTTTCCGGCAGAACCTGGAAGAGACGGGCATGGGATACGCACTGGAAGTGGCAATGATCGAAAAGGCGCACCAGGCGGGGTTGTTGACGACGCCTTATATCTTCAGCGCGGATGACGCGGTCGCAATGACGCGGGCTGGCGCGGATATGCTCGTCGCTCATATGGGCCTGACCGTCGGCGGCGCCATTGGCGCGGAAACCGCCAAGACGCTGGATGATTGCGTGGCGCTGATCGACGAATGGGCCGACGCCGCGCGCGCCATCCGGGAGGACATCATTGTGCTCTGTCATGGCGGTCCGATAGCCAGCGTCGAGGACGCGTCATATGTGTTGCAACGCGCGCGCCATTGTCATGGTTTTTACGGCGCCAGCAGCATGGAGCGCCTGCCGACGGAAACCGCGCTGGTCCAGCAAACGCGCGCTTTCAAAGGCATCAGTTTCTAGATCGCGAAAACGCAAGGCGATGGCAGCCGTTACGATCCTGCCATCGGCGGTTTTTTTAAAATTTTTTATCTGCACGCCTGCCAGGTAAGGATACCCGCTGTCGATAGCCGAAATTGTCCGCGTCGCTGATGATTGCAATGAGCGATACGGCTTCGCAACGATGCGGGGATGATGCCCCTGGCAAGTGTTTTTTTATTGTATTTACAGGATCAAAATGAATTTATATCGAGGTACATTGGCTATCGTGCTGTTTTCATGCTTGGCATTGGCAGGGTGTAACGAGCAAAACAGTTCGGGCACGTCTCCGACGGCAGCGGCAAGCGCCCAGACCGACAACAGCCTGAATAACTATATCGCCATGAATAACGAACTGTCAGGCATTGGCGGGCTGCAAGCGCGCTATGACTCGTACCTGGCGTTGAATATCCCCAAAGCAAAGCCCGCCCAGGCGCTTCAATATCCTTCCGCCAGTTTCGACTACACATTCTCGCAGTATGCCGAAGCATTAAAGGAAAAGCGCAGCCGTCCGGCGCTGGACAACGCCGCCGACGAACTGATGAAGCGCCTTGAACTGGTCAAGAAAGATACGGCCAGCTACGAGCAGTATTACGAATCCGCTGCCTACAAGACCGATGGGCTGGAAAAGGGCAGAGCGGCTGACGCGCAAATAAAGAAACATTATGTCGAGGCATTGCAAAGCTATGCCTCGTTCGCGAAAGCGTTGGATGTGGTCTACAAGGAGGCCAAGAAAGCGGAGCTAGCGATGCTGAAGCAGTCTGGTAATAATTACCAATACCGCAAGGCAAGCTCCATGTACTATGCCGAAGAGCTGGTCAGCCTGTTTGGCGGCGAGGATGATTTGAGCAATTCGGCGATATTGAAAACGGCCGATGAGATTGCCGGCCAACTGCAAACCGAACTGAACGCGCTTAACGAGGAATATCAGAAAATCAAGGAAAAAAATCCGGATGCCTCGGCGGATGTCACGCTGATGAGTTTGAACAGTTGCCTCAAATACTATAGGAATTTCAGGGAAAGCAAGCGCGGCTCTGACTTCAGATTCATGGTCGATGGATATAACAACGCCGTTCGCTCCAGGAACCGGTAACTGATCGCGGGAAAAGGAAGATGCCGCCCGTGATGCAAGCGGGCAGGCAAGCCCCAGCGTTCGTTGTTTCCTGTGGCATCATGCTGCAGAAAGGTTTTGTGCGGCCGATGGGTGTCTGTCTGCGAATGATAAGTCGGTGAAGGGTCCGGATTGAATGGCAGGACGTGGATCCAGACACCGGCAATGAGTTAGTGTGGATCTCTTGGCCGTTCACGATGGCCAATTCGTGTCATGAAGCCCGGCTTTTTATATTTCTATTGGCCGATTGCATTTTTGTTGACACAAAAACAAAAGGCCTCCGCTTGGAGACCTTAAGTAAAGTGGCGCGCCCGGCAGGATTTGAACCCACGACCCCTTGGTTCGTAGCCGGGCTGTCTATAGGGCTATTTTATCTTTAAATTCAAACGGTTACGTATGCGGTTTTGTACTATAAATTCAGCGGCACAACAATTACAAGTCGTTGATTTTTAACGCAACAACTTTTCGCAATAGTACAGGTTATAATTTCCGCACCTGCCTTTTTCTCAATGCCTGGAAGGTACCCAACTCGCCATGGATATAATCCAACAAACCACGTTGTGGATTCCCGTTATTGCAGCTCTGATCGGTGGTGGCATGGCCATCGCTGGTGGGTTAATAATTGAGAAGTTGAAGAACGCCAAAAACCGTAAAGCCCTAGCTTATTGATGCGGTCAATGATTTGAAAAGTGGGAACGAAAATGTACCTTTGTCCTGGTTTCCGATAACCGACGAATACTATTTTTGGGTGTATAAGAAAAATGTCGAACAAATAGGAGTGCTGCCACCTGAAATCGGTCAGGCTATCACGCTTTGCTACACTTTAATTTTCTCGTTTTTGGATGATGTTAAGGGCAGGCGAGCCCGAGGGGAAGCATTCGTTACTTCGGATCGTTTAGCAATGCTCGAAGAAACTTCGAGAATCTTAACAGGGGCAATTTCTGAGGCCCAAAAAGCTGTCAGTTTGATAGAAAAAAAGAAACGCTGGCGGTGGTGGTAAAAATTGGAAGTCGGGTTCTATTTTTCGTTACTTTCATTCGGTGACAATCTCCGCCCAATCCTGCAGCGCATTAAGCTGCCGAATGGCCTGATCATCCCTCGATGACTATTCCGATAAGATATTGAGCAACATTTATCCGCAAATATACATTTCGTACTTATTGACTGTAATCACATCAGTACTTTCGCTGCAGTCCCCATAAATTCTCAGAATTTGATCATGATTGAGTTTAATTTTTGTTTCTCGTGTGTTTATAGTCGAGATAGCTGAGTCCAGGGTAATTATGGTATTGACTCTTTGAGAGTTTGCGTTGACGGCCGTAATCACAATTTCAAAATAAAAGTTTCCGCTTTGAGAACCTAAGGGAACCGATTCTAGTACCTGGTATTTATCAAATGTCTTATTTCGTACCATAGAAAAATGCGCTACCTTTTCCCCAGTTCCTGATTTACTGCCCCAGACTTTTAATCGAATTGTTTTATTGGCTTGGCTAAATGACTTTGCACGAAAAATAAATCGCCCTTTGCTTGTGGGCGTAATAATGTTTGTAATTGTTGTTCTTCCAACTGTGTTTTTGATAAATTCGCCAACGTCGCAAGCTACTCGTTGTTCAACTGCCATGTCTAGGGCTGTTTTATTGGGCATTTCTTTCCTCAAATGTGGTCATTGTAATGACTCAATATGACATATTTTGGTAAAAATAAAGTTGTAATGAGTCTTATTTTTATTGTTACCGCCAGAATTCCTGTTTAAATGGCATAAGGTAACCCGCAAGATGGGAAATTCCGAGTATCAGGGCGCGGATTCGAGCGAGCCTATTTGAACCATTCGAAAATTCCGGACGGTTCATTTTCAAACTAAGCTGAACGCTTCTGCACTACAAGCACTTGCATCAAATTGGCGCGCTCAAGCAACTTCGCGCGGATCGCTTCAAGGACTTGTCCCGTACGCACGACAGTAATGCCAGGTACATCAGGTCGACCAGTTGCAGGTCCGAAATCTGGATTCAGCGCTACTTCGTATGCGTTCTGGAACATATTACGGTTACCTGTATCCACATAAGACTCGGCTGGCACGCCTTCCGCCAGCAGGATGTCGAACTGCTGCAACTCGACGTGAAAATACTGGAACGACGGCATATCAAAAAGTTGCACGATTGATTTCCCATTGACCAGATGCATGGCCGAAACCAGTTTTCCGCCAAAGCTGATGTGATGGCCAGGGGACATAATCAGATCGCGATGCGGCACGTTGTCTTCAATGCAACCCTTTTTGAACAGAATTGGGAAGGCCCGCTTAGCGTCTTTCTCGGGAATGCGGTTTTTGTAAAGCGTACGGTAGCCCAGCCATTTTACTTTGGCGATGCCACCACTCGCAGTTAGTACCTGGTCACCTAATTCCAAGTCTTCGACTTTGGTTTCGCCGTCTGGAGTGGCAATATGTGTGCCTTTTAAGAAACATGCATAATACACTCGGCCATCGTCAACTCTAAGCAGCGAGGAATCGAAATTACCTTCAAAATGAAACTTTGCAATATTTATGCCGGTGTCGTTGAAAAATTGTAGTTCCTGGCTATTCTCATCGTACAGGCTTGATATTGTTCCGCCTCCGTTTAAATTTACCAAGAGTTCGCTGTTTGCTCCAAAGTTGCTAATCGTTGGCGTATTTTCTAAATTGGAAACATCAAAGTTTTCATTTACGTTAAATACTACTGTGGGACCAGTGGCGCTAAAGCCATCCCATCCTATATCGATTTGAGTGTCGCTATTTCCTTCAAATATGTCAGCAGAGGCTGTTTCGGAAAACTCAAGCCTGGATGAAGAGTCAATACTGTAGTTGTATTGATGGGTTTGAGCATTATCTAGGGTCGTTCGATCCTCTACGATTACATATGATTCTTTGACATTAATTTCATAGCTGGTCGGACCACTTTGGTCGGTGCTTTGATTTACATGGATTTTGAGCCCACTTTCGCCACCCTCGATATCTAGCCGGGTATCTGGAATAGTAGAGGTTGCATTGATATGAAGATGGTAGTATTGGTCTCCCTCATCTCCTGATTGTTCCCCCCCATTGTATGGCGGATCGGTAGGACGAACGATAGTAAACGTCTTATCTAACTGAAGATCGAATTCGTTCATGGCTTATCTCTCTATGGTGTTGTTTATAAGAATTAATTTACAGGGTATTAAACATTTAAATTTCAAAAATAACAATCAATTTTTCTGAAATTTTGATCAAAAAATACCGCTACCACAGCTCACCGCCCTATAGCGGCGGGCTGTCGCATCACTCTGTCAACGTAAAGACTTTTATTTTGTAACTATCTGCGCCCAATCCTGCCGCAGCATTAAGCTGCCGGATTGCCTGATCGCCCTCGATGACTATTCCGATAAGATCTTGAGCGTCCTGTCCGTCAAGTTCGGTTCGTGTCGTTCCATCGTCCATGCCGGCGGTTTTGGTGGCTTGGGGGTACATACGGCGCTTGACACGGATTGACAACCGACGCTTGCCGCCAGCAACATCAGCACGAAGCTGAGTTTCAATTTTCTAAGGATTTCGATTTTCCTGTGTGCGAAGGGTATCCAGTTTGTTGACCTGCTCCTGCTAGGCCTGTTCCTTTTGCCGGGCGGCCTCGTTGAGCATTGCCGCTTGCAGCGTAGTGAAGGTCTCATGATCGGCGTAGCCCTGGCGGTACTCATGCTAGCCGTGAAGAAGACCCACGGCCACGGCAACCAAGGCCAGAATTATGTAGCCGCGGATTCCGTTCACAAACGCAATGATGGTGCCCATGGGCATGGGTCCCCATAGACGCCCCTGTTATTCCAGCAGTTCTTGGGTGTCGGTTTGTTTGGGACCTGCCGCAGTGATCCTCGAGCGGTCTTACTCTGCGCTGACCGGGCTTGCTTTACAACAGCGCTGGCCTGACGTGCGGCTCGGCTGGCGGTGGAGGCGGCCTGCTTGGTTTTTGTGGCCACACTGTCAACCGTGGCGGGCAATTGCCTCAACTGATCCGTATTCTGGTTCTGCTGGGCAACAATCAACAGAATGCGTTTTTCGATGACTTCAGCCAGTCGGGTGACCTGATCCCGGCTCTTGTCCAGTTCTCCCAGTTTGTCGTGCAACTGCTTTTCATATTTCTTTTTCTGCCCACTCAGATATTGTCTATGAACGACTTGCTCCTGGTGTATTAGTCGAAAATTAAAAAGCAAGCAGCTAAGGATAAAAAAAAGTGGATTTACATCGCAGGCTAACTCAAGAGGTGGGAAGCCCAAAATTACGGGAACACCGGACCGCAGTGACAACCATCATGAAGTTGTCATCTGATTATGGTGATTTTATGGAAAAGCTAAACAATATTCACCCCAGGTTTGAAGATAATATCCCTCTTGAGCTAGAAGAAACTGACCGATAATTGATATAGCTGCACCACCACTTACTCCATCGGGTTTTTGCCTATTCCCGCCCTGGTTTTAATTCTTGATCAAAAATACTCGGCTGCGCCAGCCAGATATCGCCAGGCTTAACGCCAAATCGAGCTGCACTGACCAGCCGATTTCGCGTGCCGTACTTCGGATGCCTAGGGATAATTTGTCAGCACGGTCCTTTGTTTTATCTCTAGACGATTGTTTTGGTTCGCTTTATATTGAATCTTCTTTCAAAG
>JBEBPQ010000025.1:0-61588 GCA_040395835.1 Advenella kashmirensis
TTGCCCCGACGTTTGGCCGTGGAGCGATGACGAACCATTGGGTCGACATCAAAAACGCGGATGTTGTATTGATCATGGGCGGCAATGCCGCCGAGGCGCATCCCTGTGGCTTCAAATGGGTCACGGAAGCTAAGGCGCATAACAGCGCCAAGCTGATCGTCGTGGATCCACGATTTACCCGGTCTGCTTCGGTCGCGGACTTCTATGCGCCGATACGAACCGGTACCGACATTATCTTCCTGGGAGGCGTGATCAAGTATTTGCTGGATAATGACAAGATCCAGCACGAATACGTGCGCAATTACACCGATTTTTCATTCATCGTCCGAGAGGATTTCTCCTTCGAGGCGGGGCTTTACTCCGGTTATAACGAGCAGAGCCGCAGTTACGATAAAGCGTCATGGGACTATGAGCTGGGCGAGGACGGTTACGTCAAGACCGACCCGTCTCTACAACATCCGCGCTCCGTGTATCAATTGCTCAAGAAGCATTATTCGCGGTATACGCCGGAAATGGTAGCGCGCGTTTGCGGCACGCCCCAGGAAAAATTCCTGAAAGTGTGCGAAATGCTGGCCTCGACCTCTGTCCCCGGGCGTGCCGCCACGGTGCTGTATGCCCTGGGCTGGACGCAGCATTCCATTGGTTCGCAAATCATCCGGACGGGGGCCATGCTGCAATTGCTGCTTGGCAATATCGGGGTTGCCGGCGGCGGCATGAACGCGTTGCGCGGGCACTCGAATATTCAGGGGCTCACGGACCTGGGACTGATGTCGAATCTGCTGCCAGGCTATCTGACGCTGCCGAGCGACGCCGAGCAGGATTTCGACGGCTACATCAAGGCGCGGGCATCCCAGCCGCTGCGGGCCAACCAGCTGAGCTATTGGCAACACTACCGCAAGTTCCATGTCAGCCTGATGAAGGCGTGGTGGGGCGAGGCAGCCCGGGCAGATAACAATTGGGCGTACGAGTATCTGCCCAAACTGGATAAGCTGTACGATATGCTGCAGGCCTACGAGCTGATGAACCAGGGCAAAATGAACGGCTATATCGCCCAGGGGTTCAACCCCCTGGCGGCGGCGCCCAATAAAGGCAAGTTGCTGGCCGGTTTTGCCAAACTGAAGTTTCTCGTCATCATGGATCCGCTGGCTACCGAAACCTCGGAATTCTGGCGCAATGCCGGGGAATATAACGATGTCGATACCGCTTCCATCCAGACCGAAGTGTTCCGCCTTCCCACGACCTGTTTTGCGGAGGAAGAGGGGGCACTGATCAACTCGGGCCGCTGGCTGCAATGGCACTGGAAGGGCGCCGAACCGCCGGGAGAGGCGAAAAGCGATATCGAGATCATGGCCATGCTGTTCACGCGCTTGCGGGAAAGCTATCGGGCCGAGGGCGGCAAATTCCCAGATCCGATCGTCAACCTTGCATGGCCGTATTCCAACCCGGAAAACCCGACGGCCGAAGAATTGGCCAAGGAATATAATGGCCGTGCGCTGACCGATCTAACGGATCCGAAAGACCCCACGAAGGTATTGCGCAAGGCGGGGCAGCAGGTCGCGGGGTTTGCCGAACTGCGCGACGATGGATCCACGTTGAGCGGCTGCTGGATTTTCGCGGGCGCATGGACGCCGGAAGGCAATATGATGGCGCGTCGTGACAACAGCGACCCCACTGGCATTGGACAAACCTTGAACTGGGCCTGGGCTTGGCCGGCCAACCGGCGCATTCTATACAATCGGGCCTCCTGTGACCTCAAGGGACAGCCGTTCAACCCGCGGCGGCGCTTGGTTGCCTGGGATGGTCAGAAGTGGGGGGGCGCCGATACGCCCGACTACAAGCTGGATGAGGATCCGGCAGGGGGTATGGGCCCATTCATCATGAATCCGGAAGGGGTTGCCCGTTTCTTTGCCCGCAAAGGCATGGCCGAAGGGCCATTTCCCGAGCACTACGAGCCATTCGAGACGCCGCTGGGCTACAACCCGCTGCACCCCAAGGAGCCTCGGGCGACAAGCAATCCCGCGGCACGCGTGTTCCCGGGAGATCTGGAGCAAATGGGCAAGGTCGAACAGTTTCCCTATGTGGCCACAACCTATCGCTTGACCGAGCATTTCCATTACTGGACCAAGAATGTTCGCTTGAATGCCATTCTGCAACCCGAGCAATTTGTTGAAATCGGCGCGGAACTGGCTGACGAATTGGGTATCGCCAACGGTTCGCGGGTCAAAGTCTCGTCCAACCGCGGTTATATCAAGGCCGTGGCCTTGGTGACCAAGCGGATCAAGGCGCTCTCGGTGGAGGGCAAGAAGGTGCACCAGGTGGGCATTCCCATTCACTGGGGGTTCGTCGGTATTGCCAAGCCGGGCTTTTTGACCAATACATTGACGCCTTTCGTCGGAGACGGCAATTCGCAGACACCGGAATTCAAATCATTCCTGGTTAAGGTGGAAAAGGCATAGGAGCGTAAATCATGGCTTTGCAATCATTAGATATCAAGCGGCGCTCCGCCACCACCACGCCTTCTCCGAGCGTGCGCGAGCCGTCAGTCGGGGGCGTCGCCAAGTTGATCGATACCACCAAATGCATCGGCTGCAAGGCCTGTCAGGTCGCGTGCATGGAATGGAATGATCTTCGCGACGAGGTGGGCACCAATGTCGGCGTTTATGACAATCCGGCGGATTTGACCGAGCATTCATGGACGATCATGCGGTTTGCCGAACATGAGAACGAACAGGGTGATCTGGAATGGCTGATCCGCAAGGACGGTTGCATGCACTGCGAGGATCCGGGCTGCCTGAAAGCCTGTCCTTCACCGGGCGCCATTATTCAATACAACAACGGTATTGTCGATTTCCATGAAGAAAATTGCATCGGCTGCGGCTATTGCATCACGGGCTGCCCATTCAACGTACCGCGTATTTCGAAAAAGGACAAGAAAGCGTACAAATGTACGCTATGTTCCGACCGGGTGGCAGTGGGACAGGAGCCGGCCTGTGTCAAGACCTGTCCTACCGGCGCCATCGTCTTTGGCACCAAGGAGGATATGCAGCAGCATGCAAGCGAGCGTATCGTCGACCTGAAGTCGCGTGGCTTTGACAATGCCGGGTTATATGACCCCGCCGGGGTCGGCGGAACACATGTCATGTACGTGCTGCATCATGCCGACAAACCCGGACTATACAGTAATCTGCCCGAGGATCCACAGATCAGCCCGATGGTTTCTCTGTGGAAAGGCGTTGCCAAACCATTGGGGGTCGCCGTCATAGCCTTGTCGGCATTGGCCGGCTTCTTCCATTACGTTCGCAAGGGTCCGATGGAAACCGACGAAGAGGATGAACGGCAGGCCGAGAAAGCCATCCAGGCAGAAGAGGAGAATCATCATGGATAATCCGAACCGCAGGCAAGCGATCCAGCGATATACCGCCAACGAACGCAGCAACCATTGGATTATCGCCATCAGCTTCGTGTTGCTGGCCTTATCGGGACTGGCGTTGTTTCACCCGGCATTTTTCTGGTTGACCCATTTGTTCGGCGGCGGCCCCTGGACACGGATCCTGCATCCTTTTGTCGGCGTGTTCATGTTTATCTGTTTTGCGGTCTTTGCCTTGAGGATGTGGCATCACAATCGGATTTCCGAGCAGGACAGGCAATGGCTGCGGCAGATTGATGATGTGATCAATGCGCGCGAAGATCGGCTGCCCGAGGTGGGGCGCTACAACGCCGGTCAAAAGGTGCTGTTTTATTTCCTGATCATAGGCATGATCGGTTTGTTGCTGACCGGGCTGGTGATGTGGCGCGAATATTTTTCGGGATTCTTCCCGATCTGGGCGATCCGATTGACTTCCGTGCTACATGCGGTCTTCGCCTTGATGATGATTTGCGCCATTATCGTACATATTTACGCGGCCATCTGGGTCAAGGGGTCGATCGGCGCCATGGTGCGTGGAACCGTGACGCCAGGCTGGGCTTGGAAACATCATCGCGGCTGGTTCCGCCAAATCTACAAATCGCGGCCCGGAAAATAGTATTATCGTTACTGTTACAGTGACATTCTGAAGCTGTCCTGCAACGCTCTTGCAGGGCAGCTTTATTTTAGGAGAAGGCTTTGCAGCGAATTTTACCGCGTGGCGAAATCGAAACGCTGGATCATACCGCCATTCCCCGCTTCCGCATGCCCGAGGGACAGGATGTTTTCGCCTCGCGGGCGGCGCGGCTGAGACAGCTGGCACAGCGCAGTTTTCTACCGGAATATCTGCTGCTTATGGCACATATGGCGGATGCGCAACAGCGTGCGTTGTTGGCGTTTTCGCCGCCAATGGTAGACGATAGCCTGATTGAGCAGGCACAGTCCAACGGCATGCCGCCGTTGCCTGCCACTGCGGTGGCGCGCGATCCTGTCTGGCGGGAAATACTGCGGTCCTTGCTCACCGCCATGCTCGCGGTTCAAAATATTGCAACGCAAGCAACGCTGACCTGTCAAAGACTGCTTGCGCAGCTAGACGAAGATCCGGTAACGCTTGAGCAACTGGCCGATGATATCCTGGCCGATCGCGATGCCGATGGCGCGGCAGCGCCGTTTGTTATGGGCGCATTGCAAGTATATTGGACCCGCCTGGCGATCGATCTGGGCGAGAACCGTTTGCCCGTTGTGTACCCCTTTGGTGTGTGTCCGGCTTGCGGTAGCCTGCCGGTTGCCAGCGTGGTACGGGTAGGGGGGCAACAGGACGGTTGCCGCTATTTATGTTGCGCCTTGTGCGCAACCGAGTGGCATCTGGTGCGTGTGACCTGTTCCAGTTGCGAGAGCACCAAGGACATCGCCTATCATCATATCGAAGGGGGGCCGGAGGCGGTCAAGGCAGAGTCTTGCGGACACTGCCGGACCTACCGCAAGATTTTCTACCAGGAAAAGGACCTGCATGTCGAACCGGTGGCCGATGATCTGGCCAGCCTTGCATTGGATCTGCTCATGGATGAGGCAGGGTTCGTGCGCGCCAGCGGCAATCCATTGCTGTGGCAATCTCCCGGGAAATAGCGCATGCAAACCGAGACGCCGCGCAACGAAGCTCAGGCTGCCATGGCGGATA
Organism: Advenella kashmirensis; assembly: GCA_040395835.1. Classification (GTDB taxonomy): domain Bacteria; phylum Pseudomonadota; class Gammaproteobacteria; order Burkholderiales; family Burkholderiaceae_B; genus Advenella; species Advenella kashmirensis_B. The sequence continues at coordinate 5,082 of JBEBPQ010000025.1, forward strand.
TCCCGTCGCTGGATCGCCTGCTCAATACCGCTGAATTCAAATGCCTGCTGGATGTGCATGGCCGCACCCGGGTTGTCAGGCTGTTGCGCAACGACCTGGATCAATTGCGGGTAAGGGCAATCGCGGGCGAGCTGGCACAAGATGCATTGCAGATCTGCCGGCTCGCGTCTTCGGTGGCGCGGCAACTCGAAGCGTTGGCGCAACCGCGTTTGCGCGCGGTCTATAACCTGACCGGCACCGTGTTGCATACCAATCTTGGACGGGCGCTGCTGCCCGATGTTGCCGTTCAGGCGGTGGCGCAGGCCTTGCGGTCGCCGGCCAATCTCGAATATGACCTGGCGACAGGCGGGCGGGGCGATCGCGATGATCTGATCGAAGACCTGCTGTGCGAACTGACGGGGGCCGAAGCGGCAACCGTAGTGAATAACAATGCGGCCGCCGTGCTGCTGATGCTGAATGCGCTGGGCAACCGACGCGAGGTGGTGGTGTCGCGCGGTGAACTGGTCGAGATCGGCGGCGCCTTTCGTATCCCGGATATTATGCAACGCGCAGGGGCGCGATTGGTTGAAGTCGGGACCACGAATCGGACTCACCCCGCCGACTACGAGCAGGCCATCGGACCGCGCACGGCAATGTTGATGAAGGTGCATTGCAGTAATTACGCGGTCAGCGGCTTTACTCGCAGTGTCGGTGTGGACGAGGTGAGCGGCATTGCACGCCGGTATGGCTTGCCGACCACGGTTGACCTGGGCAGCGGCACACTGGTGGATATGACGAAATGGGGATTGCCGGCCGAGGTTACGGTCCGGGAAACCATTGAGGCTGGGGCTGATCTGGTGACGTTCAGCGGCGATAAATTGCTGGGTGGTCCGCAGGCGGGCTTGCTGGTCGGGCGTGCGGAACTGATCCGCAAAATTAAGAAGAATCCACTAAAGCGGGCTCTACGCGTAGGCAAGCTTACACTGGCGGCCCTGGAACCCGTGCTGAAACTCTACCAGGAACCAGAGTTTTTAGCCGACCGGCTGACAACCTTGCGGTTGTTAACGCGCGCTACGGGGCAAATGCAAGCCCAGGCGCAGCGTTTGCAACCGGTGTTGCAACAATGGGCCGGTGCTGCATATGTTGTGAGCAGCATGGCCATGTCCAGCCAGATCGGCAGCGGTGCCTTGCCGATAGAGCAATTGCCCAGCCACGGCCTTGCCGTGCGCTACGCGGGCCCCGGGCGGCCTGGCCGCCACCTGCAGCAGTTGGAGACCCGACTGCGCAGGCTACCGCGTCCCGTCATTGCCCGCATCGCAAATGACACCCTATGGATGGATTTGCGCTGCCTGGAAGCCGCCGAAGAAGAGGGTTTTGCCGGGCAACTTGCGCCGCAGGGAGCGCAAGGAGCATGATTGTTGGCACGGCTGGACATATCGATCATGGCAAGACGACGCTGATTCGGGCGTTGACCGGCGTGGACACGGACCGCCTCAAGGAAGAAAAGCAACGAGGTATTTCGATTGAGCTAGGCTATGCTTATACGCCGACACCAAGCGGTGCAATCCTGGGTTTCATTGATGTGCCCGGCCACGAACGGCTGGTGCGAACCATGGTGGCCGGGGCCAGCGGCATTGATTTCGGATTGCTGGTTGTCGCAGCCGATGATGGCGTGATGCCGCAAACCCGGGAGCATATGGCGATCCTCAGTCTGTTGGGCATCCGCCGCGGCGCCATCGCCGTGACCAAGTCTGCCGACGTGGAGCCGGCGCAAATCGAAGCCGTTCGCGGACAGATCGCCCAGTTGACGGCGCAAACATTCCTGCAAGAGGCGCCGGTTTTCCTGACGAATGCCGTGCTGCCGGATTGCCCTGGGGTTGCAGCGTTGCGCGACCATCTTCACGCGCTGGCGCCGGATCTGTTCCGGGTGAATACCGCCAAAGTATTCCGTTTGTCCGTCGATAGGGTGTTCACTTTGCGTGGCCATGGGACGGTAGTGACAGGCACGGTGCACACCGGCGCCGTGCAGGTGGGCCGCGACGATGTCGACCTGCGCCTGATGCCGGTCAATCGGCAAATCCGCGTACGGAGCATCCATGCGCAAGACCGACCGAGTGACATTGGCGTTGCCGGGCAGCGTTGCGCCTTGAATTTGGTTGGCGTGAGTAAAGAGGAGATTAGACGCGGTGATTGGATCGCCGATGCGCGTTGTTTTGTGCCTTCGCGCAATATCGATGTAAGGATGCAGATTCTGGCATCGTCGGAGAGCATGGTGCGCGCTTGGACACCATTACATGTGCACATCGGCGCCGCGCATTATCTTGCCCATGCCGTCCCCCTGTCATGCTCCGTATTGGAACCGGGGCAGTCGGGCCTGGTCCAGTTGGTGTTCGAGACACCGGTATGCGCCATGGTTGGCGATGCATTTATTGTACGCAACGCGCAGGCGAATCAGACAGTGGGTGGCGGGCGCATATTGGACCCGGAGGCGCCAGACCGCAGACGCCGAACACCTGCGCGGCTGGCTTGGCTCGCCGCGATGCAGGCATGGCTGGAGGGTGCCGGCTTGGATGCATTATTGCAACAGGCGCCGTTCGGACTGGATGACGTGCGACTGTTGCGCCTGACCGGCAGTGAGGCCGACGCGTTATCCGTGCCGGCGGACGCGATCTGGGTCGGAATTGATTCAAACCAGGGGCGTCGCGTTTTGATTTTGCGCGACGCCTGGCGGGGTATGGCTGATCGGGCGGTCGCGGTCCTGCGGGCGTTTCACCAGGAGACACCCGATGAGGCTGGCGTGGAAATCTCCAGGCTGCGGCGCATGGCGCAGCCTGCAATGCCGCCATCCTTATGGCAGGTGCTATGCGACGAACTGATGGGGCAAGGGCTGGTGGCAAGGAACCGCGCGTTGCTGCACTTGCCGGCGCACACGCCCACCCTTTCGCCGATCGAGACCCAACTCGCCGAAAATGTGTTGCCGCTGGTCCGGGGAGGAGGATTCGATCCACCCTGGGTTCGCGATATTGCCGCCGAATTGGCGCAACCGGAAGAACTGGTGCGCCAGGTGCTGCGCAGGCTGACGCGCCAGGGCGAGGTCTTCCAGGTGGTCAAGGATTTGTTTTATCACCGGGATGCGGTGCGCCAGATGGCGGAGCTGATCTTGTCTTTGCAGATGCCGGACAATATTGGGACGGCCGCCTTTCGCGACGCGGCCGGACTGGGACGCAAGCGGGCGATACAAGTGCTGGAGTTTTTTGATCGCATGGGCTTTACCCGTCGCGTCCGGGACCGAAGGATCGTGCGCGCCGACACCTCGGCTTGGTTATAATGGCTGTCAATGAAAATGGAAGGTACTCGTGCCCGGTGGCGCGGCCGGGCTTCAAACCCGGTTGGGGGCGTCAGACGTTCCCAGGTAGGTTCGACTCCTGCTACCTTCCGCCAGCTTGTCCCTCATAGCAATCGCCCGCGCCACGCGCCTGTTTGTCAATGCGCGTGGCGATGCGTGGCGTAATTAAACCGGAAATATTATGTCCCAGGTAGATTCTGATACAGTTGCCGCTCCCCGGCTCACTTCGCTTTCTCATGGCGGCGGCTGCGGCTGTAAAATCGCCCCCGACGTCCTGTCGCAGCTGCTGGTCGGCATGCCGCTGATGAAGGCCTATCCGGATCTGCTGGTGGGTACGGAAACCGCCGACGATGCCGCCGTCTACCGTTTGAATGATGAACAGGCGTTGATCGCAACCACTGACTTTTTCATGCCCATTGTGGACAATCCGCATGATTTCGGGCGCATCGCGGCAACCAATGCCTTGTCCGATATTTACGCCATGGGCGGCACGCCCATTATGGCGCTCGCGTTGGTCGGCATGCCGATCAATGTGCTTCCCAAATCCGATATCGCGCAGATTCTGCAAGGTGGTGCCAGCGTCTGCGGCGAAGCCGGCATTCCGGTGGCGGGCGGGCATTCCATCGATTCTGTCGAACCTATTTACGGTCTGGCCGCGATGGGGTTGGTGCATCCGGACAAGATAAAGCGCAATGCGGCGGCACAGGCCGGCGATGTGCTGATCCTGGGCAAGGCGCTGGGTGTCGGGGTGATGTCCGCCGCACTGAAAAAAAATCTCCTGGACGAGGCCGGCTATCGCGCCATGATTCACACCACGACGCAATTGAATCGTCCCGGCATCCGTTTATCCGAAATGGCAGCGGTTCATGCGATGACTGACGTCACGGGATTTGGTTTGCTTGGCCATGCGCTGGAGATGGCGCGTGGCGCCGGGCTGACCGCCGCGATCACGGCCGATGCGCTGCCCTGGCTGGATGGGGTGCAGGATCTTGCCCGCCAAGGCATTGTCACCGGTGCCTCCCATCGCAACTGGGATGCCGTGGCGGCATCGGTCAAGGTGCCCGCCGAGCTGGACATCGCGACGCGCCATTTGCTGACCGATCCGCAGACTTCGGGCGGCTTGCTCGTGGCTTGCGCCCCGGATGCCGTCGATAGCGTGCTGGATATTTTCAAGGCCGACGGGTTTGACCGGGCGACGGTAATTGGTCAAATGATTGTTGGCGGGCCGCAGGTGCGGGTGGATTGATCACCGGTTTTCGATTGTTGCGAAGGGCTAGCGGCGATCCGCGATAAAGTCCTTGATGATCGAGAGCGTCAGGGCTTCGTTCTCGCGATATGGGACGTGCCCAATGCCCTCGAGGATGCGCGCCACGCCGTGCTCGCCGGCGATAATGCCGGCATGGACGACGGATCCGTAGGGATCCTGGCTTCCGTGAATCGCCAGCCTGGGGCATGAGAGACGCGCTAGCGCGCTATCCAGGTTCCAATTGGCAAATGCCGGATCCAACCATGTATCGGTCCATGCGTCCACCACCCAGCGACTTTTTTCCCCATGATATTTCCGGAGCCTGGCCAGATTCTCCGCTTCGGCAAAATCCGCTTTCGCAAGTCGTATTCCGGCCAGGGTGAGGTCCTCGGGAAAGGTTTGGGCACCCATCGTGATCAGCGCTTCGCACCTCTCGGGCAGCAGGGAAGCCGACTCCACGGCCATGGCGCCGCCGACACTGTGGCCGCAGGCAATGAATCGGGAGATGCCGAATGCGGCCAGAACCAACGGTATCACATGCTCGGCTTCGCGGGCGACGAAATCGAGCGCCAGCGGGCCGGACTGCGGGTCGGACTCGCCAAAACCAAGTCGATCATAGGCGATGACATCGCGCCCGGTAGCCAGCGCCAGTTGCCGCGGGAAGGTTCGCCACAGTGGGATACAACCCAATGAATCGTGCATCAGCACAATGGGCGCTGCGACCGAGCCGGTCGCCTTGGGCACGTGCCAGCGTTTTGCAAACAGCCGGCCCTCGGGGGTTTGAATATCGCGTGTTTCTTCGGGCACGGTTTCGATCGGAGCGGATTCGGCTACGGTATTGGCGCTTGGCATGCTTGGCAAATTCCTATGCATGGAAGGTGTCATTGAAAGAGTGCTTCTATTATAAGTCGCATCCGCGGCTTCCACAGGGAATCACCGCACAGCCGCGCTTAGCGCCAGACGGCATGACGCCAGCCGGCACGGCCAAGGCGAGGGCATTCATTGCAGATGCGATAAGTCCGGGGCTTGTCGGTTCCGTCGATACCCGGTTATCATTATCGGGTGGTTATGGACGGCGGCGCGCGACGCCGGAGCCGTAAGCGGATACGTTGGCCAATACAGGAAGCAGAAACATGAAACTCTACAACGCATCAGGCAGCTGTTCACTTTCGGCGCATATCGCACTATGCGAGGCGAACCTTGGTTTTGAGCTGATAGCGGTTGATGCGCGAGCCCATACCTACGGCGACGGCAAGGATTACTATAAAATCAATGAGCTGGGCTATGTGCCGGCACTTGAAACGGATCAGGGCGATATCTTTCGGGAAGCCAGCGTTATCCTGCACTACATCGCCGACCTGGCGCCCGACACGGGGCTGGCGCCGGCACATGGCACGCTGGAGCGCTATCGGCTGCAAGAGTGGCTCAACTTTCTGACCAGCGAAATTCACAAGGGGTTCATACCGAACCGGTATCGCGCCGGCGCCGAGCCATATTTCGACCGGGCAATGGACAAGCTCAAGCAGCGCTTCAAGTGGATAGATGATCAATTGGCCGCCAAGGCGTATCTGATGGGTAGCGCATTCACGATCGCCGACTGCTATTTGTTCGCCATGACGAACTGGGCCAAGGCGGATTGGCTGGTTTCCGTTTACAACCTGGATGTCGATTTAACCGAGTTTCGGAACCTGGAAGCCTGGCATGGGCGAGTCCTGCAGCGGCCTGCGGTGCAGCAAGCCATGCAGGCGGAAGGCTTGATTTCCTAGCCGGAACCGGCCACTCGTGTCAGATGGTTGGCTTGTCGTGCATGCCGATGAGAGCGGGTAATCATCCTGGGATGCATCGCCTGTCGGCTCGGCATTCAGTCCGTTGCCAGCCATGCTCAAGGCGTTGGGCGCCTTGCGCAGGCGAGCGCTGCCCAGATCAACAGCAAGGCCGGCATGGAATAAATCCAGATCGTAGAGAAAACCGGCAATAGCAATCCTGCCGCCAGTGGACCCGTTCCCGCGCCGATGTCGCGCCAAACGGAGCGGGCGGCAAGCGCCTGTACACGCTCCGGACCGGGAGTGCGGCGCGCCACGATCGGCGCAAGCAGTGGCAACTGCAGGGCCCTGAGCACAACGATGGCGGCGGCGCAGCTCCATAGCCATCCGGCGCCGAATCCGACCAGACCGACGGCGGTCAGACAGGACAGAAAGAGCAAGAGGCGCTCGGCGCCGAAGCGTTCCGCCAGTCTGCCGCCGACCGGGCTGAGGATGATTTCCCCGAGATAGCGTAGGGCAAGCAGTATGCCGGCCGTCATGACTGCGCCTTCCGGAAACAGATCGCTGCCCAGATAGGACAGACCGATAATAAACAGGCCGTCCAGCGTAAAGCCTTCCAGGAATGACCACATATCAAGACTGCCGGGCAGGACCAGGCCGCGGCGCCTGGCGGGTGTGGCGTACCCCTGTGCGGGTAGGAAATAAGTGAGCAACAGTCCGCTTAACGCTGTTACCGCCAGGACCCAGAAGATCAGCCGGGGGCCGTATCCATAGGCGGCCAAAGCCGCCAGCGGCAGGGAAATGGCCGGGCCAAGGGCAATAAACGCCCGGGACCTTCCCGAACGCTGAGCCGCGCCGACGGGGTCCGCGGTGGCCAGCGCCTGGGTTGAAAGATTCAGCGCAGCGAATGCCAGTCCCCATAGGAGCCGCAAGGGTAGTAGCGCCCAAAGGCCGCTGACGGTCGCATAGCCCAGCGCGCACAAAGTTGCAGCGACGACGGCCAACGTGCAGACATACCGATCGCCGCGCCTCGCATAAAGGCGTGCAACAAACCCATAACCGGCAATGCGGATCAGGCGGTTGGCGGCAAGCAGTACGCCCGCTTCAACCAGCGACACCCCGAACTGTTCAGCATACATGGGCAACAGCAGATACAGCACGACGTCGGTAGGCAGAGCCAGCGCCAGCACCAGCGCGGCATTTCGGGAGTTGTGGTCTGCTTGGTCACGGGTCATCGGGGTAGCCATGAATGGGATGCTACACCGCGGCAGATTGTCAGACAAACGATATTAATTTGGATTATGTGTTATAAAATTGAACACATGAACCCACCCTTACCCCCTCTGAATGCCGTGCGGGCTTTCGTTGCCGCGGCACGCCACCAAAGCTTCTCGCTGGCCGCCAACGAGCTGCATATTACACATAGCGCAATCAGCCATCAGGTCAAGGCGCTGGAGGCCTATATGGGAGTCTTGTTGTTTGAGCGACGCACCAGGCAGGTTAGCCTGACGCTGGAGGGCCTGCGGTTTTTTAACCAGGCCGATGCCGCGCTCAGGCAAATCGCTGAGGCAGCCAGATCGGTCATGAGCCAGACGCCGGAAAGCGTAGTCAGGATCAATGTTCGACCATCGTTTGCCGTGCGTTGGCTCATTCCGAAACTGCCCAGTTTTATCGCTCAATACCCCGGTATCGAACCCCATGTGCTTACCACGACCCAGGCACCGGACAAAGTGATGGATGATTTTGATATCGCGATCCGACGCGGCCTGAAGGGATGGCCGGGATCCATGCAATTGTTTCCCTTCCTCGAAGATGACATCTGCCTGGTGGTGTCGCCCGCCTTGCTGGCAAGCGATCCTGTGATTGAACCGCAGGCGTTGCGATCACTCACGCTGCTGCGGGCAAAGACGCGCAAGGCGGACTGGGAAACCTGGCTGGAGCATGCGGCGATATCCGGGGTCAAGCCGGCGAGCCAGATGCAGTTTGATCATGTCCATGTGGTCCTGCAGGCCGTGGCCGACGGGCTGGGGTTTGCGGCAGTGCCGGTTTCGCTGGCCGCCAACGATATTGCGCAGGGCAGGCTGCGCAACCTGATGCCCGCGCTGCGCGTGCCGGTAACCCGTTACTACTATGGCGTAGCGCCCAATCCCGCGCCAGAGGTGCGTGAATTCGTCAGCTGGCTGGAAGCGCAGTTGGCCGCCAGCAAACGGGAAGGTCTGGCCGATCATGCTGGCAAGGCGCCGCTTGCGTTCGTATAAATCCGGTCATATCGACGCGTGGCGTTCCTAGCAAATACCTTTTCTTCTCTGAACGGGATGGCAAGAGTCGTGATGGCGTCTGTAATAACGGTCACGTTGCGCCTGATTGTAGCGTTGGTATTCACGGTGCCGGTAATGCTTCCGCTCATATTTGCGTTCATATTTCGGTCCACTATAGCGGTAGCCATCCCGATAGCCGCCATGGCGGTCATGCACGACACAGCCCGTTAGAAATATGGCCAGAATCCCCACAAGAATCATCTTCATGCTCTTTCTCCAGTTTGTATTTATGTCAATTGTAAGAAATCACGCTCGATAGGGTGGTACAGATTTGTAAGCTAAATTTCAGTCGGCTACGGAACGAGGCCAGGATGCGGCGAAGCATCTTACACTCCGGGTAAATTGATCTCAGGAGGTACTGATGAAGCGCATATTTACACTGCTGCTTGCCTGCTTGGTGGCGCTGCCAACCATTTCCTTTGCCGATGACGATGATGATGATGATTACGGTGGTCGCCGTTACCATCGGGAATACAAGGAAAAGTATTGGGACGGGCCTTGCAAGGTCGAGCGAAAGTACAAGCGTAACGGGGACTACGAAGAAAAACGCAAGTGCCGCGGACGCGATTATGATGATGGCTACTATTCCAGCGCTCCGTCACAGCCGGATTTGAATCTGGGCGGCGTGGTCCGATTGCTTAATAACTTGTGATGAATCGATCACGGCGCCTGGCTAGCGCCGCCAGGCGCGATACTGATATGCGCGCCGACGTCCGGCACGGGTTTGATGCCGGTTCGGCCGCGGGAAGTTGCCAACGATGCGCTGGATATCCGGACGTCGTGCGGCGGGTTCGACTTAAATACCCAAGGTAGACGGGTTAGGTTTGGGCGTTGGTTTCGGCCGCGAGCAGGAAAACGTCTTCAGCGGTTAGGAAAAATCCGCGCGTTAATGCGCGCAATAGTGAAGCGTGAATGATGCAGCTTCTTTGGTCAGAGACCGATGGCTGTGATATAGCGCGCGTATTCATCGGGTGCGGATGCCTTCAGTGTCGCCAAGCTGCGTTCAATCGACGCCAAGGCTTTCTCCGATGATTCCACATAGCCATTCCGCTTCAACTGTTTATAGATTTCCACTTGGGTTTTCATGTCGTCGATATCAACGATGGGATGGGTCGCAGACTGCATTGGGTTCTCCAGGCGGAAGGGATAGGGCCATGGAGGACATATTATTTCATGGATGAGTCTGTCGTATGACAATGGCCGGCCCACTGCTTTCTCCCTTCTGGCGCGTTAGCGCCCGTTGCCAGAGCGCCACGACATGACAAGGCCGCCCACCAGAATGACCAGCAGGACAAGATGGAAAAGCTTATCCGCGATTGTTTGCGGACCAATGCCTATGGCAATGGTGAATGCGCCGACCAGGGTACCGGCCAGTGCGATCGCTTGCACAACCGTACCGACCAACCTGTCGCGCTCGGGCCAGCGTTTGGCCGCGATCATCCCAAGCGCCAGGACGCAAAGAATCACGCCCTCTGCGATGGCGGCACGTGCATGTCCGTATTTCGGCAGCAGGAGGCCGGAATGGACAAGCACGGCCACCCCGAACAGAATGGCTTGCACAGCCATGGCCCGCATTGGCGTGATGCCGTGTTTCATGTTGTTCCCTTATTGTCGTTTCGACAGCGCCTTGCCGGGCCCGGCCTATCCTGAGCAGCCAGGCCATGCCATGGCGTTGCCGAATGACACCACGACGGATCAGGAAAGATTGTCGACCACCAGCCGGGGGTCATTTTCCCCGGCCAAAGAAAAAAGATGCGATCGCCAGTATCAGGAATACGACAAACAGTATCTGCGCAATCGAGGACGCGCCTGCTGCGATGCCGCCGAAACCCAGCACGGCGGCGATGATGGCAATGATGAAAAATACGATGGCGTAATGTAGCATAACTGTGATCTCCTTGTTCCTAGCGCCGGGAGCAAGCGGATGTCTTCATTACCGCTACCCGGCTCAAATGGACTCGCGTAGCACCTGGGCCAACACGAGATGAGCCTTCAGTTCGGAAAGATGTGCCTGGGCAAATGCTCGTATGTCGTTGTCCGGGCTGTTCCCGGCGGCGTCCTCAAACAGCCGGATGGCTGCTTCGTGGAGTGCGATGCCAATGCGATCCAGATAATCTTGCTCGAAATTTTTGCCGGGTTGACTCAGTATTTCCACCTGGGCCCGCTGCAATGGCGATGGCGACGCGGGCAAGGTAATGCCTTTGTGCGAGGCAAGGTTGTTCAATGCCTTATTGAGTTGCGCGTGATCGTTTTCCATCTTGGCGGCAAAATCCCTGATTGAAGGCATGCGCGCAAGCTTTTGCGCCAGCCGACCGCTTTCAGTCACGGCTAAGCCGGCTTCGGCGGCGCTTTCCAGAAATTTGAGATCCCTTGGATCAATCGAGCCTTCCAGTTGTATGACGGACATGGTTATCTCCCCGTCTTGGCATCAGGATAGGTTGCGTGACCAACGCCTACCTTTCCTGCCAGGACCAGAATTCATCGACTTCCCGTTCCACTTCTTCGCGGGTTCTGCCATATTTTTCCTGAAGCAGTCCACATAGTTTTTGCGCGTTCCCGTTTATCTGGGTAATGTCGTCGTCGGTCAGTTGTCCCCATTTCTCCTTAACCGAGCCTTTCAGTTGTTCCCATTTTCCTTCAGCGATATCTTTATTCATGATTACCTCCTTGCTGTGTCTTGATCAATGGAAATGGCCGCTTGTTGATGGCCATGACTCATCGTAACAATAAAAACGGCGCGATTCGTCTTTTTGTTACATATGCTTAAGAAGGCTATGCATATGAAATATCCTTGAAAAACAGGCGGTTGAGGGAGAATTCAAAGCAATACCGCTGTGTTGGCAAACAGATCGGGCCGAATTGCCGGAAGTTGGCTTTATCTTTTTTGTATTGAACATCGATGCTTACAAACAATCGGCGTGGAAGGTTTGAAATCGACTGAACGCGACCGCACAATGGACTCGTGATATCCAACATCAAGGAGATCAGAAATGCCAGCAAAGTCGCAAAGTCAGCAACAAGCAGCGGGGGTGGCGCTTGCCGCCAAGAAAGGAGAAAAAAAGGTGAAAGCATTGAAGGGCGCTTCCAAGTCCATGTATGAATCCATGTCAAAAAGGGAACTGGAAGAGATGGCCAGCACCAGCCGCGTCGGTAAACCCAAGCATAAAAAATAGCAGGATGTTGTCCTCACGGGCAGGTGCCGGCAATGTTTATAATTTTTTACGTAAGGAGCCAATATGACGCAGACTATCCCCGCACAGGAACAGGCTGTGCAGCCGGGCCGGGAATTCAAGATGGATCCCGCTCCGATTTATGATGACCCGGGGTATCTCCCCGCCGGAAAACTCCAGGACAAAGTCGCCTTGATCACCGGTGGCGATAGCGGTATCGGGCGAGCGACCGCCGTCGCTTTTGCCAAAGAAGGCGCAAGCATCGCGATTGTCTATCTGGAAGAGGACAGGGATGCGGACGAAACGGCCAACTGCGCTCAACGCTACGGAGCTCAAGTGCTGTTGCTCAAGGGCGATATCGCGGATGTCGATTTTGCCAAGCAATGCGTGATAGATACTTTCGAGCATTTCGGCACGATCGATATTCTGGTGAATAATGCCGGGGAGCAACACAGGGTAGAAGAGCCCGAGGAGATCAGCTATGAGCAGCTACTGCGCACTTTCCAGACCAATTTCTTCAGCTTCGTCACTATTACGCAGGAAGCGCTGACCGTAATGCGGGAGGGCGGCTCGATCATCAATACGTCGTCTGTGACCGCCTACAAGGGTAGCCCTGAGCTCATCGATTATTCTGCGACAAAAGGCGCGATCACGGCCTTTACCCGCTCCTTATCGATCAAGATCGCGGACCGTGGCATCCGGGTCAATGCCGTGGCTCCCGGGCCGATCTGGACACCCCTGATTCCCGCTTCGTTTTCAGCGGAACAGGTTGAGCAATTTGGCAAGGACACGCCGATGGGTCGGCCAGGTCAGCCCTTTGAGCTTGCGCCCGCCTATGTTTACCTCGCCTGCAGCGATTCCAGCTATGTTTCCGGCCAGACGCTTCATGTGAACGGGGGCACGGTGCTAAACGGGTAGGCCCATGAAATATAATGCGTGGGAGTGTCGTGCCGCGCCGTCTTCGGGTACCTGCAGGTTACTCAGGGTTGAGCCGCGGCATCGGCGTTGCGGGGAACTGGCGCCGCTTGCCCGACTTTTTCCGCATAGCGAGAGATTCGGCTCAAGGCATACCGCGCGCTGCGCTGCCTCAGCTTGCGGTTGCCTCCTGAAAATCGCCGGCTTTCGGTAAAAACCACAGGCGCGCTTGTGCTACCGAACAAAATGCCCATGCAAATCATTGCGTACCGGCGGGGACGCACGGCTCAATATTGTCCACCACGTCAGTGTTGGCTATGGCAAGGTTTGCCCGGCTTTTGGACAAGGCTCCAAGCGCCATTTCCCTGGCGACCCGTTCGCTGGTCAGGTTGAATGCCTGGATCGTCTCCAAACTGACCCCAAGGCAGGCCTGTTTGACGGCGACCCGTGTATGTCACGAAAGCGCAATCGAGCAGGCTTCGCGCGTTTGGGACCTCTGAAAAGCTTGAAGCAATCAAGCCGGGAGTGCACGATTCCGCGGTGACGAGTACGAGCTTGTTACGAGACATCCGCTTGGCCACAACGTGTGCGGGGAGCATGATGGATTCCTCTTTGGACAATATTGCGTATCGGGTTGCGGATCGCTGCAGTTCCCCGACATGCTTGCCATTTAGACGGGTTTAACGCCTCCGTATATCAATTTGATGCCGAATCCGATAAGTACCAGACCGACGAAGCGCTCCAGGGTGGTTTTCATTTTCATATAGCCTAGTCTCACGGATGGCCGGGAGAAAGCCACGGAGACGATAAGCCGCCAGCTTACCGATGTCATGACGATTCCCAGCCAGATCGCCAGCTTGGTTGGCCAGGTTGTGGATGGGTTGATTGTGACGGAAAAAATACTGGCGAAGAACAGAACGGTTTGCGCATTGGCCAGATCGGTAATGATGCCGCGACGAAAATGTGTGCGATGGGCCACTGCCGAGACTATCCCCGTGGAGGCACTGGTGGCCGGTTGACTGGCGCAGCAGATCATGTTCCAGCCGTACCAGATCAGGTATGCGCCGCCCAGGATCTGGATGCCGGAGAAAAGCAGATAGCTGGTGGACATGAGGGTTGTCATGCCCAATAGACCCAGGGCGGCATAAATCGCGTCCCCCGCGGCCACGCCAGCACCGGCAGCCATGCCGGCAGACTTCCCCTGGGACAGGCTGGTTTGCACGATCAGGAACAGGTTCGGCCCCGGGCTCATGAACGTGAGGGCAAAAAGGCCAACTGCAACGATAACGGCGTGAAACGACATGCGGATAATCCTCTAGGGAAGCTTGACGGCTGCGGGCGCCGCCCGGGAATGATTATAGTAACGCAATCGAGCCGCCTGCCGCAGCGGATGCCCGGCGCTGTCGATACAAAGGTATTGGATGTGCTCTGCCTGGATGGTACTGCGTTGCGCCGGGGTGCGGTATGATTGCATTCCAGAGGCGCATTGTCGCCATCTTCATAGCGTGAAATCAGGTTGTCGTCTGCGTAGCATGGGGTGCAGCCGGGCACAGGACGCAAGCCTTCGCTGGCGCGCTGGCCGATGACTGCCTGTCGTGGTGAAGGGATTGGCGGGTTGTTCAACTTATTTTTTAATAATTCCAATGTATAAGAAATTGCTTGCCCTGGTTTTTGCCTTGATTGGCATGGTCTTGTGCGTGAACGCATTCGCACAATATAACGTCGGATCGATCCCCAATCCGAAGAGTCGGGGCGCCGCACATTATGTGAGCGACCCGGACGGCTACCTGAGCGCCGCCACGATCGCGGACCTGGATGCGATCAGCGGCGGGATCGAGAACGCCAATGGTAGCGAATTCGCCATCGTGGTCGTGAGTGATTACCAAGGGGCCAGCGATTTTGATTTCGCCCTCGATCTGTTCGGCCATTGGGGTATCGGCAAGCAAGGCAGCAATAATGGCCTCTTGTTGTTCCTGGCGATGAACCGGCATGAATATCGGTTTATCAGCGGCTATGGCGTAGAGGGTATTTTTCCCGACGCGCGGCTCAAACAGATCGGGGAGCAATTCCTGGTGCCTTACCTGCGGGCCGGCAATACGGATATGGCGGTGCTGTCCGCGGCAAAGGCGGTTGAAAGTGTCTTTCTTTCACCGGTGAACGAATTAGAGCTGGCGGGGTTGAAAGCATATCAACCCACATTCTGGAATTTGCATGCCGATGTGCTGCAACAATGCGGTGGTGTATTTGCGATTTTCGCGATCGGCCATCTGTGGATGACGGCAGCCCGCAAGCGGGTGTTGAAGCGGTTCGCGATTAAAAGCGGCCGATACCGGGGCAATGCGATCTGGTATGCGTTTTTTACTTTCCTGTTTCTTTTATTCCTTACCCTGTTTGTATTCGTGTTTTTCGAGGCGGTTGAGCAGGCCTACCAGTTCAAGCATCTTCCGTATTTTCTGATGGCTTTCGGCTCATTGGTATTGGCGTATCAATATTACGGATGTCGATTTTTTCTGCAGCGGGCGACTAAAGATAAAAAGATTGCCATGGACATGCAGGTATCATTCACCAGCCTGAGCCTGTTGCCATTACTGCTTGCCCCCTTTGCCTACCTGGGATACGCCGATCTGGGAAAAACTAGGAAAAATGCACGCTTGCGGGCCACACCTCCGTCGGAGCCGGGCGATTGGCTGCGTCTCAACCGGGACGATCTGACATCCGAACAATTAAAGCAATACCTGAGCAAGCAGCAATTGCAGGAGGAACGGCTGGACGCCAAATCCTATGAGATCTGGCGTGAGCGGGCTAGTGGAAAAATCAGTATTCATGCCTTCGATGGCACCAATATCGGGTTATATGGGGTTTGTCCACAATGTCATGGCCAGACGTTGGCGCAGCCGGCGTTGAAAACCATCAAGGCGCCAACCTATACGGAAAAAGGGCAGGGAGAGCGGATCCAGGCTTGCAAGTCCTGTGATTATAAAAAATCGCTGGGTATGATTGTGCTACCGGTTCTGCAGAGCAGTTCCTCCAGTTCCAGCTCCGGTTCCAGTTCAGGAGGCGGCGGGGGTGGCAGCAGTTCCGGCGGCAGTTTTGGCGGCGGCTCGAGCGGCGGCGGCGGAGCCGGCGGCCGATGGTAGCGGTGGCCGGCTCGGGGCTTGATAACGCCTGGCGCACTTATGCCCGCGGGTCAGGCACGTGCCACATGAAACCGGCTGGCCGCGCTCAATACCGCGAGTAAAGAAGCGGTAACGATACTTGGGTGGCGGCCTGCGCCAAAGCGAGACCCGGGAATACCTGGCCACGCGGCTTCCACGACCGCCATCGCCCAGGCATTCGATCCATGTCCAAGGCTATGCTCCTCATAATCGTCGATCCGCAGCGGCAATCCCAGTGCGGCAACCGCCGCATCGATAGGGCCGTTGCCCACGCCCCGGCATCGCTGCCTGACGCCACCTGGTGCAACGAACGCCAGTTCTATGCCCTGGCGCTGGTCGGGCGAATCGAACAAGCGATGATCCAAGTATGTGTAGCCGTTGTCGTCGCCGGGCGCCAGGCGATAGGTATGGGAGAATATCTGCCAGATTTCCTCGCTGCCCAGTTCGGTTTCGCTGGCGTCGGCCAGGCGTTGTACGATTGCGCTGAACTCGATCTGCATGCGACGCGGCATGGCAATGCCATGGTCGCGATGCAACAGGAACGCGATGCCGCCTTTGCCCGATTGGCTGTTGACGCGTACGATACTGTCATAGGTGCGTCCCAGGTCTCGCGGATCGATGGGCAGGTAGGGTACTTGCCAGAATCCCTCCGGATCCCTGGCGGCGAAACCCTTGGCGATCGCATCCTGGTGGGAACCGGAGAAGGCGGTAAAAACCAGATCGCCGACGTAAGGATGGCGCGGGTGAATCGGCAAGGCCGTGCATTCCTCGGCGATACGCGCGACCGCGGCGATATCCGAAAAATCCAGCCCTGGCGCAATACCTTGCGTGTAGAGATTGAGCGCCAGCGTGACGACATCCACATTGCCACTGCGTTCTCCATTGCCAAACAGGCAGCCTTCGACGCGTTCCGCGCCGGCCAGCAGGGCCTGTTCCGCGCAGGCGACGCCGGTTCCCCTGTCATTATGCGGATGCACCGATAATACAATGTGTTCGCGTCGCTCCAGCCTGCGATCCATCCATTCGATCTGATCGGCAAAGACGTTCGGGGTGGACACCTCTACCGTGGTGGGCAGATTAATGATCATGGGCCTGTCCGCGCCTGCATCCCAGGCGCGGATGGCGGCATTGCATACGGCAAGGGATACTTCCAGTTCGGCCATGCAGAAAGTTTCTGGCGAGTACTGCAGAATCCACTCGGTTTCAGGATGCTTTTCAACCAGTTGCTTGAGCAGATGAATATGTTGCTCGACCATGGCGATGATCTGCGGCACGCTCATATTGAAGACAATTTGCCGCCATACCGGAGCGACCGCATTGTAGAAATGGATGATCACGCGCTTGGCGCCCGCGACGCTGCGGACCGTGTCGATGATCAGGTCTTCTCGAAGCTGGGTCATGACCATGGGGGTGACATCATCGGGGATCAAGTTTTCGTCGATCAATTGCCGCACAATATCGAAGTCGGTTTTCGAGGCGGCGGGAAAACCGACTTCGATTTGCTTGAAGCCTACGCGGACCAGTTCGTGGAACAGGCGCAGTTTCCTGTCGTGATTCATCGGCTCAAACAGCGCCTGGTTGCCATCGCGCAAATCGGTTGATAGCCAGCAAGGCGCCTGCAAGATGCGGCGGGCGGGCCATTGACGGTCCGGCAGCGCGATAACAGGGGCGGGGCGATATTTGGTTTGCGGTTGCGTAATCATGAGTACCTCGAATAGGGGAATGGAACGGAAAACCTGATTCCCCTGCTTCATGGAAGCGGTTCGAGGTCGGGGTCAGGGGGAATCAGGATGGGTCGCGGCGCGCCAGGCGCCCGGACCCCGACCAGCAGCCAGGGTGGATAGCGATAGCGAAAGTGGATGTGGAGCGTGCATTTGCCGGATTTCTTTGCGATATTGATGGGTACACGGCACTATAACGTGACAATGTGCTGTCCATCTATATAATAAAAGACAATAATTTTATCAAAATGGACATTCAGGAGTGAAGATGCAAGACGCCCAGGCCTCCATGTGCGCCCTTCATGGCGAGTGGCCGTCCGAAGATGAGGGAGGGTGCGCGGTGACGGCGGTCGCCGCGGATTATCCGGCAGGCCATGTGGTGGATTTTCACCGCCATCGCCGGCATCAGTTGCTTTATACGGCCAGTGGCCTGATGGTGGTCGAGGCGAGCACGGGCCGGTGGGTGGTGCCGCCGGCCACGGCGGTCTGGCTGCGGCCCGGTGTTGCGCACCGCCTGTTCATGCGTAGTCGGGTACAGGTTTATGGCGTGTTCGTCAGCGCGGCGTCGGCAGAACCCTTATCCATGGTCGATAGCGTACTGCGCATTTCACCGCTGATGCGGGCATTGATCGGCGAACTGGCCGGCGCTGCCATGGACGAACAGGATTCCCGCCGCAGAACGTTGCAAGCATCGCTATTGCTGGAGGAACTGGCTGTCCAGCGCGCTTTGCCATTTCATCTGCCTTGGCCGGACGATGCCAGAATATTGCGGGTGTGCAATGCGCTGGCCGACGATCCGGCGCACTCGTTTTCGGCTGAGGACTGGGCGAAATTGCTCGCCATGAGTCCCAAAACGTTCTATCGGCGCTTCCAGAAAACCAGCGGCATGGCGTTCGGGCGCTGGCGTCAGCAGTTGCGTCTCCTGTCGTCTCTGCCCATGCTGCTTGACGGGACGGGGATTCTTCAGGTCGCACTCGGTTGTGGCTATGCCAGCCATAGTGCCTATGCAGTGGCATTCAAAAAACACTTTGGTGTTTCGCCATCGGGGTTTCTTGCGGCATCGCGCGGTTAAACAAGGCGGGGCGCCGGCCTATGGCAGGGCGTAGGCCACGCCATCTCTGCCTGGATCGGCGGCGCCATCGAGATTGCCTGATTCATCAATGTGTATTGCGTGGACCCAGGCGATCGTATGCCCGAATGGATTCCTGGAGACTGTGTAGCCGAGGTCCTGCACCGCGCGACCGACCGAACGGGGGATACGATTGGAGATATCGACGATATTGCTGGTCGATGAGAAGCGAGGCGCTGCCACGGCCTGCTGAATCGGCATATCGAAATCCACGACATTCAGGATGGTTTGCAGTACGCCCATGGCGATTTGGGTGCCGCCCGGCGCACCCAGCACGATTTCCGGCCGATTGTTCTTGAAAACGATGCTTGGGCAGGACGAGGTGAAGCGCGATTTCCCGGGCGCGATGCTGCCTGCCCGGCCTGGTCGGGGATCGAAAACCCCCATGCAACCGTTATACATGAAGCCGAGTCCCGGCGTAATCACGCCCGATGGCATGCCCAGGGAGTGGGTGATCGCCACGCAATTGCCGTCGTTGTCGACCACGGACAGGTGGGTGGTGTCTCTGGGTACGGGAGGCGCTGCGTCGAACCTGGGGACATCGACCTTATGTCCCTGGACAATCGCGTCGGCGCATGCCTTGGCGTACGGCTTTGATAGAATCCGGTCCAGTGGCACGTCAACGAAGGCCGGATCGCCGATATGCCGATCCTTGTCCAGCGTTGCCTGTTTCATCGCTTCGCAAACCACTTGCATATATTCAGGCGTGTTATGCCGATACGCGCGCAGATCGAAATTTTCCAGGATGTTCATCATCTGGACCAGCATGGCGCCGCCGCCCGGCGGCTGGTTGGTGGTGATACGCCGATCGCGGTAGGTGCCGATCAGCGGCGCGTTCCGGGTTGTGTCATAGGCGGCCAGGTCGTCCAGGCCAAGGATGCCGCCCTGGCTTTGCAAGTCGGCGATCATTTGCCGCGCGATGTCGCCGCGGTAGAAAATGTCGGTGCCATCGCGCGCGATGGCCGCCAGCGTATCGGCGTAATCCCGATTGCAAAGGGGGGTGCCGATTGTCTTGGGCGAGCCGTCTTCCCGGCAGTAAAGCCGGCGACCATCGTCGGTATAGGCCAGGCGCTCGCGATTGGCGACGCGCCCTGACAGCGGCTCGTCGATCCAGAACGCATACATGGCCGGACGCACGAAATATCCATCGCGAGCCCAGCCAATGGCCGGCGCCACCACTTCATGCCATGGCAGCCGCCCATGCCGCTCATGCATGTGCTTTAGCCCAAGCAGGGTTCCGGGTACGCCGATGGATTGAGCGCCAATATCATTTAGCCGCCCCTTGATTGAAAAACCGAAGCCATCGCGGGACTCTCCCTCCAGCAGGTGTGCCCACATTTCGGGGCGCGCCTTGGATGGCGCGGGCGCATGGAAGTCGATATATTCGTGGACATTCTGGCCCGGCAGATAGAGGGCAGCGGTGCCAAAGCCGGCGATGCCGCACATGAGCGGGTCTACCACGGTTTGGGCCAAGGCGCAGGCGACCGCCGCGTCCACGGCGTTGCCGCCGGTCCGCAAAATATCAATGCCGGATTCTGCCGCTTCCGGCTGTGGACAAACGACCATTCCTTGTCGGGGCATATCGGGTCCTTATTTTTTGACGTTGAGATCGAGATCGCCAATGGCGTCTTGCCACTTGGCGGTATCGCGAACGGTCTGCTCAATCAGTTCGGATGCCGGGCCCGGCATGGCGCGCACCTGCACGGCGCTGAATTTTTGCTGTGCCGCGGGGTCTTGCAGGAACGTTTGCGTGGCCGCATGCAGCTTGCCGATGATGGCTTCTGGCGTGCCTGCTTTTGCTGCGACGCCGCTCCAGCCTATGTTCTCGAAACCCTTCAGTCCCAATTCGGCCGCAGTCGGCACATTGGGCAACTCAGGAACGCGCTTGTCGTTGAACACCAGAAGGGGAACGAGTTTTCCTTCCTTGATCAGCGGTAAGGCGCTGCTCAGGACAGGCGCCACGATCTGGGTGTTGCCGCCGACCGTTGAGACGATGCTGTCGGGTTCGCCTCGATAAGGAATATGCAGCATGCTGAATCCGGCCTGCTTCATCAGCATCTCGACGACCAGGTGAGTGGAATTACCGTTGCCGGACGAAGCAAAGGTGATTTTCTCGGGGTCGGCGGTGGCGGTTTTTTGCAAATCCGCGTAAGTCTTGATACCGGAACGCGGACTCGCCACAAGGACAAAGGGAACGGTCGTCAGCATGCCGACGCCCGCAAAGTCCTTTTCCGGCGAGTAGGACAGGGGCTTGTATACGAATTTGTTCAAGACCATTTGCGACACGCCGGCCAGAAACAGGGTATAGCCATCGGCGGGCTGCGACAACATCGCCTTGGCGGCGATGACACCGCCGGCGCCGGGCCTGTTTTCCACCACGACGGGCACTTTGAGGGTTTTGCCCACGCTTTCCGCCCACATGCGCGCCAGATTGTCAGTGCCGCCACCGGCCTGCTGCGACACGATGATTTTGATCGGGCGCGCGGGAAAATCATCCGCGGCCAATGCCGGGTTGCCGCAGGCAGCGATAAGCAGCGCGGGCACCAGCGTGCGGAAACTAGAGTAAACTCTCATGTTTTATCCTTGTTTGAATATTTATAGATATATCTATTTTATAGATACGCAGGTATATAAATATGCATTTTCATTATGAAATTTTGCCAATGAGGTATGAGTGAATACTCATGATATGCCTAGCAATAACGCTGCTTGGGCACGGCGCTTGAAAATACGTCACCTGGAGTATTTTCTGATTCTCAAACAGGCTGGCACGCTTTCGGAGGCGGCGCGAATGCTGCATATGACACAGTCAGCCATGTCGCATTGGCTCACGGAACTGGAAGCATTGCTGGGCGTGCGACTCGTCGAACGGGGCCGCAGGCTGCGTCTGACCCCGGAAGGCGAAGCCCTGTTGCGCCTGGCTACGCGCGTGCTGGGAGATATTGCAAGGACGCAGGACGAACTCGATTTGCTGGCGCAGGGCGCGCCAGGCAGCTTCCATGTCGGTAGCGTCACCGCCGGGTTGGCCTATCTGATTCCCAATTCGATTTGCACCTTTCAGAAACAGGCGCCAGAGATTGCCATTCATATGACCGAGGGCGCTTTCTCATTGCTGCTGGAGCGACTGGAGGCCAGGGAGCTGGATGTGGTCGTTGGTTCCATTGATGCCAGAGCATACGCGCCCGGCCTCACGCACGAGGTGCTGTTCGAGGACCGCATTGTCGCCATCGTGGGACTGCATCATGTTTTGCGAGAGGAACCGCAGATATCCTGGGCGGATCTTGTCCGATACCCCTGGATCATGCCGGAAAAAACGACCTTGATGCGAAACCGCCTGGATACTGTCCTGCTGGAAAATGGTGGCGCTGGTGTCCGTCCCCGTATAGAAACCGCCTCCATCGTGACCATCGAAACCATTTTGAGACAGACCGATTATGTCGCGGTGTGTTCCGCGTCCCTTGGCGCGCATTTGCATGCGCTGGGCTTGGTGCACGCCTTGCCGCTGACTGCCGGTTTCGGTCCGGTAGGCGTGGTTTATCACGAGCGGGATCCTCACCCTGTGATGGGGCGGTTCCTTGCGGAGCTGCGCTTGCAAGCCAATAGATTGCTTGAAAATACCGGTGCCGCTAGCCTTGGCTGAGGCGCGGAACAGTCCGGCTGCGACCGCTATCGGCTGGCGGCAAGCGCGAGCATGGCGGCATCAACACTTTGCTCACAGGCGCTTACTGTTTGCCAGCGGCCGTCCGCATTTCCCTGGCGCGCATGAGAATGGCCGGGATTCTCAAGATGACGTCGCGATCTTTCTGTTTTTCCGGTTCGGGCAAATGCTCCCAGTCCACCAGCGAGGGATGCTGGCGCCGCACATCGTCGCGTTGTTCCCCAAACCGCCAGCCATTGAGATATCTATTGGCGGACCAGCGTTCATGCTCGACTTTGGCCAGCAGTTCAACTTGTTCCGGATTGAAGGCAACATGTTCTGACGCATCTTGTTGACTGCCCAATTGTCCTGTCATGGCCAGCTTATACGGGATGTGATCCGCCTGCA
This sequence comes from Advenella kashmirensis, assembly GCA_040395835.1. Lineage (GTDB taxonomy): Bacteria > Pseudomonadota > Gammaproteobacteria > Burkholderiales > Burkholderiaceae_B > Advenella > Advenella kashmirensis_B. The sequence continues at coordinate 27,869 of JBEBPQ010000025.1, forward strand.
TACGGCTGGCTTCCTTTGCCTCTTCCAGCAAGTCGTCCCAACCCGTCTTGAACGCGGCGCTTTCACTGGCGCTATGGCCGGTCAATTGTTGCAGGTAATCTTCATGAATGGCCCGCGCTTGCGTATCCTGCAGTTGCCGGGTGATGAATTCTATCTGGCAAATGGATTCGATACTGCCAAAAAATGACAGGCGGGATAGCTGATTGTGTTTGGGTCTGAACAGCGCATTCAAGCCTTCATTGTGGTAATTGAGCGCAAATATCTTGAACTTGGACAATGAAGTCGCTCTCAAGATCTCAAGCGACCATTTCAGGTTGACGCTATCTTCCTCGAAAGCGGTGATTAGCAATGGCACAATATCGGGCGTCAGGTCCTGCAGGTGGTCCTTCAGGATCGCTTCATAGGAACCGTCATATTCCTCGAAAGTGAGCTTGGCGACCTGTCTCGCGCCCGAGTACTCAGAATGGAAGGTCTTTTCCAGTTTGCTCGCGTCGGGGGCGCAGATGACGATTTCCGGACTCGCGCTATTGAGAGTATGCAATACCTGTAGGGCATGTACGAGCAAGGCTTTCATTGTATCGCCCGCACCCAGGAAAACCAGTCGAAAGCGAGATGCCGGATCGGCCAGCTCCGCGGTATATTCGACCGGCAACTGGGCGAAGAAGTGGCGCGCGATCATTTGATGGTGGTTGAAAAAACGCAGATCAAGGCCGCTTTCGCGCTCTTCCTGGAAATAATCCGATTGCTGCAGCATGGTCACGACTCTGGCGTTGTTGACATGCAAAAAACATTGCAGCCGGTAGCGATCCGGTTTGGCCTGAACCAGATTGTGCAGGGCTCGCGTGACATTGATTGTTGCCTGTTCGTTATCCAGAAAGCAAATCACATACCTGGCCTTGGCGATGCCGGCTTCGATCAGGGCAGGGGGTTGGGTCGCATCTCCATTGAACAGCAGATGGCCCTGGCGCCTAACAGTGTTGGTGTTTCTGTGCGTATTACTGATTTCAAGCGCAACACCGGTCGTGTCATGATTTGTCTTCAGGTCATCGAGTAGCGCCAGCCCCTTGTTGCCGATACCGATAACCAATACCGGCTGTTTTTTAAAGAGCAGGCGCAATTGCGTGTAGTATTCGTAAAACAGCGCTTCGGCGATTTTGTACATGCCGGCCAGCAGGCCGACGGTCACGGCGATTTTCGCCAATGTCAGTTGCCAGGGCAGGGAGTCGTCTGCCAGCTTGCCGGAGACCGGATCCGCGCCCATCAGTGTCTTCAGTGTCCTGTAGATTTTGTCCGGCAGGTACATCCATTCATTACTATCTGGATAGTAAACGCCCAATCCCACCCATGTCAGGACGATGATGGCAATCCCTGCCAGCAGAACGAGGATGCTTTTGAGACGGTGGGACATTTTCATTTCATTTCTCTTGTGATATTGGCTCGAGCCCGATTCAGGATAACGCGAGTCTGGGCTTTGAGCTTTTCGTCGGGAATTTTTGACAGTTGCAGTTCCGTCATCCGAATCAGGCCATCGGCCACGAAACCGGTGGCTGCTTGACGGCTGAAATAATCAGCCATCGCCGCCCGGGCCAGTGGATGAAAACGCCAATATTTGTCGAGCAACCGCAAGTTTGCGTCTACGTCCTTGTTTACCCATTTGGCGAGATAGTCTGCCGTCGTCTGCTTCGAGCCTGGCAACATGGGGCGCGAGTATGGATTCTGGAAAAACCATGACGCAGGCATATGTTCACCCGCGGCGAGGTCATTGACGGAGCCCGTGCTTGTATCGTATTGTTTGCCGTAGTAGGTCTCGGCCAGCGTGGCAAGCTGCCCGACCTCATTCTGGGGCACCGTAGGTACGTCCCATATATTGAGGATCGACTGGTCGGTAGTGAAATCAAGGGTCACGACACGCTGCTCGTTCTGCAATAGGAAGACGTAATCGATCTTGCTCATGCCAAATGGCATGCTCACCGGCAGGCCGGTAGCGGCATCGAAGATGGCGATGCCTCTTTCAGTGCCCGAATCTCCCGAGTCGGTGGTAAATATAGTACGGCCGTCCTTGGAAAATAGCAGAAATTTGCCAGCGGTATCATTCTTGATCTTCTGGCCGATCGCCTGTTTTTTCTCCAGATCCCACAGCCGGATATATTTGGCATCTTCGGCCACTGCCAGTATTTTTCCATCCGGGCTTAGATCCGATTTCGGCACATTGCCGTAGGTGGGGATAGTGATCCGCTTTTTGAAGTCCTCCATATCGTAAAGATCGATCTTGTTTTCGCGAAATGCCAGCAGGTAGCGATCTTCACCGATGAAACTGGCGCCGGTAAGGTGGCTGCGCTCCTGATACAGGGTCTGGCCGGTTTTGATGTCGATAATTTGCCACTGGCCATCGGCTTTGAGCGTCAGAATCTTCGAAAAATCTTGCGACAGCTGATAGCGCACTTTGGGCGGCAACGCAAATTCTCGGATACGTTTACCGGTCTGAATTTCCCAGATGCCCATCGTGTCCTTACTTAAACGGCCCGATGACAACACGCCCGCCTGATCGAGCAATATATTCTTCCCTTCGATCACAATCGGCTGGCCCAGTGGCGTGCCGGTGGTTGCCTGAAAAAAACGGACTTCGCGCCGTTGGTCCGCCAGATCGGTGATGGTATAGACGAAATCATGTTTTCTGCTGACGCCGAAATCCTTGATGATCTTGCCGACTTGAATAAACTTGGGCTGTTGCTTGCCATCCTCCAGATTCCACTGATCCAGGCTGGTGCCCTCCTTCTTCAGTACCAGCACTGTTTTGCTGTCGGGAACAGTCTGGACATTGACAACGTCGCTTCCCAGTTGAACTTGGTTGCGCAATAAGGACGGACCCTGATCCGTGATCAGGTTGCGGACTCCCTGTTGATTCTTTGTACTTTGTGTGAGATCGGGGGCAATCACGTCCTCTTCGGGCGGCAGGAGCTCTTTAAAATTGATTGGCGCAGTGCCCGATGTTACTTTGCGGTCCGTGTTTCGATCGAAGACAGTGTATTGCTGATATGTGGCGGCAACCGCTGTCTTGCCGTCAGGATTGAAATAAACGGCGATTATCGGATTGTCCATGGAAATGGAGACCGGCTGCCCACCGGGCTGGTCAAGCCTGATATGGAAGAGGGACTCCGAGTTATAGAAAAACAGACTCTTTGACTCGGGATCAAAGACAGGCCTGCCATCGTCTATCGGTAGCTGGTACTCCTCCGAGGACAGGACCGTGCTATCGGTCTGGAATCGGTAGACCCTAATTTTTGTGCTGTTGTTTTCCGAGTTGGAGAAAGCCACGGTCCTGGAATCGGGTGCAATAAGCACACGCTCGAAGCCGAGGCGAGTGGACGACAGGCTCGGTACCGATTCGACCACGACTTTTCCTGACGCGACGCTATAGACGGTTGTCAGGTTTTTGCCCGACTGTTGATTCTCGGACACCCATCCTTGCAGAACCAGCCAGTTGCCGTCTGGGCTTACGCTGAACTGGCCGATACGCAGCTTGGCAGGCGGGCGATAGACGATTTCGGCTTCGTTGCCGTCCTGCCAACGCACCACCTGGCTTTTGGCATTAAGGAAGAAAAGCCGGTTATTCCTGTCAAAATGCATCGACGCATTAAGAATGGACGTTGGCAGATCGAACTGGCTCAGCTCCCGATACAGACGCCTGGCGACAACGTCCCAGATCTGCAAATTCTGCTTCTTCCCGGAGGCGTCTATCTGCACCGCAAGCCAGCGACCATTCGGACTGAACACGGGCGCGCTGGAGGCTTTGGGAATGGGGGTAATGCCGTTTTGCCGCATCAGCATCGACTGGACATACACGGCCGCCTGCGTATTTCCCAGCCGGCTTGCGGCGGCCATATAGGCCGCGCCTTCGCCCATTTCACTTTCGTTGATCTTGTTGATGCCCGATAAATACAACGAACGGGTGAGCATTTGTTGCGCGTTGTTGCGCTCATTCCAGGCGAATATGCCAAGGATGATCGCCATGATTGCCAGCAGCCCGATGACGATCGCAATGCGTTTAACGACCCGGTGTCGCTGTTGCGCCTTGGCCAACTGATAAGCTTGATCACGTTTGGTCAGCTCGCCCAGGGGGATATCGAGCAGTCCGGCAATGATCTTGAGCTTGGCCAGATCCAACTGGGCCTTGTACTCCGCCACTTTGCGATCTATTGCCTTGCTGCCCAGTCCGTTTTTGCTTTGCCTTAGGTGATGGCGATAGGCCTCGAACGAGGTATATCCCTGCTCGGACGAGTTGGGCAGGCGCACATCCGCGGCCAGTGGCTCCTGGCGCGTTTCCTGATCGATGGCGCCATTTTCGTCGATCCGGTAGCGTAATACTTCCGGAAAACATTGCAGTTCGTCGGTATCTTCACCGTATTGGGGGTCGCCGTCGAGAATCAGGGCGATGATTTTATCGGCGCGACCGATCTGCTTGAACCAGCGTATTTCCTCGGCAACGTAGGTCGACCGGGCCGAACGCGGCGAAGCCAGGTACACCAGATGCGCCGATTGGGTCAGGGCCTGTCGCAGTGCGGTCGAGAGATTGGCGCTGGCGGAGAGTTCCTTTTCGTCCTGGAATACCGGGTAGATTTGCGCGGGAATAGTGTCGCCCGAGCGATTTTTTGAACCAACCAGATCGGCGGGGACTTCGTAAGTCTCGAGTTCATGATGTAGCCAGTCCGCCCATTTGCGGCCTTCTTGCCGGTTATCCGAATGGCTGTAGCTGATGAACGCAATATATTTATTTGTCTCTTTATTTGTGTTGTCAATCGCGGTTTCCATAGCACCATGTCCGAACATAAGACCGACAATCCTGCTTTTTAACTGAAAGCGGCAATGAAGACAATAGGCGAGTCCCCATGACGATCGAAATGATGTATCGGAATGTGAATAGTGACAACCATGGCATTGGCGGCGCGGGCGCCGCGTTCCCTGGTTGTCGCGCGGCAAGTGCGATTTTGCCGATGTTCGCTGCTAGGTATTGTTCAGACATGGTGCGACGCTGGCGGTGCGATTCCCGGGTTTGAATCCCTGGCTGTGCGCCGCTTTGACCGTTGCCAGACCAAGCAGCGTCAGAATCAGGAGCGCCCAGGGCAGGGCAGGGGCACCGATCCGCTCAAGCACCAGCCCGCCGGCGATGCCGCCGCCGGCGACGGCCAGGTTGAAAATGGTAACGAACATGGATTGCGCCACGTCCGCGCTGTCGCCCGCGTTATCGGCCAGCGCAGTCTGCAGCAAGGTGGCCGAGCCGCCAAAGGTGGCCCCCCAGGCGCCAACACCGATAAGCACGGCGACTGGCCACTCGCCGCCAATGCCCAGAACGAGGGCGGCCAGGGCGAAGCCCGCCAGGCTCAGCAGCGTCAGGGTCCTTAGCTTGCGATCCACGAAGACGCCGGTAACCCATATGCCGGCGATCGACGCGAACCCAAACAACAGCAGTACGCTATCAACGCGTGCGGCCAGTCCGCTGGCGGCAAGAAAAGGAGCGATATACGTATAAAGCATATTGTGGGCCAGGATCCAGGTGAAAAGCACGAGAAGAACGGGACGAATACCGGGAATGAACAAGATTCGCCGCACCGGTATGCGCCGCATTGTCGATTGGCCGGGATAGTCGGGTACGGCTGCGCGCACCCATAGGCACAGTAGCAATGCCAGCAGGGACATGCCCCAAAAGACGCCGCGCCAGTCAAAGAGCGAACCCAACCAGGTGCCCAGAGGAACCCCCAGGCACAGGGCGATTGGCTGGCCAACGCCGACGACGGCCATGGCCCGTCCCTGTAGATGATGCGGCACCATGCGCCGCGCATAACCGGCAAGGAGCCCCCAGACCACGCCCGCGGCCATGCCGGCAATGAAACGGGCGGCTAGCGTCAATCCATAACTGTCCGATAGCGCCGTCACGCTGTTGAAAATCAGCAATCCCGAAACTGCCAGAAGAAACAATGGACGCCGGTGCCAACTGCGGGTTGCGGCGATCACGGGGATTGCGGCCAGTACGGAACCTAGTGCGTAAACAGTGACCAGTTGCCCGGCCAGGGCCTGCGAGACGGCAAGACCGGCGCTGATTTGCGGCAACAGGCCCGCCGGCATGGTTTCGGTCATGATAGCAATAAAACCCGCCATAGTGAGCGCCAGGAGTTTGCCAATCGGCAGGTGATCGACCACCTTGGCGTCAACGGCGGATCGTACCGGGTTATTCTTGTCTGGCGTAGGCATAAAAATTCCTTTGCTGATTGCGAGATCCGGCGCGTGGTTGGAAAGGGCGCTGGATGCGGTTGTAATGTTCGAGGCGATGTTTTATATTAATAAAACAAGAAATTTATTTGTATATTAGAAAAAAAGGAATGCAATTTGTCAAGAAAAAACTTGGAAAATTGGCGTGCAGAGCTAGGCTCGACCTCGGAACGGCTGTTGCTGTTGTTGAAGACGCGCGGCCCGCAGCAATCGATGGCGGCTGGCAAGTTGCTGGGTACGACGTCCGAAGCGGTACGGCAGCAGTTCGTGAAGTTGGCGGATGCCGGGCTGGTCGAATCTTTCTCGCAAACCAGGGGCGTTGGCCGTCCCAGTCAATTCTGGAAATTGACGCAGGCGGGCCACAAGCGTTTTCCAGACAGCCATGCCGAATTGACCATGCAACTGCTCGATACCGTCAGGCAGGTGTACGGAGAAGCAGCGATTGAACAACTGATTGATGCCCGGGAACAGGCGAGCGAAGCGCGCTATTCACAGGAAATGGCCGGACTGGAGGGGCTGAGCGCGCGCATGGAAAAGCTGGCGGACTTGCGATCCGCGGAGGGTTATATGGCGCAGGTCGAGGCGCGGGAGGATGGGGCGTTGCTGCTGGTGGAAAACCATTGCCCCATTTGCGCGGCAGCAACGGCATGCCAGGGGTTCTGTCGTTCCGAAAGAATGGTGTTCGAGCGCGTGCTGCAGGCGCGGGTCGAGCGGGTTGAGCATATCCTGAACCAGGCACGGCGTTGCGCCTATGTCGTCAGCCCGCTATCGATCAGTTCGCCTGAAAACCAGAAAAAGCGCTAAGCGCCGCGCCGAATCGAGCGGGGCCGAACCGGTAGCTTGCGTGCTACTTGAACAGTTTTTCGGTGAACGGCCATTGGTCGCGACCTATCATTTGGGCCGCGTATTCGAATAAGTAATCCTTGAATGCGCGGGCAGCCAGAGAAAGCCCGAAACTTTTCGAATAGACAAAAGTCCACCCCAGCGTGAGATCGTCAACCGGCACTGCGGTTATCCGGTGTTCGCGTACGGCGTGGGAAATGGACGAATAGGGAAGGACCGAGTAATAGCCACCGGCAATCACGCAACTGACCATGGTGGAAACGGCGTTGGTCTCAAAGGCAATCATGGTTTCCCGGTTGCACAGGCGCGCCATGGTTTCGATTTTTTTTCGTATCGGATTGTCGCTTTTGGTGGAAATGAGCGGAAAGGCGAAAATTTCATCCGGCATGATCACCTTCCTGTCACTGAAATCGGCATCAGGCGGCCCCACCAGGAATAAGCGTTCATTGACGAACGGAGCAGCAACCACTTGTGCGGAAGGGTCAAGCTCGAAGACGAGGGCGCAATCAATATTGCCGCTTTTGACATCCTCGACGAGGGGGCCGGTGACGCTTTCCAGCATTTCCAGCGCCACCTTGGGGTGGGCCTTCTGAAACCCGCTGACGACGGGCACGGTAATGATATCGCGCAAGGACATGCCGATGCCCACGGAAAGTCGTCCCACTGGCATTTGCGAATATGCCGTTTGCAAATCATTGCGAAGCTGGGCGATCTCTCCCAGAATGGCGGGCGCGCGCTGTCTGAGCATTTCGCCTGCCTCGGTCAGCTTAAGTCCCTTATCCGAACGGATGAAAAGGGCCGTGCCGATCTCATCTTCCAATTGGCTTATTTGCCGAGATAATGCGGGTTGCGATACATACAGCGCGTTGGCCGCGTTGGTGAAGCTTCGCACTTCGGCAATCTTGATAAAGTAGGAAATTTGTCTCAAGTTCATAAGCTTCTGCCTTGTCTCGCGCCGTTATCGTCGTTTGTTAGCCGGAAATTGTATCGGCTATCCGGTTTCGGCGTCGAAAATTCAATTGCAATCGACAATTCGATTGCAATTGCTTCGATCAACCGCTGGCACGGGTGACAAGCATGGTGCGGTCCGGCCCCGGCTCGGCGTTGCCTCCCGTGCTTTCCAATTGTTCCAGCGAACGGTTCCTGGTTTCCAGTCCCCAAAAGAGCACTGCGATGAATACCGATAACAGGCTGATCCCCACCAAGCCGATCACTCCATATATGCCGAAGTGGGTATAAAGCACTGCGACAATAAACGGCGTGGCCATGGTTACCGCGCGTCCCACCGTATGGGCAAAGCCGATGCCGCGCAAACGAAAGGCGGTGGGGAACAGTTCGCCCAGATAACCATAAAAGCCGAATGCAAAGAATGCATATAGCGCGGACAGGAAGAGAAAGCCAATCAGCGGTGTCAGTATCGGATCGCGAGTAAATGGATAAACCAATGCGAACGCAAGTGCGCAGGGTACCGACAGCAGGATGCCCATGCGTCGGCCCAATCTGTCTGCTAGCAGGTAGCCGACAATAGCACCGACGGGACCGCCGAAAGACATGAAGGTCAGGAACTCAAGTGATGATGCCACCGACAAGCCTTCCTTGACAAAGAAGGTTGGCAACCAGGTCACGAAGCTGAATGCAGTCGTGTTGACGACGATGCAGATAATGCTGGCGACCAGCGTCCTGGAGCGGATCCCGGGTTTGAAGAGACTCGATAGCGGCGCCTGTTCGCGTGAACCGTTGGGGGTGGCGGGCACTTGCGGTAGCGGCTGGCCGGTCTGCTGCGCGACCTTGTGTTCGATTTCCCTGAGAATGGCGTCCGCCTCCTGATCGCGTCCCTGTAGTTCGAGCCAACGTGGCGATTCGGGCATGCTTTTGCGGGCGAACCACAGGGCCAGCGCGCCTACGGCGGCCACTAGGAACATGGCTCGCCAACTGAAGTGCGGGATCAGGTATTGGCTGAGCACGGTCTGCAGGAACATGCCGAAGTTAATGAGACAGGACATCAGGGCATACCAGCGTCCCCGGTACGTAGGCGGGATGAATTCGGAAAGCATCCCCGTTGCTGCCACCAGCTCGGCGCCCAGGCCCAAACCCATGATAAAGCGAAAAAAGATCAGCCATGACATGGATGGTGCGAATACCGCCGCCAGGGAAGCCAGTCCGAAGATCAGCAGATTGGTCTGATAGGTGAATTTTCTGCCGTATTTGTCTCCGAGCACACCGGCCATCCAGGCGCCGATCGTCATACCGCCGAAGGTGGCCGAAATGAACCAGGCGTTCGTGGTGACGTCGGACCAGCCTTCCTCAACCAGTGCTGCCAGCACGCTGCCGCCAAGATAAATGTCGAATGAATCAAAAAGTCCGCCCAGACCGATCAGATAGAGCATTCTTCGATGAAATGCAGTAATCGGCAATCGGTCCAGGCGTGCGCCCGCGTTAACCATGTCTGTCTCCGTTATTTGTAATATTGGGTTTGTCCGGTCTGGATTATTCGGTTTGCGTTGCCTGCTTTTCCTGCACAAACGCCAGCGCCTGATCGGTAAACTCCGCCGTGGGCGCATCGCCCGAGATCACAAACATCAGGATATGCTCCTGGTCAGGTTCATCGAATGTGATATTTTCAAAGCGGCGCACAACGCCGGCGGGGAAGGAGACCACATCCAGCGGGCCTACATCGACATACTGGGGGTCTGCTTCATTCCAGGAGCAGCGCCACTTTCCTGTCATTGGGATAAAGGTTTCATTGGTATCATGATTATGCATCAATGGCCCATTGCCCGGCTTGCAGCGGCAGTAACCGAGGTTAAAGCCTTCCCGGATCTTGATTGCGGCATTGCGTGCGGCCTCGGCGCCGACGGGCGAACCTGCCTGATGCGTTTCCTGTGGAGGTTGAAAACCGACCGCGTTGATCAGGGTGCGCCTGGAACCTTCTATCTTGCTATCGGGCAGGCCGCCATCAAAGCCTTTCATATCCTTGAAATAGGCGATTCTCCCGCGCATTTGCTCGTAGCTCAGCTCTGTGGTTTCGATTTTCTGGCTTGTCTTCATCAGTGTCTCCTGCGATAAATTTTTTAGGATGGGGAAGGGAAGAGGATTGAGGCGGCTAAGGTCTGGTTTCGACGCCGATAATCTCGTTGAAGCGCTCCGTGTTAAGAATATAGGGGTAATGTCCGCCCTGTGAGAGACTGTATATCCGCGCGTTGGGATAGCAGCGGCGCAGCTCGAGCCTAGAGTCCATATCGATGATGGCATCGTCTTCGCAGTCAATGATGGCGATTGGATCGGCTTTAAGGGTAATCGGTTGGCATGCGTTTGCCAGCGTTAGCAATCGCGCTTGCAACTGGCCGGCGTTGTCCGGCTGGCGTAGAAAGGCCAGCAGCATGTCGGATAATTCCGAGGAGCCGTTTGACGCGACATTGGCTTCGATTCGTTGGCGCCACAAGGCAAGCAGATCCAGCGCGGAGAGGGTATTCGCGTTGACCGGATTAAATAGCGGTGTGGCGAGAATGCGTTGCGCCTGTATGAAACTGTTGCCAATGATGAGTTTCCTGACGGAAAGCGGGTGCGTTTCATAGAACTTTTGTGCAATATAGCCGCCCAGCGAGGTGCCGAAGAGGTATACCTGGGGAATTTCCAGTTGCGCAAGCAATTGCTCGAGCGAATGCACAATCAGCCCGGGATCGGAGATGGCGGGATAATTAGCCGAGATGACCCGCATCTGGGCATGCAGAGGCAGGACCTGCTTGTAGAAGGATTCGGCGGTACCGAGTGCGCCTGGAAGCAGCAGCAAGGGTGTGGCGTCGGAAGAAGCCGCGCCGGTATCGATGAGTGTCCATTTCAGATTCGCAACCATCCTCTCCTGGGGTTGGCATTGCGCTCGCAATTGCTTGATACGTTCTGGCAGCATGATTTCCCTTCCATTCAAATTCCAGGAAAAGTGTAGGGAAAAGCGGGAGATTGGGCTAATACCGAATATGCATGCGCGCGATACATGTAAATTATGTCGTTGCGCAGTACGCTACCAAGAGATGTAAGTCGAGGCGGCGCGCCGGAAAACCGATTATGATTGACGAGCGTTCCGGAGACCCAGCAAGCAGGGCATCGCCCCGGCCGGGTCATCCGGGAAAATATATCGACGACTCAAGCCTCGGGACAGAAAATGGATTCACATATTGCCGCAGTACCTTTGGAGAAATCATATCGGCTGATCAATCATGGACCCACCGTGTTGGTGTCGGCGCATCATGCCGGGGTCGATGATGTGATGGCCGCGGCCTGGGCGTGCGCGCTGGATTTTTCCCCGCCAAAGGTGATGGTGGTGCTGGACAAAATGACACGGACCCGCCAACTGGTCGAGGATAGTGGCATGTTTGCCATCCAGGTGCCCACGGTGGCGCAATTGCAGCTTACCCACGAGCTAGGTACCGTAAGCCTGGCAGAGGAGTCGGACAAGCTGGCAAAATCGGGGGCGCGATTGTTTCGCATGACTGGCCATGATTTGCCGCTGGTTGCCGGTTGCGCCGGCTGGCTGGCCTGCAAGGTGCTGCGCGAACCCCATAACCAGCAGGCATATGACCTCTTTATCGGCGAGGTGATGGGCGCCTGGTCGGATACGCGGGTATTTGCCGGCGGGCATTGGCATTTCACGGAGGCAGATCCGGCGTGGCGCAGCCTGCACTACATTGCCGGCGGCCAATATTACGCGATCGGCGAATCGCTTACGGTGCCTGCAAAAGCGTGAAGCGCGCCGCAACCCCGCTGGCAGCGCAGCGTAACGGCGGCACGGCATGGGGATTATGGACGTCATCAGAAATTATGATTAGACGTCATGGCATCGGACGGCTTATTGTGACATTTCATGACAAACCATAAACACAATGATCCGGGAGACAATCATGAAACTCAAGCTGACCCCGTGGGTGGGCATGCTGCTTGCGGCCGCCACCTCTGTTCATGCGGGCACCGTGACCGTCATTACTTCCTTTCCCAAGGAACTGACGCAGGCCTATAAATCGGCGTTTGAAAAAGCCAATCCTGATATCAAACTGGAGATCCTGAATAAAAACACGGTCTCTGGCATTGCCTATGTTAAGGAGACGGAAGAGGGCAGGAGGCCCGAGGTATTCTGGGCCAGCGCGCCGGACGCCTTCGAAGTCCTGGGTGCCTCCGGCCTGCTGGAAAAGGCGCCGGATGTCGCCAACCCCGACGTACCGGACAAGATTGGCAGCTTCCCCATCAATGATCCCGGCGGCCTGTTCTACGGTCAGGCACTGGCCGGCTACGGGATCATGTATAACACGCGCTTGCTTAAAGCCAGGAAATTGACGCCACCGCAATCCTGGAACGATTTGCTCGGACCGGAATGGTTCGGCAATGTAGGCATGACATCTCCATCTCGCTCGGGGACACAGCATTTGACCGTGGAAACCATCTTGCAGGGAGAGGGCTGGGAGCAGGGGTGGAACACCATAATCCGGATGGCGGGCAACAGCAAGGTTTTGACCGACCGCTCTTTTGGCGTTCCCGATGGCATCAATAACGGGCAGTTTGGCGCGGGGCCCGTTATTGATTTTTTCGGCCTTTCCAGCAAGTATTCGAAATTCCCGGTGGAGTTTGTCTATCCGGAAGAGACGGCCATTGTGCCGGCGAATATTGCTTTGATAAAAGGCGCCAAGAATACGCCCGAAGGCAAGAAATTCATTCAGTTCGCGCTCGGCAAGGACGGGCAGGCCTTGCTGCTCAAGCCCGAGATTTCCCGCTTGCCGGTATTGCCATATGCCAGCATGGACAATATTCCGGAAGGCTATCCCGATCCGCAAAAGCTGGCCGAGCGCAGCAAGGTGCATTTCGATACCGATCTGTCGCAGAAGCGCTATTTCATCGTCCAATCGCTGTTTGACCAGACAATCACTTTCCGTCACAAGGATTTGCAGAACGCAACCTCGGCAATCCTGAATGCGGAAAAGAAACTCGCGCAAGCGCCTAGCGATAAAGGTAAAGCCATGCTTGATGAGGCGAAGAAACTGGCATGGACGCCGTTGATCAGCGATAGCGAGGCGTTATCCGATGATATCCAGAAAGTTTTCCAGGGAGACAAGAAAGATGTGAGTGTCAGTCAGGCGCTCTCAAAGCTTCAGGGCGACTGGAATAGCAAGGCCGCTGCCAACTATAAAAAGGCGGTTGAGCTGGCGAACCAGGCCGCATCGCTGTAGTCGCCGATTTGCGCTTTTCCTACTCTCGGGCATGATGTCGGCATCATGCCCGCTCGGATGATGACATGCCTACACACTCAATGAAATTCCCCCCGGGTCTGGTGCTGATCGCCTTGCTTGTTTTCGGCTTTCTGCTGACATTTCTGGTTGTGCCCGTCAGCAATGTGTTTTACACCGCGTTCTCCGACGCGGACGGCAGTTTCACGCTCGGTCATTTTGGCGCCTTTTTCGAACAGCCATTGCTGAACGAGTCGTTCTACAACAGCCTGTACGTCTCGATCATGTCGGTGGTCTTCGCGTCGCTGATCGCTGTGCCGCTGGCTTACCTGACAGTTCGATTCCGGTTCCGGGGGGCGCTGATTATCCAGACACTCGGCGTGCTCCCCTTGATCATGCCGCCCTTTGTCGGCGCCGTCGCCTTGCAATTGATCTTCGGCACCTCAGGTTCGGTCAACCTGATATTGCAGGAGTGGTTCGATATCACGCTGCCGATCATGGACGGGTTGAACGGCGTGATTTTTGTCGAATCCATCCATTATTTTCCGTTTATCTTGCTGAATCTGACCGTCGCCATGCGCAACATCGATGGCGCCATGGAAGAAGCCGCATTGAACCTGGGCGCGCGCGGCTGGCGTTTGTTTCGCCGTATTATTTTCCCGCTGGCATTGCCGGGCTATGTTGCCGGCGCTTCGCTAGTCTTTGTCAAGGTTTTCGACGATCTGGGTACACCGCTGGTGCTGGGGATTACCAATATGCTGGCGCCGCAGGCCTATTTGCGCATCACGCAAGTGGGCATCGACGATCCGCTGGGTTATGTTATCAGTGTTCTGATGATTGTATTTTCCATTCTTGCGCTGTGGTTGTCGGCCGGCGTGCTCAAGAACAAGGATTACTCCACGCTGCAAAAGGGTGGCAATTCGATCCAGCGGCGCAACCTGGGCAAGGGGGAAAGCATTCTGGCCTATGGCTGGATCATCCTGGTGCTATTGCTGGTGCTGTCACCGCATTTCGGGGTCTTGCTGCTTTCGCTGGCCACCGTATGGAGTTACGCACCGTTGCCCGATGGCTATACGTTGAGCCATTTTGCCGAAGTGTTCAGCAATTCGAATGACATGATGCTCAATACGCTACTTTATTGCGGCCTGGCCGCGGGGATCGATGTGGTGCTGGGAACGGCGATTGCCTATCTGATTCTTCGTACGCGCCTGCCCGCGCGGCGATGGTTGGACTGGACGGCGTCGGCGGCGTTGGCGGTACCCGGAATTGTATTGGCGATCGGCTATCTGCGGACGTTCCGTGGCTGGGAAGTGCCGGGAACCGATACCATGCTGACCTCGACCTGGATCATCATCATGCTGGCTTATTCCGTAAGGCGACTGCCCTATGCCTTGCGGTCTTGCATCGCGGCCTTGCAGCAAATCAATGTCTCCCTGGAGGAGGCGGCCGCTTCCGTGGGCGCCAGGCGCCACCGGATCATCCGGCGTGTCGTCGTGCCGCTGATGGCGGGCGGGATTCTGGCCGGTTTCGTCACCAGTTTCATTACCGCCGCGGTGGAACTGTCGGCAACCATCATGCTGGTGAGCCGCGATAGCGACGCGCCCATGAGCTATGGTATTTACCTTTTCATGCAAAGCGCCTCCGGCAGGGGGCCGGGTGCGGCGCTGGGCGTGCTGGCTATTATAGTTGTGGCGCTGGGCACGTATGCGTCACATATAATCGTAGAAAAAGCTTCATCGCGCACGCGGCCGGTGCGCATAGAACAATAGGGTGGGTCAGATGAAAAAAGTAAGTGTAGAATGCCGCAACATTCGATTGTCCTATGGCGCGACAGAAGTATTGAAAGATATCGATATCCTGATCGAACCGGGAGAGTTCTTTGCCTTGCTTGGGCCGTCCGGTTCCGGCAAGTCGACGCTATTGCGCCTGATCGCGGGTTTCAACCAGCATGATTGCGGGCAGTTGCTGGTCGATGGAAAGGATATCAGCAGCATACCGCCGCATCGGCGCAATATTGGCATGGTGTTTCAGAACTATGCCTTGTGGCCACACATGACGGTGTGGGACAACGTGGCTTTTGGTCTGGTGGAGCGCCGGCTACCGGCCGCGCAGATTCGCGAGAAGGTGGCGGCGGCCCTGGAGCTGGTGAATCTGTCCGCATTCGCCCGGCGGCGCCCCAACGAACTTTCCGGCGGGCAGCAGCAGCGCGTTGCGTTGGCGCGCACCATCGTGATCGAGCCGCAAGTCTTGTTGCTGGATGAACCGCTGTCCAATCTGGATAAAAACTTGCGGGTCCAGATGCGGCGGGAACTGCTGGCGCTGCAGCGACGCTTGGGTATCACCACGATTTTCGTGACACATGACCAGGAGGAGGCGATGACCACGGCGGACCGCATGGCGGTGCTGGACAAGGGCGTTGTGCAGCAAGTCGGCAGCCCATCGACGTTGTTCGATTTCCCGGCCAACCGTTTCGTCGCCAATTTTGTCGGCACGATGAATGTGCTTGAGGGGCTGGTGAAACACCGCAGATATGACGGTGTCACGTTGAGCGTGGATGGGGTGGGTGATCTGAGCATTCCGGTCCAGGATGAGCCGCCCGCCGGTGATCGGCTGGCGGCCAGTTTCCGGCCGCATTCGGTGCGGATCGACGCGGCCGGCAGCCATGCCGATGCGCAATACCTTTGGTTGCCAGGCGTGGTCCAGGAGCGGGAGTTCCTGGGAGAGTTCATTCGCTATCTGGTGCGAGTTGGAGACCAGAGCGTCACCGCCGATCAGTCTCATTTCGCCGGCTTGAGCCAGTTCCAGATCGGCGCACCGGTATCATTGGGGCTGGAGCCGTCCCAGATCCGGCTGCTCAATACCTGAACGATATGGAGATCTACCAGATACGCGCATTTGTCGCCGTTGCCCGGGCCGGCAACCTGACGCGGGCTGCGGAGGCGCTGGCGTTGACCCAGCCCGCGGTCACCGGCCAAATCAAGGCGCTGGAGCAGGACCTCGGCATCGCTTTATTTGACCGTTCCGCCGGCAAGTTAAGTTTGTCCAAGGCTGGCGCGCAATTGTTCGATACTGCCGAGGAGTTGCTGAATATGGCGACAAGGTTGAAGGCGGAGGCGCGGCAACTGCAGGGGGAATTGCAGGGCGATATGATACTCGGTATTCCCGGGGAGCAGGCGCAATTCCTGCGATTGGGCGAACTGGCATCGGAAGTCGTGCATACGCTTCCGCTGGTCGAACTCAAGACCACGATTCTGCCTTCCGAGGAGCTTATTGATCATATTCGCCTTGGAAAACTGACGACCGCCATGGTTATCGCCACCCATCCGCCAGCCGATGCGTTCTGGATGCCGCTCAGGACGGTGCGCTACCGGATCGCGCTGCCCAATAGCTTGAACACGCAGGCGGGCCAGGGAGGGTGGAAAGAGTTGTCTCAAATGCCTTGGCTGGATGGCATTCCCGGGTCGCATATCCATTTGCTGCTGCGGGCACTGTTTGAACGCCATGGACTTGCGCCACGCATCGTGATGCAGAGCGCCGACATGTCGAATGCTGATGTCCTGGTTCGTGCCGATGCCGGCTGCGCCCTGTTGCGCGAGGACATCGCGATTGCAGGCGCCGCGCGCAACGAATTCGTGGTTTGGGGGCATACGATGGCCGAGGCGACGTTGGGATTCGTGGCCTCGCAAAATCATATTACCGATCCGTTCGTTGTCGCGCTGATTTCGATTGTCCGGAAACTGTGGACGGAATCCACTTTCAAATGAACCCGACCATCTGAGCCGCGCCTGGCGGTTGCGATGCGCGGCCGGTTGCGCGCTTACTGCAGGGCAACCGCCATGTAGCTGGCGAGGACATTTCCTTCGGCGTCAAGCATATCCAGCCGGTTGCCATGGATTTTGTATCCGGCAACGGTCTCAAGCGCGCGCAGAAATTCGCTTTCCTGCTGCATGGTGTCCTGGCAGGCCATCATCGTGCTGACCAGGCCTTTGATGTTCAGTTTTTCGCCGGACGATTCGAATCCCCCGCCGATACCATTGCATCCGCCATTGCCCGAAACCCGGTTCTCGCTCTCGGAAAACACCAGATGCGGCTCGCGGCGCTGCTCGCCGACGATGGTGGGTTTGCCCTTGAGTGAAACCAGTTTCCAATAGGTGTTGCGCAGTGGCGCGTCGGCGATGCCGGGGGGCGTTGGCGCAGTTGCCGGGGTATTGCCGCGTTTGAGCAATAACTGCACATTGTCGGTATGTCCCGGCAGAGGGATCTGCGCTGTGCGTCCGGCAAAAAGGACTTGACCGTTGCGTTCCAATACCGCTTCAACCACGTATTGCCGGCCGGCTTCGAGATCCTTGTCATCGTAGATAATGCTGAAATCGTAGGGCGGGTGGCCGGCGGGATTCAGCCCGGCATGGCCGATGATCCTGGCGGGTTTGTTCGTTGCCGAGGTATCCAGCAGTCGCGCCTCGAAAACGGTATCGGGAGGCAATGCCATGCGTTCCCGATACAGGGCGGTTCCCGACAGTGTGCCAGCCGTGGCTGGCAGGGCAAGCATGGCTGCCATTAGTCCGAGAGTCATGGTTTGTTTCATCGTTTGATCCTTCTCATATTCTGGTCAAAGAAGCCCGCCAGTCGGCAGACATTCCGGGTAGGGCGGCTTAGCGCGGCGTCGCAGCTATCGGTGGGCCATCTTCGCATCCTATCAATTGCCACTGGCTTGGCTTGAAGCGGGCATCCACTCCATCCGGCGACGGTTTGGCAAATTCCTTACGTATATCGTAATGGATCAGCGGTACGTTGAAACTGGCCAGTTGTCCTTCTTTGCATTCTTTGGCAATATGCGTCGCATCCCTGATGTAGTCGCCATTCCCATCCATTATGTAGACCGGTCCCAGTGTCTGGTCTTCGGCAAGTTCGATCACGCCGTGGGCGGCATCCAGGGCGCGGGCCCTGGTGCCGGCGACGCTGACCGGGTGGGGGAAACGCACGGTGCGCAGACCGCGCAACGATACGGGCAGGATATCTTCGCCATTGTCAAAAGGATCATAGCGATTGACAAGACTGCCTTTCGGAACGATCAGCTCGCCATATCGATAGTCCTGCTGCAAGGTGAAGTCTCTGCGTTTTTCCTTGTTGGCCTGCTGGGCCATGATCGATCGGTAGATGGTATAGCCTGTGTAGTATACATAGCCCGCCCAGATATTGAGGGCCGCCGTAATGAGCAGAAAGATGCGTAGTTTGCGCCGGGTGGCGGGGGCGAGCGCCGGTGTATCTGGGTTCACGGCCAGGCGCACTCGTCGGTATACGTAGAAGACAATGGAGCCCGCCAGCAGCAAGCTGGCCAGCGCCGGCAGGAGATAGACCAGGATGATGAAAGACAGGGAAGGGACGCCGATAGGGATCATAGTCGGAAGTAAACTAGGGCAAATCGACCTTTGCCCAGGGTATCTGCCGCAGGCAGGGACTGGATTGGGAGACAGCGGAGGCGCAACATGGCGCAAGCGCCGGCTCCCCGAGTCAGACGGCATTGTAGCGTTTTTTACAAGCGCCGCACCGGAGTTGGTTCGCGCGATAGAAACGTAAAGGGGAACCAGGTTTCCATTGGCGTTGACGACATCAACGCTGCGTCCCGCCCGAATTCATGGGAAAATACTGCCACAATCCTGTCCGATCATTTGTCCGCACTGGGGATATCATGTTTTCCGAGTATTTGTTCGCCTATATCGTTGCTGTTTCGATCCTGCTGATTATTCCAGGCCCGACGGCATTATTGATTATTTCCTATTCGATCAGCCATGGCCGAAAGGCGGCGCTCGGCATCATCGCTGGCGTTGCGCTGGGCGACCTGACGGCCATGACCATTACGATGGTGGGGCTGGGTACGCTGCTATCCGCATCGGCGACCGCTTTTACCTTGCTCAAATGGGTAGGGGCCTTATACCTGGTCTACCTGGGCATTTCAATCTGGCGGGCCCCGGTAATGCCGGCGCAAGCGCAGGCCATGCCGCATAAAAGCACAGGCAAGGTGTTCTTTCATGCCTATGCCGTAACGGCGCTCAATCCCAAATCCATTACTTTCTTTGTCGCGTTTCTGCCTCACTTCATCGACAAGCGCCTGGCTTTCGGACCGCAAATGCTGGTGCTGGGCATTGTCTATTTCATCCTGGAGCTGTCTTTCGTACTTGGATTCTGGTGTCTAGGGGCCCTCGCGCGCAAGACCATCAGTAAACCCGGTATTCAGCGTTTGGTGAATCGGACCGGCGGCGCCATGGTCATTATGGCGGGGATTGCCGCGGTGGCCTGGAAAGGGACGCGGAACTGAGCGCCGGGCTGTGGCGTTGCGTGTTTAACCCTCGCATCGGGGCAAAAGCGATATCACAACTGTATTCTGTGCGAGAATCCCTCTTCGGGGGAAAACCTTGAGTCATTCAAAAACATATCTATATGGAGATACTTTTATGATGAGCTTGAACTTCAAGCGTCGACGTACCGTGCTGTTATCACTGGTACTGTCTGGCGCGCTTGCCGCCTGCGGACAGTTGCCTGGCTCGGCGCCGCAAAAAGAACTCGTGGTGATTACATCGGGAGGGTTTGCATCAACCCTGGATGTTCTGGCCCCGCAATTCGAACGTGATTCCGGTTACAAGGTCCGTATTGTTCACGGTTCATCCATGGGGGGAGCGAAGGACTCGATTCCGGCCAGGCTTGACCGCAAGGAAGCGGCCGACGCGGTGATTCTTGCGCGCAAGTCCCTGGATGCATTGGCCAAGAAGAACCAGGTTGTAGCAGGCACGCAGGTTGATCTGGTGCATTCCCTTATCGGTATTTCGGTGCGCAAGGGCGCGCCGAAACCGGACATCAGCACGCCTGAGGCCGTCAAGCAGGCCTTGTTGGCCGCGCCTTCCATTGCCTACTCGGCAAGCGCCAGCGGCACGTACTACCAGAACGAAATGCTGAAAAAATTGGGCATCGAGGCCCAGGTCAAACCCAAGAGTAAGCGTATTCTTTCCGAGCGCGTAGGCAATGTGGTTGCGCGCGGTGATGCCGATCTTGGCCTGCAGCAGGTCAGTGAGCTGTTGCCGATCGAGGGCGCGGATTTTGTCGGCGTATTGCCGCCAGCCTTGCAAAAGGTCACGGTGTTTTCTGCGGGGGTAACGAGTCATGCCCAAGATGTGCAAGGGGCAAAGGCGCTGATTTCCTATCTGAGTTCAGAAAAAGCTTACGATGCCATCCGCAAGAACGGGCTTGAGCCTGCCTCGCAACGCAAATAAGCCGGCATTGCGCAAGGCCGCTAAGGCCGTTGTACGCCAGCAGGCAGGGTAGGCGCGCGGCATGCCATGTATTTTTTCGCACGGTATGCCATGTATTTTTTCGCACGGTATGCCACGCGTTATCCAGGCAAAGGACATCTTCAAGGTAAATTAAGTTGCCAGGAAACGCCGAATCTGTCCTCGACCCAGGCAAATTGCCGGGAGAACCCATAGTTGTCGAGCGGCATCAAGATCTTGCCGTTTTCCGAAAGCCGGGTGAACAGCCGCTGCTGTTCCTGCTCGCTGTCACAGTCGACAAAGAAAGAGGTGGCCGGCGTGAATGAAAAGTCGTGCTTGACCGGGCTGTCCGACACCATGACAGGCAGGCCATTGAGCAGGGTTGTCGCATGCACGACCGTGCCTTCCTTGCCCGGACCTTCCGGCCCATAGCGCTGTATGTTCAGCGTGCTGGAATTGGGGAAGAGCTCCTGGTAGAAATTCAAGGCCGCTTCGGCCTGCCCGGAGAACATGAGAAATGTGCTGATTGCCTTTGCCATGACGCTTTCCTCTGCTGGAGAATATCGAATGCCTGTGACTACTGTAGCACAGCCATCGCGTACGATCCTGCCAGCTTGAATCAGTCCAGATAGGGCGCGATCAATTGCTCAAACCAATTGATAAAGACCTCAAGCCGCCGCGTCCGGTGTCCGCGATGCGAGTAAAGGATGGAGATGGGCATGGATGCGGCGCGATAGTTGGGCAGAATTTCGATCAAGCTTTGTTTATCCAGCAAATCCTGAACGTCGTATCTTGGAATCTGGATCAGGCCCAGGCCTGCGCGGCATGCCGATATGTAGTTCTCGGCATTGTTGACAATCAGCCGGCTGGGCATTGCGGTTTTTTTCGCAACGCCGTCCTCCATGTATTCCCAATCGAGCTCCCTGCCTGAAAAAGGAGACGCGTATCCGACGCATTGGTGCCGGGCGGCCAGTTCATCCGGTGTCCGCGGCGTGCCTGCGGCACGCAGATAGGCCGGGCTGGCGCAGTTGATCAATGCCAGCGAACCCAGGCGCCGGACCACAAGCGTACTGTCGGCCAGCTCACCGACCCGCACGGTACAGTCGATCCCGTCTTGCACCAGGTTGCTGGCCCGGTCTGTCGCATGCAAGTGAACCATCAGGTTCGGGTAGTCCGCCAGCAATTGCGGCAGCGCGGGAATAACGAGTTTGCGCGCAATACGGCTGGGCATATCGATAACCAGCCTGCCTTTGACTTGCTGGCGGTCCGCGGAAAACAGATTGGCGACTTTGTCGGCTTGGGCCAAAAGTAATCGTGCCTGCGCCAGTACCAGTTCACCGTCGCTGGTGGTTTTGACTTGGCGCGTCGTTCGCTGTAATAACCTGACCCCCAGCTCCTGCTCCAGCAGCTTGATGGCTGCCGAGACAGTGGCCCTGGGCAATTCAAGCGCATGCGCGGCTTTGATAAAGCTGCCCATTTCTGCGACTTGGATGAATACGCGATATTGGGTGAGTTTGTCCACTGGCTGATTATAAGGCTATGTATGGCTGATCGTTCAGCGGTATTTCCGCCGCCGGTCATGGTCGCAAGCGGTCCGGTGTCTGGAAAGACCTAGCCCCGCACATGGGCGGGGCTAGGGAATCGCCTGGCAGAATCAATGCCATTTATGTCATTTAATCGTCCTTGGCCAGCAGGTGGCGGTAAATCAATCCGCCGACGACGCCGCCGATGAGGGGAACGACCCAGAATACCCAAAGCTGCTCCAGCGCCCAGCTTCCCTGAAATACCGCCACGCCCGTGCTGCGGGCGGGGTTTACGGATGTATTGGTGACGGGAATGCTGATCAGGTGGATCAGCGTGAGAGCCAGCCCGATAGCCAACGGTGCAAATCCGGCAGGTGCCCGTTTGTCGGTAATACCGTGAATGATGATGAGGAAAAATGCAGTCAGGACAAATTCGGCAATAATGGCCGACGTGAGCGCATAGCCGCCTGGAGAATGCTCGCCGTAGCCATTGGATGCGAAACCGCTGGCGCTTGCGTCAAAGCCGGCCTTGCCGCTGGCGATCAGGTACAGCACGGCGCCGGCAAGCAGCCCGCCGATCACTTGCGAAATAATATAGGGCAGAACGGTGCCGGCTGGTATGCGGCCTCCGGCAAACAGGCCCAGGGTGACAGCAGGATTGAAATGGCCGCCGGAAATATGACCGACGGCGTAGGCCATGGTCAGCACCGTCAAACCGAAAGCCAGCGCAACGCCGGCAAAGCCGATACCCAGTTCGGGGAATGCCGCCGCCAGTACCGCGCTGCCGCAACCGCCGAAAACAAGCCAGAATGTCCCAAAAACTTCTGCACTGCATTGCTTGATCATGCTACTTCTCCCTTTCTGTTAGTATTTGTGTGATCAATTATTAACCAAATTGTTTGTGTGCACAAAGAAATTTCAGTCAATTTCAGTCAATCTTTCCAATGAAGATGTCACTATTTGTTTCTTTGTTGGCCCGCGTCATTATGCGAATCGCATTTTTTCCGGAACGAGGGAATCCTTATGCCCAGGTATGTTGCGTTCTTGCGGGGAGTGAGCCCCCAAAATGCACGAATGGAGGATTTGAAAAAAATTTTTGAATCGGCGGGATTCACAAATGTGATAACGGTAATTTCCAGCGGTAATGTTGTTTTTAATACTCGTCGAACCGATCTCGCACGACTCGAGGCGTATATCGAGACCACGATGCGACAGCAGCTTGGGCATGTATTTCCCGTATTCGTCAGATCGTTGAAAGCCTTGCAGGCCATGGCGCATGCGGATCCCTATGGCGCATTCCCCATACCACCACAGGCAAAACGCGTCGTTACCTTCTTGCGCGCGCCTGTCGATACGGTGGCATTGCCATTGCTGGCAGGGAAGGTGTGGATCCTGTCCACTTGTGGCTGCGAAGTCTTTACCGTTTATGATCCCGCGGAACAGCCGCCTTCTTTCATGCGCCTTCTTGAAAAAAAATTCGGTAAAAATATCACGACGCGTACCTGGCACACAGTGCAAAAATGCGCTGCGACTTGACACCGAGCAATCGCCGGTGGGGCCGCTCGCAGCGCTATGATAAATGTAATTAAACGTGTTGTTTTCGCAAAGCGGACGGCTTGCGTTTGACAAGCTATTTGCAAAAGAGAATAATGCGACCTGTACGTACAAGTTGTACGTACAGGATTGGGTTGCAGCAGCGATTCCCATGGAGAAGTCGCGGTGGTCGCCGCGTTTCGATACTTTCAGAAATTACCCGTGACTAGAAAAGGTTGGGTTGATAATGACACAAGAACGTTCTATATTTCCGATGTTCCGGACGATGCTCAAGATCCCTGGCGGCTTGATGCTCATTCCGCTGATCCTGGGTTCCATACTTGGAACCTTTGCCCCAGAAGCATTGGGAATAGGCAGCTTTACCACGGCGCTGTTCAAAAACAGCGCGCTGCCGCTGATTGCATTGCTGATCTTCGCGACGGGTACGCAAGTAAATATGCGCACCGGCGGGCCGATCCTGGCAACCGCCGGCACCATCCTGTTTTGCAAAACCATTATTCCGGCCAGTCTGATCATCCTGCTGGGCAGCTTTGTCGGTATCGACGGCGTGTGGGGTGTTTCCATCCTGGCCTTGCTGGCGGCGTTTGACAACAGCAACGGTGGTCTCTGGCTTGCCTATACCGGGCAGTATGGGGACAACCGGGATCGCGGCGCCTATGTGGCGAGTGCAGTCAATGACGGCCCCTTCTTCAGCCTGCTGTTCCTTGGGGCGTCCGGACTTGGGGATATTCCCCTGATCGCGCTGGTCGCGGCGTTGGTGCCGTTCCTGCTGGGTGTGCTAGTCGGAAACCTGGACATCGAATGGCGCAAGACCCTGGACCCTGTCCCCAATATCGTCATTCCATTTTTTGCCTTTGCGCTTGGCACCGGCATCAATCTCAGCGCGATTGTCAGCGGCGGCCTGACCGGCATCGTGCTTGGCTTTTTGATCAGCCCGATCACGGGATTCCTGGTATATCTTGGCTATAAGTTGATTTTGCGTCGCGGTGGTAAAAGCGGTATCGGTTTTGCCGCGGGTACGACCGCAGGCAACGCGATCGCCACGCCTGCCATCGTTGCCGCCGCCGATCCCCGCTTTCAAATGTATGTGGACACGGCAACGGCGCAGGTCGCCGCTTGCGTGCTGATCAGTTCCATCATGGCGCCGTTGCTGGCGTCCTGGTTCCTGAAAAGAGCGGGTGAGCTCAAGCCGGTCGATACTACCACGGCATCTGCCGGATCGTTGGCCACGGAAGGGGCCGCCCGGTTATGACACCGCAGATCGCGATTATCGCGGACGATTTGACCGGCGCAGGGGACTCCGCCGTGCAATTTGTCCGCTCCGGCTGGGAGACTCTGTTGTATGTCGGCGGGTCGCGTCAGGCGTTCGCAGCGGGGGATGTCCAAGCCGAAGTGATTTCCGTCAACTGCAACAGCCGCGCTATGGCAGATGAAATGGCCGCGCGGGTCGTCGCCGAAGAAATCGATACGGTGAAGACGCAGGGCATCCGTCATGTATTCAAAAAGGTCGACTCAACCCTGCGCGGGGCGTTTGCCGCCGAGATCGAAGCGGCGCGCCTGCAGTGGCGGCACGACGCGATAGCGATCGTATGTCCGGCGTACCCGGCGACAGGGCGCACCGTCAGCGACGGTGTGTTGTTGGTCAATGGTGTGCCGGTCACAAACACCTCGGCGGCGACGGATCCGGTGACTCCGGTGACGCAGAGCGCGATCCCGGCATTATTGGATTGCTCGCTGGTCCGTCCGGATACGATGGATACTCCCGCGTCACTCGCGGAAAAATTGGCCGCAAGCGGTCATACCGTTGTGGTCGACGCGGCAACCGACGAGGATTTGATGCGGCTGGCGCAGGCCATTGTGCTTCTGGGCGAGCGGGCATTGCCTGTTGGCGCGGGCGGCCTGGCCAAGGCCATGGCGGCGGCGTGGGCCAACCAGTCGGCACGGCAGGGTGCGGTGCTGGCGGTCGTGACATCGCAACATAGCGCGACGCGGGCCCAGGTAGCGGCGTTGCAGCAATGGGGCGCGAAGATTTTCACGCCGTCGCTGGAGGTGCTGGGCAATGACCAGCGCTGGCAGCAGTGGCAGCAAAAGGTGCTGGCTGACGATGGTTTTGCTTCCGGTACAAACCGGACGATTGTGATTTTGGCACCAGCGGGCCAGGCACCGGGCTTGTCTGCCGCTACAGTGGCAAGTCGGCTGGGCTCAATGGCGCTTGCCATTGCAAGCAAGGGCTGGGTGCGCGGTATTATCGCGACCGGTGGCGATGGCGCCGAGCAGGTGATGCGCGCATTGCAGGCGACCGGGGTTCGCTTGATTGACGAAGTCTCTGGTGGCGTGCCGTTGGGTACGCTGATCGGTGGCGCCTACGCCGGCATGCCGATCGTGACCAAGGCCGGTGGCTTTGGTGCCGAAAATGTATTGATTCAGGCAGCGGATACGCTGATGGAAAGGAAATTCAAATGAGTGAAAACAGATTGCCCGTATTGGCTGTGACCGTTGGTGATGTTGCCGGGATTGGCCCGGAAATTACCGCGAAAATGTTGCTGAACCATCCCGAGATCAGGAAAAAAGCGGCGTTTGTCGTTATCGGCGATGTTGCCGCCTTGCGCAAGGCGGTGGCCAGCCTGGGCGAGGATGCCGCAAAAGTACGGCAAATTCAGGCTCCCGCCGAAGCGACGAACGAAGCGGGGACAATTGAAATTATCCAGGTAGGCCCTTCGCTGGAAGCGGTCGAACCGGGCAAATTGGATGCGCGGGCTGGCGCCGGTTCGGCGCTGTTTGTCATGAAGGCTTGTGATCTGGCCCGCAAGGGAGAGGTTGATGGCATTGTGACTGCACCGCTGAATAAGGCCGCAATGCACCTGGGTGGACACAAGTGGCCAGGCCATACGGAGCTGCTGGCCCACGAATTCGGCGT
Organism: Advenella kashmirensis; assembly: GCA_040395835.1. Lineage (GTDB taxonomy): Bacteria > Pseudomonadota > Gammaproteobacteria > Burkholderiales > Burkholderiaceae_B > Advenella > Advenella kashmirensis_B. The sequence goes on from JBEBPQ010000025.1 coordinate 54,441, forward strand.
GAAGAATTATTCTCTGGTACTGTCAGCCGGCGATTTGTATGTGTTTCACGCAACGACCCATGTGTCCTTGCGCCAGGCGATTGAGGATGTCAACCCGAAACGCATGGATGATATCCTGCAACTGGTTCATGCCTTCTCCAAGGCTTTGGGTCGCCAGCAGGAGCCCATCGCCGTATCGGGCTTGAACCCGCATGCTGGTGAAAACAATATATTCGGTACGGAAGATAGTGCTATATTAGCGCCTGCAATCGAACGCGCGACGAAGGCGGGGATTAACGCTGTCGGTCCTATTCCGGCCGACGCGCTCTGGCCGCAGGCGGTGCGCGGCAAATGGAAGTTTCTTGTCGCCTGTTATCACGACCAGGGTCATGCCCCGTTCAAGGCGGTCTATGGCGATGATGGCGTCAATATCACGGTTGGCCTACCGGTGGTCCGGGTTTCGGTGGATCATGGCACCGCTTTCGATATCGCCGGGCAGAATATCGCCCGTGAAGAAAGCCTGATATTGGCGGCCGAACGCGCAGCGAGCCTGTCGCTTGGCTGGTCGTCCGTCTGGGAAACCGCTTCGAAATCGGAAACCAATTAAGCGGTAGCAATGGGAGCAACGTGCTTTATCTGGAAAAAATAGAAGTTGAGAAAAAAGGCAAGGAGGCTTTGTACAAGCAACTCGTACAAAGCCTGAAGGCTGCCATTTCGGACAACCGCCTGCCTCCAGGTAGCGCGATTCCCAGCGAAAGCGCCTTGTGCGCGCATTACAATGTAGCGCGCAGCGTCGTGCGCCAGGCCTTATCGGTCCTGGTCGACGAGGGTTTTATCCTTAAGCAGGCGGGAAAAGCTTCGGTGGTAGCGCCGCGCATCAAGCACCGGCGCAGTCTGCAGAACTCGCTCAGCCTGCATTCTCAACTGCATGACAAGGGCGTCAAGCTCAGGACCCAAGTGGTTCGGCTTGATCGGCAGCCATTTCCCGCGGATGTTGCTGCGTTTTATAACGAAACCTCGGGTCTATTGCTGGAACGGGTGCGTGCCATCGGCGATGAGCCCATTTCCTATGTCAAGACCTGGCTGCCTGCCGAGTTCCATGCGTTAACCGCAGCGGACTTGACGGACGGTTCCCTGCATCAGCATTTACAGGATCGATATAACCGCAAGCCCGAGCAAGGTCGCAATCAGATCCAGATTGTGCCGGCCGACAGGCAAATGGCGGCCTATCTGCAGGTTGGCACTGGGGTGTCTTTATTGCAATTGCATGCCTGCTACTATGATCAAAATGGTTTGCCGCTGGAGTGGTTCACCGCTTGGCACCGGGCGGATAAAGTCATTTTCGATATTGCCGTGGATGCCTCCCTGGAAAACAATATACAAGTGAAAAACTTCCAGCGGACGCTTAAATAGGGGAGAGCTTGAGACTGGGCACCGGATCCGTCCCGGGGAGGGGCGGAGGGCGTGCATGCGATTTGCCATAGGATACGGGCATGATGATAAATTTTGTTATGGCAAATTTTTGACCTGGGTTAATTGCACGATCGCCCATCCATGCTAAGTTATTGGATTAGGCTAAAGCAATTTTCCTTTTGCTAGCGTTCCCTCGCGATGTAAAGAACAAGGAGTATCGTATGAATTTGGTGTCCCGGGCATTGTCTGCCATCCTTTTGTCGTCTGTCGTTACCCTGCCTGCAATGGCGGGGGAGGTGAACAAGACCATATATGTTTGTGATCAGAACCAGAAAATGGAGGTTGTCTATATCAATACCGATACTGGTAATTCCTATGCAGTGATTCATCCCAATGATGAAATGCTGCCCATGGAACTGATGAAAATGGCGTCCGGTGCCAACTACAAGACAATGGACGAGAACTATACCTATAAGTTATATACAAAAGGCGAGGCGGCGGATCTGGTCGAAGGAGACGATAAGCCTGTCATGAGCAATTGCAAGGCTGCCAATTGAATTGCAGATGGCCTGCCGGCGCCAGGCAACTGGCGCGTTATGCCGTTGTCCGGTTTTTTCGTCGTCTCGTTCTTTAATACGTGACAAGCAGGCCCCTTGATCAGACAGGCCTGCCGTGGTCATCAGTCCGGCTAAATGCAAGTTCTAAATGCAAGCTTGGCTATGGATAAATCAGCAATTTCCCTTCTTGGCTTGTCCCGGAGGACAGAATCCGCCGCGACCGCCGCCGCCATGATAGTGACCACCACCGTCATAGTATGGGTAAATACCGCCAGGATCGACCGAAACGGAAGGACCGCGCACGGCACAGCCTGCGAGGAAAAGTGTAAACAGCCCGATAATGGTTAAGTGCTTTTTCATTGTTGTAACCCCTGAGTAAACAAAATCGCTTAGATCATAGACGCAGGCATGTTTTATATCATGACAAAATTGTAAATGCGATTACATCCTTGCAGCAACGGAAAGTGGTCATGTGCTTTTGTCGGTCCGTCACCAGAAAAGGACGGGACAGTGCACTGGTTTTACCAGGGATAGGCGGTAGCGTGGAAAATCGTGAAGTCTGGGAGACAGAGAGGGGAAGAAAAGCCAGGGAGCCGATTCCGGGCCCCGGTAAGAAGCAAATATCGTAGCAAAAAAACTACGCTGGGTTGCTGAATAATCAGCGGGGCCTATGGCACCGCATTGGCTTCAGGCGCGCACGGCCCTGAATGCCCTGATCAGGTCGCGAACTTGCAGGCGGTAGCCTTTGGCGGCGTTGCTGTTGCCGTTGTTGCGGGCCATGCGATAGTTGGTAACGGCCTTTTTGATCAGCCCCATATGGACTGCTTGATAAGCTGCATTCATATACATCTCCCATAACGATATATAAGTCTCTACTTTACAACAGTATTACAAGAGTGTGCAAATCAGTGAAAACCAGTGAATGTTGTATCAAATCAACACAAAATACGCTGGAAACGCGAAAAGTGCGCAGATTGTTAGCGGAAACTGGCGTGAGCCGCGATTGTATGTTCAGTGCGTAGCTGGTATGGAAGCGTCGCTGGCTTGAATCGGCAAAGGAGGGGAAGGAACTGGCGAAATACCGGGAAGGCGGGCTGTCGAGGTAACGCGGGTAGCGGGCCGTCAGAGAGGATGAGGCAAGGGGCGGCGAGCGGGCGAAAAAAAAGCCAGCCACAAGGGCTGGCCAAATTCACCCAATAGCAATGAGCGAGATGGATTATAGGGAATGGACCCGACTTCAACAATTCAACAAATGTTAAGTATTGGCCTGCGCCCGTCCGGGGTTGCAGGGAGCGGGGCAGTCAGGCTGGCGACCGTGGGGGCTACGATGTTGTATTGCGACGTCGGAATCGCCCGGAGCCATGGGCTGTCGCGCGAGCCGTGTTGACGGTTTCGCGCTGTACGAATTGATCGTAATAATCGGCGTCGAAAAACGCCATGGCGCTGACCTCGAGTCTTGGAATCAGGGTTTTGAATTCGATGCGGATGTCATCGAAGGGGATGTCATTGCTGAATATACGGCGATAGGCATCGTAGTAGTTTGTAGTGATCACCAGCTCGTGTGTCCGCCGGTTCCGGTAGCCGCTTAGCAAGGGAAACAGCGTAAAGTACTCGGTGTTGTCGGTTTTGCGAGGGTTTGACGTCTCGTTGACATAGCCAATATAGACCTTCCCGCTTTTGAGGGTGATTTGCAGCATTCTGACGGTGGCGGCCGAGGCGTAGAGCATCTGCTCGAACTCGTTTTGTACCGCCAGTTCGTAGGCCGCCTCCTGGACGGTGCGTTCCGCGTTTTCTTGCCTGGCACTCCGGAAATGTTTCAAGGTGCCGACGGCTTTGGGAAATAAGCGATGCAGGCGGCGGGTCAGCAGCACCTTGGCCGTTCGCCTTGGCGTTTTGCCCAAACCGGACAGCAGGTAGCGGTATTTTCCCCAAAAATGGGCCAGAAGCAGACTGATCCCGCCCCAGATAACGATCTGGACGCTGCTTTTTGATGTGGATACCAGCGTCGCGCCTTGCTCGACCGCGATTTGATAGCCGCCAGAAGTATTCAGGAGCAGGAGCGCGATGCCTGCAGCCAGGGCAAAGTAGATACCGGAAACGCCGGCCAGGAAATAGGTGACCCAACCGGTGGACCGTGCCAGCCTGAATTTGGTTTTGATATTTTGATCGGAATAGATAAAACCCGACAGGAGGACGACTGCTATGAAAATAGCACTCATCGGGGAGCTACCGCGTTTTGGCCTGGCGATGCTGCCCGAGCGCGACAGGCCTGATATTCTTGATGGAGTTCACGCCCGCTCGGAACTTCTCGCGGGTTTCTGCATTGTCCAGATTCATGCGTACGCTGCCATCGGGATTGACCAGAACGTACGGCGCCTTTTTTGACGGTGACGACAGGGACATGCCAAAAAATTCGGGAAGTGCATGCGTATTCATTGATTATCTCCCTGTCTGAATTGAAGCGATTCAACGTGGATTCCCGTAAAAGCCGATAAAGTAGCGACGGTATTTTATCTGCCGTGTGCCTATGCCTGAGCAAGTAGCGATATTCGATAGGGTAATGATACCCCATTGCAAATTTGTGATGCATCGCCTGCTGCCGCTAAATCTGGGAAGATGCCAGGGCCATAAGGCCAAGGTCATAAAGGCAGTTCAATATAACCGGTTTATCCTGTATCAGCCCATATCTGTGCCAACCCATACTGGGAATATTTACAGTATATTGAAAAATCTTCATGTTGTAAACCCGCACCGGGCGGCAGGTTGCATCACGCTTCAGCGTTTTGCCGCGGGCGATGCGCAGCATTGGGAGCCCGTCGATTAGGGGATGAGGTGCAAATGCCGAAGCGCCAGCAAGGCCAGCTGCAACAGGAGGTAAAAACCTGCGCCGGCGGCAGCGATGCAGACAATATAGGGCAGGGCGCGCGGCCAGACTTGCCGGTTGACCAGCCAGCGCGTCAGGAACCCTGCAAAGGAGATGCTGTACAGAATGCAAGCGGCCTGCAGGATTGTGGCGTGATTCAGCGAGAAACCCAGCATAAAGAGCGCTGTGCCAATCATGAATGCCGGGAGCGCGACGGCGAAACTCGCGGCGCGATACATCGATCGGCCGGAAATTTCCCATTGCTCATCGGGTTCCGGCATGGCAGGGGGGCTGACGTTGTGGCTGCTTTTCATCGTATGCTTCGGTATGGGTTCCGGCCTGGTTCAGGATGAGGGGGCGGCGCAAATTCGGGATCAATGCGGCGCCAATATGTGTTGCAAGAATGATTGTACATAAACTGGCAGGGGCTCAGAAGCATGCGTGCATACCAGCAAGTTGCGCATGGCCCAGCGCTCGGCGAGGGGGCGGTGCGCCAGGCGAAGGTGCCGAGCGCAACGAATCGCAGTCGCCTCTGGAATAATGGCAATCCCGATGCCTTGGCTGACCATGCGGCACACGGCATCGATGCTGCGCAGCCGTACCCGGTAATGCAACTCCCCGCTGGATTGACGGACATGGGCGGAAATGTGTTTTTGCAAGGCGCTGTCGTCTGCCAGGCCGATGAAATCCTCACCCAGCACCTGGGCGAGGCCGAGGGATTCAAGATGCGCCAGGGGATGCGCCTGTGGCAGCGCGATCACCAGCGGATCTCGGCGGAAAAAGTACGTCTTCAGACCCTGTAGGGGAATGGTGTCGGCAATCAGGCCGATATCTGCCATGCCGCGCCGTATCCGGTCGGCAATATCCATGCTGGGGCCTTCCTCCAGGTCGATCGATAAGTCCGGGTGTGCTTCCAGAAAAGCGCCGAGCAAGGCGGGCACGTATTCGTTGATGGCGGAGGTATTGCTGAGCAAGCGTATCTGGCCTTTCAGTCCACTGCTGTATTGACCCAGATCGCCGTGAAGGTGTGCCATTTGCTGCAGGACGGCGCGCGCATGGTGCAGCAGTGTGCGGCCTGCGGGCGTGACGGTCACGCCCCGGCGATTGCGGTTGAAAATCAGCACGCCGAGCACCGTCTCCATACCCTTGATACGCTCGCTGGCCGAGGCGGTTGTGATATGGCTGCGCTGTGCTCCGGCCGTGATTGTGCCGGTTTCGTGTACATCCAGAAAAAGCTTGAGATCGGTCAAGTCCAGTCGCATGGTGAAGGTATCCGTTTGTGGAGACAATTAGCATTAGGTATTGCCTGATGCTGATTTTGGAATATCCAGATTTTAAAAGGCGGTTGGGGAATTTACAATATCATTGATATTCAGTAAAAAAGCGAAATTTAGATGATTTCAGGTGAGTGATTTCTATTTTTTTTGTATTTGCTGTTCATTTTAGACTTTGGTAAAGCCGAAGTAAATTCCGTGGAGCTATTATGTCCGTTTCAGAGCTTGCCGACCTATTGCCTCACTCACAGCCACAGTTGATGCTGGTCCTTCTGATATTTTTTCTGGCGGGGGCGGTCAAGGGTGTGGTCGGGTTGGGGCTGCCAACGATTTCGATGGCGCTGCTGTCGCTTTTTATGACGCCAGCGCAAGCCGCCGCCATGCTGGTCATTCCATCCCTGGTGACCAATCTGTGGCAGGCGGGCCCGGTGGAGACGCTACCCGGACTCTCGCGCAGTTTAGGGAGCATGCAGGTCTGCATTTTCGCAGGTACGCTGCTGGGAGCGCTGGTCTTGGGGGCACCGGCTGGTCAGTGGGCCAGCGTTGCGCTGGGAGTGGCGCTGGTGCTATATGCCTGCTGGGGGCTGGCCGGCAAGGTACGCGCTGTGCCGCCCTCTGCGCGAGGATGGGCCGGGCCGCTGGCCGGGTTCGTGACCGGTTGGATCACCGCGGCTACCGGCGTTTTCGTGATCCCCGCCGTTCCTTATTTACAGGCATTGGCGCTCCCCAGAGACCATCTGATCCAGGCGATGGGCATGTCCTTTACGGTTTCGACCGTTGCCCTGGCCGCGGGGTTGTGGCTGAATGGCAGCTATCCGGCCGCATCTGCCGGTATTTCATTAGCGATGCTGGTGCCCGCGTTGCTGGGCATGGCGGCAGGGCAGCGCCTCAGGGGCGTATTATCGGTACGCGCGTTCAAAACCGTGTTTTTTTGCAGCCTGATTTTGTTGGGTATTTACCAGACCTTTGAGGGTATTGCCTAGCGGGCTGGGAGTAATCGGGGACCAGGCCTATAATGAGCGTAACGAAAATAATCATTGACCATGCTGGTCCCGAAATATG
>JBEBPQ010000026.1:0-57788 GCA_040395835.1 Advenella kashmirensis
CACGGTTTCATCACAAATCATCAAAACGTTAGAAGAGCGCGGCTGGATAGACGTGCTAGGGCATCGTGATGCGCCCGGGCGTCCTGCATTGCTGGGCACGACAAAACAGTTTCTCGATGATCTTGGATTGAAAGCGTTGGACGATCTGCCTGCATTGGAGGGTGGCGAGGCCGGAATGCCTGATTTATCCGCATTGGATATGGATATCACATTGTCCGCAACCGAGGCGCAGGCGCAGGTAGAATCTGCCGAAGCGCTCGCGGCCGAGCAGGACGTGGGTGTCGACGTTGCGGATGCGCCTGGCGCCGAGGCTGCGGCGAATGCCGAATCCCTCGCGCAGGATGAAGAGGGCGCGCTTTTACACAGTCAGGAAGTTGTGCAAGCGAATGCCGGTGCCCAGGAGGCCAATATGCCGGAACAGCAGGAAGCAGTTGAGCCGGAATCGGACGAGTCAGCCATGACTGCCGAAGTCCAGCAGGCGTCCGTCGACCTGGAGCAGGGCGCCGAGCCAGTCACAGAACAGCCAGATGATCAATCCGTTGATCCTGCCGGTGAATCTTCACCGGAGCAGGGGGCCGATGGTGATGATGAGGCAGACGACCTAAAGAATAAAACATAGTTTATTGGAGTTACCAACATAATGAATAGTTCGGATCACGTTGATACGGAAAACAATTCAAACGGACCGCGTTCAAACGAATACGACACTGATGCCGCCACCCGGGTCATCACCATTCAGGGAGCCGAGGAGAATCCCTCAGTCGAGGCGGATCCACGCCAGAAAGGCAAGGGGCGCAAGTTGCGCACGCCGTTTCGCCGGCGCCGGGCCGATGCCTTGGTTGAAAAGCCCGAGCAGGTCGAGGTGGTTGAGGATGCGGCTGCGGCACCCCGCAAGAAAGCGGCCGGACGGCCTCGTCGCAATGCCGGCCAGAAGCCCCGCAACGCCAAGCCGGTGGCCGATCGCGCCGCTATGGCGGAATCGGGTCTGACGCCTGCGCAGGATGAGCGTGATGCGGATCAGGCGCTGGCCTACCTGGATGGTTCGGCGCGCCTGGAACAGAAACTGGGCAAAATCCTTAGTGGCGACGCGATTAATCCAAAGTTGCATAAGGTCTTGGCCGATGCTGGCGTCGGTTCGCGCCGCGATATGGAAGAGTTGATTGTCGCTGGACGGGTTTCGGTAAACGGAGAGCCTGCCCATATCGGACAGCGGGTCGGTCCCCAGGATCAGGTCCGTGTCAATGGCCAGCTGGTGTCGCGCCCCAATGCCAAGCGGCCGCCACGCGTCATCCTTTATCACAAGCCGGCTGGCGAAATCGTCAGTCACGATGATCCGGAAGGGCGTGCTTCAGTCTTTTCCCGGCTGCCCAAAATGCGGACTGGCAAGTGGATTTCCGTGGGGCGCCTTGATCTGAATACCGAAGGCTTGCTTATTTTCACGACATCGGGGGACCTGGCGCATCGCTTTATGCATCCCCGCTTTGGTAATGAGCGCGAGTACGCCGTGCGCGTGTTGGGCGAACTTTCCGAGACGCAGCGTCAGAGCCTGGTTGACGGCATTACGCTTGACGATGGCGCCGCCGCGTTCAATAGCATGGAGTTTATCGGTGGCGAGGGCAGCAATCGCTGGTACCGGGTAACGTTGCAGGAAGGGCGTAACCGGGAAGTGCGGCGCATGTTCGAGGCGGTGGGCGCTACCGTGAGCCGCCTGATCCGCACGCGTTTCGGAGATATCGCGCTGCCCCGCAACCTCAAGCGTGGTCGCTGGGAAGAGCTCGATCCGCTGTTGGTCTCGGCCTTGATGATCCAAACCGGTTTGGTCAAGGAAGAGGATGAGACGCGTAACCGGCGTTCCAAGCAGCCGTTGTCGCATGACAACGCTTTGCCGCCGGGATTCGAGGCTCGACCGCGCGCCCACGTCGGTGCGCGCAACGGAGGTGGTGATCGCGGTCACGGCCTTGGTGGCGCCAATGCCGGCAAGACAGCGCGCAAGCCCCGTAATGGAAATGGTTTATATAATGGGCGTCGTCAGGCGGCGCCGACCGACGACCGGGAAGGCCGTTCCGGCACGCGTGGCGACAAGTCGCCGCAAGGGCGAAATGGCAAGCAAGGGGGGCGTGCCGCCACACAGGGCGGACGTGCCACGGGGCGTCGCACGACATCCCGCAATCGCGATGAATGGCAGCCAAGCGGCGCTTCGGCCCATGAGTCTCAATTGGGAATGATCGGACGTAATCGCAACGGACGTTAGGCGGCATGTCCCTGCTGTAGCGCAAAAACTGCCCGAGATGTGGAAAATGGCGCTATCGGCAGGGAAAAATAGTAAAGTATTGATTATTCTGTTATAATTTTCGATTAACTAATTGCTTTGGCATGGTTTTTCAGGTATTTGCCGGCCGCCGGGTAACCACTTGGCAGCGGCTCTGGAATCGGGCCAAAAAAAACAGCTATGTATACCTTCTTTTTGCGGGGCAATTGTCTGCCGGGCAGAAATCGTTGGGGTGGCTGCCAAAATACTGGCTGCGCAAGCGGCCCTTTTTGCGCGCATCGCTGTATTTAACAATGGGCTGGAAAGGGCCCATTTTTTATTGTATGACTGATCTATATACTCTTACCGAACAGGCCATTGCCGGTCTCGGCGTCGAACTGGTCGACGTCGAGCGCGCGGCGCTGGGCTTGCTGCGCGTCACGATCGATCGCGAAGGTGGCGTCACGATCGAGGATTGCGAGCAGGTTTCGCGCCAGCTTTCGCGAGTCTTCGAGGTGGAAAACATCGAGTACAAGCGGCTTGAGGTTGGCTCCCCTGGAGTCGACCGGCCGTTGCGTACGCGTCAGGATTTCGACCGCTTTGCCGCGCAGCAGGCTCGGGTAGAAGTAAAATTGCGGGAACCGCAAGACAATCGCAAGGTGTTTACCGGCATATTGCGGCATAAGGAAGGTTCAGATGGTACGCCGACAGACCAGTTCTGTCTGGAATTTGACATTAAAAAGAACGAGACACAGATTATTGAGTTTGCTTTCGAGGATATCGAAAAGGCCAAGCTGGATCCGGTTCTTGATTTCAAGGGTAAAAAGCGATGAGTCGCGAAATTCTTCTGCTTGTAGATGCTTTAGCACGTGAAAAAAACGTATCGCGTGACGTCGTGTTCGGTGCGCTGGAAAATGCACTGTCCTCTGCGATGAAAAAACGATTCAAGGATGATGCCGATATTCGCGTCGTGATCGATCGCAGTAACGGTTCCCACGAGGGCTACCGCCGCTGGCTGGTCGTGCCCGATGACGCAGGCTTGCAAGAGCCCGATCGCCAGGAGCTGTTGTCCGAGGCCCAGGAAATCCAGCCGGGCATTCAGGTGGGAGAGTATATCGAAGAGGCGCTCGAACCGGTAGAGTTTGGCCGTATCGGCGCGCAGGCCGCCAAACAGGCCATTATCCAGAAAATCCGGGATGCGGAGAGAGAACAGGTACTCAACGACTTCCTGGATCGTGGCGAAACCATCATTTCCGGCACGATCAAACGCCTGGACAAGGGTGACGCCATTATCGAGACAGGCAAGATCGAGGCGCGTCTGCCACGTTCCGAAATGATCCCCAAGGAAAACCTGCGCGTTGGCGACCGTGTCCGCGCCTGGGTAGCGAAAGTGGACCGCACCGCCCGCGGCCAGCAGGTCATGCTGTCGCGCACCGCGCCGGAATTCATCCGGGAGCTGTTCGAGAACGAAGTGCCCGAGATTGAACAAGGTTTGCTGGAAATCAAGGCGGCGGCCCGCGATCCCGGACTTCGCGCTAAAATTGCAGTTGTAGCTTATGACAAGCGCATTGATCCTATCGGCACCTGCGTCGGCATGCGCGGTTCCCGCGTGACGGCCGTGCGTAACGAGTTGGGCGGCGAGCAAGTCGATATCGTGTTGTGGTCCGATGAGCCGGCCGAGTTCGTGATCGGCGCCTTGGCGCCAGCCGCTGTAGAGTCGATAGTCGTAGATGAAGACAAGCACGCGATGGATGTCGTGGTCGACGCCGAGAACCTGCCCAAAGCAATCGGTTCGCGTGGCCAGAACGTACGTCTTGCGTCCGATCTGACCGGCTGGCAGATCAATATCATGACACCGGAAGAAAGCCAGAATCGCCAGGAAGAAGAACGTACCGGCCAGCGCACGATGTTCATGGAAAAACTGGACGTTGACGATCAGGTTGCCGATATCCTGATCGACGAAGGCTTTACCGGCCTGGAAGAGGTGGCGTATGTGCCCATCCAGGAACTGCTGGAAATCGACGGCTTCGACGAAGAGACTGTCAATGAGTTGCGCAACCGCGCACGTACAGCCTTGCTGACCGAAGCCATCGCCCAGGAAGAACGGGTCGAGACTGCGCAGGATTTGCTTGATCTGGAAGGCATGACACCGGAACTGGTCGCCAAGCTGGGCGAAGCCGGCGTCAGCACGCTGGATGACCTGGCCGAGCTCGCAACCGACGAATTGGCGGAGATCACCGGGATGACCGAAGAGCAGGCTAGTGAAACTATTATGCGCGCCCGGGCGCACTGGTTTGACGAAGAAGACAAATAAGGCCTTGTCGGGGTCCGGGCTGGCTAGCCTGGACCGACACCGGCGTGCTCGCGTTGTGCGCAGACGCCCGAGACCTTTGTCGATGTTGTCCTGAAGTCCGAAGCCTGTGTTTTGGGGGCGATAGTCAGTCAGCCAGTTATTAAAACGTTGTAAGGGAAGAGAGAACTTAATGCCCAGTAATACCGTAAACCAGTTTGCCGTCGAACTCAAAATGCCAGCGAATGTGTTGTTGGAACAGCTTCGCTCGGCTGGCGTAAATCTGAAATCGGTGGACGATGTCGTGACAGAAAGTGACAAAGCGAAGCTTCTGGACTCGCTGCGTCGAGCGCATGGTGCAAAAGATGGAAAAAAAATCACCGTAACACGTCGTGAGACTTCGGAGATTCGTCAGGCGGACGGGACTGGTCGTTCCCGCACCATTCAGGTCGAGGTGCGGAAAAAACGCGTTTTTGTAAAACGGGACGTGTCGGAAGGCAAGGCCGATGCTGCCGAGACACCTGATACGCAGGTAGCGGCCGCCGCGCCCGCGCCTGCTGAAATGCCTGTCGCTGGCGATGTTGCCACACCGGAGACGGTTGCGGCAACCGAGGCGCCGGCTGCCACGGTCGAAGAGAAAAAGGCAACGCCTGTCGCGCCCGAGGCCGCGCCTGCACAGGTTGCGCCCGCGACGGATGCCGAGGCGCCTGCAGCGCCGGCAGAGACCAACATAGATGAAACCGCAACGGCCAAGCCGGCTCCGGCCGCTCCCGATGCTACAGAGAACAAGGCAGTGGCAGACAAACCCGAAGCCGTTGAGCCCGTAGAGAATGCCGAACAACCTGCGCCTGCCGCGCCGGTCGAGGCTCCCGCCAAAGCGCAAGCGCAGAAGGCCGCCGAGCCTGTGGCCGAGCGCCAGGCCGCGCCGCGCGCACCCGCATCCGTTGCCGCGCCGGCAAAGAACGAGGCTGCCAAGCCCCGCCAGGCTGTACCGCCGAAAGCTGCGGCAACCCGCAAGCCGACGGAGGCGCGCAGCGACGCCGATGTGCGCCGCGATGAAGCGCGCCGCCAGGCCGAGGCCGAGGCGGCCGCGCTCCGCGATATGCTGAACCGACCCCGCAAGGTGTTGCGTGCGTCGCCTTCAGCGGAAAGCACTGACGCGGCCAAGAAGGCGGGCAAGAAGGAAGTCAAGGCCGCGGCGCCAGGCGCTCGCAAGGCCGGCGAAACGGATAACAAATGGTCTGATGATCAGTCGCGCGGTAAAAAGGCTGTGGCCGAAAAACGCGCGACGCCGACGGCGCAGGAAGATGGATGGCGCTCTTCGGGCGGTCGTTCCGGTTCGCGTGGACGCAACAAGCATCAGCAGAGCCAGGTCAAACAACCGGCCGTACCGGAATTCATCGCGCGCGAAGTCCATATTCCTGAAACCATCACGGTGGCGGATCTGGCGCATAAAATGTCAGTGAAGGCGGCCGAAGTCATCAAGGAACTGATGAAGATGGGCCAAATGGTAACCATCAACCAGGTGCTGGACCAGGAAACTGCGATGATTGTGGTGGAGGAACTCGGACACAATGCGATCGCCGCCAAACTGGATGATCCGGAGGCATTCCTGGACACGGGCGACACGGGCAGCGATGCGCCGTTGCTGCCGCGTGCCCCTGTCGTTACTGTCATGGGACACGTCGACCACGGGAAAACCTCGCTGCTCGATTACATTCGCCGTGCCAAGGTGGCTTCGGGCGAGGCCGGCGGTATTACGCAGCATATCGGCGCCTACCACGTACAAACGGAAGGCGGTATGGTAACGTTCCTGGATACCCCCGGCCACGAGGCGTTTACCGCCATGCGTGCCCGCGGCGCCAAGGCGACCGACATCGTCATTTTGGTCGTTGCGGCCGATGATGGTGTGATGCCGCAAACCAAAGAGGCGATCCACCATGCGAAAGCGGCCGGCGTGCCAATGGTTGTCGCCGTCAATAAGATCGATAAGCCCGAGGCCAATCCCGAGCGCGTCAAGCAGGAATTGGTCGCGGAAGAAGTGGTGCCAGAGGAATACGGTGGCGATGTACCTTTCGTCCCGGTATCGGCCAAAACCGGCAAAGGCATCGACGACCTGCTGGAAAACGTGCTGCTGCAGGCTGAAATCCTGGAGCTGACCGCAGCGGTGGATGCGCCGGCCAAAGGCATCGTGATCGAATCCAGGCTCGACAAGGGCCGTGGTCCGGTCGCCACCATTCTGGTCCAGAGCGGCACCTTGAACCGTGGCGATGCGCTGCTTGCCGGCGCAAGCTTTGGTCGCGTACGCGCCATGCTGGACGAAAACGGCAAACCGATCAATAAAGCGGGTCCATCCATTCCGGTTGAGATCCAGGGTCTGACTGAAGTACCGCTGGCGGGCGACGAGGTGCTGGTGCTGGCTGATGAGCGCAAGGCGCGGGAAATCGCGCTGTTCCGTCAAGGCAAGTTCCGCGATGTGAAGCTTGCGCGACAGCAGGCAGCCAAGCTGGAATCCATGTTCGACAATATTGGCGAAGGCATGCAGACGCTGTCGCTGATCGTCAAGACCGATGTACAGGGTTCGCAGGAAGCTTTGGTGCAGTCCCTGACCAAACTGTCCACCGATGAGGTGCGCGTGCAGGTGGTGCATGCCGCGGTCGGGGGCATCTCCGAAAGCGATATCAACCTGGCGATTGCGTCCAATGCAGTTGTGATCGGCTTCAATGTCCGTGCCGATCAGAGCGCGAAGAAGCTGGCTGAGACCAATGGCATTGATGTCCGTTATTACAACATTATTTATGACGCTGTCGACGATGTTCGCAACGCCATGTCCGGCATGCTGGCGCCAGAAGAGCGCGAGGAAGTGATCGGTATGGTCGAGATTCGCGAAGTCTATAGCATTTCGCGCATCGGCAAGGTTGCGGGTTGTATGGTGACCGAAGGTGTGGTGCGTCGCGATTCGCAAGTACGCTTGCTGCGCGATAATGTGGTGCACTGGACCGGTTCGCTCGAGTCGCTCAGGCGCTTCAAGGATGATGTAAAAGAAGTGAAGTCCGGCTTCGATTGCGGTATTACCTTGCGCGGTAATTCCGATATCGAGGTGGGAGACCAGCTTGAGATTTTTGAAATCAAAGAGATCGCACGTACTCTGTAAATGGCTATGAATCGTCACAAATCGTCTGGTGCAAACCGGAATGTTCGTCTGGCAGACCAGATTCAGAAAGATCTGGCCGTGCTGATCCAGCGGGAGCTCGACATGTCGCGCTCGGGGCTGATCACGCTTACCGGTGTCGATCTGTCGGCCGATTACGCCCATGCCAAGGTATATTTCACGGTCCTGGGTGCAGAGCCGGATGCGGCCGCCGGTATTCTGAATGAGAAGGCTGGCTGGTTGCATTCCATGCTGTTCAAGATGTTGCATATTCATACCGTACCGACGTTGCGTTTTTTTCATGACGACCAACTTGCTCGCGGTATTGAAATGACGCAACTGATCGATCGCGCCAATCGGCCGGATGCGTTCCCGGACAGCGTCGATCCGCTGCCGGACCCCAAGGCCGACCGGGAGTCATGAGCGGATTGGCTCAAGGATAGCGATGGGAAGAAAGCGCGGGCAGGAGATCGATGGCGTCCTTTTGCTGGATAAGCAGGTTGGCTTTTCCAGCAATCAGTCGCTGCAACGCGCGCGTCGCATGCTGGATGCCAAGAAGGGCGGGCACACAGGCACCCTGGATCCCTTTGCATCGGGCCTGTTGGTCTGTTGCTTTGGCAAGGCGACCAAAATCTGCGGCACCATGCTGGACGCGGACAAGTCCTATACGGCAACCTTGCAGTTCGGCACGGAAACCGATAGCGGGGATTTGACCGGCGCTGTTGTACAACAAGCACAGTTGGACCGCCGGACCATTACCCGGGAGCGGGTGGACACGGTATTGCCACAGTTTCGCGGTCAAATACAGCAGATTCCACCCATGTATTCGGCGTTAAAGCGCGACGGGCGGCCTTTGTACGATTATGCCCGGCAAGGCATAGAGCTGGAGCGTGAGCCGCGCACCATAACGATCCACGCGTTGCGTGTCGTTTCGCTAAGCGCGACGGGAATGGTGGTGGCTGTCGATTGCAGTAAGGGAACGTATATTCGCACGCTGGCGCAGGACATCGGTCGCGCGTTAGGCTGTTTCGCGCATTTGACTGCGCTCAGAAGAACGCGTGTCGGCCCTTTCGATCTTGCCAAGGCAACCACAATCGATTTGCTGGAACCGATGGAAAACAGGCAGGCGCCCCTGATCCCGCTAAATGAATTACCCGACGGTTTGTTGCCGTCGAAAATACGACAAAAGGAAGAAACACTATGAGCCGAGCGCTCCGTAACGTTGCGATTATCGCTCACGTTGACCATGGCAAAACCACGCTGGTCGACCAGCTATTGCGTCAATCAGGCACATTCCGCGACAACCAGCAGGTTGCCGAACGGGTCATGGACTCGAACGATATCGAGAAGGAACGTGGCATCACGATCCTTTCCAAGAACTGTGCCGTAGAGTACGAAGGCACGCATATCAATATCATCGATACCCCGGGACACGCGGATTTTGGCGGCGAAGTCGAGCGGGTGCTCTCCATGGTTGACGGTGTGCTGTTGCTGGTCGATGCCGTTGAGGGCCCGATGCCGCAAACCCGTTTCGTCACCAAGAAGGCGCTGGCGCTCGGACTCAAGCCGATCGTGGTGGTCAACAAGATCGACCGCCCTGGCGCGCGTCCCGACTTTGCCATCGATACGACGTTTGATTTGTTCGACAAGCTGGGCGCCACCGATGAGCAACTGGATTTTCCCATCATTTACGCGTCGGGCCTTAGCGGCTATGCCGGGTTGACGGACGATGTGCGCGAAGGCGATATGCGCCCGCTGTTTGATGCGATTCTGAAGCATGTGCCTCAGCGTGACGACGACAAGGAAGCGCCGCTGCAGTTGCAGATCATTTCTCTGGACTACAACAGCTATGTCGGCAAGATCGGCGTGGGCCGGATCAATCGCGGTCGCATCCGCCCCGGTCAGGATGTTCTCGTCAAGTTTGGCGAAGACGGCGAGCAATCCAAGGGTCGAGTCAACCAGGTGCTGAAATTCAAGGGCCTTGAGCGCGAGCAGGTGGATAGCGCGGAAGCGGGCGATATTGTGCTGATCAACGGGATCGAGGAAATCGGCATCGGCTGCACGCTGTGCGATCCAAACCAGCCCGAAGCCTTGCCCATGCTCAAGATCGACGAACCGACATTGACCATGAATTTCATGGTCAATACGTCCCCATTGGCTGGACGCGAAGGCAAATTCGTGACCAGCCGGCAGTTGCGTGATCGCCTGAACCTGGAGCTCAAGTCCAATGTTGCCCTGCGGGTTCGCGATACCGGCGATGATACGGTATTTGAGGTTTCCGGCCGGGGCGAATTGCATCTGACCATTCTTCTGGAAAACATGCGCCGGGAAGGTTACGAACTGGCCGTATCCCGTCCCCGCGTGGTCTACAAGGAAATCGACGGTGTCCGCCACGAACCCATGGAACTGCTGACGGTCGATCTCGAAGACGACCATCAAGGTGGTGTCATGGAAGAGCTGGGACGCCGCAAAGGCGAACTGCTCGATATGCAATCCGATGGCCGAGGCCGTACCCGCATGGAATACCGCATTCCGGCGCGCGGCTTGATCGGTTTCCAAAGCGAGTTCCTGTCCATGACCCGGGGTACAGGTCTGATGAGCCATATCTTTGACGAATATGCTCCCGTGCGCGAAGGCAGTATTGGCGAACGTCGCAATGGCGTGTTGATCAGCCAGGACAACGGCGATGCAGTGGCCTATGCGCTGTGGAAACTGCAGGACCGCGGACGCATGTTCGTATCTCCCGGAGAGGCGTTGTATGAGGGCATGATCATCGGTATCCACAGCCGTGACAATGACCTTGTTGTCAATCCGATCAAGGGCAAGCAACTGACCAACGTCCGCGCCTCGGGGACCGATGAGGCCGTGCGCCTGGTGCCACCGATCAAGATCAATCTTGAGTATGCGGTGGAGTTCATCGACGAGGATGAACTGGTGGAAGTGACGCCCAAGAACATCCGCCTGCGCAAGCGGTATCTGCTGGAGCATGAACGCAAGCGTGCCGCTCGCGAAAATGCCTGAACAGTAGCGCCATAGGCGCCAGCCTCGCGTTGTTGCGAGGCTGGCGCCTATCGGTCAGAAAGAGCACAAGGTTGGCCATGCCTTCCTTGTGCTCTTTTCGTTTTTGAGGACGGGTTGCAACAGCAAGCGTATATTCATGCCGCTTGGTTGAAGGTTGCCGGGACCCTGTAAACCGGGCTGGTGCGAGCCTGGTCTGATACGCCTCGGTTTTGTGTTCGAGCGTAGGTGGCGGGGGCGGGAAAAAAGGTGAAACCCGGGGATAACCCGATGTGATCAAATAATGACCAAAAAATGAAACATATCGATAAATCATTAAGTTACAGATGTTTTACAGAATTATTAAAATCCTATCCACATCATTCTCAACATATTCTGTTGATAAGCGATGCTTCTGTCCACATCTGGATAAAGTTGTGGGTAAGATGTGGTCAACGTGTGATTAAGTTTGGATAACCATGGCGACGCTGATCAAGTTGCTCTTGCTGGTGCTTATAGTCTTTTGGATTGGCCGTTTTTTCAGCGCCTCGCTCGACCGCCTATGGCGCGGCACCATCGGCGCTGCGCTGGCATGGGTCCGGTTAAATGGCACGGTGATGATGCGCTGGATGTTCGCCCTCGCGGTATTGCTCGCCGTGCTGGTCTTTTTCCAATGGCGCTAGATGCCCTGGCCAGAGGGGGCGAAAGCCTGCTGCGCCGGGAGGCCGCGCCGATAGCCGGGCAAGTGGACAGCGGGGCAGAAGACAGCGTAACCGCGCCCGACGCCGCACCGCCGGTGCGTGAAGCGCCCTGACTCGGGTAGAATCTAAGTTCCGCGACTTGGGCGCACGACAAGAGAGGAGCCATTGATGCCGACTTTTCCCGAACCAGGATTCTCCGCGACATACCGTATTGTAGATGGCAGGAAATTCAATCTGGATAAATGCAAGACGCAGCCGGCAGACAAGCTCGACAAAAAAGATGCCGAGAAACAGCTGAAGCGCTATGTCCAAGAAATTGCCGACCTGCAAAATGTGCTATATGCCGAAAACCGCTGGTCGCTATTGCTGATATTCCAGGCCATGGATGCCGCCGGCAAGGACTCCACGATCAAGAACCTGCTCTCTGGCGTCAATCCGCAAGGCTGCGAAGTCTATGCCTTCAAAAAACCCTCGGACGAAGAGTTGGGGCATGATTTTCTCTGGCGCACTACGCGTTGCTTGCCGCAGCGGGGCAATATCGGCGTATTCAATCGTTCCTATTATGAAGAGACGCTGGTGGTACGGGTTCATCCCGCGATATTGAAAGGACAGCATTTGCCCAAGGCTTGCCTTAGCGAAAGGATATGGGACGAGCGTTTTGAAGATATTCGCCATTTTGAGAAGCATATGGCTCGCAACGGCACCAAGATACTCAAGTTC
The DNA here is from genome assembly GCA_040395835.1 of Advenella kashmirensis. GTDB lineage: Bacteria > Pseudomonadota > Gammaproteobacteria > Burkholderiales > Burkholderiaceae_B > Advenella > Advenella kashmirensis_B. The sequence goes on from JBEBPQ010000026.1 coordinate 12,108, forward strand.
TTTCTGCATATTTCCGCCGATGAGCAGAAAGCCAGATTTATCGAGCGCCTGGAAAATCCGGAGAAAAACTGGAAATTCGAAAGCGCTGATCTGGAAGAGCGCAAATTCTGGAACGATTATATGCATGCCTACGACGAGACGATTAAAAATACCGCGACCGAGACCGCGCCCTGGTATGTGATTCCCGGCGATAGCAAACCGTATGCGAGGTTGGCTGTTGCGGACGCGGTGTTGACGGCAATGCGAGAACTGGATTTGGCTTATCCGTCGCTAGACAAAGAGGAGCAGAAAAATCTGGGAACGTATCGAACGCTGCTTGATCTTGAGGGACAGGAGAAAGCATGAGTCTGGTAACGGAATATTTCCGTTGTGTTTTTCAGCTGCAATAATAAAATAATATTCAGTAATCCGTAAGAAAAGAAAATTTCAATTGTGATTATTTAAACTTTTCCCATATATACGACCGCATATAGATTCATACCACGCAAGGGCTGAATCCTGCATAGGGTAATCCCGCTGGCTGCGGCACGACAAAACGTTGATGATATGGCCCCCAGACGTATCTCAGGAGTGCTTGTATCATGTGGTTACAGAATTACACGGCAGTCGGAGGCAGCCTAGCTTATACGGCGCTGCTGGCTGCCCTGCCGATTGTTTTCTTTTTTCTGGCGTTGATTGTGCTGAAGCTCAAAGGGCATGTTGCCGGTTTGCTGACCTTGCTGATCGCCATTGCCGTCGCCATTCTTGCCTATCAAATGCCAGCGAACCTGGCCATTGCCTCTGCCATTTATGGCTTCGCATATGGTTTGTGGCCCATTTCCTGGATCATTATCACCGCGGTCTTTCTGTACAAGATTACCGTCAAAACAGGTCAGTTCGAAATCATTCGACACTCGGTGACATCGCTGACTGCGGATCAGCGCCTGCAAATGCTGCTGGTTGGCTTCTGCTTTGGTGCATTTCTCGAGGGGGCGGCCGGATTCGGCGCGCCGGTTGCGATCACCGCCGCGCTGCTGGTCGGTCTGGGTTTCAATCCCTTGTATGCAGCAGGACTGTGCCTGATTGCGAATACGGCGCCCGTGGCGTTCGGCGCCATGGGCATCCCGGTTATCGTGGCCGGTAAGGTTTCCGGTCTGGATCCTTATCACGTGGGGCAGATTGCAGGCCGGCAATTGCCTATTTTGTCCGTGATCGTGCCAATCTGGCTTGTCGCGATGATGGACGGCATGCGTGGTGTGCGACAAACCCTGCCGGCGGTCTTGGTGGGGGGCGTTTCGTTCGCCACCACGCAATTTCTGACTGCAAATTTCATTGGGCCCGAACTGCCGGACATTACCTCCGCGCTGGTCAGTCTGGTCTGCCTCTCGCTGTTTCTCAAAGTGTGGCACCCGAAAGAGGTATTCACTTTTGACGGCATGAAACCCTACGCGCCGATGCAGGGGACGTCACAATACTCGATGGGACAGATCATCCGCGCCTGGATGCCTTTTGTATTCCTTACGATTTTCGTGTCGTTATGGACTGTGAAGGCCGTCAAGGCCGTGCTGGATGTCGGCACATTTACCTTTCCTGTGCCAGTGCTGCATAATGCGGTTGGCAAGGTGGCACCCGTCGTCGCGCAGACAACGCCGTACGAGGCCATTTTCAAGCTGGACCTGCTGGGCGCGACGGGCAGCGCTATTTTGCTGGCGGCAATTCTCTCAGCGGTCTATCTGAGATTGAAGCCGCGAGACGCCGTTGCGCTTTTCTGCGAAACGCTTTATGAATTGCGCTATCCCGTGCTCTCTATCGGTGCGGTCCTGGGATTTGCGTTCGTTGCCAATTATTCGGGCTTGTCCACGACGCTGGCGCTGGTGCTGGCCAGCTCCGGCGCGGCCTTTCCGTTCTTTGCGCCTTTCCTGGGTTGGCTTGGCGTCTTTCTTACCGGCTCCGATACGTCTTCCAATGCCTTGTTTGGCTCCTTGCAGGCCAATACGGCAAATCAGATCGGTGTCGATCCGCATTTGCTGGTTGCCGTCAATACAACCGGCGGGGTTACCGGGAAGATGATTTCGCCACAGTCCATCGCAGTGGCCAGCGCGGCCGTGGGGCTGACAGGGCGGGAATCAGAGCTGTTTCGCTTTACCGTCAGGCATAGCCTCATTTTTTGCACATTCGTGGGGGTATTGACCGTGCTGATGGCATATGTCTATCCGTGGACGCTGCATCTGTTCAAGTAGCGCGATGTGTTCTGGGACGCCGGTAAGGGTCCTATATGAAGCAGGCAACAGGCGCTCTCGGGCGCCTGTTGCCGTATTGCGTTGCCGCCGCTTGTACGACCTCGCGGTCGGTGGCGCCGGTGGCCCAATCGCATGGATGAGATATAAATATATAAGAATAATGACTTGCATCTTGCCGCAGTGCAACTTGATGCGCTACGCGCAGCAGTGCTATATTGAGCCCAATCAAAACGGCCAATCTGATCGGTGGCAGGGCCCAAGCGGCCCGTGGCCTTCGCCGCCAGCCCCTATCCGATGTTGCCTGTTGACACCGACTAACCTGCCGAACAGGAGATATACAGTGGTGACTGTTAAACAAGCGCAAGGAGGTCCATTGCCGAATGGGAACCCGCGTTTTGATTTTGAACGAGCTTCCCTGGCATTATTCAAGCAGTTGAAAACAGCTTCGATCCGACCCGGCAAGATCGGTTTCACCAGTGAATGGAAAGATCCGGTACGGGTCAAGTGGTAGGGTTTGCGGGCATCGTGCGGTACGTAGTGTCATGCGGTGTCCATAGGTTGAAGACCGTCGCCGGAAAATTCTCCCGTATCGCGGTGAAGTGTCGTTGTTTTCGTGTGGTTTTTCCCATTTCACACGTCCTTGCCGGCGGGCAAGCCGTCTGTTTTCCTGAGTGTGGCCAAAAGGCCGCCATTGTCGATCAGGTTCCACAGAAACGCTGGAGTGGGTGCGCAATCGAGGCGCGTGTGCTGGTTCAGGCAGAGTGACTGCCGGTCGGGACTGAGCGCCAAGATGTCACCGTCATGGATGCATTGTGTCTCGGTGACTTGAAGCGCGAGCAAACCCAGGTTAAAGCAGTTACGAAAAAAAAGACCACTATAGGCGGGTGCCACGACCATGGCGATTCCCAACTCGCGCAAGGCGCCTACCGCCTGTTCCCGCGATGACCCGATGCCCAATACACCATCGGTCACCAAAATATCGCCCTTGCGTACCGACTGGGCGAACTCCGGTCGCAGTGTCTGCAAGGTATGCCTGGCCAGGATATGAACGGGTTCATGCATATAGGCGCCGGGCGCCAATTGGTCGGTGTCGATATCGCTAGTGAATTTCCATACGCGTGCCATGCTCGATTCCTATCGTACGCTTCAGATTACAGCGTGTGGCGAGGTGATGACCCCTGTGATTGCGGATGCGGCGACGGTGTAGGGTGAAGCCAAGTAGATGCTCGCCTGGTCCGAGCCCATGCGGCCCCTGAAATTGCGGGCTGTCGTAGACAAAATTCGCTCCTTGCCCTTGAAGGCCTGTGTATAGCCCGAGCATGCGCCGCAGGCATTCGGATAAAGCGTGGCGCCCGCATCCAACAGTGTCTGCAGAATGCCTTCCCGTTGAGCCAGCTCTTGATCCTGGCGGCTTGCCGGGGCCACCATCAATTTGACTCGCGGCGATACCGTGGCGTTTTTCAGGATGCTGGCCGCGGCCCGCAAGTCTTCGTATTTGGCCCCGGTACAGGCGCCGATATAGGCAACGTCAATGTGTGTCCTGTCGATGTCGTCGACGGCAAAGACATGCTGGGGAGAATGCGGCAGCGCAACCAGGGGAACCAGGGCACCGGCATCGAAATGATGGCGTTGGCTCGGTGCGTCCGCATCCGTCTTCCAGTAAGACAGATCGATGTGATCCGTGATGCCTGCTTGCGCCAGATAATCCTGCGTTTTGTCGTCCGGCGCAATAAGGCCGGTCTGCGCGCCGAGCTCGGCACACATATTAGACAACGTCATGCGTTCCTGCATCGGGAGTCGGGAGATGGTATCGCCGATGAATTCGACCACATTGTAATTGGCACCGTTGGTGCCGAAAGTGCCCAGCAGATGCAGCATCATATCCTTGGCGCACACATAGTCCGGCAACTGTCCGTGCCAATGCAGCAGCATTGTCTCAGGCACTTTGACCCAGATATGTCCAGTCACCAGCACACCCGTCATCTCGGTGCTGCCGATTCCGAACATATAGCATCCCAAGGCACCGCCTGTCGTTGAATGCGAATCCCCGCCCACGCAGAACATGCCGGGTTTCAGGTGGCCCTTCTGGGGCAGGACGACATGGCAAATGCCCTCTGACTCATAGACATGGGAAAGGCCAGCCTGGCGGGACCATTGGCGGGTGAAATGCAGCAGTTTTTCCGCTGCGGGATCGGCCGCCGGCGTGAAGTGATCCATGATGAGGACCACGCGGGACGGATCGCGAATTGTCTGGCCCAGTTGCTCCAGCATCGGTTGCAGGCGCCGCGGACCGCTGGAATCATGGAACATGGCCAGATCGACTTCGCAAATCGCTATTTCTCCCAAAGCGACCTGACGCTGTCCGCTGGCCCTGGCGATCAGTTTCTGAGCCAGCGTTTGGGGATAGGGCTCATGATGGGATGGCGAAGGCGTGTTCATGCCGGTGTGTTCTTATTCGTAAAGATGATCACAATTGTATGTTTGCCGCCTTGGCGACCTCTGCCCATTTTTTTATTTCCGCGTCGACATAATCTCCAAACTCAGCTTCGGTCCCGCCCACCGGAATCGCGCCTTCGGTTTCAATCTGTTTTTTGACTTCAGGGCTGGTCAGGATGGTATTGATGCTGCGGTTGAGTTTTTCGACAATGGCCGGGGGCGTGTTTTTGCGCACAAACAGGCCATTCCAGGAGTTGACTTCGAAATCAGGTACGCCGGCTTCTGCCATGGTGGGAACGTCGGGTAGTTCGGCGGAGCGTTGCTGACTGGCGATGGCGATCGGCTTGAGTTTACCTGCGTGGATTTGCTGCAAGGCACCTGGAATTGTCATGAAGGACATCGTGACGTAGCCGCCAATCAGATCGTTCAACACCGGACCGGCGCCCTTGTAGGGGACATGCAATATGTCGATGCCAGTGCGCAGTTTCAAGAGTTCGCCTGCCAGATGCGGCGAACCTCCAGCGCCAGTAGACGCAAAGCTGAGCTTGCCAGGCTCGGCGCGGGCCGCGGCCAGCAATTGCTCAAGGTTACCGTACGGCGCGTCTGCCCGTACCACCAGCAGGCTGGGCGCTTTCATGAATTGAATGACGGGAATAAAGTCTCGGCGCGTATCGTATCCCGGTGCTTTGTAAACCGACATATTGGTGGCGTGCGCAATGGTGCCCAGCAGCAGCGTGTAGCCGTCGGCCGGTTCGCGGTTGACATAATTGGTGGCAATATTGCCGCCGGCGCCAGGGCGGTTCTCCACGACAACGCTTTGTCCCAATTTTTCGTGCAACTTGGCACCGATCAAGCGGGACATGATATCGCTGGCACCGCCAGGTGGGTAGCCGATGACAAAACTGACCGGTTTGGAGGGATAGTTCGCCGCGTCATCCGCCAGCGCCGTCATGACCGGCATCGCACTCAGCAGCACCGCCGTCATCATTTTTCTAATCATGCATGGTCTCCGAATATTATTTTGTCTGTGATTCTTATTGTCGCCAGCTTGCTGCGAGGTATCGAATCAACGTCAAGGTTTCATTCTAGTCCTTGGACAAGTGAAATTATTAACGTATATTTTTTATCTTTTTCATAAAAAAAATTTATGTATGACATATGAATTTATGTATGACATATGAATATCAGGGGCGCGTCGGCAACGTCGCTGCCGGCGAACGACGTTGCCGTCGCGTCTGGTCTATCCACTGTGGTTGCCGGCCGGCACTGGGCAGGCAGGTTATGGCAGTGCCGTGGAGCATGAGACGGCAGCGCCTCTGAGCACGAGAGATGGGCTGGCTTGTCGTGGGCAAATTGGTTGATTGGATCGGGAATGGTATGATGGAATCACTACCATCGTGATAATCAAAGGTGTGAAATGCAGATTCAGCTGCGCGCTTTCGTTCCGGATGATACGCCCGGCGTCGTGGCGCTTTGGCAGGCTTGTGGCCTGACGCGCCCGTGGAACGATCCATACAAAGATATTGAACGCAAGTTGGCCGAAGATCCCGAATTGTTCATGGTCGCCCAAGTTGGGCGACAGATCGTCGGTTCAGCAATGGCTGGCTATGACGGGCATCGAGGGTGGGTGTATTATCTTGCCGTGGCGCCCGATATGCAGAAAAAGGGAATAGGCCGGGCATTGACCCAGCATGCCGAGGCGCTCTTGCTAGCGCGAGGTTGTCCCAAAGTGCAGTTGATGATTCGGCAGGACAATGCGCGGGTAAAGGATTTTTATCTGGCACAGGGCTATGAACCGGCGCAGGTAATGGTGCTCGGCAAGCGCCTGATCGCAGACGACTGATATGGCCAACGGTGGCTGAGCCGTCCCGGTCGCGCCCGCGACCGGGTTTGTCAACTACGGTAATGCTGCGGCTGCGCCCGCTGATCGCGGTGTCAGACGGCCCGCAGTGTCGTTGTCACGCGTGATCGTCTGTGACGGAAGGATTTGCCTGATTGTTTTTAAAGCGCTGATACAAGGTAGCGACCAGCGGGCCGGTGATGTTGTGCCAAACGCTGAAAATCGCGCTGGGGACGGCAGCCGCCGGTGAGAAATGCGCCGTGGCCAGTGCCGCGCCCAATCCCGAGTTCTGCATGCCGACTTCGATCGACAAGGTTTTGCGCTGTGCAACGCCGAAACCGCTCAGCTTGGCCAGCCAGTAGCCAAGTAGCAATCCCAGGCCATTATGCAGGACCACGACGGCAAAGATTTCCAGGCCGCTAGTGGCGATTTTCTGCTGATTGCCTGCAACGACTGCCGCAACGATGGCCACGATGGCAACCACCGAAACCAGCGGCAGGACATTGACGCAAGCCTGTACTTTTTCCTTGAGAACGGCCTGGGCTGCCAGGCCCAGTATGATCGGCAGGATAACGACCTGGACGATAGACCAGAACATGGCCGCCGCGCTAACCTCCAACCATTGACTGGCCATCAGGTAAATCAATGCCGGGGTCACCAGCGGGGCCAGTAATGTCGTCACAGAGGTAATCGCAACGGAAAGTGCGACATCTCCCCTGGCTAGAAAAGTCATGACGTTGGAGGCTGTGCCGCCGGGGCAGCATCCTACCAGGATGACGCCGACGGCTACTTCCGGACTCAGATTAAGGCCGGTGGCCAGCAGCCACGCCAGGCCGGGCATGATAATGAACTGACCAAGCACGCCGATAGTGACGGTGCCGGGCTTTTTGAATACCTCGGTGAAATCCTTCTTTGAAATAGTCAGGCCCATGCCAAACATGATGATGCCCAGCAAGGGGACAATGTATTGACCAAGCCAGGTAAACGCGGCGGGATTGAAAAAGGCCAGTATTGCAAATAGCAATACCCATATTGCAAATGTTTTGCCAATAAACTGGCTCAGGCGAACAATGGCCTGCATGGTATGTTCCTTGTTTTGATGTGCGGTTGCCAGACTTGGCCGGCGTCCTGCGCAGCCAGTGATCTATTGCGAAACCGCAATGGAAAAAGAGAAGTGTCATCCGCTGGGCCAGGGCGCCGGGCGGGGTATTGCGTGGCGTCGGTCATTGTCATGCAGATCTTGCGTTAACAAAAAACACCGGCGTTGCGGGCCGGTGTTGCGGTGCGGTAACCTATTGTATCGCTTTTCAGTCGACGCCTGGATTTCCCTGGGTGGATAAGGTGATGTTATGACGATGCAACTTGCGATATAAGGTATTGCGGCTGACGCCCAGAGTGCGGGCGACATCACTGATATTCCATCTGTGAGTTTCCAGCAATTGCACCAAGGTTATCCGCTCGCTCGCCTGTAGCGGGTTGATCGGTTCGTGTTCTATTGCCGCGGCCTTGCAATCGGTGGCTGGCATGCAGGCCGCTTGTCCGGGCAAACCTGGGCTTGCGCTGGTCAGAATACTAGGCAGGTGCTGCACGCCGATGATTTCGCTTTCAGCGAGCACGGCCATGGTCCTTAGCACATGCCGCAATTGTCGCAGGTTGCCTGGCCATTGATACTCGAGCAACGTCGTCATTGCCTGCGGCGTGATTTCCACCGGGTGTCCGGCTTCTTCCTCGAGAATGGCTTGGATGATCTGGTGCTTGTCCTGGCGGTCACGCAGCGCGGGCAGCCTCACTTCGACACCATTGAGCCGATAGTACAGATCTTCTCGAAACTGTTTTTCCGCTACCAACTCCGCCAGATTGCGATGGCTCGCGCTGATCAGCTGGATGTCGACATCGACCGAGGTTTCCGCGCCCAGCGGCGTTACCTTGCGTTCATCCAGGACGCGCAACAGGCGAGCCTGGAGCGCCAGCGGCATGTCGCCGATTTCATCAAGCAGCAGGGTGCCACCATGGGCTTGCAATATTTTACCGCTTCGGCCTTGCCGTTGCGCACCCGTAAATGCCCCGGCGCGATAGCCGAACAGCTCGCTTTCTATCAGGCTCTCCGGCAGCGAAGCGCAGTTGACCGCGACAAACGGGCCATTGCGTCTGGGGCCTTGCTGGTGGACCGCCCGGGCCAGCACCTCTTTGCCTGATCCGGTCTCGCCATACAGCAACACGGGAACGCCTTTTGAGACCACGCGTTTGGCCAGTTCGAACTGCTCGCGCAAGTAGACGTCGCCTCGCTCTACGCAATGCTTCGTATCTTCCGTATCGGTTTTGGGGGGCGCTTGGCTAATGACTTCGCGGGCATTGACGAGGACATTCGAATTCTGCATGGCCGTGGTGCGTCTGTAGCCGGTACCGGTGGCCGCTGGCGGCAATTGCGCCACGGCGAAAAAGCGGCTGGAAGCGCCGGCCCGGTAGATGGGCACCGGATGGAACGAACTTTGCTGGCTCCGCGCCAGCAATGCGTCAAGCGTCGACTGAAAGACCTCTTCGAAGCGGAAGCGACGCAATTCGCTCATGGAGGAGAAACCCAGCTGGAACAAGGCGCTCTGGTTTGCCGCCACAATCGTGCCATCGCCTTCGACCATCAGCTTGCCGTCATGAACGGTATTGATACTTTCCGGCCGGCTGTGAAAATGCACAGGATGCGCCTGCTTGCAATTGACAGTGAGCAGGCGGTTTTCTATCATTCTGGCTGTCATGCCGATGAGCACCAGAGAGTGTTGCTGCAACAGGGTAGAGCGGCTCGTGACGTCGAGCACGGCGATGATCTTGCCGGTATGATCCATGACCGGCACGGCTGAACAGGTAAGGAGAATATGCTTGTACAGGAAATGATCGGTTTGGTGGATGGCTATCGGCTCGCCAACAATCAGGCAAGTTCCCATCCCATTGGTGCCCACTTCCTCTTCGCTCCAGATTGCCCCAAGGCGCAGGCCCAGGCCGGACAGATCGTTTTCTAGATGATCGGCGGCCACCAGGTGCAGCACGCAACCGTCTGTATCCACCAGCACGACCGCCAGTTCGGGGTCGGCCAGTTGCTGGTACAGGATATTCATCTCATGTCTGGCTTCATTGATGAGCACATGTTGCTGCTCCAGCCGCTCTAGATGTTCGGCATGGGTCAGTACGGCGGGCAGGCGGCGGCTTTCCGGATTCAGGCCGTACTGGTTGACGCAGCGCGTCCAGGAACTGGCCACGGCAGGGTCGATATCGGGTACGGTAACACCATTGTGGACGATCTGGTTGATTCGTTCGATATGATTACTGACCTCTAGCGAGTACATGCTCCCTCCTATGTGATAGACCAGCCCTTCAGTTTCCTGTCGGGAAAAGCTGCTCCTGTCGCATCTGGCGCAGATTTTGATACTGGCTAATGTGCGTTTTTATGTTGCGGTGCAGTGCCGATTGTATGCACTGTCGATGTCTCCAAGCCTTTACTTTACACCGAATCCGAACTTGCTGTGGCGTCGGCACTGCGTTGTCCTATTGTTTCAGCGTTTTCCCGCCGTTGATGCCGCCTCTGTGGCGGTGCTTGCCAGCTCGCGAGAATTAGCGTCATTCCGGAAAATCAGGGGTTTTTCGCTTGCCGCCCGCGCCTGTTTATCAATGAGATCGGTAATGATGCGGTGGTGCGGCGATTTGTCGCACACCGGGTCGGCGTTTGCCGCATCGCCGGTCAGGGCGAGCGCCTGGCACCGGCAGCCACCGAAGTCGCGGTGCTTTTCCTCGCAACTGCGGCAGGGTTCTTTCATCCATGTGTCGCCCCGGTATTTATTGAATGCCTCGCTGTGATACCAAATATCATGCAGGCGGGTATCTGCCGCATTTGGAAACCGCAGGCCAGGAATGGATTTGGCCGCATGACAGGGCAGTGCCGAGCCATCGGCGGCAATGGCCAGAAAGACCGAACCCCAGCCGTTCATACAGGCCTTCGGGCGATGCTCGAAATAATCGGGAACGACAAACAATACGCGCATGCGGTTTCCCGAACGATTGCGATACGCATTGACGACTGCTTCGGCGCGAACCAATTGCGCTTTGTCCGGCAGCAATTGCGCCCGGTTTACCAACCCCCAGCCGTAGTACTGCGTATTGGCCAACTCCAGGTATTCCACACCCATGGCATCGGCCATGTCGATGATCCGGTCCACATGGTCCAGATTGTAGCGATGCAACACGACATTCAACACCATGGGGTAATCATGTTCCTTGATCATGGCGGCTACGCGTGATTTCAGGTCAAATGTCCTGGTATGCGAAAGAAAGTCATTCATTTCGCGCGTGGAATCCTGGAACGACAACTGAATATGGTCCAGGCCCGCTTGCTTTAGCGCGGCCAGCCGTTCACGCTTCAATCCCACGCCGGAGGTGATCAGATTGGTATAGTAACCCAGCCGATGTCCCTCCGCGACCAGCGTCTCCAGATCATCGCGCAGCAATGGTTCCCCGCCCGAAAAGCCCAGTTGCGCGGCGCCGAGTTCGCGGGCCTGCTGCATGATATCGATCCACTGGGACGTCGTGAGTTCATGTTGATTCGTGGCATAGTCCACCGGGTTGTAGCAGAATACGCAATGCAACGGGCAACGGTAGGTCAACTCGGCCAGCAGCCACAAGGGCGGGGCGACCTGGCTCTGCGGGGAAGACTGAACGGCTTGCGGCATATCCATATTGACCTCTATCTGATCCAGCCTCGTTCGAGCGCTATTTGCAAAAACGCGTTGACATCGTCCTCGAGCCCCGAGGTTTCGAAGCTTTGCTCAAGGTCGGCGACAATCGCGACGATATCGCGCTGACCATCGCAACGCCGCAGAATTTCCGCGGCGCTGTCGTTCAGCTTCACCATGCCTTCCGGATACAGCAGGACGTAGGCATTCTGCGCTTTCTCGAACTGCAGGCGAAACAGTTTTGACAATTGGGGCTTTTCCGGCAAATTAGACATGGTTCATCTCGCGAGTCGGCTGGCAGGCTTTTTCGATGGCGTCTAGCATCGACCACAGTACGTCCAGCTTGAATTGCAGGATATCCAGCGCCCGCTCTTGTTGCTGGCGCGTCTGGAAGTAATCCAGCGTGACTGCCAGGCCGTGCTCGACATCGCGTTCCGCCAGCGATATGCGGCTGCGAAAATAATCCAGCCCCGCCGGCTCGATCCAACGGTAGTGCGTCGGCCAGTTGGCCAGCCGATCCTTGTGGATTTTTGGCGCGAACATTTCGGTAAGCGACGAGCAGACGGCTTCCTGCCAGGGGGCACGGCGAGCAAAATTGACATAGGCATCGACCGCGAAACGCACGCCAGGCAATACCCGCTTCAGTGACCAGAGGTCGTCGCGGGGAATGCCGACGGCCATACCGAGGCGCGTCCAGGCCTCGATGCCGCCTTCGTTATCGCCGAATCCGTCATGGTCCAGCATACGTATAATCCAGCGGCGACGTGTTTCCCGGTCCGGGCAGTTGGCCATGACGGCGGCATCTTTCTGGGGAATATTGATCTGGTAGTAAAACCGGTTGGCAACCCAGCAGCGAACATCTTCTTCGCTCAGTTCCCCGGCGTTCATCCGGATATGGAAAGGGTGATGAATATGATAGCCGGCGCCTTTCGCGCGCAATTGCTGTTCAAATGCTTCACGGCTCCACGCCATGTCGTTGGTTTCATTGGCGCTTTTGCCGATATCGTTTGCTGCTGATACTGTCACAATATAATCTCCATGCCGTCTACGGCAACGTCTATGCCGTGTCGCCGCAGGACAGCGGCTTCTTCGGAATCTTCGTTGAGGATCGGGTTGCTGTTATTGATATGAATAAGTATTTTTCGCTTATTGCCCAGCTGGTCCAGGATGCTGATCATGCCGCCTTCGCCCGATTGGGGCAAGTGCCCCATTTCTGCGGCCATTTTTTTTGATAGCCCAAGGCGAATCATTTCATCTTCGCGCCAGACAGTGCCGTCTACGAGTACACAGTCGGCCTGATGCATTGCGTCCAAGACATGCGGTTCTATCTCTCCCAGCCCCGGTGCATAGAACAGGCTTTTTCCGCTTTTTTCATCGCGAATGAACAAGCCGATATTGTCGCCGTCCTGGGGGTTGTTACGATTAGGGGAGTAGGGGGGTGCCTTGCTTTTGAGCGGCAAGGGTACAATCGCAATATGCTCGAGCTTTGGTACCTGTAGCGGCTGACTGAGGCTTCCCGGTTCAATGCCAATGCGCTGGTGCTCCAGGCCGCAGTAGTGGGACAGCACCTTAGCCAGTGGCAAGCCGGTATTCAGATCTTGCCAAACCGAATCGGTACAGTACACCGGCAGGGGGCTGCCGCTCTCCCTGAGCATGAGCAACCCGGTGATGTGGTCTATCTGCGCATCCATTAGAATTACAGATGTGATACCGCTGTCGCGTACTTTGCGAGCCGGTTGCAGGGCCGGATTGGATTGTATCTGCTTAAGAATGTCGGGCGAGGCATTGACCAGAAGCCAATCCGCCCCGTTGGAAGAAATGGCGATTGACGATTGGGTACGGGACTGTGCGCGAATCGTTTGCTTTCGCAGTCCGTCGCAATTGGGGCAATTACAGTTCCATTGTGGAAAGCCGCCTCCGGCGGCGGAGCCAAGTATGAGAATTTTCATCGATAGAAAGTAAAAGCGGCACTGACAACCGCCAGCGCCGCATATGAAAGAGCGTAAAAACCGGTTTAGCGGTTGGCGATGTACATTGTAATTTCAAAGCCGAAACGCAAATCGGAAAACTCGGGTTTAGTCCACTTCATAGGGTCTCCTTGGCTGATAGTGTGTTGATGATGAAGGCTGCAATGCCAATCATGATTTTGACAAATGCTATTCGTGCAATATTTGAGGTTGCGACGAAAACCGTTTGCGACATGCCGGTAGATACTACGCGCAGTCGGATTAATGGTAGCATTTGTTCCGCATTTGTCAAGACAGTTTAACCGGCAGAATTTTGCATGTATAAAAAAATGGGCAAACGCAACACGCTTTGGCTGTTGCGCGCCTGAATGTCAAATTTGATCAGAAAAGCAGCCCTATGACGACAACTCCACTAACGCAAGGATACCTGGAAACCGCCGACGGACATCGGGTCAAATACGCGCAATTTGGTGCGCCAGATGGCGCGGCTGCGGTCGTGCTGCACGGCGGACCGGGCAGCAGCAGTCAATTGAATATGCTGGATTGGTTTGATTTGTCCCGGCAACGGGTGCTGCTGCTGGATCAGCGGGGTTGCGGGAAAAGCCTGCCAACCGGCAGTCTGGAACATAATACGACGCCGCATCTGATCGAGGATATCGAACGCCTGAGGGTTCATCTTGGCATCAAGAGCTGGGTGGTTGTGGGCGGATCATGGGGCGCGTTCTTGGCGCTTGCCTATGCCGCAGCCAAGCCCGCGGCGGTTCGCAAACTGGTCCTGCGCGGCGTGTTTCTGCCGACTGAACAGCAACTGGACTGGTTTTTCCAGAGACTGCGATTATTGATGCCCCTGGCCTGGCGCGAACTGACTTTCGACATGACGGCGAGGCAGGCCGATTCGGTGCTGCATACCCTGGGCCTGGCACTGCTGGAAGGAAACGAACACCGGCAGGCATGGGCGGCGGGGCGTTGGGCGACTTACGAAAACCGGATCATGGCCGCGATGGCCGGACAGCCGCTTACCGACGCGACTGTATCGGCCGATACCGCTCGTATCCACAAATATCGCATCCAGGCGCATTATCTGCTCAATCACTGTTTTTCCGATGTGCCGACGGTACTTCGGGCGTTGCGGAAAACGGGAATCGGCGTTGTCTGCGTGCATGGCGCGCATGACTGGATATGTCCACCCGCCAATGTCGCGCTGTTGAGCGAGGCGTTGACGGACGTGGATGTACGTTGGGTGCCGCGGGGCACGCACACGACAGCCGATCCTTCGATCCGGGATGCGCTGACCCTTGCCTTGCGGGACGTATTTCAGACGCTCCCCACGTCCGGGTTGTAACGTCGCCGGAGATCGCGGCAGAAGGGGTGGGACAGCCTGTATCGTATTTTGAACAATTGGCTTGGGCCATGCGGGCTTGCCGTTTGCCGTAAAACCGGATTATTGCGCCAAGCCCCTGCGTATCACGCCCGCAAACTCCAAATAAACATGCTGTCGCCATGTTGGCATGGATGTTGCTTTGCTTCCTGTATTAAGGTGTCGGCCAGGCAAACCCGCGCAACCGAACCTACCGCCGATAAACGCATTGGCAAACAACGACCCACAATCAATCCGGAGACTGACATGAGTTACAATATTCACCCAGCCGTAAACAATGGCGTACAGGCGCCGACAGACACGCAATTTACCGGCGGTACACTGGTTTGTGACTGCAAGACGGACAGGGTTGAAGTCACAGTGAATTCCCAATCCGCGCACAATCATCTTTGCGGTTGCTCCAAGTGCTGGAGGCCGGCGGGCTCCTTGTTCTCCCAGGTAGCCGTGGTGCCGAAAGAGGCCGTGAAGGTCACGGCCAACGCCGATAAATTGAAGATCGTAGATGAATCTGCGGCGATTCAGCGCTATGCGTGCACGGGCTGCGGCGTACATATGTTCGGCCGCATCGAAAACACGCAGCATCCGTTCTACGGGCTGGACTTCATCCATACCGAGCGTTCGCCGCAAACGGGTTGGTCGGCTCCGACCTTCGCTGCATTCGTCTCCTCGATTATTGAAACGGGTACGGATCCGGCGGAGATGAATGGCATACGGGCAAGGCTCAACGAGCTGGGACTGCCTCCGTATGACTGCCTGTCGCCGGCACTCATGGACGTGATTGCAACGCATGTTGCGAAATCAAAACAAGCATCTTAAGCAGGAGTTGAAGTAATGGATACAAAAGCCGCTGTAGCAACAAAGGCAGGCGCGCCGCTGAGCATAGAAACCGTACAGCTGGAAGGTCCACGCGCGTTCGAGGTCTTGGTGGAAATCAAGGCATCGGGGGTTTGCCATACCGATATGTTCACGCTGTCCGGCGACGACCCGGAAGGCATTTTCCCCGCGATCCTCGGGCATGAAGGCGCCGGGGTCGTGGTGGAAGTGGGGGCGGGCGTCACGACGCTCAAACCCGGCGACCATGTGATCCCCCTATATACGCCGGAATGTCGCAATTGCGAATTCTGCCTGTCGCGCAAGACCAATCTTTGCGGCGCCATTCGCGCGACGCAGGGCAAAGGGGTGATGCCCGATGGCACCAGCCGTTTCAAACTGGGTGGCAAGGATGTGTTCCACTACATGGGTACATCAACCTTCTCCAACTACACCGTGGTACCGGAAATCGCGCTGGCCAAGATTCGCGAAGATGCGCCCTTTGAGAAAGTCTGCTATATCGGTTGCGGTGTCACGACCGGTGTCGGGGCGGTCATCTACACCGCCAAGGTTCAGCCGGGTGAAAAGGTCATCGTGTTCGGACTGGGTGGTATCGGCCTGAATGTGGTGCAGGGTGCGAGAATGGCCGGCGCGGACATGATCATCGGCGTCGATATCAACCCCGCGCGTGAGGAATTGGCGCGCAAATTCGGGATGACGCATTTCGTCAATCCCAAGGAGATCGACGGCGATATCGTTCAGTATCTGATCGGGCTGACCAAAGGTGGCGCCGATCACACCTTTGAGTGTATCGGTAATGTCAATTTGATGCGCCAGGCGCTTGAGTCCTGCCACAAGGGTTGGGGTAAAAGCACGATTATCGGCGTGGCCGGGGCCGGGCAGGAAATTTCTACCAGGCCGTTCCAGCTAGTGACAGGCCGGGTCTGGCAGGGTTCCGCTTTCGGCGGCGCCCGCGGTCGTACCGATGTGCCCAAGATTGTCGATTGGTATATGGAGGGCAAGATCAATATCGATGACCTTATCACGCATGTCATGCCAATCGAAAAAATCAACGAGGCTTTCGATTTGATGCATGAAGGCAAGTCAATACGTTCGGTCGTCACTTTCGACTGACCTATCCGCTGCATCTGCCCGGTCAGACAGTGCCGGGCAGCCAAAAAGAAGGGGCTCTCGTTATAGAGCCCCTTCGTCATGACAACCCGGGCAAGCCGGATCAGGCGGCGATGGGCACCGTGTCGTAGCGCTTGGCCATGTCTTCCAGCGCGATGGGCTTGATGCTGTCGGCGCGTCCGGCACAACCAAAGGCATCGAAGCGATCTTCGCATATCTGGCGTGCCGCGGCGGTGGCTTCCTTGAAAAATTTCCTGGGGTCGAATTCGCCGATATTTTCCGACAGGCTACGTCGAATTGCGCCGGTCATTGCAAGGCGAATATCGGTGTCGATATTGACTTTGCGCACGCCGTTGCGGATTCCCTCGCGAATTTCGTCGACCGGGACACCGTAGGTTTCGCGGATTTCGCCGCCATGCTTTCTGATGATCTCCAGCCATTCCTGCGGCACCGATGAGGAGCCGTGCATCACCAGGTGTGTATGGGGAATACGCTGGTGGATGGCGCGGATTCGTTCGATCGCCAGAATATCGCCGGTGGGCTTGCGCGTAAACTTGTATGCACCGTGGCTGGTGCCGATGGCGATGGCCAACGCGTCTACGCCGGTGCGTTTCACGAAGTCGGCGGCCTGCTCCGGATCGGTGAGCAGTTGTTCGTGGGAAAGTATGCCCTCGGCGCCGGAGCCGTCCTCTTCGCCGGCCTGGCCCGATTCCAGCGAACCCAGACACCCCAATTCACCTTCTACGGACACCCCGACGCAATGCGCCATGTCGGCCACTTGTCTCGTAACTGCAACATTATATTCATAAGATGCCGGTGTTTTCATATCGGCAAGCAGCGATCCGTCCATCATGACGCTGGAAAATCCGGATCGAATCGATGCCTGGCAGACCGCCGGGCTGGCGCCATGGTCCTGATGCATGCATACGGGAATATCCGGGTAGGATTCGATTGCCGCTTCCACCAACCGACGCAGAAATGCCTCGCCCGCATATTTGCGTGCACCCGCCGAGGCCTGCAGAATCACCGGGCTGCGGGTATGCTGGGCGGCTTGCATGATTGCCTGGATCTGTTCCAGGTTATTCACATTGAAGGCGGGAATGCCATAGCCATGCTCTGCCGCATGGTCCAGTAATTGACGCAATGAAACAAGTGCCATAATTCGCTCCTTTGGGTAGTGCGACATTAACGTCGCGTTCGGTTATTGGGTGGGGGGCAGCAAGGCCGTTGCCACCTGCACCACGGCATCGGCGGTCAGGCCGAAATGCTGGTAGAGCTGTTTGGCGGGCGCCGACTCGCCAAATGTATCGATGCCAAGTGACACTCCCTGTCCTACAATGCCGCGCCAGAACCAGCGTACGCCGGCTTCTATACTGATGCGAGGTAGCGCGTCCGGCAGCACTTGCTCCTGGTATGCCTGTGATTGCGTATAGAACACTTCAACGCATGGCATGGATACCACCCTTGCGGCAATGCCGACCTCGGACAGCCGCGTTGCCGCGGCCACGGCAATGTCGACTTCGGAACCCGTGGCGATCAAGACGAGTTGCGCCGGGTCCGCATCCTGCAGAATATAGGCGCCACGGGCAATCTGCGCGCGTTGCGCAGCGGTGCGCTGATGCGGTTGCAACGCCTGCCGCGATAACACCAGGCAGCCCGGACCATCCCTTCGTTGCAGTACGCTGAGCCAGGCAACGGCGGTTTCCTCACCATCGCACGGGCGCCAGACCTGGTTATTGGGAATCAGCCGCAAGCTGCTGATATGCTCAATAGGCTGGTGGGTCGGGCCGTCTTCCCCGAGGCCGATGGAATCGTGGGTAAATACGTGGATGACCCGCTGCCTCATCAGGGCCGCCATGCGTATCGCATTGCGCGAATAGTCGGAGAAGGTCAGAAACGTGCCGCCGTACGGAATGAAGCCGCGATGTAATGCCAGTCCGTTCATGATCGCCGCCATGCCGAACTCGCGCACGCCATAGCTGAGGTAGTTGCCGGTGTTCTGGTGATTGATCCAGACCGAGGTGTTGACATTGGTCAGATTGGAGCCGCTCAGGTCGGCCGAACCGCCGATCAACCCGGGCAAGGTTGGGGTGATGGCTTCCAGGACCAACTGGGAGGCTTTGCGCGTCGCGAGTGCGCGACGCAGGGATTCGCCATCCATCAGTTGCGCGATGGCTTCATGGGTGGCTGCCGGAATGTCGCCACTCAGGCGTTGCGCCAGCTCCTTGGCATCGTCGGGATACCGGGCCTGCCAGCGGTCAAATTCAAGCTGCCATTGTTGCTGGCGTTGTTGGCCGAGCGCCCTGGCATCCCAGTCCGCGGCAACCTCGTCGGGGATCTCGAATTCGGCGTAATGCCAGCGGCGCGCGGCGCGCATCGCCGCGATTTCATCGGCGCCCAGCGGCGCGCCATGCACTTCGTGGCTACCTGCCTTGGTGGGGGCGCCCTGGCCGATCTGTGTGCGGCAGCAAATCAGCGTAGGCCGAGCGTTGCCGGTCGGCTGCGCCTTGGCTTGCCGGATGGCCTGGTCGATCGCGGTTTTGTCGTGTCCGTCCACGTCGGCAATGACGTGCCAGCCATAGGCGGCAAATCGCGCCGCGGTATCGTCGGAGAACCAGCCTGATACCTCGCCGTCAATGGAGATGCCGTTGTCATCGTAGAAACAGATCAGCTTGCCCAGGCCCAACGTGCCGGCCAGGGAGCAGACCTCGTGACTGATGCCTTCCATGAGGCAGCCGTCGCCCAGGAAGACATAGGTGTAGTGATCGATAATGACGTGGCCAGGACGGTTGAAGCGGGCCGCCAGCTGTTGTTCAGCCAGCGCCATGCCGACCGCGTTGGCCAGCCCCTGGCCCAATGGACCCGTGGTGGTTTCCACGCCGGGCGTCAGGCCGACCTCCGGATGGCCGGGCGTTGCCGAATGCAACTGCCGGAATTGCTTCAGTTGTTCCAGCGCAAGCGCGTATCCCGTGAGATGCAACAGCGCATACAGCAGCATGGAGCCATGGCCGTTGGAGAGGACGAACCGGTCCCGGTTGATCCATTGCGGGTCGGCCGGATTATGGGACAGATGCTGTCGCCACAATACCTCCGCGATATCGGCCATCCCCAGCGGGGCGCCGGGGTGCCCCGATTGCGCCTGCTCTACGGCATCGGCCGCGAGAAAACGCAAGGCATCGGCATGGCGGGTAGAGGGTACGGAAAATCGGTCGGTCGCGTTCAATGTTTTCTCCTTTACTATTGCATGGCTCGTTTTTTGCGTTCCATCATGCGCCAGATGAATGGGGTGAATATCAATTGCATCGCCAACTCCATTTTTCCGCCGGGAACGACGATCGTATTGGCGCGCGACATAAAAGAGTCATGCACCATATTCAGCAGGTATTGAAAGTCGATGCCTTTGGGGTTGGCGAATCGGATGACCACGAAACTTTCATCAGGCGCTGGAATATCGCGGGCAATGAAGGGGTTCGAGGTATCTACGCAAGGCACGCGCTGGAAGTTGACGTGGGTCAAGGCAAATTGTGGGCAGATATGGTTGACATAGTCCGGCATGCGGCGCAGGATCGTGTCCGTGACCGCTTCGGCGGAATATCCTCGCTTGGATTTATCCCGCCAAAGCTTCTGTATCCATTCCAGATTGATGACGGGCACCACGCCGATCAGTAGATCGGGATATTGGGCCACATTGATATCCTTATGGACGACGGCGCCGTGCAAACCCTCGTAGAACAGCAGATCGGTATCGCCCGGCAGTTCCTCCCATGGCGTGAAGGTTCCCGGCGCCTGTTTGTAAGGCGCTGCTTCGTCGGCGTCGTGCAGATACTTGCGGTGCTTGCCTGTGCCGGTTTCGCCGTAGCTGCGGAACAGGGCTTCCAGTTCCGCGAACAGGTTGGTGTCGGGACCGAAATGGCTGAAGTTCGCATTGCCTTGTTTTTCCGCAGCAAGCTGGCGTTTCTTCATCTCTTCGCGATCGTACTTATGGAAACTGTCGCCTTCGATTAACGCGGCGGTCACGCCTTCCCGTCGGAATATATTCTCGAAGGTGCGAGTCACCGATGTGGTGCCGGCACCTGATGACCCGGTAATGGAAATGATCGGATAGCGTTCTGACATGGTTTTTTCCTCTTATTGAATATAAATCGAGACCGGGTGAAGACCGTGTCACGCACGCCCGGCGCCGCTTCGGGATCACGGGCGGTTGGTGCGGACACGCAACTTGTCATGGCAAAGTTCCATGAACTTCCGTGAAAAGGCTGCGTTCATGGAACAGTGGGTTCGGTGTATCGGCAAGGCGTGGATGCCGATGATATTCTTCGATCCGTTCCACCTCGTTCTTGGATCCGAAGATAAAGCCAACGCGTTCATGTATGCCGGCGGGTTGCACGTGCATCACCGGGTCGCCGCCGGTGCTGGCGCGGCCGCCGGCTTGCTCCATGATGAAACCGATAGGATTGGCCTCGTATAGCAAGCGCAGTCTGCCGTTGCGCCCTTGCTGACGGTTGTCCTTTGGATAGAGGAAGACGCCGCCGCGCATCAGTATGCGGTGCGCCTCCGCAACCAGGGACGCGATCCAGCGCATATTGAAATCCTTGCCGCGTTCGCCGCTTTTACCGGCAAGGCATTCATCGACATATCGACGCACTGGCGCTTCCCAGAAACGGCTGTTGGACGTATTGATGGCGAACTCGCTGGTGTCGGGCGGCACTTGCAGATTGGGATGCGTGAGCATGAACTCTCCGACCTGCGGGCACAAGGTGAAGGCATGAACGCCATTGCCGACCGACAGCACCAGCATGGTGCTTGGACCGTAGATGGCATAGCCGGCGGCGACCTGCTTGACGCCCGGCTGCAGGTAGTCTTCGACACGGGTGGCGCGACTGGGATCGGGTGCGCGCAGCACCGAGAAGATACTACCTACGGATACGTTGACATCGATATTGGACGACCCGTCCAGTGGGTCGAACAACAGCAGGTAGGGGCCCCGCGTGTAGGGTTCCGGAATCGAATAGGGTGACGCCAGCTCTTCGGAGACCATGCCGGCCAGTTGACCGCCCCAGTGGTTACCCTCGATGAACAGATCGTTGCTCAGCAGATCAAGCTGCTTTTGCTCTTCGCCCTGCACATTGATTGTATTGGCGCTGCCGCCGGTACCGGCCAGTTCGCCGCGGGCGATGGCGTGGGAGATCCGGCGGCAGACAAGCGCAATATTAAGGATAACGCTGTTGAAGTCCCCGCCGGCTTTGGGAAAGCGTCGGCGTTCGTCAATCAGAAACTGCGTCAGGGTCAGGCGTCGTTCGGTTGGCATGATAGGTCTCCTGATCAGGAATGTTGAAATCGGCGGTTATCCAGCTTTAAGCAGGGGGTCGGCGTGCAGGCACCGCAGCGTAAGCAAATCGACCATGGTCTGGTGGATGCCATTGCCTTGGGGGACGGGATCGTCCGGATCGCCCAGATGCGGCAGTACCAGCATGGCTGAGGAGAAATCCTGGCCTCGCGTATACTGGGTTGGCGTCACGATGGTAGAAATGCCGGCCTTGGTCGCCGCATCCAATCCGTTTCCGGAGTCCTCGAAGGCGATGCAGTTTCCAGACTCGACTTGCAATGCGGCGAGCGCATGATGGTAGACATCGGGTGACGGTTTCTTGCGCCCTGGTGTATCGGCCGCGCAAACAACCGCAAAGAATTTTTCCCAGTCGGCCCCCAGCGTGTAATGCAGCAGGGCAGCCACGTTGGCCGGCGTCGTGGTGGTGGCGATAGCCAGTGGCAGTCCGGCGCAATAGGCCTCGATAATGAGCCGTTGTATGCCAGGACGCAGCGCGATCTGGCCGCCGTCGACCCGGCGCGTATATTCCTCTGTCTTGATGGCATGAATCTGGCGGATTTTTTTGGCAGCTTCGAGCGTGGTCGCGTAGGCGGGATCGACCGAGAGCCAATAGTGAGCGATTCGCTCCTTGCCGCCGCTGACGGCGAGGAGCGAGCTGTAAAGGGCTTCGTCCCAATGCCAGTCGAGACCGCATTGTACGAACGCCGCGTTGAATGCGTGCCGGTGAATGCTTTCCGTATCGGCCAGGGTACCGTCGACGTCGAAGATCAGCGCTTTCAACATGGTCAAGTCTCCGCCTGGTGATGAGCCCTCGAGGCGAAGACGCGGCTGGCGCGGATATCTTGCGCGCGGAGGGTTTGCAGCGATTCGATTGTCGGATCATCGCTTGCGGACATCAGCCGGGAGGCGTGCCTGAGCCGGGCACGGTCCAGCGCGTTGCGAACGCTGCGCGCATTGGCGAAGTGCGGCAATTGCATGCGTTTTTCAATGTACTCGGCGAAGGCCTGTTCGGCATTGCAATCAAACTGATATTGCATGGCCTTGAGCATGAGCTTGGCAATCTGTTCCAGCTCCTGCGGGGCGTAGTCGGGAAAGTCGATATGGTGCGCGACACGCGAAGACATGCCCGGGTTCGATGAGAAGAAGCGCTCCATGCGGTCTTTGTATCCGGCAAAGATCACGACCAGGTCATCGCGGTTGTTTTCCATGACTTGAAGCAGGATTTCGATGGCTTCCTGTCCATAGTCGCGCTCGTTTTCGGGGCGATACAGATAATAGGCCTCGTCGATGAACAAGACGCCACCCATGGCCTTTTTCAGGATCTCCTTGGTTTTCGGCGCTGTGTGACCGATATATTGGCCGACGAGATCGTCTCTCGTGACCGCGACAAGGTGTCCGCGTCTGAGATAGCCGAGCTGATGCAATATCGCCGCCATTCTCATTGCGACCGTTGTTTTTCCTGTACCCGGGTTGCCGGTGAAACTCATGTGCAGGCTGGGGGCACCGGTGCGTAGGCCTTTTTCGGCGCGCAGCTTGTCAACCAGCAACAGGGCGGCGATATCGCGTATCCGCGTTTTCACCGGAGCCAGCCCGATCAGTTCGGTGTCCAGTTGATGCAGCATGGCGCCGATCGCGGCCCGGTCGCGCGCCGTCGCGTCGGCATCCGTGGATTGCTGTTGCTCTTTCGTTGTCAACGCTTCGGCCATGATTGTCTCCCGGTTAGTTGTTGATGGGGGCTCGTCCCGGCCGGCGGGGCCGGCGGGTTCGTGCGCCGCGCGTCAATAGCGGCTGCCTTCAGGCGCGTTGACGACGGCATAGCTTTCCGAGGTATAGCGCAGACGGCGCCCGTCGATTTCCTGACGGACCAGGCGGAATCCGGGTTCGACGGGGGGACGGTTGACGATAAAGGATAAGACGACGGATTCGACGGTGTGCGTTGAGTCGAAAGCCGTCACGCGGATATAGTGATTGGGGAACGTATTGCGGGCTTGCTCGATCTCCTGCATGATGGCGACGGCGTCCTGTAGGTCGAACATGGGGTTGCCGAACATTTCCCAGAAGGTGTTGCGCGGGTGCGGATCATCGGTATATTCGATGCCCACGGCCCAGCCTTTGTCCAGGCAGTATTGGAGCTGGCGGCTGATCTGGTCGTTGCTCAGGTCTGGAAGAAATGAAAAAGTGCCTTGTGTAATTCGCATGGTTTTCTCTCCGGAAAGGCGATAAGTTGGGACGCGACGGTCATGCAACCGAGGGCATGGGCGTGAAGTCGGACGTGTCGGTCGAGGCATAGTTGAAGGTCACCTCGCCCCAGGTATCGAGCGCGGCTTGCAGCGGACTGCAATGTCTTGCGGCATCCCGCAGGATTTGCGGACCTTCCTCGCTGATGTTGCGCCCCTCGTTGCGGGCCAGGACCATGGCCTCAAGCGCGACGCGATTCGCCGTGGCGCCTGCCTGAATACCATCAGGGTGGCCGATCGTGCCGCCGCCAAATTGCAGAACCGCATCGTCGCCGAACAGGTCCAGCAATTGGTGCATCTGGCCGGCATGAATGCCACCCGACGCGACCGGCAGGACCTTGCGCAGCGCTGCCCAGTCCTGGTCGAAGAAGATGCCGCGCGGCAAATCCATCTGCGTTTTCGCGTCGCGGCAGACGTTGTAGTAGCCTTGTACGGTCATGGGATCGCCTTCCAGCTTGCCTACGGCCGTTCCCGCATGAAGATGATCGACACCGGCCAGACGCAACCATTTAGCGATAACGCGAAACGAGACACCGTGGTTTTTCTGGCGCGTGTAGGTGCCGTGGCCGGCGCGATGCATATGCAGAATCATGTCGTTCTGGCGGCACCAATGAGATATGGACTGAATGGCGGTCCAGCCCACCACCAGATCGACCATGACGATGATGGAGCCCAGTTCCTTGGCGAATTCGGCGCGGCGGTACATTTCTTCCATGGTGCCTGCGGTCACATTCAGGTAGCTTCCCTTGACCTCGCCGGTGGCCGCCGATGCCTTGTTGACCGCATCCATGACGAAAAGGAAGCGGTCGCGCCAATGCATGAATGGCTGGGAGTTGATGTTTTCATCGTCCTTCATAAAATCCAGCCCGCCCTTGAGCCCTTCATACACGACGCGTCCGTAATTGCGTCCAGAGAGGCCCAGCTTGGGCTTGGTCGTTGCGCCCAACAGGGGTCTGCCGAATTTGTCCAGGCGCTCCCGCTCCACGATAATGCCTGTTGGCGGCCCGGCGAAGGTTTTTACGTAGGCGGCGGGAAAGCGCATGTCTTCCAGGCGGGCGGCTTTCAGCGGTTTGAAGCTGAATACATTCCCGATGATGGACGCGGTCACATTTGTGATAGAACCTTCTTCGAAAAGCGAAAGATCGTAGGCGATATAGCAAAAGTATTGGCCCGGTGTGTTTGGCACGGGATCGACACGATAGGCCTTGGCACGATATTTATCGCAAGCGGTCAGCCTGTCGGTCCACACCACCGTCCAGGTCGCCGTGGATGACTCGCCCGCCACAGCTGCTGCGGCCTCGATTGGGTCCACGCCTTCTTGCGGCGTAATCCGGAATACTGCCAGGATGTCGGTATCCGCGGGTTCGTAGTCGCCGTCCCAATATCCCATTTGCGCATACTTGAGTACGCCAGCGGCATAACGTTTCTTTTGATCCCGGATCTGGATCGTACTGATGTCGTTCATTGTTTATCTCCTGGTGCTTGGTGACAGGGCCGACTGGAAAAGCGCTGATCGCCGGCATGAACAAACTATACAAACGCGATGCATTCGGGTCTAATAATAAATATTGAAAAAAACATAAGCCATAGCTTATATATCCACATGCGACGCTATACCCTTCGGCAATTAGATACGTTTCTTGAGGTCGCCCGCAGCGAGTCGGTGTCCAAGGCGGCGGAGCGCCTGCATGTCACGCAACCCGCGGTCTCCACGCAATTGCGCCAGCTCGAGGAGGCGCTGGGCATTGCGCTGGTGGAGGCCAGCGGCCGGCAGATCCGGGTGACCGAAGCCGGGCGCGAAGTCGAGCAGTATGTGATTGCCGCGTTGTCCCAGCTGAGCCAGCTTGACGATGTCGTCGCCGACCTGCAGGGCCTGCAGCGGGGACGGATCAATCTGGGCATTGTCGGTACGGCGAAGTATTTCGTACCGATGCTGCTGGTTCATTTCCGCAAGCAGTTTCCCGGTATTGAAATTTGCCTGCAAATTCAGAACCGTGACCAAATCTTCAAAATGCTGGAGCGCAATGAGCTTGACCTGGCCATAACGGGCAGGGTGCCGCAGCGGCTGGATTGCCTGTCCGAGCCCTTTGCCACGAATCCGCTGGGCTTTGTCAGTTCGCCGGGGCACCCGCTGTCGCGTCGTCGGCAAGCCCCGCTATCGATTTTCAATGACGTTGAATTCGTGGTGCGGGAGCAGGGGTCCGGTACGCGTGCGACCATGGAAAGCGTTTTCGTGGAACATGGTATTTCGCCGCAGATTGTCATGGAAATGCCCAGCAATGAGTCGATCAAGCAGGCGGTTATGGCAGGGATGGGCGTTACATTTCTATCGCTGCGCACGGTTCGGCATGAATTGGCGGCGGGGCACCTTGTCCTGCTGGATATCCAGGGAATGCCGATTGTGCGGCAATGGCGCGTGGCGCACCTGCGCAGCAAACGGCTGGCGCCGGCCGCGATGGGTTTGCGGGAATTTCTGCTGAACGATGCCGCGGCGCTGATAAACGTATGGGCATAACGAGGCGCAGGATGGTACACCCTGTCACGCCTGTGTCACAGTGGCCTGGCTTTGCCTGTCCGGCAGCCCATTTGCGAAAACGCCGCTGGCGCCGCCAATCATTCCTATTTTCCTGATTTTCCTCGCATTCCCGTGAATTTTCACCCTTTTCCCGGCCAGGCGCCGCAGACCAACGCAAGCTGGTACGAAAATTGCTTTTCTCTTAAATGAGCCAATAGAGAAAAAATAAGACCAGGAGAGGGACGATATGTGGGTAGTCAAGCTTGACGGTGCGCTGGCTCATGATAAAACATTGCGTGACTGGGTGGACGAACTCTCTACGTTTGGTGGTGGCAGAGTGATTATCGTCCCGGGGAAGTGGTACGGGAGTGGTTTTATTGGATGTATGAAGGAACGCTGGAAACTGGCCGATCTGGACGCACATAATATGCTGGTTCTAACGCGCGCGCAGTACGGCATGCTGATTCGGTCACTGTCGCCGCTATTGACGCCGGTCCTGAGTGCGAACGATGTGCGGCAGGTATTGCAGCGTAGCGGCGTGGCATTATGGATGCCATTGGGGCTGTTGCGGGAAGCGCCTGACGAACTGACATTGCCGGACGTTTCTTCCGATAGCATCGCGGCGTGGCTGGCGCGCCATCTGAACGCAGAGCGGCTGATACTGGTTAAGACGCGGCCGTTTTTTCGGCACGCGGATATCGCGCAACACGTGCGGGACGGTGTATTGGACGGTGGGTTCATGAAATTTGCCCAAAGCCTCGCGTGTCCGGTCAATCTGCTCCATAAGAGCGAGCTGTCGCAGTTCCATAGCATGCTGCTCAACGGCGGTTGCGCGGATACCTTGTCCGATGCCGCGACACCGTTGCGTAGCTGATAAGCAGGGAGGGATATGCTAGAGTCTAGTCATCAGGGAAGGGGAACGATGATGGATAGGAATGGCGGGATGATGCAAACGAGGGAATCGCGCTATAGCACGGTTGCAATAGTATTGCACTGGGTCATTGCCCTGTGCCTGCTCGGCCAGTACATGCTGGGATGGTATCTGGAAGGTGTTCCCAAAGGCGTTCCCGACCGCAGCTATTTTGTGAACATTCACAAGAGTACCGGCTTGCTGATCGGGCTGCTGATTCTGGCTCGCATTTTATGGCGCCTTACCCACAAGCCGCCGGCCTTGCCCGGCTATATGCCCACCTGGCAGCAACGCTCCGCTTCCTGCCTGCATGGGCTGCTGTATATCCTGATGCTGGCATTGCCGCTTAGCGGCTATATCGCCTCCAATTTCAGCAAATGGGGCGTCAAGTTTTTCAATACCTGGACCATGCCGCCATGGGGGGTAGAGGATCAGGACATCTATGCGTTTTTCAATCAAGCACATGGGCTGATTTCCTGGGCGTTGCTCGCGTTCGTGGTGCTGCATGTGCTGGCTGCTTTGTCGCATTTGGCTTCGGGCCATCGCGATATCTTGCGAAGAATGCTGCCTGGGCTTTCATCGGGCAGGCAGTAACGTCGCTTTCGATAATCAACAAGGAGACAATTCGATGATACATAGAAAAACATTGGTGGCAGCGGTGCTGACCTTATCTTCATTGGCATCGGTTGCGTCGGCTGCGCCATTTGCCTACGTACCCAACGAAGGAGGCGCTTCGATATCGGTCATCGACACCGCAAGCGACAAGGTTGTCGACACGATCAAGGATCTTGGGCAGAAGCCGCGCGGGTTGGCTGCCAGCGGTGATGCGCTGTATGTCAGCCAGCAAACCAACAACCAGTTGAAGATCGTTGACCTGAAGCAGCGTAAAGTTGTTGGCAGTGTGCCGCTTGGGGAGTCACCCGAGGGCGTCTATGTATCCCATGATGGCCGGTGGGTAGCCGCCGCGATCGAAGAGAACAATACGGTTGCCATTATCGATACGCAAACCAATAAGGTGGCCGACGAAATCAAGGTCAAGGGGGATAATCCCGAACATGCGGTATTCAGCCCTGATGGCAAGAAGATTCTTGTCAGCGCCGAAGACGGGCATTCCGTGGATGTCATCGATTTTGCTTCGCGCAAGGCCGTAGCCGAAATTGAGGTTGGCAAGCGTCCTCGCGGCATCGGGTTCCTGCCGGACAGCAGCAAAGCCTATGTGGCCGCCGAAAACAGCAATGAAGTCTATGTCATTGATTTGCCCAATGACAAGGTAATCAAGAAATTGCAGGGGAAAACCCGCTCGAATGGCGTAACCGTGAGTCCGGATGGCAGTCGTGTCTATATTTCCAATGGCGGCGATGCCAGTGTTTCCGTGATCGATACCGCGAAAGATGAAATCATTGCCACGGTTCCAGTCGGTCAGCGGCCATGGAATATGGCAATTACGCCCGATGGCAAAAAACTGTATGTCGCCAATGGCCGCTCCAACAGCGTGTCAGTGATCGATACGGAGAAAAACGAAAAAATCTCCGATATCGAAGTGGGCGAACGACCTTGGGGCGTCTATATCCACTAATGTACCGCGTCCAGCTCGGTGCCCGGCAGGATGCGGGTATCGCCGCTGGCAATGGTCATGACGGTGTCCACGACCGGTGCCTTGCCAGGCGCGAAGGATTCGGCCGTATACGCCTGGTAGAGCCCACCGGGAACCTGATCGCCAATCACAAAAACATAGGTCTTGCCTGCGTACTTGCCGATACGTTCTTTCATCGGGTCGTTGATGTAGGGTTCGATAACAATCTTGTTCGCATCAATTTTCTGCTTGCCAAGGCTGACCTGCACCGGCTTGATCTGTACCTGATGGTCGGCCAACGCGAGCCGGATGCGTTTTCTGAAATAGACCTGCGAGCCACCGGTAAGCTGCTTCATGAGCGCGATATCCCGCTCCAGAAAACCCAATAGCGCCGGGTTGCCTTCCGCATGCGTCACCGGTGCAATCGCGATCCGGTTCTTGTCGCTGAGGAAGTTCACCTGTACCGAGGCGGTGCCATCGGGGTGGCGCGCGTCGATGTCGACGCGTACGGTGTCGTCAACCGCGTCCAGTTCCGGCCCCTTTTGCCTGTATGAGTAAGTAATGGTTTTCTGGTCTGTTCGGGCAAAATGCTTGTCGAGAAACAAGTGCTGCTCGGCCTGGGTGATGGCGTCGCTGGGACCCGCTGTCGACGGTGTTTTTTCCGCTGCGTGCAAGGGTCCGATGCTACCTGCCAGAAGCAAGGATAGCGCCAGTGCGCGGAACCGGAAGGATCGACGGTCTTTCATGGCATGTCTCCTGGTGCGATAGAATGATGGCAGCTCAGTCATCATCATCCTTGATATGATCAACGGGGGGCGTTGCCTGCGGCACACCGTATTCCTGGAGAATGGCGTTGATTTCGGGTCCGCTCGATGCGATGAGCTTGTTCAGCGTATTGCGCAACGCCTTGCTGTCGTGACGCACGCCCATGGCGATGTTGAAGGCGAACTGCTGCTTGTCCATTTTCGTATCGAAAGGGACCACATTCATGGCCACGCCGCCGTCGCCATGCTTGGCATAGTAGCCAGCGATCGGCCCCCAGGCGATGGCGATGTCGATTTTCCCTTTTGCAAGGTCATGTTCGATGATCTGGCCTGGATACTGCGCCGGATCGCCGGTTTGCAATTGATAGCTGACCATTTGCTCCAGCATGCCATGAGTCAATAGCCAGTTGACCGCGGGTGTTGTCGTAAACGTGCCGATCTTGAGGCTGGCAAGTTTTTGCTTATCGAGCTTGAAGAGGTCTTCCGGTTTCTTGATTGTATCCAGCCCCTTGCCCTTGACATAAACCAGCGCATAGGTGGAGGTCATGTAGCGCTGGGTCGCCAATCCACGTTCAAAATGGGTGGAGACACCCGTGACGACATCGCATTTGTAGCGGTCTGTATCGGGTTCCTTGGCGGTGAGTGTGCTGCGGGTAAAGCCCATGCGCTGTGGGTACCAGGTGTGCTCCAATTTCCAGCCGAGCTTTTTGGCGAACAAGGCCGCGATCTTATTTTCATAGCCGCTTTCGTCCTGGCTGGACATGGGCATGTTGTTGGGATCCTGGCAGACCCGGAGTACCTTTTCTGTTTCCGCTTTCTTATCCTGGGCCTGGGCGCCAGATGCACAAAAGACCGCCGTGACCGAGAGGGCGATCAGCCGGGCTGCACGAGAGGATAACGATCTGTCTGACAACATAAGGTACTTCCTTCCAACGATTGATATGACAAAGACGATTTACGAGAAGGCAGGCGGGGGCTCCGCCTGCCGTTTGTTACTTGTCCAACGGATAAACGTGCCCAGGCTCAAGCTTGCCATCAGATCGGGCCTTGAGGTACAGGTATAGATTATCCACATTTTTCACCAAACGGGGAACACTGCCAAATGGGGGCATACCCTGAGGCAGGCGGCCGTTGATCACAGTTGTCTTGAATTGATCTTCACTCAATACCTTGATGGCATTGATCAGCGAAGGTCCTACCAGGCCTTCCTGCTTGGCGCCATGGCAGCGCGCGCAATCGAGCGCACGCCAGGTCTTCCAGCCCGCGAGCGTGTGCTCGTCGGCCTTATTGCCTTCCTTGACGATATATTTGACTTTACCGCTGTCGTCCTGAGCAGCCGGAGTCGGCTTGTCCTGGCCAGATGCCGCGGGTTTTTCCGCAGCGGTCGATGCGGCGGGTTTCGCTGCGGGCGCCGCGCCGGCCGGTTTTTCAGGCGCTGGTGGCGATTCCGCGGTTATCGTGCTTTGCGTGACCTGCGCCGGTTTGTTGTCTGTTCCGAATGTCGTTGTGGTTGCAGCCAGCATGCCCGATAGCAATTTTGTGGCGGGTGTCGTGTCTGCAGCGTGCGCCGCAAGTGTACAAGATGCGCCCATGACAAGGCAGGCTCCGATAGTGCGTAAACGTAAAGTCATTGATAGTTGTCCCTGATTGTAATGCTGGCGAGTGCGAACCGCCGCACCGCCTTTCAATGCCAGTCATACCCTGGTATGTTTGAGGAGGGCTTGCGGGCAGCCGGAGGCCGGATGCCCGCAATGGTTGGTTACTGCGTTTTTGTGGTTTTTTCTGCCGCTGCCGTGGCGACATTGTCGGGCAGGGCGAAAACCATGAGCGCGCCGCCCAGTTCGGTGTACTTCGCCAGGTCTTTATAGCCACCTACAGCACCCAGGCCATCAGTGGATTTTTCCAGGCCTGCCGCCAAGCCGATGCCGGCCCAGCCACCAATACCGGAAAGTACGCCAACGTATTGTTTGCCGTTGTATTTCCAGGTCGTGACGTTACCGATGATGCCGGAGGGCGTTTTGAATTTCCACAATTCCTTCCCTTGGGTATCCACGGCTTTAAGGTATCCTTCCAGCGTACCGTAGAAGACGACATCGCCCGCTGTGGCCAGCGCACCGCTCCAAACAGAGAAGCGTTCTGGAATTGACCAGAGGATTTTTCCCTTGGCCGCATCCCAGGCGATAAAGTTGCCCATGCCGCCGTGACTGTTCGGTGTCGGGAACATGGAAACCGTTGCGCCCACATAAGGTTGGCCGGCTACATAATCGACAGCGAATGGCTCATAGTCCATGCACACATGGTTGGTTGGAACATAGAAGACCCCAGTCTTGGGCGAGAACGAGGCGGGCTGCTGATCCTTGGTGCCCAGGGCGGACGGGCAGATGCCTTTTACATTGACATCTTCACCGCTGGTTGCAGGGCTGTATTTCGAGTTGACAACAGGGCGGCCCGATTTCATATCGACTTTGTCGGCCCAGTTGATTGTCGGGTCATACTTCTCGGCCACCAGCAGTTCGCCGGTTTCACGGTCCAGCGTATAGCCGAAACCGTTACGGTCAAAATGCACGAGCGCCTTGCGGTCTTTGTCCTTGACCTTGATATCGGCCAGGATGTTTTCGTTGACGCCGTCATAGTCCCACTCATCATGCGGTGTCATCTGGTAAACCCACTTGGCTTTACCGGTATCCAGATCGCGGGCGATGATGGACATCGACCATTTGTTGTCGCCAGGCCGCTGCGACGGGTTCCAGGTGCCGGGGTTACCCGTACCGTAGTAGACCAGATTCAATTGCGGGTCGTAGCTGAACCAGCCCCAGGTCGTGCCCCCGCCAATCTTCCACTGATCGCCCTTCCAAGTCTTGATTGAGGAGTCCTTGCCGACAGGGGCCATTTTGCCATCGGTCCAAGTCATGGTTTTTTCGGGGTCGAACAGCATTTCGTTATCGGGACCGGTTGAGTATGCCTTCCAGGCTTCCTTGCCGGTTTTCAGATCATAGGCAATGAGGCGGCCGCGTACGCCAAACTCGCCGCCGCTAATGCCGGTGATCACCTTATCCTTGAAAATATGGGGGGCGTTGGTATTGCTTTCGCCAATCTTGAAATCCCCGTTCTTGACCTTCCAGGCTTCCTGGCCGGTCTTGGCGTCAAGCGCGACCATGGTTGTATCGGCTTGCTGCAGGATGATTTTGCCGTCGCCATAGGCCAGTCCCCGGTTTACCGTATCGCAACACATGATCGTGATCACGTTCGGATCCTGGGTCGGCTCGTACTTCCATAGCAGGCTCTGGTCTTTCAGGTTAATGGCGTAGACCTTATTGGGAAACGGGCTGTGTACATACATGACGTCGCCAATCACCAATGGCCCGCCCTCGTGGCCGCGCAACACGCCGGTGGAGAATGTCCAGGCGACCTGGAGGTTCTTCACGTTATCTTTGTTGATCTGATCCAGTTTACTGTAACGCTGATTGGCGAAATCGCCTGCCTGGACTGCCCAATTGTCTGGGTTCTTCATCGCTTCCTGCAATTGCGGGTCAGCCTGAGCTGTGCCTGTGATGGCAACGGTGCCTGCGATGCATAGCATCTGTTTAAGGCTAATCTTTAGAGACATGTCTTCCTCCGGGTTTATCGTTATAGGTCAAACACGAGCAACACTGTTTTCAGAAACACAGCACGAACTGCATGCATATGATCATAGATCGGTACAAGCATGTTTCATGCCAACATGGAAGCGATGTCGTTTCATCGCGCGTTTCCCAGCGCGAAAGACAGGGTTATGGAAGGGATTGTCCGCCAGCGCCGGGAGCGGGCGATATACATGCAAAAAGTTGCCGGAAAAAATGTACCGCAAGATGAACATGCCAATGACATTATGTGTCGTTTTGGAACATCCCGGAATTCCCGTTTTCCCCCCGATACGCCCCGAAAGGCCTGGATAACAATGCGATTTGGCGCGCTTTTGCGTTCAACCATTTGCAAGCTGCTTACTGGCATGATGTGTGCGTAATAGCCCGGATAGGTCGTGTTGGCGAATGCGAGAAGGCGTGTTCCTGTTCGCGGCTTGATTCGGCTTTCGCTTTTAAAGCTTTTGGTTTTAATATTGTTATTTCGATTGAAATTAATTTAAGGAGCCAACCATGTATGACATGAAAAATCTTCGCCATATGAAGCAACTGGATGAGAATGCAAAAGAAGGCATGCAGGCTTTTCGAGAGTTTGACAAGGCGGCGTTTGCCGAAGGGGCGCTGACGGTGCAGCAAAAGCAGATTATTGCGCTTGCGGTGGCCTTGACCACGCAATGTCCTTATTGCATTGCGCTGCACAATAAGGCCGCCAGAGATGCCGGCGCCACCGATGCCCAGCTTGCCGAGGCGGCGCTGGTCGCGGCGGCGATCCGAGCGGGGGGTGCGATTACTCACGCGACCCATATGTTCTGATCTCGCGCAGCGAAATCCGGCCGCACCGGTTTACAAAGAAGGGAGCCGGCAATGCCGGCCCGCGCGGGGCGCCGGGGCGGTGTGCAGATATTGAAACAGTCTGTGCAGCACTTGTGCCTGTCCTTGCTTGCGGTCGAGGTGGCGGCGGCATTGCGCGCCGCCTTCAAAACGGGGCGCGGGATCGCGCCGAATGGGGTCGCCAGGCACGCATGCCGCCGCATTGCTCGCCGTGCGCGCATAACCGCCTCGTGTGGCATGATAATTGCTTGATGTTAACAAGGAGATAGTGCAAAAGGAGGAGCGCTCGCAAGGCAGCAAGTGGGCGCTTGCACTATCTTTGATAAGACTGCCTGCTTATTTTGCCTGTAGGACCATATGAAATTTTCCACCCTCAATAAAAAATTTTCCGCATTCTGGCTTTTTGCTGCACTCGGCTGCGCAACGACGCCGGCACAGGCCAATGATTTCCCAACAA
Source organism: Advenella kashmirensis (assembly GCA_040395835.1). Lineage (GTDB taxonomy): Bacteria > Pseudomonadota > Gammaproteobacteria > Burkholderiales > Burkholderiaceae_B > Advenella > Advenella kashmirensis_B. Next base: position 46,837 of record JBEBPQ010000026.1, read on the forward strand.
CGGCGCGGGTCGAGTATGTGCTTGAATGCATGCAGAAGCATAACCGCGACTACGAGTATTTTTATAAATGTTCTTGCGTTGTCGATGATATTGCCAAGAACGTGAACTACAACGAGTTTTCCGAGTTATCGACGGCGTCGCGCTACCTGCGCCTCGGCGGCGAGCGGGGCGCGGAGTTCAGAGACCCGAAAGAAGTCAAGAAGATGGTCAGGAAATACAAAACACTGGAAACAAACGCGGGCAAAGCGTGTTTTATTCCTGAAAAGAAAAAAGACGACGATGATGATTGATCCTTTGATTGGCGCAAGAGGCGAGCGGCAACGATTGGCAAGCGCTTGTGCCGAGTCAACGATCGGCTAGCGCTTGGGGCCAAGCACGTCCCGCTGGAAAATGCTCATGCGCAGCGCATCGTGATAGCTGCCGGCGCTGAAGAATTCTTCAGGCATCAATCCTTCCGTTTTGAAACCGCATTTCTCGTAGATATGGACGGCGCTTTCGTTTTCGACATCGACGATCAGATAGAGTTTATGAAGATTCAGGACTTTGAACGCATAGTTGATCGCCAGTAGCGTGGCTTCTGTCGCGTAGCCGCGGCCTTGCCATTCCGGCGCGATGATGATTTGGAATTCGCCGCGGCGATGAATGTAGTTGATTTCCACAAGCTCGACTACGCCTACGGCATCGCCCTCCGGGCTTTCGCAAATAAAGCGCCTCTCGCGCAAATCATGAATATGTTCATCATATAGCTGAGTGAGTTCGGTAAATGTTTCGAAAGGCTCCTCGAACCAGTAACGCATGATTTTCGCATCATTATTGATGCCATGCACAAAACGCAAATCCGTTCTTTCAAGCGGCCTTAACGTGAGTTTGCCAGATTTTTGCAATGTCATTTTGTATCCTTGAACAGCATTAGAGAGACGGCCCTGGTTTGATCGGACTGCCGTCGGTAAAGCGCGAAAAGCGGAAACGATGCAGATCGTGCCCCGTCGCATTTCCTTGAATCATATCAGCAACGATCCTCCCGATGGCGGGACCAATGCCAAAACCGTGGCCGCTCATGCCCGTGGCAACAAGAAGTCCAGGCATCGAGGGAACGCGATCAACAATAGGCACCACGTCGGGCATGGCGTCAATCATGCCCGCCCAGCGCTGCTTGAGCCGAATCGGGCCGAGCTGGGGGAAAAGGCGAGCAAAGCCTTGTTCGATGGCTCGCAGGTGCTTGGGGTCCGGGGCGGGGTTGAGCACGCGCATCCGCTCAAAGGGGCTGGGCGCATCAGCGGACCAGTCCCGTGGTGTGCTCCACCCATCGGGATAGCCGGTGGGTGCCCATGGGGCGTATCGGGTTCCGAAAGGATTGGCTTTCAATGCCGGCAGATATTTTGCGCAGTGCCGCAAGGCATCGGGCCCTACGTAGAGTCGACTGCTGCCCGCCGCGGCAAGCGTGTAGCCTCCGTCTTGCCTGCGGCGAAAGGCGATATGCTTGTCTACCGCAGCGCCCGCATGGACCTCGGGCAGCGGCTGGCTGGCCGCCGCCGTGGACCGCACGCTCAGTTGGGGAATCAGGATATTGTGTCTTTGGAGCAGCAGGGATGACCAGGCACCGCCCGCCACCAGTACCGTCGAGGTGGCGATATGGCCGGCTTCGGTCCAGACGCCGCTGATCTTTCCGCCTGACATATCCAGCGTGCGGGCCGCGCAGTTTTCCGCAATCCTGGCTCCTTCCCGGACGGCGAGCCGGGCGAGCGCCGGCACAGCGACCCAGGGTTCGGCGCGCATGTCCGAGGGTGTCACCATAGCACCCTTATAGGGTTTTGACAGCCCGGGAATGAGGGTGGACACGGCTTTGCCATCGAGCAATCGGGTATCCACATCGAGTTTTGCCGCAATCGCCAGGAATTTCTCGAATTCAGTGATTTCCTTGTCCGATTCCGCCAGATAGGTAACGCCGGTTTGGCGCAGTCCAATCTCCTCGCCGCACGACTGCGCTAACTGTTGCCATAGGCGGCACGCTTCAATCATGATTGGCAGTTCCGCGGCATCCCGGCCTTGCTTGCGGATCCATCCCCAGTTGCGCGACGATTGTTCAGCCGCGACGCGCCCTTTTTCCAGGACGGTGACGGTGATATTGTGCCTGGCCAGATACAGCGCCGTCGTAATGCCGATAATGCCCCCGCCGATGATGACGACGTCCGCGGTGGTGGGTGGCGCATCGGTATGGGCAACGGGATCGGATGTGGAGAAAGGAAATGCGTTCAAGGTTCAGCGTCCTGTTCGATCTGAGGCTTGGGTGAAAACAAACCCGATAGGCTTGCGGTTTCCCAATATTACAATAATCGCCGCTCCGGCTGGCTGGCGTGCTTGCGCATGGGGCAGGCGGCAATGACGTCCTGGCCGAGGGCCCAAGCCCTACGGGCCTTGCGCCCGATCCTGCCATGCTGGCATGCCGGATCCGTTGGCTAACGGGGTGCGGGCAGCACTTTCCGGCATATCGTAAGCGCAATTAGAAAGCGGCGCTCATGCGGAAAATGGCTTCGATTTGCTTGCGCGCATCTTGCAGCAGCGGTACGGCTTCGTCGACGATTCGGCTGGTCGGGTAGTCGGCCAGGCTCATCGACAACCCAAGCGTAAGCGCGCGCGATGTCTCGTGTTTGAGGGGAATGGCGACCGACACATGATTACCCTGCGGGTATTGAGCAATGCACCATTGATCTTCTGCAACCGCCAGCGCACCGTACAAGGCGCTATCGGCGGGTAGGGTGCTGCCCACACGCAGATTCATGATGATGAGCTTGCGCATTTCGGCCGCGGCGATGGCCCGGCCAATAATGACAATGTGATCGCCCATTTGCTCTCCCAGATTGGCTGTGCCTGAGCAGGAGACGGCCAATCGTTGCAATATGTCCTGCACCGCTTCGGTCACGCCCATGCTTTCCATGGCGGCGAACCCCAGTTCGAGCACCTGGGGTGTGAGCGTCCAGACGGTGTTTTCTTTCCTAACATACCCTTCCTGGCTGAGCGTGTTCAGGAATCGGATCACCGTGGGGTGTGGCAGGCCGACCTCCCTGGATAGCTCCGAGAGCGTTTTGCCTGCGCTGCCACGGAACGCGCGCAACAACGCTAGACAGCGCTGTGCCGACCTGTTAGTATTTGTTGTGTTCATTAGATGAATATAATGTTCGTCTAATGAACATTATAAGTCACACAAAAAAATAATGCAACCTGTTAATGGAGGAGCAATGAAGCGTTTACTGATCATTTTATTTATGCTGGCTTTCTGTGCCGGCGCCAGGGCAGCGCAACCCTGGCCGGCGCAACCGATCCGGTGGATCGTTCCCTATCCGCCAGGCGGGTCTACCGATATGCTGGCCAGATTGCTTGCCCAGCGATTGCAACGGGAACTGGGACAACCGATTGTGATTGAAAACAAGGCTGGCGCCGGCGGCAATATTGGTACCCAGTTGGCTGCCGCCGCCAAGCCCGACGGCTACACCTGGGTCATGGGCAATATCGGCCCCATCAGCATTAACCCCTCGCTTTATAAAGACCTGCCTTATGACCCGCAACAAGACCTGATGCCCATCAGTCTGTTGATGAAAGTGCCGAATGTCATCGTGGTCAACCCGGCTTTCCCTGCCAACACTGTAGAGGATCTGATCGCCTACGGAAAAACGCATGCGGATACGCCGTTGAATTATGCTACGCCCGGCACGGGAACATCTTTGCATTTGGCGGGAGCGTTATTCGCGCAGCAGGCAGGGATTGCCATGACGCAAATCCCGTATAAGGGCAGCAGCCCCGGTCTCACGGACGTCATGGGTGGGCAAGTGCCTATCATGTTCGATAATTTGCCGTCGGCCTTGCCGCTGATCGAAGCCGGCAAGCTGCGGGCCCTGGCGGTGACGAGCCGCGAGCGTTCTCGGCAATTGCCGCAGGTAAAGTCGGTACATGAGTCGGGGTTGCCTGGCTACGACGTGACCGGGTGGTTTGGCTTGCTGCTGCCCAAGGGCACGCCCGAGCCGATTGCGCGCAGGCTGGAGGCCACCGTGGAAGCGTTGCTTAAAGAACCGGCAATGCGCGGAAAAATCGAAGCGCTGGGCGGCATCCTGCCCGAACCCGGCGAGCGCTATTTTGCGAAATTCATCGATGAAGAAACGGCTCGCTGGTCCAGGCTGGTCGAGTCATCGAATCTGACTGTTCAATAGGAGGAAGTATGACAGCGACACCTTATCAACTTATCAAAGTCACGCCGATCGCCGGCTCCATTGGCGCCGAGATATCCGGCGTGACATTGTCGGATGCGTTGCCAGACGACGTTTTCGCGGAAGTGCTGCGGGCGTTCCACCAGTACGCTGTGATATTCCTTAGAGATCAGCGCCTGACGCCGGATCAGCACAAGGCGTTCAGCCGGCGGTTCGGCCAATTGCTGCGTGTCCCTTTCGTGAGGGCGCTGGACGGGCATCCGGAAATTCTGCCGGTCATCCGCTCGGGCAAGGAAACAAGCGCGCGCAACTTCGGTGGCCGCTGGCATTCCGACATGAGCTACTCAAGCGTGCCACCGCTTGGCTCGGTGCTTTACAGCAAAGTCATCCCGCCAGTTGGCGGAGATACGATGTGGGCGAATATGTATCTGGCCTATGAGCGTCTGTCGCCGGGATTGCAGTCGATCCTGGACGGGCTCAGGGCAATCCACAGCCCGGTCAATTCCTATGGGGCAAACGGCGTCTTGATCAACAACGCGGACCCGGCCCATGCCATGGATATCAAGACCGGCACGGGCGCGGACACGGAAGTGGCGCATCCCGTCGTCCGGGTTCATCCCGTCACGGGGAAAAAATCGCTTTATATCAACAGTACCTATACCTTGCGGTTCGACGGCATGACTGACGAGGAAAGTGCACCGTTGCTCAAGTTTCTGTTCGACCATTGCGCGCGTCCCGAGTTCACCTGCCGGTTTCGGTGGTCGCCCGGCACCGTGGCGATTTGGGATAATCGTTGCACGCAGCATCTTGCGATGAACGATTACCAGGGCCACGATCGCGAGCTCTATCGGACAACCATTTCCGGGGACGCGCCCGTTGGCGTCGCTGAATGAAAGCCTGGCGGATGCGGCGCGCCTGCGTTATCATTGCGACCTGATCGCATCCGTGATTCGGCGGGTGCCATAGCGAATGGTTAATCTTCAGCGGGTACATATGCGTCGTTTGGTCAGATCTATTTCGTATTCATTTGTCGTGGCTGGTCTTTTGGGGCTGGGCGCGGGCGCTCAGGCAAGGCAATTGGCATTCAGCTTTGATGACGGTTTGAATCCCTCCGTCAACCCCGAGGCCGCAAGCATCAATCAGGACATCTTGAGGCAGTTGGACGCGGCGAAGATCAAGGCCATGATTTATCCCAGCCTGATCAAGATCGGCGGCGATGCTGGCTTGTCATTGGTGGCCGAGTGGGGAGGGCGTGGGCATCGTATCGGCAATCACAGCGAAGCGCATCTGAACCTGAATAAACCGGAGGTGGGGGTTGCGGCGTATCTTGCCGGTATCGACAACGCGGCACGCGCGCTGAGCCCGTTGCCCGGATGGACGCCACGCTACCGATTCCCGTTCCTGAAAGAAGGCGATACCCTTGAAAAACGGGACGCGGTACGTCATTGGCTTAAGGCGCATGGTTACCAATCGGGCGCGGTGAGCATTGACGCCAGCGATTGGTTCTACAATCTAAAGTACTTGGCTTATGTGAAGGCCGGGCAGACAGAAAAGCTTGCGCCGCTGAAGAAAGCCTATATCCGGCATTTGCTTGACCGCGCCGATTACTATGACGGACTGGCAGTGCAAACCCTGGGTTACTCGCCTAAGCATGTCATACTGCTGCATACCAATAAGCTGAATGCGGCCTCGCTTGCCGATATTATCGCCGCGTTCAGGGAGAACCACTGGCGCTGGATCAATACCGAGCAATCCTATGCGGATCCTTTGTATCGACGGCAGCCCGACGTAATTCCGGCGGGGGAAAGCATCATCTGGTCGCTCGCCAAGCAAAAGGGCGTGCAAAGTCTGCGGTATCCGGCCGAGGACGCGCCGTACGAGACTGAAAACCTGCGGCGCTTCGGGCTGGATTAGCCGTCAGCGGGCCGGGGTATTGGGAAAGACGAATTCCACCCGGCGATTGCGCTGTCTGCCTTCCGGGTTGTCCGAGCCGTCCGCCTTGGTATTGTCGGCAACGGGGTGTTCCGCCCCTAAGCCTCGTACCTGTATCCTGACCGCGTGCTCGCCCCCTTGTTTGGCGAGCCAGTTCCTGACGGATTCCGCGCGTTTCAAAGACAGTTTTTTATTATAAGAGGCGCTGCCTTTTGCGTCGGTGTGGCCTTCGATGATCAGCGCTTTGTTACCGTCGGGCAACTTGCCCAGCAAAGGTACGATCTGCTTCAGCGTGCGGGTGGCTTTGGGGCGGATGGCAGACTGGTCAAAATCGAACAGCACGTCTCCCAGTATCGCGACCCGAAGTCCGTCCTTTTTCTCGGATACAGAGATTGACGAATCCTGCGCGGCCATATCGCGGGCCGCGTCGGCCAGCGCCCGGATATCGGTATCCTGACCCCTGGTGTCGGCGACCAAGGAACGAATATCACGACTGAGCGAGCGGATCTCCGCCGGTTGCGTCGCCTGTGTGGCAGGAGCCGCGGAGTCCGTGCCGTGAGTCTCGTCTTGAGCCAGAGCCAGGCTATTCAAACAGGTTGAGGTGATCAGGGCAAGCCACGCATTGACCCCCAGCCGAAGCGCATGTCGCATATTATTTGTCGGTAATGGGAACGCTATCCAGGGATTCGAAATCGGGCAGGCTCAGGGAAAAATCCTTCACCTCGGCGGGAGGGGCTGGAAACTTGCCATACCAGGTCGCAACGAACGGACGCTTGGCCTGCGCCTCGTTGAAGTAGGTGCCTTTGACGCTTGGCGAGGTAAGCGGCACGCCGCTGGAGTCCTTGAGCAGCATATATTTTTTCTCGCCGGCGACGACAAAAATGGACTCGTAAGGCACCTGGCCATCGTAGACGGAGCTCGTGTTCGTATTGGAGATCGGCTTGAAGCGTACTTTGACGGTCAGCACATTATCCTTGCGTGTGGCATCTGTCACATAGGCTTCAAGCGTTGCATCGTGTCCGGCCGCCGTGGGGCCTTCCTGGGCATATGCGGCGCCTGTCGCCAGGCTAATTGCAGTTGCGATAATGGCGCTGGCGATGGGAATTCGGATGAGATACATAGGGCTTGTGTCCTCGACTTTTCTTATTGAGTGCAGCGATACGGAATCTTCGGATACTACCTATGTTTGAGGCGAAAAAAGGTAATAGATTGTAAATCCCGGATCCGACGCAGCGGACGTCTGTCACGGTCCTGTGTCTGGTGTGATCGTGTTTCGGCGAGGCGCCCGCTGCGACCTGCTTTCAAATGGATTGTGGGATCACGGTATCGTCGCGTTATGTCATTTGTCAGGAGCTCCGGCGCTGTTTCCTTGAGAAAAAAGGCATGCAAAGCGAGTAGAATGCAGCAAACGGCCACGGGTCCGAAACTCGCCAGCGTAAACGACGAGGCAGGGCGGTCTGGATCGGCGGATCTGGCCCGATGCCGAAGGAACAGGCAGAGCATGAATCACAGACGCGCGACGATTGTCATCGTAACCGGCCCTCCCGGAGCCGGAAAAACCACGCTTTCGCATGACATGGCGCAGCAATCGGTTGTGCCCGCTGTTCATTTGCACGCCGACGATTTCTGGCAAAGCATAAAAAGCGGCTATATCGCACCATATGATCCGCAGGCGGATCGACAGAACGGGGTTGTGATGGCCGCGCTGGCCCAATGCGCCCAGGCCTATGCGGCAGGCGGTTACTTGGTTTTTGTTGACGGTATCATCGGGCCGTGGTTTGCGGATATTTTTGGGGCGCTGTCGCTGGACGTGCATTATCTTGTCTTGCGCCCCAGCCTGGCGGAGTGCGTGCAAAGATGCCAGGACCGCAAACCCGGAGCCTTGTCCGATCCGCAGGTCATCGGCGCGCTGTATCGTCAGTTCGAACGCATCGGCGCATATGAAAATTATGTGCTGGAAACTGTCGATCTGGCGCCGGAAGAGATAAAATCGCGTATTCGCAACGCCGTGGATAGCGGTCGCTTCGTGCTTGACAGAAGGATGTGGCAAGGACAGGCGTGATTCAAGGATAATGATGCTAACCGTAGATAGACTGCCTGCTGGCCTGGTCATCGCCTGTATCGCCGCCATGGGCACGGTGCCCGCCTGGGCGCAGACACAAACCGATACGCTGGTGCTGGCCGCGACCTCGAAGACCGTGACCTGGGCCGCCGTCTACCAAAGTGTCCCGGCCAGGCCCGACGATCCGTATTTGCATGTGCGCGTATTTGAAAAAGACACAGGCACGCCCCCCTGGCAATTCCGGCTGGTGGCCCCGCACTTGGCTGTCACGCCCGCGGCGCTGGCCGCGAGCCGGACCGGGAAAAAGGCCAAGACTTATCACTACAAGGACGTGGAGTTCAGAATATCGTATAAGCAATGGCTCAATGATCCGCAATGGCGCGCTACCATCCCGGTATGCACAACTGAAATTCTCCGTTGTTTACATGATGCCCGGCCAGGTCAGGCAAAACGATGACGATAGCGCTAACACTGACCGGTTGGGACGGGCGGCGGCGGTCACTGGTGTTCGGGCAAGACCCAAAGGGCTGACAGTCGCATGACGGGCAACGGCCGTGCGATGATGGCCCGGGCCCGGGGATATTATTTCTTGACGTCGATCTTGTAGTTGTATGAACAGCCGGCAAGCACTTTACCCGGATGGCTGTCAACTGTCGAGACATTCAGGCTGATGCGTGTCGTCAGTATAAGCATTTCGTTTTCCTCGACCTCCTTGGCGATTTCCTTCTCTCCCATGAATTTGGCCGGTGTGTCGAGTATTGGATCAATGCCCAGTTTCCTGGCCAGAGCCGGCGCTGCGGTGACCTCGTTATCCAGGACCGCCAGAATGCCGCTGCCGGCAAAGACCACGGTTCGGGTCTCTCCGCCGAAAACGCGTACCGGTTTATCCATCTCATATTGCAGCAAAAAGGGGTTGCCGCTTTCCACTTTGGTCCAACCGAGTTTTTCGGGGGAACCGTTTTCCCCGGTCAGCCAGAATGCCAGTTCGTTGTAATCGCCAACCGTTGCCTCGCATTGGAGCAGGGCTGGCAGGTTAAGTTGTGCCGGGTCATAATCATTTTGCTGGGCTGGAACAGAAGTAGACAGGGCGAGCAGCGCTGCGCCAAGCGAAAAACGGTGGCGGAAGATTCGGCTGAAATTGCTGAGGGACATGGTGAGGAGAAAAATCGGCCATTGTATCGGAACAATGCGACGATGGCATCGTTTTTCACGGGGCCGCGCAAGATCCCGTGATGGCTAGTAAAAACCCTGAATTTTCTTTTGCCCGTGCCTGATAGAATGGAGATATAAAACTTTACATTCACGAGGAGACAATATGAAGATGTATGCCTTGCATGCGGAACAGGGGGCCGACGATCTCAATGAAAAATACACTCGATATGTCGTGTGCAATGAATGTGAAGAGAACGGAGACGCTGCGTTTGAAAACGTGGATGAGGTCTTCCTGGTAGAGGATTACGACCCGGTATACGAAGACCGGTGCGCCGTTTGCGGAAAGACGTTTGAGCAGGAAGTAGAGGAGCGCCGGGTTACCCGGGAATAGGCGACTGCAGCTTTGTCATTCGCGCAAGCACGACAGATGAGCGTGGGTTGCGCGCATGGCGGGGCTTGCTTGCCATTTATGTGAGTCCGGAATGTGCCGTAGCGGCGCCCGCGCGGGTGTGCGGGTTGCGGCTGCCCGTGGTTTCATGGCGGCGCTTGCGCATCCCGGCGCGTAATGAGTGAGCCCTGTAAGGCGATAGGAAATCATGAAGAGATGGCGGTCAATTGCGTTTGTGTTTGCACTGCTGTTTTCGCCAGCTCTGGCCAGCGCGCAGATCAAGGAACTTGCTTCAAGGGAATACAAGATTGGCCTTGCGGCTGGCAGGTTGCCTGCGGCGCCGGAAGAAGCGCTTACGCTGATCAGGCGCCGCTTGGGGGCGTTCGAGCATATCCAGATAGCAAAGGAACGCCATGCGCAGGTGCAATTTCTGGATACGGATCAGTGTACCCTGGCTCGACACTCAATGTTGTTGCGTACCAGGACGCGACCGGCAAAGTTGCCACGCATTACGTTGAAGGTTCGCAATTACGATATTCTATATGTGGATTCCATTCCTGTGCAGTCGATCAATCACAGGCCAGTCCCGATTGAGGATGATTATAGTTTTAGGGGGCCGGGCAGGGCGGCCAGCAATTTCTCCAAATCCTTTTCATTTGATGGCGCCATACCTGACAGGCTGGATCAATTGACTCGCCATATCCTGCATCTGGAGCAGGTATTTCCAGGGACACTGCGGCAGCGATTGCAAGGCGGGCCTCGGGTCAACGAAACCGTTTATCTGGTTCGTCCCATTGCCATGGCGAATGGGCAACGCATCGAGCTGGAAATCTCGCTCTGGTATCACGAACCGGGCAAGCCCCCGCTGGCGGGGGATATCTCATTTACGCTCACTGCGCCCTATACCTATGGGATGTTGCAATCGGCCGACCAAATGCTATCGACGCTTGCGCAATCGCTTGGCGAATTGAAGGCAGAAGCAGGCGAGAAGGCGCTGGCCATCATTCCCGACGCCTGCCGACCCTGAGTGTCGCTCGTGTCGGGCCTATGTGTATTTCGAGTGTTACCGGACCTCGGTCTGGATATCGGGAAATAAAGTCATAGCTTATTGATATTTATTGCCTGTACAAGTTTGAATGAGCCACGGATATACTATTGGCTAACGGCTAACGGCTAACGGCTAACGGCTAACGGCTAACGGCTAACGGCTAACGGCTAA
>JBEBPQ010000027.1:0-52642 GCA_040395835.1 Advenella kashmirensis
AGATCATCCGACCCACCGCCAACTATACCGGGCCCGAAGACCGGAAATTCGTGCCGCTGTCCAAGCGCAAGTGAGGTTTTTCGTTTTTCAATTGCCATTGTTCTACAGGTGCCATCATGTCCAGCCATATTTCAAACGTTCGCCCTGAGCCGGATCAGGTCCTCGCCGATATCGTCGACTATGTGCTTAACAATGAGATCGACAGTGCGCTTGCCTACGAGACGGCGCGCAACTGCCTGATCGATACGCTAGGCTGCGGGCTGGAGGCGCTGGAATATCCCGCTTGCCGCAAACTGCTGGGGCCGATCGTGCCGGGCACCATGGTGCCCAATGGCGCCAAGGTGCCCGGCACCCAGTTCCAGTTGGACCCGGTGCAGGCCGCCTTTAACATTGGCGCCATGATCCGCTGGCTGGACTTCAACGATACCTGGCTGGCCGCAGAATGGGGGCATCCCTCGGACAACCTGGGTGGCATTCTGGCGACGGCCGACTGGCTCTCCCGCAGCGCCGTGGCGGCAGGCAAGGCGCCACTGACCATGCGCGAGGTGTTGACCTGCATGATCAAGGCACACGAGATCCAGGGCTGCATCGCGCTGGAAAATTCGTTCAACAAGGTGGGGCTGGATCACGTCGTCCTGGTCAAGGTGGCCTCGACAGCCGTGGTGGCCCGAATGCTGGGCCTGACCCGTGATGAAACGCTCAATGCCGTGTCTTTGGCATGGGTGGACGGGCAAAGCCTGCGTACGTATCGTCACGCACCCAACACCGGCAGCCGCAAATCATGGGCGGCGGGCGACGCGACCAGTCGGGCTGTGCGCCTTGCGCTGATCGCAAAAACCGGGGAAATGGGCTACCCCTCGGTCCTGTCGGCCAAGACTTGGGGCTTTTACGACGTCCTTTTCAAGGGCCAGCCATTCAAGTTCCAGCGCCCCTACGGCAGCTATGTCATGGAAAACGTGCTGTTCAAGATCTCTTTCCCTGCGGAGTTCCATGCCCAGACCGCCGTGGAATGCGCCATGGACATTCACGAAAAGCTCAAGGCCGCTGGCAAATCCGCCGGAGATATCAAGAAAATCACCATTCGGACGCACGAAGCCTGCATTCGCATCATCGACAAGAAGGGCCCGCTGAACAACCCGGCCGACCGTGACCACTGCATCCAGTACATGGTGGCGGTACCCTTGCTGTTCGGACGGCTTACGGCGGCCGACTATGAGGACACGATCGCAGCGGACCCGCGTATCGATGCGCTGCGCGATAGGATCGAATGCGTCGAGGATCCCGCCTTCACCCGGGATTACCATGATCCGGAAAAACGCTCGATTGCCAATGCGCTGGCGGTCCAATTCAATGACGGCAGCAAATGGGACGAAATCGTCTGCGAATATCCGATGGGCCACAAGCGTCGCCGCAAAGACGGCATTCCACTGCTCGAAGCCAAGTTCCGCACCAACCTGGCGCGTATCTTCCCTGCCAAGCAGCAGGCGCGGATCCTGGATGTATCCCTGGACCAGGCCAAGCTCACAGCCATGCCGGTACACGAATACGTCGATATGTATGTCATCTGACTCGGGAGCAGGCGGCGGCCCAGTCGCAAGCCCGCGTCATCGAAACGGCATGGTCGCGGTGCCGTTTTTTTCATGTGAACCGGCACCGGGCAGCGTGAAAATATCGCGCACGGTATCGCGGCACACCCTAACCCCCACGATTTTCGCTTACTATTGACGGATCGAAAATCAAACCCGTCTTATCCTGTCTGCCATGTTCCATCCTTATGTCGCGACCGCGCTCCCGTTTATCCTGAGCCTGCTGGTTGCCTGCCTTGTCATCGCCCTCGTTTCCCTGCTCTACCTCGCATTCGTCTCGCTCAAGGAAACCAATGCCCTGCTCAAGCACCCCTATCTGAGCCAGCAGCCGTTTCATCGCTACCCGCTGGGTATTCGCGGCGCGATCCTGCTCGACTATTTCCTTCGATTGTTTCTACCCAACAGCACCGTCTGGCTCGCCGGACATGCCAATACGTTGCTGGCGCATGTCAACCCCAAGGCGGTGCCGCTGCGCATCCGCTGGCCGCTGCTGGGCCTATGGGGATCCTGCGTTCTCGGTATTGTTCTGATGATCATTTTCTGGACACTGATGCTGACGGCTCGCCAGTAGACGCAAACCCGCAGGCGCAAAACACGGCGGCAGCGCCGGATTCTCGCAACGGGCATCGCAACCGGCCGCCAGCCTGACGCTTCCACATCTTTTCATCTTCAAGGAATTTGCAATGTCGCTACAGATCACGCATCGCCCCGAAGCCGGCCGTATCGAAGCTCAGGTTGAAAATAGTCTTTGCTATATCGACTACCGGCAAGCCGACAACGTTATGCACATTCTGCACACGATCGTACCGGAAGCCGTCGGCGGGCGCGGCGTCGCAGGGCAACTGACCGAATTTGCATTCGCGCTGGCGCGCCAGCGCGACTGGAAAATCAACCCTGTCTGCACCTATACCCAGGCCTACCTGCAGCGCCATCCCGAACACTCAGCGCTGCGCGCCTGACATCGGCGACAGCGATGCCGTCAGCATCGCAACCACAAAATCGACATACTGGCTGACCGAGACGCCCTGGTTCCGGTACTTGCGCCGTTTCAAATACCAGTCCTGCATCATGGCCTTGATCATGGACGACAGAAGGCGCGCATTGATCTCGCGAAAGCGGCCGGTCGCAATGCCCTCGGCAATGATGGCGAAGAAAATATCCTCGATTTCCTGCTCCACGGCAATGGCGGTCTTCATCTCTTTTTTAGGCAGGCTCTTGACCTCCATGAATGAGAAATAGAACCAGGGCAGCATCAGTTCGCTCAGATACAGGTGCGCGGCTATGGCGGCGCACAGTTTGTCGAACGGATCCTGGATATCCTGCGTGCTGCGCAGCAAGACCCGCTTTGTCAGCAGAAAGCCGTGCCCCTGTATCAGGACCAGCAAATCGTTCTTGTTGCGGATATAGGCATAGAGCCCACCGATACTGAAACCGGAATCGGCGCACAGATCGCGTAGGGACATGGCGTGAAAGCCTTTGGTGCCGGCCAACCGAAGCGTCGAGTCGATAATGCGCACCAGGTTCCTGACCGCGACATGCGCTTTCTGGATACGAATCATATCGCGATGCTGCTGATACAATTCGCGGCAGATGTCAGTCTTGGTCAAGCTCAGGTCAACCTTGAAGGTTTCAAAATCCATTTTCATTGTGCAGGTTCAGTGTTCGGGTGTTCCATCATGCCCGGTATACTAGCGGCTTGCGCCCGAAGCAACAAGCCTGCCACGCAACAGCACCGGCCCGGTCGATCCGGGTTCGCTAGCGATCACTTTCATCGCGCATTGCCCTTGCCTGTTCACGCAGAATATTCTTGCGAATCTTGCCGGTTGCCGTTTTCGGCAACTCGCCCAGCACCACTTTCCTGGGCACTTTGAAACCGGCCATATGCTCGCGACAGTACGCGATAAATGACGCTGGCGACGGCGCCCCACCCCCGTCCTTCAGGGTAATGAAAGCGCATGGCACCTCGCCCCATTTATCATCGGCAATAGCGATCACCGCGACCTCGAATACGTCCGGATGGCGGTACAGCACATCCTCGATTTCCTTGCTGGAAATGTTTTCGCCGCCCGAGATAATAATATCCTTGGCGCGATCCTTCACTTCCACATAGCGATCCGGATGCATGACCGCCAGATCCCCGGTGCGCAGCCAGCCATCGGCAAACGCCCGCTGCGTTTCTTGAGGATTTTTCAGATAGCCTTTCATCAGCGTATTGCCGCGCAGCGCCAGCTCCCCCAGGGTCAGACCATCGGCGGGAACGGATACGCCGGTGCTCCTATCCAGCACCGCGACTTCATCAATGGCGAACAACCCGACGCCCTGGCGCGCCACCTTCGCGGCCAGCGCCTCTTCGTCCAGTTCGTCCCACTCATCCTGCCAGACGCACACTGTCGACGGTCCGTAAGATTCGGTCAGGCCATATAAATGGCGGACTTCGAACCCGAGCTCGCGCCCCTTGCGGATCACAGTCCCCGACGGCGCTGCGCCACCCAATGCGAAACGCGCCGGCGTAGACAGACGCCAGCCGTTCTTATCGAATTCGTGCAGCAGCATATTCAGCACCACCGGCGCGCCACACATATGTGTTACCTGGTGCCGGCCGATCTTGTCGAAAATATCTGCCGCGTCGACTTTGCGCAAGCAAACATGCGTGCCACCCACCGCCGTGACCGCCCAGGTATAGCACCACCCATTGCAATGGAACATCGGCAACGTCCACAGGTACACCGTGTCCCGCGTCATTTCAAAGGCCATGGCATTGCTCATCGCGGCCAGCCAGGCCCCCCGATGGTGATACACCACGCCCTTCGGATGGCCGGTAGTGCCGGACGTATAATTCAGCGATATCGGGTCCCATTCGTCCGCCGGTTCGCCCCATTCGAAAACTGCGTCGCCGGCATCGATCAACGCTTCATAGGACTGCGTTCCGGCCAGCCCCGAGGTGCCGGCCTCCCGCTCGACCGCCACCAGCCGCGGACACTTCGGCAACCCCTGCAGCACCACCTGCACCAGGGCATCGAAATGGCTATCGTAAATCAGCATATCGCACTCGCAATGCTCCAGAATATATCTTAGCGAATGCGCGTCCTGCCTTGTGTTCAGGGCATTGAGCACCGCCCCCAGCATGGGCACGAAATAATGCGCTTCCAGCAACTCATGCGAATTAAAGCAGAGCATGGCCACCGTACTGCCAATCCCGATACCTTGCGCGGACAGCGAGGACGCCATGCGCCGGACACGCTCATAAAATATCGCATAGGTAAACGACTGCTCGTCGATGATCGCAACGCGCTGGGGATAGATCATCGCCGAGCGTCGCAAAAAGCCCACCGGCGTCAGGCTGGAATAATTCGCCGGATTTTTGTCCAGATCGGCATGGTAGGCGCTAGGCATGGTCCGTCTCCCTTATGCCGACAAGGCTGCTTTCGTTCATTGCTCGGTCTCCTCTGGCCTGCTGTTGACATTTCGATGCTTGCCGCTTTTCTTAACCTTGACCTGGGGCGATTCAGGTCTGTTTCACCGCACCCGCAGTTGACCGCAACGCTATTGGTCCAAGTACTTGGGGTTGCTGATCTGCAACTTGCCGCGCGTCACGGCAAGCAATAGCGCCACCAGCGATGGCTGCAAGGCTTGTGGCACGGCACGCTGCCGTATGGCTTGGGCCAGCACCGATTCACCATCCGTGGCCGGGTCGCACGCGATGCCGGCCTGCGCGAGAAAATCCGCCACGGTGTCCGCGATATCGCCAGTACTACCGGCCTCGATCTCCCGACAGGCCACGCCCATGGCGCTGGCGATCATCAATGCCTTGTACCGGGCCTGCGGCGGCAAATCAGGCACTAATTCATCCAGCAGAAGCTGGCGCGCGGTGGCCAGCAGATCGCTGCCACAGGGTTGGTTATTCATGCGTTGTCTCCATCGCCAAGCACTGCGTCAGCAGATCAAACTCCATTTCTGGCACCATGCGTCCCGTCAGGGCTAGCTCCAGGGAGCGTTCGGCGCCGGATAGATGCCGCTGCGCCTGTTGCAGGGCGATGATGGCCCAGCGCACCATGGCCATCACTTCCCAATACCGAACCGTTTCCGGCTCAACCGGGCTCCCCGCCACGCTGGCATAGCCGGCAAACAGATCGACCTTGTCCCCTATGCCGCCGACCTCCTTGTCGTTTTTACCAAAACGCCAGCTTTTCGCGCAGAGCCAGCCCAGGTCTTCATAAGGATCGCTCCAAGCCGCGAACTCCCAATCAAGTATCCCGGTAAGGCGGCCATCCTCGACCATGTAGTTACCCGTGCGGAAGTCACAGTGGCACAAGGCGATGGCATGGGCGGGCGGCATCTTGTCCTGCAACCAGTTCAACGCCCACTCCAGCACGGGATGCGGCTCGGCGATCGCGTTCAACGCCGCCCTGTAGGATTGAATGCGCGCCAATGCCGCGGGCTGCCGCGGGACCGACAGAAACGGCAGATCCGCCCTGCCCGGCTGAATGCGATGCAAACGCGCCAATTCCTGACCCAGGCGGAAAACCAGCGCCGCCGCTCGATCCGCAGGCAGGTTTGCCCTGACCAGTTGCCGGCCATTGGCGGTCCCGGCAATCTTGCGCATAACACAGAAAGCCTGTCCGATGACTGCGCGATCGCGGCATAGCCAGAGCGGTTCAGGCGTAGTGACGCCCGCCGCGAACGCTTGCCTGAGCACGTCGAACTCCTGCTCGCGCGTCAGCGAAACCGATAATTGCGAAGGCGCATCGCTGCGAATGACAAAGATATGGTCGCCCGCATAGGCGCCACCGGTCATCGTCACCGCGAGGGCGAAATTGCTCTGAATCGCCCCGCCTGAAAG
Source organism: Advenella kashmirensis (assembly GCA_040395835.1). Taxonomy (GTDB): domain Bacteria; phylum Pseudomonadota; class Gammaproteobacteria; order Burkholderiales; family Burkholderiaceae_B; genus Advenella; species Advenella kashmirensis_B. The sequence goes on from JBEBPQ010000027.1 coordinate 6,427, forward strand.
TTTGTTGAAGCGTCTGACCGCAATACGCCCGGCACCGGCGTGCTGCGCGATGAATCCGGCGATACGCTCGGCCATCAGGCTTTCATCCATCGCCTGGTTTTTCATCGCTAGCCCCACCGCCAGAAATCGACCCCTTCCTGCATTAGGTTCCGGGACAAGACCATTTTATGCACCTCTGACGCCCCATCGACCAGTCGCGCCTGGCGCGCGTAGCGATAAATCCATTCCAGCGGCGTATCCTTGGAATAGCCTCGCGCGCCGCACAGCTGTATGGCCGTATCCACGGCCTTATGCAACGTATTGGCCACCGCAACCTTTGCCATGGAAACCTCCTTGCGCGCAAAATCCCCCTGGTCCAACTTCCACGCGGCATGCATGGTGAGCAGGCGGCTGATCTGGATATCCATGGCCGCCTCCCCCAGCAGCCATTGCACGCCCTCCCGCTCGGCCAGACGCCCCCCAAATGACTCCCGCTGCGACACATAATCTGCGGCGATTTCCATTGAGCGCTTCGCCAGACCAAGCCAGCGCATGCAATGCGTCAGTCTGGCCGGCCCCAGGCGGATCTGCGTCAGTTTCAGACCATCGCCCACGTTCATCAAGCGGTTTTCATCGGGAATGCGCAAGCCGTTGAATTGCAATTCGCAATGTCCGCCATGCTCCTCTGGCCCCATGATCGGAATGCGCCGAATGATCTCCCAGCCTGGATCGTCCTTGTGAAACAGAAATGCCGTCAGGCCCTTGCGCGCGTCGTCGGAAGTGCGCGCCATGAGAATAAAATGCGCTGCCACACCGGCGCCCGTGATGAAATGCTTCCGACCTTCGATCACCCAATCGTCGCCGTCGCGCCGTGCGTGCGTCAGCATCATCGAGGGATCGGAACCACTGCCCGGCGCCGGCTCTGTCATGACGAACGATGATCTGACCGCGCCATCGATGATCGGCTGCAGCCAGCGCGTCTTCTGGGTCTCGGTGGCCACTTTGTTCAGAACCATCATATTGCCGTCGTCTGGCGCCGCGGAATTGAACACGACCGGTCCGAAAATGGAACGATTCATTTCCTCGTAGCAAGGCGCCATTTCGGCCATGCTCAGACCCTGCCCGCCACGCGCTTGCGGCATCTGCAGCGACCACAGGCCAAGCTCCCGGACCTGTTGCTGCATGCGCGCCAGCAGGGTGGGCTCGATATTCTCGTGCGCGTCGTACGAGTCCGGATCTCGCTCCAGCGGAATCAGGGTTTCATCAACAAATTCACGAACCCTGCGTCGCAGCGCTTCCGTTTTTTCCGACAGCGTGAAATCCATGTTCCTTTCCTTACAATGATGATTGCAAATGGCCGCCATCGACAACGATGGTGCTGCCTGTCATGTAGCGCGACGCATCGGATGCCAGCAGCAGCAAGGCGCCGTCCAAATCCTCCGGTTGTCCCAGTCGGCGCTGGGGAATCCGGCCCACCAAAGCCTGTCCGGCCTCGGACTGGAAAAATGCGCGATTGAGATCTGTTTCTATATAACCGGGCGCCAGCGCATTCACACGAATGCCGTAACGCGCCCATTCGAGCGCGCAGGCGCGCGTCATCTGCTCCAATGCCGCCTTCGAGGCGGTATAGGGCAGGACTGCGCCCGCGACGCGATGCCCGAGAATCGACGTAATGTTGATGATGGCCCCGGGCCTGGAAGTGGCGATCAGGCGCCGGGCCGTTTCGTTGGCGATGATCCAGCTGCCTTTCAGATTGGTGTCGATGACCGTGGCGAACTCCTCGACCGACATCTCGAGGGACTTTTTATTAAGCGCCATGCCCGCGTTGCACACCAGGATATCGACTGTTCCGAGGCTGTCCTGTATCTGATCCAAGGCCTTGCAGACCGACTCTGCCCGGGTGGTATCCATGACAACGGCATCGGCAGTTATGCCTTGCCGGGAAAAATCCCGCGCCAGCGCCTGCAAGGGCGCCAGGCGTCTGCCAGCCAGTGCCAGCCGGGCGCCGGCCGCCCCCAGCACTTGGGCGAACCGCCGCCCCAGGCCACCCGCCGCGCCGGTCACCAGCGCCACCTTGCCATCGAGGCTGAACATATTATCCATGTTGTCTCCTGTTGGGAAAAATATATAGCCACAACATAGACTTGTCAACAAAAATAGAACAAATGTTCGGTATTTTTCAATACTCAACCAAGACGAAAATCGTGAATCGGAAAAGCGGAAAAATGGTGAATCATGTGATCACCCGCCCTTGACGTCCACTTTCCAGCATCCGCTATGCCACCCCGTCAATTGAGGGCGAACGCCATTGTGCGTCTACTCCCCAGTAAGCAGGGATTCTGCCTGGGCCAGCCCAATGTCTGTCCCCGCTAACGGCTATGTGGACAACGAAAATTTGTCAGTAGACACATGAACGATGATGCCGACCATCCCCTAATATGCATTTTTGCATTGCTTCCAATCGGGGAAATAGGATTGTCGACCGCCACTCGGCGGCAAGGCTTTTCCTACAGATCCAGAACCAGCAACTCGCCTCGTGACCTGGACACGCAGGCAGTCAGGTACTCACTTTGCTCGTCCGGCCCCAGGATATAATCCCGATGATCAACCTCCCCCTCCAGGTACCGGACTTTGCAGGTACCGCACAAACCGGAAACGCAGGAGGTTTCCAGCATGATCCCGGCTCCGACGAGCGCATCCGCCAGGGTTTGGCCGGCCTCGACCGCGATCATCTGGCCGGTGCTTGCAATCTTGACATTGAAGCTACCATCTGGTGTCCCCTGCGTCGTGTCGCAAGCCGAACCACTGTCGCCAACCGGCGCCTTGAAGTACTCGAAATGAACGGCTTCATTCGGCCAGTGCCGCGTTGCCTGTCGGCATGTCTCCATGAAGCCTGCGGGTCCGCAGAAATAGACATGCGTGTATTCCTGAGGCACATGCAACAGTCGGACCACGTCCAAGCCCCGGGACGGATCGCCGTTATCAAAATGCAAGTGCACATTGCCGCGGGACGAGAAGGCCTCGGCAAATGCGGCGCGCGACGCGTTTCGGGCGCAATAATGCATTTCGTACTCCATCCCCAGTGCCTCGATCGCATGCACCATGGCTTTGAGCGGCGTCACGCCAATGCCGCCCGCCAGCAGAATTGCTTTTTTTGCGTTCTGTTCCAGAGGAAAGTGATTGCGCGGCGCGCTAACCTGGATCAGGTCTTGCACATGTACCGTTTCATGCAAGGTTTTGGATCCACCCTGACCAGCGTCAGACCTGAGCACAGCAATCACATAACGGTGCCGCTCAGCGGGATCATTGCACAGCGAGTATTGTCGGACCATACCTGGCTTGATATGGAGATCGATATGCGCGCCGGCAGAAAAAGCTGGCAGGTCGTTTCCATCCGGATCCACCAGTTCATAAGAGTTAATGCCATTTGCTTCGCAGCGTATTTGCCTGACCATCAACGACAGGATGGACGAGGCGACATGGGTTTGCGGGGATGCAGTATCCATAACAGCTCCTTGGTTGCAGTTCTGCATTAGCCTGGCGGACGCGCCGCCGGGCCAGCAACATTACTTTGTATATTTTTCTTTAGCCGCCTGTTCCAGCGCTTGCATTTTTTCGCGCACAAACACCCCCCTATCTATTCCTTTGTGCTTGTCGCTTTCGGTCAAGATAGCAACGACCTGCTTGGCGACAAAACGGCGTTGTGCCACTTCGTCCTCTACTGTTGCCGCCTCGGGCAATTCAAAGACATTTCCCGAACAATAGCTATTGGGCGTGCCGGCTGCGTCCTGCAACCAGGTTTTGAATCCCTCCGGCGTTGCCGCGGGATTGGTGCCACGCACGGCGTCGCGTAGCATTTTCCGGAACATGTAAAGCCCTGCATCAAATTTCGTGGGATTTTCCAGCGCATGGACGGCTATCGGGCGCTGGCTGATGATTGCCTCGTAGTCGCCGGGCGCATATTGGCACTCCTTGTAATTAACCCGTTCCCTGTGATTGGTCGGGATGGGTGGCATATCTTCCAATTTATATTGCCCGAAACGTTCTGGGCGTCTCATCGCCACCTGCCCTTCCAGGAAATCTATGGATTCGTATCCCACCAGATTCTTGTCCCCCACCCCCCGAGTATCGATGCCCGGTCCCATGACGCGCCAGCCAATCATTTTGCTATTTTCATCATCCACCGGCACTGTCCAGCGGATAATATGGAACCGGCTGAACAGTTTTTTCCGGGATCCGTCTTCGGACGTGTAGGCATGCAAGCTGAGATTGGGCAACACTTGATGCTGGACGCGGATGAACAAACGGTTTCTGTCGACGCGGCGTGCGCCGGAGCAGGCCAGGCTGCGTCCCTGGTGCACCGGGATGAATTGCATATCCGGTGCAACCTCCATGGGCGCGGCACCGACTTCATCGAACGTCGTACCCTGATAATGACCATCCACAACGTTTTTTGCGGCATGTAGCGCCATCGTGTGGTAGTTGTCGGCGGCGTTATCCTGAACCTGCAACCAATTGCAATGTTGAAAATTGCTGAAGGGCACGAGTTCGTCGGTATCGGCCACCGTAAAATTACCTTCCCACTCAGGAAAAGGAGGTTCTTTTTCAGGCGCGCCCATATAGGCGAAAATGAGGCCATTTCGCTCTACGGTCTTGTAGGCACCCTGCTGGATCGAGCAGGCGAACTTTTCCGCCTCTTTTTCCTCACCCTTAGGGAACGGCGCATGCAGACAGGTGCCATCCACGTCAAACACCATCCCGTGGTAGCAACACATAATCCCCCGCTCCTGGATCGCGCCATACTCGAGCGACGCGCCACGGTGCGCGCAATGCGCATGGAGCAATCCGACCCTGCCGCTTTTATCTCTGAAAGCCACCAGTTCCTCTCCCAGGATTTTCAGAAAGCGGGGGGTATCGGTCAATTCCATCGCCATGCATACCGGATGCCAAAAGCCACGCATGTACTCGCCCATAGGGGTACCTGGCCCCACCTCGGTCAATTCGGGATCATGGCCAGGGACTTTATTGCTGTAGTACCCTCCGTAAGGAATCAGTCTTTTCGCCGGCGCCCCTGCTCCCCCGGTGCTCCGGTTTTGATCGGCTTTGTCCATTGGTTTATTCATAGGTTCGTTTCCTCCTGAAATATGCTGATGTCTCAGCTTGGTAAAATAATTGCTTATATGTATACTGAACTCTGTATACAAAGAATAATTCGAGTGCATCCGACTGTACATATGGGTTAACCCTTAATTTTGTATTCCGTATACAAACTGTTCTACAATAATGCAGACAGCTTCTGTGGGCCTGAACCCACAGAAGCGTTGCAGCAATCCCTGTGTAATGCGAAAAGACACCATGACTAAAAAACTTTTGAAAATCCAGTCTCGCCCCGACTACGTCGAGGAGGTATATAAGGCTTTGCTCGACGCCATCAGCGACGGTAGCTTGGCGCCCGGCACACGCATCACTCAGGAAGACATCGCAGAACAAATGGCGGTATCCCGCTCCCCGGTTTTGCAGGCGCTGCGCCTGCTGAAGAAAGACGGGTTCGTCCAAGATGCGCCAGGACGCGGTCTGCTCGTTTCGCCCCTGGACCCGGCCTGGATCGGCAAGCTCTACGAAATCCGCGGTGCGCTGGATATGCTCGCCGTTCGCCTTGCCGCCGAACGCAAGGCCAGCATTGACCCCAAGCTCATCATCAAAGGTCGGCAGGCGTCCAGCAGCGGCAACGTAAAACAGCTCATCGATGCCGATATTGCTTTTCATACGGCAATCTACACGGCGTCTGGCAATCCACTCATTGCCGAAAGCGCGCTAGTGCACTGGACCCATTTGCGCCGTGTCATGGGGGCAGTCCTGCAATCCTCTGCCCAGCGCAAATCTATCTGGGATGAGCATGAGCAGATCGCGAATGCGATTGCCGCCGGCGATGGCCAGCGGGCCGTGGAGCTCACCGACTTGCACACGCAGCGCGCCAGCAGCAACCTGGTGCAGCGATTGGGCGAAGTGCTGAAACAACAGGAAAACCAGGCTAATGCCTGACTTCCCTGTGATATCGATGCGGTGGCGGATCAGGTTTCTACCGGCAGACTGCCGGACCCGGGCTCTCGATAATTGATACCCTTTTCCTTTTTTCCTGGCGCCGCCCGGCTATTGACCAGTCGTGCAGGAATGGAGAAAACCAATAGGCTGCCGATGACCATGCTGATCGCCAGGCCGTAGACCCCGCCGCCGGTGGTCCCGGTATGGGTTTGCATCCAACCGATCAGATAGGGGCTGACCACGCCCGAAATACTACCCACCGAGTTTGCAAGGGCAATGCCCGCAGCGGCGGCGGCGCCTCCGAGAATGGCCGGAGGCAAGGTCCAGAATTGCGATATTGTAGTCATGACCCCCATGGTGCCGATCGTCAGGGCGGTAATCGCCAACGCGGGATGATGCGCGAAAATAACGCTGGCGCTCAGACTGACCGCACCAACAATACCCGGGATGGCCAAGTGCCATCGACGCTCTCCACTCTCGTCAGACCAGCGGCTCACCACAATCATGGCAATCGTGGCTGCGGCATAGGGAACCGCGGTCAAAAAGCCTATGTTCAGCGGATTATCGATACCTGTCGCCTTGATCAGAGAAGGTAACCAGAAGCTAACGCCATACAGCCCCATGGTAAAACAAAAGTAGATGCCGCTCATCAGCAGGATCTTAGGGTTAAGCAATCCGTCCTTGATTGAATGCAATTGGTGCCCTTGCCTATCCGCTTCCAGATTGGCAAGAATCCGCTGTTTCTCCGCCAATGCCAGCCATTTTGCATCATCAACGCGATCATCCAGATAGAAAAATGCGACCACACCCACCAGCACGGTGGGAATGCCTTCAATCAAGAACAGCCATTGCCATCCGGCCAGACCATGTATCCCTGCCATGCCTTCCAGTATCCAACCGGAAAGCGGGCCGCCAATGACGCCGGACATAGGGATGCCGGTAAGGAATAGCGCCGTGACCTTGCTTCTGCGAGACGCGGGGAACCAGTAGGTCAGGTACAGTAAAATGGCGGGGATGAACCCAGCCTCGGCCACCCCCAGCAAAAAGCGCAGAAAGTAAAAGCTGGTCGGCGAAGTCACAAACATCATACATGCCGACAACGCACCCCAAGTGACCATGATGCGCGCGATCCAGCGCCTGGCGCCGACCCGGAGCAAAATCAGATTGCTGGGAATCTCGAACAGCAGATATCCCACGAAAAAGATACCGGCCCCAAGGCCATAGACCGCCTCGCTAAATTCAAGATCGTTCAGCATCTGCAGCTTGGCGAAACTAACATTGATGCGATCCAGGTACGCGCACAAGTAGCACAGAAACAGAAAGGGCAGCAGTCGCCACATCACTTTTCGGTATAGCCTGGTCTCGTCCACCATTTCGTTTTTCTCATCAGATTGGGTTTGCATGAGTGTCTCCAACACGGAATTTGGTTATTAATGGCCAGGCTTTGTGATCTATTTACCTGGCGCCGTTTGTCCGCACGTCCCGCGCCTCGCGCAAACATGCGGAATACCGCCAGTGCGTCAATCGAACATATCGGGCTGGGTTGCAACCAACTGATCCCAGATCGTCTGAAAATGGAGCCATCCGATATACTCGCTGCCCACATGCTCACGGCTGTAGCGTGCCCGTTCGGGCGTCACCAGGCGCGGCTTAATCCCCGTGGCCTCAATCATCAACTGCTGCTGGCAGCACCTCTCCAGCGCAATGAACCAGAAGGCGGCCGCTTCGATGCTATGCCGGCTGGCCGTTAGTAAGCCATGGTTTTGATGAATGGCCGCCTTCACGCCCGCAAAGGCATTAGCCACCTTATGGCCGGCCTTGACCTCGACCGCCACTTGCCCCGCCTCGTCGCCGATGACGACGTGGTCTTCGTAAAACGCCGCCGCATCCTGGCTGATCGGCTCAAGCGGCCTGCCCAGTGCGGCAAAGGCCGTACCGTAGACCGTATGGGCATGGCACATTGCGACGATATCCTGGTGCTGTTCGTGCACCGCTGCGTGTAGGACAAACCCCGCACGGTTGATCGCATGCCTGCCTTCGACCACATGTCCTTGGTGATCCGCAAGAATCAGGTTGGATAGCTTGACCTGGGAAAAATGGATAGCCATCGGATTGGTCCAATACAAACCAGGATGCTCCGGATCGCGGACCGTCAGGTGTCCGGCAAACCCGTAGTCATAGCCCTGCAACGCAAACGCTCGACAAGCAGCGACAAGCCGCTCCTTAAGATGTCGCCGATGCGCAGCAACGCTGGAAAAGGCGGAAAGCTCGGGAAAGATCAAGCCTTTCTGTTCAGGCTGATAAATGGACACACGCCCGTCATCCAGGACGACGCCAGATTTTTCAAGTACAGCTGCCATGCAGTTTCTCCTGTTGAATATATGAATGGATTTATCTGAACGGCTCCATCGTCCCACGCAGTTTGACCCTTGACAAACGATAGTTGTTCATGAAATCATGAATGTGATTCATGGATCAAAAATGAGAACTATCCCTCACTTCACTTTGCTCAGGGCATTCGAATCGGCAGCCCGCCTGGAAAGCTTCACCCTGGCCGCGCGGGAATTGCATCTGACCCAATCGGCGATCAGCCATCAGGTCCGTAAGCTGGAGGATTATTTTGGTCGTATGCTGTTTATCAGGCAGAATCGGCGAGTTGAGCTGACGCTTGAGGGAAGGCGCCTTCTGGAAAGCCTTTCTCGTGTTTTTGATGTGATTGAAGCGGCCTGCGCCGAGGTGGCCCTGGCGCCGAAAGCACAGGTGCTGGCGCTCTATTGCGCGCCCAGCCTGGCGGTCAAATGGCTGGGGCCAAAGCTGCCAGCGTTCATGAAAGCCCACCCGGATATCACGATCAGGCTGACGACCGGCTCGGAACAGGTGGATTTGACCCGTGCGCAAGAACTGGATATATCCATATGCTACGGGATGGTTGCAGAAAGACCAGGTATTGTCTGCCAGCCGCTGGGAACGGAACGGAACGTCCCGTTATGTTCGCCAGACCTCATCGACCGGCACATGTCGCCGGCGGAATTGATCGGCCAGCTAACCCTGATCGACTCTCAACTCAATCGCGTAACCTGGCCTGATTGGTTCAAGCTGAATGGACTTGCATTTCCCGGACGCCCCCATCCCTCCTTCGACCGCGCAGCCATGTCGATCGCCGCGGCTACCGACGGCATGGGCGTTGCACTGGAAAGCACGCGTTTGGCCGAGCGCGAACTGGCCAAGGGTGACTTGGTTGAATTGGGCAAAGATTTATTCAAGGTAATCGATGTTGTCACTCACACGGTCTCGTGGCGCGCAAATGAACAGCATGTGGAAAAAGTGCGTTTGTTCCGCGACTGGCTCTTTGACATTGCCAACTCCGGCTGACCAAGGCTGAGCGGTATAAACGGCGCGCATACTCGGGTTGCAGGTCATGCGGGCAGATACCTACCTCAATGACCTGCTCGCGCGACGGCGCAGCGGATCTAGTTGGTGATCTTCAGATTTAGTTGCTTGACCGACTTGGCGATGGCCTGCGGATTGCCCATCTGCGACTGCATCACAAACGTCATCAGCTGCAACGGCGGATTCGGCGTGGCCGATACCTTCAGCACCGGTGTTTCATTCTGCATGAAGCGGCTCACCGCCGCGCACACGTTCTCTGCATCCTCAATACCCATGGCCGGCGATTGCCGGCGGCAGTCCTCGCGCGCCTGCGCCATATGCCGCTCAAAAAGCGCGTCCTGCTCCGGTGTCGGTTTGCCACCTACCGGCGCGACGCCTTTTTGCACGGCGACAATGCGCGGCATGATCCCGCCATCATCGAAATTGACCTTGACTTCGCGCAGAACCACCGGATTCAAGGCGGAAATCAGCAATAGCGGATTGACCTTAAGCTCTTCGCCCTTGTTTCGAAACGCATCCACTACAGCCGCGATCTGATCGGCCTTGAGCACGACTTCCAGATTCCCGACCTCGGGTTGCCTGAACGTGACATCGTAATCCGAGGTATCGGCTTTTTCGTTCAGCGTCGCCTTGATGCGCCCATCGAGCAAGGGCAGCGTTTCATAGCCAAGTTCGGCCGCTTTTTCCGCCAATAAGGCCTTGATCGGGCTGGCACCCGTCTGATCGGCCAGTCCCGTAAATTCGAAATCGACTTTTTTGCCATCGGGCGCATTGTCCAATTCATGGACCTGCAACCGACGAATCGTAAAGAACCGGGAGGCATCATCCTTTTGAACGATCTTTACGTCACGCATGGAGGCGGTGCCCAGGATAGAGGCGTCGAGCGCACCCCACGTGACCTTATCCTGCATTTGATGTTCGGCCAAATAGGCATTGATCTGCTTTTCCACGCGTGTTTTCGCATAGTGATTGCCGCCAAACCACGCCGCTGCGGCAATGACCACTACCACGCCGGTGGCAATTGCAAATTTTTTCGTTCCCGCCATACTTTTTTCCTTCCGAGGTATCAATTGCGTCGACGGCGCGGCCAGGGCCCGTCTTGTTTCCGCTGGCCGCACCCTATCGACGGGTAACTTTTCATTGTATCTGCTTTTTATCGGATCGCGTTTTTTGGCTAACTCTTATATCTTATATAAGACATTTGCCAAAATCAGGCTAAACCCTTATAATATCAAACGAAATTCATTATCCCTTTTCATATATCAAAGGTCTCAACATGTTGGAATCTTATCGTCAGCACGTCGCCGAGCGCGAAGCGCTAGGCATCCCCCCTCTTCCTCTCTCCGCCAAGCAAACCGCCGATCTTATCGAACTGCTCAAGGCCCCGCCGGCTGGCGAAGAGGACTATCTGCTGGACCTGATCACCAACCGCGTGCCCGCCGGCGTCGACGACGCTGCCAAAGTCAAGGCCTCCTACCTGGCGGCGGTCGCTTTCGGCACTGAGAAATGCCCGCTGATCTCCCCTGAAAAAGCCACCGAACTGCTGGGCACCATGCTGGGCGGCTACAACATTAGCCCCCTGATCGAACTGCTGGACAACGACAAACTGGGCACGATCGCTGCTGACGCCCTGAAAAAGACCCTGCTGGTTTTCGACGCCTTCCACGACATTCAGGAAAAGGCCGAAAAAGGCAATGCCAACGCCAAAGCTGTCATGCAAAGCTGGGCCGACGCCGAGTGGTTCACCAGCCGTCCCGAAGTGCCGGAAAGCCTGACGATCACGGTTTTCAAAGTATCCGGCGAAACCAATACCGATGACCTGTCTCCCGCTCCCGACGCCTGGAGCCGTCCCGATATCCCGCTGCATGCGCTGGCCATGCTGAAAAATCCCCGCCCAGGCATCGAACCCCAGGAAGCGGGCAAAATCGGCCCGATCCAGCAACTGAACGATCTGAAGGCCAAGGGAAATCTGGTCGCCTACGTCGGCGACGTGGTTGGCACCGGTTCATCCCGCAAGTCCGCAACCAACTCTGTGCTCTGGTTCACCGGGCAGGACATCCCGTTCGTGCCCAACAAGCGCTTTGGCGGCGTCTGCCTCGGCAACAAGATTGCCCCCATCTTCTACAACACGATGGAAGACGCTGGCGCGCTCCCCATCGAGCTGGATGTTTCCAAAATGGAAATGGGAGACGTCATCGAGCTGCGCCCCTATGAAGGCAAGGCGCTGAAGAACGGCGAAGTTGTCGCTGAATTCAAGGTCAAATCCGACGTCCTGTTCGACGAAGTCCGCGCCGGTGGCCGTATTCCACTGATCATTGGCCGCGGCCTCACCGCCAAGGCGCGCGAGGCGCTGAAACTGGCGCCTTCCGAACTGTTCCGCCTTCCGGTCGATCCTGCGGATTCGGGTAAAGGCTATTCCCTCGCTCAGAAAATGGTTGGCCGTGCCTGTGGCCTACCCGAAGGCAAGGGTGTTCGCCCAGGTACATACTGCGAACCGAAGATGACCTCCGTGGGCAGCCAGGACACCACTGGCCCGATGACGCGCGACGAACTCAAGGACCTGGCCTGCCTCGGCTTCTCCGCAGACCTGGTCATGCAATCGTTCTGCCACACGGCCGCCTATCCAAAACCGGTAGACGTCAAAACCCACCACGAATTGCCCGAGTTCATCAGCAATCGCGGCGGTATCGCGCTGCGCCCCGGCGACGGCATTATCCACTCGTGGCTTAACCGCATGCTGCTGCCTGACACCGTGGGCACGGGCGGAGACTCGCACACCCGCTTTCCGATTGGCATCAGCTTTCCCGCCGGCTCCGGCCTGGTCGCCTTCGCGGCCGCGACAGGCGTGATGCCGCTGGACATGCCGGAATCGGTCCTGGTCCGCTTCAAAGGCAAGATGCAGCCCGGCGTGACCCTGCGCGATCTGGTCAACGCCATTCCGCTGTACGCGATCAAGAACGACCTGCTGACCGTCGCCAAGCAAGGCAAGAAGAACATCTTCTCCGGCCGCATCCTTGAAATCGAGGGCCTGCCCGACCTGAAGATCGAACAAGCCTTCGAACTGTCCGACGCCTCCGCCGAGCGCTCCGCCGCTGGCTGCACGGTCCGCTTGAACAAGGAACCGATCATCGAATATCTGAACAGCAATATCACGCTGCTCAAGTGGATGATCGCCAACGGCTACGAAGACGAGCGCTCGCTCGGACGCCGCGTCAAAGCCATGGAAGCCTGGCTGGCCGACCCGCAATTGCTGGAGCCCGATGCCGACGCGGAATACGCGGCCGTCATCGAAATCGACCTGGCCGATATCCATGAGCCTATCGTGGCCTGCCCGAACGATCCGGATGACGTCAAGACGCTTTCCGATGTCGCCGGCGAGAAAATCGACGAAGTCTTTATCGGCAGTTGCATGACCAATATCGGGCACTTCCGCGCCGCCTCCAAACTGCTTGAAGGCAAACGCGATATTCCGGTCAAGCTGTGGGTCGCGCCGCCAACCAAGATGGATCAGAAGCAACTGACCGAGGAAGGGCATTACGGCGTGTTGGGTGTTGCCGGCGCGCGCATGGAAATGCCGGGCTGCTCGCTGTGCATGGGCAACCAGGCGCAGGTCCGCGAAGGGGCTACCGTCATGTCGACCAGCACGCGCAATTTCCCGAACCGCCTGGGCAAGAATTCGTTCGTCTACCTGGGTTCGGCGGAACTGGCAGCGATCTGCTCGCGCCTGGGCAAGATCCCGACGCGCGAGGAATACATGGCCGATATGGGTATCATCGACAAGAACAGCGAGAATATCTATCGGTACATGAATTTCGACCAGATCGAGGACTTCAAGGAAATCGCGGACTCAGTCGGCGTGTAATCCCCGGCCGGCGGCTGCGCTTGGCGCAGATGCCGGTTTGCGGTCTAATGACAGGCATCCTTGCGATGCCGCCAACCCGGCGCCCTGGCGCCGGGTTTTTATTGGCGGTCCTGTCCCCGTCTCTTTCCTGTGGAGCCCCCATGCGATTCCAAGCCCCCGTCCCAATCCTGCGGATTTTCTCCGAACCCCTGGCACGTGAGTTCTATCTCGACTTCCTCGGCTTCAAGCAGCGCTGGGAACATCGCTTCGAACCCGGCCTGCCGCTTTATACCGAAATCGCACGGGACGACTTGGTGCTGCACCTGAGCGAACATTACGGCGACGGCACGCCGGGCTCGGCTGTATTCCTGCCCATGCGGGGCATCCGGCAATGGCAGCAATCGCTATTGGCCAGGCAGGCCGCCTTTTGCCGGCCAGGCGTGCAAAACCAACCCTGGGGCCTGACCATGGACATGGTGGATCCGTTCGGCAACCAATTGCGCTTCTGCGAGTCGCACGATCCGGAAAACTAGCCCGAAGCCTCGACACGGGCTTTGGCCATCAGGGCGCAAAGCGGTAGCGGCGCATGCGCGTAACGCCGCGGCACGGCACCAGGCCTGACTGCCGCAGCGGCCGTGCCTGGCGGGTTGCGACGCGTGGCCGCGCCACATTATCCGGTACTGTACAGGTGGCCTGACCATAACAGTTTCGCGCCAAAAACCACCATTGATTCACTAATTCGCGGCTTTTGCCGCAAACGCTTGAAAACGCGCCCCGGTGGTGGTGTAATCAACCACGTACTTTACCAGATAGACGCTTTATATAAATTAACAAAATTTCTATAAATACGTGTCTTTTAAGCAAGACTCCAGGTTCTGTATGGGTTAAAGCCATTTCTGCTATGCCGGTCCCGCCATCGCGCGGGCCCGATTAGCGCGTATCCGTCCGAACACATCCGATTGTCATTATGAACCCAGTTCCCTACCAGTTTTCCCACCGCGCAACCCAGTTGACCAGCTCCGCCATCCGCGAAATCCTTAAAATCACTGAACGCCCCGATGTTACATCCTTCGCAGGCGGCCTGCCCTCCCCCCTCGGTTTTCCCACAGACCAGATTCGCGCCGCCTACGACCGCGTCCTGTCCGAGGCACCCAAGGTCGCGCTGCAATATGGTCCGACCGAAGGCTATCGCCCGCTGCGCGAGTGGGTCGTCAACGACTTCAAGGCCCGCGGCACCCGGATCGACGTCGATGAGGTCCTGATCGTTTCCGGTTCCCAGCAAGCACTGGACTTGATCGGCAAACTGCTGATCGATCCCGGCAGCAAGGTCCTGGTGGAGTCGCCCAGCTACCTGGGCGCGCTGCAGTCGTTCTCCCTGTTCGAACCCGCCTACGAACCCGTCGCCACCGACGATGGCGGCCTGGTTCCCGAAGATATCACCGAAGCAAAGGCCGCGGGCGCGCGCTTTATCTATTGTCTGCCTAACTTTCAGAATCCGACTGGGCGCACCATGAGCGTTGAACGCCGCAAGGCGCTGGTCGAACGTTGCGCGCACCTGAATGTGCCAATCGTGGAAGACGACCCGTATGGCGAATTGCGTTATGCTGGCGACCCGCTGCCCGGCCTGCTGCATCTGGGGCGCGAAGCCGGCGCTACCGTCCTGCGCATGGGCTCGTTCTCCAAAGTGCTGTCGCCCGGACTGCGCCTGGGCTATATCGTAGCGCCGCGTGAGATCATCGCCAAGCTGGTGCAGATCAAGCAAGCCACGGATTTGCATACCGCCTCGGTCACGCAGATGGCAGTCTACGAAACCATCAAGGACGGTTTTCTGGACGAGCACCTGCCCAAAGTGCGCGAGCTATATCGCAACCAATGCCAGTTCATGCTCGACGCCATGGACGAACATTTTCCGAAATCGGCGAAATGGACCCGCCCAACCGGCGGCATGTTCATCTGGGTCATGGTGGACGAGGGATTGGATACCACGCAAATGCTGGCCCAGGCGGTCGAGCAGTATAAAGTGGCCTATGTGCCAGGCGAACCGTTCTATCCGACCGCGGATGCGCCCAAGAACACGCTGCGCCTGAGCTTTGTCACCGTCACCGAAGAAAAGATCCGCTCCGGCATTGCGGACCTGGGCAAGCTTTTCACGCGCTGATTTCCGTCGCGTGACGCGGCGGCAACGCCAATTCATCTGCAATATTCATACAAGGCGGGTATCGTAAGATACCCGCCTTTATCATGCCTGTCGTCCTCTCAAAAAGAGAGTAAAATGGGCTACACTCGTGGGCTATACCATCCTTGTCTGTGCAGACGCGTACCGGAGATAGAAAATGTCGTTATCACGTACCCTCAAAGAATTCAACACCGGCAGTAAAACAGCAAAATACTACTCCCTTCCTGAACTTGGCAAGCAACTGGGCATTGATGTCCAATCGCTGCCCGTGTCGATCCGCATTGTCCTGGAATCGGTACTGCGCAATTGCGACGGCGCCAAGATCACTGAAGAGCATGTGCGCCAGCTTGCCAACTGGCAGCCCAACGCCAAACGCGAAGATGAAATTCCGTTTGTCGTGGCGCGGGTCGTGCTGCAGGACTTCACCGGCGTGCCGTTGCTGGCCGACCTGGCGGCGATGCGCGCTGTGGCCGACAAAATGGGCAAGGACCCAAAGCGCATCGAGCCACTGGTGCCCGTGGACCTGGTGGTGGACCACTCGGTCATGATCGATTATTTCGGCACCAAGAAAGCCCTGGACCTGAACATGAAGGTCGAATTCCAGCGCAACAAGGAACGCTACCAGTTCATGAAATGGGGTATGCAGGCATTCGATACCTTTGGCGTCGTCCCCCCCGGTTTCGGCATTGTGCACCAGGTCAACCTGGAATACCTGGCCCGCGGTGTTTACCAGAAAGACAATGTGTACTATCCTGATTCCCTGGTCGGCACCGACAGCCACACCACCATGATCAACGGCATCGGCGTGGTCGCCTGGGGCGTTGGCGGCATTGAGGCGGAAGCCGCCATGCTGGGCCAGCCGGTTTATTTCCTGACGCCGGACGTCATCGGCGTGGAACTGACCGGGAAACTGCGCGGCGGCGTCACCGCCACCGACCTGGTGCTCACGCTTACCGAAATGCTGCGCCGGGAAAAAGTGGTCGGCAAATTCGTGGAGTTTTGCGGCGAAGGCACGGCTTCGCTCTCTGTCACCAACCGGGCCACCATCGGCAACATGGCGCCCGAGTATGGCGCCACCATGGGCTTTTTCCCGGTCGACGACAAGACGATCGAGTATTTCAAGGGTACCGGACGCACCGCCGAAGAGGTGGCCGCGCTTGAACACTATTTCAAGGCGCAGAACATGTACGGCGTCCCCAAAGGCAAGGACATCCGCTACACCAAGCTGCTACACCTGGACCTGTCCACGGTCGCGCCTTCCCTGGCCGGCCCCAAGCGGCCCCAGGACCGCATCGAAATCGGCAACGTCAAGGATACCTTCGCCGACCTGTTCATCAAGCCGGTCATCGAGAACGGCTTCAACCAGCCGATAGAAAAATTCGACCAGACCTTTGAAACCAGTGAAGGCACCAAGCTGAAAAACGGCGACGTGCTGATCGCGGCCATCACCTCGTGCACGAACACCTCCAACCCGAGCGTCATGCTGGCGGCAGGCCTGCTTGCCAAGAAAGCCGTCGAGGCCGGAATGAAGATACCGGCCCACATCAAAACGTCCCTGGCCCCCGGCTCCCGCGTCGTGACGGAATACCTGACCACGACGGGATTGCTGCCCTATCTGGAAAAACTGGGCTTTGACGTCGCGGCCTATGGGTGCACCACCTGTATCGGCAACGCCGGCGATCTGAACGCCGATATCAACCATACGATTATCGAGAATGACCTGGTCTGTGCCGCCGTGCTGTCCGGGAACCGGAACTTCGAGGCGCGGATCCACCCAAACATCAAGGCCAACTTCCTGGCCTCGCCGCCGCTGGTCGTGGCCTACGCGCTGGCCGGAACCGTCAAGAAAAACCTGATGACAGAGCCGGTTGGCAAGGGCAAGAAAGGGGATGTCTGGATCGGCGATATCTGGCCGAGCGAAGACGAGGTCCAGGCATTGCTGGCGCAGGCGATGAAACCCGATGTGTACCGGGAAAACTATGCGCAGGTCAGGTCCAATCCTGGCAAGCTATGGGAAAACATCAAGGGGGTTTCCGGCAATGTCTACAACTGGCCCAACTCCACATATATCGCCAAGCCTCCGTTCTTCGACAGTTTCGAAATGACGCCCTCTGCCATGCCACCCGTCAGGAATGCCAGGGCGCTGGGTATTTTCGGCGATTCGGTGACAACCGACCATATTTCTCCCGCTGGCTCCATCAAGGAGACCTCGCCTGCCGGCCTGTGGCTCAGCAAGCACGGCATCATGAAAGCCGACTTCAACAGCTACGGGTCCCGCCGAGGAAATCATGAGATCATGATGCGCGGCACGTTTGCCAACGTTCGCATCAAGAACCTGATGATTCCACCACTGCCCACCGGCAGCCGATACGAGGGCGGCGATACGCTGTATCAGCCCGATGGCGAGCAGATGTCGATTTACGATGCCGCCATGAAGTACATCGACAATGGTATCGACACCGTGGTGTTTGGCGGCGAGGAATACGGCACTGGATCCTCCCGCGACTGGGCGGCCAAGGGCACACAGTTGCTGGGTGTCAAAGCCGTTATCGCCCGCAGTTTCGAACGTATCCACCGCAGCAACCTGGTCGGCATGGGCGTGTTGCCGCTACAGTTCAAAGGCAACGACAGTGTCGACTCGCTGGGTATCACTGGCACCGAGACCTTCGATGTCACCGGCCTGGAGAACGGCATCAAGGCCCAGCAGGATGTCACGCTGAGCATTCGCCGCGAAGATGGCAGTACGCAGGAAGTGCCGCTGCTGCTGCGCATCGATACACCGATCGAGGTCGACTATTACCAGCACGGGGGTATTCTGCCATTCGTGCTGCGGCAACTGTTGTGACTCCCGGTTGCCAACTAGCAATTCACATCCAGCCCGCGCCTTGCGGCACGGGCCCATTCACGTTTTCGGCGGCATGTGCGATCGGCCCCCGAAGCCGGTTTTCGTCTCCTCGGATGCCGGGTGCGACCGTGCTTGCAACAAGTCCGGCCGCAAACAGATCGCAACTTTACATGCGCAATGAACAGTAGAAAAAACGTCAGCCTGCAAGCCAGTGACCAAGCATTGCTGGATCTATGCCTGGCCCTGAAGCAGTCGGGCTGCATCGTCGAAGACCGTCATTGGGAAAGCCGTATCCAGACGCAAATTCTGGAGATTTTCCAGCAGAATCGCAAGAAAACCGTTGAGCGCATTCTGGATTATTTGTCCGATTCCGATTCGGAAACGCACGATATTTTGCTGGAGCATGCGGAAACCCTGTCCGAGTCCTGCGAACAAACCATAGACGGCGTGGCATGCGACTGTGTGCTGGTGGCTGTCCCGGTGATCGCCTGGACACGCTTCGAGATCCCGACACCGCCACTGAACAATCGCCAGCAACAGCAATTGCAGGCGCTGTTGCAGCAGCACATCGCCGCCAGCCAGGTCAGGATCGCCCTGCACCCGCAAGTACTGAGCGTGGATCAGATGCCCCGCTCTTTCGCTGGCGTGTATAAGTGGATGGACGCCATCATCGCCCGCGCCTTTGGCGCATCGGCCAAGACGGGCGGCCCTGTTGAAGAGGTCGCAGAAGACATGCAGTTGATGTCTGACAGCCGCTTCGTGCTTGCGGTATTTTGCACGCCGCGCAACCAGCCCGTATTCCGCTGGCAGGAAACCGGACCGGCTTTCAGCGAGCAGCGCGAAGCCGGCCTGGCGCAGTGGAGCGAGCAAGCCACGCCGCTGTTTCAGAAGCTGCTGCCGGCCTGCGGCATCGAATTAATGCTGCCGGACGCCTTCTATATTGCCAATCGCCGGGCTGATAAACGCATCCGATTCGCCGCCATTACCGCCGCGGCACAGTGGCTGCAAACCGTTTTCGAAACATCGGCGGACGCCTTCCGGGCAACCGTGGCGCTGTACCAGGATAGCCAGCTCAGGGAGATACGCATCGGCTTTACGCTGCTGCAATCTCACGAAGTGATTTATGGCTGCCTTTGGCCAGTCTTCCCCGACGAAACCGACGATCAGCAACTGGAAAGCCTGAATGATTTTTCGCTGCTCGACCAATTGCTGGCCCATTTACAAGACAATGGCATACGTCATGTCACCTGCCTCAAGGAGATACTGGACGGCAGTGGCTACGTTTCCGATGAACCGTTGTTCCCGAATCCTGCGGGTGAACTGATGCCAGTCATGATGCCCGACATCCAGGAGGATCCGGTTGGACGCTTTCACTGATCAAGACGCGGCATCCACGGGGCCCAGCGTCGACATTTTCTGTCGAGTCATCGATAATTTCGGAGATATCGGCGTCTGCTGGCGGCTGGCCCGCTCACTGCACCGGGAATGGCCCGCGCAAGTGCGGCTGTGGGTCGACAATCTGCAAAGTTTCCAACGGCTGGCGCCATCGCTCAAGGCCGACAAGGACCAACAGCAACTGGATGGTATCGGCATTATCCACTGGACCGAGCATCAGCCCAAGGTCAGGCCGGCTCAGCTTGTCATCGAGGCGTTTGCCTGCGACCCACCGCAGGAGTATGTCCAGGCCATGCCCGGCCACACGCGCATGTGGCTGAATCTGGAATACCTGTCGGCGGAACCCTGGGTCGAAGGCTTTCACGCGCAACCGTCGCCGCAGCGCAATGGCCTGACCAAATATTTCTTCTTCCCCGGTTTCAGCGGCAATACCGGCGGCCTGCTGCACGAAGACGGCCTCCAGGAAAAAAGACGCCGCTGGCTACGGGTGCCGGGTCAGAAAAAACGCTTTTTCGAAAGCTTGGGCCTGGCTCGCAGCCAGGACTACCTGGACGCCAATGCGCTGTTCATCAGCCTGTTCTGCTACCCGTCCGCGCCCTACCGTTCCCTGCTGCACGCCTTGCGCAAATCCTCCAGACCCATTGTCATCCTAGTGCCGGAAACCGTATTGCCGCAACTAGAACGGGAACGCGCAGCCCTGTTCCAGGACGGCGATCACGCAAAGGATCCACCCGGCGGCGACACCAAGCCGGCACTGCCCGCGCTGACCTTGTTGCGGATCCCGTTTTTACCGCAAGAGACCTATGATCAGTTGCTATGGCAGTGCGACCTGAATTTCGTACGCGGCGAAGACAGTTTTATCCGTGCAATCTGGGCATGCAAGCCGTTTCTCTGGCAAATCTACGAGCAAAGCGAGGATACGCACCTGAAAAAGCTCCAAGCCTGGCTCAGCCTGTTTCCAGGCAACGAGCCGACCAAGGCCATGATGCGCAGCTGGAATTCGCCGTCGCGGCACACCTACTTCAGCGACCAGTTATCGAACATGATCGCGCACCCGGAAGAATTGGAACGCTGGCGCAGAAGCTGTCGCGCATTTGCGGAAAATTTGTCTAAAAACAAGACATTATCGGCTTCGATTCAACTTTTTTATGAAAAAGCGGTGGAGTCAGGCTAAAATCATAGTTTTTTCCGCCCATGCACGCTCCGACGCCGTGACGGGTCCGGCTTGCAGCGGAAACAGCCACACCCTATTCCATCCGGAGCTTAAGTAATGAAAACCGCACAAGAACTGCGCGTAGGTAACGTTGTCATGGTGGGCACCGAGCCCCTGGTCGTCCAAAAGGCCGAATATAACAAATCCGGCCGTAACGCCGCCGTCGTCAAACTCAAATTCAAGAACCTGCTTACCGGTTCGGGCAGCGAGCAAGTCTCCAAAGCCGATGAAAAATTCGACGTCGTCCTGCTGGACAAGAAAGAATGCACCTACTCGTATTTCGCCGACCCCATGTACGTGTTCATGGACGAGGAATACAACCAGTACGAAGTCGAAGCCGAAAGCATGACCGACGCGCTGAACTACCTGGAAGAAGGCATGACCGTTGAAGTCGTGTTCTACGAAGGCCGTGCCATTTCCGTTGAGCTGCCAACCATTATCGTTCGCGAAATCACCTATACCGAGCCTGCGGTAAAAGGCGACACCTCTGGCAAGGTTCTGAAACCGGCCAAGATCAGCACCGGTTACGAGCTGTCTGTACCGCTCTTTTGCAATATCGGCGATAAAATCGAAATCGATACGCGCACCAACGAATATCGCAGCCGTGTCATGTAATTGACGCCAGCGTAATCGGATACTTGCCCTATCCCGGTATCCCATTATGAAAGAACCCGCCGGCCCTTCACCTGTGAAGCATCCAGCGGGTTTTTTTATAGTCTGTTTGGGGGTTTTGCACTTCCTGACGCTTGCCGCGATTTGTCGCTGCAGAGACGTTCTGATGGATTTGCCTAACGGTCGCCAGAACCGTTCCATCCGCCAGCCCGTCATCGCAGCAGATCGCTGGCGCGGCCCGCAGGCCGGGCCCAGGCAGGTCTAGTCGCGGAAGTTGTTGAAGCTGAGCGGCGCGTCGCTGACTTCTTTCTTCAGCAAGGCGATCACATCTTGCAGGGTGTCGCGCTTGGCTCCCGATACTCTTACGGTATCGCCCTGAATGCTGGCCTGAACCTTCAGTTTGCTGTCCTTGATGATACGGACGATTTTCTTGGCCAGATCACCGGTGACGCCCTTGCGGATCGTATTGAACTGCTTCAGTTTGTCGCCGGAAATTTTTTCTTCCTTGCCTTTTTCGAGAAAACGCAAATCGACATTGCGCTTGGCCAGTTTATTGAGCAGGACATCGCGAACCTGACCTACCTTGAAGTCGTCATCGGCGTAAATGACAAGCTCCTCCTCCTTTTGCTCGATGCGGGCATCCGACCCTTTGAAATCGAACCGGGTGGACACTTCCTTGTTGGCCTGCTCCACCGCATTGCGCACCTCGATCATATCGGCTTCGCTGACCACGTCAAAACTTGGCATTCCTCTTCTCCCTCTGTATTTGAATTTCACGAACTATTTTACGCGTCCTGCCCCCGCCTTTCAAATCGCAGGGGTTGAAACCGGGAACGTAAATATTTACAAAATTCCACCGTCCCTGACGGCATTCTGACTTCCAAACTTGGTAGACTTTGCATGAATACCCGCAGTACTACACCATACGGAATAAGGAAGCGAAACATGAGTGCACTGAACATCCTGGAGTCATTGCTCAACGCAGGCAAGTCTGCCCTTAACCAGGCCGGATCAAATGTCAAGAATGCAACCTCGGGCGACAAGCCCCTGTTGAGCGACAGCGACAAAACCACGCTGGGCGCCGGCGTGCTGGGCGTTCTGGTCGGTCACAAGGCCAACAGCAACCTGGCCACGTACGGTGGCCTGGCCGCGCTGGGCACCGTCGCCTATCGCGCCTACCAGCGCTGGCAGGCGAACCAATCCGACCGCCAGCCCGAAATGCAGGCATCGCCGACGGCCCAGCCTGCCGCCCAACCCGAGGCGGCGCCGACGCCCATCAATCAATTGCCGCCAGCCCAGGCGGAAGCGCAGAGCAAAGCGCTGTTGACCGCGATTATCAGCGCCGCCAAGGCCGACGGGCACATCGAAACGCAGGAACAGACCATACTGGATCAGTATTTCAGCAAAATGAGTACGCCGGAAGAACAGGCATGGCTCAAGGCGGAGTTGGCCAAGCCCGTCGACCCCGCCGCCGTTGCCGGCCTGGCCACCGATCCGCATCTGGCCTCCCAGATCTATGCTGTCAGCGTCTCGATCATTGATAGCACGAACTTCATGGAAAAGGCGTATCTAGATGAACTGGCCAAGCAACTGGATATCAGCCCGGACCTGAAAGCTGAGCTGGAAAACCAGGTCGCCAAGGCCTGAAGACTGCACCCCGATCAGAACCGGATCACGCGATCGGGTTCTGATCACGCCATCAGCGAAAACGGGCCGGACTTGACAGCGCCGGCTCCACGCCCTGCTTGACCAGGACATCCGGTAGCGGGTGGCGCAATATCAGCGCCTCGGCCAGCAGCGATGCCCCACCCGAAGACTGGATACCGTACCCGCCCTGCCCGGCCAGCCAGAAAAAACCTTCGATTGCCGGATCCCAGCCCACCACCAGATTTCCATCCGGGGCAAAACTGCGCAGGCCAGCCCAGACATGATTGGGCCGGCGAATCTGCAGCGTTGTGGCCGCTTCAATGTAGTAGATGCCCGTGGCAATGTCCAGCTCTTCCGCAACGACGTCATGCGGCTCCACATCGTCGGCATTGGCGGGCGAACCCAGCAACTGCCCGGCATCGGGCTTGAAATAATACTTTTCTCCGATATCGCAAACCATCGGCATGGCGGACACGTCCAAGCCTTCAGGCGCATTGAAAGTAAAGGCGCTGCGCCTGCGGGGCTGGATGCCGACGGGCCGCGCGCCACAGGCACGCGCCACCGCATCGGCCCAGGCGCCGGCCGCATTGATAATGGATCTGCCCCGGAAGATGCGGCCATCGGCGCTTTGCAAAACCCAGACATCGTTTTCCCGGCGACCCGAGGACAACTCGACGGAAAACATCAATTCGGCACCCTGCCTTTTCATGCCCTTCAGGTAACCTTGATGCAGGGCATCGACATCCATGTCTTCCGCGGCCTCTTCGTAGATGCCTGCGTACAGGTTATCGGGCTTCATGCACGGCACCAGCGCCATCACTTGCGCGGCGTCGAGCCAGCGCACATTCGGCGCCAGGGCCGTCAGTTGCCGGAATGCGTCGTCCAGCTCGGCTTTCTGCTCATGCGTGGCGACATAGACGCATCCGCGTGGATGCAGCACAGGCGATGCCGACAGGCCGCTGGCCTGGGCATCTTCAAAGAATGCGCGGCTGGCACGGGTCAGTGCCTGCAACTGCGGTGGTCCGTAAGTCTCGATAAACGTTGCGGCGGAACGCCCCGTCGAATGGTAGCCAGCCTGGCTCTCCCGCTCCAGCACCAGTATGCTGCCGCCATGGGCAGACAGGCGATAGCCCAGGGACGCGCCGGCGATGCCGGCCCCGATAATGACATAATCGTAAATGGAATCACTGCTCACGACACCTCTCCGCTTGAAATGCACAACAGGCGATTCGATACGGCATGCGGCCCGCTGCAAAGCGTCCGCCACCGGCGCCCGTACGATGCGCATCGCCCGACCATTCCCGACCGGCTTGTGGCTGGACGGGAAGCTAGCGGCCATTATGAATCACTTCGCAGGTAAAGGAAAGCCCACGGTTGTGGGCGTTATCTGGCATTGTCTTCGAGTATGCCGGCAAGGTTTCAGAGCCAGCCGGTTTTCCTGAATTGCCTGTACAAAATACCGCAGATTGACAGCATCACGACCATGACCAGGGGATAGCCGATGGGCCATTTGAGCTCTGGCATGACCTCGAAGTTCATCCCGTAGATGCCGGCAATCGCCGTGGGCACGGCCAGGATCGCGGCCCAGGCGGCCAGCTTCTTGGTGATATCGGTCTGATGCGACTGCGCGATCATCTGGCTGGCCTCGAATGCGAATGCCAGCGACTCCCGCAAGGCGTTCATCTGATCATCAATACGGGCGACCCGGTCGGCGACAATGCGGAAATAGGACTGCGAGTCAGGCTCGACGAACGACAAGTTCACCACCGACACGCGGGTACAGATTTCAATAACAGGGGCAATCGCGGTGTGCACGCGCAGCAGGTCGCGGCGCTGTTTGTAGAGCTTGCGCACATCCGACTCCTGAAAGCCGCGCAAGATCATCTTCTGCTCAAGCTGCTCGACATCGGCCTCGAATTTGCCGGCCAGCACCAGGTAGCTGTCGGCCACGCAATCCAGAATCTCAGCCACCACGAAATCGCTGCCACGGGCAATCAGCTCTGGAGAATGCTCCAGCCGCTGGCGCAGAAGCGCGTTGCTTACCGCCCCGCCCCGTCTTACCGTGAGGATGAAGCTTTGCCCGAAAATCATCTGCATTTCCCCGTAGACGATTTTCTTGTTCTCGCGCGCCATTGTAATGGCCACGATCAGGATATAGTCGCCGTAATCGATGACCTTGGGCCGGCTGTGGCGCTTGAGGATCTCCTGCGTCGCCATCTTGCTGAACGACAGGTTCTTGCAAATCATGCGCAGTTGCTCGTCGTCGGGGTCTTTCAGGCCGGTCCAGAGCAAATGGGTGGGGTCGCGCTTATAACCGGAAATCTGCTCGGGCGAAACTTCGGCGTGACGCTGGCCATTGACATATTCAACCGAAGCCACCACGCCATTGCCTTGCCCTGCGTCGGCCTGACTGGCTGGGCCCGCCTCGGCTTGTTCCTCGCCCGCCTCGGGAGCCACGGCGTCATCCTGCCCCGCGGCAGGCGAACCCGCTTGCGCTTCGGCGGGGCCGACGCCATTATTGAGCTGTGCTTTGGCGAGCGCTTCTTTATCTTCCTTCATGGCCGTCTCCGTGGTGTATGGCATGATACCATCAAATACCTTACACCCTCGGTAAGCACCACGGCAAGCCGCATCAGGGGCAAAAGCCCGTATAGTCCACCAGGCCGCGGGCAATGATCATGCGCTGGACCTCGCTGGTGCCTTCGTAGATTTGCGTGATGCGCGCATCGCGATAATACCGTTGCACCGGGTAGTCCTCCAGGAACCCATAGCCGCCATGCACCTGGATCGCGTGCGAGCAAACACGCTCGGCCATCTCCGAAGCAAACAGCTTGGCTTGCGATGCCTCGGACAGACAGGCAATGCCCTTGTCCTTCAAAGACGCGGCATGCAAGACCATGAGGCGCGCCGCATTCACTTGCGTATGCATATCCGCCAGCATATTGGCCACGCTCTGATGGCGAATCAGCGGCTCGTTGAACTGAACCCGATCCCTGGCGTAGGCGATGGCCGCTTCCAGTGCCGCCCGGCCAATGCCCACCGCCTGGGCACCGATCCCGATGCGGCCGTTCTCCAGGTTGGACAAGGCGATGGAAAGTCCCCGGCCACGCTCGCCCAGCATGTTTTCCTGCGCGACCGCGCAGTTTTCAAGCGTGATTGCGCAGGTGTCGGAACTGCGGATCCCAAGCTTCTTTTCCACCCGGTTCACAATGAACCCCGGGGTATCGGTGGGTACCAGGAACGCGGAAATGCCGCGTTTGCCTTGGTCCGGATCGGTGACGGCAAAGACAATGGCGACCTTGGCCCGCTTGCCATTGGTGACGAACTGCTTGGCGCCGTTCAACACCCACTTGCCGTCGCGCAACTCGGCGCGGGTCTTCAGGTTATGGGCTTCGGAGCCGGCTTGCGGTTCGGTCAGGCAAAAGCTGGCGATGGCCCGGCCGCTGGCCATGTCGGACAGCCATTGTTTTTTCTGCGCCTCGCTGCCGCTATTGAGCAGCGTGCCGCATCCTACCGAGCAATGCACCGAAACCAGCGTACCCGTCGCCGCATCGGCAGCGGAAATTTCTTCCAGGGCCAGGGCGTAGGACACATAATCCGTCTTGGATCCTCCCCATTCCTCGGGCACCACCATGCCCAGCAGGCCCAACTCCCCCATGCGCGCCAGCACATCATCGTCGATCCAGCCGGCAGCCTCCCAGGCCTCTGCGTGCGGTGCGATTTCGTTCTGCGCGAACTCCCGGGTCATATCCCGGATCATCCGCTGCTCCTCGCTCAAGGCAGTATCGAACTGGCTCATTTTTCCACCTTGCCCATGGCCGTGATAATGGCCGAGAAATCCAGGTGGCCATTGCCCTGTACGCTGAATGTCTGATACAGCTGCTGGGCTGCCGCGCCCATCACCACCGGCACCTTGGCGCCGCGGGCGGCTTCGGTCGCCAGCCCCAGATCCTTGAGCATCAGGTCCGTGCCGAATCCGCCGGCATAGCCTTTGGACGCCGGCGCGGTTTCAATGACGCCCGGCCAGGGGTTGTAGACATCGGTACTCCAGCAGCGTCCAGAAGAGGTATTGATGATGCCGGCCAGCACCTTGGGATCCATGCCCAGCGCCACGCCGAGGCTCATGGCTTCGGCCGCGCCGATCATGGAAATGCCAAGCAGCATATTATTGGCTACCTTGGCGACCTGGCCGTTGCCCGGGCCGCCGCAATAGACGATATTCTTGCCCATTTGCTCCAGCACCGGCCTGGCCTTGTCGAAGGCGGATTGCTCGCCGCCGACCATGAACGTCAGCGTGCCGGCCTTGGCGCCGCCGGTTCCGCCCGAGACGGGCGCATCGAGCATGGTGTTGCCGTGCTGCGCAGCCTGCGTCGAAACATCGCGCGCCGTTTGCGGATCGATGGTCGACGAATCGATCAGGAGCACGCTTGGATCCACGGCGGACAAGATGCCTGCCTCGCCCAGGTATACCTGGCGTACATGCGCTGAGGCCGGCAACATGGTGATCAGGATGTCAGGCTTGGCGGCGGCCAGCGCTTTGGGTGACGCCGCCGTGGTTGCCCCGGCTGCGACCAGTTCCGCCACCGCTTTTTCCACCAAATCGAAAACCTGCAATTGGTGGCCAGCTTTCAACAGGTTGTGCGCCATTGGCGCACCCATATTGCCCAATCCGATAAAACCGATATTCATTGTGTTGTCTCCATCATGTTATGGCCCGCCCTGTCCGTCGGTAAACAGCCAGCGAAGGTCTGGACCAGGCTGGCGGCATGGGTGGCCGGGCCGGTCCGTAAGAGGAATGTCCGCTCCGATTACTGCAGAAATTATACAAATAGATAAACAGGACAATACTGCGAATCCCTGTCCCTGACTGTCATTTACAAGACGTTCTCGACGCCCGGCATGCCCCGCGCAGCATCAGACCACCCGGGAAATCACCGAGCCGGTCTCGAGGAAACGATCCAGATTGTCGACGACACGCTGGCTCATTTTCTGGCGCGTTTCAACGGTCGCGCTCGCCGCATGCGGCATCAGCGTGACCCGCTCGTGCTCGCGCAAAGCCTGCGGCACTTGCGGCTCGTTCTCGAACACGTCCAGCGCGGCAAAACCCAGTTCGTCAGCTTGCAACGCCTGGATCAATGCGGCCTCATCGATCACCGTGCCGCGCGAGACATTGACGATCGTCCCTTTGTCGCCCAGTGCCTGCAACACCTCGCGATTGATCAGATGAAAAGTCGCCGGCCCCCCGACACAAGTGAGGATCAGGTAATCGGCCCATGCGGCCAGACCGGTCAGGCTGGCCGCATATTCATAGGGCACGTCCTTGCGGGCGGAACGGTTGTGATAGCGGATCGTGACCCCAAACCCCTCGAGGCGCCGCGCCACGGCCTGGCCGATGCCGCCCAGCCCCACGATTCCGACATGCTTGCCCGACACGCTCTGCGCCAGCGGGAAGGCCCCTTCCTTGGCCCAGCGGTCTTCTCGCACATAACGGTCGGCGGCAACCAGCCGCCTGGCGCTGGCCAGCAACAGGCAGATCGCCATATCGGCCACGCAGTCGTTGAGCACATCGGGCGTATTGCCCAGTTGGATGCCGCGCCGCTTCAGTTCCTGGGCATCGATTGTGTCGTAGCCGACGCCGAAACTGCTCACGACCTGCAGATCCGGCATCAGGTCCAGCCACTCGTTATTCAAGCCATGCGCGGAGGACGTCACCACTCCGCGTACGCCCTTGCCATGCTCGGCCAGGAAGGCCTTGGCATCCGGCGCCTCCCAAAGCTTGAGCACTTCATAATTTTCCTGCAAATGCGCGTTGACCAATGCCGTTGCATTTCCCACTTGCACGATTTTCTCTTTTGCCATGACGTCTCCCGATAAAATTGGTGGCTATTTGTATGAAAAAGAGAATAACATGTCCGTGATCACGATAGCGGGCATCGGGCCCCGCGCCCGCGCCAGACAGGTCATTGCCGGCAAGCCCGCCATTTCCCCAATCCCCGCCCCAGTCGTTGTAGAATAATGGGTTACTCCCAAGCGCGGGCAACCTTTACCGAAAATCCGATGTCTCTTATAGTCCACAAATACGGCGGGACCTCCATGGGTTCCATCGAACGAATCACGAACGTTGCAAAACGTGTTGCCAAATGGCATGCCGCCGGCCATCAGGTGGTGGTGGTGCCGTCCGCCATGTCCGGCGAAACCAACCGGCTGCTGGGCCTAGCCAAGGAAATTTCCGAAACGCCCGACGGTCGCGAGCTGGACATGCTGGCCGCAACCGGGGAACAAGCCAGCAGCGCCTTGCTCGCCTTGGCCCTGCAGGCGCAAGGCCTGAAAGCCCGCAGCTATGCAGGCTGGCAAGTACCTGTCCGCACCGACTCGGCGTTCACCAAGGCCCGCATCAAGTCCATCGACGACAAGCGCATCAAAGCCGACCTCAACGAAGGCCGCGTGGTGATCGTCACCGGTTTCCAAGGCATCGACCCCGACGGTCATATCACAACGCTCGGCCGCGGCGGTTCGGACACGTCGGCCGTGGCGGTCGCCGCAGCGATCGGTGCCGACGAATGCCTGATCTACACCGACGTGGACGGTGTCTACACCACTGACCCGCGCGTGGTCGCTGAAGCCCGTCGCCTCTCGGTCATTTCCTTCGAGGAAATGCTGGAGATGGCCTCTCTGGGCTCCAAGGTCCTGCAAATCCGCTCTGTCGAATTCGCCGGCAAATACAAGGTGCCCCTGCGTGTCCTGTCATCACTCACCGACCCTGCCATCCCCTTGCAGGAAGAAAAAAACTCGGGAACTTTAATTACCTTTGAGGAAGATTCAAAAATGGAATCCGCTGTCATTTCCGGTATTGCATTCAGCCGTGACGAAGCCAAACTGACGTTGCTGGGCGTGCCTGACAAGCCAGGCATTGCCTTCTCCATTCTCGGTCCCGTGGCCAAGGCCAATATCGACGTGGACATGATCATCCAGAATCAATCCGTCGACGGCACCACCGACTTTTCGTTTACCGTCAACCGCAACGATTTCAAACGCGCCTCCGAACTGCTCACCGACGCCATCCTGCCGGCCGTGGGCGCCCGCGAAGTGGTGACGGACGACAAGGTGTGCAAGGTCTCGATCGTTGGCATCGGCATGCGCTCGCACGCCGGCGTAGCCAGCCTGATGTTCAGCACCCTGGCCAAGGAGGGCGTGAACATCCAGATGATCAGCACCAGCGAAATCAAGACGTCGGTCCTGATCGAAGACAAATACATGGAACTGGCCGTGCGCGCCCTGCACAAGGCATTCGGCCTGGACCAGGAAGCCGCCGCCGGCGAATAAGCCGGCACAACGAGGCGCAATGGCTGCAGGCGTTTCAGCCGGTGGCAGCCTTGGCCTCCTTAGGAATCGCACAATTTTGCGCGATTTTTCTGGTAAAGTTGCCAAAATCCGTGTTAGAATCTCGGATTGTTCGGAGACGTGGCCGAGAGGCTGAAGGCACTTCCCTGCTAAGGAAGCATGTGGGCTTAAACCTGCATCGAGGGTTCGAATCCCTCCGTCTCCGCCAAATGCTTATAGATAAGGCCCTGATTACTCAGGGCTTTTTCTTTTTCTACGGAATAGGCGCGCGCGCCGGCTCCTGAATCGACCTCATCCTGGCGACAAGATATTTTTCTGCAGGATCAGCTCGCTCGCGCTCATCAGGTCGGCAACCAGCGCCGCACTTGCCTGTTCAGGCTGCTTCAGCATGATCCCCTGCACCATATGCTGGTGATGGATATGCGCCTCGCGGTTGACCAGTCGTTCCGAATTGACCGCAAGGTCGTAATTGAGCACAGGCCCAATCTGCAGCCAGAGCGCTTCGATCATGTCGTACAAAATGGGCATGCCTGCCGCTCCGTAGACGCAAAAATGCAAATTCTTGTTGAGCCGAACGGCCACCTTTCCGTTGGGCTCCTTTGCCTGGCGAGCCGCCTCGAACCGCTTCTGGATCTCCTGCATTCTGTTCAGTTGTGCCTGGCTTCGGTTCAGCGCGGCGCGGGCCGTTGCCAGCCCTTCCAGTTCGATGCGGATCGTGCGCAACTCGAGAAAGCGGCTAACCGTCATCAACGGCACCCGGACGGCCCGGTTGGGAAGGATCTCCAGCGCCCGCTCCGCCACCAGCCTGCCCACGGCCTCGCGAACCGGCATGGCGCTCGTGCCCAGCGTATCGGCCAGACCGCGCAGACTGAACATATCACCGGGCACCCATTGCCCCGAAATCAGCATGGCGCTGAGCCGGCTATGCACCCGGTCGGAGAGTTTGCTGCGGTCCACCTTTTTCAGTTTGCTTTTCAATTCCATCATCGAGGGACTTCCCATCGGGTTGTTGACAGTTGCGCAATGGACGTGCTAACTTTCCATCACAGTGTGATCACAGATCATACAATAGCCTGATATTAAAGGGCAAATAACAAAATCATTCAGCTTTTTTTCAATTTGATGTTGGATCTTACCGGAGACATAAGATGCAAACCAAATATATACTTGCGGCGTCATTGCTGGCCGCGGCCATGACCTCCCTGAGCCCCGTTACCCATGCGCAGACCGTCAAAAAGCACAAGATATACCTGAGCATGAGTTTCATCGGCAATGATTGGCAAGCGGAAGCGGCCAATATGATCAAAGCCATGGCAAAAACACCCGAGCTCAAAGACAAGGTGGACCTGCAGATCCAGGTATCCGGCGAAAATGCACAAAAGCAGATCCAGCAAATCAACGCCATGGTGCAGGCCGGTGCCGAGGCCATTGTCGTCTTCCCTATTTCCCCCACGGCCCTGAATCGCGTGATCAAGAACGCGTGCAATAAAGGCGTAAAAATCTTTGCCTACGACGGCGAAGTCACCGAGCCTTGCGCCCACAATGTCGCCATTGACCAGCACGAAGCAGGCCGGGTAACGGCGGAGTGGCTGGCGAAAAAACTGAATTACAAAGGCAATGTGGTCATGCTGACTGGCGTTCCCGGCACGTCGGTCGACAAATACCGGACCGAGGCCGCCAAGGAAGTCTTTGCCAAACACCCGGAAATCAAGATCGTGGCGGAAACCCCCGGCATGTGGAATCAGGCCGTGGCCCGAACCGAGCTGTCCAAGATTGTGGCAGTCAGAAGCTGGGACAAAATTGATGGTCTCTGGCTGCAGGTCGGATGCTATACCGCAAACGCCATGCAACTGGAAGCGGGCAAAGACGCAAAAGCGCTGCTGCCATGCGCGGGCGAAGGCTCCAACGGCGGGCGCGTGCAGATGCTGCCAGCCGATACCAAGGTGGAAGGCGCGAGCGGCAGCTACCGTCCGCTGGGCGCGCCCCGCATTTCCTACGCATCCCCGCCCTACTCAGGCGCGCTTGCCCTGAAGCTTGCCGTGCAGGCCATCGAAGGGAAAACCTTCCCGCAGAAAATCACCCTGCCGTTGCCGCAAGTCACCAATGAAACCATCAAGCTTTGCACAGACGGAAGCTGGAAAGACCTGAAGGACGGATGCAATGCATTTTCTCCGAAGCTCGTCAACAAACCCGGCTGGTTCGCCTCGATTTACTCGGAGCAGACGGAAGGATTGGGCGTGAACGCAGCGCTCAATTCGGAGCCCGACGCCCGGTAACCGGCGCCGCCAACAGGCGCACGCACCGCGTGCGCCTCTTTCCAACCCATACTGGAATTGCGAACAATGAATGAGTCCGCCATCGCATTACGCCTGTCGGAAGTC
Source organism: Advenella kashmirensis (assembly GCA_040395835.1). Classification (GTDB taxonomy): domain Bacteria; phylum Pseudomonadota; class Gammaproteobacteria; order Burkholderiales; family Burkholderiaceae_B; genus Advenella; species Advenella kashmirensis_B. The sequence goes on from JBEBPQ010000027.1 coordinate 39,289, forward strand.
TCGAAGCATTACGGGCCGGTCAAAGCCCTGAGCGATGTTTCGCTAGACGTTGCGCGTGGCCGTGTCCACGCCTTGCTGGGGGAAAACGGCGCAGGCAAATCGACCACCGTCAAGCTGCTGTCGGGGTTGATCGCCCCCTCAGAGGGAAAGATCGATGTCTTTGGCCGTCCGGCGCGCCTCTCGTCGCCTCGCAAGGCGCAAGCGGCAGGGATACAGACCGCCTTCCAGGAAATGACGCTACTGCCCGACCTATCCGTGCTGGACAATATGCTTTTGCCATATGCCGCCAGCAATCCCGCCGGCATCCTCAAGCGTAAAGCCTTGCGCAGGCAACTGCAACAGCATTTCGAGGCACTGGATTTCCCGGTACCGCTGGATCTGCCTGTCAACCGCTTCAACCTCGCCCTGCAGCAGAAGCTGGAGATCGCGCGGGCACTGTTTCGCAAACCGCGGATTCTGCTGCTGGATGAACCGACCTCAACCTTGACCGCCTCTGACGTCGATTGGCTAGGAGACATTATCGGCAAGCTCAAGGCGGCCGGCGTCACCGTTATTTTCATCTCGCACAGGATGAAAGAAGTGCGCGAGTTCTGCGACGATCTGTCGATCTTGCGCAATGGTCGCCATGTCGCGACCCGACCGGCGAACGACTTTTCGGATAACGAAGTGGTGGAGTTGATCGTAGGACGTTCGATTTCGCAGGTTTACCCGGCCAAGCAACCGCCGTTGGCAAGCGATGTCCAGTCTGTGCTTGCCTTGCAACATATCCATACCACCAGACTGCGCGATATCAATATCGATCTGAAACAAGGCGAAATCCTTGGCATCGCGGCGCTGCAAGGCATGGGACAACTTGACGTCTTTCAAGTGTGTTTCGGCGTCGAGCAACCAGATGCGGGCACCCTGTTGCTGGATGGCAAGCCGTTGACGCTGCTGTCGCCGGTTGATGCCATCCGGCCGAATATCGGCATTGGTTTCGTGCCGGAAGACCGGAAAACAGAAGGCTTGCTGCTGAATCAAAGTGGCTTGAAAAATGCATCGATGCCGGTGCTTTCGCGTTTCAGCGCATACGGCGGAATTGCCGAGAAGAAAGAAGCCGATGCGGCCGAAACCGTGTTCAAACGAATTGAACTGGACCGTCGCGCACTGTGGATGGACGCCGCCTCTTTCTCTGGGGGCAACCAGCAGAAAATCGTGATTGCCAAATGGCTGCTGGCGCGAAGCCGGATCTTGCTGCTGTTTGACCCCACCCGCGGCATCGATGTCGGCACCAAGCACGAACTGTACGAACTGATCGCCGATTACGCACGGCTGGGCGGTTCCGTGCTGTTTTATTCGACCGAAATCCCGGAGGTCGTCAATCTAAGCCATCGGGTTCACGTCATGTACAAAGGCGAAATCCGCGACACACTGCGAGGCAGCGCGATCAACGAAACCCGCATCATGGACACGGCCATGGGCAATATCAAGCGGGCGGGAGAACAGTGACATGAGCCAACAATATAACGTGCTGCATAAATATGGAAACCTGATCGCCACCGTTGTCGTACTGATGATACTGCTTGGCGTCATCGTGGCCACGAGCAATGGCTTTAGCTATTTCGATATTTCATTGCTTGCAAGCGGCGGCACCACACTGGCCCTTGCGGCCATCGGCGGAACCATCGTCATTCTGAGCGGCGGCTTTGATCTTTCGGTGGGCGCAGTCATCTCCCTGGTCAACGTCATGCTCGCGGCCGGATATATCGACGACAGCACGCCGGCGGCCTTCGCCGCTTCCCTGGGACTGGCCTTACTGATCGGCGCCGCTTGCGGTTTCGTGAACGGGCTGCTGGTGGCCTACGCGAAAATCCAGCCGATTGTTGTGACCCTGTCAACCATGTTCATCATCCAGGGAATCACATTACTGATCATGAACTCGCCGGGAGGCACCGCCCCGTCATCGCTAGGAACCTATCTGATGGGCGATCTGCTTCCCGAACTGTTCCCCGCCTCCCTGTTTCTCATTATTATTTGCCTGCTGATATGGACGTGGATCAAAAGCACCGCCTTTGGCCTGCATCTTTACGCCATCGGCGGAAACCCCGAGGCAGCCAGGGCGGTCGGCGTCCCGATGGCCAACCGCTACTTGCTGACCTACACCCTGGCTGGCGCCTGCTATGGATTGGCTGGATTTTTTCTCAGCGGGCAAACCGGCGCAGGCGACCCGCTGGTGGGGAACTCGCTGCTGCTTTCCGTCTTTGCCGCGATCGTCATTGGCGGCACGCGACTGGGCGGCGGCAAAGGCGGGCCGCTCGGTTCCGTCCTGGGCGCATTTGTCTTGATGCTGATCGTCAATATTCTGCTGCTGTTCAACATTTCCGCCTACTACGCCACGATCGCCCAGGGCGTCGTCCTGATCGTTGCCGTGATGCTGGGCGCGCTGGGCAAAGACGCGGAACTTCGAAAATTCCTCAACCTGACCCGCCATCGGCTGCAGGCCTTGCGTCAGCGACGCCTTGCCTCCCAGTTTGATCGGACACCGCGGCATATCGACGTGTGCGGCGACAGCCCGGGCCCGGCGAACAGCCGGGTCTCGTTCCTCAATAAACACCGGAAAGATTTGCGCACGTCGCTGCCGGCGCTTGTCGGACTGGCCATGCTGCTGGTTGCCACTCAGCTGTTGCTGGGACGCAATGTCTACGAATGGTCATACTGGAACTCCATGCTGGTGCTGTCGACGTTTCTGGTTATCCTGGCCTTGGGTCAAGGCGTGGTCGTGTTCACCGGCGGGCTGGACCTATCGATTCCCTGGACCATCGCGCTATCGGGCATTATGTTTACGGGCCTGACCCAGGGCACCAATGAAGCGCTGGTCTTCGCCCTGCCCGCGATCCTTGGCATCGGCATGCTGATCGGCCTGGCCAACGGCGTCATGGTCGCAGTCCTGGGGATCTCGCCCATTGTCGCGACACTGGCAAGCAACGGCATCCTCCAGGGCATCGCTCTGCTCTACTCCGGCGGCACGCCTAGCGCTTTTCCGTCGCCGGTTGTGAGCTGGCTGATGACGGCACGCATTGCGGGCGTCACCCCGGTCATTTTCCTCTTGATCATATTTGTCATCGGCGCGGTGTTCCTGCTGAACAAAACCCGATTCGGCCGCCATGTGTACGCCACCGGCAGCAATCTGCACGCGGCCTACCTGTCCGGCGTGCCGACCCGGCGCACACTGATCCTGGTCTATGTGCTGTCGTCGCTGTGCGCCGCGGTCGTCGGCATTCTGCTGACCGGGTTTTCAGGGCAGGCCAGCCTGGGCATGGGCGACGATTATCTACTGCCGTCCATTGCCGTGATCGTCGTCGGCGGAGGCCTGATCACAGGCGGCCGCGGACACTACCTGGGCATTGTGGCCGGCGTGCTGCTGCTGACGACACTGCAGATTCTGCTGGCCGGCAGCGGCCTGCCGTACGCCGTGCGCCCCATCCTGTTCGGCATCGTCCTATTGGGCGCCGTAGCCATGCTGCGGGAAAAATCCAGATGAAGCCCGAGCCATACCGGGCAGGGATACCTGCCAGGATTAACCACAAACACGTTGGTCAAACACACTTTTGCAACAGGAGGTCGATATGAAAATCGAAGTATTGGTGGATGTCAAGACAACGCTTGGAGAAGGACCGTTATGGGATGTGCAGGAGCAACGCCTGTACTGGATCGACAGTGCCGATGGCAGGGTTTTCCGGGCGACGGCCGGCGGCACCGAAATTCGCGCCTGGCAGGTGCCGCAAAAAATCGGCTCCATGGCCTTGAGGAAAAACGGCGGCGCCATTGTATCGCTGGCGCGCGGCATCCACACGCTGGACTTTGCAACGGGCGAAGTCCAGTTGATCGCGGACCCGGAGCCGGATCTGCCCAATAATCGCCTGAACGACGGCAAGGTCGATGCCCGGGGTCGCTTTCTTTTCGGGAGCATGGATACGTTGGAGGAAGGACCGAACGGCGCCCTCTACCGCCTCGATCCCGATATGAAAATACACAAGCTGGACGACAATATCACTGTTTCCAACGGTCCATGCTGGAGCCCGGACGGCAGTATTTTCTATTTCTCCGACACCTGGTCCGGCGATATCTGGGCCTACGACTATGACCAGAACACCGGCGGCATCTCCAATAAACGGGTGTTTGCCAGCCTGAAGGGCGAACACTTTCTCTCATCGGACGGATCGACGGTGGACGAGGAAGGATGCCTGTGGAATGCGCAGGTGTACGAAGGAAACCTGGTACGCTATCGCCCCGATGGAACGATCGAGCAGACCATTCCAATGCCGGTAAAAAACGTCACCAGCGTCATGTTTGGCGGACCGGATCTGGATATCCTGTACGTCACCTGCATGTCGAAACCGCCCCTGCCGCGGTTTCCGAAAGACGGTGTATTGGGTGGCAGCGTGTTCGCCATCACGGGTCTGGGCGTGCGTGGATTGCCGGAGCATCGATTTGCCGGCTAAGGCGGCACCATTCTGATCGATCAAGCGCGTGGCCATGGCGACACGCGCGGACTGTCGCCGCGACCTGCGCGCAGATCTTGCGGTACAGCCCGGCTTGCGTACACCCGCCTGGAAAACCCGGATAGAAGAACCCTGCCCGCCGCTACGGCAGCGGGCGTTCGCCAGCCACTTGCGGAACCTGGCCGGCGGCGGCGCTGGCTTCGACCTGCGCCGCCAGCAGAACCTTCGCCAGCTTTTCATAGGCCGCCGCCAACTCGGCCGTCGACACCACGTACGGCGGCAATAAGTAGACCGACGATCCAATGGGCCGCAGCAGCAGCCCCTGCGCCAGACAACGCGCATGCAATTGCCGCCCGCTCAGCGGAAAACCGGCAGGCAGATCGAAAGCGGCGATCGTACCCTGAACCCTGGGTCGTTCGATGTGCGGGATGCAATTCTTGAGATGCGCGATACCCTGTTCTTGTCCTCGCGCCAGCTCGACCAGCGACGCAGCCGTCTCATCCGAAGCCAACAGCCGCATACTGGCGAGCGCGGCCGCACAGGCCAGCGGATTGGCTGTATAGGAATGTCCGTGTGAAAAGGTTTTGTCCGCCGCCTCGGCAAGGAACGCCTCATAGACAGGGTTCGTCGTCACCGTCATGGCCAGCGGCAGGAACCCGCCCGTAATCCCCTTGGACAGGCACAGGAAGTCCGGCACCACGCCGGTTTGCTCCAAGGCGAACCGGCTGCCGGTGCGGCCGAAACCGGTCATGACTTCATCGAAAATCACCAGTGTCTGGTGTTCGCGCGCAAGCCGATGCACCTCGGCCACAAAGCCGGGACGGCACATGCGCATGCCCGAAGCACCTTGCACCAATGGCTCGATGATAATCGCGGCAACCTTGCCCTGGTTTTTCGTCAGCGCCTGCCGCAGTTGCGTCAATGCCGCCTGCTCCTTCTGCGCCACCGCCGCGTCCCCTCGCCAGGTATGCGGAAAAGGGATCGCCAGGGACTGAAAGAACAAGGAACGAAACGCATCGTGATAGCCACAGTGGGCGCCGACCGACATCGCACCAAAAGTATCGCCATGATAGCCGCCCTCGAATCCGATAAATAAATGGCGCTCCTGGCCTTGCGTATTCTTCCAGAACTGATACGCCATCTTCAAGGCCACCTCGACGGCCGTGGAGCCGTTATCGGAATAGAAATAACGCCCTAGCGCGGCGGGCAGCATGGCATCCAGCGCTTCGCACAACTGCACCGCCGGTTCGTGCGTACAACCAGCAAACAGTACATGCTCCAGCTTGCCTGCCTGCGCCCGGATACTGTCGGCGATTTCCGTCCGCGCATGACCAAATAAATTGACCCACCAGCTCGAAACCAGATCGAGATAGGCATTGCCATCGAAATCATAAAGCCAGGCACCCTGCCCACGCTCGACCGCCAGGCGCGGGGCCGCCGTTTTTTCCTGGGTGAAAGGGTGCCAGATCCGTTGCTTGTCTCGCGCAAGCAAGTCGCGTGCTATTGCCGTCATCGTCAATTTCCTTCTTCCTTATTCTCTATTCGGTGCGCTGAGGTATTCGCGCCGGTTGTCCGAACAGGTGGCGCAACGCCGCGCCGGGCTCGATCGCCTCCAGGCATGCTGAATCGACCGTTTCCAGCCTGGGCAGTTGCTGCAGCACGGTCGTGTTGCCGAACGACTCGATCGCATCGACCGTCGATGAGCTCGGCGGGCCGTTCAAGACCACACCCAGTACCGAGATGCCCCGAGCCCGCAAGGCATGCAGGGACAGCAAAGTATGATTCAACGTCCCCAGCCGGGTCGACGCCACCAGCAACACCGGCAGATTCAACTTCTCGATCAGGTCCAGCATCAGGCAGCCTGGAGCCAGCGGCACCATCACCCCCCCCGCCCCTTCCACCACCAGCCGGTTGGCATCGGGCAATCGAAAGCGCGACAATTTCAGTTGCAATCCTTCTTGTTCGGCTGCCCAATGCGGCGAGGCAGGCTCGCGCAAGCGGTAAGTCTCGGGATGAACCTTGCCCACGCCCCGCGCCCGCACCCAGGCGCTGTCGGTGTCGGGCTCAAGCCCGGCCTGGATTGGCTTAAAATAATCACAATTGAATTTAAGGCAAAGCCACGCGCTCACCAGCGTCTTGCCCACATCGGTATCGGTGCCGGTCACGAATATTTTCATCGGTGCCCGGCCTCCACCGTCGCGGTCATGCCCGCCGCCATACCTTCGACCAGTCTGCCGATGATCGCCTCATCGTGATGTGCGGTCACGGCAATGCGCAGGCGCGAAGTGCCGGTGGGCACGGTGGGTGGACGAATCGCCGATACCAGCACCCCCTGTTGCAACAACGACTGTTTCAACGCCATGGTCTGCGCTTCCGCGCCCAGGCACACCGGTACGATATTGGTGCCATCGCCCAACACCTGGAAACCAAGCTGACGCAAGCGCTCGCGCAACGACGCGGCCAGCGAGAACACCCGCTGGCGCTGTCGGTCCATTGACGGCAGGCGCTGCCATGCGGCTTGCGCGGCACCCACGGTCATGGGCGATGGCGCCGTGGAGTAAATAAACCCGGCGGTGCGATTGATGAGAAATTGCTTCATGACGTCACTGCACGCGACATAGGCGCCCGCGCCGCCCAGGGCCTTGCTGAACGTACCCATGATGATATGCGGGACGCCCGACAAATCAACCTGGGTCGAAACGCCAAACCCGCGCGGACCATAGAGCCCCGTGGCGTGCGCCTCGTCAAGGTAGACAAAGCATTGGTGGCTGGCCGCCAGCGCGGCGACCCGCTCAATGTCCAGCACATCGCCATCCATGCCATGCACGGTTTCGGCCACGATAAATGCCGGCCGACTGGGGTCCCGCAAGGCGTGCAACTTGTCCTGCAAGTCCTGCATATCGTTATGTTCGAACAATATGCATTCGGCGCCGGCCAATAGCACACCGTTATACAGACTGGAGTGATTCAGTCTATCGAAAAACACCTGGGGTGCTTGCGGCAGAACGCGCCGATGCATGAGACTGGCCAGCACGGTCAGATTGGCCTGGTAGCCAGAACAAAACACCAGCGCCGCTTCAGTGCCCTTGTCCGACGCGATGCGCTGCTCGAAAGCGGCCAGCAACTCGCTGCTCCCCGAGAGCAGGCGGGAGCCGGTAGCGCCTGTCCCGACCTGCTCGGCGGCCGCGATCGCGGCGCGCAACAGCGCCGGCTCCCGGCTCAGCCCCAAATAATCGTTACTGGAAAAATCCGCCTGCGGCGGCACGCTGATTTGCGGCAGGATTCGCAACCGTCCCTTGGCGGCCTGCCCTTCGCAGTATTGCGCATAATAGTCGTACATAGAATGACACCCGAAATGAATCCCGCGCCGGGCAACCATGCGCCATGGCAGCAGGAAAGTTGTTCCAGCGCCTATTCTATGAAGCGGACACAATAAAAGATATTTAAAATATTTGGGCAGTTATATGGCAATTAGGCGAAGATAGCCGAAATTGAACGTCATACCGAATTGCGCGCATGCTACAGGACAATGCGATACTGAATGAAATCTGTCTTGCTGGCCACCTGATCGTAAAGCCCCTGCGCCACGCGATTGCCGGCCCGTGTCGTCCAGTACAGGCAATCATAACCATGCTCGCTGGCCAACGTCTTGCTGTACTCGATCAATTGCCGGGCAACGCCCTGCTTGCGCGCGCTTTCGGCGACAAACAGATCATTCAGATAAAGGCGGTTGCTCACCGACCATGTGGAACGATGGCCGATCAAGTGCGCAAAGCCCTGCACCTGCCCATTGGCAACGGCAACCAGCGCGTACATCGGTTCGTCGCCATCCAGTAAGCGCCGCCATGTGACGTCGGTCGTCTCGGGATCTTCCGCCGTTTCGTAGAATGCAAGGTACTGTTGCCACAACGGCCGCCATTGCGCGAAATCGGTCGGGCTTGCCACCCGTATCTGCCAATCTGTTGTCATCACCGCTCCCGGTCTCCTGCTGGTTGGGTATTTTCTTCGCACCGATTTTCCTCAAAACCGGCAGCATCGCATCGCCAACGATAACACAAATATAAGCCAGGCAAATTGGCTTTGCCGCTCAGGAAACCGCCCTTCGTTATGTCCATGTCTGACCGTCGATTAATGTTATGATTTAATCAAGGTCAAGGAAAGATCCGCGTTTTATCTGACACTAATCTGAATTCGATATTCCTTAGTTTATGAGTCATCACATATAGGAGTTAGCATGAAAGAAAAGATCAAAACAACAGGTAAAAGCAAAAGCAAGGGCGCACAGTTGCAACTGGATACCGCAGCCATCGAGCGCGCCAAGCAAAGCGTACAGGACGGCGCCGTCATCAAGGAAGACAATCCGTACCGTGAAGACATTATCCGCCTGCTCAACGATGCCCTCGCCACCGAGCTGGTCTGTACCTTGCGCTACAAGCGCCACCACTTTACCGCCACCGGCCTGGAATCGCCCGCGATCGCAGATGAGTTCCTGGTTCACGCCAACGAAGAAACCGCCCATGCAGATTCGCTGGCCAAGCGTATTGTGCAGCTGGGCGGCGAGCCCGACTTTTCCCCGGACACGCTCACCCGCCGCAGCCACGCGGATTACAACGACGACGAAGACCTGCATGCCATGATCAAATCCAACCTGATCGCGGAGCGGGTCGCCATCGAGTCATATACCCAGATGATCGAACTGATTGGCGACAAGGATCCGACAACCCGCCGGCTCCTGGAAGAGATCCTGAACGACGAGGAAGAGCATGCCGATGAGCTGAGCGATTGGATGCGATCCGTGGTGACAAAATAGCGATAGCCTCGTCTGAAAACAATCGAAATAGAAAATGGCTCGATGATTGAGTGCATCGGGCCACAAGCGTTGACAGTTTTTCCGTTATAGTCGATTATCTCGTTTGTCGTCAGATCAGCCTATTTTGGAGAATAACCATGAAAAAACTCGGATTGATTGCTGTCTTGGTTTCCCTGCTGGGTTTGACCGCTTGCAATACGATTTCCGGCGCAGGCCAGGATATCCAGCGCGGCGGAGCAGCCCTGACCGGCGCGGCCGAAAGACACAAGTAATACCGCCGCATCCGCCATGGAAAAAGCCCGGACTCGCCAAAGGCCAGCCGGGCTTGTTTCTTTCTTGGCGCCCGGTTTGACCAGAGCCAAGGCCGCGATCATGCCGCAAGCCGCTTTTTCATCCGGGCGAAATCGCGCCGGTACTGGCGGGCCAGCTTGAATTTCTGGGACTCTGTCAGGATTTTTCCGGAAGCCTGGAAAAACTTTTTCTCCTCTTCCTTCAGATGATGATGGACCTTTCTAGACAAGGTTTTCGCCCGGGCCATCCAGCCGGCGGAAGATGAAGGCTCGGATTGGAGATCTTCGAGTATTTCCTCAATGTCATGATGCTCCGCCAGCGCGTGGCGGGATGGAGATAGGCCGTTGTCATCCATCAATATCGGCGCGTACAGAAACCGTTCCTCGGCGGCGGCGTGCGCCTCCAGCTCGATATAGAGTGCCTGGAACGTCTCGTCCCTGCCGGCCGTTCCCGGTTTGGTACGCAGTAATTTCCGGCAAAGCTTGCGTTGTGTGTCATGACTCTCGCGAAGCGCATCATAGATGTTTTCCATTCAGTTTCCTTTTATTTAATTTGGTTCACGGAATGAGCAGGATCAACCGGTGCAGCGACCAGCCCTCGCTTGCCTGCGGCTTGTATCGGCTCGCAAACGCCCCTTTGGGCCCGCGTTGACAACCGAAACCCGCACTAGCGGCTGATTGCCGACATCGATTCATCACTTACATGATAACCAATTGTGTTGCTAATTAGCAACACAATCAAACAATATCAAGAAAAAAATCCAGATATTCCGCGAATTTGCAAAATTCATACGGAGTGGACGCAAAAAGCACTTGCACACAAATACGAATTCAAGCATAATTCTTTTCTTGCAGCGCGCCCGTAGCTCAGTTGGATTAGAGTACTTGGCTACGAACCAAGGGGTCGTGGGTTCAAATCCTGCCGGGCGCGCCACTTTACTTAAGGTCTCCAAGCGGAGGCCTTTTGTTTTTGTGCTATAGAAATTGGAAAAGGGGCTCTGATTACCCTACTCCTTTGAGCGAATCCACCACCTCAGGTTTGCGTCGGTAGAATCGCTTGGTTGTTCTGGTATCCACATGGGAAAGCAACGCACGAGCATGCTCCAGCGACGAGGCGCACTTGGCGCGCAAATCATGCTCCGTGAACCGCTCTATCACCTTGGTATCGTCCAGCACCCTGTCCATGAACCGCTGCCACATGCTATCCCATCCATCAGCTTTACTGGTTTCCTCGTCGATATAGCCGCGGCCAAATTTATTACAGAACAAGAACGGCGACAGCACCGACGGCACCAGCTTAGCTTGCTCGACAGCTGCCCGTAACTCAAGGGGTCCACATGTAAATGGTCCGGTGGCCAGACGATTACCAGCCTTCTGGCTGGTTTTTTTTGCACTGGATAAAAGAAAACCCGCTTTGTGCGGGCGAGCTTATAATTCCGAGCGAAAACATAATCACCAAAAAAAAGGGTTAATTAGATGATGAGCAGTTCTGCAGCGATGTATCTTGTGCCATTAATGCCCACGTTTGTTTCTTTGCTGCCTACGTTTTATAAATACGACACACTACTGACGTATATCGCCTATCTAACTCAATAAGAAAATTATTCGCAAAAAACCTCATAACGTCAAGAGAATGACATAGGTATGCAAAAACTCGGGTTGTAGTGAGCCTGTTAACTCGCTCGACAATTTTGAGTGAACTCACCGGCCTGCTTAGTCGGCATTTTTTTCGTCCGAAAATGATAAAGCCCGCGCATGGCGGGCTCGGATTACAGATGAGAAAGAATATGACGCATAGCAGGCGGTCCCCTACTGTGCGTTAATTAATTAAGTCACAAAACCTGATACATGCATGTAAATCGGTAGTCCAATTCGTCGGTTGTTTTGGGGCTGAACGTGATCTGCAAATTATCCGTAGTGCTATATGCTGATACGGCACCTGACGAACCATTCCATGCCGAAACCGTGCCTGCGCATTGGCTACCTGCAAAAAATTTTGATGGTACAGGTAGCGTTATTCGAACTGTAGTTAATGTATTTGCAACAATTGGCTTTATAAAGAGTGTGCCAGTTACTGTAACAAAATTACCAACGCGTGAAAATTGGCAGTTACGTGGAACTGCGCTGGTCGTGTTGTTCCCTAAAGCTATTACTGGGTTATACAGCCCGGAAAAAGATTGGGCGTCTGAAACAATGCAATCTTTCAATAATACATTTTTAGTTAGGGCTACCGGAGAATTACCATCTATCCTGGTATAGAAATTATTCGAAATTATCCAGCCTGAAACGGTGGCAATAGTATCATCTGCATCAGTGTTAATTAAGGCAAGCTGTTCGTCAGGATCTTTGGATGCGAATTCGACCGTGTTGTTTGTGATCCTTATCCTTTTCCCCGGATCTCCAAATATTCTTACAAATCTGCGTTCAACTTGCATGTCATTAGAATCGACTAGCACATTTTGAACGGTATTACTAATCGTGAGGAAATAGTCCAACCGACGCTGCTTGACATCAATATTTCCACTATACGTACTACCATCTTTTTGATTTGACCAACCGTCATAAGATCGGTTGTTTCTGATCCAAAAATTCTCGCCTGCACCCTTAATATTAATTCCGAACCGGAATCTCCCAAGAAAAAAATTATCGAAATAGGAGATATTTCTGGCGACCGTATTGAAGCCCTCATAAAGATCCGTTACCGTATTATTTACATACTTGATATGGTCAACAGCGCCATGCGTGGTAAATCCTTTTTGAGGTATTAAATTTTTTTCTTTGCCTTCTTCATCAAAAATAAAAGCTATTCCGTTGCTGGCGCGCCCACCGCCAGTAACTGTGCATTTCTCAATTAGCGTATCTCTAGAAATAATATGTTCACCACCAACATCAATCCCGATACGACAACCCCAACTACGTCTCTCACTGATAATTGTGTTTGAGCAACCCCAAATATGGACCCCATACCCGCTGTCAGTCGCAATTTGGCCCACTGATTTTCCGCCGACTATTTTCGGGTTATAACACCCATTTAACATGATGCCTTGTGATGCGGAGTCAATCGTATCCACATTGAAAAATCGTGCTTCATTAGCATAGTTTACCGTTAGGGCCGTTTTGGCATTAGAAAACGGAGTTGCAGGCAATACACATTGAATAGACAGATTTTCGATGTGCACGTTAATGGGATTTATGAAAGTAATATCGACAGTTTCTGTAGTGAGGTTGTATCCGTCATTCGCTCGATCCTCTGTGTACACAGTATTCCCATCGATACTTGCGACACGATGCAATTCGGACTTTCGTGCATCGGTTTTATCTGGACGAGGATCATGATACCAACTGGCACTAGATTTCACTTCCATCAGCATGCCTATAGTTACTCCAGTGCTGTTGTTTAGTTTCCATCCACGGTTCCCCCTTTGCATACTGGCAGCTAGTGTTTTACTTGGCGCGATTGGCTCAGCATTGAAGACCAGAGAGTCAAAAAGTTGACCGTTTTGAAAGATTATGGCTTTATTCGCTCCATTTGATTTAAGGGAAACATCGCCGTTATGCGTTATAGCTGATTTGATCAAATATTTTTTATCTGAGTCGAACAAAACAGTTCGCCCAGCAGCCTCCGTGATTGCGGCCCTGATTGCTGCCGCGTCATCAGTTACCCCATCCCCAACAGCACCAAAATCGTGAACATTAAAGAAATCAGTCATTTTATCTCCTTTGAAAGAAGATTCAATATAAAGCGAACCAAAACAATCGTCTAGAGATAAAAC
>JBEBPQ010000028.1:0-48624 GCA_040395835.1 Advenella kashmirensis
ACGCCTTCCAGGAATGCGACACCGTGGGCATCACGCGTCCCTGCGTGAAGCACAATTTCCTGGTGCGAGACGTGAAAGACCTGGCCGACACCATGCGCAAGGCATTCTATATCGCCCGCACCGGTCGTCCCGGCCCGGTCCTGGTGGATATCCCCAAGGATATCTCCATGACCATGTGCAAGTACACGCCGCCCAAATCCGAAATCAAGATGCGTTCCTACGCGCCGGTAAGCAAGGGGCATCTGGGGCAAATCAAGAAAGCCGCCCAGCTCCTGCTCTCGGCCGAGCGTCCCATGATCTACGCCGGCGGCGGCGTGATCCTGTCGGATGCGTCCGAACAATTGCGCGAACTGGTTCGCCTGTCCGGGGCGCCCTGCACCACGACGCTGATGGGCCTGGGCGCGCAGAACCCGGATAGCGAGCAATACGTGGGCATGCCTGGCATGCACGGCACCTATGAGGCCAATATGTCGATGCAGAATTGCGACGTATTGATCGCCGTGGGTGCGCGCTTCGACGACCGGGTAATCGGCAATACCAAGCACTTTGCGCAATCGCAGCGCAAGATCGTGCATATCGATATTGATCCATCGTCCATTTCCAAGCGGGTCAAGGTGGATATTCCTATCGTGGGCGACGTCAAGGACGTCCTGGTGGAGCTCAACCAGCTGTACAAGGACGGCCTGGCCGAACAAAAGGCCCCGCGCTCCCTGCAGACATGGTGGAAGCAGATCAATGAATGGCGGGGTCGCGAATGCCTGAAATACGACCAGTCTTCAACCCTGATCAAGCCGCAGTTCGTCGTCGAGACGCTGTGCAACGTCACTGGCGGCGATGCCTTCATCACTTCCGATGTGGGACAGCACCAGATGTGGGCGGCACAGTATTACCGCTTCAATCATCCGCGGCGCTGGATCAATTCGGGCGGTCTGGGCACCATGGGCGTCGGTCTGCCGTACGCCATGGGCGTGCAAATGGCCAATCCCGATGCGCAAATCGCGGTGATCACCGGCGAAGCCTCCATCCAGATGAATATCCAGGAACTGGCGACGTGTACGCAGTATCATTTCACGCCGAAGATCCTGTGCCTGAACAACCGGTATCTGGGCATGGTGCGCCAATGGCAGGAAATCGATTATCAATCCCGCTATTCGGAGTCCTACATGGACTCCATCCCCGACTTCGTGAAATTGGTCGAGAGCTATGGCCATATCGGCCTGCAAATCGATAAACCGGCGGATGTCGAGCCGGCGATCCGCGAAGCTTTCGGCAAGCATAAGAACCGCCTGGTTTTCCTGGACTTCATCACGGACCGGACCGAGAACGTCTGGCCCATGGTGAAAGCCGGCAAAGGGCTGACCGAAATGCTGCTGGGTTCAGAAGACTTGTAAGGGGAAACCATGAAACACATTATCTCCATTCTGCTGGAAAATGAACCCGGTGCGCTTTCACGCGTGGTCGGCCTGTTCTCGGCCAGGGGATACAATATCGAAACCCTGACCGTTGCCCCTACCGAAGACGCCACCCTGTCGCGCATGACCGTGATGACGGCTGGCTCCGAAGAGGTGATCGAACAGATCACCAAGCATCTGAACCGGCTGGTCGATGTCGTGAAGGTCGTGGACCTGACCGAAGGCGCGCACGTCGAGCGCGAGCTGATGCTGGTCAAGGTACGCGCCGTGGGCAAGGAACGGGAGGAAATCAAGCGCCTGGCCGATATCTTCCGCGGGCATATCGTGGATGTCACGGACAAGTCCTACACCATAGAACTGACCGGTGTGCAGGACAAAATCCAGGCATTCCTATCCGCGCTGGATCGCAGCGCCATTCTCGAGACCGTGCGCACGGGCGTATCGGGGATCGGGCGGGGCGAGCGGATCCTGCGGGTCGCCTAACATTGCAGTAGGGCAGTACAGTAGCTATCCAACAACAAAGCAAATTAATTTAATACTTGAGGCTTTAAATGAAAGTTTTTTATGACAAAGATTGTGACCTTTCCCTGATCAAAGGTAAAAATGTTGCCATTATCGGCTATGGCTCACAAGGCCACGCCCATGCGTTGAATCTGCATGAGTCCGGTGTGAATGTCACGGTCGGCCTGCGCAAGAACGGGGCTTCCTGGAACAAGGCGGCCAATGCCGGCCTGAAAGTGGCTGAAGTGGCCGACGCCGTGAAAACGGCAGACCTGGTCATGATCCTGCTGCCTGATGAAAACATTGCCCAGGTGTACAGGGACCACGTTCACCAGAACATCAAGGCAGGCGCAGCCCTGGCCTTCGCCCATGGCTTCAACGTGCATTATGGCCAGGTTGTGCCGCGCGACGATATCGACGTCATCATGGTCGCTCCCAAGGCGCCAGGCCATACCGTACGCGGTACGTATTCGCAAGGCGGCGGCGTGCCTTCACTGATCGCCGTGCACCAGGACAAATCCGGCGCCGCCCGCGATGTCGCGCTGTCATACGCCAGCGCCATCGGTAGCGGCCGCGCTGGCATTATCGAAACCAACTTCCGCGAAGAAACCGAAACCGACCTGTTCGGTGAGCAAGCCGTGCTTTGTGGCGGTGCGGTCGAGCTGATCAAAGCCGGTTTCGAAACCTTGGTCGAAGCCGGTTATGCGCCTGAAATGGCTTACTTCGAATGCCTGCACGAACTCAAGCTGATCGTTGATCTGATCTACGAAGGCGGCATCGCCAACATGAACTACTCCATTTCCAACAACGCGGAGTATGGCGAGTACGTCACCGGACCACGCATTGTCACCGACGAAACCAAGCAAGCCATGCGCGCTTGCCTGAAAGATATTCAGACCGGCGAATACGCGAAAAGCTTCATTCTGGAAAACGCAGCGGGTGCCCCGACGCTCACGTCCCGCCGTCGCATCAATGCCGAATCCGAAATCGAGGTGGTTGGCGCCAAATTGCGTGCAATGATGCCTTGGATCGCCAAGAACAAACTGGTTGATCAAACCAAGAATTAAGAGTAGGCTTTGTCGCCAGGGTGGGCTTATCCGACCTGGCGACAGGCGGTTGCCTCTTTTTCAGAACCTCTGCCCTGCAGAGGTTTTTATTATTCAAGGTGAATGCACTCATGAGCGTGAAAAAAATTATCGCGGCCGGCATGCTGGCAGCCAGTGTCTTTGCCACGACCGCAATGGCAGAGGAAACCCTGAAGGTCGGTGTCGAAGCGCTGTATCCGCCCTTTGAAAGCAAAACCCCCGACGGTAAGTTGGTCGGATTCGATGTCGAATTGAACGACGCGGTCTGCGCCAAGCTCCAGGTCAAATGCGAATGGGTCGAGACCAGCTTCGATGGTCTGATCCCGGCGCTCAATGCGCGCAAGTTCAACTATATCAATTCGGCCATGAATATCACGGAGCCGCGTCAACGGGCCATCGATTTCACCGTGCCGATCTACGATGTTCCCAGCCAACTGGTCGCGAAAAAAGGCGCGGGGCTGCAGGCAACGCCAGAAAGTCTGAAATCGGCCATCGTCGGTGTATTGCAAGGCTCCGCGCAAGAGGCTTTCGTCAAGAAACACTGGGCGCCCAAAGGGGTGAAGATCGTTTCCTATGCATCTCAGGACCAGATCTACCTGGATCTGCAGAGTGGTCGTATCCAGGCCGCGGTGCAGAAGACCCCGAGCGCGGTCAGCGGTTTTCTGAGCCGACCCGAAGGCAAGGATTTCGAAATCACCGGTGCGCCGCTGGACGACACATCGGTGCTTGGCGTGGGCACCGGTTTTGGCGTGCGCAAGGGCGATGCCGAACTTAAACAACGTCTTGACGGCGCGATTGACGCGTTAAAGAAAGATGGTACGATAAGCAAGCTGACCCAGAAATATTTCAATGCGGACTGGGTGGCCCGGTAAATCGCTTTCCTTGCGGGAGAACCGGCTTCGCTGCCGGTTTTTTTATTCGTTTTTCAGGTATTGATCATGCAGATCCGTTCCAAGCTGCCCCAAGTGGGTACAACCGTATTCAGCGTCATCGGCGAGCTGGCTGAGCGCCACCAGGCTGTGAACCTGTCGCAGGGCGCGCCCAATTTCCCCTGTCCGCCGGAACTGATCGATCATGCCATCGAAGCCATGTCGGCAGGGCACAACCAGTATGCCCCCATGATCGGCATTGAGCCGCTGCGCAATAAAATTGCCGAGAAGATCCAGTTGCTATACGGCCACGCCTATGACGAAGTCGATGAAATCACGGTCATGGGCAGCGCCAGCGAAGCGCTGTATTGCGCCATCACGGCGCTGGTGCACGCGGGCGACGAAGTCATCTATTTCGAGCCCTCGTTCGACAGCTACGGGCCGATCATACAATTGCAGTCGGCCGTGCCGGTTGCGCTGAAACTCGCGGCCCCGCACTATCATATCGACTGGGATGCGGTGCGCGATGCAATTACGCCGCGCACCCGCATGATTATCATCAACTCGCCGCATAATCCCACCGGCACCATCCTGGCCGATAGCGATATAGCCGCGCTGCAGGCGCTGGTCGCCGATACCGATATCGTCATCCTTTCCGACGAGGTATATGAACATGTGGTGTTCGATCAGGATATACACCGCAGCATGTCCCGTTACGAGGGTCTGCGCGAGCGCGCCATCGTGGTGACATCGTTCGGCAAGACCTTCCATGTCACGGGCTGGCGCGTGGGTTATTGCGCCGCGCCCGCCGAACTGACCGCCGAGATCCGCAAAATCCATCAGTTCCTGATGTACGCCGCCGACACGCCCATGCAATATGCGCTGGCCGCGATGATGGAGACGCCCAATCACTATTTGAATTTATCGACGATTTACCAGGAAAAGCGGGACCTGCTGGTACAAGGCCTGAAAAACGCCAAGTTCGAACTGTTGCCCAGCAGGGGCAGCTTCTTTATGCTGGCGCGCTTCAAGCATTTCAGCTATCTGTCCGACGTGCAACTGGTGAGCAAACTCATCAAGGAATACGGCGTGGCCACGATTCCAGTCTCCGCGTTTTACTCGGATGGCACTGATCTGGGCGTCATTCGCCTGTCGTTCTCGAAGGACGACGACACGCTTGAGGAGGGCGCGCGCCGCCTCTGTAAAATCTGATCAGCTATTTATACAAAAGGGAAAATCATGACATTCATCACAAATAAAATTCTGGCGGGCGCGGTGCTGGGCGCCCTGGGCGTAATGGGTTTTTCGGGTACCGCGTCGGCGCAGGACAACTGGCCTTCGAAACCCATCACGTTCGTCGTTCCTTACGCCGCCGGCGGTTTTGCCGATACCCGCATGCGCTTGCTCGCGCGCGAGCTGGCCGACGAACTGAAAGCCACGATCGTGGTGGAAAACAAGGCCGGGGCCGGCGGCATTATCGGCACCGAATTCGTGGCCAGGGCCAAGCCTGACGGCTACACCATCGGCAGCGGCAATCTGGCGCCGCTGTCGGTCAATCCGACGCTGATGCCCAAGAATGTGAAATACGATGTCGCCAAGGATATCGCGCCTATCGTCCTGGTAGAGGAAAGCCCGCTGATTCTGAGCGTAAGCAATCAGTTGCCGGTCAAATCCGTGGCGCAACTGATCGAGTTGGCCAAGAAAGAGCCGAGCAAGCTGACTTTCGGTTCTTCCGGGGTGGGGGGAGCGCACCACCTGTCGGGCGAGCTGTTCGCTTCCGAGGCGGATATCAAACTGACACACGTGCCGTATAAAGGCGGTGCGCCGGCCAGCAGCGACCTGATGGCCGGGCATATTGATATGATGTTTGAAATGGGCTACGCTGCGATGCCGGCGATCGACGCCAAGAAAGTGCACCCGCTGGCGGTCACCAGCGCCAAGCGCCTGCCGTTGCTGCCAGACGTACCGACCATGCAGGAGGCCGGGCTGAAGGGGTTTGAGTCCTATAACTGGCAGGGCGTCATCGCGCCGGCCGGAACGCCGGAGCCGATCATCAGCAAGCTCAACACCGCATTCAACAATATTCTGAAAAAACCGGAAGTAAAGAAAGCGTTTGATGCGACCGGCGGCCAGCCTGCGGGCGGCACGCCCGAGGACTTTGCCAAGTTCATCAAGAGCGAAACCGAAAAGTGGGCAGATGTGATCAAGAAGGCCAACGTATCGGTGAACTGACCGATATCGGGAAAAGAGGCAGGCCTGGACACGTTACCGGCCTGCTTTTTTTTCGACGCGTTTACCGGTCCGCCTGGAACCGGACGGCGTGCCCGTTAAGCTGGAACAGCTCGGCGGCATTGCGATACAAGATGTCATCGATCACCGCGTCCCGCAGGCCCAGATGCAGGATATCGTCGATGCTTTGCCGGATGGGCCGGAACGGATAGGACGAGCCAAACAGCAGTTGTCCCGACATGAAGCCGTTGGCCGCCTGTATATAAGCCTCGCTGCCCGGCAGGAAAAGATACATGTCCGGTACCAGCCGGATATTTTCATGACGAAAGGCCAGGCCGATTGCTTGCTGAACATTTGGCCAGTAGCCGTGATATATCACGATAGGCAGGCTGGGAAATGCAAGCGCCACCTTGGCCAGGGCCGCCGGGTCATTGAACCGTGGATCGGGTGTGGTCGGGCCGCTCATTAGAAATAGCGGTATGTTCAATTGGCTAGCCAGTTCATAGAACGGCCAATAAACCGGATCGTCGGGCTGGCGCGCCGGCTCGCAAAAACCTGGCTCCAGGTTCAGGCCAGCCAGTCCCAGTTCGCCGATGGCGCGGTTGGCCATATCCAGCGCGGCTTGTTCGCCCTGGACCGTCGGATCCACGGCGGCAATGCCAAGCAGTTCGCGATGCGGGTGGACGATCTTGTGTATCGTTTCATTGGACAGTCGCTGCGAAGGGGTGTGACGCCCCACGACCACGGCATGCGTGAGCCCGGCGGCGCGTACTTCTTCCAAGAATCCCTCTTGTGTCAGCGAACGTTCGAAATGCGCGTCATCGCCGACCGCGCCGACCCGGCGATTGAGCCATCTTGCTGTTGCATGCGCCGGTGAACCGGGCGTGGCGCCAAAAAAATCATGTAAAAATGCCGGCCGGCATCGCATATCGATGACGTTCATGTCAGGTCCCCTTTGGTTCAGGATTCTTCCGCAAGCGGAGCAGGGCGATTGTCGTTTCGCGCCTGCTCGTCAGTATTCTGCTCCGCTTGCGGGGCGCTTCGCTGCTTGCGGTGTCGCCATTGCGATGCATAATGGCGCTCGGGCAGGGTTTGCCCCTGCCCGAACAGTTTTTGTCGCAGAGGCCCGTGGGCATAGCGGGTCTTGTAGCGCTGCCTGCCCTGTAACTCCGGGATCACGATATCCACGAAGTCCTCGTAGGTTTCCGGAACGACAATCCGCGTAAGGTTGAAGCCATCGATATCGCCTTCGTCGATCCATCGCTCCAACTCGTCGGCAATCTCGGACGCATTGCCGACGATAGTGGGGTAGCGGCTGCCGAGCCGATGCTGATTCAGCAGGTCACGCCGGGTCCAGCCGCGCTGGCTTGCGGTTAGGGAGGCGGATTGGATGGCGTTGGAATGGCCGTAGCGGATGGGTTCATCCAGATCGAACCGGGAAAAGTCGATACCGGTGCTAGCCGAAAAGTGCGCAACCCCCGCTTGCGGATTGGCATAGCTCAGGTACTCCTCATATTTGGCCACGGCATCGTTATGTGTGTTGCCAGCGACGACTGCGATGCCGGCAAAGATTTTCACGTCGTCGGGATGCCTGCCCGCATCCACAAAGTCCCTGCGCAAACGGGCCGAGGTCTCTCTGGCCGCGTGCGGGTCGGTCGCGGCAATGAATACGCATTCGGCGTGGCGACTGGCAAATTGCCTGCCGCGGCCGGAACTGCCGGCCTGGTAGAGCACGGGCGTGCGTTGCGGCGAGGGCGCAGCGCTGTGGTAGCCACGGGTGCGATAATACGGTCCTTCGTGGACAATCGGATGGACTTTGGCGGGATCGGCGTAGATGCGCCGGGCTTTGTCGTTGACGATGGCGCCATCTTCCCAGCTACCTTCCCATAATTTATAGCAAAGCTGCAGAAAATCGTCAGCCCTGTCATAGCGTGCGTCATGCTCGGCCAGACCCTCCAGTCCCAATGCGCGTGCGCCGCTGTCCAGATAGCCGGTTACGACGTTCCAGCCAATGCGTCCTTGTGTCAGGTGGTCCAGGCTGCTGACTTTTCGCGCGAAGCTGTATGGCGTTTCGGCGTGGATGTTGGCGGTAACGCCAAATCCGAGATGTTGGGTGACGGCGGCCATGGCGGGGATCAGCGTCCAGGGATCATTGACGGGCAACTGTATGGACTCTTGCAGCGTCAGGTTCGCATTGCCGGCGTATACATCGTAGTAGCCGATGATATCTGCAATAAACAGACCGTCAAAAAGGCCGCGTTCCAGCACTTGGGCAATATGCGTCCAGTATGCCAGCGTGTGGTACTGGTCCGACCGGTCCCGGGGATGGGTCCACATGCCATGGTGGATATGTCCGACACTATTCATATTGAAGGCGTTCAGCAGTATTTTCTTGCGAGTCATGTTGCTATCCGGTATTTTTGCTGTCTGGGATCACGGCTGTATCGTCATAAGGCGCCGTGGCGGGGGGGACGCTTGCCATTGAGGACATAGTTGCCGATGGCATGGTATTTCCAGCGCACCGGATCGTGCAGCGTATGGGTGCGCACGTTGCGCCAATATCGATCCAGTGCGTGCGCGCCCAGCGTGGCGGAAGTGCCCGCCAGCTCAAATAGTGTGTTCGCTGCCAGCAGCCCTGCGGTCGTGCACAGCGCCTTGGCCTGGGCTACCGCAACCGATGCTTGCGCCACCGTATCCTCATCTGGCGCCAATCGGGCCTCGTCGACCGTATCGGCCGCGCGCGTCAGCAGCGCTTCGGCCGCTTTCAGCCTGACCTGGACATGACCAATTTCCCGCAGCGTCAGCGGATCGTCGGTGGCGCGGGCGACACCCGAGTCTATCCAGGGGCGTGCGTGATCACGCACATAGGGCAGGGTCGCCGCCAGCGCGCCATGCCCGATACCCAGGTCGATAGCGGCATGTATCAGCTGGGCATAGGGGCCAATGGTCGAGGGTTGCTCGAAATGGGTCTGAAACGGCAGGATCCAAGCATCGCGAACCTTGACGCGATCGAAGGTTACCGAGCCGCTGCCGGTGACGCGCTGGCCGAATCCGTCCCAGTCGTCGGTTATGGTGACACCCGTGGCATTGGCGGGAATGAATACCAGGTAGGAGGTGTCTCCTTCTGTTTCCTTGGCCGTCACCAGGGTTGGAATCCAGTGTGCGAACAGCGCGCCGGTGCAGTAGAATTTGCGCCCGGTCACATAGATGCCTGTGTCGGTGCGCTCGAGATGCGTCCGCCGCTTGAAGTCCTTATGACCGATCTCCGCCAGCGCGTTGCCGAATCGTTCTCCGTCCAGGACACGGCGGTAGAAATATTGCTTTTGTGATTCCGTGCCGGCGATTCGCAAGACTTCCAGTGCGTAGAAATGGTTCTGGGGGATATGCCCGAGTGATCCGTCCGCGGCGGAGATGATAGAGAACACCTGTGCAACGGTTGCCGCGGAGATGGCGGCGCCGCCGTATATCCTGGGCACACTGGCGCCCCACAGGCCGCTTTGACTAAACCGCTCGACTTCGTCCCATGGCAGAATGCGCATGCGATCACGCTCCGATGCTTGTTGGGAAAAGGCCGCGGCAAGCGCCCTGGCGGTTTCAATGGCGTGCGCATCATTGTCAATGCGCGCCGCCTTGTGGGAAAACCGGCCTGGAAAGGCGTCGGGTACGACGGCATCCTCGCCCGCATTGTCGTACGCCGTTGGTGTTTCGTTCAAATGTGCGTATGTCATAAAAAATTCCCGATCAAGTTCGCGTGGCTTAGTTCCACTGGTGACGGCGAGGCAGCGTGCCGTTGAGCAGGAAGTCGCCCAGCAAATGGTATTTCCAGCGGACCGGATCATGCAACGTATGCACCCTGGCATTGCGCCAGTGGCGATCCAGATTATGTTTTTCACGTGTCGCCGCCGACCCGGCCAGCTCCAGCAGTTTTTCGCTGGCGTTGATGGCGGCCTCGCCACTCAGGATCTTGGCCTGGGCAACGATGATCGATGCCTCGGCGCTGCGCTGTTCCGTGACGGGGTGCCGCGAGATATCGTCCAGCGTCGCTGCCGCTTCCTCCAAGACTGCCTGAGCCGCGTCGACTTCTATCTGCAACTTGCCGGCCTCCTGGATGATGTAGGGGTCGTCGCTGGCTCGGGCAACCCCGGCATCCAACCAGGGACGGCTGTGGTCGCGCACGAAAGCCAGCCCATCGCGCAGGGCGCCACGGGCAATGCCGACATCAATGGCGGCGTGGATCAGTTGGGATACGGGGCCGGCCAGATTTGGCAAGGCGGGCAGGGCGCGCATATCAACAATGTCGTCGTCGCCAATCGGGACATCCTTCAGAATGACGCTGCCACTAGCCGTGGTGCGCTGGCCGAACGCATCCCAGTCGTCCAGCACGGTGACACCGGGGGCGTTGCGGCGCACCCACACTTGCACGGCGTTGCCGGCATCGTCCAGTGCGCGCAGCGGTATCCAGTGGGCGAAAAGCGCGCCGGTGGAGTAAAAACGGGTGCCGTGAAGGCGCAGGCCTTTTGGCGTGCGCACGATATACGTGGTGGGCTGAGTGATCAAGGCCGCTCGCGATTTCCGTTCCGGGCCGGCATTGCCGATGCGATGACCGGCCAGGACATCGTTGAACCAGCGCGCCTGCTGGCGGGGTGTTCCCGTTTCCCTGAGCAATTGCAGCACGGCAAAATGGTTCTGCGGAATTTGCCCTAGCGAGGGATCCGCCGCGCTGATGATTTCAAAGACCTTGCTCAATGTCAGATAGGAAACGTCGGCGCCGCCGAAACGCGATGGCACGGTAATGCCGCCCAGGCCGCTGGCGGTGAAAGCCTCGACTTCATCCCAGGGTAGAATACGTTCCCGGTCGCGCTGTGCCGCACTGGCCGCATAACGTTGCGCCAGCGCCATGGCTGCAAGTATGGCTTCCCGATCATCGCGAATTCGCGTCGCCGGCGCAGGGCAGGCAGGCAAACGCTGGGTTTGCGGATTGATCACGGTACGGTTCATGACGGCTCCTAGCGGCTTTTCAGCCAGCGTACGTAAATATCGCCCGACTGCTGTACAACGGTGACCAGGGCAATGAGTATGGCGATCACGATCAGCATCACTTGGGTATCGAAACGCTGGTAACCGTATCGGATCGCCAGATCGCCCAGTCCTCCGGCGCCGACGGCGCCCGCCATGGCCGATGCGCTGATCAGCGTTACCAAGGTAATCGTGACGCCGCCGATAATCCCGGGTAAGGCCTCTGGCAGCAGGACATGCCGGACGATATCCCATTTTCTGCAGCCCATGGCCTGGGCCGCTTCGATCAGGCCGGGGTCCACTTCGCGCAAACTGACTTCGGCAATGCGTGCGAAAAAAGGGGTGGCACTGATGGCCAGCGGCACGATGGCGGCCCATACGCCGATCGCGGTGCCGGCGATAATGCGGGTAAAGGGAATGAGCGCCACCATCAATACGATAAACGGCGTTGCCCTGAAGCCATTGATGACGCTGCCGAGGATTCGGTGCAGCCGGGGAGAATGCAGAAAGCCGCCGGGCGAGGTAATGATCAACAGCACTGCCAGTGGAATACCACAAGCAAAGGCGATGCCGCCGGAAACGCCAACCATGACGAGCGTATCGGAAAAGGCTTGCCAATAGCGTTCAATCGAGATGGACATAGCCGAGTGTCTCCACATGATGTGCGATAGGATACGATCCCGCGCCAGCGAAATCCGCATCTGCGTATGGAACCTGGCCGGGTATCGCGATGATCAGGCGGCCTTGGGCATGGCCCTGTATCCTGTCTACACCGCCATGCAACAGCCTGACCCGTGCATTCAAGGTACGACCGATCAGCGATAGGTCGGGTCCGGGTCCCGATTGGCCGTCATAGGACAGGAGCAGGATCCGTTCGTAGTTTTCGGAGGGTGGCGGGGTCGGTAGCAGCCGTGCCCGGATATCTTCGGGAAGCCGATGTTGCAATGGCGCCAGCAATGCCCGCGTCGCTTCGTGCGATGGCGAACCGAATAGCTTCCATACGGGTCCGGTTTCGGCAATGGTGCCATTTTCCAGCACTAGCACTTGATCGCATATTTCCCTTATCACACTCATTTCATGTGTAATTAGAATAATGGTAATGCCCAAGCGCCGATTGATATCCTTGAGCAGGAAAAGGATGCTGCGCGTGGTTTCCGGGTCCAGCGCCGACGTTGCTTCATCGCATAGCAGGATTTCCGGATGGTGCGCCAACGCCCGTGCAATGCCGACACGCTGCTTTTGTCCGCCAGACAGGCGCTGCGGAAAACTATCTCGTTTGTCATAAAGGCCGACCAGCTCCAGCAGTTCCCTGACGCGCTGGTCTATATCGGATTTGGCAACACCGGCGACTTTCAATGGTAAGGCAATATTGTCCCAGACCGATTTGGCGCTCAGCAGGTTGAAATGCTGAAAGATCATGCCGATGCGTCTGCGCAGCAGCACCAGTTCGGCCTCACCGAGCACGGCGATGTCAGCCCCGTCGATACTGACCGTACCGCTGCTGGGAGTCTCAAGCCGGTTGATTGTGCGCAACAGGCTGGACTTGCCCGCGCCGGAGCGGCCGATAATGCCGAAGATGTGTCCCGCGGGAATCTGCAGCGAAATATCGAGCAAGGCATGGACGGGGCCGGAGGCGGCATGGTAGGTTTTGCACACCCGATCGAACGTAACAGTTCCCCCGGTTTTGGCGTTGCCGGCCGCTGCTGCGACGCTGCTAGCCGCGTTTTCATCCAGCACGGCGCCTTCGCCCGGTGCCGTGGCATTGCCGTGTGTCGGTATGCGAAAACTGGCTGCTCCAGTGGCGGTCGAGTAAATCATGATTCCGGCACCATTTCCTTACTTTTTCCAGGCAAGCGTATATAGCCTGTCATCGTTCGAGAAGGCACGGTGGATATCCTTGCTGACCGCGCTGGACGAATGGTAGATTGCTATGAATTTTTTCAAATCGGGGTTGGCGGCGCCGTCTTCCCGGGTGACGAAACGGATGGCGAATTGTGCGTCTTCGATGCCGGAGTAGACCAGGCCGCTGGATGGATCGAACGCCTTGGCCGCAACGATGAAATGCGGGTATCCCAATGCCAGATCGACATCGCTGGTGATACGCGCCAATTGTGGTCCTTCGACTTCCACGAATTGCAATTTTTTCGGATTGTCCGTGATGTCGTCCAGCGTGCCGAGGAAACCGACGTTGTCTTTCAGCTTGATCAGGCCGGATTTTTGCAACAGCAGCAAGCCGCGCCCCTGGTTGACCGGGTCATTGGCGATGGCGACTTTACCGTTTTCCGGAATTTCGGCAATGGCCTTGTGTTTCAGTGAGTACAAACCGATGTTCGACAGAATACCCGTATCGACCGCAATGAGTCGGAATCCTTGTTTTTCATTCGCATTCTCGAGAAAGGGTTCATGCTGGAAATAGTTCGCGTCGATATCCCCTGAATTGAGGGCGATGTTTGGCGTGGTCCAGTCCGTGAATTCCACGACTTCGACATTAATGCCTTGTTCTTTGGCTTCCTTTGCGGCAACGTTGACCGAGTCGGCATATGCGCCGGGAACCACACCGATCTTGAGCGTGCCCGAGTGCGCAACGGTGATGTTGGCCAATGACAGAATGGCGAGAGCAAGGATTGCCTTGATGTGGTGAATCATATAAAACCCCGATGAAGAAAATGATGACGCCGTTCAGGTGAAACCTGTTTGGCCCGGCAAGCCGCGGTGGGCCGAGGCAACCGGCAAGATGCATGGATGCGCCGGGCGCGCTTTCTTGCGGATGACCTCGTAAACCACTGGCTTGGCCGTCTGAGCAATTGATGATTGACTTGCATTCATTACAACATCGGACGTGCGTATCTCAAACAATATTTAATGTATTTGTTTATGCGCGAAAATCGCCATTGCCACGTTTTATTTTCTTATGAAAATTATCAATAATGTGATCGGCTCGATATGAGCCAGGCGTGTTGCAATCCTGTTTTGCGTTCTTTGTTTCCGGTTTCAGTTTCCTGTTTTCTCAGACGTTCTTTCGTTGAATATGGGGTCCGGCAATGT
The DNA here is from genome assembly GCA_040395835.1 of Advenella kashmirensis. Classification (GTDB taxonomy): domain Bacteria; phylum Pseudomonadota; class Gammaproteobacteria; order Burkholderiales; family Burkholderiaceae_B; genus Advenella; species Advenella kashmirensis_B. The sequence continues at coordinate 14,158 of JBEBPQ010000028.1, forward strand.
AGTGGTGTTTCCTGCTGCGTATCGTGGCGGCAGGGTTCGGCAGCAGATCTTGAAGCGCCATCGGACGAAAAAAAGCCCGGCGCTGCCGGGCCTTGTGTTATCGCACAGTAACGGGGTTATTGCACCGTAATCTTATTTTCCTTGATGATCTTTTCATACAGAGCGGAGTCGCGCTTGATCAGTTCACCCAGTTCCGCCGGCGTGCTACCCACCGGTACAAAACCCGCGGTGTTGAATTTCGCCTTGACGTCCGGATCTTTGGCGACTTCCGCTAATTCTTTGGAGACACGATCGACGATTTCCTGCGGTGTACCTTTGGGCGCCAGCAGCGATGCCCAGGAGTTCATGACAAAGCCCTTGAAGCCGGCTTCTTCCATGGTAGGAATCTCTTTTTCATCTTCCCAGCGCTTGGCAGAGGTAATCGCCAGCGCTTTCAGCTTGCCTTCCTTCACATAAGCCATGGGCACCAGGATCGGATCGAATACCATGGAGACCTGGCCACTAAGCAGATCGGAAAGAATCGGGGCGCTGCCTTTGTAGGGCACATGGGTCATCTGGATGCCCGCTTCCTGTGCAAAGTGGGCGCCGGTCAGGTGGGCGCTGGAGCCGGTGCCGCTGGAGGCGTAGGTAAGGTGATTTTTCTTGCCGTATTCCACCAGTTCTTTCAGGTTGTTCGCCGGCACCGATTTACTGACAAACAGGAAAAGCGGGAGATCGGCCATGTGCGATACGGGGACGAAATCATCGTCGCTGTAGGTAAGCTTGTACAGGTGCGGGTTCACGGAGTGAGCCGCCAGTACCGTGACGAAAGTATAGCCGTCGGGTTTGGAGCGGGCTGCCTGGCCTGTGCCGATAGTGCCGTTGGCGCCGGGCTTGTTTTCGATGACGATCGGTTGCTTGAGCCTTTCCGCCAGTTTTTGCATGACCACGCGGGTTACCGTATCGGTGGCGCCGCCGGGAGTGTAGGGCACAATGACTTTAATGGGTTTGTCCGGCCACGCCGCCTGGGCCGCAAGCGGTGCGACAACGGCAGCGAGTGTCGTGATGGCAAACAGAAATTTCCCTGTCATTTTCATTGTTCATTCATCCTTGGTTGGTTTGGATAAGAGCCTAAGGATAACAAATATTCAATAATAAATAACGAGGGGTTTCACTATAAAACGCCCGCTTTGTCACTAATTGCAGCAATAAAGCAAAAGCCCGGAGAGCAAGGCAATCCGGGCTTTTGCACAGCGGAACAGTTTGTCGGCAAAGCTGTTGTTTTTACCGAATGCCAGGCGTCATTGACAAGCGGGCTTCGAACGCCACACGGTGTCGCTCTGGACGCCGCGCTGGCGCCAATTCCGTGATCAGGCAAAGACGCGGAAGCGTTCGCCGTCGTCCATATACTCCTTGGCGCCGGCGGGGTCCACGATGTTGCCAAAGGGCATTTGCGCGCGCAATTTCCAGCTTGCGGGCAAGTTCCATTCCTGTTTGACTTTGTCGTCGATCAGCGGGTTGTAGTGCTGCAGCGAAGCGCCAACGCCATGGTCGGCCAATGCCGTCCAGACGGCCAATTGCGCCATGCCGGTGGAGTGCTCGGACCAAATCGGGAAATTATCGGCGTAAAGGGCAAATTTCTCCTGCAAACCGGTAATCACATTCTGGTCTTCAAAGAACAGGATGGTGCCGTAAGCGGACTGGAAGCCATTGAGCTTGGCTTCGGTGGCGGCGAAGGCGTCGGCAGGCACGATAGCCTTGAGCGCTTCCTTGGCGATTTCCCAGACGCGGTCCTGGTTTTTGCCGAGCAGAATCACGGCGCGGGAAGATTGGGAGTTGAAGGAGGAGGGCGCTTCCTTGACGGCTGTTTGGATGAGCGATACCAGCTCATCGTTGCCCAGTTTGACATTGCGATCGAGGGAATAAATCGTACGGCGGTTTTTCAGTTTATCCAGAAAGTTGGCAGACATGTTATTGAACCCCTAATAAAGTTGTTTGGTAGGCGAAAATCGGGCCTAGCCGATTATCTCTGACATGGGTTCATTATGCTGCAACGCAGGGTGAGGCAGTTTCATCTGTTTTGTAGAATATATTCAAATATTTTGAATATAAGGCGCGGATAAGCCTTGCCTGTCATCGGCGAATGGCGGCAGTATAGCAAGGGGGCATCCACCCGGAGCGGGTGGGCTGCCGGTCCCGGCCTTATTTTTTCTTGAATCCCAGCGATTCCAGGATGCGGCCTTCTTCTTCGGTCGTTTTCTTGGCAAAAGCCGTGTATTGCTCGGAACTCATGTAAAGCGGTTCCATATCGTATTTTTCCAGGGCTTCGCGGAAGTTGGGCTGTTCCATGCCTTGTTTGAATGCGTCGTGCAGTTTTTTCACGATATCCGGATCGGTGCCCTTGCCCACGGCCAGGCCAAACGGAGAAAGCTGTACGCGGTTAATGCCCGCTTCCTTCAGGGTCGGCGCATCGGGGAATTTCTTGCTGCGCTTCTCACCCCAGGTCGACAGCAGTCTGAGCTTGCCGTTTTCCACATATGGCGCCCAGGCCGGTGTATCGGCAACCGACATGACAAAACCACCGATAATCGCCTTCAAGGATTCGGCATTGCCCTTATAGGGCACATGGGTGAGCTTGATGCCGGCGTCCCGGGCGATGGCTTCCATGGTGATATGCAGCGTTGTCATGATGCCGGGGCTGCCATAGGTGAGCTTTTCAGGATTCGCCTTGGCGTAGTCGATATATTCCTTCATGCTTTTGATGGGCGAGTCGGCGGGCACCACGAGCCCGAAGGAGTAGCCTGCCAGGCCAATCACGTAAGTCAGGTCCGTGGCCGGATTCCAGTCTATCTTGCTGATGTAGGGAAGCCGGAAAACGGGCGTCGGGGTCTGGGCCAGGGTGTAGCCGTCGGGTTTTCTGTTGTGCAGTTGCATGGCGGGCAAAACGCCGCCCGCGCCCGGCTTGTTTTCCACAATGACCGGCTGCTTCAATATCTTGGCGACATTCTCCGCAAGCACCCGGAATGGAATATCGGTAGAGCCGCCGGCGGTATAGCCGATTACGATCGAAATGGGCTTGTCGGGAAAGTTCTTTGCCGCTTCTGACATGGCATTGGCCGACTGCATGCCAGTTGCCATAAGCGCCACGCATAGCGGCACTGCAACGGATTTACCGTTTATTTTCATGTTGTCTCCCTTTATTGGAATAAATATGCCGGCGTCGGGACGCTGAATAAAGCGCCCCAGGTACCGGTTTATGTCCCGCCTAGATGGCGCCGCCCTTGAGCAGATCCTTGGCAATGATGACCTGCTGGATTTGCGAAGTGCCTTCGTAAAGGCGGAACAGCCGTACGTCTCGGTAGAAGCGTTCCACGGCATATTCAGCACTATAACCGGATCCGCCGTGGATTTGCACGGCACGGTCCGCCACGCGGCAGCACATTTCCGTGGCAAAGTATTTGACGCAGGAAGCCAGCGCCGATACGTTTTCCTTGTTATCCCTGCGCCGCGCCGCGTCCAGCAGCATGCATTCGGCCGCGTAGATTTCTGTTTTGCTGTCCGCCAGCATGCCCTGGATCAGCTGGAATTCGGCAATCGCCTGGCCGAACTGCTTGCGTTCCATGGCAAAACGCAAGGCATCGGCCAGCATGCGCTTGGCCGCGCCGATGGCAACCCCCGAAATATGCAGGCGGCCCTTGTCCAGCACCTTCATGGCGGTCTTGAAGCCGACGCCTTCCTTGCCGCCGATCAACTGGCTGGCGGGAACACGGCAACTGTCGAAAATCACATCGCAGGTATGCGCGCCTTTCTGGCCCATTTTCTTGTCGCGCTTGCCCAGCGATAGTCCGGGGGTGTCGGCTTCGACGATAAACGCCGAGATGCCCGAAGCGCCCTTGATGTCCGGATTGCTGCGCGCCATGACCGTGAAGATGCCGGCATGCGGGGCATTGGTGATGAAGCGCTTGGTGCCGTTGATGATGTAATGATCGCCATCCTTGACGGCGGTCGTACGCAGGGAGCCGGCATCGGAGCCGGCTTCGGGTTCGGTCAGGGCGAACGAGCCGATCAGGTCGCCTGCGGCCAGGCGCGGCAGGTATTTGTCTTTCTGTTCCGGTGTGCCATCAATCACGATACCCGAGGAACCGATGCCATTGTTCGTCCCGATGTAGGAGCGAAAAGCAGGAGAGGTCTTGCCCAATTCCATGGCGATCCGGACTTCCTCTTCCATGGTCAGGCCCAAACCGCCGTATTCCTCAGGCAGAGCCAGCCCGAACAGGCCGAGCTCTTTCATCTGGTCACGGATTTTCTGCGGGATCTCGTCGGTTTCCGCCACTTCGTGTTCGGCCGGAACGAGGACTTCTTCGACAAACCGGCGTACGCCTTCTTCCAGCAGCGTTTGGGTTTCCTGATCGCGTATCATAACTGTAATCTACTACTCACTTGGTTAGAAATTTGGTAAATGCAGCCCGGGCTTCCGGGGAGGCCAGGCACTGCGCGAATTTATCACGTTCGACATCAAGGGTGGCGGCGACCTCGTCGGCATACGGGCGTCGTAGCAGGAATTTGGTGCTCACCAGCGCCAGGCGGGATTGGCTGGCCATGCCGCGAGCCAGCGCCTGCGCGGTGTCCGCGGTTGCGCCCGCTGGTACGACTTGGTTAATCAAGCCCGCGGCCAGCGCTTCCTCGGATGAAAACGGCGCACCCCGATACAGCCATTCATTCGCCTTGCGGATACCGACATAGCGCGCCAGCAGCAAGCTTGAGGCACCTTCCGGACATAGTCCCAGCGGCACGAACGGAATGCGCAACTGGGCACCGGCCGAAGCGATGACGAAATCGCAATGCAGCAGCATGGTCACACCGATGCCGACCGCGCCACCTTCGACCGCCGCGATCAGCGGCACGTTGACCCGGCTGATCGCTTTCAGAAAAGTCAGTCCGGGACTGGCACCCTCGGGTGCCTTGAGAAAATCGCGCAGATCATTGCCGGCGGTGAAGTAGCCGCCTGCGCCGGTCAGTACGATCACATTGACGTCGTGGCGTTCGTTGGCCTGCAGCAATGCCGCCGTCAGTGCGCCGTAGGTGGCTGCGTCCAGCGCATTTTTCTGGGCAGGGCGATTGATGGTCAGGGTCAGTACGCCGTCGGAGAAGGCTTGCGTTACCGTGTCGCTCATGCCGCGCGCTCCCGGTCAATGCGATTGCAGGCGGCGGTATATTCTTGCTGCATGCGCCGGCTGATGTCGGCGACGGATTCGATCGAGTCGATCGTGCCTACGCCCTGTCCCGCGCCCCAGACATCTTTCCATGGCTTGACTCGCGTCGAGCCGAAGTTGGTGGAGGATTTGTCCTGTTCCTGCAGTGCGTTGGGGTCCAGGCCCGAAGCGATGATACTGGGTGTCAGATAGTTGCCGGGAATGCCGGTGAAGAAAGGCGTATACAGGATATCCTTGGCGGCGCTGTCGACGATCATTTGCTTGTAGCGGGGGTCGGCATTGGCCTCTTTGCTTGCAATGAAGCGTGTGCCGATATAGGCGAAGTCCGCGCCCATGGCCTGGGCGGCCAGAATGCTGTTGCCGTTGGTGATGGCGCCTGAAAGGATGAGGGGGCCGTCATAGAATTTGCGTACCTCGGAGACCAGCGCGAACGGACTGATGGTGCCGGCGTGGCCGCCGGCGCCGGAGGCGACCAGGATCAGACCGTCGACGCCGGCTTCCAGCGCCTTCTCGGCATGGCGGATTGTCGTGACATCGTGAAACACCAGACCTCCCCAGCCATGCACGGCAGTGGCCACGTCGGTCGGCGCGCGCAGGCTGGTGATGATAACAGGTACCCGGTGCTTCTCGCAGGCCTGCATGTCGTGCTCAAGCCGATCGTTCGAGGTATGGATGATCTGGTTGACTGCGAAGGGGGCGATTTTCTGCTCGGGATGCGCGCTGCGTTCATTGGCCAGCGTTTCAGTGATTTGCGCCAGCCAGTCGTCCAGCAGGGCGGCGGGCCTGGCGTTCAGCGCGGGAAAAGACCCGATCAGGCCGCTTTTGCATTGCTCGATGACCATGTTTGGATTGGAAACGATGAACATGGGAGAACAAATGACTGGAAGCGTCATTTGTTGTCGCAGTTGTTGGACTACGGAATGAGTCATAAATCACAACCTCGCAGAAAAAGTCTTGGGAATTGGCGCTGCGCGTCAGCTTCTTTTCCTTATGCCGGGCAGGCAGCAGCGTGCTGGGAATTGATCAGCATCGAAAACAAAATGATATTCCGCATTGCGGTACATGATGGATGTCGTGCTGGAGCAAATCGAGCTCAATCATAGACTACTATTTCTGCTCAGGCAATGAAAATTGCTTTTAAAACATTGTATAAAACGAGTATTGTCTTATAATACTATATGTCAACAGCGCTCATCGCATATTTTTAAAAACATTCTATAATTCTGCACATTGGAATTTTAGTTACCGGAATTCGGTTTATGACCACTGACCTCAGGAAATCCAACAAAGTGCCGCTGGCCAGCGATTACGAAGATGATCGTCACTTCATTACGGCGATTGCGCGCGGGCTCGATGTGCTGGCCTGCTTTCGCTCAGGCAACAAAATCCTGGGCAACCAGGAAATTGCGCAGCGCTGCCGGCTGCCCAAGTCTACGGTATCGCGCATTACCTATACGCTGACCAAGCTGGGCTATCTGACGCACGACGAGGACAGCAGCAAATACCGGCTGGGCATGGCGACGCTTTCGCTGGGTGTCGGCTTGCTTGCCAAGCTTGACATACGACAGGTAGCGCGTCCACTCATGCAGGCATTGGCCGATGAGACCCAAGGCATGGTCACGCTGGGCACGCGCGATCGCCTGTCCATGCTGTATGTGGAAAACTGTCGCAGCCGCTCGGCCCTGACCTTGTCCATGGACGTGGGTTCGCGCATTCCCATCGTTTCCACCGCCATGGGACGTGCCTACCTGGCAGAGATCCCGTTACAGGAACGCGAGGAAATTTTCGGGCGGGTGCGGGAACTGGACGAGCAGTCCAGCGAGGCGCTGATGTCCGGCATCCAGGCTTCACTCGCTGATTATCGAACGCTGGGGTGCACCTGCTCGTTCGGGGATTGGCAAAAAGATGTCAACGCCATCGCGGTGGGGCTCGATCTGGGGCGGCAGTTCCCTGTCATGGCGATCAGCTGCGGTGGGCCGTCGTTCAATCTGTCCGAAAGCTATCTGATGGACGAGGCGCGCCCGCGCTTGCTGGAAGTCGTGCGCAAGCTCAAGGAAACCGTGGGCCAGCCCACCTGAGCCTGCGGTTTCCGGCGCTTGCGGGATTCGTCGTGCGCGGTGCCCGGGGAGCCAAGTGGGTCAAGCCGGCTTGCCTGCGTTGTTCTGGCGATTCTCGACCATGGCGAAAATGGCGGTGGCAAAGGCCACTTTTTTATCGCCCACATTGACATGACAATTGGCGAAGACGTTTCTTTTGCCTTTGCGCTGAATCTCGACGGTGGCCTCGAGCCAGTCGCCTTCCTTGACCGGCGACATGAATTCGCAGGTCAAGGTCATGGTGACGAAGGATACCGGCTCGTCGTATGCATTGAGGATGGCATCGCCAAAGGCATTGTCGGCAACGGTCATGATCAGGCCGCCGTGCGCCACGCGGACTTTATTGAGATGTTCCGCCTTGACGCGCAGGCCAATGCCGGCATGCTTGCCGTCAATAATCTTCTCGTAGAAGGGGCCGGTCAAATCCGAAAAGCGGCTATTGCGATCCAATAAATGATAATGCTCGGGAATGCTCTGGTCGTTCATGCTGGGGGCCTATCCTTGCGCTGTCGCGGTGGTGTCGGAAAAGTGACAAAGACTATCACTATATCGCTGTAAATGGAAATCCGCATCGCCGTATTGGCTATTGAGGACAGTCACGCGCTTGAAGAAGTGGGCAACCTGCAATTCGTCGGTCACTCCCATGCCGCCGTGCATTTGCACGGCTTCTTCCGCAACCTGCCGCGATAGCCGGGCCAGCAGACTGCGCGCGGCCGATGCTTTCAGGATGCGCTCTTGCGGATTTTCATCGGACTGGCTGATCGCCGCCAGCAGCGCCATGGATGTGGCCTGTTCCGCGGCAATCGCCATGTCCGCCATGCGATGCTGCAGCGCCTGGAATGTGCCGATGGCAACGCCAAACTGCTTGCGGGTTTTCAGGTATTCCAGTGTGGCGTCGTTCAGTGCCTGCATGAGGCCGGCCGCTTCCGCGGCGAGGGCGGCGTTGGTCGCCGCCAGAGCTTGCATGATGGCGGGATAGGCGCCGCCTGCCGCGCCTATCAGCGCATCCGCCGATACCTGCAGGTTGTCAAAAACCAGTTCCGCCGCCCGATGGCCGTCATGCAGGCGATACGGCTTGACAGTAATGCCGGGCTGGCCGGCCTTCACCAGGAAAACCGACAGACCATTTTCGTCGCGGTCGTCGCCAGCTGTTCTGGCGGTGATCAGCCAATGGTCGCTGACCGGAGCATCGACAACCATGGACTTATGGCCGTTCAGTATCCAGCCATCGCCTTGAGGCGTTGCGCGGGTTTCGATATGGGCTTCGGCGTAACGCGAGCCGGGTTCGTAGTGGGCCAGTGCGAAGCGGGCCGAGCCTTCGGCAATCGCGGGGATCAGAATCCCCTGTTGTGCGGGCGTGGCCAGATGTCGCAATAGCGTGCCCGACAAAATGACAGTGGTGATATAGGGTTCCAGCACCAGTCCCTTTGCCAGGGCGCGCGTTACCAGATAGGTGTCGATGGGGGTGCCTTCCAGCCCGCCATGCGCTTCGTCAAAGGGAAGGGCAAGAATGCCCAGTTCCGCCAGGGTGCGCCAGCTTGTCTCGTCAAACGGCTGATCCTGCGCCAGGCGCTTGCGCCGCGCCTCGAAGGTGTAGTCTTTTTCGATGTAGCGGTTCAGTGTGTCCTGCAGCGCCAGTTGTTCTTCGGTAAAGGTAAAGTCCATGTTGAAGGGCTCCGTATTCGGTATCGTTCTATCGGTGGGTGCGTGAGGGCGGCACGATCCTAGAGTCCCAGGATCATGCGGCAGATAATGGTCTTCTGAACCTCATTCGATCCGCCGTAGATCGATGTTTTCCTATAGTTGAAATAATGCGCGGTCAGGTGTTCCTGTTCGGCCGGGAATGCCGAAGAGAGTTCATGGACGGTGTCGTCGGGCAGGATATGCGCCGCTGCGTAGGGGCCGGCGACCTGGGATGCCAGCGCCGTGATGGCTTGCTGGATTTCCGATCCCTTGACTTTGAGAATCGAGGCTTCGGGTCCCGGCGCGTGCTGGCGGCCATCCTGGGACACCAGTTTCAAATTGGTGATTTCAAGCGCCATCAGGTCGAGCTCGATCTGCGCCAGGCGATCGCGGAACCGGACATCCTGCAGCAGGGGCTTGCCGTCATTGCCGATTTGTCTCGCGGCTGCGCTTTTGACCAGTTTGAGGGCGGCTTTGGAACGCCCCACGCGGGCGATGTTGGTGCGCTCATGGCCTAGCAGGAATTTGGCATAGGTCCAGCCCTTGTTTTCTTCGCCGATGAGGTTGGTGGCAGGGACGCGGACATTGTCGAACCAGACTTCGTTCACTTCATGGCCGTCGTCCAGCATGATGATGGGGCGCACCGTAATGCCTGGCGTTTTCATGTCGATCAGCAGAAACGAAATGCCTTCCTGCTTGCGCACCTCTGGGTTGGTGCGAACCAGGCAGAAAATCCAGTCCGCATGCTGGGCCAGCGTGGTCCAGGTTTTTTGCCCGTTGACGATATAGTCGTCGCCGTCCTTTTGCGCCGTGGTTTTCAGTGAGGCAAGGTCTGACCCCGCACCCGGTTCGGAATAGCCCTGGCACCACCAGTCCTCTCCGGACAGGATGCGCGGCAGGAAGCGGTCCTGCTGCGCCTTGTTGCCGTACTTCTGGATAACGGGCGCGACCATTTTCAGGCCGAAGGATAGTTGTTCCGGCGAACCGGCCGCCGCGCATTCTTCCTCGAAAATATGGCGCTGTACCGCATCCCAGCCCGTGCCGCCGAATTCCACCGGCCAAGCGGGGGCGCCCCAGCCTTGCTCGAAAAGGCGACGCTGCCATTGCTGCCTGTCTGCTTTCGAGTAGGGGATGCATTGTTCGGTTTTTTCGCGCACCGAGGCGGGAACCGCATCCTTCAGAAATGCGCGAACCTCGTCGCGAAAGGCCTGTTGCTCGGGTGTGAAGCGAATGTCCATGAGGGGATCCTATGAAATTGATCGGCTGGGCGGGAAGGCCCAAGCCGGGCTTGCACGATGGCTTTTGCGTTGCGATTTTAAAAAATTCTGCAATGCAGAACATCGATATTAATTGTGGAACTAATTATAACGAGAAAATGAAAAATTGAAAGCGTAAGCCTTGAATCGTTTTAAATGATCATATGGAAAAATTCGCTTTACAGCAAGAGTGGCTGGGTAGTATGATCGAAAGTCAATTTAGTCGTAATTCTGCAGTGCGAAACTGTCCAGAATTTCAATTCCACAATACACGGCGTCGGGGAAAGGCTTGAACAGGATTCACGCTCCCCCGGACGGGTACGGCCTGCGGTACGCTATGATTGTGAATCAAACGAATCGATCGGGCGCGGGCCATCCTGCCCCGCCTTCAACCTGTTCATAAAGGAGACTTCGACATGGATCATGCTTTCTACGAAGAAAAGGATGCGATTGCGGTCATTACATTCAATAATCCCCCTGTCAACGGCCTGGGCCACGGTTTGCGCAAGGCTATCGTAGAAGGCGTAGACCGGGCTAATGCGAATCCGGCCATCAAGGCGATCGTCGTTTCCGGCTCCGCCAGGGCATTCTCGGGCGGCGCGGATGTGACCGAATTCGGGACGCCCAAGGCCTCGCAGGCGCCTACGCTGCGCACGGTCATCGAAGTCCTGGAACAGTCCGCCAAGCCAGTAGTTGCCGCTATTGATGGTGTATGCCTGGGCGGCGGACTGGAGTTGGCATTGGGCGCGCACTACCGGGTGGCGGCAGCGAGCGCCAAGGTCGGGTTGCCGGAAGTCAAGCTGGGCATTTTGCCGGGTGCCGGCGGCACGCAGCGCCTGCCGCGCGTCGTGGGCCTGGAAAAAGCCTTGAACATGATTGTTTCCGGTCAGATCGTCAAGGCCGCCACGCTGGCCGACACGGCGATTTTCGATCAGGTTGTCGAGGCGGATCCGGTTGCCGCCGCCGTGGCGTTTGCTGGGAAAATCGATGCCCAGGCGCCGCTCAAGCGTATTCGCGACCTGAAGGTCGCGGACGCCGATGCCGATGCCCTGCTGCTGAATGCGCGTAATGGCGTAAGCGCGACCGCGGGCCGTTTTCCGGCTCCTGCCGCTTGCGTCGATGCCGTAGCGGCAAGCGCCTCCATGGCCTTTGACGACGGCCTTGCATTCGAGCGCAAGCTGTTCACGCAGCTGATGTCGTCTCCGGAGTCGCTGGCCTTGCGTCATGTATTTGCCGCCGAGCGCGCCGCCACCAAGATCCCCGATGTGCCGTCTGATACGCCACTGCGCAAGATCGAACGGGTGGGCGTCATCGGCGCCGGCACCATGGGTGGCGGCATTACCATGAATTATCTGAACGTGGGTATCCCCGTTCTACTGCTGGAACAAAAGAGCGAAGCCCTGGAGCGCGGCGTCGCGACGATTCGCAAGAACTACGAGAACACCATGAAAAAGGGCAGGCTGACCGCCGCCCAGGTGCAAGAGCGCATGGCCTTGCTGTCCACCACGCTGAGCTATGATGATCTGAAAGATGTGGATCTGGTGATTGAGGCGGTCTTCGAGGAAATGGGTGTCAAGGAAGCGGTCTTCCGTGAACTGGATCGCGTCATCAAGCCCGGCGCCATCCTGGCTTCCAACACCTCGACGCTGGATGTCGACAAGATCGCGTCGTTCACAAAACGCCCCGAAGATGTGATTGGCCTGCATTTCTTCAGCCCCGCCAACGTGATGAAATTGCTGGAGATCGTGCGCGGCGAGAAGACGGCCAAAGACGTGCTGGCGACATGTATCGACATGGCTAAGAAAATCGGCAAGAAGCCCGTGGTGTCTGGCGTGTGCGACGGCTTCATCGGCAACCGCATGCTGTATGCCTATCGCGATGCCGCCGACGAAATCATGCTGCAGGGCGCTTCGCCATCGCAGATTGACGGTGCGCTCGAGAAGTTCGGTTTCGCCATGGGGCCATACCGGGTCGGCGATCTGGCCGGGCTGGATATCGGCTGGGCCATCCGCAAGCGCAAGAAGGAAGCCGATCCGCAGTCCTACGAGGAAGTGGTGGCCGACAAGCTGTGCGAAGCCGGCCGCTTCGGACAGAAGACAGGCGCGGGCTGGTATCGTTATGTGGCGGGCGATCGCAAGCCGCATGTCGACCCCGAGGTGGAAACACTGGTCGACGCTTTCCGAAAGAATAAGGGAATCACGCCGCGCAAAATTGAGGATCGCGAGATTGTCGAGCGTTGCGTGTTCGCGCTGGCCAACGAAGGCGCCAAGATTCTCGAAGAAGGCATTGCCCTGCGGGCATCCGACATCGATATCGTCTACCTCAACGGTTACGGCTTTCCGCTGCATCGCGGCGGCCCGATGCACTATGCACAGCAGGCCGGATTGTTCAACGTGGTGCGTGCGCTGCGGCAGTTCGGCGCGGTTTCGGCGCGTCCCGAGCGCTGGCAGGTCGCCCCGCTGTTGCAAACCCATGGCGAAAGCGGCGAAGCCCTGAAATAACGTGATACGCAAGCGGCAATTGCAAGGAGACAAAAAGTGAGAGAAGCTGTTATTGTTTCAACCGCCCGGACCGGGCTGGCCAAGTCCTGGAAAGGCGCTTTCAACATGACCTACGGTGCCACGCTGGGCGCGCACGCCGTATCCCACGCAGTGGCCCGGGCTGGCATCGACCCGGCCGAGGCCGAAGATCTGATCATGGGTTCCGCATTGCCCGAGGGCACAACGGGCGGCAATATCGCACGAGCGATTGCGCTGCGCGCCGGCCTGCCGGTGAGCACCGCGGCCGTCACCGTCAATCGTTTCTGCTCCTCGGGGTTGCAGGCGATTGCCATGGCCGCGCAACGCATCATCGTGGATCAGGTGCCGGTCATGGTGGCCGGTGGCATAGAAAGCATTTCCTGCGTGCAGAATGACGCCAATACCCTGATGCGCCAGGACCCATGGCTGCGGCAGCACAAGCCGGAGCTGTACTGGAGCATGCTCCAGACCGCGGAGACCGTGGCCAAGCGCTATGGCATTTCGCGGCAGGTCCAGGACGAGTATGGCGTGCGTAGTCAGCAGCGCGCCGTCCAGGCCCAGGCAGATGGCCTGTTCAATGACGAAATCGTTCCTATGACGACTGTCATGGCGGTACTGGACAAGGCCAGTGGCGGCATCGTCCGGCGCGAGGTCACGATTTCCGCCGACGAAGGCATCCGTCCCGATACCACGCTTGAAGGCGTGGCGCGGATACGTTCGGTTTTTCCCGGTGGTGTAATCTCGGCAGGCAATGCCAGCCAGTTCTCGGATGGCGCGTCGGCCTGCGTGTTAATGGACGCCAAGCTGGCGGAGCAGCGTAATCTGACGCCCCTGGGCATTTTCCGCGGGTTCGCGGCAGCCGGCTGCGAGCCGGATGAAATGGGTATCGGCCCGGTTTACGCCGTACCCCGGTTGCTGGAGCGCGCGGGTCTGAAGGTGGACGATATCGGCCTTTGGGAGTTGAACGAAGCATTCGCCTGCCAGGTGCTGTATTGCCGCGACAAGCTGGGTATCCCCGACGAACGGCTGAATGTCAATGGCGGCGCCATTGCGGTGGGTCATCCCTATGGCGTTTCCGGCGCCCGGATGGTGGGCCATGCCCTGATCGAAGGCAAGCGGCGCGGCGTCAAGTATGTCGTCGTGACCATGTGTATCGGCGGAGGCCAGGGAGCGGCGGGTTTATTCGAAGTCGCATGATGAAACCGGACTACTCGAAGGTATGGCCGCGAGGGCGCGGCAGATCCATGACGATTCCGGCCACGACCGTGCACCGGAATCTAGAATTGTCGGCCTTGCGCTATCCCGACAAAGCGTGTCTGGTTTATTACGGCGCCAGCCTGAACTATGCCTTGGTCTGGTCGCAAGTCGAGGCGCTTGCCGGTTTCCTGCAGCAAGATTTCGGCGTGCGCAAGGGCGATCGCGTCCTGCTCTATATGCAGAATAGCCCGCAGTTTGTCTTGGCGTATTACGCCATTTTGCGTGCCGACGCCATCGTCGTGCCGGTCAACCCGATGAACCGCGCGACCGAATTACAGCACTACATTCAGGATACCGGCGCGTCGGTCATAATCTACGGGCAGGAGCTGCGCGAGGAAGTCACCGTGCTGGGCGCGAGCGCACCGACCCATCAACTGCTCGCTGCCTATAGCGATTACCTGCCGGCCGAGCCTACCGACCTGGCGCGGCCCGCGGTGGTTGACATGCCTGCACAGGTTGTCGACGCGCCAGGGCGGGTGAGCTGGCGGGACGCGCTTGCCCGCAACCGAAAGCCGTCGCCTTCGCTTGCGGTTCCCGACGATGTTTGTGTCATGCCATACACCTCCGGCACAACGGGCCATCCCAAGGGGTGCATGCATACGCATCGCTCCACCATGTACAACACCGTATCCTCGGCGGTCTGGTACGACGCCAGCAACCAGGATGCGGTGTACCTTGGCGTATTGCCGTTCTTTCATGTGACGGGCATGGAGGCGGTCATGAACTGCCCCATTTATCTCGGTGCAACAATCGTGCTCATGACGCGCTGGGACCGCGATGTCGCAGCCAAATGCATTGAGCGCTACGGCGTTGGGCGCCTGGCCCTGATTGCCGCCATGGTGGTCGATTTGCTGGCCATGCCCGATCTGGCCGATTACGATCTTTCCAGCATTGCCCGCATCAGCGGCGGCGGCGCGGCCATGCCCGAGGCGGTCGCCGCGCGGCTGCAGCGCGATTTCGGGTTGACCTATATCGAAGGCTACGGGATGTCCGAATTGATGGCGGCGTCTCATATCAATCCGGAACGGGCGCCAAAGCGGCAATGCCTGGGCATTCCCATTTTCGATGTCGATGCCCGTATCGTGGATCCGTCGAGCCTGCGGGAAGTGGCCCAGGGCGAAGTCGGGGAAATCATTGTGCACGGCCCGCAGATGATGCGGGGATACTGGAACAACGACGCCGCCACGGCCGACGTTTTCGTGTCCATCGATGGCAAGCGTTTCTTGCGCACGGGCGATCTGGGACGCATGGACGAGCAAGGCTATTATTTCATGGTGGATCGGGTCAAGCGGATGATCAATGCCTCGGGATATAAAGTGTGGCCGGCCGAGGTCGAAGCCATGATGTACGCACATCCCGACATTCTGGAGGCGTGTGTGATAGGCGTGCCGGATGAGCGGCGCGGCGAAACCGTGAAAGCCTGGGTCGTATTGCGCGAACCCAGCCGCGGCAAGGTAAGTGAAGCGGAAATTCTCGATTGGTGCCGGGCGCAAATGGCGTCTTACAAAGCTCCGCGAATCGTGGCGTTTACCGACAGCCTACCCAAAACCGCTTCGGGAAAAGTATTGTGGCGGGGTCTGCACTGATTAACACAAGCGGAATATGAAATAATAGATGGCGGTAACAAGTATGCCCGTATGTATGGGCGCACACGGGCAGGTAACAAAATATAGGTAGATAGATGATAAATAAATTCATGGACGATATACACGAGGCGGTTGCCGACGTGTTCGACGGCGCCACAGTGCTTATCGGTGGATTCGGCGGAGCGGGTCATCCGACCGAATTGATTCACACTTTGATCGATCAGGGCGCCAAGGAGCTGACTGTGGTCAACAATAACGCGGGCAACCATGATACGGGGTTGGCGGCGTTGATTCAGGCCGGCCGCGTACGCAAGATGATCTGTTCGTTTCCCAAGGCATCGCATTCCTATGTCTTCAATGACATGTACAAAAACGGCAAGATCGAGCTGGAGTGCGTTCCCCAGGGAACGATTGCCGAACGGTTGCATGCCGGCGGCGCGGGCATTGGCGGGTTCTATACGCGCACCAGTTTCGGCACGGAACTGGCAAAGGGCAAGGAAACCCGCAATATCGATGGCGTCGATTATGTATTTGAAAAACCGATACATGGCGACTTCGCGCTGGTGCTGGCGGAAAAGGGCGATCGTTGGGGCAACCTGATCTATCGCAAGGCTGCGCGTAATTTCGGACCGGTGATGTGCATGGCCGCCAAGACGACCATCGTGCAGGTCAAGCAAAAGGTCGAGCTGGGGGAACTGGATCCAGAGACCATTGTTACGCCAGGTATTTTTGTAAACCGGATCGTTGAAGTGCCGAACCCGGCCATTTCCAGTTAAGCAGGTAGGATCATGAACAGATTGAACAGAAATGAAATGGCGGCGCGCCTTGCCAAGGATATCGCACCGGGTAGCTATGTCAATATCGGTATCGGCATGCCGGAACTGGTCGCCAACTATTTGAGCGCGGACGACGAGATCCTGCTGCACAGCGAGAACGGTATCCTGGGCATGGGGCCGGCGGCGACCGGTGACCAGATCGATGGCGAACTGATCAATGCGGGCAAGAAACCCGTCACCTTGCTGACCGGCGGCGCGTTTTTCCATCATGTCGATTCCTTTGCCATTATGCGCGGCGGCCATCTGGACCTGTGCATCATGGGCGGCATGCAGGTATCGGAAAAGGGCGATTTGGCGAACTGGTCGCTGGGCCGGCCTGGCGAACCGCCTGCCGTGGGCGGTGCCATGGATCTGGCCGTGGGCGCCAAGAAGGTCTATATCCTGATGGAGCACAATGCCAAGGATGGATCGCCCAAGATACTGGCAAATTGCACGCTGCCTGTCACTGGGCTGGGCGTGGTCAGCCGGATCTACACGGACATCGCGGTGCTCGAAGTGACGCCGCAGGGCTTGTCCGTCGTGGAGAAACTGGTGGATATCAGCGATGAACAGTTGCAGGAGCTGACGGGCGCCCGCTTGATTTTTGCCTAGGAGGTTGTTGGCCCGTGACGCCCTTGAGGGCGGATGGCCGGTCGGGCAAGCTCGGATGTATCCCTGCTTGCCGGGCATCACAGTTTGAATGAATCATAAAACAGGAAGGAAGCATATGAACAACGCATATATTTGCGACGCTGTACGTACTCCGATTGGTCGATATGGTGGCGGTTTGTCCACGGTACGCACCGATGATCTGGCCTCGCTGCCGATCAAAGCGCTCATCGAGCGCAACCCCTCGGTCGACTGGAGTGCGCTGGACGACGTCATATACGGTTGCGCCAACCAGGCAGGTGAAGACAACCGCAACGTTGCCCGCATGGCGCTGTTGCTGGCCGGCTTGCCGGTCGATGTTCCTGGCGCAACGCTCAACCGTTTGTGCGCATCCAGCCTGGACGCCGTGGGTACGGCCGCGCGCGCCATCAAATCGGGTGAAGTCGATCTGGTCATCGCCGGCGGGGTGGAAAGCATGTCGCGCGCGCCGTTTGTCATGGGCAAGGCAGAGTCGGCGTTTTCACGTGCCGCCAAGGTCGAGGATACGACAATCGGGTGGCGTTTCGTCAATCCGAAAATGAAAGCGGCTTACGGGACCGACTCCATGCCGGAAACGGCGGAAAATGTGGCTGACGACTTCAAAATCTCGCGCGCCGATCAGGATGCGTTTGCGTTGCGTAGCCAGCAACGCGCCGCTAAATCAATCGCCGACGGCGTTTTCAAGGAAGAGATCATTCCCGTTGCCGTTCCCCAGCGCAAGGGCGATCCGGTTATCGTCGATACCGATGAGCATCCCCGCGCGACGACGCCCGAGGCCCTGGCCAAACTCAAAGGCGTGGTGCGTCCCGATGGCAGCGTTACCGCCGGCAATGCATCCGGCGTGAACGACGGTTCATGCGCTGTCTTGCTGGCCTCCGAGGATGCCGTGAAAAAGTACGGGTTGACCGCCAAGGCACGCGTGGTCGGCATGGCTGTGTCTGGCGTAGCGCCCCGCATCATGGGCGTTGGTCCGATCGGTGCGGTACGCAAGGTGCTGGCTAAAACCGGCTTGACCATCGAGCAGATGGATGTGGTCGAATTGAACGAAGCGTTCGCGGCGCAAGCGCTGGCTGTGACCCGCGATCTCGGCTTGGCCGACGATGCGGCGCATGTCAATCCGAACGGCGGCGCCATTGCCCTGGGTCATCCGCTGGGCGCATCCGGCGCGCGTCTGGTGACCACCGCCATGTACCAGTTGCATCGCACGGGCGGCAAGTATGCCTTGTGCACAATGTGCATCGGAGTGGGGCAAGGCGCGGCGGTTATCATCGAGCGTGTCTAGCGTTGCGGTGGCGCTGGGCGATGGGCGGCGCAGACCCGGGGACAGCACGTCGCTAGCATAGCGCATGTTGTTGCGGCTGCGAGCTATGGTACAGCGATAAGGCCCATGTGCATGATGATGCGCATGGGCCTTATGTTTTGCGTGATGTTGCCCTGGTTTTATCGGCGGCTGCCATTCTTTATGCCGCCTGCGGCAAAAAGTCGGGAGGCCGACCTGTGCGACCAACGCTGAAAAAAAAGCAGCCGAAGCCGGCTGCTTTTTTTGCGGGGTTGCGATAATAGCCAACCCGTTGAGCGATGTTAATGACCGAGAATCTTGGACAAAAAGTGCTTGGCCCGGTCAGAGCGTGCTTCCTGATTGCCAAAGAATTCTTCCTTGTCGCAATCCTCGACAATCTGGCCGGCGTCCATGAAGATGACGCGGTCGGCGACTTTCCGGGCGAAGCCCATCTCGTGCGTCACCACCATCATCGTCATGCCTTCCTTGGCCAGGTCGACCATCACGTCCAGCACCTCGTTGACCATTTCCGGATCCAGCGCCGATGTCGGCTCGTCAAACAGCATGGCCATGGGGTCCATGGCCAGCGCGCGGGCAATCGCCACACGCTGTTGCTGGCCGCCGGAAAGCTGGCCGGGGAATTTGTCCTTGTGCTCGATCAAGCCGACGCGATCCAGCAGCTTGCGGCCGCGTTCCATGGCTTCGTCCTTCTGGCGATTCAGCACTTTGACTTGCGCCAATGCCAGGTTTTCCATTACGGACAGGTGTGGGAACAGCTCAAAGTGCTGGAACACCATGCCGATCTTGGAGCGTAGCTTGGGCAGGTCGGTCTTGGGATCGCCAACCGAGACGCCATTGAAGAACAATTCGCCTTTCTGGAAGGGTTCCAGCGCGTTTGCCGTTTTGATCAGGGTGGATTTTCCAGAACCGGACGGGCCGCAGACCACGACCACTTCGCCTTTGTTGACGCTGGTGGTGCAGTCGGTCAGGACCTGGAATTTTCCATACCATTTACTAACGTTTTTAAATTCAATCATAGCCATGGACAAATACCTTATCGAATAATCGTCAAACGCCGATCGACTACTTTGACCAGGCGAGAGCAAACTAAAGAAATTACAAAATAAATCGCAGCGGCGAACAAATACAGCTCGACCGGGCGGCCGGTGATATCGGCGTTGATGCGGGCCATGCCCAGCAGGTCATTGAGCGACAGGACGGTGACCAGAGACGTATCCTGGAACAAAACGATCATTTGCGTGAAAATGACCGGCAGCATGTTCCTGAAGGCTTGCGGCAATACGATCAGCCGCATGACCTGGAAGTACCTCAGGCCCAGCGCATAGCCGGCGCCAACCTGGCCGCGCGGAATGGACTGGATGCCGGCGCGCATGATCTCGCAGAAATAGGCCGCTTCGAACAGCGTGAACGTGATCAGCGCGCAGGTAAAGCCATTCAATGGCCGGGAGACCATGCGTGCGGCGTCATTCCCCTGGACGTAGAGCGCCCACATATAGTCGAGCCAGCCCAGGATGTAGGGCACCAGGAAGAAGAACCAGAACAGGATCAGGATCAGCGGCAGAGACCGCATGATATTGACGTAGGAACCGGCAAAAAACCGCAGTGCGCTGATGGAGGACAGGCGCATCATGGCCAATATGGTTCCCCAGATCAGGGCCAGCACCGTGGAGTAGAGTGTCAGCTTCAAGGTAAAGACCAGGCCTTCCTTGAGCAGTGCGGGGCCCGCATGCTGGATGACACCCCAGTCGAATGCCGCCACGCTGACCGACGACGCCGAAATAATAATGTCTTGAAAATTCATCGTGTGCTCCTAGCCTTTTCCTGAAATAAAGCCAGGAACACTGAAGAAACGTTCAACGGCTGACATGATAAACAGAATCAATAGGTTGATGACCACATACAGCGCGGTGGCCGCCATATAGGAAGGGAACGTCTGAAAGGTGGACTCTTGCATGGAGGCCGCGGCGCCGGTGATTTCCAGCAAGCCGATCGTGTAGGCGACCGAAGAGTTCTTCAGCAGGTTCAGCATTTCCGAAGTGAGCGGTGGCGTGATGATGCGCATGGCCATGGGCAGCAGCACATACCGGTACATCTGCGAGCGCCGCAGGCCCAAGGCCGTGGCCGCCATGGACTGGCCGCGTGGCAGCGAACGGATGCCGGATGACAATTGAATCGCGATCCGGGACGAGGTAAACAGGCCAAGGCAAAGCACCGCGGGCCAGAAGACCGAAGACGGATAGGGCATGCCGATAATGGCTTTGCCCAGGGACTCCGGCAGTACTTGCGGAACCACGAAATACCAAAGAAAGAGCTGCACCAGCAACGGGATATTCCGGAATAGTTCCACGTAGGCGGAACACAGCTTGCTAACGAACTTGCTCTGGCTAGTCAGCCCGATGCCGACAAAAACGCCCATGACGAACGCCAATACCCATGCGATCGCCGAGAGCTCCAGCGTCCAGAGAACGGCGGTCGTGAACGCATCTACGTAGGTGTTCCCGCTGGGGGACATCTGGCAGAAAAGGGCTGCGTTGTCTATGTTCGCCGGGTCGCAAAAAAAAGTGGAGATAGACATAATTTGAAACGCTTTTTAAAAAACAAAAAACGGCACAAAACCCGCTTGCGCTGTGTTTTGTGCCGTTAGACAAATGTCGGCTTATTTATATGTCGCTGGATCTGGTGAGTCGGTTGGCGAGGCAATGACTTTTTTCAGCGCTTCGGACATGGGCAGATTCAGGTTGATGTTTTTTGGAGGAATGGGGCTTTCGAACCATTTGGTGTACAGCTTGTTGATTTCTCCGCTTTTCATCATGGCGATTACTGCGCCATCGACCGCCTTTTTGAATTCCGGATCATCTTTTGGCTGGATGATGGCGTAAGGCTCGATGGTCAGCGCTTCATCGCTGATGACCCACTTGGATGGATCCTCGGAGTTGGCGGCCAGGCCTGCCAGCAGGACGTCATCCATGAAGAATGCCTTGGCGCGGCCAGCCTGGACCGTCAGGAAGGCGCCGGCATGATCCTTGGAAGGAATGATGTTCATGCCCAGGCCTTCCTTGGCGTTGGTCGCGGTCAGCCACTTGATGTTGCTGGTGCCGGCCGTGGAGGTCACGGTCTGGCCCTTGAAGTCCTTCAGGCTCTTGAGGTTGTCAGCCTTGGCGGACACGAAACGGGTGGCAGTCACGAATGTGGTTGGCGCAAAGCTGACCTGTTTCTGGCGTTCGGCGTTATTGGTCGCTGAACCGCAAGTCATGTCGACGGTGCCGTTCATGGTAAGCGGGATGCGACTGGCCGATGTCACTGGAACCAGCTTGACGTTCAGGTCTGTACCCAATTGTTTCTTGAGCGCTTCGACAATGCCGTAGCAGATGTCCATGGAGTATCCAATGGGCTTCTGGCCGTCAAGATAGGAGAAGGGGATAGACGAATCGCGATAACCCAGGGTGACGGTTTTTGTACTTTTGATTTTGTCCAGCCGACCTTCAGCATGGGCAGACAGACCAATTGAAGAAATGAGTGCAGCAAGCACGAGACTAGAAAACTTCATGGAGAACTCCTTTATAACGATGTTGCTAGTATGAACGAAATGCTCATGCTCCGGGTTCAGGTTTTACCCTAATTTTTTCCTGCTTATTGTAAATGCATTGGATAGTCGTCTTTTTAATGGATTTTACCGCAATTTAAAACAAGAGATACATACTGAAACAATTTGCATCATCCCTGCGGTGTATTGCGTTTTTTTTGGGCAAAGCCCGCGCAATGATAGTGCAAAATCGAAAAATTGCAAACTTGGGCGGGTGCGCGGGCGGCGTCCGGGCCGTGAATAAAATTCAATGGATTGCGCGCCAAGTCTTCGGCGGAATCAGGGTTTGGGTCTAAAATACGTTTTTCCTTTTGTTTTACATATTCAATGCACAAACCGTCTTACCCTCATCCCATTCTGGCCCGCGAAGGGTGGCCGTTTATCGTTGCGTCGATCATCCTGGCCATTGTCGTGTCATGGTGGTCCGCTGGAGTCGGCTTGCTGTTCTGGCTTCTTGCCATTTTCGTCATCCAGTTCTTTCGCGATCCGCAACGCCAGGCCCCCGACGGGGACCGCGTCGTGCTGTCGCCCGCCGACGGCCGCATCGTTTCCGTGGATAAGACAACAGACCCATATACGCAGCAGGAAGCGCTGAAAATCAGTGTTTTCATGAATGTATTCAATGTGCATTCCAATCGGTTCCCGGTCAGCGGCCGGGTAACCCGGGTGCAGTATTTTCCAGGTTCGTTCGTGAATGCGGCGCTGGACAAGGCTTCGGTCGAGAACGAAAGGAACGCCGTGCACATCGCGCTCGATTCCGGCGAACAGGTTACCGTGGTTCAGGTGGCCGGGCTGGTGGCGCGTCGCATCCTTTGCTATGTAAAGGCGGGAGATGCATTGCGTGCCGGTGAGCGCTATGGCTTTATCCGTTTTGGGTCGCGGGTCGACGTTTACCTGCCGCCAGCATCCAGGCCGCGGGTGGCGATCGGCGACAAGGTGTCGGCAACCTCCACGGCGCTGGCCGATCTGCCGCTGAGCGGGAGCCAGGAACTTTAGGTGATTATCCATGAATGAAAATTTGCCGCGCCCGCGCAGCGCCATTTACCTGCTTCCCAATGCCTTTACCACGGCCAATCTGTTCGCCGGGTTCTATGCCGTCGTGCAGGCAATGAGCGGGCGTTTCGAGGTTGCCGCCATTGCCATCTTCGTGGCGATGGTGCTCGACGCGATGGATGGCAGGGTGGCCAGGCTCACCAATACCCAGTCCGCATTTGGCGAGCAGTACGACTCCATGTCCGATATGGTGTCCTTCGGGATCGCGCCGGCGCTGGTCATTTATGAATATCAATTACAGGCACTGGGGCGTTGGGGCTGGATCGCCGCGTTTATCTATGTGGCCGGGGCCGCGTTGCGGCTGGCGCGCTTCAATACCAATATCGGCGTTGTCGACAGCCGGTTCTTCCAGGGGCTGCCCAGCCCTGCGGCGGCGGCATTGGTGGCCGGCTTCGTATGGCTGTCGGTGGATAACCGGATTCCCGATTATGAATCGCTGGCGTGGCTGGCATTCGCCTTGACGGTCTATGCGGG
The DNA here is from genome assembly GCA_040395835.1 of Advenella kashmirensis. Classification (GTDB taxonomy): domain Bacteria; phylum Pseudomonadota; class Gammaproteobacteria; order Burkholderiales; family Burkholderiaceae_B; genus Advenella; species Advenella kashmirensis_B. The sequence goes on from JBEBPQ010000028.1 coordinate 37,620, forward strand.
CATCTGCATGATTTCCAATGCACCTTTTTTCAGCGGCAAGTCGCTGGCGCTGGAGAAAAAACTTTCGCCGCAAAATATCATGCTGGTCCTGGTGCTGGTCTTTGCGTTTGTTTCTTCCGATCCGCCCATTGTGTTGTTCCTGCTGTTTATCGTCTATGGGCTTTCCGGCTGGGTTGTGTGGTATTTCCGCTGGCGCCGGGCCCAAAAACTTTATGACAGCCGTCGCGAGAGCAGGGCGGATTCGATGCACGACGATGCGGCTTCGGGCGGCCCGGGCTCGCGCGAGCCATCGCCTGGCGTTGGCGCCAAAGCGCCGGTCCAAGAGGCAACGACCAGGGATGAGCCGCATATTGCCGATCCGGGGGCGCCTTCCCGGCCACGGGATTGGTTCGGCAAAGACAAGGATCGGGAATAAGTCTTGCCGGGCCCGCTACGGGTCACCGGCGTCGTCCTCTGGGCTATCCCGTGGCGAGCGCTTGGCTGCTAGAACCTCATGAATTCGAACTCATGCTCGAACGCGGGGTCGGGGCCGGGATGATGGTGGGTCACCCGTTGCCCGTCGGGACCCAGGTATACGTACATGAGCGAGTTCCAGACATTGGCCTGCTTATAGCGGTACTCCCAAACCACTTCGTTTTTTTCTCCCAATCCGCTACGGCTGGTTCGCGACGGTGGGCCGAATTCGCACAGCACGTCTTGCGGTGTCCAGTTGCCTTGATCCAGCTTGCGGAAATTGGCGTCGGTCAGCACCGGTACGACCTGGTCGGCGATGCCTGCACCGTTGATATTGGCGCCGTAGGCATATTGTCCGTTAGGCTGGCGGGTCCAAATAGCGCGGGTGCCGCCGTTGGGGCCGGGGCAGGTGAGGTCGGGACGTCCCATGGTTTGTTCCACCACGGCAACCGGAGAGTTGGGGGCGACATCGCGATAGCTCGCGCAGCCGGCCAGCGTACCGCAAACCACCAGCAAGGCGAGCCGCCGTGGACGGAGCCAGTCGCGCGGTGTTGTCCTTTTTGTGGCGGGTTTACCAAAAATTTGGTGAAAATCGGAAGAAATAGCCATGTTTTTGATCCAATAAGCAAAGAGTTCTGTGCAATATAGCCCGATTCAGATATAATTTACGGTCTTAACTGGGGGGTTTGCCGCTCTTTGTAAGCATTCTGTGTGAAAATGGTTCGTAACTAATGACGCATTAAGGACGGACGCATTAAGGACGCATTAAGCATATCCCAAACATATGAGTACAGAGGCACGCATTACATCGGTCTAGTGTTTCATTGTAGCGTGTAATTTCCTTTTGCAGTATTTGCCCATCGGGTTGTCTGGGGGGCGGTAAACCTGCATATGGGAAACACAATCGAAAAACATGATTGCCGCCTTCCGTTAAGTATCATTTTTTTTATTCCACGGTAAAACGCCTCGGTTTTACCGCCAGTTCATGAGGCTAGTTATATATGTCAGTTGCTGATATCAAAAAATCTGAAATTGTTGCTCAATACGGTCGTGCCCAGGGAGATACAGGATCCCCCGAAGTACAGGTTGCTTTGCTGACCGCCCGTATCAACGAATTGACCGGTCATTTCAAAGAACACATGAAAGACCATCACTCACGTCGTGGTTTGCTGCGCATGGTCAGCCGTCGCCGCAAGTTGCTCGACTACCTGAAAGGCCGCAATCCTGACGCCTATCGTTCGCTGATCGAAAAACTCGGTCTGCGTAAGTGATATTGGGTTTGTCCCCAACTCAAAACCGTGCAGTGCGCCAGCAAGGCGCCTGGCACGGTTTTTTTATTGTGCCCCGATCGCTTTGGCCGCGTACACAGAATCGTGGTGTACGGCTGGAAACGGACTTTTCTGTCGGGGCTTATTGTAAGGAATGAAAAATGTTTAACAAAGTCACCAAGTCATTTCAATATGGCGACCAGACCGTCGTGCTGGAGACCGGAGAGATCGCCCGTCAGTCGTCGGGCGCGGTTGTTGTTTCCATGGGTGATAGCGTTGTGCTGGCCACTGTTGTGGCGGCCAAAAATGCCAAACCAGGTCAGGATTTCTTCCCTCTGACCGTCGATTACGTAGAGAAAACTTATTCCGCAGGGCAGATCCCCGGTGGTTTCTTCAAGCGCGAAGGCAAGCCTTCCGAGAAAGAAACGCTGACTTCCCGCCTGATCGACCGTCCGTTGCGCCCGCTGTTTCCGGAAGGCTTCTATAACGAAGTCCAGGTGATCATTCACGTTCTGTCCGTGGATCCCCAAATTGACCCCGATATTCCCGCCATGATTGGCAGCTCGGCCGCCTTGGCGGTTTCCGGCATCCCTTTCGATGGCCCGATCGGCGCCGCGCGTGTTGGTTATATCAATGGCCAATATCTGCTGAATCCCACTCAGGATCAACTCAAAGAATCCGAGATGGATCTGGTCGTCGCGGGTACGGAAAACGCCGTCCTGATGGTTGAGTCCGAAGCGAAGCAATTGTCCGAGGAAGTCATGCTGGGCGGTGTCGTGTTTGGTCACGAGCAAATGCAGATCGCTATTAATGCGATCCACGATTTGGTTGCCGAAGCCGGCAAACCCGAGTGGGACTGGGCGCCCGAGCCCAAGGACGAGGCGCTGATCGCCGCGGTGACCGCTGCCGCCGAGCCTGGCCTCAAGCAAGCCTACCAGATCCGCCAGAAGCAGGATCGCACGACCAAGCTGCGCGAAGTGAGCGCGGCCGTCAAGCAAACGCTGGCTGATCAGGCCGCGGCCAGTAACCAGGAGGCGCCTGATAGCGTCGCCGTTGAAAATATCCTGTTCGATCTCGAATCAAGCATTGTGCGCGGTCAGATCCTGGCGGGCGAGCCTCGTATCGATGGCCGCGATACCCGTACGGTACGTCCGATTTCCATCCGCCTGGGCGTGTTGCCACGTACGCATGGCAGTGCTCTGTTTACGCGCGGTGAAACGCAAGCGCTGGTCATCGCCACGCTGGGCACCAAGCAGGACGAACAGATCATCGACTCCGTCATGGGCGAGTACCGCGATCGCTTTATGCTGCACTACAACATGCCGCCTTTCGCAACGGGTGAAACTGGCCGTTTCGGCGCGCCCAAGCGTCGCGAGATCGGCCACGGCCGTCTGGCAAAGCGCGCGCTCATTTCTACCTTGCCCGCGCATGAGGACTTCCAGTACACCATTCGCGTCGTGTCCGAAATCACGGAATCCAATGGTTCCTCTTCCATGGCATCTGTCTGCGGCGGTTCGCTGGCCATGATGGATGCCGGCGTACCCGTCAAGGATCATGTCGCCGGTGTGGCGATGGGTCTGATTAAAGATGGCGGCAAGTTCGCCGTGCTGACCGACATCCTGGGCGACGAAGATCACCTGGGGGATATGGATTTCAAGGTTGCTGGCACCAAGAACGGCATCACTGCCTTGCAAATGGATATCAAGATCCAGGGTATTACCAAGGAAATCATGCAGGTTGCGCTGGCGCAAGCGCGCGAAGGCCGCATGCATATCCTGGGTAAAATGACCGAAGCCCTGACTGGTTCGCGTACCGAGCTGTCTACGTTCGCGCCGCGCATGCTGTCCATGAAGATCAATCCCGAGAAGATTCGCGACGTGATCGGCAAGGGTGGCGCAACGATCCGTGCCCTGACCGAAGAGACTGGCTGCCAGATCGATATCTCCGACGAAGGCGTGGTAACGATCTCCAGCGCCGACCTGGACAAAGCCAAGGAAGCCGAGCGTCGTATCGCCGAACTGACTGCCGTGGTCGAGGTCGGACAGGTCTACGAAGGTACGGTACAGCGTTTGCTGGACTTCGGCGGCATTGTCCAGATCCTGCCGGGTCGCGACGGTCTGTTGCATATTTCCGAAATCGCCAACTACCGGATTGCCAACATCAATGATGTGCTGACTGTCGGCCAGAAGGTGAAAGTCAAGGTTATCGAAGCGGATGACCGTGGACGTCTGCGTCTGTCGGCCAAAGCGCTGGGTGGCCTGGAAGGCGCACAGGAAAATGCGCCGTCTGAGCCGGCTGCCGAAGCCGATAAGCCAGCCGAGTAATCGCCACAGGCGCTTGCTCTTGACCGAGCAAGCGCTTGCAAATACCGAGTCGCATAAAAAAACCGCCAGGGCCTGAATACCCTGGCGGTTTTTTTTCGCCTGTCCCGGCGCCGTTTTTCGACAGGTGGCGACTTTACACCGCGCCCTGATCGATCATGGCGTCGGCAACCTTGCGGAAGCCGGCGATATTGGCGCCCAACACCAGATTGCCTGGTTGGCTGAACTCGTCGGCCGTTTCCCATGCGCTGGTGAAGATGTTCTTCATGATGGCCTTCAGGCGCAAATCGACTTCTTCGAAACTCCATTGCAGCATGGAGGCGTTCTGGGCCATCTCCAACTGGCTGGTGGCAACGCCGCCGGCGTTGGCCGCTTTGCCCGGCGCGTAGTGAATGCGTGCCTTGAGGAATTCTTCGACCGCTTCCGGGGTGGAGGGCATGTTCGCGCCCTCGGCAACCAGAACACATCCGTTGGCCAGCAGGGCGAGGGCATCGGCCTGGTTCAGTTCGTTCTGGGTTGCGCAAGGGAAAGCGAGGTCGCAAGGGACCGACCAGACATCGTTGCGACCGGCCGTGTAGTCGGAGGATGCCTTATAGACCGCGTCGGGATGGGTTTTCAGATAATCCTGCAGCGGCGCTTGCTGCACTTCCTTGAGCGTCTTGAGTGTTTGCAGGTCGATCCCGGACTTGTGATAGATCATGCCACGCGAATCGCTGCAGGTCACTGGCACGGCGCCGAGTTCGTAAAGCTTCTCAATGGTGTAGATGGCGACATTGCCGGCGCCTGATACGGCGCAAATCTTGCCATCCAGGTGGTCGCCCGCATTCTGCAGCATATTCTGCGCGAAATAGACCGTGCCGTAACCGGTGGCTTCGGTGCGCACCAACGAGCCGCCCCATGGAATCCGCTTGCCGGTCAATACACCCTCATAACGTCCAGTCAGGCGCTTGTATTGGCCGAACAGGTACCCGATTTCGCGTCCGCCAACACCGATATCGCCGGCCGGCACGTCGGTGGTTGGGCCGATATGGCGATACAGTTCCGACATGAATGCCTGGCAAAAGCTCATGATTTCATTGTTTGATTTGCCTTTCGGATCGAAATCGCTGCCGCCTTTGCCGCCGCCGATTGCCAGACCGGTCAGCGAATTTTTGAAGGTCTGCTCAAAGCCCAGGAATTTGATGATGCTGGCAGATACGCTGGGGTGAAAACGCAACCCGCCTTTGTAAGGCCCGATAGCGGAATTGAATTCGACGCGGTAGCCTTTATTGACATTGATCTTGCCCTTATCATCGACCCAGGTAACCCGGAACATGATCTGGCGCTCGGGCTCGACGATGCGTTCGATAATGCTTTGATCCAGGTATTGTTTTTCCTTTTCGAAGAGCGGGGAAAGGGACTCCAGGACCTCCCTGACTGCCTGATAGAATTCGGATTGCGAAGGGCTGGATTTGGCCAGTCTGGCCAGCGTCTGATCAATATATGTCATAGATAATGAATGTGATAATGGGCCGATTAATGGGGAAGGGCGCCGCGAGCGATGCGGGGTTTTCCGCAAGATCTGGCAAATATCTGGCGGGGGGAATTATCATACCCGTATCTTGGTTGCGCTGCAGCGAAGATGCGCCATATAGGTGAATGCCCTGATAGCTTTGGTGCAGAAATATCAAAATGCCGTTTTTTTGGATTAAATTGGTGCATTTTGAATGCGGGTTTCGCACCTTATGGGTGCGCCCCGCAAGATGACGGCCCGGCATGAGGCCGGGCCGTGTCGAGTCAATTGCAGGGGTCAGGCGGCGATGGCGGCGGCACCCGCCTTGCCGATTTCCGCGTCCTGGCTGGCTTGCACGCCGGATACGCCGACGGCGCCGACCACTTGGCCCTCTACCACGACCGGTACGCCGCCTTCAAGCAGGCCCGATACCGTGGGGGCGGAAAGGAAAGCATAACGACCATTGTTGATCATGTCTTCATAGCCCTTGGTCTCGCGTCGCCCCAGCGCGGCGGCATGGGCCTTGGCGGGGGCGATGTGGGCGGAAATCGGGGCGGCGCCGTCCAGGCGGCTCAGGCCCAGCAAGTGGCCGCCATCATCGGTGACCGCGATTGTTACGGCCCAGTTGTTCTTGATGGCGTGGGCGCTTGCGGCCTCAATGATTTTCTTTACATCGTCTTGGCCGAGGACTGGCTTGGTGTTCATACTGACTCCGATAAGTGACTGGTTAACACGCTATTATAGTAACGATCGGCGTCCGTTTTGTAACTTCTGGCGTTAAAGCGGTGTGCATAAAAGTTTCGAATGCCATTGGACTTTGGCGTGCACTCGGCATTGAATGTAAATTGTGCCGGCGCTCGTGGCAAACAGGCGCAGTCTGCCGCGTTGCGCGACCGTGGCGGCCCGACTGTCGCTTTCGCTGTCCAAAGGGGCGCGTGGCGCACATGCCAAGGCGGACCTGGATACGTAGGGTATCCAGGTCCCCGCAGGCTATCAGGCCGCTTTGCTAAGAGCGGGGCGACGGTAAGTTTCGAGCAGTTGCGCGCGCTGCGCCGCCGCTTTTTCCATGCTGGCCTCCTTGACGTGACCGTAGCCGCGAATATCATCTGGCAGGCGGGCCAGCGCCAGCGCCGCATCAAAGTTGGCTTCGCTCAGGCTCTGGCCGAATTCTTCCAGCAGCGCCAGATACTCGTCGACCAGGGCCCGCTCCGCCCGGCGCTCCTCGGTGCGGCCGAACGGATCCAACGCAGTGCCGCGCAGTCCCTTGAGGCGGGCCAGCACTTTGAAAGCGGTCATGACCCAGGGGCCATACTTTTTCTTGATCAGGTGACCCTTCTTGTCTTTCTTGCTGAAGGCGGGCGGCGCCAAGTGCACGTGCAGGGCGTAGTCCCTGCCAGGCTCACCCTCGAATTGGGCACGCAGTTTGTCAAGGTACGCGGGGTCTGTGTACAGGCGCGCCACTTCATACTCATCCTTGTAGCTCATCAGCTTGGCCAGATTGCGCGCGACCGCTTCGGTCAGGCTGTGCGCCTTGGCGTCCAATCCTTTTTCCACCTCCCGGATGCGCGCAACGGCATCGGTATAGCGCCGGGCGTATTGGGCGTTCTGGTAGCCGGTCAGGTGCGTGGCCAGGCGTTTGATCAGGGTGTCGAGGCTCTCGGGCATGCTGACCAGATTTTCCTCCCGGATCTGGAGTTTGCTGCCGGCCAGCGGAACCGATTGCAGTCCATGATGCGCCAGGTAGCGTCCCCATTCGAAGGCGGAGAGGTTCTTGTCGACGGCAACGCCATTGAGCTCAATGGCGCGCTCCAGGCTTTCGTGGCGCAAGGGAATCCAGCCTTTTTGCCAGACGTAGCCCAGCAGCAGCGGATTGGCGAAAATGGCATCGCCCAGCAAAGCCACGGCATAGCCGTTGGCATCCAGAAAATCGCATTTCTCCCTGCCCAGCAGGTCCTGCATATCCTGCTCGGTGAGCGCGGCGGGGAATTGCCATTTGGGATTCTGGAAAATCTCGGCGGTGGGTACGCGTGCGCTGTTTATCGCCGCCACGGTGTAGCCCTTGCGGGTCTTGGAGGTAATTTCGCGCGATGCGGCGACAATTGCGTCGCAGCCGATGATCAGATCGGCTTCGCCAACCCCGATGCGGGTGGAGTGCAGGTCGGCTGGTTGGTTGCCGATTTGCACATGACTGACAACGGCACCGCCTTTTTGCGCCAGCCCGGTGATATCCAGCACATTCACGCCCTTGTTCTCCAGGTGGGAGGCCATGCCCAGGAGTGCGCCAATGGTGACGACACCAGTGCCGCCCACCCCGGGAACGAGGATATTGTAGGAGCGTTCAATGGCGGGCATCGGCGGCAGCGGGATATCGGCCTCGATCTTCTCGAAAGAGAGACTGGCGGTCTGGGGTTTGCGCAGCTTGGCGCCCTCGGCGGTCACGAAGCTGGGGCAAAACCCATTGAGGCAGGAAAAATCCTTGTTGCACGAGGACTGGTTGATGCGGCGCTTGCTGCCCATTGGCGTGTCAACCGGCTCGACCGACAGGCAGTTGGATTTGACGCTGCAATCGCCGCAGCCTTCGCATACGGCGTCATTGATGAATACGCGGCGGTCCGGGTCTGGGTAGGCGTTGCGCTTGCGCCGGCGCCGCTTTTCCGTGGCGCAGGTCTGATCGTAGATCAAGATCGTGGTGCCCGCCGTATCGCGCAGCTCAATCTGCACGTCGTCCAGCGAATCCCGGTGATACACGCTCGGATTGCCGACCAGCGAAACGCCTTTGTACTTTTCGGGCTCGTCGCTCACAATCACGATGCGCGTCACGCCTTCGGCGTAAAGCTGATCGTTGATCTGCGGCACCGTCAGGGTACCGTCTATCGGCTGTCCCCCGGTCATGGCAACCGCATCGTTGAACAGAATCTTGTAGGTGATATTCACCTTGGCCGCGATCGATGCCCTGATGGCCAGGATGCCCGAGTGGAAATAGGTACCATCGCCCAGGTTGGCAAAAATATGCTTGGTCGAGGTGAAATTGTGCTGGCCGATCCAGGGCACGCCCTCGCCGCCCATCTGGGTGAAGGTGTCCGTGTTGCGATCCATCCAGATCGTCATATAGTGGCATCCGATGCCAGCCACGGCCCGTGATCCTTCCGGTACGCGGGTCGAGGTGTTGTGGGGGCAGCCCGAACAGAACCAGGGCTTGCGGTCTTGCACAACAACCGGACGCTTGGCGTCCTGCTCCTTGGCCACGATAATGGCGATGCGAGCCTGGATGCTGGCGCGGACCTCGTCCGGCAGGGCGTGCTTTTCCAGGCGCTTGGCAATGGCCTTGGCAATGATCGCGGGAGACAATTCGTGATTGGCCGGCAGCAGCCAGTTGCCGCGCGGCACCGACCACTCGCCGCCGCCATCGTCGCGGGCGTCGAATTTGCCGTAGACGTCGGGCCGGACATCATCGCGCCAGTTGTAGAGTTCTTCCTTGAGCGCGTACTCCATGATCTGGCGTTTTTCCTCTACCACCAGAATTTCGTCCAGGCCCTCTGCAAAGTGTCGCGCGCCCTGGGCTTCCAGCGGCCAGACGCAGCCCACCTTGTAAAGGCGGATGCCGATGTCGGCACAGGTTTGCTCGTCCAGGCCCAGGTCGGCCAGCGCCTGGCGCACATCCAGATACGCCTTGCCGGCGGTCATGATGCCGAACCGCGCCTTGGGCGAATCGATAACGATCTTGTTCAGTTTATTGGCGCGCACGTAGGCCAGGGCGGCATAGAATTTGTAGTTGTTCAGGCGTGCCTCCTGATCCAGTGGGGGATCGGGCCAGCGAATCGACAGGCCGCCCTCGGGCATCTCGAAATCTTCGGGAATGATCGTCTTGATGCGATCGGGATCCAATTCCACCGATGAGCTCGATTCGATGACATCGGTCACGCATTTCATCGCCACCCACAGGCCGGAATAGCGGCTCATGGCCCAGCCGTGTATGCCAAAATCCAGGTATTCCTGCACATTGGACGGGTACAGCACGGGAATGCCTGCCGACTGCAGGTTGTGCTCGGACTGGTAGGCCACCGTCGAGGACTTGGCGGCATGGTCGTCGCCGGCCAGCAGCAGCACCCCACCCAGCGGACTGGTGCCGGCCGAGTTGGCGTGCTTGAACACATCCATGGAGCGATCCAGCCCCGGCCCCTTGCCATACCACATGGCGAAGACCCCTTGCTTGGTGGCGCCCGGAAACAGATTGACCTGTTGCGAACCCCAAACGGCGGTGGCGCCCAGCTCTTCATTGACGCCGGGCTGGAACACGATATCGTGTTCCGACAGGTATTTCTTCGCCTTCCACAGGCTAAGGTCCACGTTGCCCATCGGCGATCCGCGATAGCCGGAGATGAAGCCGCCGGTATTCAAGCCGGCAAGCCGGTCCCGGTCCTTCTGCAGCATCGGCAGCCGAACCAGCGCCTGCGTTCCGCTCATATAGACGCGGCCCTTATCCAGGCTGTATTTGTCATCAATTGTGGTGTTCTTCAGGGCGTCTTGCGCCACTTTAGGTAGCGGGGCATTCATTTTGTGTTGTCTCCGAGATGAATCCTATGCATGGGTACGCATTTTCCCGGGCTGTGCAGGCAAGCATCTTGTGGAGCCTGTGCGCATGACCGGAAGGTCCGCCTCTTTCCTGGAGGCGGGATATCGTCATCGTGCCAGTCTGGCTGGCGCAACGTTTTCGCTTTCCCGGCTACAGCCCCTCATAATGCTGGAATCGTGGTAAAACCGCTGTCGGGTCGGCAATGCGTTAACGGCGCCTTGAACGAATTGACGTTAACGTAAACTTAAGCGATTTCCTGAAAAAAGGAAGTAAAAACGACATGAATTAGGGTATGCCCTAGAATCATGTTAGTCGTTCATGCAACAAAGCGCAAGAATCGAGGAAAAAGAGTGAAAGGTGTTTTAGGCAAACTGGGCGCATTCGGCTCGGGCATGGCGGCCAGGCCGCTATCGACAGCCTTTGTGCTGACCATCCTGTTGTGGTTTTGGTTGGATAATTTTCTGGTGGCTGCCATGGTGGGCCTGCTGCTGGCGTTTTTCGTTTCCGCGCTGGTTTCCGTCTGGAAGCTGAACCGGCGCGCGGGCAAGCGACGGCAATAGGGTGGGCGCGGGCAAACGGCGCTTGCGTGGCCAACGCGCCACGCAGTCATGGCGCCGATATAACGGCTACTAAATGGTTGGGCCTGCGTTTTGGATGAGCGCATCCGCAAGGACGGGGCCCCGTCTGCCCACATGATGGAGAAAGCGGGACCACAATTGGGAATCATTTTCTCGTGCTTATGTTGCCCGAGCCACGCACCCTGTGTTTTCTGCTTATGTTTTCTGTTCTAATGTAGCAATTGCAAGGGCGGCGGGGTTTCGCTAGTATTTTGTTTTTATTGAAATTTTTGGGGTGACTGATGGGGCTCGAACCCACGACAACCGGAATCACAATCCGG
>JBEBPQ010000029.1:0-44438 GCA_040395835.1 Advenella kashmirensis
AAGGGCCGCGATCAAGTTTACCGCGTGCGGCGCGATCGTGGCGTTTATCGGGGCGGCGGTTATTTTCGGCGACAACGTCGGGCCGTATAAAGTGTTTTTGTATACCGTCGCCGGGGGCGTATGTGTGCGCCTGATTTGGCCGACACAAGACGAGGGCGACGCGCTTTTAAAACGGGATGACGGGCCGTAAAGGTGACGCGGCCGACGATTAAAGAGAAAAGTTATTGACGCACGCCGCGTATATCATTTATATTTAAATTCCCTTCGGGGGCCGGGGGCAATGGGGCCGACGGTTATCAAAACAGGTGATACAAAATGACACATGATCAAATCGTTGCAATGGTTGGAAAATATAACATCAAGTCAGATCGCGCCGTGTCTTACAACTTTGATAAATACGGTTCGACGCAAGTCGAGATCCGCGAGGTGGACGGCGGATCATTAATCTGGCGTGCCTGGTCTTATGAATCCAACTTTGAAAACGTGTTAGAAAGCGCGCTTGATCATTCCGGCACACTGAAAACAGCCGACGAAATCGCAGAACAGGAAGCCGCCGCACGCGCTCAAAAGCTCCGCAATGATGCGATTTTCTTTGAGGTTCACGGCTTCGAAGATGATTTCATTCTTAACCTGTCCGACTTTACCCGCGCTGAAATCGAAGCGGAGATCATCGCGATGAATGCAGAATTAAACGCGGCAAGCGCCGACGCCGACGCGGTTGATCACGTTTTACGCTCAACCAATCCGGCGGGGGAATACGTTTATTTAAAGCGCGGTTACTGGATGTTAGATCTTGATGACGCGGAGATCCTGAACGCGCGCCCGGATATTCACATGGTTAGTCTTTACGACACGCCGATCGAATATGTGCCGTTTGAACAGGCCCGCAAAGATGACCCGGAAAGCGATTTCATCAAACAACTGAAAGCGGGCTATGTGACCTTCCCGACCGACTACGTCGATCGCGCGTGCTCCGCCGTTGAGCGTGGAAACGTTAACGCATCAGGGATCGTGCTGCATACCTTGCGCGACAAAATCGACGGCGAATTTTACGAAATCACGACACGTATTAGCCCGGCGGAATATCAGCTTTTCCGTGTGCGCGTTGTCGTGTCCTGCTGCATTGATGGCGCATTCCATACCGTCGTTGAACTGGATCGCGATGTGAACACGGTTGAGCACGTCCGCGACGTGGTGCGCGTCGGCTGCATGAAACAATATATCAAGCAAGCCCGCGCGACGTATGCCGCGACCGGGGCCGCCACGCTCAACAATGACAAGACGGCGACCCGCATCAAGATTAAAACCGTTGCGGGCATGACGTTGATCGCTAAAACAGAAGACGTGATTTTTTCAGATAGCGGCCTGTTTTGCTCCGCGTGGTTGATGCGTCTTGATTTGCTGGAAAACAAGACTTACGCGCAAGCCGTCACGACGTCGCAGATCAAAACCATCGAATTCATAAAATAAGGATCATCACAATGGGTATTAATGTCATTAATCTGGATCGGGGGTGGTGATTATGGCGGGCTTATGGTTTTTCGTTGTGACGATGTGCGGCGCGGTTGGCGCGGATAATATGGCGGCGGATTGTCATGATTATGTGATTGACGCGGGGATCTCTTATGACGATTGCCGCGCCGCCGTGGCGGCTTATCCGGGCCGCATTGGCTTGTATTCCGCGCGTTGTGACCGGGGCGAAGTGGTAGAAGGTGGCAACCATGAATAAAGGCCAATACCGCGCCGCGCGTCGCCTGATACGTGATAATGGGATCTATGCGTTGCGTTGGCTGGACGATGACACCGCGCCGATCATGGATGTATTAGCAAGCCAGCCGGATGACCAGTTAGAGACAAGGGCGGCGATCGTGGCGTACAGCGCCCGCGCCGGGCTTCCCTGCAATGTGCGTAAAACGGCGTCACTTGATCTTTTAGCGCGGTACCATGACAGCAAGGTGGCGCACAATGGATAAGGCGCAACGCTTAACGGCTGCACGTATGGCGGCGGATCGGTATGCCGGGATCGCAAGGGCAAAAGGTTTTAAGCGTCATGTTGATGGCGTGACTTTTACCCGGGCAGATGCGGATCTAACGTGGGATGACCGGGCGCGCGCTTTCCGTGTGACGCTGTGCAAAATGGACGGGGCCGCGCGTCTTGCCGTTGCCACTGTACGCGCTAACGCGATGCTTAACGTGCTGTTAAAAGCGTTTATCTAAAACCGGATTTTCGGGGAACGCCGCGCGATTCCCTTTTACACTGTTTTGATATATTCCCCATGTATCAAAGGCCGCCTATCCGGGCGGCTTTTTTATTGCCTTTCTGATATACGCGGCGTGCGTTGCGGTGCCGTGTATCGGGCCTATGGTGTGCCGTGTGCGATGATATACGCGGCGTGCGTTGTGCGGCCCTTCCTGCTTTCCTCCTTTCTGATATACGCGGCGTGCGTCATAGGGGCGTATGTGCGCGCCTTTCCTGTATGGCGGCCCGTATGCGTGCGTAATGATATACGCGGCGTGCGTTGGTGTGCGGCTGTATATGGCTATGATTAGCCGTTTATCTGGTATCACCTGCAATATGGTATTACATAGGGCTATAGTATGCCGTTATTTCGGCCGCTATGGGGGCTAGACGGGGCGATCGTGTGCTTAGGTATGACTACCTATTACGATCTATCTTGCGTGGCGTGGCGGGCGGCTGGCGAAGAATTACGGTCACGATTTTAAAAAGGTACTTACCCGGCGATCGGTCGGCCCGGGGGTGCGCAGAGCCGCTTTCTCGGAAAATGGGCCGGATCTGCCATAGCCCCGCTTTGCGAAATCAATAACTTAGCCGAAAAACCGAATTTCTCCCGTAGGGGGGCTCCAAATCGCGGTGGTGACGGGGGTGCGGGCGGAACGGCGCTTTAGCCCCGCAATCGGTTGATTGTATTACGGTTTTACCCGGTGGGCGGGTGCTGACCATGATGGCAGCGGCAGGTCGGAGTTACAGATTACAAGTGGATTACAAGATTTTCAGCTTGTAACCGACTCTTATCTTACTGTTTTTACTACTGTTTCCTTCATATAAGTTACAAGTTACAAAAAATAAGGGTAATTAGAAGGACGGAGTGACTAAAACGATGATTATTATAGGTCATAACATTACACATGTATAAGGATAACGGGACTTGTAACCTGTACTCAAAAAGTGGACAAAGCCAGAACTGGTGCGGCTTTCGGTGGTTACAAGCTGGAAATGGAAATTTGTAACCTATCCATCGTTTGCTCTAGATATGCCTAATATGATATAAAACGGTCTCTACGAAATTACATTGAAAGGTTAAAATATGAGCAACGTTAAAACCCTGCCGACGAGGGTAGCATTAAAAAATAGGCTAAAAGAGCATATCAAATCCGAAATGAAGGCTAAAAAGATAAAACAAATCGAACTTGCGTACCACGTTGGCACACATCAATCCCATATTAGTCGGATGCTGTCACCGAACGACCAAAGTGCTTCGATAGAATTTCTCATAACGTGTTTATTGCACGTTGGAGGGGTGTTTATTGCTAAGATTGGCGGCGAGTATGATGAAGATAAACTGCGGTATAAAGCGGTTGATGGAGATCATACCGTGTGATCTTGTAAGGCCGGATTTCCCGGCCTTTTTTATGTCTGTTAAACTTCGTCGTCCCACTCGCCCGGTGTAACTTTACCGACGATTTTTTCCACCTCCGCGTTATGCTTTTTCAACGTTTTTTGCGCCCATTCTGAATTCAGTTTTCCGGATTCGTCATACGCGCCTTTCACACGCTTTCTGACGTACACACGTCCTGACTTTCCGCCGAATTTAAGTACGCCACCCGGTTTAAAACCGATCTCCATAAGCATGTTTTTAAGGCGAGACGTCTTCGGCATTTCGACGTCTTCTGTTTCAAGGAATGCGTCTCGCAACGCAGGCACGAAGATGATGTCACGATGGACGCCCGGCGTCGTCCCTTCGCGCAACATGGATACCACCGCACCTTCCACGCCGTCGTTTGAAGCATCGGCCATAATCGAAAATGCTTCGGTGTCCTGCGGGGCGTGGCCTTTGTGGTCAAAGTCCGGGCTGATTTCCCATTCGAGGAACCATTTCTTCAACGCCGGGACGTGGTTATCGATCGCCCGGTACACGTTCTTGAAGAACCGCGAGCGTTCCGCCTTCGACCCGTATACCCGCTCCATGTCCAGATGATTTTCCGCCTGCGTGGACACCACCAGATAACGACGCTGGTTTTCATCGAGTGGCAACGCATTAAAGTGGTTGGTAAACATCATTTTGCTGCTGGTGTTCACGACAACCTTTGGCTTGCGGCCTTTCGGCTCCACCTGAAAACGGTCGTTGGTGATGTACTCTTTCTGCCGCTCGATGGCGCTGTAGCGGTCGCCCTTGTCGTACACTTCTTCCACAATTTTCAGGATGTCGCCTTCGGCCCAATCACTGAAACGTCCGTTCATCACGGTGTTTGACACGTAGCCCACGTTTTTGCGGCCGAGCATGGCCGACATGAGCACGCCTAACGTCGATTTACCGGAACCGTGCGCGCCGCGAATCAGAAGCGAGTAGTTGATGCGCTTCGTCGGGTGCTGGATAATCCACGCCATCCAGTCCATAACGTATCGGCGTTCCTTGTCATTCGGGAAAAGCACGACGAAGAAGTCCTTGATGATCTCCACGGCCTTTTTATCGTACGGCGAAAGCTCGTCGGCAGGCTCCGGAATGGAATCCGGGTCGAAAGAGTTGAGCCACGTCTTACCGGATTCGTCGATAAAGAATTCCGGGCCGTTGATACCCGGCTTCGGCTTCCACAACGTCTCTTCCATATCACCGTGCATCGCCGGGTAGTACATGGCGTCACAAACGATAGGGATCGGCCTGACCAGCGAGGCAAAAGTGACAGGTTTAATCGTTTCTTCCTCGAATTTGCACATATTTGCGTACGCGAAGTCGAAAGCGCCCTTAGAAATGTAAGATCCGGACGTTTTATCGATCAAACAGTCATTTTCTTCCGAAAAAACGAACTTTTTCAGCCAAATCGGCATTTCTTTTGAGCCATAATCGAAGCCTAATTGCTCCTTTTTATCGTTCGCAGTCATCCGATAATTCTTGATCCGCAGGTACGCTTCGGCCGCAACTTGGACGATTGTCTTGCGGGTCATGCCGAAAATCGGCTCTTTACGGAAGGATTCGGCCCACGCATTCCAGTCTTTCTCGTCAGTACACTCGGCAAACGCCTCGCGGTACTCGATGGCCTTCTCTTCCTGCTCGGCTTTCTCGATTTCACGCACTTCTGTGATGATCGAGCCTAACGTTACAAGTCGGGATGCGTTGTGCGCGAAGCCTTTGTCCCATTTATATTCGAAGTCACCGTCGTCGAAGTTATGCGCCTGCATGGCCCATTCGCGTGCGATGGATTTTGCTTCGTCCTGATCCCGGCAGGAGATTTGCAGCGCGGCCAGAACCTTGATGTAGTTCTCATAGTCTTCCGGATTCGGGTACTTCATGACGAGGTCACGCAGGTCTTCGTACGTTCCGTCCCATTTCCGGATACCCGCCGTTGCCGCCCAATCTTCTTCGTCAGCGGTTCCGATCGCTTCGTACCCGTTCATCGGGCGTTTGACCATCGTCCAGCCCTGCTCTTTGGCGTAACGGTCAAACTCCGCCGCTATTTCACGCGCGGTATCGAGGCTGATCTCTTCGAGGTCGAAATCGGCTGCGTTGTTCAGCGGATTCTCGTCGTCGAGCCAGTAATAATCGCGGTTGGTGTCCGGGTGGATACCGTAGGCGACGAACTGCTGTCCGTCGGCGAGGATTTCAACCGCATGGCGCTGGCCGAAGTCGTCTTCCCATACTCCTGACTTCACTTTCGAGAATGGCGATTCCGTCCGGAACAGAAAGAGTTTCTTTGGCTCCCGGCCGATACGACATGGTGCGCGGCCAACATTCTCCAGCACCCAATCCGCCATATGCGCCACGGCGTCTTCATCGTAAACGTCGATGTCAACCGCCGGGGTGTATTTGGTCAGAATCCCGATGCCGTTTTTCGTGTAGCGTTCCGCCCAACGCTGGATCTGCTCCTTATCGTTAATTGTTCTTTCCCAATCCTTACCGATGGGGCGTTTACCCGCGCCCTTCTTATCGGCGTCCGGGGCGTAGATAGGTACAACGGTGTACCCATTCCCCCAAAGCGTTTCGCCGTACTCTTGCCAGTAATTCATTCAAGGATTTCCCCTGTTTCGCTGTCCGTTTTGATCCAAGAAGGGTTAGTCAGCCAGTGGGGGCGGATTCCGGTAAGCGGTACCGCGCTGCAAACTTTTTCGGCCACGGCGCTCGATACGTTATTTTGCGTCGCCCATAAAAGGGTCGAGTAGCTTACTTTCGCGGCCTTCGCTAAGTCCGCCATTCTGGCATTCGGATCGATCTCTAATGCCGCTTGTGTCATTAGAAATTTGACCTTCATCCGGTCGTCGTTTAAAGCCCATTTCGGAAATCGCATAGCCCAAGCCCTCGCATGTGTGCGTGTTATAGATTTGCGGATAGTATATCCGGCCCGTAAATCTGTCAAGCTGGCCATTTAGTCGGGTACCGCAACCATCTTACGTCCGGAATACAAGGCTTTGAGGTACCCAATCAAAAAATTTCGAAAAAAGTGTTTGACAGCGATTCGGCATTTGGGCCATACTTCATCCCGTCAACACGACACGACCTTTTAAACACTTAACGGAGTAGAAAATTATGTCTGGTATCTTCGAACAACTGCTGGCTGAACAACAAAAAACTAACACCCTGCTGGAAGGCGTTCTGGCAGCGCTGAAAGGCGGCGCGGTGAACACATCCGCTGACGCTGGTGGCGAAACTACTGAAAAAACCACCACCACTAAAAAAGGCGGCACCAGCAAGACCACCAAAACCACCGAAACCAAAGCGGCCAAGCCGAAACACACCAAAGACGAAGTAGTCGCGGCTGTCGTTGCGGTTAAAGACGCGTTCGGCGCGCCGGAAGCCAAGAAAATCACCGCTCACTTCGGCCTCGCGAAAGTCGCGGAAGCGAAGGAAGAACACTTCGACGAAATCGTTGAAATGTGTGAAGCCAAACTGGCTGAAAAAGACGAAGGCGGTAACGGCGAAGAAGACGACGTTTAATCTTTCGCCCCGCATCGGCTCCCTTCGGGGGGCCGTTTTTCACAACCAACGGAGAGGCAATTGTGACCAGCATTACTTTCACCAACGTATCTACTTCCGGCGGCGCAGTTCTCGCGCGTACGTGGGCGGAGTTTCGTTTTCAGATAGGTGATCGCGATGTGCTGTTCAGAGTTACTTCCCCTGTGTCGAAACACGAAGCGCCGCTGCTCGTAACCCACGCATCATCCGGGCTGCGAGTTTGCGACATCTGGTGGGACGACGTGGCGAAGACTCGCTTTAACGCAGGCCGCAATAATTACAGCGGGGCAGGCGCTAGGGCATTGGTAGCGACGATTGAGCGCGTCGGTAAACACCGATTCCTCAATGCGATAAAGGCGTATCCGAATGAGTAGTAAGTCACTGTTAGTCCGCATCATGCGGGAATTCGGCGGTGGCGGCCACTCAATCTTCGCGCCTTCTGCGTCAGCGCGTTGGATCGCATGTTCGGGGAGCCTGATAGCCGGGCTATTCGAGCATGACGAAACCATCTACGAGGCTGCGGAAGGCACGGTGGCCCACGGAATCGCCGAACAATGGCTGCGAACGGATGTCCGGCCAACCCATTTAATCGGCACCGTCGAGACGATCACGGAAGGCGATGTCAGCCATGACATCCCTATCACGCGGTCAATGCTCGACGCTGTTCAGGAGTACGTTGACTGGTGCCGATTTGAAGAGGGTGAAATGTTCACGGAAATTCGGGTCTGGTTTACCGACCTGATGCCGCGAGCGAACCCGGATGAACCTGACGAAGACCCGGTCGAGTTTGTCGCACAGGGCGGAACGGCGGATAATATCATCATCCGCGACCGAACCTTGATCGTGACCGACCTGAAATACGGGACTGGCGTTCAGGTTTTCGCGGAAGGGAACCCGCAGGCGCTACTATACGCGTACGGTGCGTACCGCGCTTTCGCGGATGAATACGAGTTTGACCGTATTGTCATCCGGATCGCGCAGCCGAGGCTCGACCATTTCGATACGTGGGAAATCACGATTGACGAATTGTTAGAGTTCGCGGAGTATGCCCGGGAGCGAATTGCAGCGGCATGGAGCCTTACCGCGCCGCGCCGCGCGTCCCTGAAAGGGTGTCGTTTTTGCCGCGCCGCACATAACTGCGCAGCGATAGCGTACATGATGGAATGCGCAGTGGGCGGGGATGTGGAATTCCTTGAAGCTGAATTCGGGGAGGAAGAAATGTCAGTATTGCGTGACGCGCTGGCGCAGGAATATAAGTTCCGGCGGGCGCAGTTCGGAAACCTGACAACCGAGCAGATGGCGAAGATCCTGCCATACCGCAAGGTGGTCGAAAACTGGTTCTCGCGCCTTGACTTCGAACTGGAACGCCGCGCAATGAACGGCGAGAAGGTACCGGGTCAAAAGCTGGTGGAGTCGCGGACAAACCGCAAATTCGCCAACGAGAAAGATGCGATCGCGCTGTTCCGGTTCCTCGACATTGACGAGGACAAGTACATCGAGCGCAAACTGCGTACCCCGGCGCAGATGGAAGAAGTGCTTAGGGATGAATTGGGCGTGTCCCGGGCTGGTGCGCCAGCCATCATCGCGGGGATCGTCTACAAGCCGGAAGGCAAACCGACGCTGGCACCGCTTACCGATAAGCGGCCGCCACTGGACGGCAAGTATTCCGGGGCGTGGGACGACGAAGATGATGACGAAGTGTAAACCCGTAAAACCGTAGAAAGTAAACCCGTAAAACAGTAAACCGAGGATATTAAGATGGCCGAGAAATTAGTCCCTGCGAAAAAAGTCAAGAATGGCGTGCTGTATAAATCTGGTCACATCAAGATTTCTAACGTACGTGCTTCTTACCCGCACCTCGATAAGCCGTACGGCGGCGAAGACGGCGGCGAGCCGAAATACTCGCTGACGCTTTTGATGCCGAAAGACAGTCACGGCGAGATCGAGAAAATCATCCGTGAGCAGATCGAAGTCACCAAGAAGAACCACAAGACAGGCGCGCTGAAAGTCGCCCCGTCCATGCTGTTCATCAAAGACGGTGATACCGATTTTCCGGATAAGCCGGAATGCGAAGGGATGTGGGTTATCTCCGCACGCGAAAGCAAACGCCCGGATGTGTATAACATCGAGCGCGAAGAGTTGACTACCTCTTCCGAAATTCTGGAAGAGATCTACGGTGGTTGTTGGGTGTCGGTTGTCATCCGTCCGTGGTCGCAGGAAAACAAATTCGGCAAACGCGTTAACGCCAACCTGATTTCTGTTCTGAAACGCAAAGACGACGAGCCGTTCGGTGAAGGTCGTGTGGACACGTCCGACGCGTGGGATGAAGACGAAGATTGGGAAGACGAAGTGTAATGTACGCCCTCGGGCGGTAATACAAGGCCCGCCGCGTGCGGGCTTTTTTAATACAGGAGCGTTAACGTGACCGATTGCATTAATCTGGACTATGAATCCCGAAGCCGGGTAAACCTTAAAACGAACGGCTTCGACCGATATTCGAACGACGAATCGACTAAAATTCTGATGGGCGCATGGTCGATCAACGGCGGAACGGTGCAGCACATCGACCTTCACCGAGGGAAGAAGTTGCCCGGCGAACTGCGTGAAGCGCTGGAAGACCCGGACGTCGAGAAGTGGGCCTTTAACGCGCAGTTCGAACGCGTGATGACACGCCGGGTGCTAGGAATCAAGACGCCGTATAAATCGTGGCGCTGTACGATGGCGCTGGCGTACATGCTCGGCTTTGCGGGCGACCTTCTGGCCGTCGGTACGCAGATCGGATTGCCCGAAGAAAAGCTGAAAGACCCGGAAGGCAAGCGCCTGATCGACCTGTTCAGCAAGCCGCAGCGCGTGACGAAGAAAAACCCGTTCGAGTGGCGAAACGAAGCGACTGACCCGGAAGACTGGTGGCACTTCTGCAAATATAACGTGCGCGACGTTGAAACCGAACTGGCGATTAAAGCGCGCCTGATGCGGTACCCGGTACTGGATGCCGAGTGGGACATGTACGCGCTGGATCAGTTCATCAATGACACTGGCGTGATGATTGACCGCGAATTCGCGTACTCGGCGCTGGCGCTCGCAGAGGCGCGCAAACCGCAGATTATCGAAGAAATGGCCGACATCACTGGCCTGAACAACCCTAATTCCCCGGCGCAGTTAACACCGTGGCTCAAAGAGCGCGGCTATCCGTTCAGCGATCTCCGCAGCGACACCGTCAACAAGGTCATTCGCGAAGCCGATGAAAACGGCGTTGACCCGGATGCGATCCGCGTGCTGCGGATGCGCCTGAATAGCGCGAAAAACTCCCTGTCCAAATATCAGACCATGATTGACGCGGCGGGCGAGGATGGCCGATTCCGCTTCTCGCTGCAATTCGCCGGGGCGAGTCGTACGAACCGTTGGGCTGGCCGCCGCATCCAGACTCAAAACCTGCCGAGGACGCCAAAGCTGATCGAGGACGTGACAGACCTGACCATCGTTAACAAGATGATCCACCAGCGCGACCTTGATGCGTTGACGCTGTATGTGGGCGAGCCGATGGACGCGCTGGTGGGCTGCATCCGCTCCGCCTTCATCCCGACGCCGGGCCACAAGTTTATCGTGGCCGACCTGTCATCCATCGAATCCGTGGTGATCGGATGGCTGACAAACTGCAAATGGTTCATGGACACGCTGGCGGCCAAGCACGACCTTTACCGTTCATTCGCGGCTCACTGGCTGCACCTGCCGTACGAAGAAACGAAGCCGCACCGCCCGAAAGCCAAACCTGCAACCCTCGGCGCGGGCTATCGCCTCGGCGGCGGCCACATGGACGAGAATGGCAAGAAGACCGGACTGTGGGGCTACGCTGAAAACATGGGCGTACACATGACGCAGAAAGAAGCCGAAGAGTCAGTACAGGCGTTCCGCGACCTTTGCCCGGAAATTGTTCAGGCGTGGTACGACCTCGAAAACGCGGTGTTCAAGGTTATCCGCACCCGTCAGGCGATCGTGTGGGGATGTCTGATTATTGAGTACACAAAACCCTTCCTGACCATCCGCCTGCCGTCCGGCCGCAAGATGTATTACTTCCGTCCGCGTCTGGTAGAGCGCCAGATGACCGTTCAGAAAGGGCCGAAGAAGGGCCAGAAGTACACAAAGACCAACTTCCAGTACGAAGGCAAGGTGGAAGGCAGCGGCACCAAGTGGGGCAAGATCTACAGCCACGGCGGTAAGCTGGTGGAAAACATCGTTCAGGCGCTGGCGCGCGACGTGCTCGCCGAAGGTCTGAAAAAGGCGCACCGCATGGGATT
This sequence comes from Advenella kashmirensis, assembly GCA_040395835.1. Lineage (GTDB taxonomy): Bacteria > Pseudomonadota > Gammaproteobacteria > Burkholderiales > Burkholderiaceae_B > Advenella > Advenella kashmirensis_B. The sequence continues at coordinate 11,480 of JBEBPQ010000029.1, forward strand.
CCGTATCGTCATGCACATCCACGATGAAATCGTAACCGAAGTGCCGGAAGACAGCACGTTAACCGTGGACGACCTGATTTCCTGCATGGCGGCCGAACTACCGTGGGCCGAAGGGCTACCGCTTGGCGCTGCCGGGTGGGAAGGTTATTTCTACCGTAAGGATTAACATGGCCGAGCCGATAATCAGAGAATCGAAGGTCGAAAAGCGCTGCTGCGAATACGCGCAGGGCCGTGGGTGGTGGGTGTCAAAATTCACCTCCCCCGGTAAAAAAGCCGTCCCGGATCGTGTGCTGATCCGTGGCGGCATTGTGCTTTTTATCGAATTCAAACGCCCCGGCGAAGAACCAACGGCGCAGCAGTATCACCGCCATAAGGAAATGCGCAAGGCAGGGGCAAACGTGACATGGGTGGACAATTTTGCAGACTTTAAAAACTACATTATCGCCTTTGAGTAGAGCGCTCGCGTATTGCCTGCGGACGGTTAAACTGAACCGCAGCGACATGCACGACTATCAGGACGAGGGCGTCCAGTTCATCAAAGACCATCCGTACTGCGGCATGTTCGTAGACCTCGGCTTGGGTAAAACCGTCATGACCGGGACGGCCATGCTCGACCTAATCGCGGACGGCGAAGTCAACAAAGTCCTCGTCGTCGCACCGAAGCGAGTGGCCCGTACCGGGTGGCCGACGGAATTCGACGAGTGGGGGCATCTGTGTTTCTACAAGATGTCGATTATCGCCGGGAACGCCAAAGAGCGCGCAGCGGCCGCGAACAAGGACTGCCATTTTTACACGGTCAGCGTCGATAACATCGCGTGGCTGTGCGAGCATTTCAAAACGAAATGGCCGTTCGATGCCGTGGTGCTGGACGAGTCGAGCATGTTCAAATCCCACACCTCGCAGCGCTTCAAAATGCTGCGCCGGGTGCGCAAGTATATCAAACGCATTGTCGAGTTGACGGCCACGCCTGCGGCCGAGGGGTACATGGGTATCTTCTCGCAAATCTACCTGCTGGACGAAGGCGAGCGCTTTGGCTCCACCATCGGGGGTTATCAGGACAACTACTTCACGCAGAACCGATACAACTTCAAATGGAAACTGCGCCCCGGCGCGGAAGACGAGATTATTCGGAAGATTTCTGATATATGTTTAGTCATGAAAGCGGAAGACTACCTTGACATGCACGAACCAAATTTCGTTCCTGTCCCGGTCGAGTTAGACGGGGAGACGGCGGAGCGGTACCGCATGATGGAGGAAGAAAGCCTTGTCGAGATTATGCCGGAAGATTTCGACGAACATCTGGATGACCCAATTGTGATCGAGGCGGAGCAGGCGGCATCCTTGCAGTCGAAGTTATTGCAGATGTGCTCGGGCTTCATCTACGACACGAAAATCGTCGGCATCACGGAAGACGACAAGGTCATCAAGCAGAAGGACACGTACAGGCTGCACGACCTGAAATTCGATGCACTGGAAGAATTGCTGGAAACCACGCTGGCCGATAAAAACGTGCTGATCGCCTATCACTTCAAGCCGACCCTCGAACGACTGAAAGAGCGGTTTAAAGATCTGGTGGTCATGGACGATGACGGCAAGTGCATCAAGAAGTGGAACGCCGGAAAGATTCGCCTGCTGGCCGCGCACCCTCAATCGGCGGGACACGGTTTAAACCTCCAGCATGGCGGCCATGTGATTGTCTACATCGACAATCCGTGGTCACTCGAACGCTTCCTGCAATTCAACGGCCGACTTCACCGTCAGGGCCAGAAGTACCCGGTTACGATCTACCAGTTCAAAGCCATGCTGCGAACACCGAACGGGCTTCTGGCCGAGACAGCGGACGACGTCGTGATTCAGGCGCTGAACGACAAAGAGGACGTGCAGGACGCGTTCTTCGAACTGCTCGAACGCATCAAAGGGCGCATCAAACGCCGCAAGAAATCGAAAAATAAAGGGGTATGGGATGACGAAGAGTAATGCGCCACTGGCAACCCGGAATCGCCGCTCTAATGCGCCGGACGCCGACACCGAAGCGATGATTTTTCAGGGCTGCAACATCACGCAACTGGCAAAGCTGTTCCGCATGGAGCGCCGGGACATCACGCCGAAAATCATGGACGTCCCGCCAGTCGGCGAGCGCGGCGGGTACCCGATCTACGCGGTACACGAAGTGGCCCCGTACCTCGTTAAGCCGTTGTACGACGTTGAGACGTACCTGCGCCGCATGAATTTTAAGGATCTGCCGAAGGAGTTGTCGAAAGAGTTTTGGGCCGGGCAGCGCGCAAAGCAGGACTTCGACATCAAAGCGGGCAACCTGTGGGAAACCGAGAAGGTGATCGAGCACTTCGGCGAGGCGGTGAAGGTGCTCCGCATGTCGATGTTGCTCATTCCCGACACGCTGGCGCGTCAGGCCGGACTCAGCGAGCCGCAACGTCAGGTCATCACATCATCCATTGACGCCATGCTGAACGACCTGTCGAGCGCTCTGATCGATAAGTTCAACGGCGACGAGGTGGATGACGATGAAGTTTAAGAGCATCGGGCAGATTATCAGTTCGGTGGCCGAGCAGTTACGGCCGCCAATGCGCATGACGGTGGCCGACGCGGCCGCCAAGTATCGCTACGTCAACCAACCCGGCGCATACGTCGGGGATTGGCTAAACTCGACCACGCCGTACATGGTTGAGCCGATGAACATGATGAACAGCCGGGCGTACGACAAGATGGCGTTTGTCGGCCCGGCACAGTCCGGTAAAACGGATGCGCTGATCCTGAATAGCATTGTCTATTCGGTGAAAGTTGACCCGATGGATCTGATGATCTACTGTCCGACGTCAACGGCAGCGCGTGACTTCTCAATGCGACGTGTAGACCGTCTTCACCGCCATAGCCCGAAAGTGGGCGAAATGCTGATGAAGAACCGAGACGCCGACAACAAATTCGACAAACACTACGTTACCGGGATCATCCTGACGTTGAGCTATCCGTCTGTCACGGAGCTGGCGGGCCGCCCGGTTGGCCGCATCATCATCACGGACTACGACCGTATCGACGACGACATCGGCGGCGACGGTAACGCCTTCGACCTCGCATCAAAACGTACGACGACCTTCGGGTCGTTTGCCATGTGTGCGGCCGAGTCCTCGCCATCACGTCCGATTAAAGACCCGAACTGGATTAAGCGTACGCCACACGAAGCCCCGCCATGCGACGGGATTGTCGGGTTATACAACCGTGGCGACCGCCGACGCTGGAAATGGCCGTGTCCGCACTGCGACCAGTATTTTGAAGGTACCTTCCAGCTTTTGAAGTGGAGCACGAAAGACGCCGACGGCAATCCGCTTACCAACCTCGAAAAGTCCGAGACGGTGCGCATGGTCTGTCCGCATTGTGGGTGCGAAATCGATCCGGTAGACAAATACGAAATGAACCTGTGGGGGATGTGGGTGCCGGAAGGATGTCATGTCAATGAATTGGGCCAACTGGCCGGGGTGCCGATGCGCTCGTCATTCGCGTCCTTCTGGCTTCGCGGAACGGCGGCCGCGTTCATCACATGGCAGAAACTGGTTCTGAACTACCTCGATGCGATGGATGACTACGAGCGTACGATGTCCGAAGAGTCCTTGAAGAAATTCTGGAACAACGATATGGGCGAACCGTACGTGCCGAAGGCTATCGAGACGGTACGCGTTCCGGAAGCGCTGAAAGCCCGCGCCGAGAAGTGGCCGGAACAGACGGTGCCGAAGGACGTTCGTTTCTTGGCGGCCACGGTGGACGTGCAGAAGCATAGTTTTGAAGTGTCGGTGCATGGCGTGGCCCCCGGCTACCCGTTCGACACCTACCTGATCGACCGCTTCAATATCACGAAATCGCGCCGCCTCGATGACGATGGCGACCCGAAAATCCTGCACCCGGGCGCATACCTCGAAGATTGGGATCTCATTGAAACCGAAGTGATGAACAAGACGTACCCGCTGTCCGATAATTCTGGCCGTTCGCTTCCGATCAAGATGACCGCGTGCGACTCCGGCGGTGAAGCCGGGGTAACGGGCAACGCGTACGAATTCTTCCGGAAACTGCGGAAGGAAGGGAAAACCGGGCGCTTCTGTCTGGTGAAGGGCGACCCGAAAGCGAACAACCCGCGTACCCGCGTGGCGCTCCCGGACTCCAACCAGAAAGACAAGAAGGCCATTGCACGCGGCGACGTTCCGGTGCTGATGATTAACTCGAACGTGATGAAAGACAGCCTGAACGGCCGACTGGATGTCGTGGAGCCGGGCAAAGGCATGTACCACATTCCTGACTGGATGGGCGACGCGGTGTTCGCCGAACTGTGTACGGAGACGCGTGACGAGAAAGGCTGGCACAACCCGGCGCACGCCCGAAACGAAACGTGGGACTTGGCGTATTATTTATTGGGTATCTGCGTCAGCGGCCGGGTGCTCGGGATCGAGCAGATAGATTGGGAGAATCCGCCATCGTGGGCGGCAGAGTGGGACGATAACAGCATGGTTATTTTACCGCCGAGCGATGAACCTATTGATGCGCCGAAAGATACCGAATACAGTTTCGAGAAACTCGCAATGGCGTTAGCATAGGAGAACCACCATGACACCAGAAGAATGCCGCGCGCAATATCGCCTCATGCTCAAAGAAGCGATGGATGCGTACCACCAATTAAACCTCGGCGGCTCGGTACGCGTCGTGGTGGATCAGAACAGTGAACGCGTGGAATATACCGCAGCGAACCGACAAAGCCTATGGGCCTACATCGTTCGACTGCAAAACGCGATTAATTCGGACAACCCTTGCGCGGCCTTCATGGGCCTACCAAGTTCACCAGCAGGATTCTTATTCCCATGACCGAGAAAAAGAGAAGCACTACACAACGGGCGAAGAAAGCGGCAAAGACCGCCGACGTCGCTACGTTGGACGCCACGCCGCAGAATCCTTCGGCACTCGGTGGCGGCTTAGAGGGGGCTGAACGGAACACGCGTGAAATGTTCCGCTGGACGCCTGCCGTCATTTCACCAGACCAGCAGATCGCCCAAGACGGTACGCTGGCGCTTTCGCGTGCGCAGGACATCGTACAGAACGACGGCTACGCGTTCGGCGCGGTGGCGATCCACCGTGACAGCGTGGTCGGCTCGCAGTACAAACTCAACTCGAAACCGAATTCGCTGGTTCTCGGCGCGCCGGAAGGTTGGGCGGATGAATTTCAGGAGGTAGTCGAGGCTCGCTTCAACATGGTGGCCGAGTCTCCTGAAAACTGGTTCGATGCCCGTCGGATGAACACGCTGACCGGGCTTGTCCGTCTGGCCGTTGGCGGCTTCATCATGACCGGGGAAGTTCTGGCGTCGTGCGAGTGGATGAAGCCGAAGGGAACCCGTATGCAGCGCCGTCCGTTTGGCACAGCGATCCAGATGATTTCGCCATACCGTTTGTCCAACCCGGACAACATCATGGACGACAAGTATCTGCGCTCCGGCGTCAAACTGGATGAAATGGGTGCGCCGATCGGCTACTGGCTGCGTAAGGCGTTCCCGGGCGACCCGACTGACCTCGAACAATGGCGATGGGAATATCAGCCCGCACGCTTCGATTGGGGCCGACGTCGGATGATCCACATCATTGAAGCGCTGCTGCCGGGCCAGACTCGCGGTATCAGTGAAATGGTCGCGGCGTTGAAGCAGATGAAGATGACCCGAAACTTTCAGGAAGTCACGCTGCAAAACGCTATCGTCAACGCGACCTACGCTGCTGCCATCGAATCCGAATTGCCGTCGGACGTGGTCTTCAATCAGATGGGTATGGGACAGACGCCTTTCGGCGACATCCTGAAAACCTACATGGGGAGTCTGGCCGAGTACATCGCCGGATCGAAAAACATCGCAATCGACGGGGCGAAAATTCCGCACCTGTTCCCCGGTACGAAACTGAAAATGCAGCCCGCAGGAACGCCGGGCGGAGTCGGAACCGATTATGAAGAATCGTTGCTCAGGAACATCGCCGCATCACTCGGCCTTTCGTACGAGCAGTTCAGCCGCGACTATACGAAAACGAACTACTCTTCTGCCCGCGCTTCGATGGCTGAAACGTGGAAGTACATGGAAAGCCGTAAAAAGCTGGTAGCCGACCGTTTCGCGTCGATGATTTATACGTTGTGGTTGGAAGAAGAGGTTAACGCTGGTAATGTTCCACTGCCGCCGGGCTTCACTTGGCGCGACTTCTACGACCCGATGAAACGCGATGCGCTTTGTAACGCAGAATGGATCGGCGCGAGTCGCGGCCAGATCGACGAGAAGAAAGAAACCGAAGCCGCTATCCTTCGCATCAAGAACGGCCTGTCAACGTACGAAGCAGAAATCGCCCGCCTCGGTGGCGACTTCCGCGAAGTATTCAAACAGCGCGCCCGCGAAGAAGGCATCATCAAAGATTTGGGCCTTGATTTCTCCGGCAAGATGGTGGAAGGGGCGGAGGCAAGCGGTTCAACTGGCAGCACTGGCTCGGACAACAACGAAGAGGAAACGAAGGAATGAGCAACCACGTAAGAGCGAGCGTCTCAATGGCGCTCAGTCGTATGAACGGCCAGCCGATCGCCATTCGCGAGAATGACCCGACGCTGCTGACCAACATGCAGCAAATGATGTCCTGTGATGATGAAGACTTTCAGGAACGTGCTGAACAGCAGATGCGCGAAAACCTGTGTGCAGCGTATGGCGTTGGCCGACCATCGGCGGACAAACCTTTCGCCTTCTCCAACGGCCTCGCTATCATCCCGATTCACGGCACCCTGATCAACCGCTATGGCGGGTATTACTACGGCTACGTGACGGGCTACAATTTTATCCGCAGTCAGCGTAATGCAGCGCTGGCCGACCCGGATGTAGAGGCGATTATCTACGACGTCAACTCGAACGGCGGGGAAGCAGCAGGCTGTTTCGAGTTGTCTCAGGAAATGTTTGATACACGCGGCGAGAAACCTTCGCTGGCGGTTGTCGATTCAAACTGCTATTCTGCGGCATATGCGTTGGCGAGCGCAGCGGATAAAATCGTTGTAACGCCGTCCGGCGGTGCCGGAAGCATCGGGGTTATCGCCCTCCACATCGACATGTCGAAGATGCTGGCGGACATCGGTATCACCGTGAATATCATCAAGTCCGGGGAGCACAAAGCCGACGGCAACCCGTACGAACCAATGAGCGATGAAGTACGAGCAGACTGGCAAGCGAGCGTAGATTCAATGCGTACCGACTTCGTCAATCTTGTCGCTCAAAACAGGGATTTAGATCCGAAAGTGGTGCGCGACACCGAAGCGATGTGCTATAACGCTGGTGAAGCGATGTCAATCGGTCTAATTGACGCGGTATCAACGCCTTCGAAGGCTGTTACCGAATTCCTCAACGGGCCGTCCGATAACAGCCCGGATCACTCAGGAGCGAACGCAATGAGCTTTACGCAAGAAGAAATGGACGCAGCCCGCGCAGAGGCGGCGACCAACGAACGAACCCGCATTGCCGGGATCATGGGCTGCGATGCAGCGGCTAACCGCACTAAACTGGCAAACCATATCGCCTTCAACACGAATATGTCCGTTGAAGACGCTACTGCGATGCTGACCAATTCCGCCGAAGAACCGAAAGCCGCAGTCACCACCGTGGCCCCTGACGCTGCTGCGCCGGGTAAACCGGGTACCGAAGCGAAGGGTGACAGCCCATTCGATACCGTGATGGCGAATGCTGACCATCCTAACGCTGGTGCCGACGCTGGCAACGAGCAGGAAGGCGCGAAAGAAACGGCTGGCCTGATGGCGGCAATGTCCGCTGTAGCTGGCTCTAACATGGCTAAGTAATAGGGGATCTTCGGATGAATCTTTTGACTATGATGGCCGCGACCAGCCTGCCTAACTATCTGGCTGGCAATGGCGACCTCGGCTCTTGGGAGCCAACCCAAATTTTCGCGGGTGAAGCTGACATCGTTACCGAAGGCGGCCCGGCTGGCGCTGACATTGCGATCTATCAGGTGATCGCGAAGAACGCCGCTGGCGCAATGGTACCGTACGACCCGACTACCGCTGACGCTCCGGAAGCCACTGCAATCGGCATCGCAGCGCAGCCAGCGAAGTCCGGCCAGAACGTGCCGTACTACATCGGTGGTGTGTTCAACCACGCGGCCCTCGGTTGGCCGTCTACCGTTGACACGCTCGTTAAACGTCAGGCGGTCTTTGACCGTACTAACATCCACATCGGCAATCTGTACTAAGGAGCAGCGCAAATGGCTGGACTTTACACTACTTACCAACTGCTCGAAGTACAGCGCAAGCTGAAAACGCTGCCTGCGTTCTTCCTGCAATGGTTCCCGCGCCAGATTAACTTTCAGGAAGACATGATTGCCTTCGATAAAGTTATTCAGGACGTAACCCGCGTCGCTCCGTTCGTTGCACCTAACGTACAGGGCCGCGTGATCAAAGAAAGCGGCTACAACACGAAGACTTTCAAACCTGCCTACGTGAAGCCGAAACATGTCATCGACCCTAACATGATCATCCCGCGTCAACCGGGTGAAGCGTTGGGTACTGGCACCCTGTCTATCGCGCAGCGTCGTGACCGTGTCATCGCGTATCTGCTGATGAAACACCGCGCCATGCACGAAAATACGTGGGAATGGATGGCGGCTCAGGCTGCGCAGTACGGTTACGTTGACGTTCAGGGTCAGGACTACCCGCTGGTGCGTGTAGACTTCGGCCGTGATGCAGCGCTGACCATGACTACCGACTGGACTGCGACTGGCGTCACCCTGATGGACATGATTGCTGACCTGCGTGACGGTCAACGTCTGGTATCCGATAAGTCCATGTCCGGCACCGTGATCCGCGACTACGTCTTCGGCGGCGACGCTTGGGATCAGTTCGTCAAGGTAGGCGGTAAAGAACTGTGGGGCAAAGATGGCCTGATGGACTCGACCATCCGTGGTTCTGAAACCAACGTTACCCGCCTGTGGGATGACGTGGAAGGTGTTCAGTACATGGGCGAACTGGTCGGGGCTAACGGTGCTGGCCGTATGCGTATTTGGGTTAACACTCAGAAATACCGCGACCAGAACGACCAAGAACAGTTCCTGATGAAGCAGAAGGCGGTAATGGGTATTTCCTCGGCGATCGAGGGCGTACGTTGCTTCGGCGCGATTCTGGACAAAGGTGCGGGCTATCAGGCTCTTGATTACTTCCCGAAAATGTGGGATCAGGAAGACCCGAGCGTGGAATACCTGATGTCTCAGGGCGCACCACTGATGGTTCCGGCAGACCCGAACGCGTCGTTCCTGCTGACCGTGATGTCCTAATAACCCGTAATTCAAACCTACGATCCGCCTGTACCGGGCGGGTCGCTTTGAGGAAAGAGCCATGCCAAAACGTAAAGTTCTCCAGACCGTCATCGTTTACCGCGACGGCGCGCGTATCAAACCGTCCATCGGCGAGATCTTCGATTTCAAACAAGCCGAACTGGACAGCATCAACAAAATCAACCCGGATGCCATCGGCCGCCCGGTGATGGAAGTTGACGTTGAAAATCAGGCTGCACAGGAAGCCGCAGCGCAGCAGGCGAAAGCTGACGCGTCCAAAAAAGACGAGAAGGCTGACAAGAAAGACAAAACCGCCAAAGACGATAAAAAGTCTGGCGCGGAAGATGAAGTCTAATTATGGCTTCTAACTTCGCCGCAATTAAAGCGAAGGCTCGCAGGGACGTACATGCGTCCCTGTCTGTCGCTGCTCGCTATGAGAATTATGCGCAGGATGTCATCGTAGACGACATTAGCGTCCGCTGGCACAACAAGATCGCCGTCATGGGTGACTTGGAAAACGGTGGATACGCTAACGTTATCGAGGGCATCGAGCGCATCATTTTTATGCGTGACGAGTTAAATGCAAAAGGGATCATGCTGTCCGAAGGCGATAGCATCATCATGACGGCCGAGGGCTACGAGAACGCCCGTCTGGTACTCAAAACGCAGGAACCTATCGTCGGGCCAGTGGAAATCGTCTGGCAGGTGGCGAGGGCTGACTGATGCCTGTTAACGTGTTAGCGATCGGCTCAGACGAGTTGAAAGAGTATCTGGAACAGGTACCGGAAATCGCTAACAACTCGATCCGCATGGCGATTAATAGCGTGGCTGCTGGCAAGGGCATGACCCTTATCAAGAAGTCGATGACCGACGAGATTGCCTTCCCAACCGGGTATCTCAACGCAGACCGCCTCAAGCTGACTAAGCGCGCCACCACATCCAACCTCGAAGCTGTCATTGTCGGCCGTAAGCGCGCCACCAGCCTCGCCCGTTTCGTTACAGGCGGCGCAATGGTGACGAATAGCAAACGGCCCGGCGGTGTACAGGTGCGGGTGAAGAAGGGCAAGACGACGTACCTGAAAAATGCGTTTCTTGTGCGGCTGAACAAAGGCGCGAGCCTCACCGAAGACCAGTATAACGTCGGTCTGGCCGTGCGACTTTCTGCCGGGGAATCCCTGTCCAATAAACGCTCGCAGCACAAATCATGGCTCGTACCGGGCCGGGTGGCATTGCTGTACGGGCCGTCCGTGGATCAGGTCTTTGCGGAAGTGTCCGGCACCGTCGCGCCGAAGATTGGCGACATGGTGGCCGCTGAATTCCATCGTAACTTTGCGAGGCTGTCTAAATGAGTCAAAGGCTTGACATTCTTAAAGCATTGACAGCGCACCTTGAACAGATCACCATTGAGAACGGATACGCCTACGACCTGAAAGGTAAAGTGTATCGCGGGCGCGACCGATTCGGCGCGGACTTCACGTCCAAACTGCCAATCGTGTCGATCCTCGAAGCGAAGGCCACGGACTACGGAGCCTTTGCCAACGAGGAACAGACCGTACGAATGGACGATTGGGTGCTGCTGGTGCAGGGGTGGGTCAAAGATGACCCGAGAAACCCGACCGACCCGGCGTACGAACTGCTGGCCGAGGTGGAAAAGCGACTGGCGATGTTGGTGGCGAAGGACGAGAACGGACAACCGATGTATCCGGCCCTCTACCGCTTGGGTGGGAAGATTGCTAAACTCACACTCGCGCAGCCCGTTGTCAGGCCACCCGAAGACGGCTTGTCCGATACAGCGTTTTTCTTCCTACCTGTTAGGGTAGGACTCAAAGTGGACATTAGGAATCCTTAACAGGAGAAACAGAATGAACGATAACTACCAAAACAACTACGTGGTAGGTCGCGGAACGGTCTACTTTGACCGATTCCAAGACGGCACTAACCGTAAGACGGGTGAAATGTATTTCGGTAACACGCCGGAATTCACCATCAACACCGATTCCGAAACGCTGGATCACTACTCTTCCGATCACGGTATGCGCGTGATGGATGCGTCCGTCCTGCTGGAAGCGTCTCAGGGCGGTACCTTTACCTGTGACAACATCAACGCGGATAACCTCGCGCTGTGGTTCCTCGGTGAAGTATCGAACACCACTCAGACGCAGCAGACCGACGCGAAAGAAGTGTTCAACCCGATCATGCGCGGCCGTTACTATCAACTCGGCACCACTGACGATAACCCGACGGGTGTTCGCAGCGTGACTAACTTCCAGATGGTCAAGGCTGACGCGTCCATCGCGATTTCCGTTGGTACAGGCGACATCACTTCTATCGTGGGTGCCACTGTCGTTAACCCGGCGGGTAACTACGAAATTGATCTGGAAGCGGGCCGTATCTACATCGAGCCGGATTCAGCCGACCTCGCGGGCAACGTGCAGATCGCGGTTCAGTACGACGTTGATGCGCAGAAACGTACGCTGGTCATCGGCAAGTCCAACATGGTGTATGGCGCGCTGCGCATGATCTCCGATAACCCGGTGGGTCTGAACAAGAACTACTACTTCCCGAAAGTGTCCATCGCGCCGGACGGCGATTATGCACTGAAAGGCGACGACTGGCAGGTCATGTCCTTCACCTTCAAGGCCATGCAGCTTAACAACATCACGCAGCGCGTCTACATCGACATCGTCGAAGCGGCCGCAGCGGTTGACCCGACCACGCAACGCACCATCGAGATTTCGCCTGCATCGACCTCGGCCGCATCCGGTGGCGCAGGTGTCGTTTGTACGGTGACTGTCCGTGACGGCACTGGCACAGCAGTTCAGGGCGATGCAGTGACGTTTACCACCGTTTCCGGTGCGACCGTTACGCCTAACAGCGCGACGACCGGGTCTACCGGGACGGCGACCACCACCGTCAACCGTGCCGCCGCTGGTACCGCGACTGTCACCGCCACGCTGGCGAATGGCAAAGCGGCCACGACGGGTACCATTACCTTCTCGTAATACATGCCAAACTGATAAAGCGCCTTCGGGCGCTTTTCTTTTATCTGCAAGTATGTGCTACATTAACGACGGATTAGCGCAAAGGAGATCCGTCAAATGTCATTAGCAGATTACGCACCAGAAATCGAAGAAATCACCATCCCGGCCAGACACGGTAAAAAGGCTGGCTCGTTTAACGTCCGTGGGCTTTCCTTCCACGACATTTCCAAAATCATCCGCGTCCACTATCACGACCTTGATGGCCTGTTCGACCTGTACCAGAAGACTGCCGGGGAAGACCTGACGGCCATCGCTACGGGGCGCTTCGCCGTGTCGCTGGTATCGGACGCGCCGGGGCTGGTGGCACATGTCATCGCGCTGGCCGCTGACGAAGAAGCCGAACTGGAAAAGGTACAGACGCTGCCGCTTCTGGTGCAGTTCGACGCCTTGAAAAAGATTGCTGGTCTGACGTTCTCGGACGTTGAAGAAGTAAAAAAGATGTTCGCTCAGGTAATGGAGCAGATCGGCAAGATGAAGGGCGAAGAGGCGGGGTCGAAACCCGGTCAAAGCGCGAAATAGTTCTCGACTTCCACAATAACCTTCGTGCCACGGTGTCCTTCCTCATGTCCGAGGGACACCCGGCCGCCCGGCATTACCCGTTAGGATATTTGTGGTCAGAAACGAAAATCGCGAAGCGCCGGGTAAACGCGGGTTATGTCACCCAAAGTTTACTGATGCAGTCCTGTATCGGCGCTGTACTCAACGGCAAGAAAGGCGGGAAAGAGTATAAAAAACTAATCAAGGAATTATCTGATGGCTAACAGTAAAGACGTCGAGCTACGAATCCGGGCGAGGGACTACAGCCAGAAGCCCCTAAAGGCTGTGACCAGTGCCATCGAGCAGATGGCGAAGGCGCAGGACGAACAGCGTAAAGCAGCCGAGCGCGGTGAAGTCTCGACGCGTGATCTGGAAGCCGCATACAAAAAGCTGGAAAGTGCCGGGAACCAACTGCTTAAACTCAACTCGCTGATCGAGGTGTTCAAACGGCAGAATCAGGCCATGACGGAGGCGACGGCCAAGACCGAAGGACTCCGCCAGAAACAGGCCGATCTCCAGAAGACCTACGATTCCACCGAGAAGGTTACGCAGAAACAGGAACGGGCGCTGGCCCGGGTAACACGTCAGGTTGAAGCCGCAACCCGCGCGGAAGCGAATCAGGCCGAACGTGTCAACCGGGCTACCCGCGACCTCGAACGATACGGGATCGAGACGTCGAAAGTCGGTGCCGCCCAAGCGGGTATCGTCACCAGCGTCGCGCAGGTCAACCGTGTTCTCGAACGTCAGGACGAAATCATTTCAACGTCTGCCGCTGCGGCCGCACAAGCGAAGGTCATTCGTGGATTGCAGCAGCAGGCTGATCAGGCTATGGCGACGGCGCGCGGGTACCAAACCCTCGGCCGCGTGGTGCAGCAGGCAACCGGGCAACTCGGGCCGCTTGGCACGCAGATCCAGACTATCGTCAGCCCGGCAGAAGCGGCGCGCCGCACGCTGTCCGGCCTTGAGAATCAGGTACACGGCGTTACTACCGAACTGGCCCGTAACAGTAAGGAAGTGGAAAACGTCGCTCAGAAAGTCCGAATGCTCAACGAGGCGAATAAAACCGTCTCGGCGCTGGCGCAGCAAATCGACCTGTACCGCCAGCAGGTGTCAACCCTTCGGAACGCCCGCACTGAATACCAACAAGCGCGACAAGACGTCATCAAGTTAGCACAGCAGATGCGCACCGCGACAACTGATACGGGCGCTTTAGGTATTCAGATGCAGGCCGCCCAACAACGGCTTTCCGCAGCCGCGACGGCCATGCGAAACACGGCCACGGCCGCCCGGTCTACCCAAGCCGCGTTACGAGCGGCGCAGGTGGACACGCGTAACCTGTCCGATGCGGAAGCCCGGCTGATCTCCACCAGCCAACAATCGGCCGCAGCGCTTAACACGCTGTCCACCGCGACGAACCGGAACAGCCAAGCGGCGCGCGACGGCTCGAAGGCGTGGTCACTGTTCCGAGACGAGGGCCGTACCACGCTGTCCTTCCTGCAACGTATTCGCGGTGAAGTGCTGGCGCTGACGACCACTTACATCGGTTTTCAGGGGGCTATCAATCTGGCGGGAGGCGCGATCGACGCGTACAAGAACCGTCAGCAGGCGATGGTCAAAATTGCGAACGTGGTGGGTAACAGCCAAGCGGCCATCAACAAAGAGTGGGAATACATGGTCGGTCTGGCGAATACGCTCGGGATCGACATCACCACCCTGTCACAGTCGTACACGAAATTCGCCGTATCCGCGAAGGCGGTCGGCCTGTCATTGCAGGACTCAAAGTTCATCTTCGAAAGCGTAGCGAAAGCGGGCCGCGTCTTCCACCTGTCACAAGATGACATGGAAGGCGTATTCCGTGCACTGGAACAGATGCTGTCGAAGGGTCAGGTGTATGCGGAAGAATTGCGCGGCCAATTGGGTGAACGTCTCCCGGCGGCTTTCGCGCTGTTCGCTAAAGGCATGGACATGACCACCGCTCAACTGATGAAGGCGATGGAAAACGGGGAAGTCACTGGCGAGGCGGTTATCAACTTCGCCCGCGAGCAGGCCAAAGCGATTGACGCTCAACTCGCCACGGCGCAGAAAGGTGTCGATGCGATGGAAGCGCGCGCCCGCAACGCCATGAACGCATTTCAACTGGCATTGGCCGACGCAGGCTTTATCGAAGCGTACGTGCAGATGCTTAACAAGATCACCGACTTCCTGAACAGCGAGGATGGTCGGGCGGCCGCCGTTAAACTCGGCGAGGCGTTCGGCACGTTGGCCGACGCTGTGACGTGGTGCATCGAGAACGTGGACACGCTGATCACCGCGTTAAGCGTTCTGGCCGGGCTGAAAGTGGTGCAGTTCATCGGCGGCATGATTTCGGGCCTTAAAAACCTGCTGCCGCTGTTCAGCACGCTCGGTAAAATCGGCGATGGCATTATCACGATGCTGGAAGGTGTCGCGGCCAGAATGATTGCGGCACAAGGGGCCGTAGGGCTTCTCGGCATCGCGTTGAAAGGGCTGACCCGGTTAATCCCGATTGTCGGGTGGGCGCTGCTGGCGTACGACATCGGTGCCATCATGTACGACCAGTCGCAGACCTTCCGCGAGGCGGTCAACGCGGTCATCCGGGACTTCAAGAACCTCGGGAATCAACTGGCAGCCGTCGTCGAGTCCATCCCGGCGCTGCTGTACGATCTGGCGGTATCGGTGCTGCGCCCTATTACCACGATGTTCGCCGACACCACGCAGGCGATTATTAAGTGGATCGCGGATGTCCTGAAACTGATCCCGGGCGTTGGTCAAGGGCTGTCCGAGTGGGCCATGTCCATTGGCGACGACCTGACGAAAGAGCAGCGTGGCTTCCTCGAATCGACTGGCCGCATTTGGGACAACGTCAATAAACAGTGGGTGAAACTGAACGACGAAATGGTCGCGAAGAACGCCGATGCGACTGACAAGATTCGCGGGCAGGTCAACCAACTGGCCGCCGACATGGCCGCTATCACGAAGGGCGAAGGCTTCCAGTTCACCCAAGACCCGGGAACAGGCGTCACGAAGCGCAGCCGCGAGATCGCGGGCCTGACGAAAGAGTTAGGCAAGATGGAAGAGGCGGCCAAGAAGGCGGACGTTGCGTCGCGTAAAGCGGAACAGCGGAAAAGCCTGTCCGGACGCCTTGCCATTATCGACGAGGAATTCGCGCCGCAGTACGCCCGCGCTAAGTCGATCGGCGGCTCGGAGGGTGATGCCCTTACCAAACGTCTCGACGCCGTTGTGGCCGCGCGCAAGAAGGCAGAAACGACCCTCTTCAACTCGCAGCAACGTACGACGGGTGGTATCAAGAAACAGGAAAACGCATTACAGGCGCTGATCAACAAGTACAACGAGTTGAATGCCGCCGTCGGCGTGAAGGAAGTTAAGATTGACCCGAATGCCACGTTTGACGACCGTCTGGCCGCTAAACTGGCCGCCGTCAATACGCAGTACGATCAGCTGATCGCCAAGTCGAAGAAACTCGGGACTGGCGGGCAGAATCTGGCCGGGCAGTTCGAAGACCTGCGCAAACGCAATCTGGAATACGCGACCACGCAGGCCAAACTCGAAGAACTGAAACGCATTGAGGATCAGTTAAACTCGCAGCAGGAGACGAAGAAAAACCTGCTGGACGAAATCAATGCCAAACGGCAGGCCGGGGTTATCTCTGAAAACGAAGCCGTCGCGCAGACGGTAGCCTTGTATCAGAACATGAATACGGGCATCGCGTCGTCGGCCGAGCAGCTTGACGCCTTCGCGCAGAAGATTAAAGACACGATGTCGCCGGAAGAATTCAGCCGCATCATGGCGCAGATTGCATCCGTCAAAGCCGGGCTGGTGGACGTCACAGGCACCTTCACGACGATGGACACGACTGTCGTTCAGGGCGTGCTGGACGGAATGAGCACGGCGCTGTCATCCATCGTTGATGAAATGGCGTTGGTGGTGGCCGGGTCACAAAGCATTGGCGATGCGTTCTCAAACCTCGGCGTCACTATGGCGAAGTTCTTCGCGGACTTCTTGCAGAAGATCGCGATGGCAATCTTGCAGCAGATGGCGCTTAACGCATTGGCCGGGATGGGCGGTGGTATCGGCGCAGCGGCCGTTTCACTTGGCGGTACCGTGGCGAAACATAACGGCGGCACCGTCGGCAGTAAGACAACGGGCGGCACGCAGATGAAGGGCGGGATCAGCCCGGCCATGTTCGCGAATGCTCCGCGCTTCCATGACGGCGGTCTGCCGGGCTTGCGTTCTGACGAGGTTCCGACCATTCTGCAAAAAGGCGAACAGGTGCTGTCGAAGGACGACCCGAACAACGTGCTTAACCAATCACGCGGGGGCGGCCAGACGGCGCAGTCGCCACAAGGGCTTCGCTTCGTGCTGGTGGATGACAGGTCGAAAGTGCCGGAAGCCATGAACACGCCGGAAGGAGAAAAGGCGGTGATGCAGATTCTTCAACGCAACGTACCGACGTTGAAAAACTTAGTGGGATAATAACAATGGCTTTGAGCGGACTGCGCCCCGCGCGCGAACAGTTTAACCAAGCAATCTACGACGCCCTTAACGGGGCGTACCAGCTTTACGTTCAGGACGTCTTCGGGCAGGCGGCGGCCAACCAGACGTACTACATGGCGAAGTGGGTGAAGTTGAAGGCCGGGACTTACACGGCGGTCATGTATGTCGATGACTCCGGCACCCTGTCTATCGATCATGCCGTCGTCGCGACTGCGGCCATCGGCACCAACCCGAACAGCGGGGAGTTTACGATCTCGGCCGACGGCGTGTATCGGTTCGACTGCATCTACTCAAACGTCCCGGCCGATACCCCGGCATACATGGCCTACCAGTTAATCCTTGACGGCCAGACCGTCGAGGTTAGCCGGGCCAACGACTTTATCGCTGACATCGTGCCGATCCCGGACAAAGCATTGGGGCCAAAGCCGCCGTACTCCGATGACGTCCGCCTGACGTACCCGGTGTTCCTGCCGCTGCCGAACTGGAAAGACGGCGTCACCGAGCGCATCGAGTGGCAAACCGACGTCATGATCTCCGAGTCCGGCGCAGAACAGCGTCGCCCGATCCGCCTGCACCCTCGCCGTTCATTCGAAGCGACGTTCCTGCGTTGGGAGGAAAAGCGTACGCTGCTCGACACGACCATCGCGGGCGTCGGCCAATCGCCGTTACTCCTGCCTTTGTGGCATGACATGACGGCCACGGAAAACGATGCGCCTGCCGGGTCGGTGGACATCTTCGGCCAGTTCCGGGTGAAAGACTTCAACGTGGGTGACGTGGTCATGTTCAACCGTGGCACGACGTGGGACTACGAGACGAACATCATCGCCGGACTGGACATTGACGCCGGGCATATGACGCTGACGTTTGGCCTCCAGTCGGACACGCCGCGAGGCACGCGCCTGTATCCGGTTCGCGTTGCGCAGATCCGGGAGGCGATGAACGGCCAGCAGATGACCGATAGCGTGTCACAGACCCAAGTCCGGTTCTTCTGCACCGAGAATTACGACCTGACGCCGTCGTGGTCAGACTTCCCGGTCTACACCCGTACCGGGCTGCACATTTTCGTCATGCCGGAAGATTGGGGGTCATCCAACGAAATCACGTCTGACCGCCTGACCTATAATTTCGACAACCAGTCTGGCCCGGTGGTCATCGTTGACCCGGGCGGCCAGAACTACGGCACCGTGAAGAAGTCGTACACCATTAACGGCCGCACAGCGGATCGGCAGTTCCGGCAGATCTTGTTCGCGCTCCGTGGCCGCACCAAGACTTTCCACCTGCCGCTCGATACAAACGACTTCATCCTGTCCCGCGACATCAACCCGGCCGACGGCGCGCTCGTAGTGCGGCGCTGCGGTTATACTCAGTACATCGGCGGGACGCAGGAAACGAAACGTGACATCATGGTCGAACTGTACGACGGTACCAGAATCCCGACCACCATCATTTCGAGCCGAATCGTTGGGGAAGAAGAGTGGCTATTCCTGTCACAGTCCATCCCGGCGACGTCCAGAAATGACGTCCGGCGCATCGGATATATCCCCGTAGCGCGATTAGATGTTGACGGAATCGAAATAAAACGGTTGACTGACTCGGCGGGCGTAAGTCAAGTTTCTCTGACCTTCAAGTTTTTCGACGATCGGAGGATTGCAACGCCCTTACCATTATCATAAGAGGGCATTATGTCTTACAACATTATCGAGACATCCAACGACAACGGCAGGCCTGTATTCATGTACGAGTTTCGCCTGCTGGATAAATACTGGCGTTATACCTCCGCAGACGCTAAAGTAAGTGCGCTGGGGAGCATTTGGGAACCGATGGGAGTGTCCGACGACGGGATTAAACAAACGGGCGAGGCTAAGACGGATGCGCTAAATCTGACGCTGCCAAACTCGAATCCCGTCGTCGGCCTCTTCATCGGGACTCCCCCCGGCTCCCCCGTAACCCTGACTATCCGACGGATGCACCTTGACGATAACGACCCGGTGGTCTGTTATGTCGGCACCGTCGATAGCATCAATCAGGGCGAAAACCCTACCGTTGCAACCGTCACCTGCTCCACCCTGTCAGCCACAATGGACAGAAATGGCCTGCGCCTTTCGTGGAGCCGTGGCTGTCCGCACGCGCTGTATGACGGCCAATGCCGTGTCAACAAAGAAGCCTTCCGCGTGGATGCCACCATCCTCACCGTCGGCGCGGGTACCGTTACGGCCGCTGCGTACGCCACACGGCCAGACGGGTATTTCGCAGGCGGCTTCATCGAGTGGATAGATCCGGTGTACGGCGTGGAACGGCGCGGCATCGAAACCCATACCGGGAATACCATCACCATCTTCGGTACCGTAGACGGCTTGGCCGGGGGCTACATCCTCAAGACTTACCCGGGATGCCCGCGTACCAGTACGGCCTGTGATACCATCTTCAACAATCTGGCGAACTTCGGCGGCATCCCGTCACTGCCAGACCGTTCCCCGTTCGACGGCAACCCAATCTTTTAAGGAGAATCGCTATGTGGTGGGCGTTAGCAATGCTGGTGGCCTCGGTGCTGATCAACGCGGCCCTCGCGCCGAAGCCTGCATCGGCAAAACCAGCAACAATTCAAGATTTCGACATCCCGCAGGTGAAGGAAGGCACGCCGCAGTCGGTGGTATTCGGCGAGGTGTGGACAGCCGACTGGCAGGTATTGGGCTTCGGCAACTTCCGAACCAAAGCAGTTAAAGCGAAACAGGCGAAAAAATAATGAGCAGACACGACGAGCCGCAGGATCAGCCGCGCATCTTTATGCGCCATGCCCGGAAACTCGGGTATTGCAAAAACGGGTCGGAGCGCTTGGCCGAGCGCTTCGGAATCACCTTCGAACAATTCCTACGGGAAGGCTACCCGGTAGCGGAAGCCATGAAGTCCGCAAACCCGCTGCTGCGTAAAGCCGCAGCCGTGGCCCAACAAGAATGGGACGAGGCGCACGCACATGGGAAGTAAAGCCAAGAAGATTACGGTTGGGTACAAATACTACATGGGCCTGTTTATGGGCCTTTTCCGTGGCCCGGTGAATGAGATTGTCGAGATCCGCGTGGGCGACCGTACCGCGTGGACAGGCTCAATCACTGGCAACACAACCATCCAGATTAACCGCGAAGACTTGTTCGGCGGCACGAAGGCGGAAGGCGGCATTGATGGCCCGCTAGAACTGTACATGGGCGCGCCGACACAGACCGTCAGCCAGAAGTTAAAGAACATGCTCGGTGGCCGTCAGCCGGAATTCCGTGGTGTCGTTACCGCGTATTTCGATGGCCTGATCTGCGCCATGAACCCATACCCGAAGCAGTGGAAATTCAAGGCCCGCCGCTCTACGGCCGGGTGGACTGGCGGCGTCTGGTATGCGGATAAATGTCTGGTCAAGATGCAGGGGTATGACGGGCAGGGCAACCAGCACGAAGTCCACGCCATGAACCCGGCGCACATCCTGTATGAATGCCAGTCGAACTACGAGTGGGGCCGTGGTCTGTCTCGCGACCTTATCGACGATACGACGTTCCGCCTCGCGGCCGACACCCTGTTCAACGAGAACTTCGGTCTTTGCATCCGGTGGAACCGTCAGGACACGCTCGAATCGTTCATGCAGCTTATCCTCGACCACATCGGCGGCGCGATGTACGTCAGCAAAGTGACGGGCAAACTGTCCCTGCGGTTGATCCGGAAGGACTACGACTTCGACACGCTGCCGATCTTCGACACGGATTCCGGGCTGCTGTCCATTCAGGAAGCGACCAACGCGTCTCCGGCCAATCTGGTTAACGAAGTGGTCGTAACCTACCATAACCCGATCATGGATGAAGACCAGCAGGTGCGTAGCCACAACCTCGCGCAGATCCAGAATCAGGGCTGTCTGAACAGCAACACGATTGAATACCTCGGCATCCCTACCGGGAAACTGGCGATGCAGGTGGCACAGCGTGACTTGCGCGCCGCGTCTACCAACGTCCGTCGTTTCACCGTGATCTGTGACCGCCGGGCATGGAACGTGCAGCCGGGCGACGTGCTGAAAGTGCGTGACCCGAAACAGCGCGGCCTGACCGAAGTTGTCATCCGCGTCGGTACCGTTGAAGACGGCACGCTGCCGGACGGCAAAATCAAGATTGTCGCGCTGCAAGACCAGTTCGCCTTCCAGTTAAACACGTTCAACCAAGTGGAGCCACCTGCCGGGTATGAGCCTGACCTGACGCCCGCGATTGCCCGCCGTATCGTGTACGAAATGCCGTACGTGGATCTGGTGCAGCAGTTACCGGACGGCGAACTGAATGCCGTTGGCCCGAACGATGCGTTCATCAACTCACAGGCCGAGAAGCCGACTGACATGTCCGCCGCGTATGACATGGGTATCATGGCCGAAGGTGAATCCGGCTTCGACGTCCGTGGTAACGGTGACTTCGGTGCGTTCGGATCGCTGGCCGCCGACATTGACTACCTGTCAACGCAAATCGTCCTGTCCGAAATGACCGACATGTGGGACGACGTTCAGCCGGGCTTCGTGGCGCGCATCGCCAAGCCTGTTCTTGACGGCCAACGCACGCAGATGGAAATCGCCGAAGAGTTTGTCCGCATCGACGCCATCAATGGCAACGTGATTACCGTGGCGCGCGGCGTACTCGACACCATCCCATTCCGCCACCAGAAAAGCGAAATGCTTTGGGTGACGACGTACGACGGCGGTACCGACTGGCAGAAATACGCGGGCAACGAGTCCATCGACATCAAAATCCTGCCGTGGACATTGGGCGGCGGCCGCTTCCCGATTGAAGATGCGCCGATTGATCATCTGGACATGGACTTCCGCCAGATCCGCCCATACCCGCCGGGCAACGTGCAGCACTACCTCGCATCGTCGTCCACGCTGCAACGCTGGTACGTCCCATCTGCGCTGACCTACACGGCCAACGCCGGGGAAACGCCTGACACGTATACCCTGACTTGGGCGCACCGTGACCGCGTGCTGCAAGCGGATAAGCCTGTCCCGCACATTGACGGCGACATCGGGCCTGAACAGGGAACCACGTACACCATCCGCGTCTACAATCAGGAAGGCACGTTGGTTCGCACCGAGTCCGGCATCAATGGCACGACGTGGAATTGGCCGTACGCAACCGCAGCGGCTGACATGAAGGTCGAAGAAAGCCTGTTTGACCCGGTACTCGCGACGCTCCGCCTGACGTCTGTCCGCAGCGGCCGTGAATGTTGGGAATACTACGAAATGAAGGTCAGCGTTTACAAGAAGCCACCGCAGTTCGTGTACAACGCCAGCCTGATGCAGTTCGCCGCGCAGCCGTATAACCCGGAAGTCGATCCGGAACCGCCTACGCCATCCATGTCAGGGCCATACGTGTCCGCGTTGATGCAGCAGGCCGTTCAGCCGGATGGTAGCGGTGATTTCGGCGAAGCGGATAGCATGAGTGGCCCGAACGTGGCGCTGCTGCCGCACCAAGTTACGCAGACGTCGTCCATCATTACGCCGCTCGATACGCTGCTGTACGAAACCCCGTACATCCAGTTATCCCGCGACGGCCGTGACCTGAACACGTCGAAAGTCAGCGCATACGTGGCGCGTTCGTCCGACCGCACCGTCGATTCGTACACCCTGTTCACCAAGCATGAAGCCGATGCGGATTACGCTTCCGCCGGGACTCAGCCGTGGACACCGTGGGGCATGACTACCGTCGGCCTCGGCTTCTTTACTGACGAAGTGACGATTGACCCGACGTCAGATAAAGACGGCGTTCCTATCGCGGGCGCGCAGGTGGGCGATCTGCTGCTTATCGATCAGGAATTGATGTCCATCACTGCCATCAACGGCCGCACGTACAAGATTGGGCGTGGCGTGGCTGACACCCTTCCGGCGCAGCACTACAGCCGCCGTCCGGTCTGGCTGATCTCCGTGGGCTTCGGTTACTCCGACATGGCATTCGGCGATAACGAAAAGGCAATGGTCATCGTCCGCCCGGATACCTACGGCACCGACATTCCGCTGAACAAGCTGTACCCGCTCCAATTGCAGATGCAGTACCGTCCGAAGCGTCCATATCCGCCGGGCCTGATGATGATTGGCGGCCAACCGTTCTTCAATACTGCGAGCGGACTGGCAGACGATTTCAACCCGTACAACAACCTGAAAGCGAAAGACGTGGCCTGCACGTACGCCCACCGCAACCGCGTAACTCAGGCAAACACGGCGCGCGACCATTTCGCCGTCGGCATCAACCCGGAACCGGGCGTGAAGTACCGCGTGCGTATCGGTTATGCGTACTGGTCGCAGTCCGGCAGTGGCTTCTCGCTGCTGTCTCAGTTCGACACGGAAGACGCGGGCTTCATCATGCGCGCGGCCGACCTTGAACGTTGGGGCCGTCAGGCGGGCTATGCGCAAGACGCGGGTGGTTACTCCACGTTAAACGTGACCGTCAACGCGATTCGTGATGGAATGCTGAACTGGCAGGGGTACACGATGACCGTGCGCGTGCCGTCCTTCCCACTTCCTCCGGGTCAGAAACCGGGTGGTGGAGACGGGCCGTGGAACCCGCCGGGCGGAGGCAATACAGGCGGTACCACGCCACCTACGGAGCCGCCGGATCGTCCAGACCCGAGCGAACCGGGTACGACCGACCCATCCGAGCCGACCAAGCCGGACGAACCGGAAGATCCGCAACCACCTGTAGACCCGGAAGACCCGGATACTGATCCGCCGACTCCGCCAGACCCGCCGATCGACCCGACCAACGTACCGGGATGGTCATTGAGTTGGGATCACGGTTGGGCGATGACGCTGCCAGATTTCCGATACGTTCCACCAGCAGAAGAGGAACCTGAATAATGCCGAAAAAGACAGCCCCGAATCAGGGGCTACCCTACGGGTGGATTCGCGGGGAAGACTATTGGGGCGGCCCGATGTCCGACTCGCAGATCTTCCTCGACACCACGCTATTCCTGACACTGGAATCGCTGACCTTCTCCGCTCCGCCGCCTAACGCGGTGGACGGGGCCACATACGTCGTCGCGGCCAACCCGACGGGGGCGTGGGCCGGGCATGAAGGCGACGTGGCCGTGTACGTGGAAAAGGTCTGGACGTTTTACACGCCGCGCTACGGATGGCGCGCTCGCGTGCGTTCGTACGAGAAGTTCTTGTGGTTCAATGGCACGACGTGGATTGACGAGGCGAACGGGGAAGACCCGGTCAACCCTGACCCTGACCCAAGCGTTAAGCCGAAATGGTACGACATCGGGGTGACGGTGTCGGACAGCATGTACGCGAATGAACCCGTCGTGCATCTGCCGATCCTTGACCCGATGTACCTGCCTGCCAATATGGTCGGCTCACAGTTTGACATGGCCGACGGCGCAAGCCCGGCCTATTACCAATTCCGCGTGCAGCGCAACGGCCAGAACGTCGCAACGATGACCGTGGAAATCGGAAACTTCAACGCGTCGTTTACCACTACCGGGGGCAACCCGATTTCCTTCGCGGCCGGGGATCGCATGACGGTTCGCGCGCAGCAGGAAGCCGTCGCCGGGATGAAAAACTTTGGCTTCGTAATTCGCATGGGACTGGTCTAAGGGGATCACATGGCAAGTTATTTTGATGGATATGAGCAGTTCCGTTCGACGGACACGTCTAACCCGGGAACCTTTATGCGGCTCGCCGGGTACACGGTTCGAGGCGCGATTTCGGCGGGTCTTGGCCGCCTCCCGGCGAGCATCGGACTGTACACGCTGAACAGCGCCTACGAGCGCGACTGGACGTGGGGCGGTGACACCCTCACCATCGGCTTTGCGTGTAAGCAGCAGGCGCGTGGCGCGTTATTCGGGCTAAAGGTCGGTGACGCCACTGGCCGCGATGTCCCGCATGTCGTCGTATACACTGACCCGGTGTCTGCGCTCGTCACCATTCAGACCGGGCCAGACCAACTGGAAGTCGGCTATGTCACACCGATCCCGACGCGCTGGTACTACTACGAAGTCGTGATGAACCGCGCCACGAAGGTTATCGAGGTGTTCGTTAACGGGAAGTCCGACGTGGCGTTCACGCTGCCGGACGTCCTCGCGGCGTCGGCCGTTGTGCGCATGGTCTTCAACCCGTTCGACATGCTCCCGGCGTTCCCTGCCGATGCGAACTACAAGGAAGACACAAAAGTATTCGACGACATGTATGCGCAGGACGGCGGCCGTTTAGGGGCCATCCAGATCAGCGGACGACTGCCGGACGGCGACCGTGACACCGAATGGGGCGTGGCCGGGCCTAACCCGACGGCGGCTCATAACCAGATGGTCGGCCGTCTTCCGCCTGACTTGGCAAACCTGTTTATCTATACTGGCACGAATGACCGCCATGACTCGTTCGTCTCGTCGGCGAAGTTGCCGGATAATGGGGCCATTCTGGCGCAGGGACTGATCGCCTTAGTCCGGAAGGCCACTGCCGACCCGGTGTCGATTATCGCGAACATTGACAGTCACACCGTTACCCTGTCGAATATCGGCCGTAATTGGGAATATCGTTACGCGCAATTCACCACAAGCGGTTATGATCGAGCCGCCATTGAAGCCGCCGAATTCGGTGTGCGTTCAGTAATTTAAAGGGGTTACTATGCTGAAATTTATGGACGGATTTGACCAGCTACGCGGCTGGTCTGACGTTACAGACGGGCTGACCAAGTGCGGGTATACCGTGACAGGTACGCCCACGCTGGAGGAAGGGCGCGTGGCTACGCAGATGGCGGTATCACTGCCGGACACGGCCCGCCTGAAACGCGTGTTCACCTCCGGGGCCACGAAGGTCGTGTTTGGCTTTGCCTTCCGCGCTATCGGGAAACGCCACACCCTCGTCACCATCAAAGATGTCGCGACGGTTACGTGGAACGAGACGGACGGGAAGATCTCTGCGGCGGGTGGTACCGGAACGGCGGTGCTGCTGCTGGACTTGTGGTACTACATCGAAGTGGTACTGGACAAGACTACCAGCACGATCGAGGTGTACGTGAACAACGGGCTGGACATCACCGCGCCTTCGCCTTCGAGCGCTAACCCGGTCACTAACTATGAAGTCACATGGGCGGGCGTCGGCACCGCGCAATACCTTCTCGACGACTTCCAGTTCATCGACAATCAGCCGGGCAAGTATACCGGGCGCATCGGGCCTATCCAGATCACCAGCCGCCTGCCGATGGTGGACGTGGACAAAGAGTGGTCGCCGTCGTCCGGTACTGACCACTACCCGCTCGTCTATAACCAGCCGCCAGTCGATGGGTCGTACATCCAGTCGAACACGTCCGGCGCGATGGACACGTTTTTATCTAACACCGTCATCCCTGACACGCAAAACATTCTGGCCGTCGGCATGACCGTACTGAACAAAAAGTCTGACGTGGACAACCGTCAGTTAGGCATGGTCATGGGGCAAAAAGGCAGCACGCAAAAAGAAGTTATCGACGCGGCGCTATCCACGACTGAAAAGTATAGTTATGCTGTGTTTGAGACGAATCCGGCCGGACTGGACTGGAATGATGAACGACTCAGCGAAGCGCCGTTCGGCGTTGCCGTAAGACCATAAGGAGCATACCGAAATGTTTAAATTCTGTGACGGGTACGACCACTACGCCGAAATAGGCGTGAAGGGTACGGCCCTACAAAGTTATCTGGAAGCCGCCGGGTACGTGGTGCGTAACGCCAGTGATACCACCTTTTCCGTTGTCGAGGGCCGCCGGACTGGTGCGCGTGCGCTGAAATTCACCGTGGCCGCCAGTTCATCGGTCAACGCCTCACTGTCATGGGGATTCACCACGACGGCCTCGTCGGTCGTCTTCGGATTTGCCATGAAAGCCGGGCTGTCCCGTATGCGTATCGCGCGTATCGAGAACATCGTGGACATCGAGTGGGACACCACGACCGGGAAAATCCGCGTAGGGGAAGAGTTGGGCGTGAACCCGCTGATCCTGAACGCATGGTACTACTTCGAAATCGAGATCGATAAGACGGCCGACACCGTCAAGGTCTACGCGAATAACGAATTGCAGTTAACGGTTACGCCATCGAGTGCGCCAACCACCACGTACACAATCGTTTGGGGGCAGACGGGTACCGCACCTAATGCGGGCGAACAGACACTGGACGATTTCTACGTGATTGATGGTTCCGGTAGCCGCAACAACGCGCGCCTGACTCCGGTCGAAGTGACCAGCCGTATGCCGACGGCCGACGTTTCTACGCAGTGGGACGTTGTGAACGCCTCGTCCCCCACGCCGCACTATCAGATCGTGTCACAGCTTTCCCCGGGCGGCGAGTCGAAGCCATACCTGCAATCGAACACCGCAGGGGCCACGGATATGTACCGCTCGAACGTGACACTGCCGAACAATAACCAGATCTTCGCCGTGTCCGTCATCGCGTACGCCCGTAAAGGCGACCTTGATGATCGTAAACTCGGTCTGGTGGTCAACACGGAAGGCGGTACGCCGACTGAAATTCAGGTGCCGCTTACCGAGTCGTATAAGTATTATCAGGCATCGTTCGAGCAAGCGCCGGGCGGAAGTGACTGGAACCAGAACAACGTCGAATCTTTGCAATTCGGCATCATCACGCGATAAGGGAGGGACACACTATGCCTGTAGTATGGCACTGCGGTTTTAATGGGATCGTCAATAACACAATGAGCCAGGGTCAGTCTAACCTGGGTATCAACACAAACGATACTGTGGCGGGGGGCCATCCCCTCTCCAACGACAATTTAATTAATAACGTTTTTGGTCGTGGCAACGGCACCCAAAACGGCGGCTTTCTCCCTCTGATCAATTACTACGGATGTAAATGGACGGCATCCGCGTCGTACGGGTCGTCTTATATTTTTGGTCGTGTTAAGCCGTCTTTCTTTGATAACTCCGTGCCATGCCTAAGCACCGAACTATACCAACCTTCTAATAATTCCGACTGGTGGGGGGGCTGGCAGTTCCGTGTCGATTTGTGCTGGCCTTCGGCGGAACGCCTGACGACGTCGTGGCGCATGGGCTTCCGTATTGGCCGTGCAACACACCCCACATTCAATATGGGTTATCAAGTCTATATCTGCCCGGCAGGTATTAACAGCGCAGAAGGCCGAGACTTGTATCGTATCCCGATCACTGCTGGTCAGGACGAGAAGTATATGGAGGTGGAATGGTTGGCGGATACCAAGACCCTTAACATCTATCTGAACGACGAACTTGTCTCGACCCGCACCGACTACACCGCCTACGATATGTCGTACGGCCTTATTTTGATGTGCGAACATTACGTTAGCGCTAACACTAGCTCCACACCGTTCTTCGGTTTTGAACTGCGGGACATGTATGTCCAGAAAATCGTTTCAGATGCAGATCAACGCCTCGGGTCTTCGACGAAAGTATATGCGTTCAATCCCGTTAATGACGATGTTGTACAGTTCTCTCGGCCAGACGCATATTCGTCAAACGCCGCCGTCGCGGTAACGCCGATCTCTGCCGGGGGTATCACCCCGACGCCGTCGCAATCTCCTGCAATTCTCGGGGCGGACGTGGTCGGACAGCAAGACCTGTATAACATTGACATTTCCAAAGTCAGCACACGTCTGGCGTCGATTGAAGCAGTTAACGTCCGGACGATGGCCCGAAATCCGTTGCTTGGAAATAGACAATCTGCCGCGATCGCTAAATCCGGGGCGACCCAAACCCAAAGCGAGAACACATCGACGCTCGAACAAGGCGGCCTGTGGCGTTTCAACACGTTGCAGATGGTGTCTGACCCGGCGGATGGCTCGCGCTGGAACCTTACAAAACTGGCCGGGCTTAAAGTCGGTACCAAATTCGTCGCGTAAGGGGGCCATGTGGCGGATGAAGACGTAGGTATCAGCGCGGCCAAACTGGTCGGCGAAGCCTTGCAGTGGAATGGCGAGAAGCCCAAACTCACATACCTGTCCCGGTGTGTAGGGGAAGCGTTAGCCATTTCCGCATTGAACATGGACGCGGCGAAAAACTTCGGGGAGGTTTTGCAGTGGGACGGTAAATTGCCGTCCATCTTCCGCGCGGCCGAATTGGTCGGCGAAGTGCTGGCGATTCAGAAGATGGAGATCCGCGCATCGTCAATGATTTGCGAAGCGCTGGTCAAAGAGCCGCAATTTATGGCGGCCGAAATGATCTGCGAGGCTATCGGTCAGGCGGCCACGGAACGGCCACCGCTTTACGCAGATGCGGTGTATGAGTATGTCACGCAGCACGACGTCGTACCGCCTTTGTCGGAAGTCATTTCTCCGGAAAGTCTGTACACGTTGTGGAATTACGCCATTGTCCAGCGGCCGATCGATGACCCGATTTCCTACAACATCGTGAAGCAGGCGGTGACGTTGTCCGTGCTGGCATCGCCTATCGTGACCATTTCGTACGACAAGGTGAAATCGGCGTGGTCGTTTGCCGTGGTGGCCGCGACGCTCGGTGACTTCCCGCTGCCGGATGAAATGTGGTCGAAGACCCGGACGAAGCAGGTCTGGAATCTGGTATTGCAGTCGATCGACATCCCGTACGTCCCGACGTCTGGTGTGTTCGTTCGTCATGAATCGACGCTGGTGGTTCAGGCCCATCCGCTGCCGATGTACACGACGCCTGCGTCCGTGAAGTCGAACGTGGTTCTGGCCGCGCAGAAGCGCCCGGTTGAACGTCTTCCGCGCTCAATGACCCGCGTGGCGCAGGAATTGTCGCAGGCCGTTTCCGCGCTGCCGATCCCGATGCCCCGGTCAAACGTGTTTGCCGCGCAGGCGCTGTCACAGGCTGTCATCCCGGCGGACTTCGTTGACCCGACTGTCGGCGTCGAGCACGCGTCCGCAGTGACGTCGTACGCTGTTTGCGAGTATCAGGTGTCGCTTCCTATCAGTTACACGCGTGCGAAGTCCCTGACGCCGCTGGTGCTGCAATTTAGCGATAACCAACGAGCCATCCCGCTGTCCACGATGCGCACCAAACATGTTTCGTCTCAGTTCTTGGTCAAGTCTGACTTGCTCCCGGTGCTGTCTCGGACGCGCGTTAAACAGGTACGCGGCTATGCGGTGCGGGCGGAAGCGTACACGCCTCCGATTAACCTGCTGGTGTGGTCGCGCGCTGACGCTGTTCGCATGTCGGTGGTGCAGCAGGCAACGGACTACCCTGACCCGGGCATCCCTACAACGTCGGCCATCGTTAGTGCGGCCACGGCGTACCACGTCATGAAAGCGCTGGACTACGAAGACCCGAACGACATGTGGGAAGCGAGCAAGGTTCAGATCGTGCCGCAGTTCTTAGAGAAGGTGGTGAAAGCCCAACCGCTGCGGCTCCCGATCTCGTACGCTCCACTGGCGCAATTTGTTGAACTGGTGACGCGGTACCAGTACATGCCGCCTCCGGGCGAAGTCGCCGAGTCCGGTATCCATGTTCGTCAGGTGATGCAGCCTGTGGCGTTCCGCGCGACGTACCCTGACCCGACTGTCCCGGTGTCCTACCTGACGGTCAATCAGGTGCTGGAGCACATCGCGATCCCGGCCGACTATCCGGATGTCCACCTGCCGACGTCGGACGCGATTGTAAATCAGGTATTGGAACACGTTGCGCAGATTGACGATTTCCCTGATCCCGGTACCATGTTCCGGCCGCTTATTGTCAGCCAGATCATTCAGCAGGCGGCACAGGATGCGTCTTACCCGGATTGGAGCACACTGCATAAACCGCTTGCGGTTCAGCAGGTAATTCAGCATGTATCAATGACGGCGGAATACCCTGATAAGGACGTCCCGCAATCATTTGCAAAAGTGTCTCAAGTTTTGCAGCACTATGCCGATAAAGCTAATTACCCAGACAAAGATGCTCCCCAATCCACGCTACGAGTCCGTCAGGTACTTGAGCAGGTAATGATGCGCGACAAGTCGATGTACGAAATGCCGCAACCACCACGGAAACATCGGGTGCAAATCACTTGCCGCTTTGTGTACTGACAATTGACGGGTTAATATTCTTAGCGGGCTTGTCCCGCTAATTTTTTGTGAGGAAGCACCCAATGAGCGAAATGGAACGGGAACGGCCGGGGGATAACTCCGGCGGCATCAAGTTAGACTTGTCTGTCAATCTCCCCACGATTCTGACGATGGCTTCGATGCTGGTGGCGGCGGTACTGTACGTCAACAACCGCTTCGCCGACCTATCAAACCAGAACACGCAGACGGACACCCGGCTTACCAACGTCGAGAAACGTCAGGACTCCACTGACGCGGCGTTCACGGTTCTCCGGGCCGAAACCGTCTCGCAAAACTCCGCCCTTCGTTCAGACCTTCGCGCCGACATGCGCGACCTGAAACAAAGCGTGGATACCCTATCTTCCCAAATGATGAGGAAATAACCGATGGCTAAACAGAAGCCGCGCGGGATTCGCAATAACAACCCGGGCAACATCGAGTGGGGGTCGCCGTGGCAAGGGCTGATCCCGCGCAGTGAAGCGACGGACAGCCGCTTCGCACAGTTCAAAGACCCGGCATCCGGCATCCGCGCCATTGCCGTCACTCTGACCACCTACTACGACAAGCGCAAAGCGAATGACGGTAGCAAAATCGACTCGGTGCGAGAAGTTATCGAGCGGTGGGCACCCGCCGTTGAGAACAACGTATCGGCCTACGCTAAACAGGTTGCCGCCGTTCTGGCAGTTGACCCGAACAGCGAAACGCTGAACCTCCACGACTACGACACCATGCGCGGTCTGGTGGAAGGCATCATCCGCCACGAAAACGGGAACCCGGAAGCGTTCGGCCTGACGCCGTACAGCAACGCGAATACGTGGTACTCGGACGAAGTGATCGAGGAAGGTCTGCGCCGGGCGGGCATCGTTAAGGCGGCCAAGCCTGTTAACCGTACCACCGTGGCCGCGACAAGCGTGGCAGGACTCGGCGCGGCTCAACTGGTGGACATGGTTCAGCCCGTCAAGGCTGCGATGGACAGCGCCCACGGCGATATTTCTTCCGGTGATTGGGTACGCATCGCATTCGGCGCGGCCACAATCGCGATTGGCCTGTACATGGGATGGGTCGCGTACCGGAAGCATCGGGCCGGGGCGGCTGCATGACAGGGCTATTCGCCCGGATCAAGACGGGCGTCCTTGCGGCGCTCGTTTTCGTTGTAGCCCTCTTCGGCGTCTGGCGGGCAGGACGCGCGAATGGCAAACAGGATCAGATTAATAACCAGAACAATGACACGTTGCGGGAACAGGCAAACGCGGATAAAAATGTGGCCGAGGTGCATAATGAAATCAATAAACTCCCTGATGGTGGCGCTAACGATCTGCTTCGCCGTAAGTGGATGCGTCGAAAGGATTAACCCTGCGCCGTCTTTCTGTTCTGTCGCGCGCGCCATCTACATCGGTGAGGAAGACGTGCTGACAGATGAAACCGCACGGCAGATCGCCACCCACGATGAAATCGGCGAACGGCTATGCGGCTGGAAATAGTTAAA
>JBEBPQ010000030.1:0-42928 GCA_040395835.1 Advenella kashmirensis
TTACCATCACCGCCTGCAAGCGTCTCCTGCCTCTGCGCTCAACTCCAACTCGGGGGCTCTTGCGCTCCGATTCATACCCTATTAAAACTGATTTGCCGATTATCGCTGAGCAGGCCCATCGAACTCCTCGCCTCAATATTGCAGCGCTTCTTCGAATTCAAATACGATAAATAAGCCGATCAGCATGCTTGCGTTGCCTTGATGCGAGTGTGTCTGTTCTTACTACGTCGGTGATCAAAGCAATAGCTTTGGGTTCAAGCGGGCAGAGCGCTGCCCATTTCTTTTTCGCGACCCATCTCGTTATCTATGACATGCAATACTGTTGGGATACAGCAGCATGGCTGTTATTGGCATAAGTGCGTTGCACCCTGAGAAGTGAAATGACTGGGCGCTCAGCGTCGCATCATTCCTGTGTTGTAAGGGTGGTTGTCCCTGTGCTTCCCGAGATGACGAGATCGGTGCGTTGTTTTACCGCGAGAAAATGCGCTCAGGAAACGGCGCTGCTTCGCCGGTTGTACTAAACGGTCCTTTCACTTCCTGGCGGGGGCAAAACCAGCTGGACGGGTAAGCGGTTGAAAATCAGCTTTCCTGATGATCAATCGCCGGCAAGGCGCCGGCGGCCAGCATAGGAGCTTGATCAGGGACGGAGAGATCGCGCGGGCAAGCAAAGCCCGGGGGATATTGATTACCCAAGGTCCTGGGGGCCTGGGTCGCCAAACCATACTATGATCCGGCTTGCTGGCTGTTGAAGGACGGAGTGGGTGGAAACGTGGAGGAATTAGCTATTGCCGTAAGTAAAGTGGCGGTACAGGGCCTGGGCCAGATAATCCAATATAAATCCGAGCAGGCCAATGAACAGAATGCCTGCCATCAATTCCGAGTAGGCCAGGCGGTCCCTGGTATCAAGAATGAAATAACCAAGCCCAGACGACACGCCCAGCATTTCGCAGGGTACCAAGAGAATCCAGGCAATGCCGATGGATAGTCGCAGGCCCGTCAGGATGTGGGACAGGATGCCGGGCATCACAATGGTCTTGAGCGTTTCAAACCGGGTGGCAGACATGCTGCGGCTCAGTTGTAGCCATTGCGGATTCAGATTCCGAACGCCGGCGGCGGTATTCAGAATAATGGGCCAGACCGCGGCAAAGGTCAGCAGAAAATAGATAGGCGCGTCGCCAATTCCAAACATCATCACTGCGATCGGCATCCATGAAAGCGGTGAAATCATGCGCAGGAACTGAAATGCGACTTGCGTGCTGTTGTCGAACCATCGGGCACTGCCGACGGCCAGTCCTATCGGGATGCCGATAATCAGTGCCAGGGCCAGTCCCACGAATATGCGGCGCAGACTGGTCACCGCATGCGCGAGAAGCTCGCCCTGCCCAAGCAGTTGTACCAGCGCCGCAAAGCTGTTTTTCGGTGACAGTTGCTCGGCTAGCGGCATCGAATCACTCAGGCTATAGGTTCCTAGACCCCAAAGCAAAATCAGGGCCACGAGTCCCGCGATACCGGCCAGCAAGGGCGATGATTCCGGCTTCCTGCGGGATCTTGCAGGGCGCGATGATGAGTTGATGCTTGCAGTCGTCATGGTATTCCTAGGCGGCTACCTGTTCCGTACGCGTGAATGTTTCGTCCAGGCCAAAGGTTTTCAGTCCGCCGACGGCGGCGATGGCATGCTTGACGAAGCTATCGTCTACCAGGTCGCGCGCGACAAATGCCGGATCCAGGTCTTTCAGGAAGCCGTTATTGCCCTCGATATGTGTATTCTTCAATTGGCGGATCAATTCTTCTGTGTAGGAGGCGAAGGGATAGGGCTGGAAGTCGATACGCGCTGTATTCCAATTCGGATGGCGAATCGCGCCGCTCGCCTCGTATTGCGTCTCGAAATTGGCCTCGGGGGAGAGGACGCGCGATAGTGTGGACTGGGCGTGTGGCGTGTATTTATTGGTGCCGTTCTTGCTCAGGAGATCGGCCGTCTCCTGACGGTGATCACGGATCCAGGCTTGCGCCTTGACAATGGCGTTCACGGTCTTCTGGCTCCAGGCTTGTCGCTCGGCCAGATCGCGCTCATGCATCAGGACCACACAACAGGCATGGTCTTTCCAGACGTCGCCGGTAAAACGCAGGACTTTACCCACCTTCAGATCCTCGGCCAGCGCATTAAACGGTTCGGCCACGATATAGCCTGCAATGGTTTTATTGGCCAGCGCCGGGACCATATCGGAGGGCGCCATGACAACCAGTTTGACTTCATTCGGACCGGGCTTATCGTGGGACACGGGCGTCAGATTGCTTTTGTTCAGCAACTGCTGCAGTACCACGTTGTGAATGGAGTACCAGAAAGGAATAGCGACGGTGGTACCGCCAAGTTCCTTGACATCGTTGATGTTCGGCGCCACGGTCAGTCCAGATCCCGACATATGATTCCAGGCCACCACTTTGGCCTTGGCCTGGCTGCCGTAACGGGTCCAGACCGTCATCGGCGACAGCAAATGGATGACGTTGACCTGGCCGCTCAGAAAGGCTTCGGCAAGTTGTGCCCAGCTGCGGAACAGGCGCGGCTTATCCACCTGCAGGCCTTCCGCCTCGAAGAGCTGGTTGGCGTGCGCGACCAGCAATGGCGTGGCATCGGTAATGGGCAGATAACCGATGCGCACTGGCGCATCGGGTTCGGCGGCGAAAGCGCGATGCTGTGCAGTCAGCAGCGGCAGGGCACCCGCGGCCGTGAGCAGAGTTGAAAGACGGAGAAATTCACGGCGGGAGCGGAGGTTCATGAATGATAGCTCGGTTGTCATAGTGAAAAATCAGGCGCTTGTGCCAAAGGCATTGCGCAATGTGTGAATGATATCGGCGCGAAGATGCAGAAAATCCGGACTGGCGACATCGCGGGGATGCGCCTGATTCAACTGCCATTGCCGGTGTCCGGTCGCATTGTTGTCCAGCAGAATAATCCGATCAGCCAGTGTCAGGGCTTCGTCGATATCATGTGTCACCATGACGGCGGAGGCGCGGTAGTGGGAAATCGTGTTCAGCAGCAGTTGCTGCATCTGCGTCCGAGTAATCTCATCCAGGGCGCTCAACGGCTCGTCCAGCATCAGAATACGCGGCCGCCTTGCCAGGCTGCGCGCCAGGGCAACGCGCTGCGCCATGCCGCCGGAAAGATCGGCGGGATACAGGTCGCCGAAATCCGCCAGTTTTACCGTATCGATGGCTTCGTTGACGGCGTCGTCAATTTCGGCGCGACTACGGGTTTTATGGCGTTTGAAATTCATGCCATACGCGACGTTCTGCGAGGCATTCAGCCAGGGTAGCAGATTGGGGTCCTGGAAAACAAAACTGATATCAGGATGAGGCTGGGTAATGGTCTGGTTCTGCAGATGGACTTGTCCGGCCTGCGGGGCCTGCAGGCCGGACAAAATGCGCAGCAGAGACGATTTGCCAACGCCGCTGGGGCCGATGATTACCACGAACTCTTGTTCGTGCAACGTCAGTGAAAAATCCTTCAGGACCGTGCGTTCGATGCCATCTCGCTGGTAACTGATGCGAATATGTTCGGCATGCAGCAGGCGCTGTCGTTTTTTTCCGGGCGCAAGTGGTTTCGTGGCCGCCGCCTGGGGCGGAACGGTGTTATCGAGGCAGAGCGCGGGATCGTCCGGGAGAAAGGATTTCATGAGGTTCAGTCCGGTATCAGGACAAAGTCCATCTTGCTCAAGCCGCAGTCCGGGCAGACCCAGCTGTCCGGAATATCTTCGAAACGCGTGCCGGCGGGAATGCCTTCCTCGGGTAGTCCCGCGGCTTCGTCATAGATGAATCCGCAAGGCGCGCACATCCATTGTTTCATCATGCCGCCTTTTTCGCGTTTTGTAGCGCGCGAATTTCCTTGCGCAAATGTTTGAGCGCGGGCGTCACAATGGCGACAAACAAGGCTTCTCGCAGCAGCCGCTGAGCGGCATGCCGCATCAGATAACCCTTGGCGCCGGCATGCAGAGCGGCCGACTGCGTGGCCTTGAGACCGAGCTCGGAAGCGGCCGCGCGGGCCTGCAAGACTGGAAGCAGATCGGACTGATCGGTATCGGCCAGTGTCGCCATATTGCGTGTCGCAGAGGCGTAGGCGTCCAGTTCGGCTTTCAGGTCGTCATATTGGTCATCGAGGAAGACATTGACGTGTTCATGAGTCAGATTGCTATCGCGGATGATCTTCAGGCTGCTATCGACGATGCCCAGACCGATACCGATCTGCCCAAGAATGAAGCCGGGTTTGATGCGACGAATGAACTCCCGGAACTGTGCGGGCTGCGCAAGTACGTGTTCTGCGGGGACCCGCACGTCGGCAAAGCGCAGGTTGAAAGTGCGCGTGCCTTCGTAGCCGGAAAAATCCGGGCACGGCTTGAGCGCGAGACCCGCTTGCTTGCATTCGACCGCAAACATGGCATAGCCTTCGTTTTCTATGCTGGCCGCGACAATGACGATATGCCCGTCGCCCAGATTGGACACCCAGGGCAGGCTGCCGTTGACGACCAGGGTGTCGCCGTCTCGGGTGGCTTGCAAATGAATGCGCTCGATGTCCGCCAAGTGTTTGACGGTATTGGACATCCCGGTGCCGGACAGCAGACTGCCGCGGGAGACGGGTGCCAGAAATTTTTCGCGTACGGCTGCATTTGGCGCATGTTGCAAATACCACGCGGATGTCGATTGGCACCAAGTGATAAAGGCGGTGGAGCCGCAATAGCCGGCGATGCGCCGGGTGATCTCTATCTGCTCGGCCAGTCCCGTCTCGCGACCGCCGAATTGGCGGGAGACGGCCGCGTCGAACGCGCCTAACGCGCCCAGTTCGCGGATCACGGTCTCGGGATACAACCCCTCCTGGTCTATTTGTTGAACCAGGGGCTTGAGTTGCGTGGCCAGTAGCGAGTCGATGGCTTCAAAGCGGGACCGGCTTGCCTCGGACGAAGGGAAAGAATCGGTGGCAGACATACTTATCCTAGATTTAACGCATACCGGTCAGTATAGAAAGAATTTACTTATGACTGAAATACATTAAACGCATGTCAATATTGCAATTGATAATATAGGATCGGCGCAGCAGCCCAAATCGCTATAACGTTTTCATTTGCTCATGGCCTGATTGCCTGAGGCATGGACGGGTGCGTCAAGGCATGATCGCGCCAGGATCGCAACCGGCGACGCGTGGGGATGCGTCTGGCCAACACGCCACTGGCATTGAGAAAAATTGCAGGAAAGGACGGAAAAGTCGGCGCGCTGCGGGGGGAGTAACTGGCGGATGGAAAAGGCCATCGCTGAAAAACCAACAACCCGCAAACCGTACCATGCCGGCTGGGGGCTGTTGCTGCACAGGGCCGGCCACAGCATGTGGGCACGCATGGTTGCTGGCGCGCCCACATGCCGTGGCATGTGCTGAGGGATCAGTCTTCCTTGAGGCTAATTTCAAATGCAATCGGGTTGCGCATGCTATTGGCGACAGGGGAGTAGTAGTTGGCGTGTTGCACGATATCATCAAGCTGCTCGCGGGTGGCGTCGCCTTCGATATCGACCTTGACGCGAATCGCCTGAAAGCCCATCTGCGCGGCCTCGCGCTCTGCGCCGCCGGCACCCCAGGCCGCGCTGTTGCCGATATCGCCCTCCAGCAAGACTTCCAGCTTGCTCAGCTTGACATTGCGCCAGGTAGCGACCGCGGTGATGCCGACAGCCAGGCAGCCGCCCAGCGCGGACAGGACAACTTCGCCGGGCGCGGGCGCCGTGTTTTCACCCAGCAGGTGATAGGGTTCGTCGACAACCACGGCGGGATGGTTCGGGTCGCGATTGGTCAGATAGCTGAGCGTGCGGTATTGGCCGACAGAAATGGTCTGGACCTTGTTGGTGCCGCGCCGATCCGGATTATTGCGTCCCATCTCGGAAAATTTTTCCAGTCCGGCCCGGTCGATCGGGCGTAAATATTTTTTTTCTTCAGTACTCATATGGCTTCCTTTTCAATAAAATTCGCAAAATGGGAGATCCCGGATCATCGAGATCGGGGAATCATGCCACGCAAGATCGCCGCCCGGGCTGTGGTGCGCCCTGTACCTGCGCCGTGGTATGACGCCGGGGCGTCCTGCGGCGGCGTGCGCCCGCAAGAGCAAATCGCGCAATGGCCGATTGCCTTGACTGATTGCCTTGACTATTACCCTGGCCATTGCCTTGACAGCCGGCACACCGATCATTCGGGGAAGCTCATTCTATCAAGATTCACAGTTTCCATATTTTTTTATGGAAGATCACAAGCGATGAAATCCGATGCGCCCGTCAAGTATACCGCGCAGATGACGCGATCCAACAAGTGACCCTGGCGCCGACTTGCGTACGTCGCGCCCGGTCCGCCACCGATAGTATTGCGTTTGTTACATTACACTGCATTTGGTAGGGCGCTTTCATGACTTGTCGTAATGGCGCCGTTACAATGATGTTTTGGCAAAGGGTAGTGTATGCAGCGAAATGCAGGAACCGATGGCTTGAAACTGGTATTGGCGCTCATGGTGGTGGCTTTGCACGCGGCGCTGTTTACGGAAACGGCAGAGTATCTTCACTATGTGTTTGTCAATGGCCTGCTGCGTATCGCCGTGCCGACATTTTTCATTATCAACGGTTTTTATTTCCATACGCTCATTGCCCGGCAACGGCCGTTTCTGGATTGGGCAAAGCGGCTCGGTATCCTCTATGGATTGTGGACCTTGCTTTACCTGCCATTCTACTGGCCTGCCGATCTCACCGATTTGGCCGATGTCATTGCCTTGCTGGAAAAATTCGTCTTCGGCTACTATCACCTGTGGTACTTGATTGGCACCATCGGCGCAGGGGCGGTCTTGTTCCTGTTGCGCAAGCGCAGCGATCTTCAATTGCTGGGCTTGGGATTATTGCTTTTTCTGGTCGGCTATGGATTGCAGGCCATCAGCAATTATGCAGCGCCAGATACCGGTCTGGCCGGCTATCTGTTCCATTCAGGGTGGCTGTTTCGCAATTTTCTGTTTTTCGGCTATCCGCTGTTTGTCATTGGTTATTTGATTGCAAAACATCGTATCCACCGCGCTCCCAGGCATGATGCATTGTTGTTGGGCGGTATCGTGTTGGCGGTGCTGCTGCTGATGCTGGAAAGCAGTGTGCATTATGAGTTGCACCCGGCCAAGGCGGGCGTCGATATGTATCTGTCGTTGCTGGTTCTCTGTCCTTTGTTATTCGTTTTTTTCCAAAGCCGTTCGGCACGGGTCAACACCGATTTTCTTTCCAAGCTATCGACAGCCATCTATCTGACACATGTGTTTTTCATCAATATCCTACTCAGCAATCAGTTGATGGAGCCAGGCACCGCGCTCTTTGTCATGGTGATGTTCGCCAGTTCCGTCGTGTCCGCCTGGCTGGTTTGGATGGATCGAAAGTGGAATATATTGTTCTGACCCTACCCGCTCGCGTGTGCGCCTGAAAACGGCGAGCAAGGGCCCGAGGCGGCTTGTTGTGCCAGCCATCGCTGCTTAGCCTTTGCGCACGTAGCGGCCGTAGCGGGCGCCGGCCTTTGTCTGGCCCGCGGTATAGCTGAGGCCGCCGTTGACCCAGACTTGTTCGATGCCTTCGGAAAACTGATTCGGTTTTTCGTAAGTGGCAATATCACGCACGCGTGCGGGATCCAACAGCACAAGGTCCGCAAAGTTTCCCACCCGGATTTCCCCGCGGTCCGTCAATGACAGCTGTCGTGCGGCCATGCCGGCCATTTTGTAGATGGCCTGCTCCAGCTTCAGCACGCCCTTGACGCGCCAGTACTGATCGAGTAGCCGGGGAAATGCCCCCCAGAGCCGGGGGTGCGGATGCACGTCATGGGGCAGGCCGTCCGAGCCGATCATGGAGAGGGGATGGCCAATGACCTGATCCACGTCCCGCTGGTCCATCTGGAAGTAGCAAGCGCCGCCAGGCTTGAGCCGGGTCATGGCGTCTCTTTCGGAAATGCCCCACAAGGCGGCGATATCCTTCAGCTTTTGTCCGATCATTTCCGGATGCGGTTCGCTGCCGGTAATCAGGATCTCGATATGCCCATCGACCAGATCTTCGCGCAGGACAGTGGAGCCCGCGGTATAGGGATAGACATCCATGCGTATAGGCTGGCGCAAGGCGAGCTGTTCTATCAGCGGCAAAGTTTCCTTGACCCGGCCCCAGTTCGCATAGCCCGCGCACTTATGGTGCGACAACAGCAAGGCCGCGCCGGCCTGCCTGGCGGTATCGGCCGCTTCGTTCAGGGCTTCCAGAATACCTCGCATCTCATCGCGGATATGCGTGGCATAGAGTCCGTCATGATCCGCTACCACGCGCACCAACGGCACCATCTCCTGCATATCGGCAGCATAGGCTTCCCGATAGAAAATACCCGAAGACAATCCGAACGCGCCCGCTTGCATGGCGGCTTCGACTAGCGCACACATCCTTCCTGTCTCCGCCGGCGTGGCCGGGCGCTGCAAATCGGCGACGCACTGGATCCGCAGCGCCGTATGTCCGACCAGCGCGGCCACATTGGTGGCCGGCGCCAATTGGTCGACGGC
This sequence comes from Advenella kashmirensis, assembly GCA_040395835.1. Taxonomy (GTDB): domain Bacteria; phylum Pseudomonadota; class Gammaproteobacteria; order Burkholderiales; family Burkholderiaceae_B; genus Advenella; species Advenella kashmirensis_B. The sequence goes on from JBEBPQ010000030.1 coordinate 8,577, forward strand.
GCGGGCATAGTCCTTGAAACTGTCGAAACGGAATTGTTGCCTGCCCAGCAGGGAAAGCGGGGCGGGAGGGGTGTCCGTGACGACAGGGAACAGTGAAATGCCGCAATTGCCGGTTACCACCGTTGTGATGCCCTGTGAAATCTTGGGCAGCATGTCGGGATGATCCAGAACAATGGCATCATCGTGCGTGTGCACGTCGATAAATCCGGGCGCCAGCACGAGGGCACCGCAGTCGATGCGCCTGGCATCGGCAGGCGGCGGTGGAGCAGTGGCCGGCCCGGTCGGTGAAGCGCTTGCGTCCGGCCTGGCTTTGGCGATATGCACGATTTTATCGCCGCGTATCCATACATCGGCGCGGTAGCCAGGTTCGCCGCTGCCGTCGCAGACATAGGCGTGCTCGAAAATGGTCGTGGATGCAGGCGTATTGGTTTTCATAGGTTTGCGTTGTCAACGCCGTGGGCGAGAAGCGTTTTCTTGTATGCCGCCAGCTTGTCATTGACGGCGGGTCCCAGTTTCTGGGTAATGCGGATCGACAGCATTTCAATGATCAGCAGATGCGCCAGATAGGCTTCGGTGCTGACCCGCATGACGACGTCATTGGGTACCGAAATGCTGATGACATGATCGGCGAGCTTGGCCAAGGGGGTATCGGCCTGGGTGAGGGCAACGACCGGCGTGTTGTTCTGTTTGGCAAGGGCGACCACCTTGAGCAGGCTCGGCATGCGGCCAACATGGGAAATGGCAAAGGCAATGCCATTGACGCCGAGCGAAGATGCGGAGATCAATTGCTGGTGGAAGTCGCGTACCGGGTGTGCCGGTATGCCGAGTCGAAATAGCCTGGCGGTCAGCTCCGCGGCAATGAAATCGGATTCGCTGCCAACCGAATAGGCATCGATTCTTGTGCACTGGACAATGCGCGTAGCGACTTGGTCGATCAATTGCATGTCGACGGTGTTTTCCAGATCGTAAATCGTGCTCAATGCGCTTTGGATAATATTGGACTTGACTGTGACCAAGTCGTCGTCGCTGGATATATTGCGGTGAATATAATTAGTAATGGCGATATTCTGCGCCAGCGACACCATGAATTCACGAACGCTATCGAAGCCAAAGCTGCGTACCGTTCGGATCACGGTGGGCAACGATACCTGGGCTTCGTGCGCAATCATCTCTACGGTGCTGGAGACCGCTTGCTGTGGATTATCGAGGATGACCTGCAGGACCCGTTGCTGCGATTTGGGCAGGGAGGATTGCTGCTGGGCCAGCGTGCTCAGAAAATCCATATTGGGAATGGAGGCGTCCTGCATCATTAGAATCTTGTCGTGATAAAAGACCTTGCCTGTCCTTGCTCGTCAACCACGGGCATCCATTTCCACTTGTCGAAGGTGGTGCATGGGTGCGAGATGCCCAGGATGATCCGGTCTCCGACGACAGGCTGGCCGCCAGCCGGATCGAAGCGCAAATAGGCATGCTGGTCGTTCAGCGCAGCGATATGCCAGTCGGGCGCCGGCGCTTGCCGCGCCCTGGCGCCGATCGGCGCGTAGCCGGTCACGAATGGTAGCGTCAGGTCGTAGGAGATATCGCGCTTGCCGCAGGTTAGCAGGGCCAGCCCGGGTTCGGGCACCGACTGCACCATGGTCCACACTTCCAGCGCCGGTTGCAGGCTTTCCCGCAGTTGTTCGCGTTCTTCGACTTTGGCCAGGTGCTTGCGGTAGACGCCATGATCGTGGGTGATGTAGCAACCGGACCGCAAAATGCCCCGCACCGGCTTGTCCAGGCCGATCTTCAAGCCGGGAACCACGAGGTCGAATATGGCCGATCCGCCGGCCGACATAATGATCTCCTCGCCTTCGAATAATTGTTCCCGGTCGCAGGCCCGGGCGATGTCATCGCAGCGCTTCATCAAGGCGTCGACCGCGGGTTTGTCTTTGTCGGTGTCGGTGGCCAGGCCGCCTTCATAGCATTCGATGCCGCCCAGCGTCAGGGTCGGCGAGCCATGAATACGCCTGGCGAGCCCGATAGCCTGTTCGAAATCCCGGCAGCCTGTGCGCTGGCCCTCGACCCCGACCTCGATCAGACAATCGAAGCGGATGGGCTTGCCCTGGCGCGCCGCCCAGGCTTCGATATAGTCGACTTGCGCCAGTGAATCGACCAGGAACCAGACGCGGACATCTTGGTGTTTTGTCAATAGTCCGTGCAGGGATGCCAGGTCTGCGTCGCAGACGACCTGGTTGGCGATAATGAACCGTTTCGCACCGGCTTCGATACCGGCTTTGACTTGAAACACCGTGGCAAAGGTCAGCCCCCAGGCACCCGCGTCCAATTGCTTGCGAAACAGCTCGGGCGACATGGTGGTCTTGCCGTGGGGGGCAATGGAAATGCCCTTTTTCTGCACGTAGTCCTGCATCCAATGCAGGTTATGGGCCAGTGGCCGATGATTCAAGACAGCCAGGGGAAAGGGGAAATGGTTGTCATAGAGATTGAGCGCGGCATCGGCAAAGGCCTGCGCCCCGGGTACGGGCAGCGAGTCCGGAAAGCTTTTCAACTGGTCAGCGTGGGGCATATAGGAGTCGGTCATGAGTAGTCCTGATGAACGGAAAAAGGAGAAGACCGGTCGCACAGACCGGGGCCGCGAGGACGGGCGTATCGGGCGCTTGAGCCAATGGGGTCATTTTAGCCCGCCATGAAGCGCGGGCCTTGAATGCGCCGACAGGTTTGCATTATCTGAAGATTTCCAGCAGGCGTGCCAATGGTTCGTTCCGGCCTCGAACAGGTTGTGCATATTTACCGAGGTGCAGCGTGCTTCAGCCAGCGGGCAACGGGTTCGGAATACGCAGCCCGACGGTAGGTTGACCGGGCTGGGAATATCTCCCTTGAGCGGCACCGGCTCGGCTTTGCGGGCTGGATCCGGCGCCGGCGAGGCCGCAAGCAACGCCTGGGTGTAAGGGTGCCTTGGCCCGGCGAATAACGCCGTGGCCGGCGCCATTTCCACCACATGCCCAAGGTATAGCACGACGACTTTATCGCATAGATACTCGACCACGTCCAAGTCGTGCGAGATAAATAACATAGTCAGGCCCAGCTTGTCTTTGATGTCGGCAAGCAAATTGATGACTTGAGCCTGGATGGAGACATCCAGTGCCGAAAGCGGCTCGTCGGCGACGATAAATGCCGGGTCCGCAGCCAAGGCGCGCGCAATGCCGATGCGCTGGCGTTGCCCCCCTGAAAACTCATGGGGAAAACGCTCGGCGTGATCCTCGCCCAGGCCCACCTGTTGCAGCAGTTCCAGAATGCGTGGCTGTCTGGCGACCCCTTTGGCGAGGCCATGGGTATCGAGGACTTCGCCAAGAATCTGGCGCACGCGCATGCGCGGATTCAGGCTCGAGTATGGATCCTGGAAAATGATCTGGATTTGCGAACGCAGCGGTCGGTAGGCACGCTGTGAAATCGCCGCCAGGTTAACCGGACCTCCCGCGCCATGATAGACAATATCGCCACTGGTGGGGTCGGTCAGCCGGATAATCATGCGGCCCAGTGTGGTTTTGCCGGAACCGGATTCGCCCACCAGACCCACGGTTTCGCCTTTGCCGATGGCGAAGCTGACTTTGCTGACCGCATGCACCGGATGCAGGCGCGAACCGAACTGCTTGGTCAGTTCCCGGATTTCCAATAGCGGTGTTGTTTCTGACATGCGTTACTCCTGGACCTTGAGGCAGCGTACCGCGTGGCGGGGCGGTTGCAGCGACGGCGGAAAAATAAGTTGCGGCGCGCGCGCCGCACAACCGGCGTCAGCCCGCGGGCAACGCGGGTGGAACAGACAGCCGTCCGGCCGGTTGAATGGGCCGGGTGCCTGGCCTTTGATGGCGTTCAGGACCGGCGCGCCATGCCGGTCGCGTTGCGGATGCTTGCGGGCCAGGGCGGGCAGGCAGTTGAGCAGCGATTCGGTATAGGGATGCGCCGGCCGTGCGAACAGACGGGCGACGGGGGCCGTTTCGACGATATTGCCGGCATACATGACCGCGACATGATCGGCATACTGGGCGACGACGCCCAGGTTGTGCGTGATAAAAAGCACGCTCATTTGTGTTTCCTGCTGCAGGCGGCGAATCAGCGTCAGGATCTGGGCCTGAATGGTCACATCCAGGGCCGTGGTGGGTTCATCGGCGATCAACAGGGTTGGGTCGCAAGCCATGGCCAGCGCAATCATGACGCGTTGGCGCATGCCTCCGGACAATTCATGCGGATAGTCGTGCAAGCGCTTGCTGGCTTCGGGAATTTCCACCAACTCCAGCAGCCGTCGGGCATCGGCCAGGGCCGCGGCCTTGCTTTTCTTGCGATGGATGCGGATCGATTCGGAAACCTGATCGCCGACGGTGAGCAAGGGGCTCAGGCTGGTCATGGGTTCCTGGAAAATCATGGCAATATCATTGCCGCGCAGCAACCGGAAGGATTTTTCCGGCAATTGCAGCAAATCGACCGCGGCCCCATCGCGTTGCAGGAACCGGGTCGTGCCCGCGATCTGCACCTGCGCATCCTTGGCATGCAGTCCCATCAGACTGAGACTGGTCACCGATTTTCCGGAACCCGATTCTCCCACCAGCGCCAGCGTCTCGCCGGCCGCAATCTCGAACGAGACGTCCGAGACACTCTGCGTGCGACCCCTTTCGGTATCGAAGGAGACCGAAAGATTGTTAACCTGCAGGCGGGGTGCGGGTACACCAGGGGTTGAACTCATAGCGACTTCCTCAGCTTGGGGTCGAGCAGATCGCGGGTGCCATCGCCCAGGATTTGCAGCGCCAATGCCGTCAGCATGATCGCCAGACCGGGATAGACGATTGTCCAGAAGGCCTTGTCCGCATAGTTCAGGCTGCTGGCGATCATCGTGCCCCAGGTCGGAATGAAACTGGGCATCCCCACGCCGAGGAACGAGAGGCCGGCCTCGGCCAGGATGGCATAGGCAAAAATAAAGGTAAATTGGACCAACAGAGGCGACACCAGACCCGGCAGAATATGGATCAGCAGAATTTTCCAGGTTGGCGTACCGATTGCGCGCGCCGCATCCACGTAGAGCAGTTCCCGCAGCACCAGGGTCGACGCCCTGGCAATGCGCGCCACACGCGGCGTATAGACGATGATCAACGCCAGGATGACGTTCCACATGGAGGGCCCAAGTATGGAAACAATGGCGATGCCCAGCAAAATATCCGGGAAAGCCATCATGGCATCGGCGCAGCGCATGATCAGGGCGTCGGCGCGACGGAAATAGCCGGCAACGATGCCGAATAGAATACCCAGCAGGCAGGCGCCCAGCGCCGTGATAACACCGATGGCAATGGAATAGCGCGCGCCATAGACGATGCGTATGAATACATCGCGGCCCAGGTTATCGGTCCCCGCCCAGTGGGTGAGCGACGGGGCCTGAAGCCGCTGCGTGACCTTAATGGCGCCGGGATCGGCCTGGCTCAGGAAGGGGAAAAAAATGGCGATGAGAATAATCAGCGCCAGTAGCAGCGTGGCAATCAGCACGATACGGCGATGAAACAGGCGGCGCAAGGCGCGGACTAAGGGTTGCATGGCTTATCCTTTGCGCTCGAGGCGAGGGTCGATGACCGCGTACAGCAGATCGATTGCGAAGTTGATCAGGACATAGGCCATGGCGATGACCAGCAATGCTCCCTGGATGACGGGATAGTCGCGTCGCAGGACCGACTGCACGACCAGGCTGCCGAGTCCGGGCAGGTTGAATACCGACTCGGTCACGACTGTGCCGCCGATCATCAACGCCGTCGTCAGTCCGATCACTGTGATAATCGGAATCAGCGCATTTTTCAGGACATGCTTGACCATGATGGTGAATTCGGGAACACCTTTGGCACGCGCAGTCCTGACATAGTCCTCGTGCAGGATATCCAGCACCGATGAACGCGTAAAGCGTATGATCAGCGCCGAGTTGAGTACGCCAAGAACGATGGCGGGCAAGATCAGGTGCTTGATATGCAGCAGCAGGCCGGCATCCGGCGCGCCGAACCCAGAGGCGGGCAGCCAGCCGAGCTTGACAGCAAAAATCCGGATCAGAATGATCCCCATCCAGAAACTCGGTATGCTGGCGGCCAGCATGGCGATGGTGCTGACGATCTGATCCAGCTTGCTGCCGCGCCGCACCGCAGCCAGCGTACCGCAAGGCACGCCAATGAGCGTTGCGATCGACACGGACATGGCCGCGAGTAAAAGGGTGGGCTCGGCACGGTTTGCCAACACCTGCAGCACGGGTAGCTGAACAAAAATGGATGTACCCAAATTGCCTTGCACTACCTGGCCAAGCCAGCTGAAATAGCGTAGAACCAGTGGCTGGTCCAGGCCATATTGGGCACGTACGCGGGCAATATCGGCCGCGGTGGCCTGGTCGCCCAGCAGCACCGCGATGGGGTCCCCGGAAGCCAGGTTCATCAGCACGAAGACCAGCACGGAAACCAGCAGCAAGACCATGATTGCGCCGGTCAGCTTGCGCGCGAGAAATTGCAGGTTGGCAGCCATCATGCCGGCCCTGCCTATTTCGTGTTCCAGAAGTACGGCCAGGTCGCGGGCTGGTAACCTTCGAGTTTACTGCTGCGACAGGACAAGGCATTGAATTTGCCGACAATGACGTACGGGACCTGGTGGTACACCAGTTCCTGGACTTTGCCCCAAAGCTGACCACGCTTGGCTGCGTCGGTCTCGGTATTGAACTGCTTGAGCATGGCGGTTTTTTCCGGCGTCGTCCACCAGCCTGGCGCGCTGTCGCCCAATTGCGGTGGCGACATCATGGGCTCGGGCAGCAGTCCCGAGTGCGTGATGTAGAGATCCCAAACCTTTGGGTCATTGCGACGTTGCACCAGGGTTGCCCAGTCGACGACCTGCAGGTCGGCCTTGATCCCCGCGCGACCAAGCTGCTCGACCAGCACCTGGGCGATGTTGTAGTGGAATTCGTACTGCCTGCTGGCCATGATGCGTATCGGCGCGCCGTCATACTTGGCTTCCTGCATCAGCTTGGCGGCTTTTTCCGGATTGTTCTGGTTGTAGTTGTCGACACCTGCGCGCGAATAGAATGGCGTGCCTTCCGGAAAGAAGTTGCCTTCGGCGCGGAAAAAGCGCGGATCGCCGAAAGATGCCAGCAGCAGTTCCTCGTTGCCGATGGCCGCTTGCAGCGCCTGCCGCATGCCGACATTTTTCAAGACACCTTCTTTGGTATTGAAGACAATATAAGGAAAACCAAAATTCTCGGTAATGATCGGCTTGATTCCGTCCCCGGCCTTTTCCAGGCGTTCGGCGGCTTCTACCGGCAGCAGGTCGGCAAAATCGAATTGCCCCGAAAGCGCGCCCTCGACCCGGGTATTGGCGTCGGGCACCGGGATGAAGCGCAGTTCCTTGACCAAGGCCTGACGCTTGCCGCCATAGCCGTCATGCGCCTCGGTGCCTGTGGTATAACCGTCGAACCGCTCCATGCGCACATACTGGTCCGGCTTGCGTTCGATGAATTTGTAAGGGCCGGTTCCGACAAACTGGTCAAGCTGGTCTTTGAGTACCGTTTTGGGCATGATGGCGGCCATATTGGAAATCAGCGCCATTTGAGCGAGCAACGGTGCATACGCTTCTTTCAAATCAAACCGGATATGGCCGGCGTCCGGTGCGCTGAGTTTATCCAGAAGACGCGCCACGGCCTTGCCGGCGGCGGCCATTTTCATCCAGCGTTCCAGCGACGCCAGGACATCGTCGACCGTAACGGGCTGGCCATTGTGAAATTGAACATTCTGGCGCAGCGGAATGGTGACGGTCTTACCTTCGTTTTGCGTGTCGGGCATTGCATTGGCCAGTAACGGCACCACGTTCCATTTGGCATCGAAGGTATAGAGTGTTTCGAAGACATGCTGCATCACGGTGCCCACCAGATCCGAAGTCGCCAGCATCGGGTCCAGGACCTGGGGCTCGCCGATCATGGCCAGCGACAGGGAATCCTTGCCAACCGCGGCGATGGACAGTTTGCCGCTGGCGGCAAACAAGGAGGCGCCGGCAATGCTGCCAACCAGGAATCGTCTGCGCGATAGATCGCCGACGGAAACTGCTGTATCAATTGCACCGTTTTGCATGATATCCTCTTAGGTAATAAAATTACAAAAAATATGATAGATTTGTTCTTTTTGGGCGTCAATTCATTTCAGATAGGGGTTTTCCTGTAATTTTTTTACATAAGGAGCTAGTATGAGTCGCAAGTTGGAAATGTTGGGGCAGTCGCCAATCGCTTCGGACAGGCAAGCCCGTCCGCTGTCTCCCGCTGTTCGCGCGGGTGATTTCGTATTCGTGTCCGGTCAGGTACCGGTGGATGAGAAGGGGGAAATCGTGGCTGGTGGCATTGAGGCGCAGACCAGGCAGGTGTTCCGGAATATCGAGGCGGTGCTGGCCCTGGCCGATTGCCGTCTGGAGGACGTGTGCAAGATCAATGTCTGGCTTGATGATGCCCGTGATTTCGGCAGTTTTAACCGGGTGTATATGGAGTGCCTTGGCGAGCATCGGCCGGCGCGATCGACAACCGAAGCGCGGCTGATGATCGACGCCAAGGTCGAAATCGATGTCACGGCCTACCGGCCGCAAGCAAATTGAAGGCGTTCAGGTAGGCTCTGCGGTATCGGAGCCAGGATCGGCATCGCTATCGGGTTCGATATCGATCTGGCTCAGTTGCTGCCAAAGCGTACCCATGCGATCAAAATATTCATAGATGTCGACCAGTTCCAGCGGGTCTGTTTCCGGCGAACCGCCCAACACGGGTGGTGTCGCCAGGGCAAAGACAGCGCCTTCCGGCATGGGGTCGTCCAGTGCGGGCGCCAGCAAGCCGAGAGAGAAATAATCCGTGACGAAATCCGGGTCCCCCAGCAAGGCTTTGAATTGGTTGAAATCATCGGCGATCAGCTCCAGTTCGCCGTCCTGCGCGTCCAGGAAAAGAACCCGGCCCGAGCCGGAATCCAAGAGAAAAGCATCGGCACAACGGGTAATCATCAGAAACTCGAGGCCTGCGGGAAGCAGCCAGCGCCAGTTCCGGGTCAGTCTTTCGGTATCCAGATTTTCACTGCGGATTGTGAGGTCGTTCAGGTTCATTGTGGCGCTGCCTAGGAGGACTGGATGCGAAGACGAAATTCCTCGTCATTCATGAAAATATAGCGGACCGCATCAATGAGGCTGAGGAATACGGTCAGTGGGAGCCAGATAAAACTGATGATCAGATAGAGCAGGCCCATGCCGATCTGACCGTTGTAAAAGCGGTGGGCGCCCAGCCAACCCAGGAATATCGCGAGAAAAATCGCAATCTTGCGGGAGCTCGCCTGACGCGTCAGCTCCTCATCCTTGTTTTTGTAGATCCATACGCATACGACAGCGGTGATGATTAGAGCAACCAGAATCTTTACCGGATGGCGCGATACATATTCCGATACCGTATGGTATAGGTCGGAGAAATTGTAGATGACAAGACCGGTGATGTCGTGCAGCCAGTAGGCGAGGGCGGTGAAGACGCCTTCGCCGAAGGTCAGCCCAATCAGTACGATGATGAATACGATGATGGGTAAGAGAATTTTCTGCAGCATATGAGTGCGTCTCCCGGGAAAGCGTGCACGTAAGTTATTAATATACAGGGCGAAACTGGGGATAGCTTGACACAAAAACAAGACGTTTCGACTGTTGCCCGGCCTGCGGATGCTTCATTGCATTACCGAGGGCGGCCGGGGGCGCAATTGTTGTTCAGGCTTCGGCCAGGGTAAACGGATTCTTGCCGAAAGGCAGTGGCTGGCCGCGGATCAAGTGGGTCATGACCTGCGCCGAGCCGGTTGCCAGGGTAAAGCCCAAGGCACCCTGGCCGATATTGAGCCACAAATTGGCAAACGGCGTGGCATCGATAATGGGCTTGCCTTTGGGGGTGGCGGGGCGCAGGCCGGTCCACAAGCTCGATTGCCCATAGTCGCCGGCGGCGGGGAAAAGGTCGCGCGCCTCGTGCTTTAACGCGGTAATGCGCGATTGATCGATATGGCGGTCCAGACCCACCATGTCGGCCATGCCGGCGATTCGCAGCCGGTTACCCAGACGGGCGTAGACGACCTTGCGCTCATAGTCGGTCACGCTGACGGTGGGGGCCCCGCTTGCGTCCTGGATCGGCAGGGTAAGGCTGTATCCCTTCAGCGGATTCACCGGAACGCGGATGCCCAGGGTCTTGAGCATGGCGGTGCTGTCGCAGGCCAGGGCGACCACGATATGGTCGGCGTCAAGCCGCTCCCCCGTACCGGTTTCCACGCTGACCAGGCGCTGGCTGTCGGCAACCAGGCGTTTCACGGCCGTATTGAATTTGAACTGCACGCCGCGCGCGACCAGCAGGTTTTTCAGCGCGACGGCCAGCAGGTAGCAGTCACCACTTTCCTCGCTTTCGGTATAGATGCCGCCGCTCAAATGGTCCCGGGCGCGTTGCAGGGCAGGTTCCAGCGCCAGGCATTCGTCGACTGACAGGGCGCGCTGCTCGCATCCCAGGGAGCGCTGGAAATCCAGTTGCTCGATCGCATGCTGCAGGGAGTCGCGGCTGCGATGCACAATGAGTTTGCCGGCCAGCTTGTGATCGAAAGCGATGGACTCCTGCTCGATCAGCGTATGGTAAAGATCGCGGCTCAGGAAAGACAGGGCGAGCAGTTCACGTGTTGTCTGGTTGCTCTGGCTGGCGTTGCAGGCCTTGACAAAGCGCAGGTTCCAGCAGAGGCTCGCGGGGTCCAGGCTGGGGCGAAAACGCAAGGGGGAATTCTTGTCGAGCAGCCATTTCGGCACATTTCCCATGACGCCAGGCCCCGCCAGCGGCGCCACGTAGCTATAGGATAGCTGGGCACCATTGGCAAAGCTTGTTTCCAGCGCGACGTCGCCATTGCGCTCCACAATGGTCACGTCGAATCCTTCCCGATTCAGATAATAGGCTGTCGTCAGCCCGATAATCCCAGCGCCCAGCACCAGAGCTTTCATAAATAGATCCGTTGATTAAGAGTCGCGGCCAATGGCGGGCCTGGCAGGCGCGCCGGATACCGATAGTTCGATTATAAGGAATTCAGCCAGTCAATATCGGCCCGAGTGAATCCGGCCTGCATTCTGGCGTCGATGTTGAACGGTCCCCGGGGGTGGGCGACGCCGTACTGCGCGATCAGTTCCGCATAAGCCCGGACCGGGTCGCGTTGCGCCTGTTCACAACAGTAAAGATACCAGCGGTTGCCGGCCTGAACATGTCCGATTTCGTCGCGCAGGATGATTTCCAGGATATCGACGCCACGGTGATCGCCGACATCCCGTAATTTGCCCTGGATGGCCGGCGAGACATCCAGCCCGCGCGCCTCCAGCGTGCGGGGCACCAAGGCCAGGCGCGCCAGCAGGTCATCCTGGGTTTTTTCCGCCATGTCCCAAAGGCCGTTGTGCGCCGGAAAATCGCCGTACTGATAACCCGAAGATGCCAGATGCGCACGCACCAACGAGAAATGGTACGCTTCCTCGCGCGCGACGCGCAGCCAGTCACGGTAAAACGCTTCCGGCATGTCGTGGAATCGCCAGATGATGTCCAGTGCCAAATTGATGGCGTTGAATTCGATATGGGCGATGGAGTGAATCAGGGCGGCTTTGCCCTGAGGCGTATGGGCCGAACGAACCGAAACTTTGCGAGGATCGATCAGGGCCGGGCTCGCGGGTCTGCCCGGAACCGTCCGGGACGGCCGCAATATCTCTTGGGGAAGCACTGGCCAGCGATCATTGATTTTGTCGACGGCGGTGATTTTTGCGCAAGGATCAGGTTCGCACAAGGCATCGAGCGCAGCCTGGCGAAGCGACGGAGTGGCGGAAAGCATTGGAATAGAAACAGCACGAACAATAAAAGAACCATTTTAGTCAATGGCGGGAATGGTATAGTCTGGTTTTGACTTTTACAGGAAAACTCATGTCTACCGCGATGCGTATCGTCTTTCTGGACCGGGCGACCTTGCCCGGATATATTGAATTGAAAGCATTCGGGTTCGAGCATGAAGTCATTTCCTACGACAAGACAGCGACCGAGCAGGTTGCCGAACGGATCCGGTCGGCCGATATCGTCATTACCAATAAGGTGCCGGTGGCCGCAAGCGATGTGGCGCAGGCGGCCAACCTGAGGCTGGTGGCCGTCTCGGCCACGGGAACCAACATCGTGGATATCGACGCGTGCCGCGCCAAGGGGATCACGGTAACCAATATCCGCAACTATGCGGTCAATACGGTGCCCGAACATACCCTGGCCCTGATCTTCGCCTTGCGCCGCAGTCTGGTGCCATATCACCAGTCGGTTGGCCAGGGGCGATGGCAGCAGAGCGGTCAGTTTTGCTATTTCGACTATCCGGTCAGCGATCTGGCCGGCAGCACGCTGGGTATTTTCGGCTCGGGCGCGCTGGGAACCTCGGTCGCCGACCGGGCGAGGGCGCTGGGCATGAACGTGCTGTTTGCCGCGCGCAAGGGCGAAGCGCCCAAGAACGACACCTATACGCCATTCGATGACGTGATTGAGCAGGCGGACGTGCTGAGCCTGCATTTGCCGCTGACAGCGGAAACCCGGGGCATGATAGGCAAGGACGAGCTGGCGCGCATGAAGCGCACGGCGATTCTGATCAACACGGCGCGTGGCGGCCTGGTGGACGAGGAGGCGCTGGTCGAGGCGCTGGAAAACAAGATGATCGGCGCGGCGGGATTCGATGTGGTCACCCAGGAACCCATGCCCGACTCGCACCCGTTCATGCGTCTGATGAACCGTCCGGATTTCATCCTGACCCCGCATGTCGCCTGGGCCAGCCGGCAGGCGATCCAGACCCTGGCCGATCAGCTCATCGACAACATCAACGCATTTGTCGGGGGCGAAGTCAGGAATCAAGTGTAGCTTGCCTTACGTTTTTTACCCAGGGACTTGGACTGGTGCCTAGGTAGAAATACGTGTTGCCAGATGCTTTAATATTTTAAATAATCAGGAACGTTAGTATAAGTTCAAACACCGAATAATAATAAGCTGAGTAGGGAAAGATGGCAGACACCACAACGCATTTCGGGGACTTCGATTACATCATCGCGGGCGCAGGCTCGGCAGGATGCCTGCTCGCCAATCGGTTGTCGGCAGATCCCGCCGTCCGCGTGCTTTTACTGGAAGCCGGCGGCGACGACAAATGGCGCTGGCTGCACATTCCGGTCGGATATCTGTATTGCATCGGCAACCCGAATACGGATTGGTGTTTCACCACGCATCCCGACGCCGGCCTGAATGGCCGCAGCATTGCCTATCCGCGGGGCAGGGTGCTGGGTGGCAGCTCCGCCATTAACGGCATGATCTACATGCGCGGCCAGCGGGAAGACTACGAAGGCTGGAAGGCCGCCGGCAACCCAGGTTGGGGCTGGGACGATGTCCTGCCCCTGTTCCGGAAATTTGAAAATCACTTTGCCGGAGAGTCCGAGTTTCACGGGGGGCGGGGAGAGCTGCGCGTCGAGCGCCAGCGCCTGAGCTGGGAAATCCTGGATGCGTTTCGCCAGGCGGCGGCCGAGGTCGGCATCGCGCCGGTGGATGATTTCAATTGTGGTAACAACGAGGGCTCGTCCTACTTTCAGGTAACGCAGAAAAAAGGTGTGCGGTTCAGTGCGGCAACCGCGTTTTTGAAACCGGTCAGGCAGCGCGGCAATCTGACGGTCATGACCGACGCGACCATAGACCAGGTTACTTTGCACGACCGGACCGCGCAGGGTTTGCGCTTTCGCTACAACAATCATTTTTTCCATGCCAATGCCCGGCGGGAAGTCATACTTTGCGCCGGGGCCATCGGTTCGGTACAAATCCTGCAACGCTCGGGTATCGGCTCGGGCGATCTCATGAAATCGCTGGGCATACCGCTGGCGCATCATTTGCCCGGCGTAGGCAGGAATTTGCAGGATCATCTGCAACTGCGAATGATCTACAAAGTCAGCCAGGTCAAAACGCTGAACATGATGATGCGCTCGACGCTGGCCAAGGCGGGAATGGCCATGGAGTACGCGCTCATGAAAAAGGGTCCGCTTACGATGGCGCCGTCGCAACTGGGAATCTTCGCTAAATCCTCGGCAAACCAGGCCAGGGCCAATGTCGAATATCATGTGCAGCCCTTGTCGCTTGAAAAATTCGGCGAAGGGCTGCATCCATTCCCGGCCTTCACGGCGTCGGTTTGCAACGTCAGGCCGACAAGCCGAGGCAGCGTCAATATCATGTCGGCCTCGCTGGAGGCCAAGCCCGAGATTCTCTGCAATTACCTGAGCACCGACGAAGACGTCCAGGTGGCGTTGGAAAGCATCCAACTGACGCGGCGCATCGCCGCACAACCGGCGCTAGAGAAATACCAGCCGCAGGAATTCAAGCCCGGCCCGCTGGCGACCACGGACGATGATTTGATTCGCGCCGCGAGCAATATCGGAACGACGATTTTCCACCCGGTGGGTACCTGCAAGATGGGACAGGACGACATGTCGGTCGTCGATGCGACATTGCGCGTCCACGGCATTGACCGGCTGCGTGTGGTTGATGCCTCTGTCATGCCGACGATCACGTCGGGCAATACCAATGCGCCTTCCATGATGATCGCCGAAAAGGCCGCTCAATTGATGCTGGGCGACAAACCGTAGGGCGCGTCACGCTGAACGCTTCATAACCGCCTGGCATATCCACATAATCGCAGCGCATGTCGCAGGGCTTGCCGGCACAGGCCCTGCGCGCTTGCCATTGTTCATCCCCATCTTCTGTCACGCCTTATCGCAAGCGGCTTTGACGTCATCGCGTGGCCGTGGCGCCGCCTTCGCTCACTCACGCTGTTATAGCCAACATACATAAATAAAGACATATTTATTCGTTCTGAATCTGTGGACGAACCGATAACATGGGAGCTATTTCAAGAGGCCGGGGTAAGTGGCTCTTGGCGCATTGCAAGGATGAAATGGTATGACTGCGACTTCAGCGCAAAGCGAGTCGACGCTATTGTTCGAAAGACCCGTGCTCTGGTCTCCACCCAGGAGGACCGATAAACCAGCGGATCTGGCGGGAAAGTGCGGAGCGCTGCGTGCCCGCCTGCAAATGATTGCCGAGCAGCATGAGCATGCCCGGTTCGCCTCCAGCCTGTCCGCCGAGGATATGGTGATCACAGATATGCTTTTGCGCGATAGTCCGGCCAATGTCGTTGCGAATATCGATATCTTCACGCTGGAGACGGGCCGCCTGCCGATACAGACTCTTGCGTTGCTGGACCAGATCCAGCAACGCTATGGGTCGCGCCTGGATCTGTACCGTCCCGATGAGCAGGCCGTCGAAGCATATGTGGCCGAGTACGGCGCGAACGGGTTCTATGACAGTGTGCCGGCCAGGCAGCGCTGTTGCGAAATTCGCAAAGTCGTTCCGCTGGGTGCCGCGCTGGCTGGCGCCCAGGCTTGGGTGACGGGGCAGCGCCGTGAGCAATCGGTGACCCGTAGCGATCTGTCGCTGGTGGAAATGGATATTGCACGCGGCATACCCAAGTACAACCCGCTGTTCGATTGGTCGGAAACCGAAGTCTGGGCCTATGTCGACACCTTCGATATCCCCGTCAATCCACTGCATTATCAGGGTTATCCGAGCATTGGCTGCGATCCCTGTACCAAGGCGGTACGCCAGGGCGAAGACCCCAGGGCCGGCCGATGGTGGTGGGAAAGCCAGGACAATCGCGAATGCGGCCTACACGTTCATAAATAATGCCTATGCACGGCAATGTGCGTAGGAGATATTTACAGGGAATATATCATTGATGGATACGATCTCCAGTCCAATAACCCCGCCGACAGGGACGCTACATACAGCGCACCTGAAACGCCTTGAAGCCGAATCGATCTATATCATTCGCGAAGTCTATGCGCAGAGCCGCGCGCCCGCCTTGCTGTTTTCCGGCGGCAAAGATTCTGTCGTGCTTTTGCATCTGGCGCGCAAGGCCTTCCGGTTGGGCACGCGCCCCGAAAACTTGCCGTTTCCCTTGGTGCATATCGATACTGGCCATAATTTCCCAGAGGTGATCCAGTTTCGCGATGAATTGGTGGGACGGCATGGTTTCCGGCTTGTCATCGGGCATGTGGAGGATTCGATTCGCAAGGGTACCGTCCGATTACGCCGTGAATCGGATTCGAGAAACGCAGCGCAGGCCGTGACCTTGCTTGAAACGATCGAAGCCAATGGTTTTGACGCGTTGATGGGGGGCGCCCGCCGCGACGAGGAAAAGGCCCGGGCAAAGGAACGCATTTTTTCCTTCCGCGATGAGTTCGGGCAGTGGGATCCGAAGGCCCAGCGGCCTGAATTGTGGGAGCTGTATAACGCCCGTGTGCATCCCGGCGAGCAGATCCGCGTATTTCCCATCTCCAATTGGACCGAACTGGATATCTGGCAATATATCGAGCAGGAACAATTGGCGTTGCCGGAAATCTACTACGCGCATGAGCGTGAAGTGGTAAGGCGCAATGGGCTGCTGGTGCCAGTGACGCCATTGACGCCGGTGGCGCAGGACGAACAAAGCGAGCGGGTCTCGGTGCGGTTTCGTACCGTGGGCGACATCAGCTGCACTTGCCCTGTTGCCAGTGTCGCGGCGTCGCCGGCGGCAATTATCGAGGAAACGGCCTTGACTGAAATCACAGAGCGGGGAGCGACCCGCATGGATGACCAGACTAGCGAAGCTTCCATGGAAAAGCGCAAGAAAGAAGGCTATTTTTAATTTATCCGGGTTTGCAATATATGACAAACGAAATAAAACAAGGTCTGTTGAGGTTTATCACGGCAGGCTCAGTCGACGATGGTAAAAGCACCCTGATCGGACGCCTGCTCTATGATAGCAAATCGGTGCTCAGCGATCAGTTGCTGGCGATTCGCAATGCCAAGCACAAGCGCACCGCGGGCGAACAAATCGACTTCTCGCTGCTGACCGACGGCCTGGAAGCGGAGCGGGAGCAGGGCATCACCATCGACGTGGCTTACCGGTACTTTTCCACTGCCCGGCGCAAGTTTATTATTGCCGATACACCCGGGCACGAGCAGTACACGCGTAATATGGTTACCGGGGCTTCGACAGCCGACGCGGCAATTGTGCTGATCGATCCGGTGCGCGTCCTGGATGGGCAGGGTAATGTGACCCTGCTGGCACAGACCCGACGCCATAGCGCCTTGTTGCGATTGCTGGGTATTCGGCATATTGTCGTTGCCATCAATAAAATGGATTTGATCGATTTTGATCAGGAGCGCTTCGAGCGCATCCGGGATGCGTATGCGCAATTGGCGTCTCAGCTGGGCCTGACGGATATCCATTATCTGCCGGTATCGGCACTGGGCGGCGACAATATCGTGTATCGCAGCGACAAGACGCCGTGGTACGATGGCCTGCCGCTACTGTCCGTGCTCGAAAATATCGACCAGGCGCCGGCAGGCGATCGGGAGCCGGCGGCATTACGGTTTCCGGTGCAACTGGTGATCCGGCAGGACGGTAGCCAGGCCGATGATTTCCGTGGTTATATGGGAAAGGTCGCGGGCGGACGGATTGCCGTTGGGCAGCCGATTAGAGTCTTGCCGGCTGATCAACGGGCAACCGTGACCGAACTGCTTGCCCCGGATGGTCCGGTAAGCGAAGCGGTGTCGGGCGAAGTGCTGACCGTGACACTGGACCGGGATGTGGATATTTCGCGCGGCGACATGCTGGTCGCGGCAGATGCCGACGTGGCGTTGCAACGTGCCCTGGACGCCGACGTCTGCTGGTTTGACGCCACACCGTTGAACTTGCAGCGCAAATACCTGTTGCGTCACGCCTTTGCTTCGATACCGGTGAAAATAAGCCAGATCAGCAAGGTCCTGGATGTGCATACGCTGCAGAGTGAAACCGGCAGCGATCAACTGCGCTTGAACGATATCGGCGAAGTCAAGCTGACCCTGCAAAAACCGCTGGTCGGCGATCGCTATGACGATAATCCCTTCACAGGGTCGTTCATTTTGATCGACGAGGCCAGTAACAATACGGTGGCTGCAGGTATTATCAAATAGGAAGGGGTCGACATTTTGGCGGCCACTCGTCCATATGAGAAAACGCCGGCTGCGCATGATTGCGCAGGCCGGCGTTTTTTATGTGCCTGGCTAGTTCAGGCTGCGCTTGGTTCGCTGCGCTTGTCGAAGACCGCCATGCGACGGGGCTTGATATACACTGTGTCGCCGGGATTGAGCCCGAGCAGGCGATAGCGTTCCTTGGTCATGACCACCTCTACCGGGTCGTCCGTCGCGCGCCGATTCAGCTCCAGCCGCACGATCGGACCGATTGCGTGGACATGCTCGATCTGTCCCTGGTCCAGCGCATTGTCCGCCTCTTGGCTCAACTCGATATCATGGGGGCGGATATAGGCCACGGCCTCTTGTCCGCTTCCCCGGTTTGCCGAATCAGGCAGGGCTTGAGAGAAAGCCCCTGCGGTAAAGTGCTGGTCCTGGATACGGCCGTGGAACAGATTCACATCTCCCAAAAACTGGGTAACGAAAGCGCTGGCAGGATGCTCATAGATTTGATCCGGCGTGCCAACCTGTTCGATGTGGCCATGGTTCATCACAACGACCCGGTCCGACACCTCCAGCGCCTCCTCCTGGTCATGCGTTACGAAAATACTGGTCAGGTGGATGTCGTCGTGCAATTGCCTGAGCCAGCGTCGCAAATCCTTGCGCACTTTCGCATCCAGCGCCCCGAAGGGTTCATCAAGCAGCAAAACCTGGGGTTCGACCGCCAGTGAGCGGGCAAGCGCGATGCGTTGTCGCTGTCCGCCGGATAGCTGGCTGGGATAGGCGTTGGCGAGCCAGTCCAGCTGCACCATTTTCAGCAGATTCATGACTTTATCGCGGATT
This sequence comes from Advenella kashmirensis, assembly GCA_040395835.1. Classification (GTDB taxonomy): domain Bacteria; phylum Pseudomonadota; class Gammaproteobacteria; order Burkholderiales; family Burkholderiaceae_B; genus Advenella; species Advenella kashmirensis_B. The sequence goes on from JBEBPQ010000030.1 coordinate 27,523, forward strand.
TGCGCCTTGGATGGCCGGATCCGACGGGGTTTGACCGAAAGCCCGAACGCAATGTTATCGAACACCGTCATATGACGAAATAGCGCGTAATGCTGAAAGACAAAGCCGATGCCGCGTTCCGACACATGCGTGGATGTGGCGTCAGCGCCTTCGAATAACAGGCTGCCCGAGTCGGGTTGCTCCAGGCCGGCAATGATCTTGAGCAGCGTGGTTTTGCCGCAGCCTGAAGGTCCAAGCAGGGCGAGCAATTCGCCGCTGTTGACTTGCAGGCTGATGTCATCCAGGGCGGTAAAATTGCCGAAAGTCTTGGTGATATGGCGGATGTCGATACTCACGATGGATTCCTTCGAAAAAGGCGCGCTGGCGGGCGGCGCAGGGCGCGGGTCATGACGCGGCTGTCGCCGCAGCGGTGGGCGACAGCCCGACCTGCGGGTCGCCGGGATCGCCGATTTGTCCGCGGGCCAGCGATTGTTTGTATTGGCGCTGCTGCTGCCATTCCACGATGGATTTGATAATCAGTGTGATAATTGCCAGCAGTGCAAGTAGCGAAGCGCAGACGAATGGCCGGGCGACGGCGTCGGCGTTCAGCGCTTCGTTGTACAGAATTTCCACATGCAGCGGGATCGTATTGGTCTGCCCCCGGATATGCCCGGAAATGACGCTGACCGCGCCGAACTCTCCCATGGCCCGCGCATTGGTCAGGATAATGCCGTACAGCAACCCCCATTTGATGTTGGGCAATGTGATATGCCATAGGGTTTTAAACGTTCCGGCGCCCAATACCAGGGCGGCCTGCTCTTCATCGGACCCCTGGGCCTGCATCAGCGGAATCAGCTCCCGGGCGACAAAGGGAAAGGTAACGAAGGTCGTGGCCAGCACGATCCCCGGTGTGGCGAAGATCACCTTCATGCCATGATCATCCAGCCACAGGCCCAGCGCGGTCTGGTTGCCGAACAAGAGCAGATACATCAGGCCGGCCACGACGGGCGAGACGGAAAAGGGCAGGTCGATGAGCGTTACCAGAAAGCTTTTGCCACGGAAATTGAAGCGGGCAATCGCCCATGCCGCCGCAACGCCGAACACGACATTCAGCGGAACGGCGATCGCGGCGGTAAGCAAGGTCAGGGAAATGGCCGCCAGCGCGTCGGGTTCGAGCAAGGTGGACAGGTAAAAGTCCCAGCCGCTGCCGAGAGCCTGGCCAAACACAAGGAACAGCGGCAGAACGATAAAGACAAAAATGAAGGCCAGCGCAATGGCGGTAAGCGCAAACCGAACTTTCGGGCTTTCGGTCCGGGTGTGGGAGGGGTACATGACGCCAGCCTCAGTTCATGCCGTTGCGGCGGTTATTCCAGCGCTGTATGACATTGATCAGCAACAGGACGACAAAAGAGATCATCAGCATGAGGACGGCCAGGGCCGTGGCGCCCGCGTAGTCTGATTGCTCGAGCTTGGCGGTAATCAGCAAAGGGGTGATTTCCGAGACCATGGGAATATTGCCGGCGATGAAAATCACCGAACCGTATTCGCCGGCGGCGCGGGCAAACGCCATGGCGGCGCCGGTGAGCAGCGCGGGCGTGATCGCCGGCAGGATGACTTTGGCGAAGATTTGCCAGCGCGTTGCGCCCAGGCAGGTGGCGGCATCTTCCAGTTCGGGCTCCAGATCTTCCAGCACCGGCTGTACGGTACGCACGATAAACGGCAGACTGATGAAAATCAAGGCAACCACGATGCCCAATGGCGTATAGGCCACCTGGATGCCGATTTTTTCCAGCCCTTGTCCCAGCACGCCGGCGGGTGCATACAGCGTAGTAAGGGCGATGCCGGCAACGGCTGTCGGCAAGGCGAACGGCAGATCAATGAACGCGTCGACGATTTTTTTCCCCGGAAAGCTATAGCGCACCAGGACCCAGGCCGTGACCAGGCCGAAAATCATATTCACGATAACGGCGAGCAGCGACGATCCAAAGGTCACGTAAAGCGAGCGCAGCACGCGTTCGGTACCGATCGTGGAGAGAAAACCATCGACGCCCAGTTGCGTGGTCCAGCCGAACAGCACGGCGAACGGGATCAGCACGATCAGGCTGAGCCAAAATAGCGTAATGCCCAGCGATAGGCCAAAGCCGGGCAGTACCGAGTATTGTTTTCTGAGCAGATTCATTATGAGATAAGGATAGCCGCGGCTATTTCTTCAGATAAATCTGGTCGAAAATGGCGCCATCGACGAAATGCTTTTTATTGGCTTCGTCCCAACCGCCCAGATCCTTGATGGATATGGTTTTGAGTTTGGGAAAGACTTTATCCGCCTCGGCAGCCAGCGCCGGATCGGTGGGGCGGTAGAAGTTTTTGATGCCGATGCGCTGCGCCTCGGGCGTGTACAGGAAGTTCAGGTAGGCGGTTGCAACTTCACGGGTGCCGCGCTTATCGACGACTTTGTCGACAATGGCGACCGGCGGTTCGGCCAGGATGGAGAGCGAGGGGACGACGATATCGAATTGGCCCGCACCCAGTTCCTTCTGGGCGAGCAGCGCCTCGTTTTCCCATGCCAGCAGGACGTCCCCGATCTTGCGCTGAACGAAAGTCAAGGTAGAACCACGGGCGCCCGAGTCAAGCACCGGTACGTGGCTGTACAAATCTTTCAGATACTGTTTCGCGGATTCCTCCGAGCCTTGAGGTTGCGCGCGGGCCCAAGCGTAAGCAGCCAGGTAATTCCAGCGTGCGCCGCCGGACGTCTTGGGATTGGGGGTGATGACTTGCACGTCGGGTTTGATCAGATCGTCCCAATCTTTGATGCCTTTGGGGTTGTCTTTGCGCACGAGAAAGACGATGGTCGATGTAAAAGGGGTGCTGTTATGCGCGAATTTGCCTTCCCAGTCCGTATTGATGCGTTTGCTCTTGCGCGCGATCGTATTGATATCGATGGCCAGCGCCAGAGTAACGACATCCGCATCCAGGCCATTATCGACCGAGCGGGCCTGGGAGCCGGAACCGCCGTGGGACTGCTTGATGGTCAGATTATCGCCGGTTTTGTCTTTCCATTGCTTGGCAAAGCGCGCGTCGATTTCTTGATACAGTTCGCGGGTCGGATCATAGGAAACATTCAGGATGGTAACGTCTTTTGCGTAACTGGCGGTCGCGGGCACGGCGATCGAGAAAACGGCCAGCGCAAGTAGCGACGAATAACGGAAAGAGAATTTCATAGGTGACCTGGCAAGAAGTGTGTGAGACATCGGATCAGGCCAGTGTAGAGATTCGACTCGCCAACCGGAACGATTAATTTTTGATATCCATATGCGCTGGAAAAATATAAACACCCGCGATTGACCGCATATGGAATTTGGACGACACGCCATATCCATGGCAACCGCAATATCGCGGCGTCTGCGCAAGGTCGGTCGGCGCCAAAGGAAAAGCCCGCATCGGCGGGCTTCTAATTCGGGGCAATAAGTTAATCGCTAAAAACTGTAGTCACGCAGCGTGTCATGTCGCTCTGCAACGCCAGTCGCATCGCCGATCAACGCGGGCGCCGCAACTTGAAAGCCATGACCCGCTTGCGCGTGAAAGCCCGCGGCATTTACACATCCAGCAGCTCCTCCGGGTCTTTTTCCCGTTGTTGCTCAACGCTGACCTGTCCGATGCGGCGGCCATCCAGTTCCACAACCTTGAAGGTGGTCTTGGTGTGTCCCTGGACAAGCTCGTATTCGTCACCGGGTTCGGCGAGGCGATCGAACTGCCGCAACAGATAACCGGCCAGCGTGGCGGTCTCCTCATTGTCGTCGTACAGGCCGTCAATGTTGAGAATTTGTTCAAGATGCCGAAGATCGGCGGCCCCGTCGATCATCCAGCGGCCTTCGCCGACTTCGACAATATCCGGCGTCTCGTCCTCGTCCGGGAATTCCCCGGCAATGGCTTCGAACACGTCCATCGCGGTTACCAGACCTTCGATCGCGCCGAATTCATCGGTGATGACCACCAACTGCCCACGGCTGTCCTTGAGGGTCTGGATCAGCGTCAGAATATTGATCGATTCCGGCACGATCAGCGGCTTGCGCAATTTGCGGACATTGATCCGGCCTTCTGTCAGGATATCCGCGATCAGATCGCGGGCCCGGCCCACGCCGATAATCTCGTCCAGCGAACCCCTGCAGATAGGGAAGAAAGTATGCGGCGTACTGATAATTTCGTCGCGGATCTGATTGATGTCGTTGTCGATATTGATCCAGGAAATATCCGAGCGCGGCGTCATGATGGAATGGATGTTGCGATCGGCAAGCGTCAGGACGCCGCTGACCATATAGCGTTCCTCGTCCTCGAATACCACCGGCATTTCCGCTTCGCGGCTGGGGTTTTCCAGATGGGCTTCGTCGGGCGGGCGTTTGCCCAGCATCCGCAAAATCCCCTCCGCAGTGCGGTCGCGCAGCGGACGGCTGGCCTCGCTGCGCTTCAGGCTGTGCCTTGCGATCTGATTGAACATCTCGATCATGACCGAAAAACCAATGGCCGCATACAAATAGCCCTTGGGCACTTTGAAGCCGAAACCTTCGGCCAGCAGCGAAAAACCGATCATCAGCAGAAAGCCCAGGCACAGCACCACGACAGTGGGGTGGCTGTTGACAAATTGCGTCAGCGGCTTGGAGGCCACCAGCATGACGCCCATGGCGATGATTACGGCAGCGAACATCACCGGCAAGTGATCGACCATGCCCACCGCGGTAATGATGGAATCCAGCGAAAAGATGGCGTCCAGCATGATGATTTGCGTGACAATGATGCCAAAGCTGGCGTAGACGCGCGGACCGGACGATACCGGGCCCTTGCCCTCGAGGCGCTCGTGCAATTCCAGCGTTCCCTTGAACAGCAGGAAAAAACCACCGGCGATAAGGATCAGGTCGCGCCCCGAAAACGACAGGGAGAGGACAGAGAACAGGGGCGTGGTGAGCTTGATCAGCCAGGACATGACCGACAGCAGGACCAGCCGCATGAGCAGGGCAAGCGCAAGTCCGGTAATACGAGCTTTGTCACGCTGCTTCGGGGGGAGTTTATCGACCAGAATGGCGATAAAGACAAGGTTGTCGATACCTAAAACCAGTTCAAGAACGATCAGCGTAATCAGGCCTACCCATATGTTTGGGTCAAGCAACAGCTCCATCAAGGGACTCCGGTAGTGATGATATTCAAATAGTAGCAGATAATGTTATTGCGATTTGCCGGGGCAATCGGCACCGGGATTATTCTGCCGAATCCTCGACAATTGACAGAAACAGGGGCAGTTAAGGTAAAGTGTGTTTTTTTTGGGACCGTGGCGATGGTCCGCGATATGGGAGTGTGAATGGATTGGGCTCAGGAGTTGCGGGATAGTGCAGTCTGGTTGCTGCAGGCATATATCGTTTCCTTTCTGGTGATCGTCGTTGCCGGCAGCTTGCTGACGCGATTTACCCATTGGGGCAGGCAGTTCTGGAAGCTGGCCGGGTACTATTTCAACCCCCGCCGCTCGGTGCGGCCCATTGTCATGTTCAGCCTGATCCTGCTGCTCAGCCTGTCCGGCGTCAGGGTCAGCGTGTTGTTTTCCAATTGGTACAACAGCATGTATACGGCGCTGCAAAAGCTGGACGAACCCAATTTCTGGATCCAGATGGGCGTATTTACCATTCTGGCGGCGATCCATATCGTGCGGTCCCTGACGACATTCTATATGCAGCAGGCGTTTACGATCCATTGGCGCGAGTCGCTGAACGATGTCTTCCTGACGAGCTGGATGAAAAACACCAGCTATTACCGCTCCCATTACCTCAGCACACCGGCGGATAACCCGGATCAACGTATCCAGCAGGATATCACCAGTTTCGCCACCGTTTCGCTGGATCTCTGTCTGGGCGTGGTCAGCTCCTTGGTGTCGGCCGTGGCGTTTACGATTATCCTGTGGAATTTATCCGGAGATCTGACGGTCGCCGGCGTCACTGTCCCGCGCGGCATGGTCTTTGCCCTGTTCGTCTATATTCTCATCGCGACGGTATTTGCTTTCCGCATTGGCCGCCCCTTGATCATGCTGAATTTCCTCGATGAAAAATTCAACGCGAACTACCGCTATTCGCTGGTGCGGGTACGCGAATACGCGGAAAGCATTGCTTTCTACAAGGGTGAAACCATAGAGACAAACAAGCTGATGGCGCGTTTTCATCAAATCATCAGCAACTTCTGGGCCATTGTTCGCCGTAGCGTCAAGTTCCAGGGGTTCAACTTCTTTGTCTCTCAGACCGCCGTCATTTTCCCGTTCATCATCCAGGCACCCCGGTTTTTCTCGGAGCAGATCACGCTGGGCGCCATGACGCAAAGCGCCCAGGCCTTTGGTACCCTGCATGACAATCTCTCGTTCTTTCGCAACGCCTACGATACGTTCGCGAGCTATCGCGCGACATTGAATCGTTTGCACGGCTTCATGTCCAATATCGAACAGGCCGACGCCTTGCCCTTGCCGGATGTGCGCCAGGAAGGCGATAAAGTGGTGCTGGAGAACGTCAGCATTCGCACGCCCTTGGGCCGCGAACTGGTCAATGGCCTGGACATGGCGGTGGAAACGGGCGAGTCCTGGTTGCTGCAGGGGCCATCGGGGTCGGGCAAAACCACCATCCTGCGCGCTGTGGCGGGGTTGTGGCCATATTCCAGCGGGAAGATTGTGCGTCCCGAAAATGATATTCTGTTCCTGTCGCAAAAACCTTATGTGCCCGAAGGTACGCTGCTCGACGCCCTGTATTATCCGCTGGTCGTGCCCGAAGACGGGCTGGAGAAAGGGCGGCAGGCGCTGCTCGATGTGAATCTGGGGCATTTGCAGGATCGGATCGAGGAAAGCATCAGCTGGTCGCACACCCTGTCGCTCGGCGAGCAGCAGCGGGTCGCGTTTGCCCGGCTGCTGTTGGCCGAGCCGGACGTTGCGTTTATCGATGAAGCGACCTCGGCCATGGACGAAGGCCTGGAGGACGCCATGTACCGGCTGGTGCACCGCCGCCTGCCGCAACTGAAGTTGATCAGCGTAGGGCATCGCAGCACGCTGGTGCCACAGCACACGCATATCCTTCACCTGAACGGCGATGGCACCTGGTATTCGAAAAGCATCGAACGTCAGGCGGGGGCAGCAGGCACCTCCCAGGGCCATTGATTCCGGACCCACGGAGTCGCGCAGCAGGTATCATCAGGAGTCAAGCAATGAGCAATATCGAAAAACCCATGACTGCCGCCGGATCGGCGCCAGCGGTCGTCAAACTGGGAGATTGGGACGCACTCAGGCAGGATGCATCGGGCATCCGGCATGAGGTCTTTGTGGTGGAACAGCAGGTTCCGGAAGCGCTGGAAATGGATGAAATGGATGCCGTCTGTGTCCATGCCGTGGCCTATGACTCCCAAGGCAGGCCGGTGGCCACCGGCAGGCTCCTGCCCGACGGCCATATCGGCCGCATGGCGGTGCGTATGCCGGCACGCGGCACTGGTGTCGGAGGCAAGGTGCTACAGCAACTGGTGCAAGCGGCGCGCGACCGGTCCTATCCGGAGGTCGTGTTAAGCGCCCAGGTGCATGCAATGGGGTTCTATGCCCGCTTCGGTTTCCAGGAGGAAGGGGAGACCTATATGGATGCGGGGATTCCGCATCGGACCATGCGCTTGCAGTTCTGAACCACGGCGCAGGGGCGTCCGCCGCCGCCAGGGGGCGGCAGGGCGGCGAGCCGCTCAGGCCAGCCAGGACCAGGGGCTATGGCGGATCGCCGCGCCCAGGATATAGACGAAAACCAGCACCGCCAGGATAGCGAAAACCGCTTTCTGGCCGGATGTGTTTGCGCGCTTGATCGCCATGGTGCCAAGGCCGATATAAAGCACCAGCCCGATGAGCTTGGCGATAATAAATGGCTGCATGCCGATGAAATGCAGCAGATAGAGCCCACAGACCAGAAGCAGGGTATCGATGACATGCGGCGCGATCCGGAAGAACGGACGCGTGAGCATGGTTGAGCCGGATACGGCCCAGCCGGCGCGCACGACGAATAAAAGCAGACTGAGCACGGCAAATGTCATGTGCATATGTTTGACCATCAAATAACCTGACATACGAGTGTTTCCTTATCAACGTGTTGCTCGCAGGGTAGCATGGATCGGCCAAGGCCTGACCTCGGTTTGGAGACAGCTTGCGCGGTTTCCTGTGGTTTTTTACCTGCTTTGATTGGCAGGCCGCCGTATTTTACCCGCCTTGTCGCCGCGTTTCGCCACTTTTGCCCCGACCCTGTTATCCTTGCGTCTTACCGCAGCGGCGTGGACGGAGCGCAGTCATAACATGGATGTCGAATTAACCTGGAATATACTATTGATCCTGTTCTTTGTCGCCATGGCGGCCGGGTTCGTGGATGCCATGGCGGGCGGTGGCGGCCTGATCGTCATCCCGGTCATGATGCTGATGGGGTTTCCGGTGCTCAATGTGCTGGCGACCAATAAATTCCAAGGCAGTTTCGGCACCCTGACGTCGTCGTTGACGATGATGCGCCGGGGGGTCATCCGTTTTCGCGATATCCGCCTGCCGGCGTTGATGTCGTTCATCGGTGCATGTATCGGCACCGCCGCGGTCCAATTGGTAAACCCGCGCGTACTGGATTTTGTCATCCCGGTCGTCCTGCTCGCTATCGGCCTGTATTTTCTACTGGTGCCGTCGGCCGGCCAGACTGAAAGGGCCGCTCGTATGCCGGAAAAACCATTTGTTTACGGCGTGGTGCCTGTCATCGGTTTTTACGACGGTTTTTTCGGGCCGGGCGGCGGATCCTTCTTTTCCCTGGCCAATATCACGCTGCGGGGCATGCATATCGTCAAGGCGTCAGGGGCGGCGCGCGCCTTCAATTTTGCCAGCAACGTGGCGTCTGTCGCCGTATTCATCGTGGGCGGCAAGGTCTTGTGGCTAGTGGGCATGGTGATGATTTGCGGCCAGCTCATCGGGTCGGTCTGCGGCTCCATCGTGGCAGTCAATCATGGCAGCCGCCTGATTCGCCCATTGATTGTGGTGGTTTGCTTTGCCATGGTCATACGATTTCTGCTGGAACGTTTCTGGCATTGAACCCGTCGTCTGCGACGGCGACGTCGCTTGCATTATCTGTGGCGTGTCAGCCATTTGGGTGTTCATGCTGGATTATTGTAATAGAATGGTGATAACGTAGAGCGGGCGCGGCAATCGTGCTGTTACGCTTCCCTACCTAATTTTAAAGATTTCACGCATGGCAACGAAAAAAAAATCCGACACCGCCCAGCAGTCATCGCTGCCGCTGCTCGATTCAACGCCAGACTACGATCCTGATGTCCCGTCGCGGGAAAATATTCTTGCCCTGTTGCGTGCCTCCGATCAGCCCTTGCCGCTGCAGGACCTGATCAATCATTTCAACCTTACGCGCCAGGCGGGCGTCGATGGCCTTGAGCGCCGGCTCGCCGCCATGGTGCGAGATGGACAGCTAGATAATGGTCCACAAGGCTGGCAGGTCACCGCCAGGCCCAAGGATTACGTGATCGGGCGGGTGCAAGGTCATCGTGATGGCTTTGGCTTCCTGATTCCCGAAGACGGCAGTCCCGATTTATATCTGGCGCCTCGCGAAATGCTCAAGGTGCTGCATGGCGATCGCGTACAGGTCAAGCCCACGGGCGACTATCGCGGCAAACCGGAAGGGACCATCGTAGAGGTGCTGGAGCGCGGCACCAACAGACTGGTTGGCCGCTTGCTGCAAGAGCAGGGAATTTATGTCGTGGTCCCCGAGGACCAGCGTATCAAGCACGATATCCTGGTGCCGGTATCCGATCTGGGGGGAGCCCAGCATGGCCAGGTGGTCACGGTGGATATCGTGCAACAGCCCACGCGGCACACCCAGCCATTGGGGCGTATTACCGAGGTGTTGGGCGAGATTGATGATCCTGGCATGGAGATCGAAATCGCCGTGCGCAAGTTCGACGTGCCTGTCGGGTTTTCAGAGGCGGCGCTCGCGCAGGCCGATGCCTTGCCCGAGACCGTGAAGCAGCGGGACCTGAACGGTCGGGTCGATTTGCGTGATGTGCCGTTCATCACGATCGATGGCGAAGATGCGCGCGATTTCGATGACGCCGTCTACTGCGAAGCCGTGAACCTCGGTTCGGAACAGCGCCGTCGCAAAGGCTGGCGTCTGCTGGTCGCGATTGCGGACGTCAGTCACTATGTGCGTCCCGAGGATGCGCTGGATACCGATGCGCTGGCGCGTGGCACTAGCGTTTACTTTCCGCGGCGCGTCATCCCCATGCTGCCGGAAAAACTATCCAATGGCTTGTGCTCGCTCAATCCGCAAGTCGACCGGCTGGTGCTGGTGTGCGATATGGTCATTCCGGCTACGGGCGCCAAGGCCGGCACCGTTGCCGCCTATCAGTTTTATAACGCAGTTATCCACTCGCATGAGCGAACCACCTATACGCAAGTTTGGACGGCGCTGCAGCAGCATGAAGGACCGACCGCCAAGGCGTTGAAGCATGTGCTGCCTCATATCCAGGACCTGTACAGCCTGTATCAGTTGCTCGAAGGCGCCCGCAAGAAGCGCGGCGCCATGGATTTCGATACGGTCGAGACCAGGATCATCAGCAACGAATTGGGCAAAATCGAACAGATCGTGCCGCATGTGCGTAATGATGCGCATAAACTGATCGAAGAGTGCATGCTGGCTGCCAATACCTGCGCCGCCGCGTTTATCAAAAGCAACGATCGCCTGGGACTGTATCGTGTCCATGAAGGGCCGACCCCTGAAAAACTCAAGAGCCTAAGGGAATATCTGCGCACGCTGGGCTTGAGCCTGGGCGGCGGCGATGAGCCCAGTGGCAAGGACTATGCGGCATTGCTTGATGCGGCGCGCGCACGGCCCGATTTCCAGATTATCCAGACCATGGCATTGCGCTCGATGCAGCAGGCCATCTACAGTCCCGACGATGCTGGCCACTTTGGCCTGGCCTACCCCACCTATACGCACTTTACTTCGCCGATCCGCCGCTATCCCGATTTGCTGACCCATCGCATGATCAAGGCTATCCTGGCAAAACGCGCCTATGTGCCGGAGGCCGCGGGGGTGCCCTGGCTGGAAGGTGAGTCTCGCAAGCAGCACGAGCATGCCTTGTGGGAAAAACTGGGTATCGTGTTGTCGGGTTACGAGCGGCGCGCTGACGATGCGTCCCGTGATGTGGAGGCCTGGCTCAAGTGCTGGTTCGTCCGGGAGCACGTCGGCGAGGTTTTCAGCGGCAAAGTCACCGGCGTTACCTCTTTCGGCCTGTTTATCACGCTCGATACGTTGTATGTCGAGGGATTGGTGCACGTGTCGGAGCTGGGCACCGATTATTTTCAGTTCAACGAAAGCCTGAACGAACTGCGCGGCGAGCGCACCGGAAAAAAATATCGCTTGACCGACAGCGTGCAGGTACAGGTAACTCGTGTTGACCTGGAAGCGCGACGGATCGAGTTCGCCTTGGTCAAGGGGATCACGTACGACTCCCTGCGCAAGGAGGCGATGCGCCAGGATGCGCCGCCGCGTCAGCCGAAGCGGGCTGCCAAGCCCAAGCCCGCCGGCGTCAAGAGCCGCGGGCAACTGGCGCTGGAGCGGCGTAGCGCCGCAAAAAAATCCGGAAAGCAAACCGGTAAAAATACGCAGGCCAAGGGCAAGAAAGCCTCTCGTCGGCGCTAGTTAGTCTGGAAACAACGAAATTAGTCAGGAAATACTCATGTCTAGCCGTCAGATATTGGCAGGATTCCATGCTGTGACCGCGCGGATGCGGCATGCGCCCGATTCCATCAGGGAAATCTATATCGAGGCCTCGCGCAGCGACCGCCGCATGCAAAGCCTGGTTGATCAGGCAAAAAAAAATGAAATCAAGATCGTACCCGTAGCCATGGACCGGCTTGACGGTCTGGCCAAGGGGGTACGCCACCAGGGCGTGGTCGCCATGGCCGATCCCAAGCAACTGGCGGTAACCGTTGATGATGTACTGGATGTCGTCGAGGGGCCCGCGCATTTGCTGATTCTGGATGGCGTTACCGACCCGCACAATCTCGGTGCATGCCTGCGCACAGCGGATGCGGCCGGTGTGCACGCGGTCATTGCCCCCAAGGACCGCTCGGTTGGCTTGAACGCCACCGTGCAGCGCGTCGCCTGCGGCGCCGCCGATACCGTACCCTATATCATGGTGACCAATCTGGCGCGGACCATGCGAGCGCTCAAGGAGCGCGATGTCTGGCTGATTGGCACCGATGATGAGGCCGATAGCGATCTGCATGCCGTCGACGCGAAAGGCGCCATTGCCTGGGTCATGGGGGCGGAGGGCGAAGGGTTGCGGCGATTGACGCGCGAAACCTGCGATCAACTGGTGCGCATTCCCATGCTGGGCTCGGTGGAAAGTCTGAATGTGAGCGTGGCCAGCGCCGTATGCCTGTATGAAACGGTGCGCCAGCGCAAGTAAGAAATCGATATCAGGATAGCAGAATGAAAGAGAAGAAACTGACCACAACCCTGCTTCATGCCGACAGGCGCGACAACATTGAGCACGGAGCGATCCACAAGCCGCTGCATGTGTCCACCGAATACGCCTATGCCGACTCGCGTGAACTGGCCGCGGTCTTCCAGGGTAAGCCTGGCTATACCTACGCCCGCCAGGGAACACCAACGACCGCGGCGTTGGAGAATAAAATTTCATTGCTGGAAGGCGGGAAGGGCACCGTGACTTTTGCCACCGGCATGGCGGCATTGAGCGCGATCTTCCTGACGTTGCTGCGCAGTGGCGATCATCTGGTGTCCAGCAGCTATATTTTCGGCAACACCAATAGTTTATTGGGAACGCTTGCGCAATTGGGCGTATCCATCACGTTTGTCGATCCGTCCGATGTCGCTGGCGTGGAAGCGGCGATACGTCCGGAAACCCGCATGGTCTTCATGGAAACGATCGCCAATCCCGGTACGCAGGTCGCGGACCTGGCCGGCATCGGCCAGTTATGTCGCGATCGCAATCTCGTCTACGTGGTCGACAATACCTTGACTTCGCCGTGTCTGTTGAGGGGGCGGGATGTCCACGCTTCCCTGGTGATGAACTCCCTGTCCAAATATATATGCGGGCATGGCAATGCGCTGGGCGGCAGCGTCACCAACACCGGCCTGTATGACTGGTCCGGGTACGAGAATATCTATGACGACTATAAGAAAGGCAATCCCGATTCCTGGGGGCTAACCCAGATTAAGAAGAAGGGCTTGCGCGATATGGGGGCCACGCTATCGGCCGATGCCGCCCATCGAATCTCCGCCGGTGCGGAAACACTTGAATTGCGCATGAACAAGTCCTGCGCCAATGCCCTGGCGCTGGCCCAATATCTGGATGCGCATCCAGGTATCGCCAGTGTTCGCTATCCCGGCCTGCCGTCACATCCGCAGCACGAGCGGGCGGGCGGGCTTTTCGGTGGACGTTATGGCGCGCTGCTGGGCGTCGAGCTGGTCGATGCGATTGATTGTTTTGATTTTCTGAACGCGCTTGATGTTGTTATACTGGCGACACACTTGGGGGATTCCCGCACGTTGTCATTGCCCGTCGCACACACGATCTATTACGAAATGGGTGCGCAGCGGCGCGCGCAGATGGGCATCGGCGACAACCTTCTGCGCATTTCCGTAGGCATCGAGGACACGCAGGACCTGATCGACGATTTTGCTCAGGCGCTGGATCGTTGCCTGGCAAAGTAGCAGTAATTTTTCACATGACTGGGCCTGATTGGGTGTGTGAAAAAAAACACAATATTTGAGATTTTTCTGAATATTGTCAAAAAGCCAATAAATATGCGGCTGTTGGTCAGTTTTTTTCTTGACAGCCACACATTTAAAGGCGATTATATCCGGGATGATTTAACCATCATAATTCACTAACTTGGGGTTGTCTGAATGAACAAAACAGAACTCGTTGAACACATCGCTACCAAAGCTGATATCTCTAAAGCCGCAGCCGGCCGCGCACTTGACGCCGTAATCGGTGCTGTTAAGCAGCAGCTCAAAAAAGGCGGTACTGTAACGCTGGTAGGCTTCGGCACTTTCGCTGTCTCTACACGCGCTGCGCGCACTGGCCGTAACCCACGCACTGGCGAAGCGATCAAGATCAAGAAAGCCAAAGTGCCTAAGTTCCGTCCAGGTAAAGCCCTGAAAGACGCTGTAAACTAAGGTTATAAGCGATTGATGGTGATGCGGATTTACGCGAGTACCATGACAAGCGCTCATAAAAAAGCCGGCTGCACAATCAGCCGGTTTTTTCTTTTCCGCTCCCGTTGCTGGTGTCGGGGTTTGGCATGGTGCAATCAGGCAATGCGTAGTTTTGGTGCATTCTGAATCATTCCGGAAAAATAAAATAAGGAAATAGCATGGCAGGGGCAAGTTTACTCGCTTTGCTCGACGACATCGCCAGCGTGCTGGATGACGTTGCGCTCATGAGCAAGACGGCGGTCAAGGGTTCGGCCTCGACATTTGACGACATGGCGGTTTTGGGAAAGACCGCCATGAAAAAAACCTCGGGTGTGCTGGGCGATGATCTGGCGCTCAATGCACAGCAGGTCAGCGGAGTGGATTCGAATCGCGAACTGGCGGTGGTGTGGGCGGTGGCCAAGGGGTCGCTGCTCAATAAGGTCATCCTGGTGCCGGCGGCGCTGCTGATCAGTTATTTTATCCCATGGCTCATTACGCCATTGCTTATGCTTGGTGGCGCGTTTCTTTGCTTCGAGGGCGCCGAGAAAGTGTTGGAGAGTTTTTTCCACAAGTCGCATTCGGCCGAGCGCAAGCAGGCGCCTGTCGATGAAAAGACCAAGATCCGCGGCGCCATTCGTACCGATTTCATCCTATCGGCAGAAATTGTGGTCATTGCGCTCGGTGTCGTATCAAGCCAACCCATGCCTACGCAGATAACGGTCTTGAGCGTCATTGCGATACTGATCACCGTGTTTGTCTACGGCCTGGTCGCAGGGATCGTGAAGCTTGACGATCTGGGGATCTATCTGTCTCAGAAAGCATCGACGGCTGCACAGTCGGTCGGTGCCGCCATTTTGGCCGCCGCACCGTATCTGATGAAGTTGCTTTCAATCGTGGGAACGGTCGCAATGTTCCTGGTGGGGGGCAGCATTATTCTACACGGCATTCCTGGCGCGCAATCGTGGCTGGATGCGATGCTGCCCGAAGGCTTCGCCGCTGCGGTCCTGACGTTGCTGGTTCACCTGGTGATCGGGCTGGTGCTTGGATTGCTGATTGTTGCGGTAGTGTCACTTTTTCACAAAAACACGCATTCCGATTAAAAATTGCTTGCATAACGAGCCGGACTTCTCTATAATTTAATGCTTAGTTGATCGACGGGTGCTTAGCTCAGTTGGTAGAGC
>JBEBPQ010000031.1:0-38666 GCA_040395835.1 Advenella kashmirensis
CTTAATAGTCCTTTCTTAATAGTCCTTTCTTAATAGTCCTTTCTTAATAGTCCTTTCTTAATAGTCCTTCCTTAATAGCGCTTTCCCGACCGCGTTCTATATATAAATAAATAGGCTCATAAACTCGTCGATTAAAAACCGGCGTGGCCGCCCTTTCTTGCCTTAATCACGCTTCCGGTTCCGCGCAATGGCTCACAGGCCGCCGGACCACGATCGCCGCTTCCCATTGCCTCGCGATGCAGCTGCGCGGCCGGATCAGGCAACACGCCGGCTCGGCGAACATGGCTTGCCTGCGGCGGCGTAAGGGCCTGGCTATTGTCGCGCCTGTGCGTCTTGCATCGCAGGCAACGCCATGGCGGTGTCGACGGCAGCCTCGATGCTGGGCACAATCGCAGCACCGTGGTTGGCTTTTGCCGCGAGGACAAAGCGACTGTTGATACCCTGCTGTTGCAACAACGCATTTAACTGTCTGGCATTAACGGGACTTTTACGATTTCTTATGCGCTGTTTGCGTTCGGGCGTGATGGCCGGATCCGCAGCCGGGTTTTCCTCATACTCGCCCTGAACGATGGTCACGGTCCGTCGCGGCAGCGTTGTCCAGCTCGGCACGACCGGCTTTCCTGCGCCCGGTTGCAACCAGGATTCTGTCACGATGGCGCCTTTGCCCCACCACAGCGACGGGCTGCCAATCGTATAATGCGAAAAGGTATCGCCATGGTTCAGCAGCACATAAAGCGCGAAAAGGCCGCCGAAAGAATGGCCGGACAGTTGCCTCGACTGCTTGCTAACGCCATAGTGTTCCTCGACATAAGGCTGGACCCGCTGCACCAGGAACTGATAGAACGCCTCTGCGCCGCCGCCATCATCCACGCCCGGCACGGCGTAAGTATAGTCACGCTTGCGTTGCTCCACCGGATAGGCTGTGTCTACCGGATAACCCAGCCCAACGATAATCGGCAGGCTTTTGCCCGCACGCCCGGATGCCCAGCGCTGCTGCAGGGCATTGAGCGCCAGGGGATACTGAGCATTGCCGTCCAGCACATAAAGCGCGGAACGCTGCGTGCCCGCCGTATGCGCTTTGGGAACCGCAATGAAGATACGATGATCCGTTTGCCGCCATCGCATGTCCACATGGCTCAGCGTATAGAGCGCCCGGGCCTGACGATTGACCTCAGGGATGGCCTGTAGCGGTCTTGCCCACACGGCATGCGCACCCATGGCGGCCACGATTGCCGCCACGCCAATGGCATAGGCCAGCCGGACCTGTCGACGCCGGCGCGGTCCGGAACCCTGCGTATGGAAAGTCATTATTCGCTCCTAGAATGTCATGTTCAAATTCAACCAATAGCGACGGCCATCTTCCACCGCCCAGTTGCCGGCGGGATCGATACCATACATGCGCTGATTGCCCACATTGAGCACCGCGAACCCCACCGACAGGTTTTTATCGACCTGGTAGTTGCCTCCCAAGTCTGCGGTCAGGAACCCCCCGCGGTCGCGAGAGCCCCCTTTGCCGCCATAGCCGTTGCGCTGATTAGCCCAGCGCTGCTTGCCGGTATATACGGCGCGCGCATACAGATCCAGCCTATCGTTGACCGACCAGCCCAGTTTGGCATTGCCGCTATGCCGTGGTGTCATCTCCAGCGGCTCGCCCTTGAGCGATTCACCGGATGCATAGGTTTCGTCGTCGCTTTTGCGCTTAGCGTCGAGATAGGTGTAATTCATATCGAGCCGCACCCCGGTCGCCAGCGGCAGGCCCAGTGCCACTTCGATGCCTTTGATGTTGGCCTTGCCGACATTGGCGTAGACATACTCGTTCAACCCACTGGAGGGATCCTTGCCCCCGGTGCCATAGCTGGTCAGCTTGTTCCTGAAATCCGTGTTGAACAAGGTAACCGATGCCAGGTAGCCGGCGGGATCCCGGTATTCAAAACCGATTTCCTGGCTGGTGCTGATCTCTGGTTTCAAATCAGGGTTGCCATAAATAACGCCGCGCCCTCCTTCGGTGGCCGTCCCATAGCTTGACGACAATTCTCTGATGCTGGGCGCGCGAAACCCCTTGGAGACGCCACCCCGCAAGGTGATGCGATCCGTCGGATGATAAACCAGATAGGCGCGCGGACTCCAGTGGACCCCATAGACCTGATGATCATCCATGCGTGCGCCAAGCGTCAGGGCCAGATTATGCCGCAGTGAAATTTCGTCTTCGACAAAAAGCGCCCGCTGATTCATGCTGACGGTGGCGGGCACCGTCAACCCTGCCCCCGCCGCGGAATCGTCCTTGAGCCGCGCATGTTGGTATTGGCCACCAAACGTCACCCGGTGACGAGCCAGGGGAAGCACAAACTTGGCGTCGACCACGGTGTTGCCGATTTGCGGCCGGCGGCTATCGTAGATGCCATCAGTGAGCACTTCCCGCTTGGCATCCTCATGGTAGACGCTCAGCTCCGAGGTCATGGACGCCCACTGCCCGGTGTGTGTGACAGCCCAATGGTTGCGGCTGCCGATGGTTTCATCCTGTGTATTGGGTTTGATTGACGTGCCGCGCGCGGTGTACGCCTCAATGGACTTGCCTGGTGTGGACAGGCGTTTTTGAACCGACCGACCGGCCTCCAGCACAAGCTGCTGGTTCTCCGCCGGCATCCAGGCAAGGCGCGCGACGATATGCTTGTTATCGTGGCGATTATAGCCACCGATAATCCGGTCCTCTTGGCGCAGATTTCCGCCACCATAGACTTGCAGGCCCAGTTTGTTTTCGACCAAGGGACCGGAAAGAAAGAAATTGGCATTCGCCATGTTGCCGGCACCTGTGCTTTCCTGTAGCACCCCGCCTAGCGAAAGGCTGCCGGTCCAGTCCGGCGTGAAATCCTTGGTAATGACGTTGACGATACCACCCATGGCATCCGAGCCATAGAGCGAGGACATCGGGCCACGGATCACCTCGATTCGCTCGATGGCGGCAAGCGGCGGCATGAATCCGGCTTCGAATCCGCCACTGCCGTTGGGCCTGGACTCGCGTGTATTCTGACGACGGCCATTGACCAGCAGTAAGGTGTAATCGCCGCCCAGGCCGCGAATCGAAATATCGGATTTGCTGGGGTTGCTGCCAATCACATTGACGCCTGGCACATCGCGGATCGCTTCGCTCACATCCTTTACCGGCGAATGCGTCAATTGCGCTTGATCGATAATGGTGACGCTGGCTGGCGCATCGCTGGCTTGCTGCGAGGAGCCGGATGCACTGACCACAATCGGCTCCAACACCGTTTGCGCATAGGCCGGCCCCGCGACAATGACAACTGGCGCCGCCAACGACGCCATCAGCCAATTTCCCGCACAACGATACCGCTTCATGATGCTTCCCCAGTCAAAGGGTCACATTGTAATGGATTGGAATGCTAATGCAATTGATAATCGTTATTATTTAATAATTTACAACGATCATTTGCCTGACCGCGCTCGGCAGCAGGCGGGTTCGCTGATCTCAGCCGTGGGAGCATTGGCAATATGGGCTCGCATATCCTGTGGGCCAGTCAAGGTGCGGCCAAACCGGTCGGGCCGGCCGTTGCCGCCGGTCCGGCAGGATCCTCAGCGTCGATTATTGATGAGTGACAGGAATTCCCGGCGCAAATCCGAATCCTTCAAGAAGGAACCGCGCATCACGCTGTTGATCATCCGGGAATCCATATCCTTGACACCGCGCCATTGCATGCAGAAATGATCCGCGTCCATAACCACCGCCAGTCCATCTGGGCGCATCTTGCGCACTAGTAGATCGGCAATCTGCTTGACCGCCTCTTCCTGGATTTGCGGGCGCTCCATCACCCATGAGATCAATCTCGCATATTTGGACAGGCCGATCAGGTTCGAATGCTCGTTCGGCATGACGCCAATCCAGACTTTACCCATGATGGGGCATAAATGGTGTGAACATGCGCTGCGCACCTGTATCGGACCAACGATCATGAGCTCGTTCAGCTTCTCGATATTTGGAAATTCCGTGACGTCCGGCGCGCTTTGATAACGACCGGCAAACACTTCCCGCATATACATTTTCGCAACACGCTTGGCCGTTTCTTTGGTGTTATGGTCACTCTCGGTATCAATCACAAGACTTGCCAGCACCCCCTGCATCTTCTCTTGGACTTCCTGCTGCAACAGCGCCAGCTCGCCGGGCTCGATAAAACGCGAGATATTGTCGTTGGCGAAAAAACGCGCGCCGGCATTGCGGATACGCTGCCGGATCCGGTTTGAGATGTATCCCGAGTCATCGGGGTGCTCGGCGGCGTTCCCGTCCAGGTCGCCCGACTGTTCCGTGTTTGAATTGCTCACGAATAGATCCTTATCTTGTACTTGTTCAGTTGGCATTATGATACTGTTTATCGCGACCAACGGTAAGCCGGTCGCAGATTATGAAGACATCTCATGCTAAGCTGGCATCAACTATCTCTGAACTGTAGCAGACAAAAACACTATGAGCGGACATATCCTGATCAACGTAACGCCGTTTGAAACCCGTGTGGCCCTGATCGAACAGGGCGTTGCACAGGAAATCCATCTCGAGCGCACGCGTCAGCGCGGCAAAGTCGGAAACATCTACTTAGGCAAGGTCGTGCGCGTATTGCCCGGCATGCAAAGCGCGTTTGTGGACATTGGCCTGGAACGCGCGGCATTTATCCATATTGCCGATCTGCGCGAAAACCGTTATTTTCGCAATACAGGCATCCCCTATACCCAAATAGAAAAGCTGCTGTTTGAAGGACAGACGCTGCTGGTGCAAGTCATCAAGGATCCGCTGGGTAACAAGGGCGCGCGGCTGTCAAATCAGATCAGTATTGCGGGTCGCATGCTGGTTTATTTACCATTCGACAATCACGTAGGCATCTCGCAAAAAATCGGCTCGGAAGAAGAACGCAACGCGCTCAAGGACAGGGTCAGTGCGCTCATTCCCGAAGAAGAGAAAGGCGGCTACATTATCCGTACGCAAGCCGATGGCGCGACCGACGACGAAATTCGCCGGGACCAGGAATATCTGGGGCGACGCTGGTCGATGATCCAGGCCGCAGTCATGACGCAGTCGGCGCCCTCCCTGCTCTATGAAGACCTGACGCTGGCACAACGCGTGTTGCGGGATATGGTCGGCCCGGAAACCACGTCCATCGACATCGATTCGCGGATCACCGTGCAGACGCTGCAAACCTGGGCGGATATCTACACGCCGGGCATTTCAGGCAAAATCCGTCATTATCGCGGCGAACGGCCCATTTTCGATACCGCCAACGTTGACGAGGAAATCCGGGCGGCCCTGTCACGGCGCGTCGAGCTCAAATCGGGCGGCTATCTCATTATCGACCAGACAGAAGCGCTGACCAGCATCGACGTCAATACCGGCGGTTTTGTCGGGGGCCGCAACTTCCATGACACGATTTTCAAGACCAACCTTGAGGCCGCCCATGCCATCGCCCGTCAATTGCGGGTGCGCAACCTGGGCGGCATTATCATCATCGACTTCATCGATATGGATAACAAGGACCATCAGGACGCCGTATTGCAGGAATTGCAGAAGGCGCTGAGCCGGGACCGGACCAAAACAACAGTCAATGGTTTCTCGGCGCTGGGCCTGGTGGAAATGACGCGCAAGCGGACCCGCGACTCGCTGACGCATCAACTGTGCGAACCCTGCCCCACCTGCGACTCGCGCGGCCAGATTCAGACGCCTCAGACGGTGTGCTACAACATCATGCGTGAAATTCTGCGGGAGGCGAAACAATTTAACCCCAAGGAATTCAGGCTCATTGCCTCGCAATATGTGATTGATCTGTTTTTGGAAGAAGAAAGCCAGTATCTGGCGACACTGGGTGATTTCATCGGCAAGCCGGTGACCCTGGAAGTCGACAATCGCTATACACAGGAAATGTACGATATTGTGCTGATCTAGCCAGGTCTCCGGTCGGCCACGTAAACGGGACGCTTTAGCTGTGACCCGGCTGTACGCGCGCCTGCATCTTGATAATACGGTCCTCAAGGTGCGGCGAGGTCTCCAGCGCGATCAGCGGTGCATTGCTTTCTGTGCTTTGTTCAAAACGCAGACGGATGCTCTGCCCGTCGAAAGTGGCGGGATCGGCCTCGATTTCAATATATTTCTGCAACAATTGGTCAATGGACGTCTGGGCGGTTTCCAGAAATTCATTGATATTGTTGTCGTTTGCGTCCTTGAACGCCTGTTCGATCGTTTTCGACAGATCCCAGGTGAAAAACATCAGGGCATTCGGTCCTTTGACTTCAGGATGCTCGTATCCCCAGAAAGCACCTTGGCCAGGAGAGGATTGGGTCATAAATATCCCTTAAAATACAGATATAAATAATAAAATCAAAATGATACGTGTATCTGCGGCGTTTTCGCAAGTTTTCGCGGCATCAGGTATCACGAAATTGCATGTTATACAAAGATGCGTACAATCCGCCATTTTTCAAGAGCACGTCGTGCGATCCCTGTTCCACGATGCGGCCGCGATCCAGCACCATGATGCGATCCGCATTCTGGACCGTGGAAAGCCGGTGCGCAATCACAAAGGTCGTGCGTCCTTTCATCAGTGTTTCCAGCGATGCCTGCACCTGGCGCTCGGACTCATTGTCCAGGGCCGAGGTTGCCTCGTCGAGAATCAGGATCGGCGCATTCTTGATGAGTGCGCGCGCAATCGCCAAGCGCTGGCGTTGTCCGCCCGACAGCCAGGCGCCGTTTTCCCCGATAGGGGTGTCCAGGCCCTGCGGCAATGAATCGACATATTCCAGCAGATTGGCCGAAGCGAGCGCTTCGCGGATACGCGACTCATCGGTGTCGCCGAAATGTCCGTATGCCACGTTCTGGCCCATCGTTCCCTCGAACAGGACCACGCTCTGGCTGACTAGGGATAACTGGGCGCGCAGACTCTGCAGGGTATAGTCCGCGATATTGCGGCCATTGACCAGGATCTCTCCGCCCTGCGGCTCGACAAACCGTGGGATCATATTGACCAGCGTTGTCTTGCCGCTGCCTGAGCGTCCGACAAACGCAATCGTTTCGCCACGCTGCGCCGTAAAGGAAATATTGGACAGGGTATCGTCGGCGGCGTCCGGAAAACGAAAGCTGACATTCCTGAACTCGATCGGCCCCTTTTCTTGCGGGTCCAGCTTGTCCGTACCGTGATCCTTTTCCTGGGGGCTATCGATCAGGGTAAAGACGCTATCGGCCGCAACCAGCATTTTCTGCATGCGCGCGGCAATATTGGTCAATCGCTTGATCGGGTCGAAAATCTGGCCCAGCGCAGTCAGAAACGCGACAAACGACCCTACGGTCAGGGCTCCGGTAGAGCCCTGGTAGAGCGCCGTCGAAATAATGATACCTACAGCAATCGCAATACTCAGTTGCGTAATCGGCGTCATGGCCGCATTGGCAATCGCCGAACGCATCGCGAACCCGCGCAGCCCACGGTTGATGGACAGGAACCGCTCTCGCTCGAAACCATAGCCGTTAAACAGCTTGACCACGCGCTGCCCTTCGATGGATTCCTTGACCACGCGCGTCAGTTCCGCATTCGTATCCACCGTGCGCATATTGATGCGCCGCAAGCGCTTGATGAAAATGCGCGTGGTGAAAATGGAAATAGGCATGATGACAAAGATAATCAGCGTCAACTGCCAGGACAGATACAGCAACATGGCCAATAGCGCCAGGACGACGGCCCCGTCACGGACCAGGATGATACAGACCTCGGTCGCGTAATCCGTGATATTGCCGGCGTCGATCGTGAAGCGGTTCATCAGCCGCCCCGTATCCCCTTTCTGGAACTCGCCATCGGGCATGCCCAGCAGTTTCTCGAACATATCCTTGCGAATACTTAGCAGGACATTGTTCGCGATCCAGGCCAGCAAATAGTCGCTGGCGAAATTGAGCAACCCGCGCAACAGGAACAGGCCGATAATCGTGAGCGGCAATGACCAGATGTAGTGCGGCTGCGCGCCCTTGAAGCCCTCGTCGACCAGCGGCTTCATGATATAGGCAAGCGCCGGCTGCGTCGCCGCGCCAGCCGAAACCAATACGGCGGCCAGCACCAGAACCTTCCAGTACTGGCCCACCCGTTCGTAGATCCGCCTGAAAACCGCCTTGCGGGAGCCGCTTTTAAAAGTGTTTTCCAATCTTTTTACCTTCAACTTTCGCTTTCTTACTCGCTACCCCAGGGATTTTACCGGTTTCGTCCATACATTGCGCTGACCTTTGGCAGGATCGCGAGGATAAGTTTGCGATGCCCCGGCTAAATCCACGCTAAAATCCTGAGCATGAAAAACATCGAACGTGTGTATATTCGCCTGCCCAATTGGATTGGTGATGTTTGCATGGCGCGCCCCAGCTTGCTTGCCGCCCTTGGCGCAGGACCCGGCCTGGTTGCCTGCGCCAAGCCGTGGGCACAGGAGTTGCTCCGGGACATTCCCGGGCTGGACTTCGTCCCCCTCAGCGGCAAATGGTCCGAAGACTGCAAGCGCATCCGGGCGCACCGCAAGGCCCATCCGGTTTCAGGAGACCAGGCCGGACTGCTGCTACCCGATTCGCTGACCAGCGCCCTGGCCTTTCGCCTCGCGGGCCTGCCTTGCGCCGGATACCGTGACGATGGCCGCGCGTTATTGCTCCGTTGGGGGCAAAGCAAGCCGCAAGCGCCGCTACATGCGGTGCAATCCTGGTACCAGCTGACACGAGACGCCTTTGCCCGATGGGGGATTACGCTGGCAGCACAGCCGGCCGAACAGACAATGCTTGAGCCCGACCCGGCCCAGACCCGGATTGCCCAGGGCGCGATCGAACCCTTGCGGACAGGCCGTCCGCTGATCCTGATCGCCCCCACCGCCACCGGGCAGCATAAGGGAAAAAACAAAGTCTGGCCCCATTTTGGCGTATTGACGCAACAGTTGCAATCGCAAGGCTATACCGTACTGATGTGTCCGCCGGCCAACGAAGTGCAACAGGCCAGGCAAAACGCGCCCGACGCCCTGCTGATTCCACCCATGGCGCTGGGCACATTTATCGCCCTTATCCGCGAGTGCGCGCTGGTCATCTGCAACGATTCCGGGGTAGCACACCTGACCGCCTTGACGCAGACGCCTCAACTGACCCTGATCGGCGTTACCGACCCGCAGCGCACACGCCCCTGGACGCCGCATGCTACCATTCTGGGGCAAAACGGACAGTGGCCATCCCTGGCCAGTGTTCTGGGCTGCGTCGATCAACTGTTGCGGAAACCCTAGACCATGTTCAGTTCCTTGATCAATCTCGTCATCCCCCTGAACCTATGCATCCTCTTGGTCGCGGTGGGTTTCGTGCTTAGCCTGGTGCGCTGGCGTCGACTCGGCCTGACACTCATTTTCTCGGGAATACTGTGGGTCCTGCTCTGGTCGTTGCCCATTACCTCGATTATTTTCGGCGGTATCCTGGAAAACAGCTACCCTTATCGCCCGGCCCAGCAGTATCCCCAGGCCGAAGCCATCGTGGTGCTGGGTGGCAGCACCGCCAACAACCGCCTCAACTGGTTCGAGCCGCTGGAGCCTGCCTCCAAGCTGGCCCGCGTGGACACGGCGGCAGAACTCTATTTCCAGCATCGGGCGCCCAAGATATTGGTTTCGGGCGGCGCGCTGTCGGGCGATGTCAGCGAGGCGCGCGGCATGGCGGCCAGACTCAAGACGATGGGGGTACCGGCCGAGGATATCATTCTGGAAAACGAGAGCCGCACCACGCATGAAAATGCCCAAATGACCGTGGACGAGCTGCGTGACAACAATATCCATTCCATCTTGCTGGTGACCTCGGCCTTGCATATGCCGCGCTCCATGGCCTCGTTCAGCAAGTTCGGGCTGGAAGTGACGGCAGCGCCCAATCCGCCGCAGATCACCCCACCGGACAATCAGACGTTTTCTCTGCTCATCCCCAATGATCGGGCACTGGCCGGCAGCCGCTCCATTCTCAAGGAATATGTCGGCGTCATGGTCTACTGGTTTCGGGGTTGGCTATAACGTTCAGGCATCGCCGCCAGTTGCGGGCAGAACCGTAGCCTTGCCGCGCGCCGCGATATGTTGGCGCCCAGGGTTGGGCGGTAGGCAATGCCCGGCGTACCACGTGGTTCAAGCCCGAGCCTGACGCGCCTGCTTCGCGGCTTCGCGCCGCTGTTTTTTCCATTTCTTGAATTTGCCGTAGAGCCTTCCCGGCAGCGAGTCCCGGGCGTAGAACAGTCGGTTGAGCAGCCAGCGGCCGCTGCGATTGGACACGGCGATGCGATGGATATGCTCTTTGTTACCCAGCGGCTTGTTGAAGCCGTATGCGTCGGTCGTGAAAAAATACTGGAAGCCGTTATCACGCGCCGCCTGCTTATAGTCATCGTCGAAAAAACCCTGGGGCCAGCAAATATACACGTCTTCCTTATTCAGGTGCTGGGAGATCAATGCCTTGGACTGCTCCAATTCATGTGAAATATTGGCGATCTTTTCTTCACGCGTCTTGGATTCCTTGTCCCAGCGCGTGTGCGTATGCGTATGACAGTGCACTTGCATGATGCCGCTGGCATCCATTTCCTGCAATTCCGACCAGCGCACGATGACTTTGTCGGTTTCGCCCGCCGCGACCAGGCGCTTGGATTCCTCATGAACGTAATACGGCGGCAATTCGGCTTCGCCGGCGTTATCCATGCGCGGTCGTACCTCACCTTCCCCGACCCAGCCGGTCACGACGAATATGACTCCTGTCATTCCGTATTTTTTCAGCAATGGGTAGGCATAGGTGTAATTATTGAGATATCCGTCATCAAAGGTAATCAGAACGGATTTATCTGGCACCGGTTGGCCGTTCATATAGTCAGCGAACTGCCGCATGGTCAGGGAACGGTAGCCAGCCTTGCTCAAGGCCGCCAATTGCTCCTCGAACATTGCGGGCTGGACATTCAGCGGACTTTTGGTGGGATGCACATGATGGTACATGAGCACCGGTACATTTTTTGCGTTGTGATTGGTCATATCGTTATGTCATCCAGCCATTTGCAGTACACGGCTTCGGTATTGATCGCAAGCATTTCGGGCGTGAAAACGCCTTCATCATACAACCATTTGTGCGCGGCGCGACTCATTTGCTCACGCAGCTCCGGTTGCCGGATCAGCGAGTCCAGCGCCTGCGTCAGGGCGGTCGCATCGTGCAGGGGCACCAAAATCCCGGTGCGACCGTCCTGCATCATTTCCGAAACCCCTCCCACATCGGTGCCGACTACCGGCAAGCCGCTCATCTGCGCTTCAACATACACGGTGCCGGACGCCTCCTGTTCGGTGGCCAGCGCAAAAATATCGGCACCGGCCAACAGGTTGGGCACATCCTTGCGATAGCCAAGCAAATGGACTCGTTGCTGCAGCCCACTTGCGGCAACATGCTGCTGCACTTTCTCAAAGGTGGGCGAGCCGGCCCCGACCAGCACCAAATGCAGATCGGGATAGTTATCGAACAAGGGCTTCATGCTGTCGATCAGGAAAACATGCCCTTTCTTTTCCCGCATTACCGCGACGCAGATCACGACAACGGCCTGCTCGGACAGTTTGAGTTCCTCGCGCAGCGTCGAGTGGGCAATGGGCGGCGGCGGTTCCACCGGTGAATAGATGGTCGCCACCTTGCCGGAGGAAACGCCTTTGTCGAGCACCATCTGCCGTACATGATCGCTGACGGTCACCACTTTATGCGGCAGCCAAGTGTACGAAAGCAGCGAGCCAATAGGGATCGCCAGATGCCGTGTGCGCACGATCAGCGGCGTACCGGCCAGTCGCCCGGCCAGCGCCGCAATCAGCGTGTCCTTGCGGCTATGCGTATTGAGCACATCAAAACGCCCTTGCGCGAGAATGCGACGAATCGTCGCAACCCCTTTGACGAAATTCGGAATGCCGCCCATGGGCACCGTGTGCACCACGAAACCCTCGTCGCGCATGCGCCCCACCAGTTGCGCCTCGGGCCGGCATATCAGTTCCATATGGTGGCCGCGCTTGCGCATCGCCCGCATCTCCTTGAAGATACGATGCTCCTGGCCGCCAAACGAAACCGCGGCCTCCGAGTGAACGATACGCAAGGGCCGGCTGGTCTGCTCTACCTCGGTTTGCGAGTGCGTTTCGCCGACAACCGCATCGGGCCGCGTTCCTGCTGGGGGATTAACTGACGTATTCACGAATAGGCCACCTCGACGAGACCGGACTGCTTCTCCTCGCGCAGGCGTTCGAACAGACTGTCCGCCATACGCACCCGCCACTCCTCACCAAGGTCGATATCACATTTGTATCCTTTCTTGGCGGCAATGTAATTCAATTGCACCCGCACGCCCGGTATACCGTTCTCCGGCTCGGCACGATACGGGTTCAGAATGGACTTGAGCGCCGTCACAGACATTCCGTCGGAAATCTGGATCTGCAGGCAGCGTGCGCGTTCTTCCCGCGCGCGCTGCAAATCGTACAGGCTGTCCGCCGAGATACGCAGCCCGCCATTGAAGCGGTTGAATCGGGCTTTCACGCGGGCAATCACCAGACTATCTGCCTTCAATAGGTGACGGCTTTGCTCATAGACACTGCCCGGACACATGATTTCCACTTGCGCCGAACCATCGTCCAGCAACAGGAAGTACAAACGGTCGTCGGCATCGGGCTGGCCACTGTTGTTGCGGTTGCTGGCAAAGAAGCGCTGTCCGATCAATACGCCGGCCACCCATTGCGCTTCGCGCGAATCCGAGATCGCCGCGAGCTTGTTGGGGATGAAGCGCCGGACTTCGTCGCGCCACACATCGAACAAATGGTGGCTCAGATAAAACCCCAGGGCATTTTTCTCTTCGATCAGTTCCGTATGCAGGGTCCAGGGCATTACTTTTGCCATTTGGTCCTGCACAATGGAGCCCGAATCGTCGCCGAACAGGGAAACCTGGTCGGCACTGCGGTCGGCCTGCTCCGCTGCGTCGATGGCGTGCCCCAGCGCAGCGAGCAAGGCAGCCCGGTTGCGTTCCAGCGTATCGAAAGCGCCGGCGCGGATCAGGGCTTCCATGGTGCGACGATTGACCGTATGGCGATCCACGCGTTTGCAAAAGTCGTACAGATCGAGAAACGGCCCGCCCGCCTCGCGCGCCCTGAGAATTTCCTCGACCGCAGACTGGCCGGTGCCCTTGACCGCGCCCAGGCCATAGCGGATCGTCCGTGGCGGCTTGCCAGCCCGCATCGCCTCGTCTTGCACCGGTTCGAAACGGTAAACAGATTGATTCACATCCGGTGGCAACACCTGCACGTCGTTGTCCAGCGCGTCGCGCCAGAAAATCTGCACCTTATCGGTGTCGTCCATATCGGAGGACATGGTCGCCGCGATGAATTCCGCCGGATGGTGCGCCTTGAGCCAGGCGGTTTGATAGGAGATAAGCGCGTAAGCGGCAGAGTGACTCTTGTTGAAGCCATAGCCCGCGAATTTTTCCATCAAGTCGAATAACCGGACGGCAAGATCGGCATCGTAGCCCTTCTCCACGGCGCCCTTTTCGAACAACTCCCGGTGCTTGGCCATTTCTTCTGGCTTTTTCTTACCCATGGCGCGTCGCAGCAAATCGGCGCCGCCCAGGCTGTAGCCACCGACGATCTGCGAGATCAGCATCACCTGTTCCTGATACACAATTACCCCGTAGGTACTGCGCAGCGTGGATTCCAGGGAGGGATGGAAAAAATCGACTTCGGCGCGGCCGTGCTTGCGATTCACGAAGTCATCGACCATGCCCGACTCCAGCGGACCCGGACGGTACAGCGCCAGCACCGCGATGATATCCTCGAAGGTATTGGGCAGCAGCTTTTTGAGCAACTCTTTCATGCCGCGGCCTTCTAGCTGGAAAACCGCGGTGGTGTTGCCTTCGCATAGCGTACGATAAGCGCCCGGATCGTCCAGCGGCAAGGACATGATGTCGAAATCCCGCATCTCCGGATTGAAGCGGCGCACGTACCGCACCGCCCAATCCAAGATGGTCAGGTTGCGCAAGCCGAGAAAGTCGAACTTGACCAGGCCCGCGGCCTCGACATCGTCCTTGTCGTACTGCGAGACCACGCTGGTTTCGCTCCCGGGCTGGCAATAGAGCGGGCAGAAATCGGTCAGTTTCCCTGGCGCGATCAGCACGCCGCCCGCGTGCATGCCGACGTTGCGGGTCAAGCCTTCCAGTGGGCGTGCCAGGTCGACGATAGCCTTGACTTCTTCATCGGTATCGTAACGTTTACGGAATTCCGGCTCCTGCTCGAGGGTTTTCTCCAGCGTCCACGGATTGGCCGGATTGAACGGAATCAGCTTTGACAGGCCATCGCAGAGCGAATATGGCAGTTCCAGAACACGACCGACATCGCGGACCACCGCTTTGGCGCCCAGCGTGCCGAAAGTGGCGATCTGGCTCACCGCATTGCGTCCGTATTTTTCCTTGACGTACTCGATGACTTTTTCGCGATTGTCCTGGCAGAAGTCGATATCGAAGTCGGGCATGGAGACCCGTTCCGGATTCAGGAAGCGCTCGAACAGCAAGTCGTAGCGCAAGGGATCGAGATCAGTGATGCCCAGGGCATAGGCCACCAGCGACCCGGCGCCCGAGCCCCGCCCCGGTCCCACGGGCACGCCGTTGTTCTTGCCCCAGTTGATAAAGTCGGCAACGATCAGGAAATACCCGGGAAACCCCATGCCGATAATAGTCTTGCACTCCAGCTTCAGGCGCTCCTGATAGGCAGGCCGCGCTTTGTCGCGCTCCGGCGCGTCGGGATACAATTGCGCCAGGCGCACCTCCAGGCCTTCCTCAGACAGCTTGACCAGGTAGTCATCAAGGGAACTGTTGTCGGGCGTCGGGAAATCGGGCAAATGCGGCTTGCCGAGCGATAGCGTCAGGGAGCAGCGCTTCGCGATTTCCACGGTATTGGCAATCGCCGATGGGATATCGCCGAACGCCTCGACCATTTTTTCCGAAGCCAGCACATACTGGTCTTCGCTGAAGCGCCGGGGTCGCTGCTTGCTGCCGAGCAATTCACCTTCTGCAATGCACACGCGCGCCTCGTGCATGCGAAAATCCTCGGGATTCGTAAACTGGATCGGATGGGTTGCCACCACGGGCAGCGCCAGGCTCGCCGCCAACCGCAAGGCCAGCTGCACATAGCGCTCGTCGGCCTGGGGGCCTGTGCGTTGCAACTCGATATAGTACGAGCGCGGGAACCACTGCGCCCACTGTCGCGCCATGGCCTCCGCCGCTTCCTCTCGTCCTGCCAGCAACGCCTGGCCGACATCGCCGGCCATGCCCCCGGATAGCACCAGCAGGCCCGCCTGGTCCTGCAGCCACTCCCTGCGGATTTCGGCGCGGCCTTTGTACTGGTTGCGGGTCCAGGCCTTGGCCAGCAACTCGCACAGGTTGAGATATCCGTCGCGATTCTGCACCAGCAACAGCAGGCGAAAGGGCTTATCGCGATCCTCCTCATTGGTGAGCCAGATATCGCAGCCGGCTATCGGCTTGATTCCCTTGCCGCGTGCGGACTTATAGAATTTGATCAGTCCGAACAGATTGGTCAGATCGGTCAGGGCGATGGCCGGCTGGCCGAATTTAGCGGCGGCCGCCACCAGTTCATTGATGCGCGCGGTGCCGTCCACCACCGAGAACTCGGAGTGGGAGCGCAGGTGAACGAATAAAGGGGAAGATTGGGACGAATTCATAACGTATTGTATCAACGATTAAGGCTTTCCCAGGTTTTTTGCAAACGCCTTACCGAGACCGGCGAAGGGGTCCGCAACTCCTGGGCGAACAAGGCAACCCGCAACTCCTGCAACATCCAGAAAAAATCATCCAGACGGGAGTCGGCCTGCCCTTTCAGCGCGCTGCGCATGCGCTGGTAATTGGCCAGCAATGGCGCCATCTCCTGCATCAGCCGGGTATCGCGCGCCGGATCGGCGCGGGATTTATCGATGCGCGCGATCGCCGCCTTCAGGTAACGGGGATAATGGCTACGTCTGGCATGCGACTGCTCGGTCAGGAAGCGCGCGGTCATGAACGCGCCCACGCCGGCCACGACATCGTCATGCATGGGCTTGATCGAGCGCACCGGCACCAGTTTCTTCTGCAACTGCGCCCATTCGGTCAGGGTCGTCAGCGCCAGCCTGGCTTCCTCCTGGATCAGCAAGCCGATGCGGCCCCTTGCGTCCTGCCGCCGCGCCTCGAACTGGATTTCGTCCACCGGCAAGGGGTCGCCCAGGCATGCCTGGATCAACGCCGCCTCAATGATCTGCTCCTGCAGGCTTTCCTGGCTCATTAGCGATACCGCCAGCATGCCCATGCGCGTCAGATCGGGAATCGATTTGCTTAGCTGCCGCAACTGATCTTTCATCGCGATGCGGAACAAACGCAGCAAACCGTGTTGATGCTTGCGCGCAGCCGTTTCCGGATCGTCAAAAACATCGATGGCGCAGGCCTGGCCCAGATCCACCAGGGCCGGATAGCCGATGAACGTTTCGTTCTTCTTGCGGATTTCCATGATCTCGGGTAACTGCCCGAAGTTCCATTCCGTAATATTTTCCTGGCTGACCACCTGGGCCACCGCCTTGTCCTTGTTGACCATGGACTGGAACGACGCTTGCGCCGCAGGCGCATGCTCGGCCTTCAATTGGCTCAGATTGCGCCCGGCGGACAGCATCCGGCCATGCTCGTCGACCACGCGGAAATTCATGAAAAGGTGGGCCGGCAACGCCTCCTGCTTGAAGTCGCCAGTGGCAACCCGAATACCCGTCTGTTCGCGGATATCGTCGGCCAGGGCCTGCAGCAGGGAACGGTCCGGGTCGGCGGCGCGTTCGAACCACCGCTCAAAAAAACCCTGGGCATAATCGGGCAGCGGTACGCAATGGCGACGCAATTTCTGCGGCAGCGATTTGAGCAGATGCAGCGCCTTCTCCTTGAGCATGCCCGGGACCAGCCATTCGCTTTGCAAGGCGTCGATCTGGTTCAACAGGAAGACCGGTATGGTTGCGGTCACGCCGTCCTTGGGCGAACCGGGTTCGAAATGGTAGGACAGCGCCAGCGACATGCCGTCCCAGCCCGTGCGTTTCGGAAACACGTCGGACGTGATGCCCGACGCCTCGTGGCGCATCAGGTCTTCCCGGTTGAGCAGCAGTTGTTTCCTGCCGCTGTCATCGAGTTTCTCATACCAGTTGACCAATGTCTGCGTCTGGCAGACCTCCGCCGGCAACTGACGGTCGTAGAAGGCAAAGATCAATTCGTCATCGATCAGGATATCGGGCCGCCTGGCCTGATGCTCCATTTTCTCGATCTCCCGGATGATTCGGGTATTATGCGTCATGAAGGGCAGCGCGGCCTTGATCTCGGCCGCGACCAGGGCCTGGCGAATGAATAGCTCCCTCGCCTCCTCGGGCGCGATCCGGCCATAGTTGACTTTGCGGCCGCTGTAGACCATCAACCCGTAAAGTGTTGCCCGCTCATTGGCCAGTACCTGGCCGCGATTGGCATTGAAGGCCGGGTCCGACCAGTGCTTTTTCAGCAAATGCGCGCCAGCCGCTTCGATCCAGCGGGGATCTATATTGGCGATACATCGGGCGAAAAGCCGGGTGGTTTCCACGAGCTCGGCGGCCACGATCCATTTTCCGGCTTTTTTAACCAGCGTCGAACCCGGGTGCACGACAAAGCGGATGTCCCGTGCCCCCTGGTAATGCCCGCCCTCCTCGCTCTTGGTGCCGATATTGCCCAGCAAACCGGTCAGCAATGCCCGGTGCACCTGCTCGAACGTGGCCTCGCTGGTATTGATCCGCCAGCCCTGTTCCTTGACCAGGGTCGCCAGTTGCGAATGTACATCGTGCCATTCACGCAATCGCAGCGGCGACAGGAACTCGCCTCGCAATTGCGTCACCAGCTTGCGCTGCGACGCCTTGTGGCGGACGGCATCGCCGTACCAGTGCCACAATTTCAGATACGACATGAACTCGGATTTATCGTCACGGAAACGCACATGCGCCTGCTCGCTGGCCTCCCTGGCGTTGAACGGGCGTTCTCGCGGGTCCTGAATCGACAACGCCGCGGCGATGATCAGCACTTCATGCAGGCAATGCTGGTCTTTTGCCGCGAGGATCATGCGGGCGATGCGCGGATCCAGCGGCAACAGCGACAGCGTGCGGCCGATGCCGGTCAGCGCGTTCTGCTCATCCAGCGCGCCCAATTCCTGCAGCAGGTGATAGCCATCGGCGATGGCCTTGCCCAGCGGCCGGTCGACAAAAGGAAACGACTCGATATCGGCCATGCGCAGTGCTTTCATCCGCAAGATGACGGCCGCCAGCGAGGAACGCAGGATTTCAGGGTCGGTGAAGCGGGGACGGCGTGCGAACCCCGCTTCGTCATACAGTCGGATACAAACCCCGGGACCGATCCGGCCGCAACGACCGGCGCGCTGGTTGGCCGAGGCCTGGCTGATCGGCTCGATCTGCAACTGTTCGACCTTGTTGCGCCAGGAATAGCGCTTGACCCGCGCCAGTCCGCTATCCACGACAAAACGGATTCCCGGCACCGTCAGCGACGTTTCCGCCACGTTGGTCGCCAGGATCACGCGGCGCTGATTGGTGTCCGGCCGGAAAATTCGCTCCTGTTCGTCTTGCGACATGCGCGCAAACAAAGGCAAGATCTGGGTGGCCGCGGGGTGATGCTTGCGCAGCGCCTCCGCCGCCTCCCGGATTTCCCGCTCTCCGGGCAGGAACACCAGGATGTCGCCCGGACCATGCGCGGCGCATTCGTCAACGGCGTTGACGATGCCATCGACCAAGTCTTTTTCTTCATCGCGGTCCATGCGTCCGCTGTCTGTGCCACTGGGCTTGCCGTTATCCTCGTCGTCCAGGAATTGGATCGGACGATAGCGCACCTCGACCGGGAATAGCCGCCCCGACACCTCGATCACCGGCGCCGGCTGTCCCTTTTCATCGGCAAAGTGCCGAGCAAAGCGCTCGGCATCGATCGTGGCCGATGTGATGATGACCTTCAAATCCTTGCGGCGCGGCAGCAATATGCGCAGGAAGCCCAGTAGAAAATCAATATTCAGGCTGCGCTCGTGCGCCTCGTCGATGATAATCGTATCGTATTGGCGCAGCAGCGGATCCTTCTGCGATTCGGACAGCAAGATGCCATCTGTCATGAGCTTGATCGCCGCATCGGGGCCGGTACGGTCATTGAAGCGAATCTGGTACCCGACCAGCTCGCCCAGGCTGGTGCCCAGTTCATCGGCAATGCGCCGCGCAACCGAGGTCGCGGCCAGCCGGCGAGGCTGCGTATGGCCGATCAGCCGCGTCCGCCCACGCCCGGCGTCAAGGCAGATTTTAGGCAGTTGGGTTGTTTTGCCGGAACCGGTCTCGCCGCTGACGATAATCACCTGGTGATTCTGCAGTGCGGTGGCGATCTCGTGCCGACGTTCGCTGACGGGCAAGTCCTCGGGATAGCTGATGGGCGGCACAACCCGCGGCGCGCGTTCCGGCCGCGAAACGGCGTTTACCGTACCGCCCGCCCCCGCCTGGCGCCGATTATGTGGTTTCTTTGCCGTATCCGCGGCCTGATCTTCCTTTTTTTTCATACAATTTAATCTGTTGATTCAGCCAACATTATAATTTTGGCAAGTCGTTTACATCATGGGCAAACCCATTTCTTTTCAAATCTAGGAAACCAGACCGCCGTGACCACTGTCCCCGAACCCGAAACTTACTCAGCACAGGATGCACCCGAATTCGTACCCGCCCAGTTCGTGCGATGGTTCCGTGAAGTGGCTCCGTATGTGCACACGCTGCGCAACAAGACATTCGTGGTGGGATTCGGCGGCGATCTGATCCAGGCCGGCGGGCTCAATGCGCTGATCCAGGATCTGTCGTTGCTGACGTCGCTGGGCGTGCATATCGTCCTGGTGCATGGTTGCCTGCCGCAAGTCAACGAGCAATTACGGCTCAAGGGGTTTACCTTCCAGTTTGGCCGCGAACCCGAACCGACCTCAGCCGAAGCCCTGGAATGCGCCAAGGAGGCCGCCGGGGAAATTCGCCTGGATATCGAAGCGGCCTTCAGCCAGGGGTTGCCCAACACCCCCATGTCCAACGCGCAGATCCACATTATTTCCGGCAATTTCGTCACCGCGCAGCCAATCGGCGTGATCGACGGCGTGGACTTTCGCCACACCGGCAAGGTACGCAAGTTCGATCTGGACGCCATGAAGAAGATATTATCGCATGGCGGCGTGGTATTGCTCTCGCCCATTGGCTTTTCGCCGACCGGTGAGGCGTTCAACCTTGCCATGGAAGACATCGCCACCAGCACGGCGGTCGCGTTGCGCGCGGAAAAACTGATCTTTCTGACCAATAATCGCATGTTGCGCGATGAAATGGGCCAGATCATTACCGAAATCGCGCGGGAAGATGCGGAAAACCTGATCACGCAAGGGAAACTCGACACTGATACCCGCAGCTACCTGTCGCACGCGGCCAAGGCGGTGAAGCGCGGCGTGGCGCGTGCCCACCTGATTCCTTTCGATCTGGACGGCAGCATCCTGCTGGAATACTTCACCCACGACGGTGTCGGCACCATGGTCGTGGAAGACACGCTGGATGACCTGCGCCCGGCCACGATCGACGACATCGGCGCCATCGTGCAATTGATCGAACCACTGGAATCGGACGGAACGCTCGTTCCACGCGGCCGCCACGTAATCGAGCGGGATGTCGAGCGCTTCACGGTGCTCGAGCACGATGGCGTCATTTACGGCTGCGTCTGCCTGAACCCGTATCCGGACTCGCAAATGGCGGAAATGGCCTGCCTGATCGTGAACCCGGAATGGCAAGGCTCCGGCGAAGGCGAAATTCTCCTGCGCCACGCCGAGGCCAAGGCTCGCGCCCAGGGCGTAAAGCGGCTATTCGTGTTGACGACCCGCACTTCCCACTGGTTTATGAAGCGCGGCTTTGTGCAAGGCACAATCAACGATTTGCCCATCGAAAAGCAAATGAACTACAATCGCAGTCGTAATAGCCATATCTTTATCAAGAAAATTTAAGTGAGGAATGCCATGGCCCGAATGATTCAATGCGTCAAACTGAAAAAAGAGGCCGAAGGTCTGGACTATCCTCCCTACCCCGGGGAACTGGGTGCCAAAATCTGGCGTTCGATTTCCAAGGAAGCCTGGCAGGAGTGGACCGATATTCAGACCCGGATCGTCAACGAAAACCGGCTGAATCTGGCCGACGCGCGCGCGCGCAAATACCTGCAACAACAAATGGAAAGTTTTCTGTTTGAAGACGGCAATGTCGAGGCGCAAGGCTATGTGCCTCCATCCGCCTGAGGCATCTGCTCGGCAATACGCGACTCGCGCCAGCGGGGTGGCGTAAAAAATGACGGGGCGCCTGCCCCGTTTTTTATTCATCCGCCATATGCGGATGGCGGATGGCGTATCGCCCTGTTCCCTGTTAGTAGACTAAGCAAGGCCGCTGGAGCGGCAAACCCCGCAAGCTTTGCTTTGCGGGGTTTTTCTTGCCGGCGACCGATGCAACAAGCCAGGGCGCTGCTATTGTTAGACG
This sequence comes from Advenella kashmirensis, assembly GCA_040395835.1. GTDB lineage: Bacteria > Pseudomonadota > Gammaproteobacteria > Burkholderiales > Burkholderiaceae_B > Advenella > Advenella kashmirensis_B. Next base: position 21,614 of record JBEBPQ010000031.1, read on the forward strand.
CCGGAAGTCGTATCCGGCTGCGCCGGTGCCACCTGATCGTCGTCGCCACGCGCCATGGATTCGACCTTCTTGACGCTGGTATGGCGGGCATCTTCGCCCTGCACCAGATAGATGACACGCTCCGCCATATTCTTGGCATGATCGCCGATACGCTCAAGCGCGCGGGCAATGAATATGAGATCGATGCAGGCGCTGATCGTGCGCGGGTCCTCGATCATATAGCTGCTTAGCTCGCGCAGCGTGCCCTTCCATTCCTTGTCGACTTTTTTGTCACTGCGCACTACCTCCGCGGCAAGAATGGCATCCTTGCGCGCAAACGCATCCAGGCTGCGATTGAGCATATCCTTGACGGCCGCCCCGAAATGCGTCATATCGACAATGGGCTCGAAACGGTTCGGGCTTTCATGCAGGCGCCGTGCCATCTTGGTGATTTTTTCTGCTTCGTCGCCGGAGCGCTCCATGTCTGTCAGCATTTTGGAAACGGCGATCAGCAAGCGCAGATCGACGGCGGTAGGTTGTTGCAATGCCAGAACCTGTGCGATGGACTGGTCGATGTCCATCTCGAGCTTATTGACTTCCTTTTCTCTCTCGAACACCCGCTCAACCAGCGATAGCGTACCGTCGGACAACACTTGCATGCTGTCCTCGATCATGGCCTCAACCAGGCCACCCATGCGCAAAAAACGGGAGCGAATATCTTCGAGTTCCGCATCGAAGCGGGTATTGGTATGTTGAGCCATGACGATGCCTGCCTGCAAAATTAGGTTGGATTAGATCATTATAAGTCTGTTCAATGACAGGAATATGACATCAACGACTACGGATGTCCACCCCATCTTGCTTCGCCACCATGACAACGCTGGCCGGCGACAGCGCGAACAAGCCGCATGTGACCACACCGGGAATGGCGTTCATGGCCGTTTCCATTTCACGCGCGTCGGCCAGCTGCATACCCGAGACGTCGAGTATCGGGTTGCCGTTGTCCGTGGTAAATCCCTGGCGTACGCTGGCCGTCGCGCCCATCGAGCGGATCTTGCGCATGATGACCGGCACGGCCATGGGAATGACCTCCAGCGGAATGGCAAAAGCCCCCAGCAGATCGACGCATTTTGTTTCATCCACAATGCATACGAACCGCTCGGAAGCCGACGCAACAATTTTCTCACGCGTATGCGCGCCACCCCCGCCCTTGACCATTTGCAATAGCGGGTTGATCTCATCGGCGCCGTCGACATAGACCGGCAGGGGCTTGTCGGTTTCCGATAATTCGAAGACCTGGACGCCATGCTGGCGCAGCCTGGCTGCGCTTCGCTCGGAGCTGGCGACAGCGCCGGCAAACTGCGCGCGGTGTTTCGCAAGCGCATCGATGAAGAGATCGGCCGTGGAGCCGGTGCCCACCCCCACGACGGCGTCGGCCGTCAATAGCGGAAGGATGTGATTGACCGCGGCCTGCGCGACCTCCTGCTTGAGTTGATCTTGAGATTTCATTTCCATGCTCGCCTCTCAGCCAAGATGGGAAGCAAAAGTGCTTTCCGAAAATCCGAAAGTGGTGGCGCCATCCGGGAAAACCGTGATGGGCCGCTTGACCAGCGTCGGATACGCCGCCGCCAGCGCCAGCCATTGTGCTTCCGTTTCCGGCGACTTGCGGTCCTCGGGCAGGGTCCGCCATGTTTGCGAGCTGCGGTTGATCATGTTGCGCGCGCCTTGCGCCGCCTGCGCCCAGGCGGCGAGCGTGGCCTCGTCTACCGGTTCGTCGCGATAATCGATGAAGCGGACCTGCTGGCCCTGCCCTTCCAGCCACTTGCGCGCCTTGACGCATGTGCTGCATCGTTTCAACCCATACTGCGTTATTTCACTCATCCTTTTCTGCGTCCTTGAAAATAATTTGCCACGATCACGAATGTCCCGACCAGCAGGATCATGAGCGTTGCCAACGCATTGACTTCGGGCTTGATCCCCAGCCTGACCCGTGAGAAGACTTCTATCGGTAAAGTAGTATAGCCCGGACCATTCAGGAACGAGGCGATCACCACGTCATCGAGCGATAATGTGAAGGCGAGCAGCCAAGCCGACACCAGGGCCGGGGCGATCAAAGGCAAGGTGATCGTGAAAAACACGCGCAGCGGCGTGGCGCCCAGATCCAGCGCGGCCTCCTCGAGCGAGCGGTCCAGCTCGCGTACCCGCGACTGGATCACCACAGAAACATAGGCGCTACACAGCGTGACGTGCCCCAGCCAGATCGTAAACACGCCATTGCTCGCGGGAAAACCCGTCAGGTTGCGGATCTCGATGATCATCAGCAGCAAGGAGATACCCAAGATAACATCGGGAATCACCAAGGGCGCATTGAGCAAGCCGATATATAAGCCAAACCCCTTGAACGGCCCCTTGCGCGCCAGGACATAGCCGGCCCATGTCCCGATAATGACCGCCGCCGTTGCCGTGAGGAACGCGATGCGCAACGAAAGCCACGCCGCATTCAGCAGCGCCCGGTCTGCCATCAGGCTCTGGTACCAGCGCAGCGAAAAACCGCTCCAGCTGGAGGCCAATGCCGACTCGTTGAACGAGAACACGATCAGGCTGATGATCGGGATATACAGAAATAGCAACCCGATGCCGAGGAAAAACCATTTGAGCCAGGCATTTTCTTGTTTCATGCTTGTCTGCCTTTGAGCGCCCTGGCCTGGCTGTATTGGAAAATAACCAGCGGAACCAGCAGGAATACCGTCATGGCGACCGCCACGGCTGCCGCCACCGGCCAGTTGGTATCAGTGAAATACTGATCCCACATCAGGCGGCCCATCATGTAGGTATTGGTGCCGCCCAGCAGTTCAGGAATGACATACTCGCCCACCGTCGGAATAAAGACCAGCATGGCACCGGCCAGCACACCCGGTACCGACAGCGGCAGGGTCACGGTGACAAAGGCCTTCCAGGGACGCGCGCCCAGATCATAGGCCGCATCCAGCAGGCGCTGATCCAGTTTTACCAGGCTGGCGTAGAGCGGCAGGATGAAAAACGGCAGATAGGTATAGACCAGGCCGATATAGACCGCCAGGTCCGTGCGATAGATTTCAATCGGAGACGAGGTCAGCCCGGTCCACATGAGGAAGTTGTTGAGCAACCCTTCATTGCGTAAAATGCCGATCCAGGCGTAGACGCGCAACAGCAGCGAGGTCCAGAAGGGAAGAATCACGGCGAGCAGCAGCAGGTTGCGCAACTGAGGGCGGGATCGCGCAATGTAATACGCCATGGGATAGCCGATCAAGGTACAGCACACCGTGGTGACCAACGCCATTTTCAGCGATTTGAGGTAGGCGTTGATAAAAAGCGGATCGGTAAGCAACAGCAGATAGCCTTCGAAATGCAGCGCCAGCGAGAGGACGTTGTCCTCCAGTTGCACCAGCGGTGCATACGGCGGGATGCCGAAGGTCGATTCCGAAAAGCTGATCTTCAGAACAATGAAAAACGGCACCATCAGGCAGACGATCAGCCAGAGGTACGGCGGCAAAATCGCCCAACTGCGGTGATCGGGGCGGTAATGCCGCAATTTGCGCAAGGGCCTCATGACGGCAGCACCGTTCCGCTATCGGGCCCCCAGGTCACGAAGACCTCGTCGTCAATGCCCGGCGCATTGTCGCGGGACAGCTCGATGCCCGGCACGCTGGCCTCGATGATTTTGCCGGCGTCGAGCCGGATCTGGTAAAGCGTATAGCTGCCCATCCAGGCCACGTGGGTCACGATACCGTGGCCAATATTGGTTTCATCGTCGGGTTGATCGATCAGCACGCGGATCTGTTCTGGCCGAATGGAGACGAACACTTCCATGCCCAGGGGCTCGCTGACGCCGTGATTGACGAACAGGGGCCGCATCAGTTCATCGCTTTCGATGACAATATGGTCGGGTTCGTCGACCACGATAGTGCCGGTGAAAATATTGGTGGAGCCGATAAAACCGGCCACAAAGCGGGAATTGGGAAACGTGTAGACATCCTGGGGCGTGCCGCACTGCACGATCTGCCCTTCGGTCATGACCGCGATCCGGCTGGCCATCGTCATGGCCTCTTCCTGGTCGTGCGTCACCATGACGCAGGTGACGCCAACCTGATCGAGGATGCGCACCAGTTCGATCTGCGTCTTTTGGCGGATCTGCTTATCCAGGGCGGACATGGGCTCGTCAAGCAGCAGCAGTTTCGGACGCTTGACCAGACTGCGCGCCAGTGCAACGCGCTGCTGCTGCCCACCGGACAATTGCGCGGGCTTTCGGCGCGAATAGCCTGCCATTTGCACCAGATCCAGCGCCGCGAATACCCGGTCGTGGATTTCCTGGCGATCCACGCCCTCCTGCTTGAGCCCATAAGCGACATTGGCCGCCACCGTCATATGCGGAAACAGCGCGTAGGACTGGAACATCATATTGACGGGGCGTTTGTAGGGCGGCACGCCGGTCAGGTCGACCCCGTCGAGCATGATCTTGCCCGAAGTCGGTGCCTCAAACCCCGCCAGCATGCGCAACAGGGTTGACTTGCCGCAACCGGAACTGCCCAGCAGTGCAAAGATTTCGTGTCGGCGGACCGTCAGATTCACCGACTGCACCGCCACCGTGTCGCCAAAAATCTTGACGACATCGACCAGCCGCACGAACTCATCCGCGTCGCCCCCCGTCGCCACCGACAATAGCCCGTCCGCCATGCTTATTTCCCTGCTTTGAGCTCTGCCCACAGGCGGGTTTGCAACCGCGCAATCTTCATGGGCTGGGCCTTGATTACGAATAGGGTCTTGGCGACGTCGGGCTCGGGGTAGATCATGGGATTATCGGCGATCTCCTTGTTGACAAACTCCCTGGCGGCCTTGTTGGCGTTTGGATAGTACATATTATTGGTGATCTCGGCGTGCACCTTCGGCTCTTCGATATAGTTGATGAAAGCCATGGCGTTTTCCGGGTGCGGCGCATCTTTTGGCACGGCCATGGTATCGAACCAGGCTGGCGCGCCGCCCTGTGGAATGTAGTAGTCGATGGTATAAGGCTTCTTGGCCTCTTTGGCGCGGCTCGCGGCAATCATGACGTCCCCGGAGAACCCGTAGACCATGCAGAGGTCTCCCGAGGCCAGCTCATCGATATAGCCGGACGAGCTGAACTGACGGACATAGGGACGGATTTTCTTCAGGACATCCATGGCCGCCTGATAGTCCGCGGGCTTGTCGCTATTGGGATCCTTGCCAAGGTAGTGCAGGACGGCGGGGAACACCTGCGCCGCTTCGTCCAGGATGGAAATACCGCAAGCTTGCATTTTCTTGGCATTCTCGGGATCGAACAGGGTTTCCCATTTGCCCAATTGCGCGTCCGCGCCCAATATCTCCTTGGCCTTGGTTACATTGAGCCCGATACCGTTAGTACCGTAGCCCCAAGGCACCAGGTATTCATTGCCGGGGTCCACCTGGGCGACCAGATCCATGATCGCCGGATCCAGGTTCTTCCAGTTGGGTATCTTTGATTTATCGAGCTTCTGGAACAGGCCGGCTTCGATCTGGCGCGAGGCGTAATGCGTGGAAGGCACCACGATATCGTAGCCAGATTTGCCCGTAAGCAGCTTGGCCTGGAGAATATCGTTGGTATCGTAGGTGTCGTAGCGCACCTTGATGCCCGTCTGTTTTTCAAACCCCGGAATGGTGTCCGGCGCAGCATACTCGGCCCAGTTATAGACATTCAGGACCTTTTCCTCGGCGGCGTGGCTGGCGGAGGCGGTAAAAGCCAGCGAAAGCGCAAGAAAGAGGCTGCGGACAGAGGATTTATTCATGGAAGTTCCCCAAATCAGGTGAGAAAAAAAGGAATGATAAAGGCATTTCCCGCCTGGGTCATTGATTTTTTGCACCGCGTTCGTATTGCTTTTGCAACGAAGCGGAGAACATGACGCCCTGCTCGCCCAGCAACTTCTGCAACGACCGCCCCAGCCGGTCCAGCGACTGTTGCCGCAGTTGCGGGGTCATGGTCTTGCGCGATGATTTGTCGAAATCGATCAGCCATACCGACTGCTGGTCGTCGACCAGGATATTGTGGGCGTTCAGGTCGGCATGGTAGACATTGGCGTCGTGCAACTGGCGAATTGCCGCGACGACCGGGCCCACCAGCGCGCCCGCGGCATCTCCGGCCTCTCGAACTGCGTTCGCCAATGAAACCGTGCCGGCCAGGCGCTCGGTCATAATCGCCGCCCGATAGGTTATGCCCCGGCGCTGATATGAAGCCGCCATGGCTCGCGGCACTGGCAGGCCTTCGGCATGCAACTGGTTGAGCAGTTCGAACTCGGCGAAGGAGCGCGTGGCCTCTTCCGATACCCACAGGTAACGCTCATCGACAAAGCGGCCGATCAAGCCCCCTCGATGATAATGCCGCAGCACGGCGTCGCCCCACGGGGTGGCAATGAACCAGGCGCTGCTGCGCCCACCATCCGACACCCGTTGCGCCTTGTCCCCGTAGGTTTTCGGCGTAAACAGCTCGATCCTGGCCGGCATGGCGAAGTCGGGATGGACGCGAATCCCCTGGTGGATCTGGCGCGAGGGACGATGTATGCCCTTGAACTGGGGCTCAGTCATGGCGATTGCGCATCCAGTCGGCAACCCCGAAAAACGCATGCACCAGATGCTCGCGCAACGGCTCAGGCACTTCCTGGTCCATCATGGCGCGCCCCATGCAGGCGACCCACTGGTCGCGTTCCTGGGTACCGATGGAAAACGGCAGGTGCCGCGCACGCAGCATGGGGTGCCCATACTTCTCGATGTAGCGGTCCGGCCCCCCGAGATAGCCGCTGAGGAACAAAAACAGTTTTTCCCTGGCGCTATCGAGCGACGGGCCGTGCGTCGCCCGCAAGGCGCGAAAATCCTCTTCCATATCCATGAGGTCGTAAAAATGCTCGACCAGCGCATGCAATCCCTGCTCGCCCCCAATCTGATCGTAGAACGTCGTTGCGGTATCTAGGTTTTCGACAATATTGACTAATCTGGCCATTAATCGGCACTCCGTAAAATCATCAACGGCGGACTGAATTTGACGCCCCTTAGGGCCATTTTACCGCCGATCCACGAGGCGACAAGCCCCAGGGCAATTCCCAGCAACCACGGCATCGGTCCGGTTTGCAAGGCAATGTCAAACACCTGGCTCGCCAGCAAGTGGGCGATCAGCACCGCGAAGGCGGCCGCCAGAACGCCCGACAATACACCGATCACAATGAGTTCGCTGCGTTGCGCCTGGTCCAGTTGCCGCGATGTTGCCCCCAACGCGCGCAACAGCCCGGCCTCGTAGATGCGCTCGTCCTGGGTCGACAAAAAAGCCGTGCCCAGCACCACGACACCCGCCGCCAGCGTAAAGACAAACAAGAACTGTACCGCGGCGGTCACGCTATCCAGAATGGACTGCAACTGCTTGAGAATACCCGAGACGTCGAATACCGTGATATTCGGAAACTGATTTACCACCTCCGAGGTAAATGCGGTCTTCTGCGCCGGCAAATGAAAGGCGGTAATCCAGGTTGCCGGCTTGTCGCGCAACACCGCCGGCGACAGAATCGCGAAGAAATTGACCTGCATCGAATCCCATTTCACCTCACGGATACTGGTGACTTTGGCCGTCACAAGCTCGCCAGCGACATCGAAGGTGACCTGATCGCCCAGGACAATGCCCAGTTGCTCGGCCAGGTCCTGCTCGAACGACACCTCGGGCGCCTGCAAATCAAGCCAGCGCCCGGATATCAGGCGATTGCTGGGTGGCAGGTCCGCCAAATACGACAAATTGAATTCGCGCTCAGCCAGGCGCTGCGTTCGTTCCGATTGATATGCCAGCGGGTCGACGTCTTTATCGCCGATCCTGATCAGCCGGCCACGCACCATCGGGTCCATTTCCGGTTCCTCCAACCCATTGGCCTGAAACATCGCCGCCAACGCCGGCTTCTGATCCTGCTGGATATTGATTAGAAACCGGTTCGGAGCATCGGGGGGCAGATTATTCTGCCATGCCGCCAGCAGATCGGTTCGCAAAAGCCCCAGCAATAGGATGATCATCATGCCCAGGGTCAACGCGCAAATCTGCACAACGGTCATTCCGCTGCGGTTGACCAGCCCGGCCAACGCGAACCGCAGGACCGGACGGGTCACCAGCGCGTGCCTCAGGCGGGCGAGCAGGCGCAGGATCACCCAGGCAATGGCTGCGCACACCAGCATTGCGCCAATGAACCCGCCGGCGCTGATCATTGCCAGCGCCAGGTTGCGGGTATGCAACAACAGCAGGCCAAGCCAGATCAGCAGCCCAACGCCGATGACCACTATCGGTCTGCCGCCACCGACCGTCAGTTCCCGCCGCAAGGCTTTCAGCGGCGGCACCCGGGACAGTTGCAGGACAGGAATCACGGAAAAGCCGAATGCCAGCACCCATCCGGTCACCACGCCGGCCATGCCGGGTCGCCAGGAGACGGCAGGCAAGGCGGTGGGGATCAGTCCTGAAAGAAAGGCCACCAGCACGTAATGCAGCCCCAGGCCGAGCAACACGCCGATCAGCGAGGCCACCGTGGCGATCAGCGTAAATTCAATGGCGACCAGGCGAAGCACCGTGCCACTGCTTGCGCCCAGGCTGCGCATGACCGCCAGGCCATCCTGATGGCGGGCGGAAAAGCGTCGGGCGGCCAAGGCAATGGCGACGCTGGCGATCATCATCGTAAGCACGGAAACCAGTGCCAGAAATTGTTCGGCGCGATCCAGCGAAGCACGGATCTCGGGTCTTGCCGAATCGGTCCCGATGATTTGCCGCCCCTTGGCTGGCCGCTCTGCCAGCCAGGCGCGCATATCGCGCACCGCCTGCGCATCGCCGGCCATCAGCAGCGTTTCCTTGACCCGGCTGCCAGGCACCAGCAGTTGCGTGGCCGGCAAATCCACCTCGTTCATCATCAGCCGTGGCGCAATATTGACGAATGCCATATTGCGATCGGGTTCGTTGTCGATGATGGCGGCAATGCCCAGGCTTTTCATGCCCACCTGTAATTGGGCGTCGACCGGCGCTTGCAACTGGCCGGGCAACGCAGGATCGACCCATACCGTGCCAGGCACAGGGATGGCGGGTGTGCTCTCCGTTTTTTCACTTTGCGAGGGTTTGCCCTGCGGACTCAGGGTCACCGTACCCTTGAGCGGGTAGCCTTTAGATACAACCTTGATGGAGGCAAGCCGTGACTGTTCACCAAAGGTCACCATGGACGGGAACTGCCAGGTCTTTGCCGTCGACAACCCCCGCTGGGTCGCCTGTTCGACGACCTCGGGTTCGATCGGCGTATCGGATTCGTACAGCAGATCGGCGCCTAGCACCTGGCCGGCGTTATCATTCAGCCCGGATGAAACACGGTCGGCCAGGAAGCCGACGCTGCACACCGCGGTTACCGCGACGACCAGGGCCAGCGCGAGCAGACGCAATTCGCCGGACTGCCAATCCCGCCTGAACAGGCGCCATGCCATTTGCAATAGTGCGGAGAAATTCAAATCGGTCTCCCGTAAGATCGGTTATTTGAGCAGCAGCAAAGCGACGGTCAGGTAAAGCACGCCCGCGAAAATCAGTTTCAAGGTCCGCTCGGGCAAATAGAATGCCAGCTTCACGCCATGGCGAATCATCAGCATCCCGCCCAGCGACAGGCAAATACCCACCAGCCAATCGGTGTTGCCGTGCCATGAATAGGTGATCAGCGCGACCATCGTGCCCGGCAGGATCATTGCCAGCGCCATGGCCTGGGCGGAAGTTTGCTTCACACCATACATCACGGTCATCACCGGCACCAGGATAAGCGATCCACCGACGCCGAACATACCGCCGATGCCCCCCGATATCGCGCCAAGCACAATGAATTGCGTTATGCCCACCGGCTTACGCTTGGTCGATACGCCAGTTGCCGGCTTTTGTTTGCCACGCAAGGTTTGCCAGATGTAGAACGTGGCGACCGAACCCAGAAAAATGGCAAACAGGTTGCGCAGCAAGGCCGGATCCATATCCTGGGCCACCAGCGCGGCCAGATGCGTCACGATGACATTGGCGGCCACGCCGATCGCCACGCTCTTGAAGTCGATCGGCGAGCGCTTATGATAGTTGCGCAAGGTCAGCAGCACATTGGTGGCGATCATCAACAAGCCGGTACCCTGAGCCAATTGCTGCGGCATGGAAAACACCAGGGCCAGCATGGGAATCGCGATCAGTCCGCCTCCGATACCCACGACGGCGCCGACAAAGCCGATCGCCGCCCCCAATGAGATAAACAACAGCAGATTCAGATACCAATCCATTCTTATTCCATCAATCGCAACCAAACGCGGCCTCGCGCCGCCTAACCTGCCCTAGCGAATCACATCCAGCACTTCTTCCAGCCGGGATACCGCCAGTATTTCCAACCCTTCTATGGCTTGCTTGGGCGCATTGTGCCGTGGGATCAGGGCCTTGCTGAACCCCAGCTTGGCCGCCTCGCGCAGACGCTCCTGGCCGCGCGGCGCAGGTCGCACTTCGCCGGCCAGCCCCACTTCGCCGAATGCGAACAATCCCTTGGGCAAGGGTTTGTTGCGCAGCGAGGACAAAATGGCGAGTAGGACCGGCAGATCTGTCGCCGTCTCGGCAATGCGCACCCCTCCGACCGCGTTCACAAATACATCCTGGTCGTAGCTTGCCACACCCGCATGACGATGCAGCACAGCCAGCAGCATGGCCAGCCGGCTGCCATCAACGCCCAGGGTGAGCCGCCGCGGATTGGGCACGTGCGCCGTATCGACCAGCGCCTGGATCTCAACCAGCAATGGACGCGTGCCCTCTTGCGTGGCTACCACGCAAGAGCCCGGTACATTGTCTGTATGCTGCGACAGAAATAGTGCCGAAGGATTGCTGACACCCTTCAGACCCTTGTCTGTCATCGCGAACACACCCAGTTCGTTGACGGCGCCATAGCGGTTTTTGAAGGCCCGGATCAAGCGATACGAAGAATCGGTTTCGCCCTCGAAATACAGCACGGTATCCACGATATGCTCCAGCACGCGCGGACCGGCCAGCGTTCCATCCTTGGTCACATGACCAATCATGACCATGGCGGTGCCGGTCTGCTTGGCGATGCGCGTCAATTGCGCGGCGCATTCGCGGACCTGCGACACCGAGCCCGGCGCCGATGACAGCTCGCCGGAATAAAGCGTCTGGATCGAATCGATCACCGCAACCGCGGGTTTATGCTGCTGCAATGCCGCCTGTATGCTTTCCAGCTGGATTTCGGCCAGCAGTTGCACATCTCCCGTGGCCAGATCGAGGCGACGCGCCCGCAGCGCCACCTGTTCGGCGGATTCCTCGCCAGTCACATACAGGACCGAGGTATCGCGCGACAGCGAAGCCAGCGCTTGCAGCAACAAGGTCGATTTCCCGATGCCGGGATCGCCCCCGATCAAGACAACACCGCCCGGCACCAGGCCGCCGCCCAATACCCGGTCGAATTCGTTCAAGCCGGTGGGCTGGCGTGGAATGTCACGCGCCTCGATCTCCGATAGATTGCGTACCGGGGCCGCTTCGGCCAGATGCGCGAAGCGGTTGGCGGCGGCGCCCACCGGAGCCCGCTCCACGGTTTCCACCATGGCATTCCAAGCCTGGCAATGCGGGCACTGCCCCTGCCACTTGGCACTGGTTCCACCACACTCTTGGCAAACATACATCGTTTTCGCTTTCGCCATACTGCGCCTGTTCATTCATGTTAAGAGAGCCAAGCCGCCCGGCCGCGAGTGACGCGGCGACGGGCCAATTGCCTGTCGGTTTTTCATTTGTCTAGCGATCTAGCGAGCAGCAACCAGGCGCCGCATGGCCAGCGATGCTGCCGTTGCCACGCAGGACGTCAGCGCGGGACCTGCCTACCGCGCGCCCCAACGCCAAATTGCCTGTCGGGCCACTACAGCGATGCGCCGCCATCTACCCCCAGATTCTGACCCGTAATGAAAGCGGCTTCATCCGAAAGCAGAAATGCCACGGCAGCGGCAACCTCTTCTGGCCGCCCCAGTCGTTTCATGGGAATACGCGCCAGCAACGATTTTTCGTCCTCGCTGCCCGCCGGCTGCGCCTTGCGGAACAATTCCGTCTCGATAGGGCCAGGGGAAACCGCATTCACGGTAATGCCATATTCGGCCAATTCCAGCGCCCAAGTCTTGGTACAGCCGATCAGCGCAGCCTTGGCCGCCGCATAGCTTGTGCGCCCCGCCTTGCCGCCTGCGGCGCGACTGGCGATGTTGATGATGCGGCCTTCGCGCCGCACTTTCATGGATTCTACGAATGCCTGCGTGACCTGCACCGAGGCCCGCAGGTTGACCTCATAGACCTGATATAAAGAGGAAAGATTGACTTCGCCCAGATTTTCCGGAATCACGGCGCCGGCGTTATTGACGACCGCATCCACCGGGTACTTTTCGCGGATCATGCGCAGCATTTCCTCGGTGTGACCGGCATCGAGCAAGTCGCACTGGTACAGGAATCCGGGAAAATCGATGTCGCTTACCTGCCGCGCAATGCCGATCACATGGGCGCCCGCGTCGGACAGGCGGCGGGTAATCGCCCAGCCAATCCCTTTGGTCGCGCCAGTGACAAGTACACATTTATTTTTCAAGCCTTTCTCCTGCTGATTCAATTTGCACCGGGACACGCTTGGCCAGCGCGCACAGCAATTCATAGGAAATTCTACCGGCTGCGGCGGCCACGTCGTCAATATGCGGCCCGTTCTCCCCCCAAAGCGTAACCCAATCGCCAGGCTTTGCGTCGGGAACCGGGTCAAGATCGACCGTTAGCATATCCATTGAGACGCGTCCGGCCAGTTGCGTTTTGATGCCGTTGACAAAAACCGGCGTGCCCGACGGCGCGCCGCGCGGGTAGCCGTCGGCGTAACCGCAAGCGACCACGCCGATGCGCATGTCCCGCTGCGCCGTATAGGTGGATCCATAGCCGATACTCTGGCCGGCGGGCACGACCTGCACCGATAGCAGGCGCGCCTGCAGCGTCATGGTCGGGCGCAGGCCGAAGTCATTGCCAGTCGTACCGGCAAATGGCGAGGCGCCATAGAGGCAGATGCCGGGTCGCACCCAGTTCTCGGTGTCGGTCACGGCCAGTTGCGGATAGCGCAGGACCGCCGCCGAATTGCACAGGCTGATGCCACCCGGCGTTGCGCCGACGGTTTCATGAAATAGCCGGGTCGGCGCATCCGCCGCGCCTTGCGCGCCATCGGCGTCGGCAAAATGGGTCATGAAGCCAATGCGCCCCACCTTGCCCTGTTCCTGCAGTTGTCGCAATTGCTGATGGGCATCGGCAAACTGCTCGGGAGCGAATCCCAACCGATTCATACCGGTGTTGATCTTGAGAAAAACATCCAGCGGCGTCGCCATGGCCTCCGCCTGCAGCATGCGGATCTGCTCGGCATGATGAATGCTGCTCACGACCCTGTTCTGCGCAAGTACCGGCAAATCCCGGGGTTCGAAAAAACCTTCCAGCATCATGAGCGGCCCCTGCCATCCGGCCTGGCGGCAACGCACGGTCTCCTCGACATCCAGCATCGCCAGTCCATCGGCCTGCGCGAACCCCTTTACGCCGTTCTCCAGCCCGTGCCCGTAGGCGTTGGCCTTGATGACCGCCCAGATCTTGGCCGTACCCGCACCGGGCTGCGCCGCCGCATCCCGGGCATTTTGCAGGTATTGCCGGATAATGCTTAAATTGTGGGACATGGCTGGCAGCGAAATCACTGCCCGAATCGGACGCGGCATGGCATTACTCCACCAAGGTAATTCAATAGGTTAAACAGTCAGGGTAAATTATAATCATTACCTCACTGTATTATTGGGTATTCATGGCCGTAGACCATTATGAAAACTTCCCTGTAGCGTCCATCTTGCTGCCCAGCCGCTTGCGGTCTGCCGTCAAGGCGATTTATGCCTTTGCGCGCCGAGCCGACGATATCGCCGACGAGGGCGACGCCAGCACCGAGTCGCGCCTAGCCGAACTGGCAGCGTTCCGTTCCGCCTTGGATCACATGCGGGACATGCAGTTTCAGGCGACGCAGTTCGACAACGCGCCCGAGGCCATCTTCCTGCCATTGCAGGCCGAAATCCTGCGGCACGCCTTGCCGATAAGCCCATTTTATGATCTGCTCACGGCCTTTGACCGGGACGCGCGCCACCAACCCGTCCGGAATGATAACGAGCTCCTGGACTACTGCCGCTACTCGGCCAACCCGGTAGGCCGGTTATTGCTGCATCTGTACCGTGCAGACGAGCCGGACGCCCTGGCCTGGTCGGATCATATCTGCAGTGGCCTGCAATTGGTCAATTTCTGGCAGGACGTCGCAATCGATGCCCAACGGGGACGCTATTATCTGCCCTTGGACTGCCTGGCCGCGCACGGCATGAGCCATGCAGACCTAGATCGCCATCAATTGAGCGTCCCGTGGCCCGAGTTGATGCGGGAACGGGTACAATTTGCCCGTAGCGTATTGCTATCCGGTGCTCCGCTATGCCGCCGATTGCAGGGCAGGCCAGGTATGGAGTTAAGACTGATCATGCAAGGCGGCCTGCGCATCCTGGAAAAAATCGACGCGATCAACGGCGATGTGTTTCGGCACCGCCCTGTCCTGCACAAAAAAGACTGGGTTTTACTCGCCTGGCGCAGCCTGACCAACCACCAACTATGACACCTGACCAATATTGCCAAGACAAAGCGGCGCGTAGCGGCTCCAGCTTTTATTATGCATTTTTATTCCTGCCCCCCGAACAACGGCGGGCCATTACGGCCGTCTATGCCTTCTGTCGCGAGGTCGACGATGTCGTCGACGAATGCTCCGACGTTTCCGTGGCGCGCATCAAGCTGGCATGGTGGAGCAAGGAGCTGCACGCGCTCTATCACGAGCATCGTGCCGAGCATCCCGTGCTTCAGGCATTGCAGCCGCATATCGATGCCTTCGATCTGCGCGAAGCGCAATTTCAAGCCATCATCGACGGCATGGAAATGGATCTGGACCAAAGCCGTTACATGGATTGGCCGGGGTTGCGCAAATACTGCTGGCACGTGGCCGGGGTGGTCGGGCAGCTTTCCGCGCAGATTTTCACCTATAAAAGCGACCGCACGCCGGCTTATGCCGAGAAACTCGGCCTGGCATTGCAAATGACCAATATCATCCGCGACGTGGGCGATGACGCGCGACGCGGTCGCATTTACCTGCCGATCGATGATCTGCAGAAACACAATGTGAAGGCGGCGGATATTCTGAATAACCGTGAAAGCGACGATTTCCGAGCGCTGATGGCCTTCCAGACCGCCCGGGCGCGCAGCCTGTACCGGGAAGCCGCCGATCTGCTGGACGAACAGGATCGACGCGCCCAGCGTCCCGGCCTGATGATGGCCGCTATTTACTACACGCTGCTTTGCGAAATTGAAAAAGATGGTTGGCCAGTACTGAGCAGCCGCATTTCCCTGACGCCGCTGCGCAAGCTGATCATTGCCTGGAAAATCTGGGTAGGCGGCGGCAAAAGCTTTATTCGCCGTCTGCGGGCATTGGATGCCGCGCAATCCTGACGTGAGCGCAAACGCCCGGCGCATTGCCATCGTCGGCGGCGGCTGGGCCGGCCTGGCAGCCGCGTTCAAACTGCGCCAGGATGGCCATGAGGTGCAGGTTTTCGAGCAATCCCCGGTGCTGGGCGGACGGGCACGCAAAGCGATAATTCCACGCACTGGCCAAGTGCTGGACAACGGCCAGCACTTGATGCTGGGCGCCTATCGCCATACCCTTGCGCTCATGCGCGACATCGGCGTGGACCTTGATCACGCCTTGCTGCGCAGCCCCTTGCATTTGGCCACGCTGGACGGCCAGTTCTCCCTGCATGTGCGGCACAACTTGCCCGCTGCGCTACGCCTGCCGGTTGCCATACTCTCCATGCGCGGTATCGGCGTGCGGCAGAAAATACAACTGTTGCGCGCGCTGGTGACCTTGCAGCGCCTGAGGTGGCAGATCAAGCCGGATGTGACCGTTGCAACTTGGCTGGCAGGCCATCACCAACCACCCTATCTCGTTCGCATGTTCTGGGAACCCCTATGCATTGCCACGCTCAACACGCCGTTGGCCCAGGCCTCGATGGCGCTGTTCGCGCGAGTGCTGAACGACGGCCTGGTCGCGGGTGCCGATGCATCGGACCTGCTTATCCCGCGGGTGAACCTGAGCGCACTGTGGCCAGAGTCCCTGCAGCAACGCCTACCCATCCACACCGGCGTATCGGTGACCGCGGTGATCGGGGTCGCTGCCGGCTATCGACTGCAAACCCACGCGCAGACGCGAACCGACACGCATAGAGAATATGGCGTCTTCGACACCATGATTCTGGCGACACCACCCTACATCTGCCAGAAGCTGTTGAAAAGTCTGACCAATTGCCATCCTGCCGCCGCGACCGGACAGGCTTGCCGCGCGAACGCGGACACATTGCAGCAACAGCTTGCGGCGTTCCGCTACCATGCGATCACGACGGTGACATGCCGGTTGACGCATGCGCTACCGGTCTCGGGCTATCTGTATATGCTGCGAGAAGATCGCGACCAGGGTGATTACGGCCAATGGTTATTCAACCGCAGCCGTTTTATGCACGCCGCTGCCGGGCATTCGGGACAAGGACAGGGAGGATCTGATTCGAGTGGCGACGAGATTTCAATCGTTATTAGTCATGCCGATCATCTCAGCCATCTGGGCCGCGAGCAGATTGCCGAGGCGGTCGTCAGTCAGCTTCGCCGCCAACTGCCGGCCGGCGTAAAGCTGCCCGATATTATGGACACCGCAGTCATCACCGAAAAACGGGCGACATTTTCAGCCACTCCCGGCTTGGCCAGGCCTGGCGGACAAACCCCCTGGGATGGTGTTTTCCTGGCCGGCGACTGGATCGATACCGGATACCCGGGCGTGCTTGAGGGGGCCGTCCTCGGCGGCTTGCGTGCAGCCGCACTGGTTGAAACGGCCGCGCGCGGCCTGCCCGCCGGTCTGGCGCCCCCGCATCG
>JBEBPQ010000032.1:0-35975 GCA_040395835.1 Advenella kashmirensis
ACGTTTGACATCGATGCCAACGGTATTTTGCACGTATCCGCAAAAGACAAAGGCACCGGCAAGGAAAACAAAATCACGATCAAGGCCAACTCAGGTCTGTCCGAGGACGAGATCCAGCGCATGGTCAAGGATGCCGAAGCGCATGCGGACGAAGATCATCGCGTCGCCGAGTTGGCGCAAAGCCGCAACCAGGCCGATGCGCTGGTTCACTCCACCCGCAAGTCGCTGACCGAATATGGCGACAAGCTGGAAGCGGCCGACAAGGAAGCGATCGAAGCGGCGATCAAAGCGCTGGAAGAGGTCCTCAAGGATGGCGACAAGGCGGCAATTGACGCCAAGGTCGAAGCCCTGAATACCGCCTCGCAGAAACTGGGCGAGAAAATGTACGCTGATATGCAGGCGCAGGCCGCAGCCCAGGGTGCAGAAGGCGCCGAACAGGCGCAGCCCGCAGACGATAATGTCGTTGACGCAGACTTCAAAGAAGTGAAACGCGACGACAAGTAATGCAAGTTGTCTGATTCAACCCGGCCAGTCTGAAAAATGACAGGGCCGGGTATTGTTTTTTATATTGAAAAAGAAATCTAAAGGCGTATAACGATGGCAAAACGTGATTACTACGAAGCCCTGGGGCTGGCCAAGAACGCTTCGGACGAGGATATCAAGAAGGCGTACCGCAAGCTCGCCATGAAGTATCATCCTGACCGCAATCCGGATAGTCACGAGGCAGAAGAGAAGTTCAAGGAAGCCAAGGAAGCCTACGAAATCCTTTCCGATCCGCAAAAGCGCGATGCCTATGACCGCTATGGCCATGCCGGCGTCGATCCCAATGCGGGCATGGGTGGCGCGGGCGCCGCCGGTTTTGGCGATGTGTTCGGAGATATTTTCGGAGACATTTTTGGCGGCGGCCGCCGTGGCGGTGGTCCGCAAGTCTATCGCGGCGCCGATCTGCGCTATCGCCTGGATATTACGCTGGAGCAGGCGGCCAAGGGCCTGGAAACCGAAATCCGCGTACCCAGTTGGGAAAATTGCGACGTCTGTCATGGCAGCGGTGCCAAGCCCGGCACCGAGCCCACGACCTGCCATACGTGTCATGGCGCCGGTTCGGTGCGCATGCAGCAGGGTTTCTTCAGCGTTCAGCAGACTTGTCCGACCTGCCATGGCACCGGCAAGGAGATCAAGGATCCATGTACCGCGTGCGATGGCGTAGGCCGCAAGCGCAAGAACAAAACGCTGCAAGTGAAGATTCCAGCCGGTATCGACGACGGCATGCGCATCCGCTCCGCGGGTAATGGCGAGCCCGGTGTCAATGGCGGCCCCCCAGGAGACCTCTATGTTGAGATCTCGATCAAGGATCACAGCATTTTCAAACGCGATGGCGACGACCTGCATTGCGAGGTGCCGCTGCCGTTCGTGACTGCTACCCTGGGCGGCGACCTGGAAGTGCCCACGTTGGGCGGAAAAGGCGAAATCACCGTGCCCGAAGGCACGCAGACCGGCAAGGTGTTCCGCTTGCGAGGCAAGGGCATCAAGGGGGTCCGCGCTTCCTATCCCGGCGATTTATATTGCCATGTCGTGGTGGAAACGCCGATTCGCCTGAGCGATGAGCAGAAGGCCTTGCTGCGCCAATTCGAAGCATCGCTCAACGACGGTGGAGACCGTCATTCCCCAAAGAATAAATCCTGGACCGACAGAGTCAAAGATTTTTTCAGTTAAGCGTGGAACCTGCCTGTCCAGGCACGGCTTGCTTTTAGAATGCACGTATCGGCGACGCTACGTGCATTTTTTATTGCATTCGCTATTGTGTTCATTATTCCTTGCGGGAGTCATATCGCTATGTCCACACCTTCTCCTAGTTTTGCCCTGGCGGCGAATCGGCTGCATCACGAAACGCCCGACGCCGGCCTGTTTCGCTGGCTCAAGGCTTCGACGCAAACCATTCGCGAACTGGGCATCGGCTTGCATACGGTCGGGCGCACTTATGATGCCATCGAGCGGGAAGGGTTCCTCTCCGGCTACGACGGACTGATCCGCTACCCCTACGGGCGCGAGGGCGGGCTGATGAAGCTGGTGTCGCGTGTTACCGTGCACGAGGCGACACCGATTACGCTGGATGGCGCGATTTATCTCATTGATCCGGTCGATCCTTCCTCCATCTTTCCCGAGGCATTGGCGCTGAAGCGCCAGTGCATCACCCACGGCAAGCCGTTTATTTCGACCGTGGCGGGGGCGATCGAATGGATGGAGGTGGAGCGTGTGCTGGCCGGCCTGGCTCCCTTGTCCGACTGCCTGTCTCCAGATGTCATCCAGACGCAGACCCTGGCCCTGATCTCGCACGATGCGCTCAAGGCCGAAATGGTCGCCTTCGCTTCGGCCAACTTCGACATCCTGTCATTGTTCAAGCGACGTGTCGCCACAGGGACCACGGGCGGGTTGCTGAACGAGCTGGCCTGGTCCAAGGGCTGGCCGCGCGAGAAACCCTGGGTGGAGCGCTATCTCAGCGGCCCGCTGGGTGGCGATGCGCAAATTGCCGACCTGGTGCTGGACCGCCAGTGCCAGCGCGTGATTTTCTTTGAGGATCCGCACGTTGCGCGTCAGCATGAGGCCGATATTCAATTGCTCGAGCGCGCGGTACGTGTCGCCACCTATGATGCGACGTGCGCCACGGCGCGCGAAGTGGCGCGCAAATGGGCGCAGGCCGTCGGGCTCGTGGCTGCGCTTTAACGGATGCGATTAGCGATTATCCGGCACCCTTAGGCGCGCTTGTTCTGAGGATGCGCCGGTTTCCGCCTTGCCTCCGAAGCGGCGTATCCCGATTAAGCGCCGGGTCTGCTTCAGACCGCCGGTCATTGCCGACGACGGGCCAACCATGGTGTCCGGGCGCAAGCAGGTCGGGTCGCGCGTAATCCCGGCCACCGGCCAATATTTCAAGGTATACTCGGGCTTTTCGATATATAATTTACTATATATCGATGCCCTGGCCCATTCCAATTTTTCCAACCCGGTGGTATTACGGGTGCAATTTGACTTGAAAGGCAGAACACCTATGGCGCAACCCACTTCATTTTTCAGGCTTCATTCCCGTACCTTGCTGGCAGGGCTGGCGGCGTCGTTGATCGGTGTGCAGGCGCAGGCGGCCACGCTTACCGTATCGGCGGCGGCCAGCCTGACCAATGTATTGACCGAGCTGGGTAAGACTTATGGCAAAATGCATCCCGGCACCGAAATCCAGTATAACTTCGCGGCTTCCGGGGCGCTGGTGCAACAATTGCGCCAGGGGGCGCCCGTGGACGTGTTCGCTTCGGCCGACCAGAAGAGCATGAATGATGCCGCCGGTTCCGGCTTGATCGATGAGGCGACGCGGCGGGATTTTGTTCGCAACGAAGTGGTGATGATCGTGCCAGCAAGCGCCGCCGGTGGCGTGACGGACTTGGCCAGCCTGGACCAGGACAGCGTGAAGCAAATCGCAGTTGGCAACGTCGCCAGCGTGCCGGTAGGACGCTATACGAAAGAGGGGTTGCAAAAAAGCGGGCAGTGGGACAAGCTGTCGGCCAAATTCGTGTTCGCAGAGAACGTGCGCCAGGTGCTGGATTACGTCTCGCGCGGCGAGGTGGATGCCGGGTTTGTCTATGCGACCGATGCCGCGGTCCGCAGCGACAAGGTCAAGGTGGTGCAGGCCTTGCCCATCGATACGGTGGTAAGCTATCCGATCGCCGTGGTCAAGAATTCGCAGCATGCTGACGAAGCCCGCGCGTTCGTGGATTTTCTGGGCTCCGAGCAGGCTGACGCGGCTTTCGCCAAGGCCGGATTTAAAAAGCCCTAGCGCATCTTGCCTTTTGAAGGTGCCGCCGATAGTCAATTGCGCCGGCTGGCCTCGACAGGTCAACGAGATTCACAGATTTTAAAGAGACAGGATAGATGGAACCGGTCTGGATTCCCTTGCTGATTTCGCTAAAGGTGGCCGGTTGCGCCATGCTGATCAACCTTGTGCTGGGCGTCGGCACCGGCTATCTGCTCGCGCGCCGCGCGTTTCCCGGCAAGGATCTGCTGGACACCATCCTGACTTTGCCAATGGTGCTGCCACCCACCATTCTCGGCTATTATCTGATTGTGCTGCTGGGTCGCTATGGATGGCTTGGCGAGTACCTGGACCGCTGGTTTGGCATCCAACTGATCTTTACCTGGCAAGGGGCGGTCATCGCGGCGGTCGTGGTGTCCTTTCCCCTGGTATTCAAGCCGGCCCGCGCGGCATTCGAAGGGGTGGATCGCAACTACGAAGATGCGGCGCGCGTGCTGGGTATCTCGGAGGTGGCGCTTTTTTTTCGCGTAACGCTGCCGCTGGCCTGGCGTGGCATCCTGGCCGGCCTGTTGCTGGCATTCGCGCGCGCACTGGGCGAGTTTGGCGCCACCCTGATGATTGCCGGGAATATTCCAGGGAAAACGCAGACCCTATCTATTGCCGTCTACGAAGCGGTGCAGGCGGGTGCCGAACAGCAGGCCAATTTCATCGTGGCCGTGATCTCGCTGGTCTGCATCATCATTCTGTTTTCGGCGCGCTACCTGGCGCCGCGCCGTCTGGACAGTTGAGGAAATACCAAGCCAGTGACGGCAAGCGGGCGGCCGCCGGCAAAAAACCGGCGGGTGGCGAGGGCGTTGTTTGTGCAAGATGAGTCAAGCAAGGTAAGGATGGGCATGGCGCAGTTTACGCTGGATATCTCGATCAGGAAAAAAATCACAGGCCGGCACGGCGGCTTCGCGCTGGATTTGGCGTTTGTCACCCACACCCCCAGGATTGTGATCCAGGGGCCGTCGGGCGCAGGCAAAAGTATGACACTGCGCGCCCTGGCAGGGCTGATGCGGCCCGATGCGGGGCATATCATTCTGAACGGTACCACTTTGTATGACCACGCCGGCGGTATTTGCCAGACGCCACAGCAGCGTCAGGTGTCCTATCTGTTCCAGGATTACGCGCTGTTTCCCCATTTGACTGTGCGGCAGAATGTGGCGTTCAGCCTGGTGCGCGGCATGCTGAACCCGGGTAAAAATGCTCTGCAAGAGGAAACGACCTACTGGCTTGATAAAATGCATATGGCAGCTTATGCTGACCGCTATCCCGCCCAATTGTCCGGTGGGCAGAAGCAGCGCGTGGCGCTGGCGCGGGCATTGGCGCACCAGCCGCGTCTATTGCTGTTGGACGAGCCCTTTGCCGCGCTCGATACCGGCTTGCGGCAACACCTCAGACAGGAGATCAGTCAATTGCAGGCACAGCTCGATATTCCCTTGGTGCTGGTCACTCACGATGCCAGCGATGTCGCGGTGTTCGGTGATCAGGTGCTGGCGCTGCGCGAAGGCCGCCTGCATCTGGCGCATGCCGAATGAAGGCGTCGGCCGGGTCCCGGGCGGCAGCGAACGTGTCGCCGCAGCGGTTAAATGTCACTGCAACCCTTGGTTTTGGCGATGGCAAGCATGAAGTGGCCGATGAACGCGACCTGCGGTTGCTGGAGCAGGTGCGGGAGCAGGGCTCCATCACGGCGGCGGCAAAGGCGGTCGGCGTTACCTATAAGACCGCCTGGGATCGCCTGCGCAACTTGCAAACGCGGCTGGGCACGCCGCTGATTGTCGCTGCCAAAGGCGGCCGGGGCGGCGGCCGCACCCAGCTTAGCGAACACGGCGCGGCTTTGCTTGCGCGTTATGAAAAACTACGCCGCGCGCAATCTTTGGCGGTTGACCGCTATATCGATGTCGATCCGCTTGTGGCAAGCCAGGGCGCTGTCGCGCAGGCGGCGCTGCCGCCCATTGGCAAGACCAGCGCCCGCAACCAGTTGCGTGGCATGGTGGTAAATATTGCAAGGGCGGGCATGCGCGACCAGGTCCTGGTGCAACTGCATGACGCCTTGACGATGCAAGTCAATATCACCCATGCCAGCACCCTGTCGCTGGGACTGCGCAAGGGGGTCGCCGTGTATCTGTTGATCAAGGCGCCGGCCATTCGCCTGGCCACGCCGGCCGAGCCAGGCGCCAATAGCTATGAAGGTGTGGTCAGCGGGCTGCGCAGCCAGCATGGGCAGCGCGAACTGGATATTCAAATCGCGCCCGAGCTGAGGCTGATCGCGGCAGCGCCGCGGGAATTGGCCCCGGCATCGCTGAAAAAGGGCGCGACAGTCTGGATCAGCGTCGATCCCGATACGATCATCCTGGGTATCGATTAACTTCCACCTCTCGGAGGGCGTGGCGGCAGGCCGGCGGCCGGCAGCAATGCCCCATTTCTATTTGGACAGCTGGCGCATGGCGGTTTCCAGCCCGGTCATGGTGACCGGATACATCTTGTCCTGCATGATATTGCGAATGACGTCAATGGACTGGCGATACTGCCAATAGGCCTGCGGCTCCGGATTGAGCCAGACCGACTTGGGCCAGGCGTCCAGGATGCGGGTCAGCCACACGGCGCCGGCCTCCTTGTTGTAGTGCTCGACCGAGCCGCCGGGGTGCACGATTTCGTAGGGGCTCATGGTGGCATCGCCCACCAGGATGACGCGCCAGTTGTTATTGTAGGTGCGCAGCAGTTCCCAGGTGTCGGTATATTGCCTGCGGCCGGCGGAGTCGTAGCGCCAGAAGCGCTCGTAAGGACAGTTGTGGAAGTACCAGACCTCCAGGTTGCGAAATTCACTGCGCGAGGCGGAAAACAGTTCCTCGACCCGGGCGATATGGTCGTCCATGCTGCCGCCGACATCCAGCAGCATGAGCACGTTCACGGCATTGTGCCGCTCGGGAACCATCTTGACATCGAGAAAGCCGGCATTGCGCGCCGTGCTGCGTATGGTGTCGTCCAGATCCAGTTCTTCCGGGGCCCCTTCGCGGGCAAAGCGTCGCAAGCGCCGCAGCGCGACCTTGAAATTGCGCGTGCCCAATTCCTGCTGGTCGTCATATTCCTTGAAGCGGCGTTCTTCCCAGACTTTGACGGCGCTGCGGTTGCCCGCAGAAGGGCCGCCTACGCGTATGCCTTCGGGGTGGTAGCCGCTATGGCCGAAGGGCGAGGTGCCGCCGGTGCCAATCCATTTATTACCGCCGGCGTGGCGTTCCTTCTGCTCCTGCAACCGTTCCTTGAACATGTCCATGAGCTTGTCCCAGCCGTGTTTTTCGAGCGCGGCTTTCTCTTCGGGCGTGAGATGCTTCTGCATCTGGCTGATAAGCCAGTCCAGCGGTATTTCCGGCGTGTCATGCAGTTGCGCGGGCAGCTTCTTGACGAACAGGGCAAAGGCCTGGTCGTAGCGGTCGAACAGCGTTTCGTCCTTGACCAGGGTAATCCGGGCAAGATGATAGAAATCATCGAGCGACGGCGGCATGACGCGTTCCCGCAGCACTTCCAGCAAGGTCAGGTACTCCTTGACGGAAACCGGCAGTTTCTGGTTCTTCAGGTGATAGAAAAAGTCGATGAACATGATGGGTTACCCCTTGGAAATGCACAAGGAATCGGGTTGTGCCGCGGGGCGCCGCGGCCGGCGCGCACGCATGCCGCCGGTGGCGAGCGCCATGGCCATGGTTTAGCGCCGAGTCTGGCGGGCCAGTCCCGACAAGCGTTCGAGCAAGCCGATATCTTGTTCATTCTTGAGCAGGGCGCCGGCCATCACGGGCACCGCGGTGGCCGCGTGCGCATCGATGCGGGCCGCGTCGATCTCTTCGGCCAGCAACAGCGCGAGCCAGTCCAGGAACTCCGACGTAGACGGTTTCTTCTTGAGGCCGGGCGCGTCCCGCAGCATGAAAAAATGGTCCATGGCCGCGCGCAGAATGTCGGTCTTGACGTCCGGGTAGTGCACCTTGACGATTTCGCGCAGCGTATCGCGGTCGGGAAACTGGATATAGTGGAAGAAACAGCGGCGCAGGAAGGCGTCGGGCAGTTCCTTTTCGTTGTTCGAGGTAATAATGACCAGCGGACGATGCCTGGCGCGAATGGTTTCGCCGGTCTCGTAGACATGGAACTCCATTTGGTCGAGCTCGCGCAGCAGATCATTGGGAAATTCGATATCGGCCTTGTCGATTTCATCGATCAGCACCACGCAGGGGGCTTCCGACGCGAAGGCCTGCCACAGGACACCCTTGCGGATATAGTTGCCGATATCCTTGACGCGCTCATCCCCCAGTTGGGAGTCGCGCAGGCGCGACACCGCATCGTATTCATACAGGCCTTGGTGGGCCTTGGTGGTGGATTTGACATGCCACTGCAGCAGCGGGTGACCCAGCGCCTCGGCCACTTCCTCGGCCAGCATGGTCTTGCCCGTGCCTGGCTCGCCCTTGATGAGCAACGGCCGCTGCAGGGTGAGGGCGGCATTGACCGCCAGTTTCAGGTCTTCGGTGGCGACATAGCGCTCGGTGCCGCTGAAGCGGCGGGAATGCGGTGCGGATGGGCTAGATTTCATTTCAATTCTGCAACAAAATAGGGATGAATTCGGCAAGCAATGCCCCATACTAACCTAATCCCGGAGAAATTTGTCGTACAATCTGACCTTTATAGCTGATCCGATCCGCTGGCTTGCCTCGCGGTACGTTCATTGTCGAAATTCGCTAACAAAAGAGCAAAATATGAAGTTATCCGCTTTCAAGCGCTCCGTTGCCGCGCTCGCCATTGTGGTTCCCTGTGCTTTTTCCGCGCAGACATTTGCGCAGCAGGCTGCCGCCCCCAAAGGAGATATCGAGGCCGCAAAAGGCAAAATTTCCATGTGTATCGGCTGCCACGGCATCCCTGAGTACCGGGCCAGCTTCCCCGAGGTATATCGCGTACCCAAGATTTCCGGCCAGAATGCCGAATATATTGTGGCCGCATTGAAAGAATACAAATCCGGTGCCCGGACTTTCCCTTCCATGGTCGCTATCGCAAAAAGCCTGTCTGACCAAGATATGCTGGATATCGCCGCCTATTTCTCTCAAATAAAATAATCCGGGAACTGAAATGAAACGCATCTCTATTTTATTGTCAGGTGCCATCTGCGCACTCGGTATGGTTTCCGCACAGGCTGCGGATCTGGCAGCCGGCAAGGCCGCCTTTGAGAAAAACGGCTGCGTTGCCTGTCACGGTGCCGCCGGCGACAAGACCATCGCCCCCATGTATCCTATCCTGGCAGGCCAGCACGAGGATTACCTGAAACACGCCCTCACTGCGTACCAGCGTGGCGTCAGCAGCGCGCCGAACTCTGCGAATATTCGTAAAAACCCGATCATGGGCAACGAGATCAAGAAGCTGGGTTCAACCGATATCGTGAACATTGCCGCCTGGCTCTCAACCCAGGAAAGTCCGCTGAGCCATCGCCGCAAGTAATCCGCAACGGCATGGCAGCCCGTGACCGGTTGCGGCCGGTCAGGCGGGCACCTTGATATTCAGTATGCCGGTGTTGCCGGTACAAAAAAACCAGAACACTGACGTTCTGGTTTTTTTATTGTCGGTACCGGCTGGCTTGCCATAGGGGCTGGCCGGCGTGGCGCGGCAGCCGGCTTTGACGGTTCAATGGCGTGTCGTATGCTGGCGCAGCAGTTCCAGGTAATGGTCGGTATCCAGCGGCTTGCCCAAGCGCTGGGATTCCCAGATGACCTGGCCCAGGCATTCCATGATTTCGTGCATGGCGTGATGTTCGTCGCTGCGCGCCGCCATTTGTTCGTAGATGGCGCGGATGCCGGGCGGATGGTCAATCGATACCTGTTCGCTGATGGCCAGATGCATGGATAAATGCAGGAAGGGGTTCACTTGGCCTTTTTCTACCGTGAACTCGGTTTGCGCTGCCTCGGGGCTCTCCAGCAGTTCGTGATATTCGGGATGCTGCAAGATCCAGTCCAGGGCGATGGATTCCAAGGGCGTAAGCAGCTTTTTCTGGCGATGTTTGGACCAGGTTTCAGTAAAGAACTGGCGCACCTGGTCGCGCGATGGATTGAACATGGGCGGTGGTTTGATTTGGTAAGGCGGTAGCGCAAGGCCTGGCGTCGCGCGGCGTGTAACCCATGGAAACAGATGATGGGAAGCGCTGGCGCCGGCGGGCTGTTTCTTAAGGAGCCCGTCAGTTGACATTCGTCATAATGCGGGCCATTTGGTCCGTGGCGCAAAGGATGATTGCGTTTCGATCCAGCCTGCATCATACCATGGCTGACCCGCTCGCTTCGCCGTTGCCGGGACCTCGCTTTCATGTTGTCTTTTCGCCTTGCCAGGCAGGGAGTGCCCGCTTGTTTGCCTCTGAACTTTCGATTTTGCGTGGGCCGTATATGCCGCAGTTTCTGCAGCCGGAAACGCTGGCGGATATTTTCGAAAATACCGTGGCGGCGTATCCGGATCATATCTGTCTGATCCACGACACGCAGCGCCTGACCTACCGTCAGGTGAACGAGATGGCCGATCGGATGGCGCACCACTTGCTTGCGGCCGGTGTTGCCTGCGCGGATATCGTCGGCCTTTGGCTGCCTCGCGGCATTCCGCTATTGCTGGCGCAACTGGCCATTACCAAGGCGGGTGCCGCCTGGTTGCCGTTCGATGTCGACACGCCGATAGAACGCATCGCGGTTTGCCTGCAGGATGCGCGGGCCAAAGGCATCGTATGCATGGCGGCTGAGGCGGCGGGCCTGGCGGGTGAAACCGCAGGCGCGGGCCCGCGGTTATGGGACGTGGCGAGTCTGCAGGCCGCCGTCGAAGGGCCGCTGCGGCGGCGCCAGGGGATGTTGCCCTCGCATCCCGCCTACGTGATCTACACCTCTGGCTCCACGGGTAAGCCCAAAGGCATCGTGATTCGCCACGACAATATTTGTCCCTTTTTGCGCAGCGAAAACCATATCCTGGGCGTAGCCCATTTCGACCTGGTGTATCAAGGATTTTCCGTCGCCTTCGATATGTCATTCGAGGAAATCTGGATCTCCTATCTGGCGGGTGCCAGCCTTTGGATCGCGCCCAAATTGTTAGTGGCGGATCCGGTTGCCTTGCCCGCGGCGTTGCAGCATGCCGGTGTTACCGTATTGCATGCGGTGCCCACCCTGTTGGCCATGTTTGCGCAGGTGCCGCAAAGCCTGCGCATGATCAATATGGGGGGCGAAATGTGTCCCGACGCGCTGGTAGCCAAGCTAGACAACGGACAGGTGACGCTGTTCAATACCTATGGGCCGACCGAGGCCACGGTATCGGCGACGCTGGAAAAACTGGCGCTTGACAAGCCGGTGACAATTGGTACGCCGCTACCCAACTATGGCGTCGCCGTCATGGATGCGCAGGGCAATCTGGTGCCGCGCGGAGAGACTGGCGAGTTGTGCATTTTCGGACCCGGGGTGGCGGGCGGCTATCTGGGCCGCCCGGCGTTGACGGCGGATAAATTCATCGCCAATCCGCAAGCAGAACTGGAGACAGAGCGCCATCTGTACCGGACGGGTGATCTGGCGCGTATCGATGGCGGCGGCGCCATCGAGTGTCTGGGCCGTATTGACGACCAGGTGAAAATCCGCGGTTTCCGGGTCGAGCTTGGCGAGATCGAGGCGGCGTTGTCTGAACAGACCGCGGTCGCCACCGCCGCGGTGCTGGTGCGTAAGCTCAACGAGATCGACCAGTTGGTCGCTTGGATTGTTGCCGAGCCGGGGCAAGAAGCCTTGCTGCCGCCTGTGGGGACCTTGCGGGATATTCTGAAGACGCGCATGCCCGCGTATATGATCCCGGCTTTTTTTGAGATTGTGGAGCAGGTGCCGCGCCTGGTGTCTGGCAAGATCGATCGCAAGGCGTTGGCCCGCTTGCCGTTGACGCAGACGGCGCCGATCGCAGCCGATGCGGATCAACCGCAAGGCGATGCGCAGATTGTGCTTTTCGGCATCCTGCAGGGTTTGTTTCCCGGGCAGCCCATCACCCTGGCTGCGGACTTTTTCTCTGATCTGGGCGGGCATTCGCTGCTGGCTGCCAGATTAGTATCGCAGATCCGCGGCCATGAACGCTACGCCGCGCTGACCATCCAGAATATCTATCAGAAACGGACGGTGCAATCGATCGCCGACTGCATGGCAGCGGTCGATGCGTCGGTGGCGCACAACGCGGCGCAAGCGGCACAAGCGGCCCAGCCAGCCTTCAACGTGTCGCCCAATCATGCCTGGTGGCGCCGCCTGGCCTGCGGCGCGGCGCAATTGGCGGCCGTGCCATTCCTGATTTCCCTGTCCATCATGCAATGGTTGGCACCGTTTTTTACGTATCATAACCTGACCGGAGATATGAGCGACAACGCCTGGTATGCCATCGGCATGTCGTTGCTGGTGTTTCTGGGCGTGTATCTGCTCAGCTTCCTGGTTGCGGTGCTGGGAGGCAGATTGCTGGCCACGGGGTTGAGACCGGGGCGTTATCCGCTTTGGGGTATTGTTTTCTTTCGCTGGTGGCTATCCGACAGGCTCTCCAGCGTGGCCCCGATGTACCTGATCGCCGGGACGCGGCTGTATGCGTGGTATCTGCGTAGCCTGGGCGCGCACGTGGGCCGGGAGGCAATGCTCAGCTCCATGACGGTGCGCGTTCCCCGCCTGCTGTTCGTGGGCGACGGTGCGAGTATCGGGGCCGAAGTGCACGTCGAGAATGCGCGTGTCGAGAACGGCGAACTGGTGCTGGGTCAAACCAGCATCGGCGAGTCGGCCTATATCGGGTCCTATTGTGTGTTGGAGGGGAACACGGCGATTGGGGCGGGGGGGCGGCTCAACGGTTTGTCATCGCTGTACGATGGCCAGCGGATCGGCGCCCATGAAGTGTGGGATGGTTCGCCTTCGCGCAAAATACAGGAAGGCTACCGCTCGGCCCTGCCGCCGCGTCCGCGCGCGGGCGCCGGCCGCGTGTTGTTCGAAGCGGTGTTCTATGGCCTGGGCGGCCTGTTTATCGGCTTGCTGTTCTTTACGCCCTTGTTCCCGACATTTATCTTCATTGATTGGCTCAATCCCAATTTCGATTACGACAATTTTCTCTTGTCCGGCTTGGGATATTTCCTGATCGCGGTGCCGGCATCGTTTGTGCTGATCCTGTTTACGGCGCTGCTGTCGGCGCTGGTTCGCTGGCTGGCGCTGCCCAGGATGCAGCCTGGGCGCTATTCTGTATACGGCAGCCTGTACTACCGGAAATGGCTGATCAACCAGATTCAGGCGGCGAGTCTGCATACGCTGCACGGGGTATACGCGACGGTTTTCGCCGCCTCCTGGTATCGCCTGCTGGGAGCAAAGATCGGCAAAAACGCGGAAATTTCCACCATCATGGGGGCCGCGCCCAATATGCTGACCCTGGGCGATGATTCCTTTATCGCCGATGCCGTGATGCTCGGCGATGACGAGGTGGATGGCGGCTGGATGACCATTCGCGATACCATGATCGGACACCGCAGCTTCATTGGCAATGGCGCTTATGTGCCGGATGGTACCGTGGTGGCGCCCAATGTCCTGATCGGCGTGCAAACCCGGGCGCCCTTGAGCGATCAGATGAAGCCGGGCGACACGTGGTTTGGTTCGCCGCCCATCGTATTGCCCGCGCGCGAGATGATGACGCGTTTCGACGAAAGCGCCACGTTCCGCCCCTCGCCGCTGCGCCGGCTGGGTCGCGCGTTCGTGGAAAGCCTAAGGATCGTGCTGCCGATGGCGTTTACCATCTGCGCCGGCTATCTCATCGTGTACGACGTGGTGCGCTATGAAGATACCATCGCCTCCATCGAGCAGGCGGCGCCGTCGCTGATCCGCGACGGCCTGTTGTATGGCGTCGGCTCCTATCTATTGGTGCTGGTGCTCAAATGGCTGCTGTTGCGCCGCTACCGACCGCATGCCGCGCCGATGTGGTCCCTCTATGTCTGGTTGAGCGAGGCGGTGACCAACATCTACGAGTCGATGGCGGTTTCCAATTTCCTGAACTACCTGCGGGGCACTGTATTCCTGCCGTTCCTTATGCGCTTGCTGGGCGTGCGCATTGGACGGGGCGTTTATCTGGACACGACGGATATGACGGAATTCGATTGCGTGCAGATTGGCGATTATGCCGAGCTCAATGGTTTGTCAGGTCCGCAAACCCATTTGTTCGAGGACAGGGTCATGAAAATCGGCCGGGTGCGGATCGGAGCGGGGGTCAACCTGCGGGCGCGCAGCACCGTATTGTACGATTCCGAAGTGGGGCGGGGCGCCATGATTGGCCCATTGACCACGGTCATGAAAGGCGAGCGCATTCCTGCCGATACCAGTTGGATCGGCTCACCGGCCGAGAACTGGCACCAGCACTGGATTGCCGCCCGCGACCCGCAGGCGGCGCCAGTCGCCGGCCAAGAGACAATACGGGCAGCGGGTTGAGGGCTCGGTCCAGGCGTGCTTTTTCGCCTTATACCCAGCATTTTTTCATGCGTTTCATATTTTGTGGGTATATTGCAAAATGCCGCCGCAAGACGGCGAATTTTCAGTTAAACTATTATGTCTTATATAAGACTCGTTTATCGACGATCGTCTTGCCAATTTTCTACTTGTGGGTTACGGAGCCAACATGTCTTACCAGCACATCAAAGTCCCTACAGCGGGCGAAAAAATCACGGTCAACGCCGACTTTTCACTGAACGTTCCCGATCAGCCAATCGTTCCCTTTATCGAAGGTGATGGCACCGGTGCAGACATCACGCCTGTCATGCTGAAAGTCGTCGACGCGGCAGTCGAAAAAGCCTATGGCGGCAAGCGCAAAATCCACTGGATGGAAATCTACGCCGGCGAAAAATCCACCAAGGTGTACGGTTCCGATGTCTGGTTGCCCGAAGAGACGCTGGAAGCAGTCAAGGACTACGTCGTGTCCATCAAGGGTCCGCTCACTACACCAGTCGGCGGCGGCATCCGCTCGCTGAACGTGGCACTGCGCCAGCAGCTTGACCTGTACGTCTGCCTGCGTCCTGTGCGCTACTTCAAAGGCGTGCCTTCACCTGTGCGCGAGCCGGAAAAAACCGATATGGTCATCTTCCGTGAAAACTCCGAAGATATCTATGCCGGCATCGAGTTCGAGGCAGAGTCCGAGCAAGCCAAGAAATTGATCGCGTTCCTGCAAAGCGAACTGGGTGTCAAGAAAATCCGTTTCCCGCAAACTTCCGGTATCGGTGTCAAGCCGGTTTCCCGCGAAGGCACTGAGCGCCTGGTTCGCAAGGCGATCCAGTACGCAATCGACAACGACAAGCCTAGCGTTACGATCGTGCACAAAGGCAACATCATGAAGTTCACCGAAGGTGGCTTCCGCGATTGGGCCTACGAGCTGGCTCAGAAAGAGTTCGGCGCCGAACTGATCGATGGCGGCCCATGGTGCAAGTTCAAGAATCCGAAGACCGGCAAGGAAATCATCGTCAAGGACTCTATCGCCGATGCGTTCCTGCAGCAGATCCTGTTGCGTCCCGCCGAGTATTCCGTCATCGCGACGCTGAACCTGAACGGCGATTACGTTTCCGACGCCCTGGCCGCCCAGGTCGGGGGTATTGGTATCGCCCCTGGCGCGAACCTGTCCGACTCTGTCGCCATGTTCGAAGCCACGCACGGTACAGCGCCGAAGTATGCCGGCAAAGATTACGTGAACCCGGGTTCGGAAATCCTGTCAGCCGAGATGATGCTGCGTCACATGGGCTGGACCGAAGCCGCGGACCTGATTATTTCTTCCATGGAAAAATCAATCCTGTCCAAGAAAGTGACCTATGATTTCGCCCGCTTGCTGGAAGGCGCGACGCAAGTCAGCTGCTCCGGTTTCGGCCAGGTCATGATCGAAAACATGTAATTTTCGGTCTATCGAGAAAAACGCTGCTTCGGCAGCGTTTTTTTTTGCCCTGAATGATGGCGAATAGCTTAAATATGTTTGTATTCTAATGTATTCATGAGTATATTATCCCATGGGAACCACAATTACACCATGATCAAGGGAGAGTCCACTCATGAAATTTCTACCATCCTGTCTGCTCGCGGCCACGGTCATCGGCCCCGCTACGGCGTACGCGGCCTATCCGGCGCAACCCATCCGGCTGATCGTGCCGCATCCGGCCGGCGGTTCATCCGATATTCTGGCGCGCACCATGGCCGCGGCCATGTCCAAGGAACTGGGCGTGTCCATCGTGGTTGAAAACAAGGGCGGCGGCAACGGCGCCATTGCCGCGCAAACCGTGGCGAGCGCCAAGCCCGACGGCTATACGCTATTGCTGGCGACAGCCAGCACGCATGGCATCAACCCTACGCTCTATAAGAAGCTGAGTTACGATGCCGTCAAGGATTTCGCGCCGGTTACCTTGTTTGCCACGGTACCCAATGTCCTGGTGGTGGGGAACGCGCATAAGCAAATGACGGGGCCGAAAGATCTGATCCAATACATCAAGGACAATCCGGGCAAGGCGAACATGGGATCGGCGGGCAGCGGCACGCCAGGGCACCTGGCTGGCGTGATGTTGCAGGATGCCGGCGGGCTCGAGGTTGTGCATGTGCCATTCAAGGGCGGCGCGCCGGCGATCAGCGCGTTGATCGGCGGTCAGATCGATTTCATGTTTACGACGATCCCCGGCGCGTTGCCGCATATCAAGGCCAATTCCATCAAAGGGCTGGCGGTGTCGTCTGCGGAGCGATCCGCGGCATTGCCGGATTTACCCACGGTGGCCGAATCCGCCGTGCCCGGCTTTGAGGCGGTGTCCTGGCATGGGTTGGTCGCGCCAGCCGGCACGCCCCCCGAGGTGATCGACCGCTTGTATCAGTCGGCATCGAAGGCCTTGACCAGTGAGGATGTGGGCGCCAAATTGGCACACGAGGGCGCGCGGGCGGCGAAAATGACGCCGGACCAGTTCGGCGCGTTCATCAAGACCCAGATCGAGACCTGGGGCAAGGCAGTCAAGTCCTCGGGCGCACAGGCCGACTAGGCAGGGGCGTCAGTCGCGGTGCAGCAGGAAGCGGCTCAGCCTGACTTTGTAGGCCTCGCTGATGTGCCGGCTGGCCACGTCCTGCGCACGATCGGGATCACGCTGCTCCAGGGCGTCGATAATCTGCGCATGCTCTTCTCGTGCAACCGACGGGCGGCCGCTTTCGGCCAGCGTGCTTTTGCCTAGCAGCAGCATGGCATTCTGCAGGACATGCAGGGTTTTCAGCAGATAGCGGTTGTGTGCGCATTGATAAAGCGTCTGATGAAACAGCCGGTTGTTCTGGGCCAGCGCCGTCGGATCGTTCAGGTCCTGGTCTCGTTCGATGATTTGCCTGAGCACGGCGATTTCCACATCGGTTGCGTGCCGGGCAGCCAGCGCCGCCGCCGTACTTTCCAGGACGCGGCGCATTTCATAGAGCTCACCGACCATGTTCTGATCCAGCTCTGTGATGATCAGTCCGCGTTTGGGATCGTTGACGACCAAGCCTTCGGACATCAACTGGTTCAGCGCTTCACGGATCGGCGTGCGGCTCAAGCCGATGTCGGCGGCCAGCTCGGTTTCGCGCAGGCGGGTACCCGGCGGCATGGAGCCATCCGCCAGCGACTGGATAATATAGTGATAGGCCTGGTCGCCGAGTGTCACGCCGCGGTCGTTGGCTTCCATGGCGCCGGCGTCGGCTTGGGGTGGGGGAGAGGGTCGGGCCATCGCAGTTTTCCAAAAATTGGCACAAGTCAGGACTGATTGTAACAACTTAAGCAGAAATTTATTTTCCAAAGCGCAGTAATAAATAAATGTGTACAATAGAATACATTAGTATTTTATGTAAACACACCAACGATTGTATTTAATGATCCAATCCGGAGAACAGGCTTTGAAAGACACCTTAACCTGCGATGTCCTGGTAATCGGCGGCGGCAATGCGGCGCTGTGCGCAGCGCTTTCCGCGCGTGAGCTCGGCGCATCGGTCACGCTGCTGGAAAGCGCGCCGCGCGCCTGGCGCGGCGGCAACAGCAGCCATACGCGGAACCTGCGCTGCATGCATGACGCGCCCACCGACGTTCTGACGGACGCGTACCCCGAAGATGAGTATTTTCAGGATGTGTTCCGGGTCACGGGCGGTGAAACCGATGAGGCAATGGCGCGCTATGTGATCCGGGAAACCGCCACGTGCACCGATTGGATGAAAGCCAATGGCGTTCGCTTCCAGCCGTCACTGGGTGGCACATTGCATCTGGGCCGGACCAATGCGTTCTTCCTCGGGGGAGGCAAGGCGCTGGTCAATGCCTACTATAAGGCGGCGGAGCGGGCGGGCGTGCATGTCCTGTACGACGCCGAGGCCAAAACCCTGAATTTTTCCGGTGGCAAATGCGAGAGCGTGGATGTGTCCGTCCAGGGCCGCAATTTGCGCCTGACGCCGACTTCGGTGGTGATCGCTTCCGGCGGGTTTGAATCGAATTACGATTGGCTTGAAGAGGCGTGGGGACCGGCGGCGCGAAATTTCATTATTCGCGGCACGCGTTTCAACGAGGGCGTGATGCTGCGGGAGCTGATGCGCAATCAGGCCTGTATCATCGGCGACCCGACCCAGGGTCATGCCGTCGCCATCGATGCGCGCGCGCCGCGCTATGACGGTGGTATCGTGACGCGCGTCGATTGCGTGTCGCTGGGCATCGTGGTCAATCGCGACGGCAAGCGCTTCTACGATGAAGGCGAGGATTTCTGGCCCAAGCGCTATGCCATCTGGGGACGGCTGGTTGCGCAGCAACCCGACCAGGTCGCCTATTGCATCATCGACTCCCAGGCCATAGGCCGGTTTATGCCTTCAGTGTTCAAGTCCATCGTCGCAGACTCCATCGAGGAGCTGGCGCAGAAGCTGGGCCTGCCGGTAGAGGCGGTAAAGCAAACGGTAGCGCAATACAATGCCGCGGTGGTGCCCGGCACCTTTGACCACAATGTGCTGGATGATTGCCATACGCAGGGCCTGGCGCCCGAGAAAACCCACTGGGCCCAGAAAATAGACCAGCCGCCGTTCTACGCGTATCCGCTGGCCACCGGCATCACCTTCACCTACATGGGCGTCAAGGTGACCAAGCAGGCGCAAGTGGTGATGCAGGATGGGGCGCTGTCCGATAACGTGTTTGCCGCCGGAGAAATCATGGCCGGTAATATTTTGAGCAAGGGCTATGTTGCCGGATTCGGCATGGCGATTGGAACGGTATTTGGCCGGATTGCAGGAAGGGAGGCGGCGCAGCATGCAGCAGCTTGAGAATTTGATAGAAGAGGCCCGCCAGTCGGTGGGAATTTGCAACTCCTGTCGCTACTGCGAAGGCTTTTGCGCTGTCTTTCCGGCGCTGGAGCAGCGCCTGGATTTCACGCGTGGCGATCTGCATTATCTGGCCAATCTCTGCCATAACTGCAGCGAATGCTATTACGCTTGCCAGTACGCGCCGCCGCATGAGTTCAATGTCAACCTGCCTGCGCAACTGGCCGCGGTGCGCCAGCAAACGTACCAGACGTATGCCTGGCCAGGCGCGATCGCGCGCGGATTTGAAAAAAGCGGACTGCTGGCCAGCCTGCTGTTCCTGCTCGCCATGGTCGTGTTGCTGGGCGTAGCCGCTTTGTTTGCGGATGGCTTGTCGTCCGCGCCTGCCGGCCAGTTCTATGCGATTTTCCCGCACGGTGTGTTGGTGACCGTATTCGGGGCGGCGGCGTTGTGGGTGTTGCTTGCGCTTGGCATGGGGTTTCGCAATTTCCTGAATGACATGGAGCCGCTGCCCGGTCGCGTCCTGTCCTGGTCGGCAATCAAGCAGGGCCTGGCCGATGCCTTGAGCCTGCGCTATCTGCACGGCAATGTGAAAACCGGCTGCACCTATCCCGATGATGAGATCTCGCCTTGGCGCCGGCGTTTCCATCACTTTACCTTTTACGGGTTCATGCTTTGCTTTGCCGCCACGGTGATCGGAACGATCTTTCATTATGTATTTGGCTGGCAGGCACCTTACGCTTTTTTCAGCCTGCCCAAATTGACGGGCACGATCGGCGGCGTGAGCCTGGCAATCGGCACGGCGGGGCAGTTCTGGCTGAAGCGGCGCGCCGATCCGGCGATTGTCGATCTGCGGCAGATGGGCATGGACTACGCGTTCATTGCGCAATTGTTCCTGGCCGCCGTGACCGGCCTGGCGCTGATGCTGTTTCGCGAAACAATGGCGCTGGCGCCGCTGTTGGTGGTGCACCTGGCGGTGATTCTGTCGCTGTTCGTTACCATGCCTTTTGGCAAGTTCGTGCACGGTTTGTACCGGGTAGGCGCGCTGGTGAAATATGCCAAAGAACTGGCTTAAATGCCATGCAAAGGCAAGGGTTTGATTTACAATGTGAAATTAATTTACCGGCAAGTTGCGAATAATCAAATGGCCGGCTATCCCGACAGGGGTCGGCCGGCTTAAAATGCTTACCTTGCCAATTTCTCGTACATCGCTCCAGTTATGTCCCATACCATTGCCGCATTATACAAGTTCGTCGATCTGCCCGATTTCGAATCCCTGAAGGCGCCGCTGCAGGCTTATTGCGAGCAGCAGCAAATCAAGGGAACGCTGTTGCTGGCGCGCGAAGGCATCAATGGCACGATTGCCGGCCCCAAGGAAGGGATTGATGCGGTGCTGACCTATCTGCGCAGCGACCCGCGCCTGGCCGATCTCGAACACAAGGAGTCCTGGTCCGACGAGCGCGAGCCGTTTCATCGCATGCGCGTGCGCCTGAAAAAGGAAATCGTCACCATGGGCCAGCCCAATGTGAACACGCATAACACGGGCACCTATGTGCCGCCGGAAGCATGGAACGCATTGATTTCCGACCCCGATGTCGTGCTGGTCGACACCCGCAATGATTACGAAGTGGACATTGGCACCTTCAAGGGCGCGGTCAATCCCAATACTGTCACGTTCCGCGAATTTCCCGCCTGGGTTCAGGACCAGTCCAAAGCCGGCGGCGTCCTGGATAAGCAGCGCACCCGCAAAGTCGCCATGTTCTGCACCGGAGGCATCCGCTGCGAAAAGTCCACCGCCTATATGAAATCCCAGGGCTTTGACGAGGTCTACCATTTGCAGGGAGGCATCCTCAAGTATCTGGAAACCATTCCGCCGGAACAAAGCCTGTGGGAAGGCGAATGCTTCGTCTTCGACGAGCGCGTTTCCGTGGGGCATGGCTTGCAGCCCGGGCCCTATATCCAATGCCGGGCGTGCCGTCATCCGCTAAGCGATGAAGATCGTGCGTCGCCCCAATATATCCGCGGAGAAAGTTGTCCCCATTGCTGGGATTCGAAGACCGAGGAGCAGCGTGAGCGTTTTCGCGAAAGGCAACGCCAGGTGGATCTGGCGGCGGCGCGCCACGAGGGCCATATTGGTGCAGATATGGAAGCGCAGATTCGCGAGCGCCGGGCCGAGAAGGAAGCCCGCAAGGAGCGCGCGCGCGAGCTGGCAAAGCACCGCCAGGCGACGCGCAAAGCTGCCCAATAGCACATGATGCTAAAAACTAGTGCATTCCCTAAGTGTCATATACACGAAATGAGTGCATAATTTGCTCATGCAGGTGAGGAGACAAACGCTCTGCATGAGCTGGCTTACCGCTTGGCTTGGTTGGGTTGCCAAAGTGGTTCAAAATAATAAGCTGTATCCCATAATAAATATAAAGAGAAAGGCGGAAAATCAATATAAATTGATTCCGCCTTTCCTGTTTTTTGGGATAGCCGTTTTCCATGTCATCTGTTTGACACTGCCGCAGTCGTGCGGGTATATGGTTTTGGCAATTGCGCGATATTGCTTTTGTCATTACGTTGTCGCAATTGTCGTTCGAAGTCGTTCTACGCCAGCCTGAGTAGGGCGGCCGTTATATTTTTTCGGCGCCGATTCCGTTCGCTACGGATTCGCCGGCGCTTTCAACAGGACCACAAGTGCGCCACCACCCCCCATATTCTCGGGGGCCGGGATGAACGCCGATACCGCATCCATATTTTTCAGCCATGCGATAACCTGGTCCTTGAGCACGGCGTTGCCCGCTTCCGAGCCATAGCCCTTGCCATGCACGATACATACGCAGCGCACGTGGTGTTCCAGGCAGGAGTGCAAGAAACGGTCAAAGCGTTCCGCGGCCTGGCTGGAGTTGGCGCCATGCAAATCGAGTGTCGCGGCCACGGGCCACTGGCCCGCTTGCAATTTTTTAATCAGATCACCGCTATCTTTCTGCTGGACATAGGTGCCTTCGGGTAGATCGTGTCGGCGCGCTCCGCCGCCCTTGCCGCTCGTTGCCTTGCGCGCGTGGATATCGGCCACTGCCTTATGAGGGGCGGTCGCGGCCGCGCCTTCGGCCTGTTGGCGCTTG
Source organism: Advenella kashmirensis (assembly GCA_040395835.1). Classification (GTDB taxonomy): domain Bacteria; phylum Pseudomonadota; class Gammaproteobacteria; order Burkholderiales; family Burkholderiaceae_B; genus Advenella; species Advenella kashmirensis_B. The sequence goes on from JBEBPQ010000032.1 coordinate 22,233, forward strand.
GCTTTGAAGTAGTCGTTGTTGTAGTGGTCTATTACGTCGCGGGTCCGGCGTCCGGTGTCGGGCAGGGGGGTGACGCTGCTGACGGTATTGCGAAACAGCTTGAGATCGTCCGGTGATATCTCGGCGGCGCTGCCGCCAGGTCCGGCGGCCCGCTTGGCCTTTTCCGCTGCCTGCGCCTTGGCCAGGCGCGAGTCTTCCCGCGCTTTGGTTTTTTGCAGCTGTCGCAGATTTTCCAGCTTGCCTTTGATTGCTATTGCCATATCGATTGAATGGATGGGGCCGCCGGCCGTGCCGGCGGATCATGAGGAGATGAATGTCTAGCCGTTGCCCTGGCCATCGAGCCAGCGCTGCGCATCAAGCGCCGCCATGCAACCGGTGCCGGCGCTGGTGATCGCTTGCCGATAGACATGGTCCTGGACATCGCCAGCCGCAAATACGCCTGGCACCGAGGTCATGGTGGCAAAGCCGGCATGACCGCCGCGGGTCACGATATAGCCGTTTTCAAGATCCAACTGGCCTTCGAACAGGGTCGTGTTGGGATGATGGCCGATGGCGATGAATACGCCGGTGACATCCAGGTCTTCCGTCTGGCCGTCGGTGTTTTTCAGGCGCGCGCCGGTGACGCCGCTTTGGTCGCCCAGCACTTCATCCAATGTGTTGAATAGCTTGAGCGACATATTGCCGGCCTCGACCTTTTCCATGAGCTTATCGACCAGGATGGGTTCGGCGCGGAAGCTGTCGCGGCGGTGTACCAGCGTGACGTGGCGGCAAATGTTGGACAGGTACAGGGCCTCTTCGACGGCGGTATTGCCGCCACCCACAACAATGACGTCCTGATTGCGGTAGAAGAAGCCATCGCAGGTGGCGCAAGCCGATACGCCCTTGCCCATGAAGGCCGACTCGGAGGGCAGGCCGAGGTACTTGGCCGAGGAGCCGGTGGCGACAATCAGGGCATCGCAGGTAAACACCGTGCCCGATTCCGAAACCAGGCGGAATGGGCGCGCCGAGAGATCCGCTTCCTTGATATGCTCCTGGATGATTTCAGTATTGAAGCGGGTCGCGTGCTCGAGAAAGCGCTGCATCAGATCGGGGCCCTGCACGCCCTGGGCGTCGGCGGGCCAGTTGTCGACCTCGGTCGTGGTCATGAGCTGGCCGCCCTGTTCCATACCGGTCACCAGGACGGGGTTCAGGTTGGCCCGGGCGGCATAGACGGCGGCGGTATAGCCGGCCGGCCCCGCGCCGAGGATCAGCAATTTCGCGTGTTTGGTATTGTCAGCCATCTTGTTTTGTCCTAAAAATCCAATCGGCAATTATAAAGGATAGTCTCCCGGGTCCCGATAAAACCCCGAGCATGCCGCGGTTTTGAGCGACACCCCGCTTTTTGCGGGAACCGCTGGCGAAAAAAGCGACGCGCGAGCGAGGCCGGCCCGGGCATATCCTGTTAGTATGGAGACTAGGTCAGGGAAAACAACAGCTTATAGAAAATTTACAATCAAAGCTCACCTCAGGCGAGAAATATAAATAACATGTAATATCAATGAGCTATAATGCTTTATTGAATGAAATTATAGTTATGGCACGCACTTCAAATACTGTCTCTACCCGTTCAGCACGCAACACACGCAATTCCGGTTCGCGCTCGTCCGCAAGGAATGGGCGCAACGCGCAGAATGCGGAACCCAGCCGCCTGGCTTCCATGTTCACCGAAGCCAAGTGGGTGCTGTATGTCGCCCTGGCCGCCGCATTGGCGGTCATGTTGTTTACCTGGCACCCGAACGATCCAGGCTGGGTCAGCACCTCCTCGTCCACGATCGTACACAATCGGCTCGGCGCGGTGGGGGCCTATGTTTCCGACATCCTGCTGTACCTGTTCGGCCTGTCGGCCTGGTGGTTCGTCGCCTTGTGCCTGAAGCGGATGTGGGTGGGCTATCGCCTGCTCATGAATCGCATCGTGGCCAAGCCCGACGCTGTGCTGCCCAGGGTGCATTGGGAGCAGGGGGTGGGTTTCTTCCTGCTGTTCCTGGGGTCGCTGGGCTTCGAGGCCAGCCAGCTCGCATCGATCGGGCACCAGCTCCCCGGTGGCGCCGGCGGCGTGCTGGGACAAATGATCGGCGGGCTGTTCATTACCGCTGTGGGTTTGCCTGGCGCCGTCCTGATCCTGTTTTTCATGATCGTGCTGGGACTGGGCCTGTTCCTTGACTTTTCATGGCTGTCGCTGGCCGAAAAAATCGGCTCCGGGATCCAGCGCGTGCTCAATGGCCTCATCAACCTGAAAACCGCGAGGCAGGACCGCAAGGTCGGAGAAATCGCACAGGTTGCGCGCGAAGAGCAGGTGGTGGTGCAGAAAGAGCAATTGGTACACGAAACCTCGGTGCGCATCGAACCCCAGATCACCGTTTTCCCAACCTCCGAGCGCGTACAGAAGGAAAAGCAGCGCACGCTGTTCGAGCCGCCCAAGAATGCGAGCGGAGAACTGCCGTCACTGGAACTGCTGGACCCGGCTGCGGAAAATGTCGAGTCTGTGTCGCCCGAGACCATCGAGTATACGTCCCGGCTGATCGAGAAGAAGCTGCGTGACTTCGGCGTGCAGGTCACCGTGGTGGCGGCGCAGGCCGGTCCGGTGATTACGCGCTATGAAATCGAGCCCGCCACCGGCGTCAAGGGCAGCCAGATCGTGAACTTGTCCAAGGACCTGGCGCGCGCCCTCAGCCTGGTCAGCATCCGTGTCGTGGAAACGATTCCCGGCAAGAACCTGATGGGCCTGGAGCTTCCCAACCCGCGCCGGCAAATGGTCAGGCTGTCCGAAATCATCGGCTCCAAAACCTACCATGACAATGCGTCCTCGCTGACCATGGCGCTGGGCAAGGATATCGCGGGCAACCCGATCGTCGCTGATCTGGCGAAAATGCCGCACCTGCTGGTGGCGGGGACGACCGGCTCGGGCAAGTCGGTCGGTATCAATGCCATGATCATTTCTCTGCTCTACAAGGCCGATGCCTCGCAGGTCCGCCTGATCCTGATCGATCCCAAGATGCTTGAAATGAGCATCTACGAAGGCATTCCGCACCTGTTGGCGCCCGTGGTCACCGATATGCGTCAGGCCGCCAACGCGCTCAACTGGTGCGTGGGCGAAATGGAAAAGCGCTACAAGCTCATGAGCAAGATGGGCGTGCGCAATGTCAGCGGCTTTAACGCCAAGATTCGCGAGGCCGCCAAGAAAGGGGAGAGCATCCCGAACCCGTTTTCCCTGACACCCGAGGAACCCGAGCCGCTGAAGACCCTGCCGATGATCGTCGTGGTCATCGACGAGCTGGCCGACCTGATGATGGTGGTGGGCAAGAAAATCGAAGAGTTGATCGCGCGCCTGGCGCAAAAGGCGCGGGCGGCAGGCATCCATTTGATTCTGGCGACGCAGCGTCCCAGTGTCGATGTGATCACCGGCCTGATCAAGGCCAATATTCCCACGCGCATCGCGTTCCAGGTTTCATCCAAGATCGACTCGCGCACCATTCTGGACCAGATGGGGGCCGAGACCCTGCTGGGGCAAGGCGATATGCTATACCTGCCGCCCGGAACCGGCCTGCCCAACCGCGTGCACGGTGCCTTCGTCGATGACGATGAAGTGCATCGCGTGGTGGACTATCTTAAAGAGCAGGGTGAACCCGATTATATCGATGGCCTGCTCGAAGGTGGCGTGGCCGGTGAAACCGGCGATGGCGTCGGCAGCGTTACTGGCTTTACCGATTCCGAGTCCGATCCGCTCTATGATCAAGCGGTTGCCGTGGTGCTGAAAAACCGTCGCGCTTCCATTTCATCGGTGCAAAGGCATCTGCGGATCGGCTATAACCGCGCCGCGCGTTTGCTCGAGCAGATGGAGCAGTCGGGTATCGTGTCTACCATGCAATCGAACGGCAACCGGGAAATCCTGGTGCCTGCCGGGCAGGAAGAACCCGACGCCTGACGCTAGCGCCGATTGCCGCGCAACTGGTTTGCCGGGACGTGTTATCGTTGGAAACATGCAGGCATCCCCGTATCAGGGATGCCTGTTTCATTTGCAAGCCGCTGTTTTTGCTGCGGTTTGGTTCTTGGCATTTCAGTACCGCAATGTTATTTACGATTCTGTTACATCCCCTGGCGCGGTATTAATGGTAAAACTGTGCCGAGTCTTCCGTCTGCCAGGAGCGGATGTGCGCGGCGGACGCGAAGGCGAACACAATAGGAGTCCATATTCATGAAAAAACATATCCTCTCGACTTGCCTTGCCGCTGTCCTGGCTGTGCCGGCCCTGGCGCACGCGCAGGATATCAAAGTCAATCCCGATCTGATGAATCCGGACGCCGGCCTTTCCACGTCCCTGGAAGGCATTACCTTTGAGCAGATACCGGACGTCAAGAACACCAAACAGACCGACGCCAGGCAGCAGCTCAAGGACTTTGTCAACACGGTGAAGTCGGCCAAGGGCGAGTTTGCCCAGAAGACCTCGGGCGGCAAAGGCAAGGCCAAGGCACCGCAATCCGGTACGTTCTCTTTCGAGCGTCCCGGCAAATTCAACTGGACGGTCAGCAAGCCCTACGAGCAAAGCATTATTTCCGATGGCAAGACAGTCTATCAGTATGATCCAGACTTGCGCCAAGTTACGGAACGGCCGGTCAGCAAAGCGGTTGGCGCTTCGCCTGCCGCGATATTGTTCGGTGCCGGCACGCTGGACGACTCGTTCAGTCTGTCGCCCCTGCCCGAGAAACAAGGCATGGTCTGGATGCGAGCCACGCCGAAGGTTGCCGACGCGGGACTCTCGCATGTCGATATCGGCTTTGCCAACGATCTGCCGGCCGAGCTTGTGATCCTGGACTCCTTTGGCCAGACCACATCGATCAAGCTGCGTAATTTCAAGAGCAATGTGAAGATTCCCGCCAGCGTCTTCCAGTTCAAGGCCCCGGCGGGGGTAGATACCGTTAAAATGTAGCTATCAGGGCCAGGCGAGACAGCACGTGCAACAAGGGGCCGGTTTCCGGCCCCTTGTTGTTGCCAGCCGCGGGCCCGCGTACCAATGACGGATTGATGCAAGCAATGACGGATTTCAACGACAGCGATTTATTCAATACGGCAGGCAATCGCGCGAATGCGCCGTTGGCCGAGCGCCTGCGTCCGCGCACTGTCGACGAGGTGATCGGGCAGACGCAGTTGCTGGGGCCTGACAAGCCGCTGCGCGTGGCGTTCGAGGCCCGGCGGCCGCACTCCATGATTTTCTGGGGCCCGCCGGGTGTCGGTAAAACCACGCTGGCGCGGCTGATGGCGGACGGCTTCGATGCCCAGTTCATCGCCATTTCCGCGGTGCTCGGCGGTGTCAAGGACATCCGCGAAGCGGTGGTCAAGGCGCAGGTGGCGCAGGGCCAGGGCCGGAAAACCATTTTGTTCGTCGATGAGGTGCATCGCTTCAATAAGGCGCAGCAGGATGCATTCCTGCCCTATGTGGAAAGCGGCCTGTTTACCTTTATCGGCGCCACAACCGAGAATCCGTCGTTTGAAGTCAATTCGGCGTTGTTGTCGCGCGCCCAGGTTTATGTGCTTACCTCGTTGACCGATGAGGAATTGCGCCAGTTGCTCGATCGGGCCAGGCAAACGGGGGCCATCGCGCTGGACTTCGATGACAAAGCGATCGAGATCCTGACGGGCTACGCAGATGGCGATGCGCGCCGCTTCCTGAATCTGTTGGAGCAAACCAATACGGCCGCCGCCGCATCGCAGGTCACGCAGATCACGCCGGAATTTCTGCAGAACGCATTGACGCTGAATCTGCGGCGTTTCGACAAGGGCGGAGACAGCTTCTACGATCAGATCTCGGCCCTGCATAAATCGGTCAGGGGCTCCAACCCGGATGCCGCGCTCTATTGGTTCACGCGCATGCTCGATGGTGGCGCCGATCCGCTTTACCTGGCGCGCCGCATCGTGCGCATGGCCTGGGAAGACATCGGCCTGGCCGATCCGCGCGCCATGCAAATGGCCAACGAAGCCGCCGCCACCTACGAGAGGCTGGGCTCGCCCGAGGGCGAGCTGGCACTGGCCCAGGCTGTCATTTATCTGTCGATCGCCGCAAAGAGCAATGCCGGCTATAACGCCTACAATCAGGCCAGGGCGTTCGTCAAGCAAGACAAGTCGCGCGAGGTGCCGGTGCACCTGCGCAACGCGCCAACCAAGTTGATGAAAGAGTTGGGCTATGGGCATGAATATCGGTATGCCCATGACGAACCGCACGCCTATGCCGCGGGGGAAACTTATTTGCCGGACGGGATGCGCGAGCCGAACTGGTACCGGCCGGTGCAGCAGGGGCTGGAAACCAAAATCGGCGAGAAACTGGCGTTCTTGCGTTCCCTTGATCGGGAAGCCCGGCAAGCGGCCAAGAAAAGCAAACCCTGAGACATGCCGCCATGAGCGGCATCGTTCGCCGCATGCCGGCCGGCGGTGCCGCGCGTTTATTCAGCATCCATACAGTTACAACATTTTCAAAAAAAGCTGTAAGAAAAGCGGTGCCTTGACTGTCTAAATCATTAAGTCGAATCGGATCGGCGACAACGGTGTCGCGACCCGCGTTTGGCGCGCCATTGCCCGCGGCCCCCGTGATGGGGCCCGCGTCGCCATGGTTCAATCCCTGTTCAAGTCTCAAGGAGCGCATTATGAAGAAGATCGTTGCCGCCATGCTGGCGACCACATTGATGGGTGTTGCCGCCCAGGCTGCCATGGCCGCCGATATGCCTGCGAAACAGGCCGACAAGATGGATCACGCCATGCAGGGTGAGCAAAAAACCATGAAGGAAAAGGGCATGTCCCACAGCGGGCACGCGTCGAAAAAATCCGGCATGTCGGACATGAAGCAGGGCGAGTCGGCCAAGCCGATGATGCATCATGACAAGACCAAACCGATGGGTGGCGGCAAAGCGCCGATGAAGGATGGCAACATGCAGAAACCCGCCATGTAGCGGCAGGGGGTAAGACAGGATTGCCGCCGATTGCCGGCGGGCTGCGGGCAATCGGCGCCGGGCGGCCCACCGGCGGCGTATAGCTGTATATAATGACAAGCCTATACCTATACGTTTCCCCAATCGACACCATACACCTATCATGTTAGATCCTGTTTTATTGCGAAAAGATCTCCCGACCGTCGTTGCCGCCCTTAAACGGCGCAACGTGGCTTTTGATGAAGCCCGTTTCAGCCAGCTCGAAGCCCGGCGCAAGGATGTGCAAATCCAGACCGAAACGCTGCAGGCGCAGCGCAATGCATTGGCCAAGCAAATCGGGCAGCTCAAGTCGAAAGGGGAAGACGCCAGCGCCGTCATGGCCGAATCGCAAGCCATTCCCGGCAAGCTCAAGGCGTTGGAAGAACAACTGGCGGCCATCCGGACCGAGCTCGATGACTGGCTGATGACCATCCCCAACCTGCCGCACGCATCGGTTCCCGAGGGCAAGGACAGCGACGATAATGTCGAAGTGCGCCGCTGGCTGGGCACGGCTCAAGGTTTTGTGACCGATGGCGCGGTGCCTGCGCCCGCCGGCTTTGACACGCAGGATCATGTCGCGGTTGGCGAGCGGCTGGGCCTGGAGTTCGATACCGCCGTCAAGCTGACCGGCGCCCGTTTCGCTTTTATGCGCGGCGGCATGGCGCGACTGCACCGCGCGCTGGCGCAGTTCATGCTGGACCTGCACACCACGCAGCACGGTTACACCGAATGCTACACCCCCTATATCGTCAATAGTTCCACCTTGCTGGGCACCGGCCAGTTGCCAAAATTCAAGGACGATATGTTCTGGGTGACCAAGGGCGGCGAGGACGAGCCGCAGGTGGACCAGCAAGGCCGGCCCATCGCCAAGGAAGACCTGTATCTGATTTCCACATCAGAGATCACGCTGACCGCGACCGTCAAGAATGAAATCGTGGCCGGCGGCGACCTGCCTATCCGCCTCACCGCGCATACGCCATGCTTTCGTTCCGAGGCCGGCAGCGGTGGGCGCGATACGCGTGGCATGATTCGCCAGCACCAGTTCGACAAAGTGGAAATGGTGCAAATCGTCAATCCGGAAACGTCGTACGAGGCGCTGGAAGACATGGTCGGCCATGCCGAGAAAGTGCTGCAGTCGCTGGAGCTGCCTTATCGCGTCATGCAACTGTGCACCGGCGACATGGGTTTTGGCGCCGCCAAGACCTATGATCTGGAAGTCTGGATTCCCGCCCAGAATACCTGGCGCGAAATCTCATCGGTGTCCAACTGCGAAGCCTTCCAGGCGCGACGCCTGCAAGCCCGGTTCCGCAACGAGCAGGGCAAACCCGAATATGTTCACACATTGAATGGTTCGGGACTGGCGGTGGGGCGCACGCTGGTCGCGCTGATCGAGAACTACCAGCAGGCCGACGGCAGCATTGTGGTCCCCGCGGCGCTGCGGCCCTATATGGGCGGTATCGAAAGCCTGGTTCCCGACGCATAACACGCCGGCCCGCACCGCTGGCGGCGCGCGATGCCGCCCGCTGCGCTGGCCGGCGCCAGCCATCGTTCGTTTACCCTTAATGCACATTCGACTCAAGGTTGTCCATCATGCTTTTCCTGCTTTCTCCAGCCAAAAAACTTGACTATGATTCTCCGGTTTCCGTCAGCACGCATACGCAACCCTTGTTCGTCAAGCAATCCACCGAGCTGATCAAGGTCCTGAAAACCAAAAGCGCCGACGACATCTCCCAGCTCATGAAACTGAGTCCGGCGCTTTCCGAGCTCAATGTCCGCCGCTACGGCGAATGGAAGCCGAAGTTCGATCAGAAAAATTCGCGCCAGGCGGTGCTGGCCTTCAACGGCGATGTGTACGAGGGATTGCAGGCCGACTCGCTGACGCCGGCCCAGCTGGACTGGGCCCAGGATCACGTGGCCATTCTCAGCGGCCTGTACGGCGTGCTGCGGCCCCTGGACCTGATGCAGCCGTATCGCCTGGAAATGGGTACGCGCCTGGCTACGCCGCGCGGCAAAACGCTTTACGAATTCTGGGGCAGCCGCATCGCCGATTACCTGAACGAACGGCTGGGCGAGCAACCTTCGCGCATCGTCATCAACCTGGCGTCCGAAGAGTATTTCAAGGCGGTGGACCTGAAAGCGCTGGATGCCCGTGTGGTGCAATGCGTATTCCAGGACTACAAGAACGGCGTCTATAAGATTATCAGCTTTAACGCCAAGCGCGCGCGCGGGCTGATGGCGCGCTACGCGATCCAGCACAAGGCGAAGACGCCTGCGGCCTTGAAGAAGTTCGACCTGGAAGGCTACGCATTCGCCGAAGACGTTTCCACCGACGAGAAACTCGTTTTCCGCAGAAAGCTCTCATGAGCAGCCGGGGCGGGCAATGAGCAAGCAGGCGGCAATCAGGATCTTTATTCTTTTTGCGCTTGGCTACTTCCTTTCGTATGTCTATCGCGGCCTGAACATTGGTTTTGCGCCGTTTCTGACCCGCGAAATGGGCCTGACCGCCAGCGACCTGGGCCTGTTGACCAGTTTTTATTTTATCGGGTTCGCCGTGGCCCAGTTGCCGGCGGGGCTCGCGCTTGACCGGTATGGTCCCCGGCGCACCAATGCCACGCTGTTGCTGCTTGCCGCGCTGGGCACCGCGCTATACGGCATGACCGATAGCATCCAGGGACTCATCGGCGGTCGCATCCTCATCGGTGTCGGCGTCTCGGTTTGCCTGGGCGCAGCCCTGTTGGCGATCGCCCGCACCTTTCCTTCATCGCGCTGGCCCTCGCTGAACGGGCTGATGGTCGCGCTGGGCGGCATGGGCGGTGTCGCCGTGGGCACGCCCCTGGCCATTGCGCTGACGCATAACACCTGGCGCGAGATCAGCGTCGGCATGGCGGTCATTACCCTTGGTGTGGCGGCTGTCATCTGGCTGTTCGTGCCCGAAACCGGGCAGCAGCATTCGACGCACGAATCATTTGGCAAGCAGATCCACGGCATCCGTGTCATATTCCGCAATCCGGTGTTCTGGCGGATCGTGCCGCTACCTTGCGCGGTGGGCGGCGCATTCTATGCGGCGCAATCGCTTTGGGTCAAACCCTACCTAATCGATGTGTCTCACATGACCGCGCCCCAGGCCGATAGCCTGGTCTCGCTGCTGGGGCTGACCATGGTCGCGGGCACGTTCCTGACCGGACTGCTGGCGCGGCGAATCGAACGCTTCGGCCTGGACCTGCGCGCCTTCAGCGGCCTGGGCATGCTGCTTTTCATTCTGGCCCAGGCGCTTATTTTCCTCGATGTCGCCGTGCCGGCCATCGTGCTGTGGGGCGCCTACGGCTTCTTCGCCTCCTGCTGCATCCTGTCGTATGCCTTGATCGCCGAGGTCTTTCCGCGAAAGGTCGTGGGGCGCGTCACGACCGCGTTCAACATGATTTTTTTCATCAGTATTTTCACCATGCAGGTCGGGGTCGGCTATATCCTGGATTTCTGGCCGCCCGACAATGGCCAGTATCCGGTCGTTGCCCATCTTACGGCCTGGTCGTTGATGCTGGTGGCCCAGGTGCTGACCTCGGTGCTATATTTTTGGCCGGGCAAGCTCGAGGTTGACGAGGCCTTATTCGCCTAGGCGCCGGCCGCCAGCCCGCGGCGGCCGTGTCGCTCCATGTCCGGCAATGATTGTGCTGTCTACCGCTGCGGCAAGATTGATGTAACGCCGCAGCCACCCGCCAACCGCTACATCAACCCGATATCGGTCGCTTGCTGGCGGATGCGCAGGGCAGCCTGCTGCATTTGCTTCAAGGGAAACACGACGCTGCCGTAGGCGCCGTCGGTCTCGATTTGCGCCGGGGCATCGCTGATGGTTTCCGCATTTCGATTGAGCAAATCGGCGATATTGCGCAAGGCCTGATGCATATGGGGCGGCACGGTGTCCAGGCCCGCCAGCATGGGCCCGATCGCCGAGATCTGGCTCGCGACGGCGTCAGTCTGCATCAGGATATTATTCAGCTCCACAATGTGGATCTGTTTGGACTTGGGCTCGTTCATCATTCGGTAAAAACTGTCGGCGAAGGCGCCGAACGCCGTATGCATGTTCTTGCGGCTTAACTGGGCCTGCACGTAATGCTCGTTGTCCGCCGATTTCAACGGCTGATCGCCGGCCCCATGAATAGAGTCGATATAGGCCAGCACCGCATGGATATATTGATAGGCCGCGTCCACGGCCTCGCCGGCCAGCGGCATGATTCGCTGCTTTTCCCACCACGGCACGATGGAGCCGCAAGCGAACGCCAGCACGCAGCCGGCCAGCGTATCCAGCGCGCGTTCACCGATGATCAGCAAATTGCCCGGACTCAGGAAGTGGAAGGCGATCAGGATGTAGATCGTCATAAACGCCGAGCTCAGCAGATAGTTTGTCAGCACGAACGCATTGCCCAGGACCATGGCGGGAATCATGATGGCGATCAGGATCACGGCATTGGAGGTCAGGTTGAACAGGGCAATGGTGATCAGGCAACCGGCCAGCGTGCCCAGCAGTCGCCCGACCGTGCGCTGGCGGGTCAGCGCGAAGCCCGGCCGCATGATGATGAGCACGGTGAGAATGATCCAGTAGCTATGCGTGGTGAACGCCTGCACCAGCGGTGAGTCGCCGTAGATCAGGCTGACCACGGTGGAGATAAGCAGCACCAGCGTGACCACGAACGTAGTACGCAGCGCATAGCGGAATATGGAGGAATTCAGGTTCAGGTTGCGCTTGAGCGGCTCCAGCGTGATCGCCTGCGGCGTGATGAACTTGCGCAGCGATTGGTCGCGCTTGAGCGTATCCACGGGTTCCAGGCGGGCGCCGCGCAGGCAGTCGGCAATCCGGTCGACGAAGCGAGCGGCATTGCGCAGGCGTCGGACAATCTGCACCAGCAGCAGGTAGGTTTCCGGTTCGGTGCTCTGCAGGCCGCCTTGTTTGAGCTGCAGCATCTCGTATTCGATGGCCCGCAGTTCCGCTTTCACGCTATTGCGATAATCGACGGGTTTGTTGCGCGCCAGGCTGAATGCCGTCCGGTTCAGGGTGCGGCTGATCTTGAACAGGGTGTCGCGCATGAACAGCAGGATATCGTGGTCCTTGAAGCGCGCGCGCAATGTGGCGTAGTCGGTTTGCGACGCGACCATGGTGTCGAGCAGCGCGATCATATCGATGAAGACATTCCACAGCAGAATGCGCTGCTGATCCGAGGCGTCATTCTCGCGCGGCAGGTTGCGCAGGACAACGTCGCGTGCGCTTTGATGCTGCTCGGTCATGGCAATCATCTGCGGAATCAGGCGGCGGTAGCTGTCGTCCAGGTTTTTATGCGTGTCATAGAAATCGGCGCGCGTCGAGATATAGTTGGCAGTGGTGTAGAGCGCTGCCGACAGCGTCTGGCGTTCCTCGCGCAATTTGAACAGATGGCTGATCGAGGTGCTGAAGATAATATAGAACACCCCGCCCAGCGCGGTATAGCCCGTATGCGTGAGGGCCTCGTCGACCGACATGGGCGTGTGCATGGACAACAGCATCTGCAGCAGGCAGCCGAAGCCGATCAGGCCGCCGCGCCGGCCGTAGACCGACAGCATGGAGTAAATAAAGACCTGCAGGCTGACGACAACCCAGAGCAGGGCGGGATAGGGGCTGGACAGGCCGGTGATCAGGCCCGAGAGCTGGCCCAGGATGATCCCGCCCAGCATTTCGTTGAGCCGCGAGCGCTTGGTGCCGCCGACCTGGTCGATGATGGCGGGGCAGAGTGCGCCGGTGGCCAGCGCCACGCCGATCAGGGGCTGGTTGAACAAGCCCGCCATGACGAAAACGGGCAGCAGCACCCCCGTGGCTTGGCGGGTGCCGTGGAAAAAATTGGAGCTATAGAAAAATTTGACGAAATTTTCTGCACGGATATCCATACACCAGACCCATTGAATGACCAGGAATCACGATAATTCATGCCCGTGCTCCGCGGGGGGCGGTGTGATCAGGCAGCGACATTATATTGTACAGAAACCCAAACCTGTTTGCGTTTACTGTTGCAATGCGGTACAGTTAGCCTTTATAACTGCGGGCGATCCGCCCCGGCTATGACAGACGCAGAATTTTAGCTATCCGCTTCAATTAGCAGTGCGCCTTAACGTAAAAATAGCGGTTATTTATGCCAAAAGCGTGAATAAACGTCTCCATTTCGAACTCTCCCGCACCTTCGTGTGCGTGCAGACCCAGATCGATGGCCAAGTTGGCAGTCCAATGTCTATGGGTGGCGTCCCTCCGTGAGGGACAAAGCGCTATAGATGTCGGGTGCGCCCGCGAAAGCCGGCGGTTCCGGAAAGAACCAATCGACGCGGGAATGCTGGTTATGAAAGGAAATAACATGGAACTCAATGGCGCCGACATCGTCGTGCGTTGCCTGGCCGAGGAAGGCGTCGAGCACGTTTTCGGCTATCCTGGCGGCGCGGTGCTCTACATCTACGACGCAATCTACAAGCAGAAAGACTTTCAGCATATCCTGGTTCGCCATGAGCAGGCCGCCGTGCATGCCGCCGATGCCTATTCGCGCTCATCCAACAAGGTTGGCGTGTGCCTGGTCACCAGCGGCCCGGGCCTGACCAATGCGGTTACTGGCATTGCCACCGCCTACATGGACTCCATCCCGCTGGTCATCATCAGCGGACAGGTGCCCACCAAGGCCATCGGCGAAGACGCCTTCCAGGAATGCGACACCGTGGGCATCACGCGTCCCTGCGTGAAGCACAA
>JBEBPQ010000033.1:0-35460 GCA_040395835.1 Advenella kashmirensis
TTCTGCTGTCTCGCCAGGTTGGCGTGCCTTACATCGTTGTGTTCCTGAACAAAGCGGACATGGTTGACGATGAGGAGCTGCTGGAGCTGGTGGAAATGGAAGTGCGCGAGCTGCTGTCCAAGTACGATTTCCCAGGCGACGACACCCCGATCATCAAGGGTTCGGCCAAGCTGGCGCTGGAAGGCGACGAAGGCCCACTGGGCAAGCAGGCGATTCTGGAACTGGCCAAGGCGCTGGACAGCTACATTCCTACGCCAGAGCGCGCGGTTGATGGCGCATTCCTGATGCCTGTTGAGGACGTGTTCTCGATTTCCGGTCGCGGTACTGTGGTGACTGGCCGTATCGAGCGCGGTATCATCAAGGTTGGCGAAGAGATCGAAATCGTGGGTATCAAAGAGACCGCGAAGACGACGTGCACGGGCGTGGAAATGTTCCGCAAGCTGCTGGACGAAGGTCAGGCGGGCGATAACGTGGGTCTGCTGCTGCGCGGCACGAAGCGTGAAGACGTCGAGCGTGGCCAGGTGCTGGCCAAGCCGGGTTCGATCAAGCCACACACGGGCTTTTCTGCCGAGGTGTATATTCTGTCCAAAGAAGAGGGTGGCCGTCATACGCCATTCTTCCAGGGCTACCGTCCCCAGTTTTACTTCCGTACGACGGACGTAACGGGCACGATCAAGCTGCCAGAGGACAAGGAAATGGTTCTGCCAGGCGATAACGTTGCGATGGACGTCGAGCTGATCGCGCCGATCGCGATGGAAGAGGGCCTGCGTTTTGCGATCCGCGAAGGTGGCCGTACCGTCGGCGCCGGCGTGGTTTCCAAAATCACCAAGTAATTGGTATGATGCTGCTGGCAGCCTATCGGCCGCCAGCAGTTTTTTGGCTGCCTGGCAGCAGGCGGCTTTGTTCTTTATAAATGTTCTTTAGGAATTCCCATGAAAAACCAGAAAATCCGTATTCGCCTGAAAGCGTTTGACTACAAATTGATCGACCAGTCCGCCGCTGAAATCGTGGATACCGCAAAGCGCACCGGTGCCGTTGTCCGTGGCCCAGTTCCACTGCCAACACGTATCAAACGCTACGACGTGCTGCGTTCACCACACGTGAACAAGACATCACGCGACCAGTTCGAGATCCGTACCCACCAGCGCCTGATGGACATCGTTGATCCTACAGACAAAACCGTTGATGCGCTGATGCGCCTGGATTTGCCTGCGGGTGTCGATGTTGAAATCGCCCTGCAATAAGATAGATGGTTTGTCAGCAGCCTGCCGGCCTGTCCCGTGACCGGTTCGTGGGCGGCAAGTAAAATACCGTGCCCTGGCACGGTATTTTCGTTTTCCTCCACGGGTTCTTCCGCGGAGAATCGCGCCTTGGCTGCCCCGATCCCGAATGTCTATGGCATTATTATGTCTGACCAGCATCGCCAGCAGCCATGTCACTGGCTGCTTTCGTGAATTTTATATTCCTTTAGGGCATATTTAAATAAGAATAAATTTAAATAAGTAATATAAAATTCGTCAAACAAAACCGCTTTCAGAGTACCTATCGTTGATCCAGCTAAAGAATATTCATAAATCCTATGCGTCCCGCGACAAGGTCGTGCAGGCGCTTGCCGGAGTCAGCCTGGATATTGCTCAAGGCGAGATTTTCGGCATTATCGGTCGATCGGGCGCGGGCAAGAGCACGCTGATCCGCCTGCTGAATCTGCTGGAACGCCCCAGCGGCGGCAACGTCCTGATCCATGGCCAGGACATCACCGCGTTCAGCGAATCCGCCTTGCGCACGCTGCGGCAGAAGATCGGCATGGTGTTCCAGCACTTCAATCTGCTGACCAGCCGTACCGTATTGCAAAATGTCGCATTCCCGTTGCGGCTGGCCGGCATGGGAAAGGCGGAGCGTACCGAACGCGCCCTGTCATTGCTGGACCTGGTCGGGCTCAGGGAGCATGCCAACAAATATCC
Source organism: Advenella kashmirensis (assembly GCA_040395835.1). Taxonomy (GTDB): domain Bacteria; phylum Pseudomonadota; class Gammaproteobacteria; order Burkholderiales; family Burkholderiaceae_B; genus Advenella; species Advenella kashmirensis_B. The sequence goes on from JBEBPQ010000033.1 coordinate 1,962, forward strand.
GCGCCAGTTATCTGGCGGGCAGCAGCAGCGCGTGGGTATCGCGCGCGCCCTGGCCAACGAGCCGGAACTGTTGCTGTGCGACGAGGCCACCAGCGCATTGGACCCGGAAACCACGCAGTCCATACTGAGCCTGCTGCTGGATATCAATCGCCGGTTCGGGATCACGATCGTGCTGATTACGCACAGTATGGATGTGATTCGTACGGTTTGCGACCGCGTGGCGATTATCGATAACGGCCGCATCGCAGAGTCGGGCGAGGTCGTGGACGTGTTCCTGCATCCACAGCACAGCACGACGCTGTCCCTGCTTTCCGAAAGCGGCGTGGACGCGGATGGCTGGAAGGATCTGGTCCAGGGGGTGCCGGGACGTATCGTGCGGCTCACCTACCGCGGCCAGAATGCCGCGCAGCCACTGTTGAGCCAAGTCAGCCGCGACCTGAACGTGAACCTGAGCATCCTGCAGGGCGCGGTCGGCAAGATCAAGGATACGCCTTATGGGCAGTTGGTGCTGGCGGTTGACGCCGATGCATCGCGCTATGAGCCGCTGGCGCAGTTTTTCAGCGACAATCAGGTCGATTACGAGGTATTGAGAGCATGAACTGGAGTACGTTGGACTGGCCCCTGATTGGCGAGGCCACAATCGATACCCTGCGCATGACGGGCTGGTCCCTGCTGTGGACCATTGTCATCGGGCTGCCGCTGGGCGTTTACCTGTTTCTGACAAGCGAGCGTCAGTTGCTGGCCAACCGTCCCATCTACCAGGTAGTGTCGCTGGTCGTCAATGTATTGCGCTCCGTCCCCTTTCTTATTCTGCTGATCGTGCTGATCCCGTTTACCCGTTTCATCATGGGTAGCGCGCTGGGGGTGGAGGGCGCGATTCCACCACTGGTGGTGGGAGCCGCGCCGTTTTTCGCGCGTCTGGTGGAAACTGTCTTGCGCGAGCTGGACCCCGGTATTTCGGAAGCATGTCGCGCCATGGGCGCCAATTCCAGGCAGACGGTCATGTGGGCATTGTTGCCTGAAGCCACGACAGGTATTATCAGCGCGGTGGTGGTAACGGCGATCACGTTGATCAGCTATTCCGCGATGTCCGGCGTTATCGGCGGCGGCGGGCTGGGCGACCTGGCCATCCGCTTCGGTTATCAGCGCTACCAGACCGAGGTCATGGTCGTGACTGTGGTTATCCTTATCCTGATGGTTCAACTGCTGCAGACGCTGGGCGACTATCTGGTTAAACATTTCAATCGAAAGTAGCAATAAGGAGTATTGCACATGAAACTCAAGCACATTCTGGCCGGTTTTGTCGCGGCCGTTTCCCTGACCAGTCTGTCAGCCGTTGCCAACGAGAAACTGAGCGTCGCGGCAACACCGGTACCGCATGCAGAGATCCTGGAGCATATCAAGCCGACACTGGCCAAGGAAGGTGTGGATCTGACGGTGAAAGTGTTCACCGACTACGTGCAGCCCAACCAGCAGGTCGAGGACAAGCAGATTGACGCCAATTTCTTCCAGCACAAGCCATACCTGGATACCTTCAACAAGGAAAAAGGCACGCATCTGGTGTCGGTCGGACTGGTGCATGTCGAGCCATTTGGCGCCTATTCCAAGAAGATCAAGGCCATTTCCGAGCTGAAAGACGGCGCGATCGTGGCGATCCCCAACGATCCATCCAATGGTGCCCGGGCCCTGCTGCTGTTGCAGAAAGAAGGATTGGTCAAGCTGAAGGATCCAAGCAATCTGCTGGCGACGGCGCGGGATGTGAGCGACAATCCGAAGAACCTGAAATTCAAGGAACTGGAGGCGGCAACCCTGCCACGTGTGCTGGATGACGTGGATGTGGCCCTGATCAATACCAATTACGCACTGGAAGCCGGCCTGAATCCGACCAAAGATGCGTTGTTCATCGAGGGTGCCGATTCGCCGTACGCCAATCTGGTGGCGACAACGGAAGACAAAGCCAAATCGCCCGCCGTCCAGAAGCTGATCAAAGCGCTGCAAACCGATGATGTGAAAAAATTCATCGAAGAAAAATACAAAGGCGCGATTGTTCCCGCGTTCTAAATACAAATCGCGCCCGAGTCCCCGCCAGCGCGTGGCCTATTGGCGATGACCGATCAGGCAGCGGCAGGCCGGGAGGAAACAAAAAGACCGGATGTTATCCGGTCTTTTTGTTTCTCGCGCCAGCCATGATTGTGGCGATCGGCGTCTGTGCTGCCGCCTTACCGGCTGCGCCGCCGCCCTTCGGGCAGCCAAAGCGCGACGACACCGAGCAGCGGCAGGAACGAACATACGTGATACACGAATTCGATGCTGGTCGTATCGGCCAGTTTACCCAGGGCTGCCGCGCCGATGCCAGCCATGCCGAATGCCAGGCCGAAGAACAGACCCGAAATCATCCCGGTCTTGCCGGGGATCAGTTCCTGTGCATAGACCAGGATGGCGGAAAATGCCGAGGCAATGATCAGGCCGATGATAAAGACCAGGACCAGTGTCCAGAACAGATTGGCATAGGGCAGAAGCAGGGCAAACGGAGCCGCGCCCAGGATCGAGCCCCAAATCACGCGCTTGCGTCCGATACGATCGCCTATCGGTCCGCCGATCAGGGTACCGGCGGCAACGGCAAACAGGAAGATGAACAGGCAATACTGGGCGTTCTGTACCGACACATCGAAACGGTGCATCAGGTAGAAGGTCAGGTAGCTATTGAGGCCGGCCAGATAGAAATATTTGGAGAAGACCAGGATAAGCAAAGTGGCCAGGGCCAGGCTGACCTGACGGCGACTCAGCCCGGTGTCCGCCTTTGCCAGGCTGGATTTGCCCCTGGCGCTTGTCAGGTTGCCCGCGTACCAGCGGCTGACGCCGGACAGGATAATGATGGCGGCCAGGGCTGCCAGCGAAAACCAGGCCACGCTGGATTGGCCCAGTGGAACGATGATAAGCGCGGCAAGCAATGGGCCCAGGGACGACCCCAGATTGCCGCCCACCTGGAAGATGGACTGGGCCAGGCCGTGCTGGCCGGCTGACGCCATGCGCGCGACCCGGGATGATTCCGGATGAAAAACCGAAGATCCCATGCCAATGAGCGTCGCCGCGAGCACCACGCTGGGAAAGTTCCAGGCTTGCGACAACAGTAGCAAGCCCAGCATCGTGAAGCCCATGCCGATGGGCAGCGAATAGGGCTTGGGTCGTTTGTCCGTGAAGGCGCCGATCACCGGCTGCAGCAGCGACGCCGAGAACTGGAACGCCAGGGTGATGATGCCGATCTGGGTGAAACTGAGCGAGAAATTGCCCTTGAGCACCGGGTACAGGGCAATCAGTACCGACTGCATCATATCGTTGAGCAGATGCGATACGCTGATGGCGCCCAGCACGCGATAGACGACGCCAGTGCGCTCCTGCGGGGACGCCGGCGGCGGCAGTGCTTCGCTATCGGGACCTTGAGCGGACCCGGGATGGGCAAGGTGACTGGAAGGGATATTCGGCGCCACGGCCGTACTGGCTTGATTCATGATGTTGCCTGGAAAACAGGGGTCAATGTGGTATTTACACAAACTATAGGCGGATGGCACCTGTCTGTCTGTAGAATATAGGCCAATTATTAGCGAATTTCGGCCACAGGCATGCAGCGTAAGATCAAACTGCTCGAACATACCGACAGGGACGTGGTGGCACTCCAGTCAAGCTACCCGGCCGGTCATATCGTGGCCAGGCACGCCCATTGGCGGGTCCAGCTGCTGTATGCGACCGAAGGCATTCTGCAACTTGAGACCGGGCAGGGAAGCTGGATCGTGCCGCCCGGCTTTGCGTTGTGGATCCCGGCCGGCGTCGATCATGAATTGCGTACGACACGGGCGATTACCCGTAGTCTGTATTTTCGGCCGGCATGCCTTCGGCCCGCGCCCGGCGATTGTCAGGTCATCGAGGTCACCGCCTTATTGCGCTCGCTGATCGACGAGGCGGTGAAAATACCGGCCCTGTATGACATCGACCAGCGCGATGGAGCGTTGATGCAACTGTTGATCCTGGAGGCGATTCGCCTGCCTTCGGTGCCGTTTCACCTGCCCATGCCCCAGGAGCCGCAACTGGGCGCGTTGTGCCGCACCTTTTGCCAGGCACCGACGCAGGTCGTCACACCCATGCAATGGGCCGACAAGCTGCATGTGAGCGAGCGGACCTTCTATCGTCGCTTCGTGACCGCCACCGGCCTCAGTTTCATCGCATGGCGGCGCCAGGCCTGCGTGTTTGTCGCCATCTCGCGCCTGTCGCTGGGGGAATCGGTTACCAGGATTGCATTGGACATGGGCTATGAAAGTACATCGGCCTTTTCGGCCATGTTCCGCAAAATGACGGGCAAACCCCCGAGCGCCTATACCCGCAACCCCGGCGACCGCGATGAGCCGGCGTCCGAGGCTGGCTTGTAGTAGCCCGATATTACCTGGCGGGCACCGATAGAATTCATAATGGCTACCTGTTGACGAGACAATGCGCAGCGGACCATGGCCAATGTCGACGGCGATCCCGGCGCCGCTGCGAGCAAATAAGGGGGCCCGTATGGCTAAAATTATCCACGCTATGATTCGTTGCTTTGATCTGGCGGCATCCAAGGCATTCTATAAAACGGCTTTTGGGCTTGAGCCCGTCCATGAGCTCGATTTTCCGTCGTTTACGCTGTCTTACCTGCGCAATAAAGAAAACGACATGGAGCTGGAACTCACCTACAACAAGGACCGCAGCGAACCCTATACGCATGGCGATGGATACGGCCATATTGCCGTCTGTGTCGATGATCTGGAGCAAGCGCATGCCAGGCTGCAGGCCGCTGGCTTGAAGCCGCTTGATATCAAGACGTTCCGCGACGGAGACACGGTGCTGGCGCAGTTTTTCTTTATCCAGGACCCAGACGGCTACAAGATAGAAGTGCTCCGCAGGCACGGGCATTACAAATAGCATTTGCGCGCCAGGCCCGCGCCGCTTTGTGTCGGCGACGGCTGGTGGTACTATCGAGCTCAGTGGTTCAGAACAATTACAGCCTATGTGTACGCCCGATCGATCTCGCCACGATGCCGGCGTGGCCGACGGGCGCCATGAGGAGACACTATGTGTAATATCTATTCGCGCACCGATCCGATTATGTATGAATGCCGCAGCCGTTCGGTGCGTATTTCCAAAGTCGTTACCAGCATCAAACTAGAGAATATGTTCTGGGAGATCCTGGCTGAGTTGGCCAGCAAGGACGGGATGACCACGAACCAACTGATCTCCACGCTCTACGAAGAAGTCTATGCCTACCGGGGCGAGGCCACCAATTTCACATCGTTCCTGCGCGTCACCTGTATGCGCTACCAAGAAGTCAAGTGGTCGTCCGCCGCCGGCCGCGATACGCCGGTGGCGGCGTCGGCGGCCGGCAACCGCATGGCGCTGGTTCGCTGACGTCCCGGGACGGCATTTTCTTGCGCGCCGCCGCCGGGTCCGCCTCGCGCCCTACGTCGGCATCGCCGCATTCTAAACACGACGCTACGCGCGCTTGCCTCGTTTCTGTCGCGCTGCTTTGTGCCATCTTCCGGCCGTGGTCCGCGTGGCGTCAACGCGTGTTCCGCCCTGATATTGCAAGCTTGATGTAAGCCTGGGGTACGCGCTGTCGGGTTTTCCTTAGTCATGTAGTAAACGGTTATTACCCGCTGTCTTTCCGAAGGCCGATAATAAACATATAAGAAAAATGCCTTGCCGGCTGCCCCTGGCAGCACAGCTTCGGCCTTTATCCATGACTTATTGGAGGAATAATGGAAAAACCCATCACGCTCACCAAGCGCACAACCTGTCCTGGCTCGTCGAGAAGGCTGTTCCTGAAGAAATCGGCGCTGCTGACGGGCGTCCTGGCGGCGGGGTCGGTCCTGGCGGCCTTCGCCCCGTCCCGGACGTGGGCGCTCGAATTGGCGCGTCTGACCCAGCCCCAGGCCGATACGTTGCTCGCCATGGGCAAGGCACTCTATCCCCACAAGGATCTGCCGGACGCCGTGTATGCCTTGCTGGTGAAAGACCTGGATGCGCTGGCCAAGGACCCCGAAACCGCGGCCTTGCTGGCCAAGGGCGTCGAGACCTTGAACGGCAGCGGCCAAGCCGGTTTTGCCGGACTGACGCTGGAACAGCAAACCGCCCTGCTGGCGAAGTTGGAACACGAACCTTTCTTCCAGAAAGTGCGCGGTCAATGTGTCACGTCGCTCTATGACAATGCCATGGCCTACAAGCACTTCGGCTACGAAGGCGAAGTCTGGTCGCGCGGCGGTTATCTGGCCCGCGGGTTCGATGATCTCACCTGGCTGCCGGATCCCCCCGCAGATGCCAGCCCCCCGATGAAAAGCTGAACCGGACCGCAAAATAACGATAGGTAGGAGAGAACAATGACAGTATTCGACAAGAAAGACGATAGTGTAGTGGTCATTATCGGATCGGGCGCGGGCGGCGGCACGCTGGCCAACGAGCTATGCCAGAAGGGCATCAAGGTCGTGGTGCTGGAGGCCGGCGCGCGTCAAAGCACGGCGTCCTTCGTTCAGGATGAGTGGAAGTCGTTCGGGCAACTGGCCTGGCTGGACAACCGCAGCACATCGGGTAGCTGGCGCATTGCAAAGGATTTTCCCAATTTGCCGGCCTGGATCTGTAAAACCGTGGGGGGAACCACGACGCATTGGGCTGGCGCATCGTTGCGCATCCAGGAACACGAATTCAAGGCGCGGACGCACTACGGCCAGTTGGACGGCGCCAATCTGCTGGATTGGCCTGTTACGCTGCAGGAACTCGAGCCCTACTACGCCAAGGCCGAGAACAAGATGGGCGTGACGCGCACCAACGATGTGCCGGGATTGCCAGGCAACAATAACTTCAAAATCATGTATAGCGGCGCGACCAAGCTGGGCTACGGCAAAGTGAGCACAGGCCACATGGCGATCAACAGCCGTGCCCGGGCGGGGCGGGGCGCCTGTATCCAGCAGGGATTCTGTTTCCAGGGATGCAAGATGGGGGCCAAGTGGTCGACCCTGTATACCGAGATCCCCGCAGCGGAGAAAACCGGCAAGCTTGAGTTGCGGGCCGAATGCCATGTGGCGCGCATCGAGCACAATGATGCGGGCAAGGTCACCGGCGTGGTTTATTTTGACAAGGATGGCAAGGAGCAGCGGCAAGCGGCACGCGTCGTCTGCGTTGCCGGCAATTCCATAGAAACGCCGCGCCTGCTGCTGCTGTCCGAGTCCTCCAGGTTCAAGGACGGTCTTGCCAACAGTTCCGGCCAGGTCGGCAGGAATTACATGCGGCATACGACGGGGTCGGTGTACGCCGTGTTTGATGAACCTGTGCATTTTTACCGTGGCACCACCATGGCGGGCATCGTACAGGATGAGGTTGGCCATAATGACAAACGTGGTTTCGTGGGTGGTTATGAACTGGAGACAATTGCCCTGGGATTGCCGTTTTACGCGGCTTTCCTGAACCCGGGAGGATGGGGTAGCGATTTTGCTTCCTATATGGACGCCTATGCGCGCACCGCGGGCATGTGGATCGTGGGTGAGGATATGCCTCGGGAAACCAACAGGATTACGCTCAATGCCGAGCTTAAGGATCAGCACGGGCTGGCCGTGCCCAATGTGCATTATGACGATCATCCCAACGATGAAGCCATGCGAAACCATGCGTTCGAGCGCGGTATCGCTATCTACGAGGCCGCCGGCGCGCGCAAGGCTTTCCGTACGCCACCCTATCCGTCCACGCATAATCTGGGCACTTGCCGCATGAGCGAGAAAGCGCAGGATGGCGTATGCAATAAACACGGGCAAACGCACGATATCGCCAATCTTTTCATTTCTGACGGTAGCCAGTTCACCACCGGTGCGGCGGAAAATCCGACGCTGACGATCGTCTCGCTGGCTATCCGACAGGCCGACTATATCGCGGCGCAAATGCAGCAGCGGCAACTGTAGGACGAGAACCGGCGCGGCAGGCGGGCCGTTCCCGCCAGTCTTTTTACGATAGAATGGCAGGCATCACCAAGGTCGATAGGAAACCAGAACAGATGCCTGCCTTTTTCACTTCGGCAACAGACCGGCAAGCGAGATACGCTTCGGACATCGCGCGTGGTTTGCGCGGCGTCGCGGCGGGCGCGGGGCGGCAATGAACGATTTCTACACCGCGCTGGTCTCGACGCCATTGCTATGGGGCGCCTGCGCGCTCAGCGCCTTTATCGGCGCGATACTTTGCGCGCTGTTCATGAATTACCGGCTGGCGACGGCCCGCGCGCAGGCGATCGGCCTGGCGCAACTGCTGGAAGAGCGCGACGCGGCGCGCCAGTTGCAGGAACAGCGCTATGAACAATTGCAGCAGGAACATCGGGCGCTGGACGCATTGAACGATGACCTGAACCAGAAAATGACAGTGGCCCAGACCGAACTGCGGCACCTGGAGGCCACCCTGGCAACACAGCAGGCGCAGCAGCAGACGCAGGACGCGCGAACCGACGAGCTGGCCAGCGCGCATGCCCAATTGCAGAAGCAATACGTCGCCTTGCAATCGGATTGCCAGTACAAGGAGCAAAGCCTTGAGCAGATGCGCCAGCAGTTCGCTGAATCACGGTCGCAACTGACCACCGAGTTTCAGAACCTGGCAACGCGGATTTTCGAAGAAAAGGAACAGGTTTTTTCCCAGAACAGCCGGCAGTCGCTGGAAGGCCTGCTACGTCCTTTCCGCGAGCAGATCGACCGCTTCCAGGCCCGGGTCAATGAAGTGCACGATCAATCGCTGCAGGGACACAGCATGCTGCGGTCGCAGATCGGCCAGCTCATGGACATGGGCCTGAAAATGACGCGGGATGCCGATGCCCTGGCGCGCGCGCTCAAAGGAGATAAGAAGGCGTTGGGTAACTGGGGTGAAATGCAGCTGGAAAGCGCCCTGGAGTCCGCGGGGTTGATCAAGGGAGAACATTTCGATACGCAGGTGCTGTTTCGCGGCGACGACGGCAAGGCCAATTATCCGGATTTTGTCGTGTTCCTGCCCGACGGCAAGCAGATCGTACTGGACAGCAAGGTATCGCTGGTCGCGTATGAACAAGCGATCAACGAACCCCAGGAGGATGCGCGCCGCAGTCATCTGGATAGCCATGTCCGCGCGGTGAGGGCCCATATCGAACAGCTGTCGGCCAAGGACTATACCGCCCTGCATGGTATGAAGAGCCCGGGCTTCGTGCTGATGTTCATGCCGGTCGAGGGGGCCTACATCGAAGCGCTGCGTCATTCGCGCAATCTGTTCCAGTACGGCTATGAGCGAGGTGTGATCCTGGTGTCGCACACGACCCTGATGCCCATCCTGCGCACGGTGTCTTACTTGTGGATGATGGCTGACAGCAACCAGAAAGCGCTGGAGATCGGCGAAAAGGCGACCGATATCTACAACCAGGTTGCGCGCGTCGCCGAACATCTGAACAAACTGGGTGGCACTATTGGCACGCTGACCGGTCACTACAATGCCGTGGTGCGCAGCTTTGCCGGCAACCAGGGACTGACGGGCAAGGTGGAGCGTTTCAATACCCTGTCGGCCAAGGCGGCAAAAACGATGCCCGACATTCAGCCGGTACATGCCGACGTGGACCTGCACCGGCTCGAGAGCAAGGAAGCAAAGCCCGATTGACGGCCGAAGCCGGCGGTGTCATTGCTGGCGCGACAGGCGCTGCGCCGCACGGTAAAGCCTGGCGCACCCTTCGCGGATTTGCGCTTCGGTGCTCATGGTGAAACTCAGGCGGAAGGATTGCGGGTCCGGCTGCTCGGCATAGAATGCCGCGCCTGGCACGAACATGACATTTTCTTCTATCGCCAGCGGCAGCAGGTCGCCGGCCGAGCCCGACTTCGTCAATCTGCCCCAGAGGAACATGCCACCTTCGGGCTCGAGCAGGGACAGGTCGTCTCCAAAATGCTGTTTCAGGCAATCGATCATGAGCCGCGCTCGCTTGCCGTAGGCGTCGGTGATGCGCGGCAGGTGCAGGTCGTAGCGTCCGGCGTCGAGATAATGGGCTGCCGCGGCCTGCAGCAAGGGGGCGGAACACAGGTCGTCGACCTGCTTGGCCAGCACGCAGCGGCGCAGGATGTCGGGGTGGGCGCGCATCCATCCCAGGCGCAGCCCGGGTGCGACAATTTTCGACAGGCTGGACAGATAGACGAGTTGGTCTTTTGCCGGATGCGCTGCGGCCAGCTCCGCCAGCGCAGGCAATGCCTGGCCTGAAAAACGCAATTGCCCGTATGGGTCATCCTCGATGACCACGCAATCGGTACCTGCCACGATGTCCAGCAACTGCCGGCGGGTATCGAGGCTCATGGTCGCGCCAGTCGGATTGGCGAAGGTCGGTATGAGGTAAAGCAACTTGGGCCGGTGCTGTCGCAGCAATGTTGCCAATTCCTGCAGATCCGGGCCGTTGGCGTCGCCGCCAACCGTCAGGATGCGCGCCCCCGCCAGGCGCAGTCCCTGCAGGGCGGCCGGGTAGGTCGGGCGCTGCACCAGGACGGCGTCGCCGGGCTGGATAAACGCCCGCAACAGCAGATCGAAGCCCTGCTGCGAGCCGCTGGTCACGATGATCTGGTCGGCGCCGCTGACAATACCGCGCTCGGTGCAGAGGCGGGCAAAGGCCTCGCGCAAGGCCGGCCATCCTTCGGTGGCGCCATAGGAGAGGGTTGTGCGCAGGTCGCTGGAAACCGCCGTCAGGGACGTCTGCAAGCCGTCGACATCAAAGAGCTCGGGCGCGGGATAGCCGCCCGCAAAGGAAATCATGTCCGGCTTCGACAAATAGCGGAACAGTTCCCGGATTGGGGAACCTTTGATTTCGGTAAACGGTTCGGCGAAGCGGAAGGACGTAGCCATGAGAATCCTTGTGAAAAGCGGGTCAGGCCGATTCAATACAGGAGCGGGGCGGGCTCGAACGCTGGGGCGGGGCCAATAAAAAGGCCATTGCCTCAGCAATGGCCTTGCGGTTCGACGACCTAGTCTTCGCCGAACTTGATGCCCTGTGCCAGCGGCAGCTCACGCGAATAATTGACCGTGTTGGTGGCGCGCCGCATATAGGCTTTCCAGGCATCGGAGCCCGATTCCCGGCCGCCGCCGGTTTCTTTTTCCCCACCGAAGGCACCGCCGATTTCCGCGCCGGACGTGCCGATGTTGACATTGGCGATGCCGCAATCGGAGCCGGAGGCGGACATGAACTGCTCGGCTTCGCGCAGGTCCGTGGTGAAGATGGCCGAGGACAGACCCTGCGGTACGTCGTTCTGGATATCCAGCGCGTCTTCGAACTTGTCGTAGCCCATGATGTACAGGATCGGCGCAAACGTTTCGTGACGCACGACGTCTGTCTGGCTTGGCATTTCAACCAGCGCCGGCTTGACATACCAGGCCTGGGGGAAGCTTTCCTGCAGGGTGCGTTCGCCACCGGTCACCGTGCCGCCTTGAGCGGCGGCGTCGGTCAGGGCTTTCTGCATGGCATCGAAGGCGGCCTTGTCGATCAGGGGGCCCACCAGGGTGCCTGTCTCCAGGGGGCTGCCGATTTTGGCCGAGGCATAGGCTTTTTTCAGGCGTGCCGTCAGTTCCTGGATGATATCGCGGTGGGCAATGATGCGGCGCGTCGAGGTGCAGCGCTGCCCGCAGGTGCCGATGGCGCCGAACAGGATGCCGCGCACGGCCAGGTCGAGATCTGCGGACTGGCTGACAATAATGGCGTTGTTTCCGCCCAGTTCAAGCAGGCTGCGGCCAAAGCGTGCCGCAACACGGGGACCGACCTCGCGTCCCATGCGGGTGGAGCCGGTGGCCGAGACCAGTGCGACCTTGGGGCTGTCGACCAGCACCTGGCCGATATCCCGTTGCCCGATCAGCAACTGCGCCAGGTTGGCCGGGGCATCGCCAAAGCGTTTGAGGGCACGCTCGAACAGCGCTTGCGTGGCCAGCGCGGTCAGCGGGGTCTTTTCCGAAGGTTTCCAGATGACGGCATTGCCGCAGACAATGGCCAGCGCTGTGTTCCATGACCAGACCGCGACCGGGAAATTGAAGGCGGTGATTACCCCCACGACGCCGACCGGATGCCAGGTTTCCATCATGCGATGGCCGGGCCGCTCGGAGGCGATGGTCAGGCCGTACAGCTGGCGGGACAGGCCAACCGCGAAGTCGCAGATATCGATCATTTCCTGTACTTCGCCTTCGCCTTCGGCGGTGATCTTGCCGGCTTCGATAGATACCAGCCGTCCCAGTGCCGCCTTGTGTTCGCGCAGTTCCTCGCCCAACAAGCGGATCAGTTCGCCGCGGCGTGGCGCGGGAACCGTGCGCCATGCCTTGTAGGCCGCGGCCGCCTGTTCGATCATGTGGCTGGCTTGTTGCGCGTCATGTTCCTGGACGTCGGCAATGCGTGCGCCATCAACAGGGGAGTGCACTGCCAGCTTGCCGCCAGTGAACGATTGTTCCGAGACACCGAGGGAAGTGAGTAATTCCTTGACTGAATCCATTTCCGGGTTCCTTTTCTAAAGGTAATCTGAGTGTTGATCGTTGCCGGTAACCGGGGCGGCACCCCTGCGAAATCGCCAGCGTCTTTTCCGCTATTGTTGAAATATGCCAGATATCACGCAACAAAAGCGAGCACGACGATTTTGTTCGGCCATGCCGTTTCCTGGGGATAGGCATCGCAAGGCTCGGCCGCAGCCGGTACTGCTTGATAGACGCCAAGCGTAACGTGTTATTTTCTTAAAGTCAAAAAATTTCTTAACGGAAATTCGAGGGGTCAGGGTAAATCCCCGGTGCTTTCCCGGGTGCGGGCACCACCACGCAATCGCAGCCCGAATCCTTGTTCTTCGTGTATATGATGCCTCTGCAAGGTGTCTGGCGGCGGACTGCGTGCCGGTTTGGCGTCGGGGCGGCGTGGCGCAGCACCGAAAACGCGAGCCTGAAATATCGGGCCTGGCGTGCCGTGCGCGCCTCCGGAGATATACCTTAATTTCCTGTTGGAATTTTTTATATAGGGGTTTTCCATAGGATTCATGCGTCCAAAATATAACCATAACTATTTGATTTTTAATAATAAAAATATTCAAGAAAAAATTTACATTTCAAGCTTAAAAAAATATTGACGAATAAATTTTCTTATGAGAATTTAGATATATAAGCAACGAATTCTTTGGAATAATTTTCGTGAACAAGCAATTTGATGTCGTGGTCATTGGTGGTGCAGCAACCGGCAGTTCGCTGGCGTATTTCCTGAGCGCCTCTGCGTCTTTCCAGGGATCGATACTGGTGATCGAAAAAGATGCCAGCTACCAGAAGTGCGCCACCGCGCTGTCGGCGGCGTCTATCCGGCATCAGTTTTCCACCCCCGAGAACATTCAGCTATCGCAATTCGGCTCCGAGTTTCTGCACCGTATTGGTGATCTGCTTGCGGTCGACGGAGACCGGCCCGATGTCTCGTTCCAGGAAAAGGGATACCTTTTTCTCTCCACGCCGGGCGGCGAGGCCGTCATGCGCCAGAACAATGCGCTGCAACGCAGCCTGGGCTCGGATATCGTGCTGAAAACGCCGGAGGCGCTCAAGGCAACCTGGCCCTGGCTCAATGTCGAAGACCTGGCGCTGGGTTCGTTTGGCGTGCGCGGCGAGGGCTGGCTCGATGCCTATGGCATGATGCGGGCATTCCGTCGCAAGGCGATCGCGCAAGGCGTGAGCTATCTGGAAGACGAGGTGGTCGGCATCAACATGGCGGCAAACCGCATCACCAGCGTCACGCTCAAGAGCGGCCATACCATCGATTGCGGGGTTGTGGTCAATGCGGCGGGCACCGGCGCCGCCGCATTGTCCGCGCAAGTGGGTGTCACCCTGCCGCAGCAATCGCGCAAGCGTTGCGTCTTCTATTTCACTTGCCCGGAAAAGATTCCCGGCTGCCCCATGGTGATCGATCCCACTGGGGCTTATTTTCATCCCGAAGGCGAGGGATTCATCGGCGGCATTCAACCGCCTGAGTCGCAAGATCCCGAGTGTTTCGACTACGACGTGCAGCATGAGCTGTTCGATGAACTGCTTTGGCCCATTCTGGCCGAGCGCGTGCCCGCTTTCGAGGCATTGCGTTGCGAGCATGCATGGGCCGGTCATTACGACTACAACACGTTCGACCAGAACGTGATCCTGGGCTACCATCCCCAGGTCGATAATATGGTTTACGCTAATGGTTTCAGCGGGCATGGTATGCAACAATCACCCGCTGTCGGACGCGGTTTGGCCGAACTTATCGAGTTCGGGAAATATCGTAGTCTTGATCTCTCGCGTATGGGCTGGGAGCGGGTACTAAACAACCAACCCATTGTTGAGCAGAACGTCTGGTAGTAGCAATTGTTGTAGTTACCGGGGCTGCTGTCTGTGCCTCTCTCTCACGTTTCTTGTAAGTCTCATCCTTGCAAAAAATACATGCTCGTACTTCAGGAGAAAAGCATGAATAAAGTGTTAAAGAACCTATTTTTGGCATCCGCGCTGACAGCTGCGTTCGGGACGTCCGCCATGGCTGCCGATGAAATCAAGATCGGCCTGGGGGCGCCCATGACTGGCGGCAGCGCGGCGTTTGGCAAGCAATTGCAGACTGGTGCGCAGGCCGCGATTGACGACATCAATGCCAAGGGCGGTGTCAATGGCAAGCAGCTCAAGCTCATCACCGCCGATGACGCATGCGATCCCAAGCAAGCGGTGGCCGCGGCCAATCGCCTGGTGGACCAGGAAAAAGTCAGCGCGGTGGTGGGGCACTTCTGCTCATCAAGCACCATCCCCGCTTCCGAAATCTATGACGAGGCCAATATCCTGAATATCACGCCGGCATCGACCAATCCCAAAGTGACCGAACGCGAACTGGCCACCATTCTTCGCACTTGCGGCCGTGATGACCAGCAGGGCGAAGTGGATGCGAAATTCATGAAGGACGTGCTCAAGGTCAAGCGCGTCGCTGTGATCAATGACAAGGACACCTACGGCGTGGGTCTGGCCAACGCGACGCGCGATGCCGCCAAGAAGCTGGGTATCGAGATCGTGCTGGAGGATGGCGTGACCCGCGGCGAGCGCGACTATAACGCGCTGGTCACCAAGATCAAGGGCGCCAATGTTGATGCCGTGTTCTTCGGTGGGTTGTATGCCGAGGCGGGTGTGCTGGTCAAGCAAATGCGTCAGCAGGGTCTGAAAACCCCCTTCATCTCCGACGACGGTATCGCTGATCCCGCTTTCGTCACGGCGGCCGGTGGCGTACAGAACGCCGAGGGCGTGTACATGAGCTTTCTCAAGGATCCACGCAATGACCCCGCTTCCAAGGGCGTTGTCGACGCGTTGAAGAAAGCCGGCTCCGATGCCGAGGGCTTCACGTTGTATTCCTATGCCGCCGTGCAGGCGATTGCCGCGGCACTGACGGCCAACAAGGATGTCGTGGACGGCGACAAACTGGCCGACTGGCTCAAGGCCAACCCCGTTCCCACTGTGACCGGCGACAAGGGCTGGGACAAGAAAGGCGATTTGAAATCGAATGATTTCGTGCTTTATGTATGGGACAAGGAAGGCAAGTACGTTCAGTACAAGTAGTAGCCTCAGGACAGCACGGTGCGCCGCAGGGGCGGTGCACCGTTGTCAGCTCCGCATAATTACTCCAACGATAGAAAGCTCAAGGCTGTTTTCCTGCAAAACACCAGACCCTTGTGTTCACATTGAAAAGGGACAAACATGGATTGGTATATCCTTGGCCAGCAATTGGTAAATGGCGTTACCCTTGGCGCCATTTACGGCCTGATTGCGATCGGCTACACCATGGTATATGGCATCATCGGCATGATCAATTTCGCCCATGGCGAAATCTACATGATCAGCGCCTATATCACCGCCATTGCCTTTGCCGTTTTTACATTTCTTGGCGTCGACTCCATCGCGATCGGCTTGCTGCTGACCTTGATGGTCACCATGTTCATCACCGGGCTGTACGGCTGGTATATCGAACGCACCGTGTATCGCCCGTTGCGCACGACCAATCGCCTGGCGCCACTGATTACGGCCATCGGGGTATCGCTGCTGCTGCAAAACTACGTGCAGGTCAGCCAGGGACCCTACGTGCAGGGCGTGCCCTCGGTGATACGGGGCGGGTTCACCATCGGCTCCGATGCTGGTTTCTTCCAGATCCGCTATAT
Organism: Advenella kashmirensis; assembly: GCA_040395835.1. Taxonomy (GTDB): domain Bacteria; phylum Pseudomonadota; class Gammaproteobacteria; order Burkholderiales; family Burkholderiaceae_B; genus Advenella; species Advenella kashmirensis_B. The sequence continues at coordinate 18,158 of JBEBPQ010000033.1, forward strand.
CGACTTGCTGATCGTGGTCGTCAGCTTTATCGCAATGATGCTGCTTACCTGGATCATCCAGAAGACCAGCCTTGGCAGGCAATGCCGGGCGGTCGAGCAGGATCGCAAGATGGCGATGATCCTGGGTATCAACACCACAAGGATTATTTCGACCGTTTTTGTGATTGGTTCCGTCATGGCGGCGGTCGCCGGCGAGCTGGTCACCTTCAATTATGGCTCGTTTGATTTTCATATCGGCTTCATCCTGGGGATCAAGGCATTCAGCGCGGCGGTACTTGGCGGCATTGGGTCCTTGCCTGGCGCCATGCTGGGCGGCCTGATCCTGGGGGTGCTGGAATCACTGTTTGCCGGCTTCGTCAGCAGTGACTACAAGGATGTATTCTCTTTCAGCGTACTCGTCCTGGTGTTGATCTTCAAACCCAGCGGCTTGCTGGGCCGACCTGCTGTGGAGAAAGTCTAATGAGTACCGAGCAACCTTCAACCATTGATTTCGGGCATTCGTTCAAGGATGCCATTGTTGCCGGCATCCTGACCATGCTGGTGTTCAGCCCCATTACCAATTTTGTCTTGCAGCAGTATACGTTCAAGTTGGATTGGCTGCGCATGCCGGTTTTCCTCAACGGCCTGGCCATCGGGCTGATTGTCGCGTTTGTCCGGTTTTTCGTGTCGGTGTGGGTGCAAACGCAAGCCGGGCAGAACTTCATTCAGAATTTCATCAAGACCGAACACGGGGTTGAGGTCGAAGATGAATACGCCGATGGCGGCAAGCGCCTGAAGCGGGTCTTGCTATTGGGTGGCGGGCTGATGGCGGTGTTCCTGGCGTTGGGATTGACGGGCATCATGTACCGCGGCGCCGCGATTGCCATGGTGCTGGTCGTGCTGTTCGTCATGATTGCCTCGGGCGTGCGGATTCCGAAGCGGCGCGGCAAGAAGCACCCGTGGATGGGGGCGTTGCCGGTGCTCTTCCTGGTGGGCCTGATACTGCCGCTGGTGTTCTTCTATTTTGGCTGGTTCAGCAAAAGCTGGATGAATAATCTGACATTGGCCATGGTCTATGTATTGCTGGGGTTGGGCCTGAATATCGTTGTCGGGCTCGCGGGTCTGCTGGATTTGGGGTTCGTGGCGTTCTATGCCGTCGGCGCATATTTCCTTGCGCTGGGCGCGCAATACCTGGATATCGGCTTCTGGACCGCCTTGATCCTCGCGCCGTTGCTGGCCGCGCTTTGTGGCGGCCTGCTCGGTTTCCCCGTGCTGAAAATGCATGGCGACTATCTTGCCATTGTGACACTGGGTTTCGGCGAAATCATCAGGCTGGTTCTGGTGAACTGGATCAGTTTTACCGGTGGCCCCAACGGCGCTTCGGTGCCGGCGCCGACGATTTTCAACCTGGAGTTCATCCGGCGCGCGCGCGGCGATGCGGTGCCGTTCCATGAGTTCTTCGGCCTGCCCTACAGCAGCGACTATCGCTATCTCTTTGTCTATTTGCTGCTGTTCGTGATCGCGATGATCGTGCTGCGGTTTTTCACGCAATTGCGTGTCATGCCGATCGGCCGTTCCTGGGAGGCGCTGCGCGAAGACGAGATCGCGTGCCGCTCCCTTGGCATCAACCATGTGACGGTCAAGTTGTCCGCCTTCATGCTGGGCGCCCTGACTGGCGGTATCGCAGGCGTATTCTTCGCCACGGCGCAAGGGTTCATCAGCCCGCAATCATTCAACTTCTTTGAGTCGGTATTGATTCTGTCCATCGTGGTGCTGGGTGGCATGGGCTCGTCCATCGGTGTTATCATCGCTGCCTTTACGCTGACGCTGCTGCCCGAGTTCCTGCGCGAGTTCGCGGGGTATCGCGTGCTGTTGTTCGGCCTGCTGATGATCTTGATGATGATCTGGCGCCCGAATGGCCTGCTGCGTCCCAAGCGTCCTGTTTTCCGAAAAAGCGAGGTGGTGTGATGACACAAGATGCATTGCTTTCCGTTCAGCACCTCACGCGCCGCTTCGGCGGCATCATCGCCAATAACGATGTCAGCTTCGATGTGCGCAAGGGCTCCATCACCGCGCTGATCGGACCCAATGGCGCCGGCAAGACGACCGTGTTCAACTGCATTACCGGGTTCTACACCGTATCGGAAGGGCATATTTATCTGAACCAGCCGGATGGCCGGATCGAGGTCGGCGACCTGCTGCGCCGCAAGATCACGGGCGGCTCCTATCTGGTGGCTCGTGCGGGCATTGCGCGTACGTTCCAGAATATCCGGCTGTTCAAGGATATGACGGTGCTGGAGAATCTGCTGGTGGCGCAGCACCGCAAGCAGAACAGGAATCTGTTTTCGGGGCTGCTGGTGACGCCGGATTTCTCCGATAAGGAGGAAGCCACGCTGGCCAGGGCTTTCGAGTGGCTGGAGATCGTCGATCTGCAGCAGGACGCCAACCGGCTTGCGGGCGAGCTGTCCTATGGCCGACAGCGGCGCCTGGAAATTGCCCGCGCCATGTGCACTGATCCGACACTGATCTGCCTGGATGAACCGGCGGCGGGCCTTAACCCGCGTGAAACCACGGAATTGTCGGCATTGATCCGCAAGCTGCGCGGCGAGCATGGCGTAACGGTGTTGCTGATCGAGCACGACATGGGGTTGGTGATGGATATCTCGGAGCATATTATCGTGATGGACCAGGGCAAGGTGATCGACGCTGGCACCCCTGAGCACATCCGCAATTCCGAGGTGGTGATTGCCGCCTATCTGGGTACCGAGGTCGAGGAATAGAACATGTCAGATACACCAATTCTGGAAGTGAAGGACGTCAGCTCGTATTACGGTCAGATCCAGGCGCTCAAGGGCGTTTCGATGCATATCAACCCCGGGGAAATCGTGACCCTGATCGGTGCCAACGGCGCCGGCAAAAGCACGCTGCTCATGACGATATTCGGATCGCCGCGCGCCCGTACGGGGCAGATTCTGTACAAGGGGCAGAATCTGTTGCGCCTGCCGCCGCACAAGATTGCCGCGCAGGGGATCGCACAGGTCCCGGAAGGACGCCGGATTTTTCCGAAAATGACGGTGGAGGAAAATATCATGATCGGCACGCTGCCCATCGGCGATGCCCATATGGATGAGGATCGGCAGCATATGTTCGAGCTGTTTCCCCGTTTGAAAGAGCGGCGCAACCAGCGCGCGGGTACGCTCTCGGGCGGCGAACAGCAAATGTTGGCGATTGCCCGCGCACTCATGAGCCGGCCGGATATGATTCTGCTTGATGAGCCCAGCTTGGGGCTGGCCCCGCTCGTGGTCCGGCAGATTTTTTCCGTGCTCAAGGAGCTGGGCAAGAGCGGCAAGACGATCTTCCTGGTCGAACAGAACGCCAACCACGCGCTCAAGCTGGCCGATCGCGCGTATGTGATGGTCACGGGAGAAATCCGCATGACGGGAACCGGCGCCGAATTGCTGGCCAATCCCGATGTTCGTGACGCATACCTGGGGACGCATTGACATGACCTCGCGCGAGGAAACACCGCTGATGCAACGCTTACGCGCCGTGCGACAGGCCAATGACTGGACCCTGGAGCAGGCCGGGCGTGCATGCGGCATTGCCGCCTCGACGCTATCCAAGATCGAAAACGGGTTGATGTCCCCCACCTATGATGTATTGCAGAAGCTGGCCAACGGCCTGTCGCTGGACGTCGCCGAGTTGTTTACCCCGGCTCGCGAGCCGATGGGGGCCGGGCGTTGCGTGGTGGATCGGGCTGGCCAGGGCAAGCCGCACAAGACGCGTTACTATGAGCATTTGCTGCTGTGCTCGCAACTGTCGCATAAACGCATGATGCCGTTTCTGACACGCGTGACGGCGCGCAGCCTGGACGCCTTCGCCGACTGGAATCGCCACGAGGGCGAGGAGTTTGTGTATGTGATGAGCGGCCAGATCGAGCTGCATACCGAGTTCTATGCGCAAACGACGCTGGGACCGGGGGACAGCTTCTATATCGACAGCCGCATGGGGCATCGCTGCATCAGCGTCAGCGAGGAAGATGCGCAAGTGCTGTGGATGGCGACCCAGCGCCCCGAGAATGCAACAGGAGAGACGTCATGACCCAAGCCGCGTTACGCGTATTCAATGCACAGGAAACCGCAAGCCTGATTTCCTTCCGGCAACTGCGTCAGGCGATTCTGGATACGGCCCTGGAGTATGCGCAGGACCGCATCGTCAGTCCGGATCGGCAAGTCCTGAAGGTGCCCGGCAGCGAAGACGGCATGCTCTTGTCCATGCCGTGTACGGCCAGCGATATCTGCGTCCATAAGCTCATCAGCCTTTTACCTGCGAATCCGTCTCATGGCCGGCCCACGATACAGGGTACGGTTACCGTGCTGGATAGCGCGACCGGCCTGCCGCTGTTCGTGCTGGATGGGCCCACGGTCACGGCAAGGCGCACGGCCGCGCTTTCCATGGCGGGCTTGCATTTGTTTCTCGACCGCGATCCCCGGGATATCGTTATTATCGGCGCGGGTACGCAGGCCGAGGGGCACGTGCAGGCCATCGCCGAGCTGTATCCGGGCGCCGTGGTGCATATCGCCGGCCGGCCGGCATCGCGGGCAAAAATCGACGCTTTTTGCGAACGCTACAGCGAATTGGACATTACGCTGGTGCCGACCGATCTCAATTCGCTGCCGGAGGCGTTCGATGCGGTGATTACGCTGACGACATCGATCGAGCCGGTGTATCACGCGCCGCCGCTGGCGGGGCGCTTGATTATCGGGGTCGGGGCATTTCGTTCGCATATGGTGGAAATTGCCCCCGAAACAGTGATGAATAGTGTATGTTATGTCGATGATGCGGTGGGCGCCCGGCACGAGGCGGGCGACTACATCCAGGCGCGGAAGGACTGGGCCGAGGTCGGTACGCTGGCCCAGGCCATCGAGGGGAAGGTCGATCTGACCCGTCCCATTATGTTCAAGACCGTGGGTTGCGCCGCATGGGACCTGGCGGCGGCGCGTTGCGCGCGTATCGCGGCCGGCTTGTAGACGCAAGTCTGTGCAGCGCCCTTGAGGGCGCGATATATCGTTAACCAGCAGGAAAAGGAAAATGACGCCAGCGGAGCGCTTGAAGCGGCTCGAAAAAGCGCTGCAGAAATCGGGCTCGTTGCGGCTGCGGGATGCGGCTGCGCTGCTGGGTGTGTCGGAAATGACGGTACGGCGCGATCTGGCCAGGAAAACCTGCCCTTTATCCTACCTGGGGGGGCATATCGTTGCCGCCCGCTCCCTGAAGGCTGCCGGCGAATATTCGCTGCACGAGGAACAGGACCATTTCGCCAAAGCCAAGAAAAAGGCATCGCAAAAGGCGTTTGCGCTGCTGCGCGAAAACGATGTGGTCTTCATCGATTGCGGCACGACCCTGGTCCATCTGGCGCAATTGATACCGGGCGATTTGCCGCTGACGGTCGTCTGCTATTCGCTCAATACCGCGGACGTCCTGAAGCGCAAGCCGGCGTTGCGGCTGATCGTGCTGGGCGGCACCTATATGGCCTCTTCCGATTCCTTTTCCGGCGAAGAGGCGCTGAATGCGCTGGAACAGCTCAGCTTCGACAAGGCCTTTATCTCCGCCGGCGGCGTCGACGCGGCGGCCGGGGTCAGTTGCTGGAATTTGCACGAAAAAGCGATCAAGCGCAAGGCCATGCAGCGGGCAGCCCGCTCCTACCTGGTCGTCGACTCCAGCAAGCTGGGGACAAGACGGCATATCCGCTTTGCGGAGACGGCCGATTTCGCGGCGATCCTGACCGAACTGGCCTGATCCCGGGGTGATGCCGCCCCCAAGGCGTTAGCGCTTGCTGCGCAGGGAGAACAGCAGTCCGGCGACCAGGATAAAAGCGCCAACGATGACTTTCTGCCATGTTGTCGGAATACCCAATGTAATGAGTACGCTGTTGATCAAAGTCACCAGCAGCACCCCCAGCAGGGTGCCCGTCACCGTGCCGCTGCCTCCGGTAATGCGCGCCCCGCCCAGGATCACGGCGGCGATCACATCCAGCTCCGTGCCCACGATATCGAAGGGGTTGGCGATCCGGGTGCTGGAAACGTGGATGATGCCGGCGATGCCCGCCAGCAGGCCGGCGTAGCCGAAGACGAACAGATATACCCGTGGCAGGTTGTAGCCCAGCCGCTCGGCAATGGCCGTATTGCCGCCCATGGCGTAGACCGCCCTCCCCATCATGGTCTTGTTCAGCAGCCACCAGGTCAGCACGGCCAGGATCGGTATGGCCAGCGTCGTGTAGGGCAGGGCTGTTTGCAACCCCTGGTTGTTCTGGAAGCTGACAATATTGGCCTGCCCGACCGCGAGCATGCTGGCGGGGATGTTCATGAAAAATTCCGTGCCGATGAACGCCAGCAGGAAGCCCCGGATCAGAAACTGCGTCCCGATCGTCACCACCAGGGAGGGCGCGGCCAGTTTCCGGACGAGCCAGCCATTGACCAGGCCAAGCAGCAGGCCGCCGCCGGCGCCGGCGAGCAGGATCAGGACAAATGGGGCTTCAGGGAAGTACAGTAGGACCAGCTTGGTCAAGCCATACATGACCAGCGCGGCGATGGCGGTGAACGACACATCCAGACCGCCCGAGGCCAGCACCACCAGGATTCCCAGGGCAAATATGGCCGAACGCGTGGCGGCGCGCAATACGTCGAACAACGAGCCTGGCTGGAAGAACATGGGGTTGATGATGGCCACCACCGCGAACAGGATTACGATCAGGCCAAGGGTGAAAAACTCCGGATGGCGCACCAGGTACGGGGGGCGGTCCACCGTGGGGGCGGCCTGATTGTCCGGGCTGACTGTGGTTGTAATGGTCATAATGGATACTGGAGTTCGGTTGGTCAGTCAGGAAAGCAAGGCGTGGTACAGCTCGTTTTCCTGCAGGCGCTCGGCCTGGAATTGCTCGCTGATGCGGCCCTTTTTCATGAGCAGGATGCGATCGCAATTGGCCAGCAGTTCAGGCAAGTCATCACTGATGATGATAATGCTCATGCCCTGTTCGGTCAGTGCCTGGATGATTTGGTAAATCGTGTCCTTGGAACCGACATCGACCCCGACCGTGGGGCCGTGCAGGATCAGCAGCAGCGGGTTGATGGCCAGCCAGCGTCCGATCAGCACGCGTTGCTGGTTGCCGCCGGAAAGGCTTTGCACCGGGTTTTGCACGTTGGGTGTGGCGATTTTCAGCCTTTGGGTCATGTCCTCGGAAAACTTGACCGCCTTGGCCGTCTGGATTTGCCCCAGGCTGTCGCACATCTGCGGCAGGACCGCCGTAATTGTATTGTCATTGATAGAGCGGGTCAGGAACAACCCTTCCACCAGGCGATCCTCGGGCACATAGCCGATGCGCTGGGCGCTTGCCTGCGCGGGTGTGGCAACGGTAATGGGCTTGCCATTCAGGCTGATGCTGCCGTCCGTCGCGGGCGCGACACCGGCCAGCGCGCGCGCCAGTTCATTGCGGCCGGAGTCGAGCAGGCCGGTAATGCCAAGGACTTCACCCTTGTACAAGTCAAAGGAGACATCGTGGAACGCTTGCTTGCGCCCCAGCTCGCGCACGCTCAGCATGACCTGTGGCTGCGGCGCATGCTTGCGGTAGCGCTGCTCGCTCAGGACACGGCCGGTCATGAGCTCGCTGATCTGGTGTTTGGTGTAGTCGTTGATCTTGCCCTGTGAAATCATCTGGCCGTCCCGCATGATGATCACATTGCCGCCGATGGCATAGCATTCATCCAGCTTATGGCTCACGAACAGGACGGCGACGCCGCGGGTGCACAGGTCCCTGACGATACGGATCAGGTTGTCCACTTCCTTTTGCGTCAGCGACGTGGTGGGCTCGTCCATAATGATGAAGCGTGCATCGCTGGCGACGGCCCGCGCAATGGCCACCAGCTGGCGGGTGGCCAGCGGCAGGTCTTCGATTTTCGCTTGCAGGAAATAGCGATCGACCGGCAATTGCAATTGCGCCAGGGCGCCGACCGCCCGCTCGCGCAGCACACGGTGGTTGATGGTGCGGGCCAGGCGGCCCTGATGCTCGGCCAGTTCCACCGTCAGGGAAATATTGTCCATCACGCTCAGGTTGGGGATCAGGGACAGGTCCTGGTAGACCGTTTCAATCCCCGCGCCCAGCGCGCTCAGCGCGGTGAACTCCTCGAAATGCTTGCCATCCAGCACCAGTTCGCCCTCATCGGGGGGCTGGGCGCCGGAGATGATCTTGATCAGGGTGCTTTTGCCGCAACCATTCTCTCCCAGCAAGTGATAGATCTGGCCAGGATGGATATCCAGGCTGATGCCGCGCAACGCATAGACGCCGGTAAAGCGCTTGTGGATATCGCGGATGGAGAGAAAGGCCCTGTCCGGCTGCCCGGATTGGGCACCGGTATTGGGGAGCGTGCTCGTCGTTGTCGTCATAGTCTTGCCGTCTGAATTGCGATGGAAACCGGCGGGGCGGCCCGCGATCGAGGCCTGTCCCGCCGGTGCCGGACCGATCAGAAGTTGTATTGCTTGTAGTTGGTCTTGTCCACGCGCACCCAGCCGGCGCCGCGGATGATCATGCCTTTGCCGGGACCTTTTTCCACGGTGACCTTGTCATAGCCGGGAACCCCCAGGTCTGTGCCGTTCTCGATGGTCTTGCCTTCGAGCAGCATCTTGGCGACGTTGTTCATGGCGATGCCCGCGTCTTTCGGATCCCAGAAGGCAATGCCGGTGATGGCGCCTTTATCCATGTACGGCCCGGCTTCGCCGGGCAGGCCGGTGCCGAAGACGCAGATTTTCCCGGCCTTGCCCGCTTCTTCAACAGCGCGGCCGATGCCGATCACATCCAGTGAAGACGAGCCCTGGAATCCTGCCAGGTTCGGGTACTTGCGCAGCAACTGCTGGGCGACCTGATAGGCTTTTTCACCGTCGTTATTGGTTTCCTGCATGGTCGTCACCAATTTCAGGTCGGGGTACTTGGCCTTGGCGTTATCGATGCCGCCCTGGGCCCACTGCACCTGGGAGCGGCTGCCCAGCGAGCCCACCAGGACGGCCCATTCGCCCTTGTTGTTCATGCACTTGGCCAGGCGTTCGTTCAGGTCTGCGCCGTATTCGTCGTTCTTGAAGGCTTCAAGATCGTAATCGGTATTTTTCAGGTTGTCCGCTTCATGCGTCACGATCTTGATGCCGCGGCTCTTGGCGCGAGCCAGGATGGGTTCAAGCGTGGGCGGGTCGAAGGGAACGATGGCCAGGGCGCCGACATTCTTGGCGACCAGGTCCTGGATGATTTTCAATTGCTGGGCGGCATCGGCGCGGCCGGGGCCGGTTTGCGAGGCCTGGATATCGGGGTTGTTCTTGGCGAATTCCTTGACGCCTTCTTCCATGCGCGTGAACCAGTTGATGCCGGTCACCTTGACGACGGTCACGATGGATTTTTTGTCTTGGGCGTGCGCGCCGGTGGTCATTCCCATACCGATGGCAGAGGCCAGCAGGCAAAGGTGCAATGTTTTTAATTTCATGCGTGTCTCCAATTTCCCATCGACGGACAGTGATCAGAACCGGATGGGGCGGTGCAGATCATGGAATCGGGTTTCCGATAGTTGCGGCTTGTCATGGGGCTCGCCCGGTTCATGCCTTCAGCGGCTCGCGCCGCCGGATGCGCTGCTTGAGTTCCTGGCGCGAGTAGGCGAGGAAGAACAGCAGCAGCAGGCCCCAGATGCAGTTGCCGGCAAATTCGGACAGCCCGACCAGGTTGAACATGCTGGCCAGCAATTGCAGCGCAGTGGCGGCGAAAAAGACGCAGATCACCCGGCCGTAGCCACCGGCGGGGTTGACCCCGCCCATGACGGCGATCAGGATCGCGATCAGCAGATAGGAGTCGCCATACTTGGCGCTGGCGCTGGCTGCCTGGCTGGCCGAGATCAGTCCCGAGCAGGCCGCGAGAATACCGCACATGGTGTAGGTGCAGATGAGCATGGTGCTGCGGGGGATGCCGGTATAGTAGGCCGCCTTGGGATTGGTGCCCAGCATATAAAGCCGCAGGCCGAAGGGTGTGCGCTTGAGCAGCCAGCCCAGGAACAGCACGACTGCCAGGAACAGGTAGAACGCGATCGGGATGCCCAGGAAATTGTCGTTGCCGATCGCCGATAGCGGTTCGATATAGGGGAGATTGACCGAGGAACCGTTGGAAAGCACGGTGGCGATGCCGGTGAAGACCAGCTGGGTGCCCAGTGTGGTCAGAATGGGCGTGAGGTTGAAGCGCGCGATGATCGTGCCATTCAGCAGCCCGCCCAGCAGGCCCACGCACAGCATGAGGCCGACAAAGGCCGCGGTGAACAAACCCGGCGCGGCCTCGGCGTCGATCCATTGCGGCAGCAGCAGCGCGCCGATGACACCGGCCAGATTGGCCAGGGCGATACCTGACAGGTCAATGCCACCGTTGCCCGAGATCATGGACAGCATCATGGCCATTGCCAGCAGGCCCATTTGCGGCAACTGCATCGCCATGGATTGCAGGTTGAATACACTGACGAAGTCGCCGCCCGAAGACAGGAAGAAGCCCGCGATGACGATGACGACATTGATCGCCAAAAGGAAGGTCAATTGCCGGTCTTTGAAGTAGGACATGTTGTTTGCCATGGTTCAGCCCTGTTTGGAAAGCAGCGTTTCGATCTGGTCGCGGTCCGGCATCGAGGCGGCGGTGCCGCTGCGCGTCACGGAAATGCCGGCCAGCGCGGATGCGAAGCGCAACGCCTGTTCGGGCGTGGCACCCTCGGCCAGGGCCGTGGCCAGACCTGCGGTGAACCCATCGCCGGCGCCGGCCGTGTCAATGCACTTGCCTGCGATAAACGGCGCGATAGGCACGCTTTTTTCCGCATTATGCAGCAATGCGCCGTTTTCGCCCAGTGTCACGACCACATTGCGTACCCCCTTGGACAATAGCCGGGTCGCCGCGGCGCGTGCTTCGTCCAGGTTGGTGACCGGCATGCCCGTGAGCAGGCTGGCCTCTGTTTCGTTCGGCGTGATCCAGTCGCATAGCGGAAAAATGTCGTCCGGCAGCGCCATGGCGGGCGCCGGGTTGAAGATGGTCGTGACGCCATGCTTGCGCGCCAGTTTGAGGCCATGCAGCGCGACGTCTAGCGGTTGTTCCAGTTGCGTGACGAAGACATGGGCGGCGGCGATGTCGGATTCAATGGCGTCCAGGTCGGCGGGCACCATGTGCGCCGCAGCGCCGGCGTATACGATAATGGCGTTTCGGCCGGTCTCGTTTTCGACGAAAATATGCGCGGCCCCGGTGGTGAGATCGTCGTGCAGCGTTGCGCGCGAGGTGACGCCGGCTTCCCGCCAGGTCTGCAGGGCGTTCTGTGCGAACGCGTCGTTGCCAAGACGGGTGCAGAACAGCACTTGGGCGCCGGCGCGGGCGGCGGCGACCGACTGGTTCGAACCCTTGCCGCCAGGTCCCATCGCAAAATGCGATCCCAACAGGGTTTCCCCGATAACCGGCATGCGCGAGGCCTTGAACAGCAGATCGGCAACGTAAATGCCGACAATCACAATACGTGGGCGTGGTTGGTTCATAGATGGATACGTCAGTGGCAGGTCGGCTCAGGTGGCGACGCGATTGGTCTGGGTCGGGTTGAGGACGCCCTTCTTGAAAATGAAGCAGCCGTAGCTGCGCGTATCGGCGGTGACGATGACGCAGTAGGCGCGGCGGGCGCGTTCATAGAACGCGTGGCGTTCTATCGGAGCCAGGTTGGCGCCCTCCTCGAGCAATGCCTGGACATCCTGTTGCACCTCGGGCATATGCGTGGGGTCGTCGACGACCTCCATGCGCAGGGCGGGGTCCGGCACGAAGCTGTCCAGAACCATGACCGACAGGATGGCCTGGGCGACCCGGTCGGCGCTGGCGTCGATGCGCAGCAATTTGCCCAGGCTGGTCTGGCGGGCAATCGAATCTGAGGGAAAATGCGCGTCGCTGATCACGAGCTCGTCGCCGTGGCCCATGGAACGCAGGGCGTGCAAGACGTCGGCATTCAGAAGCGGATCGATATTTTTTAGCATAAAGTATCCTTGTTCAGGCAGGTATTATAGTCACTCCCCGTAGGGAATCCAGATGTTCTTGACTTGCGTTGCTGCGCGCAGGAAAAGCTGCGACTCGGGGGCGCCCCATTGATGCCAGTCGATCATCTTGCCCTCGTTGCCGAACGTACGCTTCAGGTTCCCGGTGGTGCGCGCCTGCACCGCCTGGGTCAGGGCCGGCGAACCGAAAGCCCAGACGCTTTGCACGTCGTCATGGTCCGCCAGCACGCAGGCCAGTTCCATGCTGTCGCCGCTCACGATGTTGACCACCCCGGCAGGGATATCCGATGTTTCAAGCACCTGGTACAGGTCGGCGGCCAGCAGCGTACCCCGCTCGCTCGGCACGACAATCAGGCGATTTCCCATGGCAAGGCCGGCCGCGATCAGGGTGATCATGGACAGCCACGCGGCGGTATCCGGGCAGATCACGCCCATCACGCCGACCGGTTCGTTGACGGCCAGCGCCACGCCGCGTAGCGGCGGGGTATGCACCCGTCCATCGTACTTGTCGGCCCAGGCGGCGAAGGTGAAGAGCCGTTCCAGACCGAGCTCGAACTCGCGGGCCGCGTCCTTTTTGCCGATACCGGTCAGATTGACCAGCCGTTGCGTGAATTCCTCACTGCGGCAGGCCAGGTTCTCAGCCAGGAAATACAGCACTTGCGAGCGGTTGTAGGAGGTTGCCGCGGACCAGCTGGCGGCCTTGCGCGCGGCGGCAACCGCGTTGCGGATGTCCTTGCGGTTGCCCTGGGCCGCTTCACCGGCGACAAGGCCGTCCGCGCCCGCTACCGCAATGCTGCCGCCGCCATCCGGTCGCACTTGCTTGCCACCGATATAGAGTTTCGCGGTGCGGTCGATGCCGGGCATATCGAAGCCGTTTTCCACCGGCGCCGGCTTGGCCGGCACGCTGATGCGCTTCGGCGCCTTCCAGGCCGGCGCCTGCGCCCAACTGACCGGCTTCAGGTATTCATAGATGCCTTCCATGCCGCCTTCGCGGCCATAACCCGATTCACGCACGCCGCCAAAGCCGACGGCGGCATCGAACAGGTTGCCGGCATTGATCCACACCACGCCGCATTGCAGCTTGGGTGCGATATCCAGCGCCAGGTTGATATTTTCGCTCCAGACGCTGGCGGCCAGCCCGTAGCGCGTATTGTTGGCCAGTTCCACCGCTTCATCCGGGGTGCGGAAGGTCATGCTCACGAGGACAGGGCCGAAAATTTCCTCCTGGGCCAGGATGGAGGCTGGCTGGACGCCGCTGACCAGGGTCGGAGGGTAGTAGGAGCCCGTATCCGGCAGGGAGGTATCGGATGGCTGCCACAAGGTGGCGCCCGCGTCGACGCCGCGCTGCACCAGTTCTCGGATGCGCTGTAGTTGGCGTGGGTCGATGATGGCGGACATGTCGATGTTCTTGTCCAGGGACGGGCCGACGCGCAGCGTCTGCATGCGTGCCCGCAGGCGGTCGTGGACACGTTCGGCCACGCTTTCCTGGACCAGCAGGCGCGATCCGGCGCAACATACCTGGCCCTGGTTGAACCAGATGGCGTCGACAATGCCTTCGATCGCGCTATCGATATCGGCATCGTCAAAGATGATGAATGGGGATTTGCCGCCCAGCTCCAGCGTCAGGCCCTTGCCCGAACCCGCGGTCTGGCTGCGGATCAGGCGGCCGACTTCGGTCGAGCCGGTGAAGGCGATTTTATCGACGCCGGGGTGGGCGACCAGAAGCTGGCCGACTTCGCCGTCGCCGGTCACCACGTTGAGCACGCCCGGTGGCAGCGTGCGGGCTGCCAGCTCGGCGAACAGCAGGGCCGTCAGCGAGGTAAGCTCGGCGGGTTTGAGCACCACGGTGTTGCCGGTTGCCAGGGCGGGCGCCACTTTCCAGGCCAGCATGAGCAAGGGGAAATTCCAGGGAATGATCTGGCCGACAACGCCGTAGGGCTGCCATCCTTGCATCTCGCTATCCTGCAACTGGGCCAGTCCCGCGTGATAGAGGAAATGGCGGGCCGCCAGCGGAATATCCAGGTCCCGGGATTCCCGGATGGGTTTGCCATTGTCCAGTGATTCCAGTACGGCGAACAGGCGGCTATGCTTTTGCAGCATCCGGGCCAGACTGTAGAGGTGTCGGGCGCGGCCATGCCCGCCCATGGCAAGCCAGCCCTTGCGCGATTTGGCGGCGGCGTCGACGGCGGCGTCCACATCGGCGGCGCTGGCCTGGCTCAGCGTGGCCAGGCGCTTGCCCGTGGCGGGCTCGAAGGTATCGAAGGTCGCGGCATCGTCGGCGGGCTGGGTGAAGCCCCCCGCGATGAAATGGGTGAATCGGGCTTGGTGCGCGGCCAGCCACTGGCGGGCGGCGCTGTCGCTTTCGGGGGCGGTGCCGTATTGCATGGTGGTGAAATAATCGTTGACGGTCATGGCGTTAACCCAGTGGGTGGCGGTTGGCGGCCGAGTATCGGCCGGTCACGAAATGCTCGAGCTGGCGTTCGATATCGGCCAGCAGGCTGGATGCCCCGAAACGGAACAGGTCGGGTTCGAGCCAGCGCCGCCCCAGTTCTTCGTTGACCAGGATCAGATAATTGATGGCATCCTTGGCCGTGGAGACGCCGCCCGCAGGCTTGTAGCCCACCTGCAAGCCGGTGATTTCGTGGAAGGCGCGGATCGCACGCAACATGACGAGCGACACCGGCAGGGTCGCGTTGACCCCTTCCTTGCCCGTCGAGGTCTTGATGAAATCGGCGCCGGCCATCATGCATACCATGGAGGCCTTGGCGACATTGCGCAGGGTCTTGATATCCCCGGTCGCCAGGATCGCTTTCACGTGGGCGTCACCACAGGCCTCGCGATACTCGCGCATTTCCTGGTAGAGCGCGGTCCAGTTGCCGGTCAGCACGTGCTCGCGAGTGATCACGATATCGATTTCGCTGGCGCCGGCCGCCACAGAGGCGGCGATTTCCTGCAGCTTGGTTTCATGCGGAGACAGGCCGGCGGGAAAGCCGGTGGAAACGGCGGCCACCGGGATGTCGCTGCCTTGCAATGCCTGCACCGCCGTCGGGACATACCGATGGTAGACGCAGACAGCGCCGGTGGTCAGGGGCAGGGTGAAGTCCATGGCGTCCAGCAAATCCTGGCGGACCGGCTGGATGGCTTTGGCGCAAAGACGGCGGACGCGCTCCGGTGTATCATCACCATTCAGCGTGGTCAGATCGATGCAACTGACGGCCTTGAGCAACCAGGCTGCCTGGGCTTCCTTCTTGACAGTGCGCCGTCCCGGCAAGGTGGCGATACGGCGCTCAATGGCGCTGAGATTGGCGCGTTGCGAGGCAACCAGCGCCAGGTCCAGCGGCATGATTTCGTTGCGCCGGATCGGCTGCCGGTTGGCCGGCCCGGCTGCAGAGGGGGAAGAGGGGCTCAAGACGCGTCTCCTGCGTGGAAAGAGCACAATTGTAGGGTATGTATGGCATTATTGTTAATATTTTAACAAAAATGTTATTTTTATAACAATGCTGGTTTTGCCTGATAGGGTTGTCACTGCGTCCGTGGTTGGCGGGTGTGTCGGTGCGTCCCCGCAAACCGAGACACATATACGATGATCGCAATGGAAAAATATATTATTGGCGTGGATATTGGCACGCAAAGCACCAAGGCGCTGATTGCCAGCACCCAGGGTAAAGTCATCGCCCAGGCCAGCGTGGGCTACCATCCTGATACGCCACGCCCGCTTTGGGCGGAGCAAGATGCCCGGGTATGGCTGCAGGCGTTCCAGGAAAGCGTCCGGCGTTGCGTCGAGCTGGCCCGGGAAAAAGGCGTCGGGGACGCGCAGATCGCGGGGCTGTGCATCAGTAGCCTTTATGGGGGCGCCGGAATTCCGGTGGATCGCGATTGTCAGCCGCTATACCCCTGCCTGATCTGGATGGATCGGCGCGCGACCGAAGAAGCCGAGACGGTGCGCAGGACGGTTGATCTGGCGCGTCTTTTTGCCATTACCGGCAACGGGGTCGACAGTTATTACGGGTTCACCAAAATTTTGTGGATCAAAAACCACGAGCCCCAGGTATGGGAAAACACCGCCTGGTTCCTGCCGCCCAACTCCTATATCGCCAGCTACCTGACCGGGATTGTCGCGGTGGACCATAGCTCTGCCGGCAACATCGGCGGCGTCTATGACGTGCATGCGCATTGCTGGTCCGAGCAAGCCATGCAAATGCTCGGCATCGATCCGGCAAAAATGCCCGAGCGGCTGATCGAAAGCACCGATGTGATCGGCATGATTACCGAAGACAAGGCGGCCATGCTGGGATTGTCCAAAGGCATTCCGCTGGTTCTGGGTGGCATTGATGCCGCCGTGGCGACATTCGCTGGCGGCGTGCGCACGCCTGGCAACCATGTGGCCATGATGGGAACCAGCATGTGCTGGGGCTACTTGCAGACCGACGCCGATAGCGGGCGCGATCTGATCAGCATGCCCTATGTCTACAAGGGGCTGGCCCAGCGTTATGTGTTCGGGGGCGCGGCCACGGCGGGTGGGGCGGTCAACTGGTTTGTCGAGCAATTCTGCCAGGCCGAGCGCGACGAGGCGCAAGCGCAGGGGATCACGGTGTATGAATTGCTGGAAGCCCGCGCGGCGCGCCTGGCGCCTGGCGCCAATGGGTTGCTGTTTCTGCCTTATCTGATGGGCGAGCGCAGCCCGGTCTGGGATGCCAGAGCCAGTGGCACATTTGCCGGGTTGAGCCTGACGCATACCCGCGCGCATCTGTACCGCGCCGTGATGGAGGGTATCGCCTTTGCCCTTTGGCACAACATGATCGCGGTGGGTGACAAGCGAAGTCGTCTTGACGAGCGTCTGGTGGTGGTCGGCGGCGCGGGCAATTCGGATCTCTGGATGCAAATTATTGCCGATGTGACCGGCTATTCCGTCTATACCATCGAGGAAGAGGTCGAGGCCGCCATGGGCGCGGCCCTGCTTGGCGCGGTTGGTTTGAACCTGGTTTCCGAGCAGGAGGTGGAAGCGGGTTGGACGCAGTTGCGTTGCCGGGCGACACCAACGGCACAGGCGCATGCGCAATACCAGCGGCTCTTCGACCTGTATGCCGCGCTGTATCCGGCCATGCGGCCGGTCATGCACGGGCTGGCGAGCTTGCCGGAGCCAACCGGGGCCTAGCCCATGCGCGGAGTGCGAGAGCTTATCGCGATGAGCCGATGCAGAGGTTGGCGTGTCGGTTCACGTCCTTGTAGAGCAGGTACCGAAAGCG
>JBEBPQ010000034.1:0-34134 GCA_040395835.1 Advenella kashmirensis
AATTCGTGACGCGCGACGAAATCATGGAACAATTGCGTATCCAGAATATTGATCGCCTTGCCGAAGTGAAATACGCGTATTTGGAATCGAATGGCGAGATCAGCGTTGTCCGGCAATAAGACCGCAAGACGCGAGGCCAGGTTCGAAAACAAATCGATACAATGGCAAATATTCATGCCCCAAAAGTGCGCATCTTTCGTATCAAAGCCGATATTTCCATCCCATTTCCCATAAAAAAACGCTAACATGGCGCTTTCGCCCTGGTTGGAATGTTGCCTGTCCGCCCGGGCCCCTCAATCACTGTTTCTACCCGCGCGCTTGCGGCCGCCCTGCGAAGCCATAGTCGCCAAGCTGGCGACTGACACACCGGATACAACAATGGTGGGATAGAAACGCCGTACTTTGGAAGTCATTTATGTTTGTGCAACGTCTATTCGCAGCGATTGCCCGAGGAAATCTGGTGAAGCAGATCTTGATCGGGCTTCTCCTGGGTATTTTGTTCGGCCTGTTTTTCCCGCAGGCGGCGCTCTCCAGCGCCTTGATCGGCAATGTCTTTACCGGTGCCCTCAAGGCCGTCGCGCCGGTACTGGTGTTTGTGCTTGTCCTGTCCGCCATTGCCCAGCACGAAAGCGGCACTGAAGTCTACATGAAACCCATATTATTGCTGTATGTCCTGGGCACGTTTGCCGCTGCCCTGGTTGCCGTGCTGGCCAGCTTCGCCTTCCCGACGACATTGGCGCTGGTGGAAAGCCAAGTCGAGCAGGCCGCGCCCTCGGGCATCGCCGAAGTGCTTCGCTCCCTGGTGCTAAGTGTGATCGACAACCCCGTGCATGCTATTTTCAATGCCAACTATATCGGTATTCTCAGTTGGGCGGTATTGCTGGGTATTGCCCTGCGCAGAGCCACGGGGACCACCAAGGCCGTGCTGGATGACGCGGCCACGGCGGTAACCAATGTGGTGCGCTGGGTAATCCGCCTTGCGCCATTCGGTATATTCAGCCTGATCGCCGTCACAATTGCCTCGACAGGCTTGGGTGAACTCATGGCATATGGTCGCCTGATCCTGGTGCTTGTGGGCTGCATGCTGTTCATTGCCCTTGTCGTCAACCCGCTCATCGTATTTTTGAAAATCCGCCGCAATCCGTATCCGCTGGTTTTCACCTGCCTGGCCGAAAGCGGCGTGACCGCCTTTTTCACGCGTAGTTCGGCGGCCAATATTCCCGTCAACATGATGCTTTGCAAGAAACTGGGGCTGCATGAGGACACCTACTCGGTTTCCATCCCGTTGGGTGCTACGATCAATATGGCGGGCGCAGCCGTAACCATTACGGTTTTGACCATGGCTGCCGTGCATACCTTGGATATTCCGGTGGATATTCCCACCGCATTGCTGCTGAGCATCCTGGCGACCATCGGCGCCTGCGGTGCCTCCGGCGTACCGGGCGGCTCGCTGTTGCTGATCCCGATGGCCTGCAGCTTATTCGGCATTAGCAACGACCTGGCCGCCAAAGTCGTGACTGTCGGCTTTATTATCAGCGTGATCCAGGACTCTTGCGAAACGGCGTTGAATTCCTCGACAGACGTACTCTTTACGGCAGCCGCCGATAAAAACATGATCGAGCGTCCTGTCTCGGCCTGACCTGCAAAAAAGGGCAGGCGTTCGCGCCTTGCCCTCTTGTCTGCCTTGGTGCCACCGGTGCTTAGCTAATCCAGCTCCAGTTCCACATCGTCCCGCTCGTCGGCCACCGCCCTGAAAATATCGAGCAATCCCTCGTAGTAGATTTCACCCAAATCCATGGCACTGTTCGGATGGTCGCGCCAGACAATTTTGAAAGGCCCCCGGACCTCGGTGCTCAGGCTATCGTACAGCGCATCCAGGTTGCGGCCAAAATATTGCGGCAGATGCAGGCATTCCTGTAGCCGATCATAGACTTGGTCGATTGAATGGATATGGCTCAATTCACAGATCCGCACCTTGTCCAATGATCTTCTGCCGGTTCTGGATGAGCGAGATTTCGATGATTTCACTGACATGCGGGCACCTTGTGGAAGGTCTCATAGTGATCTACAGTGACGTACCGGTCTCCGGCGGCACCAAACACCAATCGCTTGGCATTGCGCTTCTTCCCCCGGTAGTCCAGATCGGCTTCCTGCCACTGCCCTTTTGGCAGGCGCCGCTCAATGTTGCCAAAGCGATCGCCGCCAATAGACTTACCGCGCAATTGCGGGATATCCGCAAAATAGCGCCCGGGTGACCAGCCGGCGTCCCGAGCCTGTTTTTTCGTCACAAACTGGGAAGGCAAACGTCGCTGGGTAGCCAGCGATCTGACGATTTCCGTCAATTGCGCCGGGTCTATCCGGCCTTGCAACGATTCCTTGTTGAATGTATCCAGGACGATTTCACAGCGTTGCGCGTCGACAGGTCGTGTTCCTGCGACAGGGTCTTTGGATGGCGATACGCTCCACCCCATGGCATGGGCGGGGAACCAGGCGACCATCAAGCAGGCAACCGTCAACCATCGCATATTGATCCTTAAAACCTGTTTCAGTGCCATGAGTGTAGCCTATAGTCTTGACAGATTGACGAAAGCTTCGCCATTGTTTTGATACATTTTATCGAATTTCTTCGGCAACAAACCATAATCAGGGAAATTGGTTTAATGTGGCGACTGTTGCCCTTGCTGTAGCATTCGCTGCAGACCGCCTTCGACTCCTATGACCCAACCCGCCGAACACAAACCTGCTGATCCCGCCCCCCCTGACTCGCTGCCCCATATTATGCTTCAGCGGCGCTTCGCCCCCTATTTCTGGACGCAAGTATCAGGGGCGGCTAACGATAATCTGTTCAAGTTTGCCGTCACGATCATGCTGACCTACCATCTCTCGGTCAGTTGGCTGCCGCCGGAAATGGCTGGTGTCGTCATCAACGGCTTGTTTATCATTCCGTTTCTGCTGCTGTCGGCTGTCAGCGGACAAATGTCCGACAAATTTGAAAAAGCCCGCTTTATGCGATGGGTGAAGACAGCCGAGATTCTGATCATGCTGCTGGCAGCGATCGGTCTGGTGTACCAGCAAGTCTATATCCTGTTGCTATGCGTACTGCTCATGGGCATTCATTCGACCGTTTTCGGCCCGGTAAAATTTGCCTACCTCCCACAGGTATACCACGGCAGTGCACTGGTCAGCGGCAATGGGTGGGTTGAAATGGGGACATTTGTCGCCATCCTGCTTGGCAATATGGCCGGTGGATTTCTGGCGGGGATCGAACATATCGGATATGACTTCGTCGCTGTCAGTTGCGTCGCCATTGCGCTGGCGGGGCGTTTTTTTTCCTCGCTCGTGCCGCCCACACCCATTTCGTCGCCCGACCTGAAGCTTGACTGGAACCCGATAGGCGGCACCGTGGAAAACTTGAAATTCGCATTTCATGACCTGCACGTTTTCAAAAGCATTCTGCTGATCAGTTGGATGTGGTTCTTCGGCGCGGTTTATCTTAATATTTTCCCGGTGTTTGCCAAGGAAATTCTGCGCGGCGATGAGCAGGTGGCCACGCTGTTGCTGGGTGTTTTTTCCGTTGGCGTCGGCTTCGGCTCCGTGCTTTGCGGATGGATCGGAAAAAAAGGGATCAACGTGATGCGCCTGGTGCCCGTCGGCGCTGCCGGCATGACCATTTTTTCCATCGGCCTGTATTTTTCCGCCTACGATCTGCATACCAACCATGTGCTCAGCCTGCATGAATTCCTGTTTCTTCCCAGGAATTGGCATTTAGTTGCGGGCCTGTTTCTACTCAGCATGTCCGCGGGGCTGTACAGCGTTCCCTTGTATGTGCTGATCCAGCAGAAAACGCCCAAAACGCACTCATCTCGGATGATTGCTTCCAACAATATCATGAATGCGATTTTCCTGGTTGCCAGTTCGATTGTCACGGGACTGTTAATTGCCTACAGTACAATTCCGCTGATTGTCCTGTTCCTGGGCATCGCCAATGCGATATTTGTCACGCTGGTCATGCGGTCCGACCATGGCTATATCAACGATATGCGCGAACCCATGGAGTAACCGAGAGCCTGCCACATGCGGATGCCCAAACAAGCCTGTCAGCAACTGATATATGGGATCGTGCTAGCCACCCTTGCCGCTTGTCAGCCGACCCAGGTCCCCGCGCCCAAACCGGCGGTGCCAACCAAGCCGGTGGCCAAAGGCGATGTGCTTTGGCACTTTGTCGCCGATCAATGCGTCCCCCATTTCAAGTCGGGACAGCAGCCCCCCACGCCTTGCATCAAGGTGGACCTGCAGCAGGGCTATGTGATTTTCAAGGATCGAAATGGCCCACTGCAGTATCTACACATGCCCACCGAGAAAATCACGGGCCTGGAAGACCCCAAGCTGCTGTCGATGAAACGGACGCCTTTTTTTGCCCAGGCCTGGCGTGAACGGCGGTATATGGATAGATTGCTAGGGGCTTCCATCCCTACCAGCGAGTACGCCTTTACGCTGAATTCCCGCTCCGGACGTACGCAAAACCAATTGCATATCCATATTTCGTGCATCAAGCCTGATCTGAGGGATCGCTTGCACCGTCTGGCCTCGCGCTTCGGGGCCGAGTGGCAAGCGGTTCCCGGCGGCATCAACGGCCGCAGTTACCAGGCCAGAAGCCTTACCCTGCGGCAATTGGAGCAGATCGGCGCGATCAGAATGGTTGCCGATACCCTGGCAAACCAGGCCGATTTGGCAGATTACAGCCTGGCCCTCTACCCCTTGTCCGATTCCCAGTTTCTGCTGTTTGCCACGCACGGCATGTTCGCCTCATCAGAAGGCGATTTCCAGGATCATCGCTGCCAGTCCGTGCTGAAAAATGCTTCCCATTGATACTGGATGGGCTCCTACAAAAATTTTCATTTGTGACAAATTCGATCCGGACCCAAATTCCCCGCTGGCTCGCCACCGCTTAAATATGTCGATCAATTACCGATTCTCTGGTCCCGGGAAATAAGTTATAGTATATTGATTCGTCGAAAAGCCGGGAGCGGTATTGTTTGCCGCTCAAATGCGTAAGGATATACATGAAAGCGTTAATCAAGTTGCTCATTTTGCTGGCAGTCGCGGCGGCTCTCGCCTTCGGCGCCTGGAAAGTGGTCGAGACAACTCTCTTTAATGACGATGACATCGAGGCGCCACAAGCTTCGGAAATGCATCAGCCTCCACCTCAACCTGCTCCACCCACCAAGCAGGAAGACCCGTACCAGAATGCCCAGGGTGAAGATGCCAGCAATGATTCCGCCCCCTCCACCCTGACCTGCACCGATGCGACCAAAGTCATCGCCGATCTTTATGACATGCGGGTCAAGGGAGAGAGCCAGGAACAGGCAAACGAAGCCATCAGCAACAATGAGTCGATACCGGACGAACGTGTTGCCTCGTTCATCGATTTTGTCAACCTGCTATGGACAACGCCCAAAGAGAAGATCGCCGACAAAGCGCGCTTCCTGAAGGAATTTGAAGCCAATTGCCAGCGACTCAGTAAAGACAACGGTGGCGCACCGGCGACACCGGCCGCGCAATAACTAGCCCAGCCAGGCTGCCTTCATATTGGTGGTTTCACAGCTTGGCGCTCATGGAACAGCCAAAGACCCGCTATTTTCAATAGCGGGTTTTTTATCACGGCTCAACAGTTCATTAACTGGCCGGGGAAAATACCGATCTGGCTCCACTCTGATAGCTTCGATTGATTTCTTCAGCCACCCCTGCAACGGACCGCGACGGCTCGAAAGAATGCGCTTGCGCCAGCGGCCAGCAAATTTCAAAAATCTTTAAGCGGTAGTTTCCGGCAAGCAAGTCCCCTTTTTCCAACTCGGGGTAAATGGCCGACAGTAACTTGACCTCTGCGCTGGAGATACGACGCACAACATGGTGAGCGCGCAATTGTTCGGGGTGTGTCAAGCCTGCCGCCTGCAGCAGCTCGCCCAAGGCATCCAGCGAATTATGATGGAAATTCCTGACCCGCTCCGCCTTGTCTGGCACAACCAGGGCGCGTTGTCGGCCAAGGTCTTGCGTCGCGACGCCGGACGGGCATTTATCGGTATGGCATGCCTGCGCCTGGATACAGCCTACCGAAAACATGAACCCGCGGGCGCTATTGCACCAATCCGCGCCAAGCGCCAGCGTGCGCAGCATATCAAAGGCAGAAATGATTTTGCCCGATGCGCCGATTTTCACGCGCTCGCGTAAGGCCGCGCCGACCAGCGTATTATGCACCAGCCGTAACGCTTCTTTCAGCGGCACACCAACGTGATCCACAAACTCCACCGGGGCGGCTCCCGTCCCGCCCTCCGAACCGTCGACCACAATGAAATCTGGCGTGATATCGGTTTCCAGCATGGCTTTGACGATGGCGAACCATTCCCACGGATGACCGATACAAAGCTTGAACCCCACTGGCTTGCCACCAGACAGCGTGCGTAAACGCGCGACAAATTGCATAAGCTCCACGGGTGTTCTGAACGCTGAATGCGCTGCGGGCGAATCGCAATCGGCGCCGGGCGTCACGCCCCGGACTTCGGCTATCTCCGGCGTCACCTTTGCTCCGGGTAGAATACCGCCGTGACCGGGTTTGGCGCCTTGGGAGAGCTTGATTTCAATCATTTTGACGTTGGGCAGCGTCGCCTTCTGTACGAACCTGCTCTCCGAGAAACGGCCATTCTCGTCCCGGCAGCCAAAGTACCCCGACCCGATATTCCAGATTAAATCCCCCCCTGCCTCCAGATGATATTGACTGATTCCGCCTTCACCTGTGTCGTGCGCAAACTGCCCCTCTTTGGCGCCGCGGTTCAGAGCCCGGATCGCATTGGCCGATAGGGCGCCAAAACTCATTGCCGAAATATTGAAAATCGATAGCGCATAAGGCTGAGTACACGCAGCACCGCCTACAGTGGTCCTAAAATGGCGGTTGGGAATATGGCTGGGCATCATGGAATGATTGACCCATTCATAAGCATCACCGTAAACATTCTCGATTGTCCCGAATGGCCGTTTATCGATTTGCCTCTTTGCCCGCTGGTAGACGATGGAGCGCTGGGCGCGTGAAAAAGGCAAGGAATCACTATCGCTTTCAATGAAATATTGGCGCATTTCCGGACGAATGAATTCCAGGATAAAACGCAAATTGCCAATCACGGGATAATTTCGCTTTATCGAATGCTTGGTTTGCCGCAAATCATAGCAGCCCACGGCACAAAGACCCAGGCCCGCCACCGCAGGAATCAGCCAGCCTGGACCCGCCGAGACGCTTAGGCCAAAAAACAGGATTGTCAATAGAATGACTAGAAAAAAAGCCAGGAAACGAATGGGAAAAAATTGCGGCATCATGTTTCTCTTTTGTATCTCTTTTGCGACGAATCATCATAATCCGATTTGCGCTGTAAACCCCGTCTGCATACTTTCAAGCCGTAAAAAAACCCCGCCCGCAGGCGAGGTTTTCACGATACGCAGATATGAAGGATATTCGCTATCTGTCTCTCTTATTTGGCTGCGGTAGAAGGCGCAATGGCTTCTACGACAGAACCAGCGACCTGATCGTCGCGGACCATGAAGAGAAAATCGTTATTTTGGCGGATACCCGTCAGGGAAGCCAGTTGGCCGCCGACAGTTGTTGCATAACCCTGCTCTTTAGGTGCTGCATTAAGTGCCGCAACGCCGGCCTGGTTCAATGACAGCTTGACAAAAGAGCGGCCTTGGCTGTCACGGACACGATCGACGCTGGTCAGATTAGCCCGGGTAAGCAGTGGCTTTTTGCTGACGTAAATGGTCTGTTTCTCATTGAGCTTAACTGGACGATAGGCTTTGATGACTTTGTCTGAAGCCAAGAAAACGTCGACCGGAGTGCCCTGAGCCGCAGGAACCTGAGCTGTAGACCCCGTACCCTGAGAGCCTGTATTCATTGTGTTGCACCCGGCCAATAATGCGGCAAGGGGAAGCACAACCAACGCAACTTTTCTGGATAATTTCATAGTATTTCCTAATTTAAACCAGTTTTGAGAACAACTTCGCTTAAAGCTGTCCTTTTACGTTACAACAGATTTAGATAAAAAACAATGAGCAATTGTTAATGATCGACATGAGCAAAATCTGTAGCAGACGTAAAAATCCGCTTCGCGTCGCCAATCTTCCTTATTTGGTACCGCGAATGATATCGGCTGCGTCTTTGGCATTTTGCAACGTCGCCATCGGCATCAGCAAGACCCCATCGTCGACCGCCCCCGGTGACGCGGTGGTGGTGGAAAATACGGAATCGTTCAGGCTTGCCAAAATGGTTTTGCCTTTGCTCGCCTTGCCATTGATTTCCACGGCAAGCTTGCGCGCGCCTTCTGGTGACAAGCGCAAGCCCAGCGCTGGACGATCACCCGCCTTCGTGACGAAAACCTTTTTCACATCAACGCCAGTCAGAATGGGACCGGTTGCAATATAGGTCTGGTTGCCAGCCTGCAGTGGCACGGTTTTCGCTGTTGTCTTGGTACGCTTGCTGGATTTGGTGGTGGGTGCCTGGGTCGAGCCGACATAGATTTCCAGATTTCCCGATCCCTGCTTCTGCACGCCAGCAGAA
Source organism: Advenella kashmirensis (assembly GCA_040395835.1). Lineage (GTDB taxonomy): Bacteria > Pseudomonadota > Gammaproteobacteria > Burkholderiales > Burkholderiaceae_B > Advenella > Advenella kashmirensis_B. The sequence continues at coordinate 8,600 of JBEBPQ010000034.1, forward strand.
GTGCTGCCCGGACGCGCCTCGCTAGCGGGCACCGTACCGTTTGTATCTTTCTGTTCAAATACGCCACAACCAGCCAGAGACGCCGCCACTGCGGCAACCGTAAAGATTGTTGTTAGTTTCATAAATTGCCTTTTTAGATAAAGATAAAAAAAATCTCAACAACACGGACATGCAAACTTGCCGTATTTAATCATTTATAAGTGTGCATTTCATTGCAAAATGTGAACGGATAGCCTCCCGCAAACTAAAAAAGCAGCATCTAACATAACGCACAATACGGCATCAATGGCTGAAAATCAGTGGTAATAGCCGCGGCACTTATCACTGTCGGACAGGTTGATGGTATTGGTTCCCGGAACCAGGCGGACTTTCTTCGCCAATAACCCCCCGTATTGCACCGCACCAGAAAATGGTTTCGTGTCCATCCAGTACAAACGCGTGGTCAGATAATATTCTCCCGACGGGACATTGGTAAACGCATACTGGCCGAAAGAATTGGTTTTGGAGGCATAGGCCCTGGCGGCATAACGAGGATCCGGTTTACCCTTCAGTACGCGCCCGCCGCGGCAGACTTCGTCGAACCACTGTGTGCTCATGTCCGAAAGCGGATTGAGCACGACATCGACGTATGAACCGCTGCGTTCGCCGCCATTGATTCTGTCATAGATAAAGGTGCGCCCAACCAGCATGGTCGGTTGCCCTACCGGTAGCGCGTAAGCGCCTTCGTCGTAGACCATCCTGTCGACCTGGCCTCGGGGCTTGTGGCTGATGGACGAATCCCGGCCTCCGGTCTTGGTGGAAGAACACCCTGCCAATACGACAGCGGTCGTCAGGGCGAGAACGACTTTGATTGAACGCGACATGAATCTGTATACCTGGAACTGATTGGATAGTTCGCTTATCATAGACTAACTTAAGCTCGTTGACACAGGAATTGTTAAAATAAAGGTAAAGTCGAATCCACGGATTACGGCTCTTGCCGCCATCCGGGAATCGCGCATGAAATACATCAAGATATGGGATCTGCCTCTTAGAACATTCCATTGGTTATTGGTCGTTTGTGTCGCAGGGGCCTATCTCTGCATCAAATCAGCGGGCGTTACCGACGGCTGGCTTTCCGAAACGGGCATCGACTGGATGACCTGGCACTCGCGCTTCGGGTATGCCGTGCTAAGCCTGATTCTATTCCGGTTGTTATGGGGGGTCGTCGGCCCGCATTACGCCCGCTTCCGGCAATTCGTTCGCGGTCCCTCGCACATCTTGCGTTATCTGCGCGCCCCGCAATGGGAGGCGGGTCACAATCCGCTAGGCGCATGGTCGGTCATCGCCATGCTGGCGGCGTTTGGTTTTCAAGCCTTCAGCGGACTGTTCGCAAGCGACGATATCCTGTTCGAAGGGCCGTTGAGCGCAATGTATCCGGCACTGAGTGAAAAGTTGAACAGTTGGCACCATCTGAGCGAATGGCTGCTGATCATACTTGTGATCCTGCATGTAGCTGCCATCCTTTATTACAGCCTGTTCCGCCGCAAACCACTGGTGACGGCCATGATCCATGGCTCCGTGCCCGCCGCGACGCCTGCCCAGGCCATCTCGGTGGAGACAGACGACTCGCTGGGAACCAGCGTCAAGGCCTTGATTCTGTTCCTATTGTGCATTGCACTAGTCTATTGGTTGACAACCCTCGGTTGAACACCCAAGTGAATCGACGCGGCAACTGGCCAGGCGATCACAGCCATTTTTGATATATTTTTTTACCTTTGATTCCCAAAAAAAACGAATCTGTGCTTTCACCGCAACGGGACCCGCTCACCTTCCCCCGGATATTGCAAGCCATGCAACGTCTGGGTTATCCCGGCTGTTCGCAAAAAAACCTTCGCGCCCAGGTGGCCGCGAAGGTCTTCGCTTCAACCGCATGCTTCGGCGGTTTCAGTCTTTTTTGCGATAATTGTCGTGACAGGCCTTGCAGCTTTGCCCGACCCCCCCAAACGCAACCTTGATTTTTCCCATATCGCCCGATTGCGCCTCGTTGGCCAGTTTATCCACGGCAACCAGCATTTTATCCTTGGCCTTGGCAAAACCCTCGGGATCGGAAAACACCTCGTCTTTGGCGTCACCACCTTCGGCGCCTTTATAGAACCCATCAAACGGCATCGGTGCGATGACTTTCAATTGCTGGGCATATTTGGCGAACGCCTCCTTCTCGTAGGGTTGCTCACCCTTGACCATATGGCCCAGGCGCTTGAAAGTATCGCCAATAAATTCCATGCCGTGATGCCTGTAGTCCTGGGCCTCTTTGGGTTTCAGAAACTCGGCGTGTACAGTTGCAGAAAGCAAAGTCATACAGGCAGTTGCAAGCAATACCGTTTTTTTCATGCTGATGCTCCGAAGTAAAGATGAACGGATATGATAGCGCAAACAGATGACAGGAAACTGTAATTCACAGGTAGCCAGCCTTTAGCCACCCGCGCGCAACGGGCAAAGACTGGCTGAATGCGATTGCGGCAGGCCGATCGGCCTGCCGCGAAATCACACGACGCGCGCGGCGTCAGATTTTATTGGCCAGCTCAGCGGCAAGCCCGATATAGCTGCGCGGTGTCATTGCCAGCAACCGGGCTTTGGGTTCCTCGGGCAAATCCAGCCCCTGTACGAAAGTGCTGAGCGCCTCCTGCGTGATGCCGCGTCCACGCGTCAGCGCTTTCAATTGCTCATAGGGCTCTGGCAGCCCGAATCGACGCATTACGGTTTGCACCGGTTCAGCCAGGACCTCCCAGCATTGATCGATATCGCGATCAATCGCCTGCGGATTCAGCTCAAGCTTGCCCAGACCTTTGGCGCAAGAATCCCAGGACACCATGCAGTAACCCAGGGCCACGCCCAAATTGCGCAAAACCGTAGAATCGGTCAGGTCCCGCTGCCAGCGCGAAACCGGCAGCTTTTCAGATAAATGCTTGAGCATGGCGTTGGCCAGGCCGATATTGCCTTCGGAGTTCTCGAAATCAATGGGATTGACCTTATGCGGCATGGTAGAGGACCCCACTTCCCCTTCCCGCAACTTCTGTTTGAAATAGCCCAGCGCAATGTAGCCCCAGATATCGCGGTTCAAATCCAGCAAAATAGTGTTGGTGCGCGCAATGGCATCGAACAGAGCGGCCATCCAGTCGTGCGGCTCGATTTGAATCGTATAGGGATTCTGCGTCAGCGATAGTTCGGACAACACCGCTTTGCTCAACGCCGGCCAGTCCAACTCAGGATAGGCCGAATAATGGGCGTTGTAGTTGCCGGTCGCGCCATTGAGCTTGGCCAATGGCGTCACTGCCTTGATATTGGCGATCGCCGTTTCCAAACGAGCTGCCACATTGGCGAATTCCTTGCCCATTGTGGTCGGACTTGCCGGCTGGCCATGCGTTCGCGCCAATAATGGCTGCGCGGCATAATCGCGCGCATAGCCCTTGAGTGTATCCAGCAAACCTTGCAAGGCCGGCAAAATCACCTTATCACGGGCGCGGCTGAGCATTAGGGCATGCGAGGTATTATTAATGTCCTCGGAAGTGCAGGCAAAATGGATAAACTCGGTGGCCGCTGACAATTCAGCGTTATCCGCCGCCTTCTCTTTCAGCCAGTACTCTACCGCCTTGACGTCGTGATTGGTTTTCTTTTCAATATCTTTGATGCGTTGCGCGTCCTGTTCGCTGAACGAGGCCACCCAGCTGCGCAGCGTCTGCTCGGCCAGCTCGGAGAATTTCGGCAATTCAGCCAGCCCCGCTTTGGAGAGCGCGATCAGCCAGGACACTTCAACCTCGACACGATGCGCCATGAATCCGGCTTCAGAAAGATAAGGGCGAAGGGCCATGCCCCGGGATGCATAGCGTCCATCCAGAGGAGATAATGCATTGAGCGAGGTAATCGTGTCGGAAAGATTCATAATAAAAGTAGAAGGAGAGGAAAATAAAAAACGACGAAATCAGCAGGCGGCACCTGCGCCGGCAGGGTCTGGCCTAGCGGGTGATAATGCCTCCGCCCAGGCAAACATCGCCGTCATACAATACACTGGACTGGCCTGGCGTCACTGCCCATTGTGCCTGATCAAAACGCAGGCGCAGGTCATCGGCCTCGTCGGCGACCAGTTCGCAACCGGCATCGGCCTGGCGATAGCGTGTCTTGGCGCCATAATGGCCCGCGGCGGGACGATAACCGGCCACCCAACTGACATCCTGGGCAAGCACTTCCTGTTGTAGCAGCCATGGATGATCATGGCCAGATACGACATAGAGCACGTTATTCTTGAGATCCTTGCGCGCGACGTACCAGGCATCGGCCACGCCTTCGTCGTTCTGGCGCCCTTTAACACCACCGATGCCCAGCCCTTTGCGCTGACCCAGCGTATAAAATGCCAGCCCATGGTGTTGCCCTACCTGTTCACCATCATCGGTCAGGATAGGACCGGGATTGGTCGGCAGATAGCGATTGAGAAACTCGCGAAACGGACGTTCCCCGATGAAGCATATTCCTGTGGAGTCTTTTTTTGCGGCGTTCGGCAGGCCCAGCTTGTGCGCGATGCGCCGGACCTCGGTCTTGTCCATCTCCCCCAACGGAAACATGGCCTTGGACAACTGAGCCTGATTCAGTCGGTGTAGAAAATAGCTTTGGTCCTTGCTGGCATCCAGCCCTTTGAGCAACTCGTACTCGGTGGCGCCATTGCGCTGGACCGCCCGAACGCGGGCGTAATGTCCGGTCGCGATATAGTCGGCGCCAAGCGTAAGGGCATGGTCAAGAAACGCCTTGAACTTGATCTCGGCGTTGCACAGCACGTCTGGGTTGGGGGTCCTTCCTGCGGAGTACTCTCGCAGGAACTCGGAAAAGACCCGGTCCTTGTAGTCGGCGGAAAAATTAACGGCTTCGATATCGACGCCAACCAGATCGGCCACGCTGGCCGCGTCAAGCCAATCCTGGCGCGTGGAGCAGTATTCCGAATCATCGTCATCTTCCCAGTTTTTCATGAAAAGACCGACGACATCATAACCTTGCTCTTTGAGCAGCCAGGCGCTCACCGACGAGTCGACACCGCCGGACATGCCTACGACAACACGAGGTTTTACAGATTGCGAATTCATGGGCGATATTTTACCGCCCCAGCCAGTCTCTGGGGGAAATCCAGCCGATTTCGCCGTTTATGGTGCGCGCAAGCTCAATTTCCGGCGCCCAGGGCGCCGTCCACGACCTCGACCCAGTGTCTTACCGGTATCGCCGTACCACTTTGCAGATGCGTCATACAGCCCATATTGGACGTAATGATCACCTCAGGCGAGGTTGGCTCGATAGCGGCCAACTTGCGATCCCTCAGGCCTTTGGCGATTTCCGGCTGCAGGACCGAATAGGTTCCCGCGGAACCACAGCAAAGATTCGCCTCGCCGAAAGCTTTCAGATCGAACCCCAAGTCGCCCAAAAGGGATTCGGTCAGGGGCCGTAACCCCTGCCAATGCTGAAGCGTGCAGGGAGGATGGAAGGCGGCCGCTGGCAGTTTTCCCTGCAACTGCTTCCTGAGCCGTGCTGCCTCGGGCGCCACTACCTCTGCAATATCCTTGACATGCTCAACCAGATAACGGGCTTTCTCCTGGTATTCCGGTTCATTGCGCAGATAAAACGGGTATTCCTTGACGAATGCCCCGCAACCCGATGCGTTCATGATCACGGCCTCCACTTCCCCGGACTGCAGCAACGGGACCCAGCTGTCGATATTGCGCTTCATTTGCGCAACACTATTGGGCACCTTGTCCAGGTGGAAATTGACGGCGCCGCAACAGGTGTGCTGACTGACGTCCACGGCGGAAATCTCCAGCGCATCCAGAACACGGATGGTTGCCGCATCGATGGATGGCATGAGCGCGGGTTGCACGCAGCCAAGCGGCACCAGCATGCGCCTGCCGTGCTTGACAGCCGGCAGCTTGCCGGCAGGACGGGTTTCCGGTAATTTGGCGGCCAATGTCCCGGGCATGAAAGCGCGCAACATGCGTCCCAATTTGACGGCGGGCGCGAACAGCGGGGAATTCAGGCCGTGCGCGAGCAAATTGCGGCGCAGCCGATCCAATGGTGTGCGCGGAACGCGCTCGGCGACCAATTCCCTGCCGATATCGACCAAATGCCCATATTGCACGCCAGAAGGACAGGTAGTTTCACAGTTATGGCAGGTCAGGCATTGGTCCAGGTGTTTCTGGGTAATACTGGTCGGCGCCTTGCCTTCGACGATTTCCTTGATCAGGTAAATACGGCCTCGCGGGCTATCGCGCTCATCCCCAAGGATCTGGTAGCTCGGGCAGGTTGCCGAACAAAAGCCGCAATGCACGCATTTGCGCAGGATCGCATCGACTTCTTCCCCATAACTGCTGTTTTTTGCCCAGTCGGCCAGATTGGTCTGCATGGTACTTAAAAATTTAAATGTTTCTGATTAACCGGCCCGAGTAAAAAGTACCCAGTGGATCAAGATTATTTTTCAACCGTCGGGTTATACCCAAAATGCCTTCGCTGATCGGCTGGAACACGCCATCGGCCGGCGCGGCGGCATCGGGGCCGACCCGGAACAGGGTCGCATGCCCCCCGCGCTGTGCTGCGGCATGGCGGATATTGGTCACGTCGCTGACGGCACGCAGCCAGCGCTGCGCGCCCCCCCATTCCAACAGTGGCACGCTCTCGTTGACGCTCTCGGCCAGGGGCGGCACCGCCACCCGCCAGAGCGTACCCGCGAAAAACGGATGCGTTTGTTCCTTGAGCGACAACCAGAGCGCGGCTGCCCTGGCGTCGTCCAGGCGCTCGCCGCCCACGACGTCCCGCGCCTGCCTTACTGCTGGCTCGGCGCCAGACAAACGGACATACAGCATGCCCTGCACGGCGTCGCCATCTGGAATCCAGGCGGTCGCGCTGATGCCGAGCGCTCGCGCATGCCAATTGCGAAAACCGTCGAAGGCCTCCTGTTGCGTACAGGCGCGCGCCAGCGTGATCTCTGCCATTGGCTTGGGCAAAACCTTGAATGAGATCTCCAGAATCGGACCGAAGATGCCCATGGAGCCGGTCAGCAAGCGGGACATGTCGAACCCGGCGACATTTTTCATGACGGTGCCGCCGAAACTGAGTTCCTGGCCTTCACTGTTCATGAGCTTGGCGCCCAGGACAAAGTCGCTCGCGCTGCCTGCCGCCATGCGCCCGGGCCCCGCGAGCCCGGTAGCGATGGCGCCGCCAATGGTCGCGTTGTCGCCGAAATGCGGCGGTTCCCAGGCCAGGCGCTGGCCTTGCTCGGCGAGCACCGCTTCGATCTCGCGCAAGGTCGTGCCACAGCGGGCCGTCATGACCAGTTCAGAAGGCTCATAGCTGCTGATGCCGGCATAGGGGGTGACGTCCAGCTCGACCAATGGCTCTTGGCGATTCGGCGCCGGTGCATTCCCATAGAACGCTTTGCTGCCGCTCCCGCGAATGACGATCTGCCTGCGCCCTGCCACGGCCGCCGCGATCTGCTCCGCAAAATCCTCTTTGATAAATTTCATATGTAATTAAAAACGTTCGATATCGGGGAAAGCGATCTGGCCGCCATGCACGTGCATGCGACCATATTCCGCACAGCGATTGAGCGTGGGAATCTGCTTGGTCGGGTTCAGAAGCATGTCCGGATCAAAGGCCTTTTTGAGCGCGGAGAACGCGTCCAGCTCTTCCCGCGTAAATTGCGAACACATCTGGTTTATCTTTTCCAGGCCCACGCCATGCTCTCCAGTCACCGTGCCGCCGACCCGGATGCACAATTCCAGGATGTCCGCGCCGAAGTCTTCGGCCCGGCGCACCGAATCAGGATCATTGGCATCAAACAGGATAAGCGGGTGCAGATTGCCGTCGCCCGCGTGGAACACGTTGGCGCAACGCAATTGGTATTTCTCTTCCATCCTGACCATTTCGCTGAGCACATGCGCGAGCTGGTTTTTCGGGATGGTGCCATCCATGCAGTAGTAGTCAGGGGACACCCGCCCTGCGGCGGGAAAAGCGTTCTTGCGCCCGGCCCAGAAACGCAGGCGTTCCTGTTCCGATTGCGAAATCTGGCAGCGCGTGGACCCGCAAGCGACAAAGACCTTTTCCATGCGTACGATCTCGTCCTCGACCTCTTCCGGCGTGCCGTCGGATTCGCACAGCAGAATGGCTTCTGCCTCAAGGTCATAACCAGCCTTCACGAACGGCTCGACCATATGGGTCGCACGCTTGTCCATCATCTCAAGACCGGCAGGAATGATCCCCGACGCAATGATATTTTTTACCGCCTCCCCCGCATCCTCGACCGAGGCAAAGCTTGCCATGACGACGCGCGCGACCTGCGGCTTGGGAATAAGCTTGACCTTGACTTCGGTAACGATGCCAAGCATGCCTTCGGAACCGATGAATGCCTGCAACAGATTGAGGCCCGGCGCATCTGGCGCATCCGCGCCCAGCTCGATGATGTCTCCGTCAATGGTCACGATGCGCAAGCGGATAACGTTATGTACCGTCAGGCCATATTTGAGGCAATGCACACCACCTGCATTCTCGGCGATATTGCCGCCGATGGAACAGGCAATCTGGCTCGATGGGTCTGGCGCATAGTACAGGCCATGGGCCGCCGCCGCCTCGGAAACCGCCAAGTTGCGCACGCCCGGCTCCACGATCGCCGTTGCCGCCTGCGGGTCGATATGCTTGATGCGATTGAGCTTCGAGACGCCCAGCAGCACACCCTGGGCATGAGGCGTCGCACCGCCTGACAAACCGGTGCCGGCGCCGCGGGGCACCACGGGCACGCCCAACTTCTTGCAGGTTCGCAACACATGGATGATCTGCGCTTCGTTTTCCGGCAATGCAACGACCGCGGGGATTTCCTTGAAAAGCGTAAGACCGTCGCATTCGAACGGCTTCTTTTCTTCTAGCCGGGACAACACGCAATGCGGCGGCAAACCGCGCAGCAACTCGGCGATGAGCGCTGAAAAATCGGTTTCGCTGGCTTCTCGCGGTGCTTCCTGCAGCACGGCACTGACGTTCATGACTCCTACCCTTTTCGACGACCAGTATAAACCTTGAAGTATACCGTGCTCAGCCAATTACGGAAGCGTGAATTACCCTAATCATTATTCACAATGACAATAAAGATAAATGACAAATGGGCATATAATGCCCCTTTGTCATTACCGCTGGCGAGGCTGTCAGGCTCTGGTTATACCGCGATTTCAGGTGTTGATGTCAGTCTTTTGCTCGCGACGCTTGCGCACCGCCGCCGCCAGCCGATCCAGCACCGCCACGGAGTCTTCCCAGCCGATGCAGCCGTCGGTGATGCTTTGCCCGTAGGTCAGTTCCACGCCTTCCTTGAGGTCCTGACGCCCCGCCACCAGGTGGCTTTCAACCATCACCCCGAAAATGCGATGATCGCCGGTTTCGATCTGCTGCGATACCTCATCGATGACCCGCGGCTGATTCTCGTATTTTTTATTGCTATTGGCATGACTGGCGTCCACCATGATGCGGGCATTGAGACCGGCCTTGGTAAGCTGCTCAGACATGCGATTGATATTGTCCGCGTCATAGTTTGGCTCCTTGCCGCCGCGCAGGATGACATGACAATCGTCATTACCAACGGTTGACACGATGGCCGAGTGCCCACCCTTGGTCACCGACAGAAAATGATGCGGCTGGGAAGCCGCGTTAATGGCGTCGATCGCGATCTTGATATTTCCGTCTGTTCCGTTCTTGAACCCCACGGGGCAGGACAAGCCCGAGGCCAGTTCTCGGTGAACCTGGCTCTCGGTGGTGCGCGCGCCAATTGCCCCCCATGACACGAGGTCGGCGATATATTGCGGCGTGATCATATCGAGAAACTCGCAACCGGCCGGCACCCCTTGCTCATTGACCTCGAGCAGCAATTGCCGGGCCAGTCGCACGCCTTTATTGATATTGAAGCTGCCATCCAGATCAGGATCGTTGATCAACCCTTTCCATCCCACCGTGGTGCGCGGCTTTTCGAAATAGACGCGCATGATCACTTCCAGATCATCCTTGTAGCGCTCGCGTTGTTCTTTGAGCCGGGTTACGTATTCGCGTGCCGCCTTCGGATCGTGGATGGAGCAGGGTCCGATAATAACGACCAGCCGGTCATCGCGCGCGCGCAAAATGCGGTGAATGGCCTCACGGGTATCGTGGACCAGGCCGGACACCTGACTTGAACAGGTGAACTCTCTCATCAGATGCGATGGCGGGCTAAGTTCTTTGATCTCTCTAATTCGCAAATCATCGGTATTGTAGGACACGGAAAACTCCAGGCTAAACGTTAAGTAATAAACTAAATGATTGAATCCGGTTGGCTCGCACCCATCGCCCAAAACAAAAAAGGCCACCAGGGAATCTGGCGGCCTTCGATGTTTTGTAGCTTCTTGGTGCTTTCGCTAAGTACGCAACGTCCTTTCCTCCGCCTATCGCGTCGAAAATGCAAAATAAAAGAAGAAAAATACGTTGCTGACTTGTTTCATGTGAATAATCCTAGCACAGGTTTGGCTTTTTGGTGAACCCGGGCCGTCAGAATCGCAAAAAAAATGATCTGACTGTGCATCTTCCACCACAACCGGCGCTCAAGCGCCTATTCAGGCAGTGCCGCCAACGGTCAGGCCTTCCATTCGCAACGTCGGCATGCCGACCCCTACCGGCACGCTCTGCCCTTCCTTGCCGCAGGTGCCTACGCCCGAATCGAGCGCCAGGTCATTGCCGATCATGGATACGCGGTTCATGGCATCGGGACCGTTGCCGATCAGCGTCGCCCCCTTGACCGGGTAGGTAACGCGTCCGTTTTCTATCATGTAGGCCTCGGAAGCCGAGAATACGAACTTGCCGCTGGTAATATCTACCTGCCCGCCGCCGAAATTGACCGCGTACAAGCCTTTCTTGACCGAACTGACAATTTCCGCGGGGTCATGATCACCGCCCAGCATAAATGTATTGGTCATGCGTGGCATGGGCAAATGGGCATACGACTCACGCCGACCGTTGCCGGTAACCTTGGTCTTCATCAACCGGGCATTCAGCGAATCCTGCATATAACCACGCAGGACACCATCCTCGATCAGCACGTTGCGCTGGGTCGGATTGCCTTCGTCATCCACATTGAGCGAACCGCGCCGATCCTTGATGGTGCCGTCGTCGATCACCGTAACCCCTTTGGAGGCGACCTGCTCGCCGATCCGGCCGGAAAAGATACTGGAACCCTTACGGTTGAAATCGCCCTCCAGGCCATGGCCAACCGCCTCGTGCAACAGGATGCCAGGCCAGCCGGCGCCCAGCACAACCGTCATTTCGCCCGCCGGCGCATCCTTGGCCTCCAGGTTCGTCATGGCCTCATGCACCGCCTTGTCGACATACTCCTTAATCAGTGCATCGGAGAAATAATTGAGGCCAAGACGCCCGCCGCCGCCGCCATGGCCCATCTCCCGGCGCCCCTTTCTTTCGGCGATGACGGTAACCGATAGTCGTACCAGAGGGCGGATATCCGCCGCCAACCGCCCGTCGCTGCCCACGATCATCACGACATCATATTCCGCCCCCAGGCCGGCCATGACCTGGATCACATGCGGATCACTGGCCCTGGCCATTTTTTCGACACGCTCCAGCAATGCCACTTTTTCGGTGGCCGGCATGCTGGCAATCGGATCATCCCGGCCATATAGGTCATGCGGCGCACGCCCATGATCCGTGACAACCTTCATGCGGCCTTCACCGCGCCTTGCGATCGCCTTGACTGTACTGGCAGACTCGAGCAAGGCTTCCGGAGACAGCTTGTCTGAATAGGCAAACGCGGTTTTTTCGCCGGCCAGGGCACGCACCCCGACTCCCTGCGAGATGGAAAAGCTGCCCGTCTTCACGATCCCCTCTTCCAGACTCCAGCTTTCGCTGCGCGTGTACTGGAAATAAAGGTCGGCGTAGTCGACCTTGTGGGTAAAGATATCGGCTAGCGCCCGCGCCATGTGGCTCTCGTCCAGCCCCCAGGGGTCCAGCAGGAGGGACTTTGCAGTTGCCAGAGAATAGATATCGGAATCAATAGGTTTCATGTAAATACTTTTAAGGTTTTTTGACTGTAACAGGAGCCATGCCCGACCCCGCCTTCTGGCGCTCGAACTCGACCTTGCGGACTTGCCCGTTGTTGCCAGGGAATCCATCAAAGACGGACGCCGCCAGATAAGGCATGATTTCGGGCAGCGAGCGTTCGCGGGAATCACCCAGTGCCGTGGCGCGGTACACTTCGGCGCCATTTCGCTGCCGATCGCGAATAGAAACGGTCAGGCTGTAGCGCTGATAGGGAACGGGAACCATTTCATAGCGCGGCGCCATGGCGATCCCGACATTGCTGAAGAAAGGGTTGCCATAATATCCATGCGGAAACCCCATCCCGAACCCGAAGGTCGGGTACAGATCGTAATTGCCGGTTTCGCGCTGCACCAACTGCTGTCGCTGTTCGGCGCCGATGCTGAATCCGACGTCGAACCGGGCGCTTTCCCGTCCCAGCGCTTCGATCAGGCCCGTGCGGAACATATTATTGCGGACAAACCCGACATAGGTCTGCTGCTCAAGATTGCGGCCATCCTGACGGTCAAACCGGTAACGGGCGCCTGTCGCATCGGCGGGCCACTGCTGGAACGATGTCACCTGCGTTGTGAATTCGCGGTTCGAGGCGCAGGCGGCCAGGGTCAGGACAAGCACACCGAGCAACCCTGCCCTGACAAACCGGGGCATTTGCGAATCACGCATTGATCAATCTCCTACAAAACCGGTCATCGGATCGACGCGTCTTCCGACGCCGATCTCCCACGCATGGCATTAGTCCTATTTCATTTTGACATAAATCTGCTTTTAAGGTTCCAATTCAGGGGGAGCCTCTATAATTAGCAAAATATAACCGAATCGCATTTTTTCAAGTGAACGCGCCCTTTCCGGGAACGAAAATCACGTCGTCCAACAGCAACACAGTGACCGAATCATGCCAACAGAACAAACCAAAGAAGACAGCCAGACTGTTTACCGCCAGAATTATCAACCGTATCCGTTCACGCTAGAGAAAGTCGCGCTGGACTTCCAGTTGGACGAAAACCGCAGCATCGTCACCTCCAGACTCAACTTTGTCGCCAAGACCGACCAGCCCGCCGATCTGGTGCTTGACGCCGAGGACATTTCGCTGGATTGGATACAGTTGGATGGCCGGCAACTGGATACCTCCGCCTATCAGCTGGATGGTGACAAACTGGTGATCCCGGCACGCTCGGGTGCCTTTGAAGTGCGCATCCAGACCACGCTGGACCCCGCCGCCAACTCGCTATTCATGGGACTGTACAAATCCGGTAGCGGTTTCTTCACACAGTGCGAAGCCGAAGGCTTTCGACGCATTACCTATTTCCCCGACAGGCCGGATGTCATGAGCGTGTACACCGTCACGATTACGGCGGACAAGACGGCATACCCCTATCTCCTGTCAAACGGCAATCTGCAATCGGCGCGAGACCTGCCCGACGGCAGGCACGAGGTCGTGTGGCAGGACCCGTTCCACAAGCCCAGCTACCTATTTGCGCTTGTTGCCGGCGATTTTGATATCAGGGAGAATACCGTCAGGACCCGTAACGGACGCGACGTGCTATTGCAAATTTATAGCGACAAAGGTAGCCGTGACAAAACCGAGTGGGCCCTTGCCTCGCTGGAACGATCCCTAGCCTGGGACGAAAAGCGCTTTGGCCTGGAACTGGATCTCGATCGCTTCATGATTGTCGCCGTACGCGACTTCAATATGGGCGCGATGGAAAACAAGGGCCTGAATATTTTCAATTCCGGCTATGTGCTTGCCGACCCGGAAACCGCGACAGACGCCAATTTTTCGGCTATCGAGGCCGTCATCGGCCATGAATACTTTCACAACTGGACCGGCAACCGGGTAACCTGCCGCGACTGGTTCCAATTGAGCCTGAAGGAGGGTCTGACCGTCTTCCGGGACCAGGAGTTTACCGCCGACATGATGGCCGCCGGGCTTGACGCGCAGGCGGCAGCCAGTGCCCGCGCGGTCAAGCGCATTGACGATGTCAGCGTGCTGCGCGCCAGCCAGTTTCCCGAAGATGCCGGCCCTATGGCGCATCCGATCCGGCCCGACAGCTACGAATCCATCGGCAACTTCTATACGGCGACCGTCTACGAGAAAGGCGCCGAGGTCATCCGCATGCAGCACACGCTGTTGGGCGAGGCCGGCTTTCGCGACGGCATGGACGAATATTTCCGCAGGCACGATGGCCAGGCAGTCACCTGCGATGATTTTGTCAATGCCATGGAATACATCTATCGCAAGCGTCATCCCGGACAGGATTTCTCGGTCTTTCGACGCTGGTACTCGCAAGCGGGCACACCTCGCGTCAAGGTCGGCCTGACCCACGATGCCGCCAGCCAGCGCGCCACGCTGACGCTTTCCCAGCATACGCCGCCGGTTGGCGTTGAGAAAATCCGCGAAGGCTTCGTCAAGCAACCCTTCCATATTCCCTTTGCCATGGGCCTGCTGACCGCGGACGGCCAGCCGCTCGCCCTGAAACTTGAAAATGCGCCCACCTCGGGCGCTGGTGGCGATGACCACAGTTGCCTGCTTGAACTGACTCAAGAAACACAGTCCTGGACATTTGTCGATATTGCCGACAAACCCGTACCCTCCCTGTTGCGCAATTTTTCAGCGCCCATTGTCGTCGACTATCCTTGGACCACCGAAGAGTTGGTTGTATTGAGCCAGTCCGATCCGAATCCGTTTGCTCGCTGGGAAGCCGGCCAGGCGCTCGCAGCAAGAGAGATTCTTCGCATTGCCGATGACCTCAAGCATGATCGGCAAGGTACGCCGGATAACGCCCTGGTGGAAACTTGGCGCCACAACCTGCGTGATCCGGGCCTGGATGCCGGTTATCGCGCGCGCTTGCTGGCGCTGCCATCAGAGAAATTCCTGGCGGAACAAATGACACCCATAGAACCGGTGTGGCTGGCCAAAGCGCGCAACCTGGTCCGCCAGTCGCTGGGCGCCGAAGCCCGGGATGAATGGACAGCAACGCTGACCGGCAACGATACGCCAGGGCAGTACCAACCCGATCCGATCTGTGCCGGACGGCGCAGCCTGAAGAATCTGGCATTGACTTACCTGATGGCCGCCGGCGACAGCGCGGCCTGCCAGCAGGCTATCGAGCAATACCGGCAAGCCCAGAACATGACCGATTGCATGGGCGCACTGGGTGCCATCGTCAACTACCATCATGGCGAAAAACGACAGGAAGCCATTTCCGATTTCTATGAAAAGTGGCAGCACAACCCGCTGGTCATCGATAAATGGTTCACCTTGCAGGCGACGGCCGCCGGAACGACCACCGACACAGTGCGCGGCCTGATGGCCCACCCCGCATTTTCATTGCGCAATCCGAACCGGGCGCGTTCGCTGATTTTCCAATTTTGCATGAACAATGCCGAGGGTTTTCATCAGCCCGACGGCGCCGGCTATGCGCTATGGACGGAGATCGTGCTGGCGTTGGACCAGATCAATCCTGAAGTCGCCTCTCGCCTGGCCCGGGTCATGGATAACTGGGCGCGCTATACTCCCGAGCTGAAAGCGCATATGAAAACGGCGCTTGAACAAGTGCGCGCCCACGCGGATCTTTCTGCCAATGTCAAAGAGATCGTTTCAAAAGCACTGCGAATTTAGAAGATTTACCCTTACTGCGGAGACTGTATGTCACGAAAAACCCTTACACAATACCTGGTCGAGCAGCAGCGCACCAACAACGCCATTGCGGCGGAAGTCCGCTTGCTGATCGAAGTCGTCTCGCGCGCCTGCAAGGCCATCAGCCATGCCGTCAGCAAAGGCGCGCTGGGCGGTGTGCTCGGCAGCCTGGACAGCGAGAATGTTCAGGGAGAAGTGCAGAAAAAACTCGATGTAATGTCAAATGAGATATTACTCGAAGCTAATGAATGGGGTGGTCATCTTGCAGGAATGGCCTCCGAAGAAATGGAAACCATCCATCGCATTCCCAACCGCTATCCAAAAGGCGAATATCTGTTGCTGTTCGATCCCCTGGATGGCTCGTCCAATATCGATGTGAATGTGTCCATCGGCACGATTTTTTCCGTACTCAAGGCGCCTTCGGACATATCGGGCCGCGACGTGGCCGAACAGGATTTCCTGCAGGCGGGCACGCAACAGGTGGTCGCAGGCTACGCCGTCTATGGCCCGCAAACCATGCTGGTCCTGACCATCGGTAACGGCGTGGTGGGTTTCACGCTGGACCGCGAACTCGGCAGTTGGGTGCTGACGCACGACAACATGCGGGTCCCCGAAGACACCAAAGAATTCTCCATCAATATGTCGAATATGCGCCATTGGGCGCCGGAGATGCGTCGTTACATCGAAGACTGCCTGGCCGGCAGCACGGGTCCGCTGGGCAAGGACTACAATATGCGCTGGATCGCCTCGATGGTTGCCGATGTGCATCGCATCATGACCCGCGGTGGTATCTTCATGTACCCTTGGGACGCGCGCGACCCAAAAAAACCGGGCAAGTTGCGCTTGATGTACGAAGCCAATCCGATGAGCTTCATCATTGAGCAGGCTGGCGGCATGGCGACCGATTCGGTCAACCGCATCATGGAGATACAGCCGACCGAATTGCATCAGCGCGTTGGCGTGGTGCTCGGTTCCAAAAACGAAGTCGCGCGCGTGCGCGATTACTGCGCCGGATCGAAGTGAGCTAACCGGATCGCGTCGATCTCCTGAAGAATCTGGCTGTCCAGCGTCATTGCGCCGACAGCCAGATTTTCTTTAAGCTGTTCAAGCGTGCGCACCCCGATAATCGTGCTGGCAACCTGCCATTTGCTATTGCAAAATCCCAACGCAAGCTCCACCGGCGTGAGACCATGTCGACGCGCCAGCGCATTGTACAGACGCGCCGCTTCCAGCGCCGCCGGCCTGCCCCAGCGTTGCTTGCGGACCGACTCATAGCTCGCGATGCGGGCCAATGCGGGTGCCTGCGGCCCTGTCAGGCCGGATTCATCGTATTTCCCGGTAAGCAGCCCGAATGCCAGCGGTGAATAGGCGAGCAACGATACCCCCAGATGATGGCAAACCTCATCCAGCCCATTTTCATAGGCGCGATTCAGCAGGCAATAGGCGTTCTGGACGGTGGCGACACGCGGTAGATTACCGGCTTGCGCTTGACGCACAAATTCGCTTACACCGTATGGCGTCTCATTGGATAATCCCACATAGCGGACTTTTCCCTCCTTGACCAGCCGCTCCATCGCCCGCAACTGCACTTCGATGCTTGCCGTATCCGGGTTGCTTTTTTCCGGATCGAAATAGATGTTTCCAAATGCGGGCACCGGCCGCGCAGGCCAGTGAATCTGGTAAAGATCGATATAATCCGTCCGCAGGCGTTTCAGACTGCCATCGCAAGATCGAACAATATCGTCCGCCGTCATGCCCTTCCCTTCGCGTATCCACGGCATGCCCCGGGACGGACCGGCGACCTTGCTGGCCAGGATCAAAGATTCGCGGCGGCCGGGGCGCGCATGGAACCAGTTTCCCAATATGGTCTCGGTTGCCCCGAAAGTTTCGGCCCGGGCAGGCACCGCATACATTTCCGCCGTATCCAGAAAATTGATGCCGGCGTCAATGGCGTAATCCATGACTTCGAATGCGACGCTTTGATCGACCTGCTCGCCAAATGTCATGGTACCCAGGCAAATGCGGGTGACTTCAAGTTCACTCTTTCCCAGAACAGTTTTCTGCATGATGGTCCTTTTTGGCTGCTAATAATAAATAGGTTTGCACACTATATTGTAACGGCTGCATACTTATTCAAATATTTTGAACTTATAATCAATCATTCTAACGCTTGCCTCATTCATCATGACCCAGACACCGCGGGACATCCATCAGGTTCTGACACCAGAAACCATACATATGCTTTTGCTGGTTGCGGAAAAAGGCAGCTTCGCGGCCGCGGCCCGGGAATTGAACCTGGTTCCCAGCGCACTCACCTACCGAGTCCGCCAGGTTGAGGAAGCCCTGGATGTCCTGCTCTTTGACCGGACTTCCCGTCATGCCATGTTGACGCCCGCTGGTAGTGAACTGATTCATGAAGGGCGCTGGCTGCTGACCTCGGTCGAGCAGATCGCGCATCGCGTCAAGCGCATCGCCACCGGCTGGGAGCCCTTGCTGACCATCAGTGCCGATACGATCGTATCGCGCAAGGTGCTGTTCGAATTATGCGAGAAATTCTTTGCGCTAAACGTGCCAACGCAATTGCGAATACGCGAGGAGGTGCTTGATGGAACCTGGGAGACGCTGATAGCGGGCCATTCGGATCTGGCCATCGGCGTAAGCAGCAATCTGGAGAGCCCCGATATCTACTCGAAGCCGCTCAGCAAAATCACATTTGTCTTTGTCGTATCGCCGCTGCATCCGCTTGCCAAGGCGCCCGATCCCTTGGAAGAAAGCCTGATCGCGGAATACCAGTCAGTCGCGGCAGCGGATTCGGCGCGCTATGCCCGGCGCATTTCCTACGGCATTCAAAAATCGCAACGGGTGTTTACCGTCCCGAATCTGCACGCCAAGGTGTTGGCACACCGCATGGGGTTGGGCTGCGGTTTCCTACCCTATTCCCACGCCAAGCCCTATCTGGATTCCGGTGAACTCATCATGAAAAAAGTGGCCGCCTGCCCAAGGGTGGAGCGTTGCAATTACGCCTGGCGCAAACCCTCGCATGGCAGGGAAATCGGCAAGGGGTTGGCCTGGTGGCTCGAGCAGTTGGACAATGAAGAAACCAGGCAGGCGCTGATGGCGGACGAATAGCCCCCTGGCGCCGGGCTCGGGCCGCGTCCGGCGCCTTCGCAGCCCAAGCGGGCAACGCAATAATGCCGCATACCGGCACGCCACCCGTATACGGCATTATCCATCACCAAGCAACCGAGTCGCGGTTTAATCCAGCGTAATCACCGTCGCACCGGTGGTCTTGCGCGATGCCAGGGCCTGGTGGGCCTCGCCGACATCATCCAGGCTATAGCGCTGATCGATCTGCACGCGTATTTTCTTTCTGCGGATCATATCAAACAGCTCGTCGGAAGCCGTTTTGAGTTTTTCCGGCGTATCCACATGCGGGCCCAGCGTTGGCCGGGTGACATATAATGCGCCCTTGCTCGCCAAAATGCCCAGGTTGACACCCGTTACGGCACCCGATGCGTTACCGAAACTCACCATCAGGCCACGTGGTTGCAGGCAGTCCAGGGATCTTTCCCAGGTATCCTTGCCAACACCATCGTACACCACCGGCACTTTCTTGCCATTTGTCAACGCCAGCACACGTTCGACGACACTCTCCTTGGTATAGTCGATGGTGGCCCAGGCGCCATGCGACAATGCCGTGTCCGCTTTTTCCGGACTGGAAACAGTCCCGATCAGCTTGACGCCCAGCGCCCGCGCCCACTGACACGCGATCAGGCCGACGCCGCCGGCGGCGGCGTGAAACAGGATCGTTTCCGTACCCTGCAAGCGGTAGGTTTGACGAAACAGATATTGGACAGTTAAGCCTTTGAGCATGACCGCCGCAGCCTCGTCGAATGACAGGAAATCAGGGATTTTCAGAACGTTGACGGCGGGAACATTGCGGATTTCAGCATAGGCGCCTATCGGACTTTGCCCATAGGCCACACGATCACCTTTTTTCAGGTGGGTAACCTTGCTGCCGACGGCCTGCACGATGCCGGCCCCCTCGAAACCCAGTCCATGCGGCAATGGCTGCGAATAAAGGCCCGTTCTGTAATAAATATCAATAAAATTCAGGCCGATCGCTTTTTGCAGGATCTGCACCTCATTGTCGGCAGGCGCACCCACGTCCTCCCTGATGATTTTGATGACGCCAATGTCGCCATGTTCGGTGATTTGAACTTTTCTTGAAGATATCGCCACCCTTCCCTCCTGAGTTTTCATAAAGCCACATTGATAAAAACAGATTACTGTATTTAAGTCGATACGCTGTATTAAATCAACGGAGTCAGTTAAAATAATAATAATGATACAGTCAAAATCTGCTTAGGCAGTGATTAAAATGCAAAAAGACACCTCCCACCTGTCTTCTCAAGCCAAGGCGCCCAAAGAAGTCGCCCCCCAGGACGCACTCAGCGACGCCTGTGGCCCGTTGTATACCAATGCGGCCAACAATCAGGGCCTCAAAAACATCGGCTATCTGATCCGCCTTAATTTTCACTCGATCTCGCGCATGATTGAAGCGGAAATGGAACCGCTGGGTCTGACCGCATCGCAATGGCATCCCATTGCCATTATCGGGCTAGGAAAGGCCAATACGCCCGCCAGCGTCGCCCGTACCGCAGAGGTCGATACAGGCGCCATGACGCGAACCCTGGACCGCCTCGAGAAAAAAGGCTTTCTGAAACGCACTCGCTGTACCCATGACCGCCGGGTTGTGGAACTGGAACTGACCGAAAAAGGCCATACCGTTACCGAAAAACTGATGCCGGCAGTCTCGCGAGCGTTGAATGCCCATTTAAAGGGTTTTACCAACGAAGAAACCCTGATGCTGATCAGTTTCCTGCAACGCATGCAGCAAAACGGCAATCCCGAGGCGTTTGAGCGCCTGCGCAATGAGCTTCACGATGATATGGGCTGCAATCTGAGTTGCAACGGCCGTCCGATAGACTGAGATATCCCGCAAATCCCGTCGTGCCTCGGCCTTGCCGGCCCGCGCGGCGGCCAGCGCCTAGCGCTTCCTACCGCCAATCAATGACCCCAGCACACCTCGGATGAGCTGCCGGGCGGCCGAGCGCACGTAGCTTTTCGCCACTTGCTGCACCACGCCATCACGGCGCCCGCCCCTGGGGCCGGTAGAACCAATCATCACGTCCTTGACCATGTCCAGAATGCCATCGCCTTGCGACTGTGCCGTGCCGTCCTTGCTGGCGGCCCCGCTGTCCGCGGACGGCTGGTTTTTTTCGTCTGCGCGGCGCGCCAGGACCTCGAACGCCGACTCCCTGTCGACCAGCTTGTCATACTTCCCGCCAAATGGCGACTGCCCACGCAATGCCTGTCGTTCGGCGTCCGTCGCCGGTCCGATGCGGCTTGCAGGCGGCAATACCCAGGCGCGCTGCGTGACCGAAGGGCTGCCCTTGGCATCGAGGAATGACACCAGCGCCTCTCCCACGCCCAATTCGGTGATTGCCTGCGCGATATCCAGTTCGGGGTTGGGCCGCATGGTTTCAGCTGCTGTCTTGACCGCCCGTTGATCGCGCGGCGTGAACGCACGCAGCGCATGCTGCACGCGATTACCCAACTGGCCAAGCACGGTGTCGGGAATATCCAGCGGATTCTGCGTAACAAAAAAGACGCCAACGCCTTTGGAGCGCACCAGGCGCACGATTTGCTCGATTTTTTGCAATAAAGCCGTGGGCGCATCGGTGAACAGCAAATGCGCTTCGTCGAAAAAGAAAACCATGCGCGGCTGATCCGGATCGCCGATTTCGGGCAAGGATTCGTAAATTTCGGCCAGAAGCCACAGCAGGAAGACCGCGTACAATTGCGGCGCCTGCATCAGCTTATCGGCCGCCAGGATATTGACCACGCCCTGCCCCTTGGCATCGGTGCGAAGCAAATCCTGAATGTCCAGCATCGGTTCGCCGAAGAACCGCTCGGCGCCCTGCGACTCCAATTGCAGCAATGCACGCTGGATGGCGCCGACGGAAGCGGAAGAAACATTGCCATAATTTTGTCGCAGCTCGGCCGCGCGGTCGGCCACATTCTGCAGCATGGCGCGCAAGTCCTTCAGGTCCAGCAGCAACTGCCCCTCATCGTCGGCGACCTTGAAAACCAGATTCAGCACACCGGTCTGGGTGTCATTCAAATTCAACATGCGGGCCAGCAACAAGGGCCCCATATCGGATATCGTGGCCCTGACAGGATGCCCCTGTTCGCCAAAGACATCCCACAGCACGGTGGGTGCGGCGCCCCATTCGGGCACTGGCAACTCGAACTTCTGCAAACGTTCCTGCAGCTTCGGATTATCGGCGCCGGCCTGGGAAATCCCAGTCAGATCCCCTTTGACATCGGCCATGAATACCGGCGTGCCAAGGCGCGAAAAAGCCTGGGCCATGACCTGCAGCGTGACGGTTTTCCCAGTCCCGGTCGCACCCGTGATGCAACCGTGTCGGTTGGCCATTTTGGGCAAAAGAAAAATCTCCTCCTGACCATTTTTTGCTATCAAAACCGGATCTGCCATGAAATTTTCCTTTAATGTCGCCGCGCCAGACTGGCGCGGCATAGCCAAAAAGACGTACGCATGCCGCATGCCTCGCCCATCCCGCACGCCAGCCTTGGACCGTTGTGCGAAATCGGCTGGCGCCGCCAGCCGCGTTGCGTCGGTGCGGCGCAATCGGCGAAACGAGCCAAATAAGCCGTATTCTATAAAAAATTATGACCGTTCAGGGTAAAATCTTCTCTTTAGCTACTTGAAGAGTTTATCGAACCATGGCAGGTCACAGTAAATGGGCAAATATCCAGCACCGCAAGGGTCGCCAGGATGCCAAGCGTGGAAAAATCTGGACAAAGATCATTCGGGAAATCACGGTCGCCGCAAGGGCCGGCGGCCCTGACCCCGACGCCAATCCCGCGTTGCGTCTTGCCTGGGACAAAGCCACCGCAGCCAATATGCCCAAGGACAACATCCAACGCGCCATTACCCGCGGCGCTGGCGGCGCCGATGGCGACAATTATGAGTCCATCCGCTATGAAGGCTACGGCGTCAGTGGCGCGGCCCTGATTATCGACTGCATGACCGACAATCGCACGCGCACCGTATCGGACGTGCGCCATGCGCTGACCAAGCATGGCGGCAACCTCGGACAAGACGGCTCGGTCGCCTTCATGTTCAAGCATTGCGGGCAATTCATCTTCGGCCCCGACTATTCCGAAGACCAAATTATCGAAGTCGCGCTGGAAGCGGGCGCCGAAGACGTGGTCACCGATGAGGAAGGGTTGATTGAAGTGCTTTGCGAGCCCTCGCTCTACTCCGACGTGCGCGCCGCCTTTGAAAAAGCCGGCCTGAAGCCCGAAATGGAGGGCGTCATTATGAAGCCGCTCAACGAAACGGAACTGACCGGCGATGATGCGAAGAAAATGCAGAAAATTCTAGACCAGCTCGAAAGCCTGGACGATGTGCAGGAGGTCTACACCACTGCTGTTTTCAATGAAACGGAAGAAGGATAAACATACGCATGAAGGCCCTTGTCATTGGTAACGGCGGTCGGGAACACGCGATCGCATGGCGTCTTGCCCAGTCTACGCAAATCTCCAAGGTTTTTGTCGCCCCCGGCAACGGCGGCACCGCCTCCGATCCGGCGCTCACCAACCTGCCCATCACGGACCTGCAGCAACTGGCCGACTTTGCCAAGAAAGAGGATATCGCGCTAACTGTCGTCGGTCCCGAGGCGCCGCTGGCGCAAGGCGCCGTGGATATCTTCCGCGCCAACTCCCTGCCCGTCTTCGGCCCCACCAAGGCGGCGGCGCAATTGGAAAGCTCCAAGGATTTCGCCAAGGCGTTTATGGTCAGGCACCGGATTCCAACCGCGGCTTATGCGACCTTCTCCGATCCGCAGGCAGCCCATGCCTACATACGCGAGCACGGTGCCCCAATCGTCATCAAGGCCGATGGCCTGGCTGCCGGCAAGGGCGTTGTCGTTGCCCTGGATGAGGCTGAAGCGCATCAGGCCATCGACAGCATGCTCGGCGATGGCTCTCTGGGCAGCGCCGGCGCCCGCGTCGTGATCGAGGAATGCCTGGACGGCGAAGAGGCCAGCTTCATCGTCATGTGCGACGGCCAACATGTGTTGCCCATGGCGAGCAGCCAGGACCACAAGCGCCAGCTCGACCAGGACAAGGGACCCAATACGGGAGGCATGGGCGCCTACTCGCCCGCCCCGATTGTCAGCGAGATCCTGCATCAGCGCATCATGGACGAAGTCATCTGGCCAACTGTCCGCGGCATGGCCAGCGACGGCATCGAATACACCGGTTTTCTCTATGCGGGCGTCATGATCGGCAACGGACCCGACGCGACACGGCCCATCAAGGTGCTGGAGTTTAATTGCCGCATGGGCGATCCGGAAACACAGCCAATCATGATGCGGATTCGCAACGATTACGCGGAAACCGTACTGCACGCAATCAACGGATCGCTGGACAAGGCAATCCTGGACTGGGATCCTCGCACCGCGCTGGGCGTGGTCATGGCTTCGCATAATTACCCGGGCACACCGCGCAAGGGCGATGCCATTAGCGGTATTCCCGCGGCAACGCCTCACTGTGTCACATTCCACGCGGGAACGGAATTGAAGGACGGTCGGTTGCAGACCTCCGGCGGCCGCGTACTGTGCGTCACGGCACTGGGCGAGACACCGGCCGAGGCGCGCGATACCGCCTATGGCGCCGTGCGGCAGATCCAGTTTGCCGGAAGCCAGTTCCGCAGCGATATCGGCTGGCGGGCCCTGAAGTCCGCATGAAAAAAATAGGGCTGCTTGGCGGCAGTTTCAATCCTGTCCATTTTGCTCATCTGGCAATGGCGCGTACTGCGCTGCAAACGTTGCACCTGGACGAGGTCCAGCTGATTCCCGCCGGCAACCCGTGGCAGAAGCAGCCGATGCAGGTGAGCGGCATACACCGCATGGCCATGCTGGCGCTGGCCATCGAGAACGAAACAGGGGTGCGTATCAACGACAGCGAGATCAACCGCCAAGGTGCGACCTACACGATCGACACCCTGCGCGCGCTGCCCAAGGATGCCAAGTACTATTGGCTCCTTGGCACCGATCAGCTCAATAACTTCTGCACCTGGCGGGATTGGCAGGAAATCACCGACTACGTGACCCTGACCATCGCCTGGCGCGCCGGCCACCCGCTGCATGTGCCGCCGCAACTGGATGCCCAACTGCGCGCAGACGGCAAGGGCCTGATCAGCCTGCCGTTCAAGGCCATGGACATATCATCGACACAGATCCGGCAACGCATTGCCGAAGGCCTGGATGTATCCGCATTTGTTCCCGCGCCCGTTCTGGATTACATTAATACTCACGGACTCTATAAATAAACCTGCGGCAGGCGCCATATCCCTTACCTGAAATGGAACCCATTTACCACTTATGAATATACAGAAACTGCAACGTCTGGTCATTGATGCCCTGGAAGACGTCAAGGCACAAGACATTCGGGTCTTCAATACCAGTCACCTGACCAGTTTGTTCGACAGGGTCGTCATTGCCAGCGGCACCTCCAACCGCCAGACCCGCGCGCTGGCCAGCAGCGTGGTCAACGCGGCGCGGGCCCAAAAAATCCCCATCATTGCACTTGAGGGTGAAGACTCGGGAGAATGGGTATTGGTCGACATTGGCGATATTGTCATTCATTGCATGCAGCCGGCCATCCGTCAATACTACAACCTGGA
>JBEBPQ010000035.1:0-34106 GCA_040395835.1 Advenella kashmirensis
GAGGAAGCCAATACTGGCATGCGCAACTTGGCGCGGATCTCTGGAAATGCCTGCTGCTCATAGATATCCAAGGAGAAATGCGCGCCCTGGGCACTTCTGAGCACTTTCGTCGACCATGCTCCCACACAGCCGCGCGACAGCAATACCCGGCGAATACCGACAGCCGCTGCCGTTCTAAGGATCGTCCCCAGATTTCCTGGGTCTTGCACGCGGTCGAGCCAGAGCGCGGTCTCGTCAAGCATCTCAAACGCCGCCGGCATGGGGCGTTGCGCAACGAAACTGATGCCTTGCGGCGTCTCGACGGTGGCTGTCGCCCTGAAGGCGCTATCGCTGAGCAAATATTGGGGAATCGAGCGGGTTTGCTCAACCAGGGCGCTAATGTCGCCATGCCCGTTCGCCGATGCGGCTGTCAGCACATACTGCGGCAATCCATAGCGGACCAGCCATTCCTGACAGAGGTGCACGCCTTCGAGCAATATCATGGACTTGTCTCTGCCCGCGCCGATCCTGGCTGTCTGGCGTATCAGTGCATTGTCTTTAGATTGAATCTCTTTCATGAAAAAATCCCTGCCTTGGCAGGGATAGTAACGTATTTGCCGCGATATTGGCAGGCCGAGCGCGGGCCCGGGGGATTGCGCCGTAGGCTAGACGACTTCGGACGAGCGGTTGCCTTTGAAATCTGTCCAGTAGCGCTCCTGATAGTTATAGAGTTTGCAGGCCTTGATCGTACGGAAATACCATGACCAGCTGAACATCTGCACCACGATACGGCCAGGCAGCATTTCTTCAAGCGTTTTCTGCGCTTTCTTCAGCTTGTACAGCGGGATGCTCATATCCACATGGTGAGCGGTATGCTCCATGATATGGTGCATCAGCGCGCCGAACTTGAAGCGGAACATCATGTGAACCGTGGTAGACACAAACGGCTGCGCCTTGGCCCATACGGCCCGGTTGTCATGCCAAACGACGCTGGTATGCGTATGCTGGATATAGACAACAAAACCGATCATGTAGAACCAGAAAAGTATCGGGATAAGCCAAGCGAAAAGCACCAGCGTCCATGCGGACTGGCCGGTCGCATGGGCTGCGTAGATAATACCGCCTAGCCAGGCGAGACCGAAGATGCTGACCATCAGGCCATCCCAGAAAAAGACCTTGCGCTGCGTGCCCATGTAGGTCTTGCTCGGAAACATCATCCGGTTCCACCAGATTTCGATGATGTAATAGATGCCGGCGCCCAAGGGGCCTCGGTAAATACGCTCCATGAAGCGGCGGACAGGCGACATGGCATCGTACTCTTCCTTGGTCTTGGGGCACCAGACAAAATCCATGCCCTTCAGATTCGTAAAACCGTGATGGACCACATTGTGGCCCACATCCCATAGGCTATAAGGCGAAACGGCGGGAAGAAATGCAATGCGCCCTATCCATTTGTTGAGCCGACGGTGCGGCGTCAGGCTTTGATGGCACGCATCGTGACCGATGATAAACAACCGGCCAATGACGAAACCGGCGACCAAGGCGCACAGCAGCTTGAGCCACCATGCGGAGAAAAAAATCGTACCCGCGATTAGCGCCAGCAATGCCGTGTAATCGACAAACAGCAATACAAACGCGCGGAAAGTATTCTGCTTGGAAATGGGAATCAGCCAGCTACGGATGATCTTGCGATGAGGCAGTTCCGCATCAGGCGCAATGGGTGTAAATTTTGTTTCGATCATATCAATTTCATATCGGGATGGCCCGCTAGCGGTTGTTTCTATTGTACCGGTAATATGCGTCAGGTTAATGTCATTTTTCATACATCGTTTGAATTAACGCATTGTAATTGGATCTGCAGTTATTTTTTTGTATTTTGCAGACAAATTAACCAAAAACACATATTAAATCAGGTAAGTTGTCTTGTCGATATTTTTAGGCAAAGTTTCTGGTTGAGATTGTGACAGAAGCGCTTTCATGCGCAGGGCCGCCTCTCGCACTGGCGCAAATCCCGCCCGATGCACCGGGCAAGGTCCAAACTGCGCGAGCCGTTGCAAATGCAAGGCCGTGCCATAGCCTTTATGGCGATCGAAAGCGTATTGGGGATAGGCTTCATGCAGCGCAAGAAGTTGTGCGTCCCTGGCCGTCTTTGCCAGAATGGAGGCCGCGGAAATACACGCATGCAATGCATCGCCCTTCACAATCGCCTGACAAGGCGCCGAGATTCCTGTTGGCACGCGGTTGCCATCGATCAGTACCAGTGCAGGCCGGCAAGCCGGGGTAAACGTTGCCAAGCCTTCGTAGGCGCGTTTCATGGCCAACATCGTCGCGCCCAGAATATTCAACTGTTCGATTTCAGCAACGCTGGCGCTCGCGACGGCCCAGCCCAATGCACGGTCGCGAATCAGATCGGCCAACTGCTCACGCCTGGCCGCGCTGAGTTTTTTGGAATCTGCCAATCCATCGATAGGTCGCGACGGATCCAGCACTACTGCTGCCGTGAATACGTCGCCGGCCAGCGGTCCGCGGCCCGCCTCATCAATGCCGGCGGTCAGCACAAAGGTTGCCGAATCATCGAACAGTCCGGGCTCAGTGGCGGGCGGTTGCAAGTATGGCCTCCGCAGCAAGTTTAGCAGTATCCTGGTTCAGCACCGCGTGCAATTGGCGGAATTTGGCTTCTGTCGCGGCAATATAGCCGGTATCGTTCAACGCCCTCAGGCTCGCCTGCGCCAGGTTGTCAGGTGTCGCCGCTTCCTGCAGCAACTCCGGCACCGCAAACTCCCGCAGCAGGACATTGGGTAACCCGACCCAAGGCAAGGTCGGACCGTCCTGCCCGGCTTTCCACTCCATCAGTCGGCGCATCAGTGGCGTTAGTACGTAGGAAATCACCATGGGACGCTGGAATAATGCCGTCTCAAGGGTTGCCGTTCCGCTGGCGACCATGGCGGCATCGCAGGCCTCCATGACATCCCAGGCAATGGGATGATCGGCGACGCGATCCTTGAAACAGTGCAGATTGCCCACCGGGAACTGAGCCAGTATGGCATTAAATTGGGCCTGTCGCTTCTCATTCACCAATGGTACGATAAAGCGCAAGGTCGGGTCCTCCTGCTGCAGTTGCTGGGCGGCTTGCAGGAACCGGGGGGCCAGCTCGGCAATTTCCGAAGCGCGACTGCCCGGCAGTATTGCCAGAATTTTGCCTTGCGTCTCCAGCCCCAGCCGCGCGCGCGCCACCGCTTTATCGGGATTGGCCGGAATTTGGGAAGCCAATGGATGTCCGACATAGGTGACCGGAATACCTTCCTTGCGGTAGATCGCTTCTTCGAACGGAAACAGCACCAGCATATGGGAGACGGATTCGCGGATCTTATGGATGCGCTCGTAGCGCCAGGCCCAGATCGATGGTCCGACAAAATGTACAGTGGGTATGCCTTTGCGACGCAAATGATGCTCCAGCCGCAAATTGAAGTCAGGCGCATCCACACCCACGAAAACATTGGGACGCTGCTTCAGAACGGTAGAACGAAAACGCAGGTGCGTATAGACCAGGCGCGGCAAATTCTTTAACGCATCGACATAGCCGAACACGGACAGGTCATCCATGGGGAAGATCAGTTGGGCGCCCTCTCTTTGCATCTCGGGCCCGCCGATTCCCGATACCGATATGGATGCCTCCTTGCCTCGCAACCCTCTGATGATTCGCGAAGCCAGCAGATCACCGGATGGCTCGCCCGCCACCATGGAAACGGTCAGGCTCATGCCCTGCTGACACCCCGGGATGAATTTTCAAAAAATTCGACAAAGGGATCCAGAACGCTGGCCGTGTCAGGGTGATCCTTCTGGTAGCGGCGCAGCTCTTCGGTCGCGTCCGCGGTCGATAGCTTGCGCAGATAGATGATTTTGTAGGCGTCTTTGATCGCTGAAATTTGCTCGTGTGTAAAGCCACGACGCTTCAGGCCTTCGCTGTTGATGCCCGCCGGACGGTAAGGCTGTCCGGCCCCTAGGATATAAGGAGGAATATCCTGGCGAATCGCGCTCATGCCGCCGGTCATGGAATGCGCACCCACATGGATGAATTGGTGCGCGGCCGACATGCCGCCCACGATCGCCCAGTCGCCAATATGGATATGGCCCGCCAATTGCACTGAATTGGCAAGGATCGTATGGCTGCCGATCTGGCAATCATGAGCAATATGCACATAAGCCATGATCCAGTTATCGTCGCCCAGCCGGGTTGTACCAACGTCTTGCGTCGTTCCTGTATTGATCGTCACAAACTCCCGGATTGTGTTGCCGTCGCCAATCTCCAGCGCGGTCTTCTCGCCCGAGTACTTCTTGTCTTGCGGCACGCCGCCGATAGAGCAAAAACGATAGAAAACATTATTCCTGCCGATTTTGGTCTGGCCATCGACGACGCAATGCTCGCCGATGACGGTGCCCTCTCCGATCGTAACGCCGGCGTGCACGACCGAATACGGCCCCACCTTGACCGTAGGATGCAAGGTTGCGCCGTCATGGATGACTGCCGTTGGGTGTATAAGTTCGCTCATTCTTCGTCCAGGTCTCTAATTGCACACATGATCGCCGCCTCGGCCACGACTGCGCCATCGACTGTGGCCCGGGCGGTGTACTTACAGATTACCTTGCTGACTCGATCAGCACTGACCTCCAGTCGTAACTGATCGCCCGGCACCACGGGCTTGCGGAACCGCGCGTTATCGACGCCAACCAGATAATAGGCTTTGCGGGAGATATCGTTGGGGGAGCCATCTTCGGCGGCAAACGAGAAAATCGCGGCCGCCTGGGCCAGCGCCTCGATGATCAGCACGCCCGGCATCACTGGCCGGCCGGGGAAATGCCCATTGAAAAAAGGCTCGTTGACGGTGACATTCTTGAGGGCAACAATACTCTTTCCAGGGACCATTTCCAGGACCCGATCTACAAGTAGCATCGGATAGCGATGTGGAAGCCGCGCCATAATGCTTTGAATATCTACTTGCATGAAAAGAATCCTGTATTTAGAGGGTTATTGGAATTTGAATATTTTAGACAATTTCGCCGCTAAATAGCGAAACAGTATTGATATTAAGATTTTTCCAGTGCTTGGATGCGTCGCCGCAATTGCGCCAATTGCATCAGCACCGCGGCATTTTTCTGCCAGACCGTGTGTTCCGCCAGCGGATAAACCGCAGTGTAGCGGCCCGGCTTGCTGATATCCGACGTGACAGCGGTGCCTCCGGAAATATGGACATCGTCCCCCAGACGGATATGGCCTGAAAGCATGGCCGCGCCGGCGATGGTGCAGCGCTTGCCGATAATGGTGGAGCCGGCGACCCCGACACAACCGGCCATGGCGGTATGATCATCGACCTGCACGTTGTGACCGATCATGATCAGATTGTCCAGCTTGACGTCGTTGCCGATCACGGTATCGTCCAATGCCCCGCGGTCTATCGTCGTGTTGGCGCCGATCTCGACATCGTTGCCCAGCACAACCCCGCCAAATTGCACGATCTTTGACCAGCCGCCCTGCTCGCGGCTATTGTCGGGCGCAAAGCCAAAGCCGTCTGCGCCCAATACCGAGCCGCTATGCAGGATGCAGCGGTCGCCGATCCGCACGTTCGGATACAAGGTCACCCTGGCGTGCAGCACGCTATCGCGGCCGATACGGCTGTCTCGACCAATGCTGCATGTCGCGCCAATTGTTGCCCCGTCTCCAATCTCGACGTTTTCCTCAATCACCACATAGGGACCGATAGCGACATCCCTTCCCAGCTTGGCGCTGGCATGGATCACCGCGGTTGGGTGGATATTGCGCGAAAGCGCAGCCAGGCGGCGCTTCTCAAACCATTGGCTCAACCGTGAATAAAGCAAATAGGGATTTTCGCAGACGACCACCAGGAACGGTGTCTGCTCGGGAAGATGCGCGAGCGCCCGCTGTGGCAGCAATACCGCCGCCGCCTGGGTCGTCGCCAGTTGCTCGAAGAATTTGGGATTGGATAGAAAGCTGATGTCGCGCCCGGTGGCGCTTGTGAGCGAGGCGATGCCGTCAATGACGGGCATCGCCTTTGCCTGCGGGTTGTTGATTTCCCAGTCTAGGCCGTGCGTATCCGCAGCCGCCAGCAGGTGATCCAGCGTAACCGTGTCAACAGTATCCGGCCCCTGCGTCATCATTACTTACCGTTATCGAGTGCTTTGATGACGGTGTCGGTAATGTCGATGCGCGGACTGACAGTGACTGCGTCCTGGACAATCAGGTCGTAGTTCTGTTTCTCGGCGATGTTCTTGATAGCCGCATTGGCTTTCTCAACGATGCCGGAAAAGGCTTCATTGCGGCGACGGTTGAAATCTTCCTGGAACTCGCGGCGCTTGCGCTGCAGGTCGGTATCCAGATCTGACAATTCACGCTGCGCCTTGGTGCGGTCGGCGTCGGACATAACCGGTGCATTCTTGTCGAAGCTTTCGTATTTCGTACGCAATGTGCTGGCCAGTTTCTGCAGATCAGTATCCCGCTTTTTGAATTCGGCTTCGATTTTGCTCTGCGCATCTTTTGCAGGTGCAGAGTCACGCAAAATCTTTTCGGTATTCACGAAACCGATTTTAATGTTGCCTGTCGGTGCAGACTGAGCAGCCGCGCCTGAGCTGGCCGCAGATCCGGTATTTTTATCAGCAGCTTTGCCGGCCGTTTGCGCAAATGCAACAGAAGATGCTGAAACGCCGAGCGCCGTAGCCAAGAGCAACTGGTTTATTGTGCGTTTATCGAACTTCGTTTTTGCCAAGCTAAAACTCATATATATTAACCTTCGGATAAAAAATTGATTATAGCGTTAAAAAAGAGCGTAACACAGTTGCCGGCAGCTTTTCTTCCGACAACCGTTACAGCCTGCTACTTTCCGCTAGTCCGTCATCAGAACGAAGTACCAATTTGGAACTGGAATTTCTGTTTATTGTCACCGGGTTTTGGCCTGATGGGATGTGCGTAGGAAATTTCCAATGGACCCAGCGGAGACTGCCAAGACAGGCCGACACCGGCTGAATAGCGCCAACCGCAAGGATCCTGCACTTCACCGCCATGCTCTTCCGTGCCGATCGTGCAGGTGGATTTGCCGGTTGTGCCGATCTTGCCGGCATCCGCAAACAGGAACCAGCGCAAGGTACGGTCGTTGTGCGTACCTGGGAATGGCAGGTACAGTTGCACATTACCTACGATGCGCTTGGAGCCGCCGAGGTAGTCGCCGGACACCATGTCGCGCGGACCCAGGGACGCGCCTTCATAGCCGCGGACCGAGCCGATACCGCCGGCATAGATGTTCTTGATCACAGGAAATGGCTTGTCTTTGGAAAGAGAACGCCCATAGTCGGCGCTCAGGTTGAACGCCAGGGTGTAGTCCTTGCCCAATGGCAGGTAATACTGTTGCTGTCCGCTGAACATGTAATACTTCAGATCCCCTACCCCGAGGGTGGCCGAGACCGTGCTCAGATAGCCACGTGTCGGTGCCAGAGCGCTATCCCGTGTATCTTTTCTCCAACCCAGGTTGAGCATCAGCACGTTGGTGGATCTGCCGTACTGCTCCACAAAATCCCGGTATGCCTGGGGAATCAGGTAGCCGCTGTCGGCGTCGGGCAACTTGATGTTGCTGTTCTCGAACGTGGCGCCCATGATGATGCGATCATTCTCGGAAATAGGCACCCCGAAATTCATTCCCAGACCGATGGTCCGGGTGCGGTAGGAGTCTTCATCCTGCTCCACGTTGTAGTTCAGGGGTCTTTCCGTCCGGTAGTACAGCGATGTGGTGCGACTGATGCCGCTGGTGGTCCAGTACGGGTCGGTGTGGGTCAGGCTGATGTTGCGATAGCGCTTGCTGGTATTGACCTGTAGGCCGAGATCGGTACCCGAGCCAAAGATGTTTTCCTGGCTGATGCCCGCTGTGAACGACAGTTTGTCGGTGCTACCGTAGCCGACGCCAAGATTGATCAGGCCCGTGGGTTTTTCCTTGACGTCGACATTGACATCGACCTGGTCATTCGTGCCAGCCACCGGCATTTGTGTCACATCGACGCTGTTGAAGTAGCCAAGCCGGTTGACCCGGTCCTTGGACTGCGATAGGCGGTTGCCATCATACCAGCCGGATTCCTGCTGGCGCATTTCACGGCGGATCACTTCGTCACGCGTGCGTACATTGCCCCCGATGTTGATACGGTTGACGTACACGCGCCGGCCCGGATCGACGAAAAAGGTCAGATCCGCCTCCTGGGTGTCCTTGTCGGGCACGGGATGGGCATTGACGTTGGCAAAGGCGTAGCCAAGCCCGCCAAGGTAGTTCTTGATGGCCTCAGTGCTTTCCTTGGCCAGTGCTTCGCTGTAGATTTCGCCCGTTTTCGGCACGATCAGCGCTTGCAACTCGTCGTTGAGCCCCATCAGGTTGCCGGCCAGCTGCACCTTACGCAACTTGTACGGCTTGCCTTCGTTGACGGTCATATTGATCGAGATATCCTCGCGGTCAGGCGTTATGTTCACCTGTGGCGAGTCCATGGCGAAATCCAGATAGCCGCGGTCCAGGTAGTACTTGCGGATGGACTCGCTATCCTGGTCCAGCTTTTCACGCGAATACTTGTCGCTACCGGTATACCAGGTCATGAAGCCCGGCGTGGTCATGTTCATCTGGTCGCGCAAGGTGCCTTCGGAAAACGCTTGGTTTCCAACGAAATGGATATCGCGGATGCGCGAAATTCCGCTCTCCTGGATCGTGAAGTTCACGCCAACCCGGTTATTGGGCAACGGCGTAATCGTGGAGGCCACCTCGGTTCCATAGTGCCCCTTGGTGACGTACTGAGATTGAATTTCGTTCTTGGCCCGCTCAAGCATGGCCTGGTCATAGGCCCGGCCGGCGCCAAAGCCGACGTTCTGCAAGGATTCCGTAATCGTTTTGCTATCGAACGCGCGCATGCCGTCGAATGTGACCGATGTAATAACCGGACGTTCCACGACATTGACATAGACCACGCTATTGCTTGTGGAGATGTTGACATCGTTAAACAGGCCGGTCGCATACAGGCGCTTTACCGAATCGGTAGCCTGGGCCTCGGTAAAGCGCTGGCCGACACGGGCAGGCACATAGTTGAACAAGGTAGCCGGATCAGTACTACGCAATCCTTTCACCTGAATATCTTTTACGACAAACGGTGCAAATGCAAAAGATGCTTGCGGGATGATGAGCATGGCGATCAGGCTCGGGATCGCTTTCTTTTTCATTGAGGTAAGCTGTCTCAAAGACATTCGGACTTTCCTTGTGGATTCGGGATATGCATAAGCGGTAAATTGTATGTCAGATTACGCTATTTTGTCAGCTAATTCGCTGTATATTAATACGTTGGCTGAAACATTCAAGCTAATTGGTTACGCGCAGGATATCATTAAAGAAGGCCAGCGCCATTAATGCGAGCAACAGCATGTATCCAAGGGCCAGGCCTTTTTCCTGGATTGCCTGCGGCAATGGTCGCCCACGGATGATCTCAAAAATAGCGAACAGCATCTGGCCGCCGTCCAATCCCGGTATCGGCACAAGATTGAGCACGCCAATGCTGATGGTGATCAACGCAACAAATTCAATAAAGCGCTCAAGGCCCAGGCTGGCCGATTTTCCCGCATAGTCGGCGATCGTCACGGGTCCGCTGATATTGCGCCAGGACACCTCGCCGGTAATCATCCGCAGCAGCATTTTCACCGAAAACCAGGCGGTATCCAGGGTACGCGCCGTCGCTTTGCCAACACTCTCGAAAAGCCCGTAACGGACAAAAACCATTGGATAATTGGCTTGCAGCGCTACGCCTATCTTGCCGATTTTTGCCCCATTCGGGCCTTCTGCGACACGCGGCGTAACTGTCAAATGCACCTGGCTTTGTTCCCGCTTCACAACCAATCGCAAGGGCTGATCGGCGTGCTGCTCGACAAGCTCGACAAATTTGCGAGAATCCAGCGCTTTCTCCTGCCCCGCTTGCAGGATGAGATCTCCCGTCTGCAGACCGCCCGCCTCTCCGGCGCCGCCCGCGATGACCTGGCTAACCGCCGGCGACGGCGCTTCAAGCTGCAAGCCATTGAGCGCAGCCAGGTTAGCGTTTTCGAGGTCCTTGGGCGCCGGCAAAAGTGGCAGCGTGATATTTTGAGCCTGCGCGCCCTTTTGCGTTTCGACACCCAATGTCACAGTCTGTCCCAAAATCATCGGAGCAATCAACTGTTGTTGAAACTCACTCCATGACGATACCGAAACCCCATTGAGGGACTTGACGATATCTCCGCGTTTGATCCCCGACTGCTGGGCAGGCGTGCCGTTGCCCGGAGCGCCCAGTATGGCTTGCGGCACGTTGCTCCCCGCCATATACGTGCCCGCATAGATGAAAATACCCAGCAAAAGGCTGAAAGCGGGTCCTGCGGCAAAAATAAGCAGACGCTGCCAGGCATTTTTTTCGCTGATCGCGCTACCATGCAATGCCTGTGGGTGACTTGGATCCGCCTCTGCCAAGGGTTTGACGTAGCCGCCCAAAGGCAGCGCGGAGATGACCCATTCCGTGCCGCGACGGTCTCGTCGGCGCAAGAGAACCTTGCCAAAACCCAGGGAAAACCGCTCGACGTGCACGCCGCAAAGCCGGGCCGCAAGATAGTGGCCCAGTTCGTGGAACACCACGACGATGCTGATCGTAACAATGAAAAAAAGCAGACTTGAAAACATAATCTCGGAAGGGATGATCAGGCTGCCAGGGCCGGCAAGGTGGCATCGGCGCGCGCGCGAACCTGTTGGTCGAGCTCGAAGACGTCGTCAATATGACCAATGTGGTACTGTTGACCGCCCTGCCATTCAAGCGCCTTTTCTATGACCTGCGCGATCTGCGTAAATCGCAACCGCCCCTGTAAGAACCGCTCGACCGCGATTTCATTGGCTGCATTCAATGCAATGCACGCAGGCTGGCCTGCCCTCAAGGCCTGGAATGCGAGCTTCAGGCAGGGAAATCGTTCGAAATCGGGGACATTAAAGTTCAGTTGCTGCAATTTGGTCAAGTCAAAAACCGGCGTGGCGCTATCGATGCGCTCCGGGTATCCCATGACATAGGAAATCGGGATGCGCATATCGGTATTGCCAAGCTGCGCCAGCAAGGACCCGTCGATAAACTCCACCATGGAATGGACCGTGCTTTCGGGATGGATAACGACATCGATCTGCTCCGCGGGCAATCCAAAAAGAAAGTGGGCCTCGATCACCTCCAGCCCCTTGTTGACCATGGTAGCTGAATCCACCGAAATTTTCCGACCCATGTTCCAGTTCGGATGCCTGCAGGCCTGCTCAGGGGTCACGCCGTGCAATTGCGCCACCGGGGTGCTTCGAAACGGCCCGCCCGAAGCCGTCAACACCAGGCGCCGGACCTGCCGCATATCGCGGCCGCTTTGCAGACATTGAAAGATCGCATTATGCTCGCTGTCTACCGGCAACAGCTGGGCTTCGTGTTTCTGTACCGTCTCCATAAACAAGGAGCCGGCGGCGACCAGCGCCTCCTTGTTAGCCAGCAAGATGCGCTTGCCGGCTTGAGCCGCTTCGAACGCGGAAGCCAGCCCGGCGATGCCGACGATGGCGGCGACCACGCAGTCAGTCTGCGGATCCCTGGCCGTTTCGCACAGGCCCCGCTGGCCGAAGCGGATCTCCGGCAACGGCGCATGCGCCGGCCAGTGCGCACGAAAAACGTCAACAGCGGCGACATCCGGGACAATGATTACCTTGGCCGAAAACTCCAGCGCCAATTCAGCCAGTGCCTGCATGCGTTGATGGGCGCTTAGCGCATAGATGCGAAAGCGCGCCGGGTGCCGTCGAACGATATCCAGCGTGCTTTCGCCGATGGACCCTGTCGCGCCGAAAATCGTAATATTTTGCATGTCGATCATCCAGGAAAGCGCTGACGCACGCGTTTAAGAAAAGTGCCTGACAAGCAGCCACAAGAGAATGACGACCGGCGTCACCGCCACGACCGAATCCATGCGGTCCCACACGCCGCCATGCCCTGGCAGCAGTTTGCTGGAATCCTTGATTCCGGCGCGGCGCTTAGTCAGGGATTCAAAAAGATCGCCAATGACAGAATATACCGCAAGCAAGCCGCCAAACAGGATGACTGAAACAGGAGGAAAGTATTGCGCGAGGAAATGAGCGAAACTGCCATCAATGAACAGAGTCGCGCTCATCCATATGAGGGCGGCAAGCAACCCGCACACGGCCCCTGAACGGGTTTTTCCCGGGCTGATTGCCGGCGCAAGCTTGGCCCCGCCGAAATGCTTGCCACCAAAATACGCGAACGTATCGGCGCTCCAGATAATGGCGAGGAACGACACCAGAAACCAGGCGCCATGCGCATGATGCAAGGCGCCCAGGCCGTAGACCGTTGTGCCGACAATCAAGATGGCGGCAACGCTATCGATCATGCTGGCCGGCGCCCGATCCGTGTCTGCTCGATAGCACACCGCTGGGGCGAAAAACGTCCAGAACAGGACACTGAGACTGGCCGTCCAGGTAACCAGGCCGGCCAGCGAAATGTCGTCTTGCAGCCCGCCTTGTACCGAGGTTTCTGGAAATGCGGTAACGCTGATTATGCTCAGCGCCAGAAAAAACAACGCGGCGATGGCCACCGCCCAATCCGTGTGCGACAAGGTCAGGCGCAGCCACTCCCAAAGCATCAGGGCGCCGCCGGCAGCGACCAGTATTCGAAAATACACGGCGGGAAGCCACACGGCCGATACCAGCAAAACAAGCAGCAGAATCGCTGCCGTGATGATGCGCTGCTTTAACATGCGCGCTCCTTCATTGGGACGGCGCATTGCCGGCGATCTGGGCGCTGGTGCGTCCAAAGCGCCGTTCGCGACCTTGGTACCACTGGATGGCGCGGTCCATGTCTTCCGCGCCGAAATCCGGCCAATACCTGTCAGTGAAATACAGTTCAGTATAAGCCAGTTGCCAAACCAGAAAGTTAGAGATACGGCTCTCGCCGCCCGTGCGGATGAAT
Source organism: Advenella kashmirensis (assembly GCA_040395835.1). Lineage (GTDB taxonomy): Bacteria > Pseudomonadota > Gammaproteobacteria > Burkholderiales > Burkholderiaceae_B > Advenella > Advenella kashmirensis_B. Next base: position 13,018 of record JBEBPQ010000035.1, read on the forward strand.
AAGTCGGGCTCTGGCGCCCAATTCATGCACAAATTGGCTTCCAGCATTTCATCGGTCAACTGTTCGGGCTCCCGAGCCAGATCGGGGTTGTTGGCAAGCAAGCGGCGAAATGCCTGCAAGATGTCCCATCGTCCGCCATAATTGGCGGCAATCGTAAGATTCAAGCCCGTATTCTGGCTGGTCATGACCTCGGCATTCCGGATCAGCTTTTGAAGATAGGGGTCAAACGGGGAAAGATCGCCCACCACCCGCAGGCGAACCTGATTGCTATTGAGTCGCGACACCTCTTTTTCCAATGCCTGGACAAATAGCTTCATCAGCAGCGACACTTCCTCTTTGGGGCGACGCCAGTTTTCGGAACTGAAGGCAAAGAGCGTGAGATAGTCGATCCCATGGCGACCGCAGTATTCCACGACGCGCCGGACCGCCTGCACACCCTTGGCATGACCCGCGGTGCGCGGCATGAAGCGACGCGTGGCCCAGCGGCCATTTCCATCCATGATGATCGCAATATGTTTTGGCGTACTGCCGGTTTCAGGGATGGAGCGCGTGGAACTTTGGTTCATGAGCTGATCTTTCAGAAAAAAACGGGGCCGAAAATAGTGTTGTCGGCGACTTAAACCGTCATGATCTCAGCTTCTTTCTGCGCGACGACCTTATCGATTTCGCCCACGAAACGATCGGTCATTTTTTGAATCACGTCTTGGGCACGACGCTCATCGTCTTCGGAAATATCCTTGTCTTTGAGCAATTTTTTGAAACCGTCATTGGCGTCGCGGCGCAGGTTACGCACGGCAACCTTGGCATCCTCGCCTTCGCTTTTGACCACTTTGGTCAGATCGCGGCGGCGTTCCTCGGTCAGGGCCGGCATGGGAACACGAATGTTTTCACCCATGGAAACCGGATTCAAGCCCAGATCGGATTCACGAATGGCTTTTTCCAGTGGGGCCGCCATTTGCTTTTCCCAGGGCTGGACACTAAGCGTACGGGCATCAATCACATTGACCGCGGCCACTTGGCTGACAGGAACCTGCGAACCGTAGTAGTCGACAGTGACATGGTCGAGAATGCCTGCATGCGCCCGTCCTGTGCGGATTTTCGACAAGTTGGTCTTGAGGGTGTCCAGTGATTTATTCATGCGGCTCTCGGCCGACTTCTGCAATTCTGAGATACTCATGATTTTCCTTTATACGTGAACCAGCGTGCCTTCATCTTCACCGCAGATCGCCCGGGCTAAAGCGCCGGTCTTGTTGATGGAAAACACTTTGATTGGCAATTTCTGGTCGCGGCACAATGCAAACGCGGTTGCATCCATAATTTCCAGGCGACGGGTAATCACCTCATCGAAACTGATACGGCCATAGCGTGTAGCGGTTGGATCCTTGTTGGGATCAGCGGAATACACGCCATCCACCTTGGTGGCTTTCAACACAATTTCCGCGCCGATCTCCGCGCCGCGCAACGCGGCTGCCGTGTCGGTCGTAAAAAAGGGATTCCCCGTTCCCGCGGCGAAGATAACGACTTTCTTCTCCTCAAGGTAGCGCAAAGCCTTGGGGCGGATGTATGGCTCGATCACTTGATCGATGTTGAGCGCAGACTGGACCCGGGTGACGACACCGTGATTTTTGAGCGCATCTTGCAACGCAAGCGCGTTCATGACCGTTGCCATCATGCCCATGTAATCGGCGGTTGCCCGATCCATGCCCTGTGCGCCTGGCGCCACGCCGCGGAAAATATTACCGCCGCCGATGACGATGGCCAGCTCGACGCCCATGCGGGAAACTTCCGCGATTTCCGCCGTCATGCGATTGATGGTGGCCCGGTTGATGCCGTAGGCGTCATCGCCCATTAATGCCTCACCGGAAAGTTTTAAAAGCACACGTTTATATCTGCTGCTCATGGCCAGACTACCTTTGAAAATTGACATGCTATTGTAACCACTCTGGCTTTTACATACTAAGAATTCAAAAAGAATCCCCTTAAAAGGGGATTCTTTTTGAATTGAGCACCGGCACTGCCGGTCTCGCCCGCCGGGTTGCCTTTGCGGTTTCACCACCAGAGCGCAGCGAAACCGGCTACCATACGGACAAGCGGGGAACGATTAGTTGCCGCTCGCGGCTGCGGCCACTTCCGCTGCGAAATCGGTCACTTTCTTCTCGATGCCCTCGCCGACAACAAACAAGGCAAAGCGGTTGATGCCGGTTTTCTTTTCCTTGAGCATCTGCTCAACGCTTTGTTTGTCGTTCTTGACAAAAGGCTGGTTCAGCAAGGTGACTTCTTTCAGGAACTTGGCGACGGAACCCTCGACCATTTTGGCTACAATCTCGGCAGGCTTGCCGGATTCGGCAGCTTTTTGTGCAGCAACGGAACGCTCGGCCTCGATATCCGCAGGCGCAACGCCGGAGGCGTCCAGCGCTTTGGGCTTAGTGGCTGCCACGTGCATGGCCAGATCTTTGCCAACTTCGGCATCGCCATTGAAGTCCACCAGCACGCCAATGCGGCCGCCGTGAACATAGCTGGCCAGCTGATGCTCGGTCTCGAAACGCGTGAAACGACGGATCGACATGTTCTCGCCAACCTTGCCGATCAGTGCGGTGCGGGTGGATTCAACCGTGCCGCCTTCGAGCGGCAATTGCGCCAGCGCCTCGACGTCGGCAGGATTGTTTTCTGCGATCAACTGCGCAACGGCGTTGACGAATTTGATGAAATCCTCATTTTTTGCAACGAAGTCGGTCTCACAGTTAACTTCGACAACCGCGCCGGTTTTGGCGTCGGGAGCAATATAAAGACCGATCAGGCCTTCGGCCGTAACGCGTGCAGCAGCCTTGCTGGCCTTGCTACCCAACCGGACGCGCAGGATCTCTTCCGCACGCTCCATATCGCCCTCGGCTTCAGCCAGGGCTTTTTTGCATTCCATCATGGGGGCGTCGGTTTTTTCCCGTAACTCTTTAACCATTGAGGCGGTAATCTCAGCCATGATAACTCCAGTAAATAGTGTAAATATTCCTGCGGGGACAGGAAAGAGAACGGCTCGGGGTGAACCCGGGCGCGACAGAAACAGAGAGAATAGCAGGCGTGAATGACATCTTGACGGCAAGCGCCTGCTGAATTTGACGAGATCCCCGGCCGGCGGGGATCTGCTGCGCAGCGGGAAAACTTAGTTTTCCGGTACTTCCTCGACGAACTCTTCTTCGCCTTCGACGATGGTTTCAACCACGCCGTTCAGGCTTTGCTCGCGACCTTCCAGCACGGCATCGGCCAGGCCTTTGGCGTACAGCGCGATTGCCTTGGCGGAGTCATCGTTGCCGGGGATGACGTAATCGACGCCATCGGGAGAGTGGTTGGTATCGACAACGGCCACGACCGGGATGCCCAGCGTACGTGCTTCCTGGATAGCGATTTTGTGATAGCCGACGTCAATGATGAACAGCGCGTCAGGCAATGTGTTCATATCCTTGATGCCGCCGATGGATTTGTTCAGCTTTTCCAGCTCGCGATCGAACATCAGCGCTTCTTTCTTGCTCATGCGCTCCTTGCTGCCGTCGGCGATTGCCGCTTCCATGTCCTTCAGGCGCTTGATAGAGGTCTTGACCGTTTTGAAGTTGGTCATCATACCGCCAAGCCAGCGACTGTCGACATAAGGCATGCCGCAACGAGCGGCTTCTTCGGCAACGATTTCACGTGCTGCGCGCTTCGTACCCACGAACAGGATGTTACCGCCGCGTGCTGCCAGCTGGCGTGCGAACTTCTGCGCTTCCAGGAAGCAGCCAACCGTTTTTTCAAGATTGATAATATGGATTTTGTTACGATGGCCGAAAATGTACTGAGACATTTTAGGATTCCAGTAACGGGTCTGGTGGCCAAAGTGCACACCAGCCTCAAGCATTTCACGCATTAAAGACATGATTCAAAACTCCAGAGGGTTATGTCCTGCACCGTTTCGATATTGATTTTGTTGTATATAATCAACACCCTAGGAAAAACGGCGCGCTATTTAAAAATAAAACCACAAATTTTCCCGACAACACCGCCTTGCGGCGCGACCTTAAATGTCCTATTGTCTCCTATGCATGCCCACATTCGGTACATATGACGACATATGGCGTTGTTTATACATGGTGTCAGACAGACGTAGGGGCCATTTTATCGCCAATGACCCGCCTACCCCCCTGTAACGCCTATAACCGCCTATAACCGCCTATAACCAAAACGCCTTACCTTAAGCGCCTTAATTAAGCCAGCTTAAATAGCCACATAGCGCTTACATGCCTTATATGTCCAACGCCGCTATACCGTTTCTGCCACAAAAATGCCGCAAAAAGAATACATAGAACTCGGGAAAGCCTATAATTCTACTATTATTTCACCAATTTACTCAAGCAGTTATGGCAACTATTACAAATCAGCAGGATCTAGCAGCAATGCGGGCGGCTTGCCAGGACGCGGCCAAGGTACTGGACTATATCGCGCCTTTTGTCAAAGCCGGCGTCACCACGGGCGAGCTCGACCGGCTCTGCCTGGATTTCATGGAAAACCAGCTCAAAGTCAAATCGGCCACCATCGGCTACCAGCCGCCAGGCTATCCTCCATTTACCGGCGCCGTGTGCACCTCGGTCAATCACGTCATCTGCCACGGTGTTCCCGGTGAGAAAAAGTTGAAATCGGGCGATGTGCTCAATATTGATGTCACAATCATCAAAGACGGCTGGTTTGGCGATACAAGCCGCATGTTCTACGTTGGCGAGCCTTCCATTCTGGCGCGTCGCCTGACGGATATCACCTATGAATGCATGTGGCTGGGCATAGAGCAAGTACGCCCCGGCGCCACCCTGGGGGATATCGGCCACGCGATCCAGAAGCACGCGGAAAGCAGCGGCTTCTCTGTCGTGCGCGAGTATTGCGGACACGGCATCGGCCAGCGGTTCCACGAGGATCCGCAAATCCTTCACTATGGCAGGCCGGGCGAAGGCCAGACGCTCACCGAGGGCATGGTATTCACCATAGAACCCATGATCAATGCGGGCCGTCGCGAAAGCCGGGTACTGGCCGACAAATGGACTGTCGTAACCCGAGACCACAGCCTGTCTGCCCAGTGGGAACATACCCTGATCGTGACCGCCAGTGGCTATGAAGTGCTGACCTGCTCCGAAGGCATGCCGCCGCCGCCCGCATTTGTAAAAGGCAAAAACTAGCAGGATACAACCTGCCCAACCCCACGCAGCAAGGAAAAGTATGCGCATGGAGACGAGCCGCAACAAGATCAGCCCAGGCATCGCGATTCGGGACAGGCTCAAGGAGCAGAAAGCCCAGGCCCTGAGCCAATACAAGCAGCAGAAATTGCGCCCAGACGCTTTGCTGGCGATGCTTCGCCGACAGGCGGACTTGGCCATGAAGGAGTTGCTTGGCTACTACCCCCTGCCTGCCGGCGCCAGCCTGTGCGCCATAGGGGGCTACGGACGGGGCGAGTTGTATCCTTACTCCGATATTGATTTGCTCATTTTGCTGCAGCAGGATCCCGACGCCAGCGATCGCGCCAAGCTGGAGCAATTCGTTTCCTCCCTGTGGGATCTTGGCCTGGATATCGGGCACAGCGTGCGCACTGTCGACGAATGCCTGAGCGAAGCCGCCAACGACATTACCATTGAAACGTCGCTACTCGAAGTCCGCCATCTCGCAGGGAACCGAAAGCTGGTGAATATGCTGCAGGCCCGTTTCCAGGACCAGCTTAGCCCCCAGGATTTTTTTCTTGCCAAATTGCTGGAGCAACAGCAGCGCTATGCGCGCTACAACGAAACCCCCTATTCCCTGGAACCCAATTGCAAGGAATCGCCTGGCGGCTTGCGCGACTTGCAAACCATTCAATGGGTCAGCCGCGCCGCCGGCCTGTCCGGGCACTGGCGCGACCTTGTCAACCACGGCCTGATGACACGCGACGAAGCCGCCAAGTGCGCCAAAGCCGAACAGGCATTCAAGCGCCTGCGCATCGAGTTGCATATTCTGGCGGGAAAGCGCGATGACCGCGTCATGTTCCACGTGCAACCCCTGCTGGCCGACGTGTACCGGATCAAAGGCACCGAAACCCGTCGACCGGGCGAAATGCTGATGCAGCGCTACTATTGGGCTGCGCGTATCGTTTACTTGATGACGCACATCATGATGCAGGGCTTCCGTGAGCATTTCTTCCCCGCAAAAACCGACAGCATCGCCATTGACGAAGATTTCTGCCGCGTCGGGCAGCGGCTGGACTTGATCGCGGAAGACGCGTTCGAACGCAAGCCGCAATTGTTGCTCAAGGCATTCCTGGTGTTGCAGCAGCATCCCGAAGTCAATGATATGTCGGCAAAGCTGCAGCGCGCGATATGGAGCTCGCGCCATCGCATCGATGCGCAATTTCGTCGCAATCCAGTCAATAAATGGCTGTTTCTGCAGATCCTGCAACAGCCTAGTGGCATTGTCCACACATTCCGTCGCATGACGATGCTCAGTATCCTGCCGCAATACATTCCGGTTTTCCGCAAGATTGTCGGTCAAATGCAACATGATCTTTTCCACGTCTATACCGTGGATCAGCATACGCTGATGGTGATACGTAACATCCGTCGCTTCACCATGCCCGAGCACGCGCAGGAATACCCGCTGGCCAGCCGGCTCATTGCCGACATGGACAGGCACTGGCTCCTGTATATCGCGGCGCTGTTTCACGATATTGCAAAAGGCCGCGGCGGCAACCACTCCACGCTCGGTGCGGTCGATGTGCGCAAGTTCGCCAAAGATCACAACCTTGAGCCCGAAGACCGAGAGTTGGTCGAATTTCTGGTCCTGCACCACCTGACCATGTCCTCGTTCGCCCAGAAACGCGACCTGTCCGAACCATCGGTCATCCAGGAATTTGCGGATATCGTCAAAACGGAAAGGCGCCTGACCGCGCTCTATTTGCTTACTGTTGCCGACATCCGTGGCACCAGCCCCAAAGTCTGGAATGCCTGGAAAGGCAAGTTGCTGGAAGACCTGTACAACTATACGCTGACCGCGCTGGGCAGCAATGTCTTCGACCGCCAGACGGTTTTGACGCAACGCAAGAACGAAGCCATGGCGCTGATCCGGTTTTCGGGCATCAGCGACGAAGACCGCGACCGTTTCTGGGCAACGCTTGACGTCGCCTACTTTCTGCGCCATGAGGCACGTGATATCGCCTGGCATACCCGCCTGCTCTACCGGCAGACCCACACCGAAGCGGCCCAGGTCAGAGCCCGGCCAACAGAAAATCACGAAGGGATCCAAGTCATGGTCTATGTGGCGGATCGTCCCGATTTATTCGAGCAGATTTGCTCCTATTTCTATGAACAGCGCATCGACATCCTGGACGCGCGGATCCATACCACACGCCAGGGTTATGCGCTGGACAGCTTTGTCGTCGACAGCGCAGCCATTGACGCCGACATTCGCTCCAATATCCCGCTGATCGAGCATGGCTTGAGCAAGCGACTGGACGCGCCGCCGGCTAACGACAGCCAGCCATTGGCGCTCAAGCGCGACCGATATGCCGTGGGCGCCAACTTGCGTCGCTCCCGTACTTTTCCGCTGGTACCCATTATTGAACTTTTACCGGACGAAAACAGTCAATATTGGCGCTTATCAATTACAGCCATGGATAGTGCTGGTATTTTGTATGCCCTTGCAAACACATTCAAACGCCATCACATCAACCTGCAAATGGCAAAAGTCATGACGCTCGGAGACCGCGTGGAAGATATCTTTATTCTTGATGGCAGCCAATTGGACAATCCTCGCTCCCAAATGCAGTTCAAAAGAGACTTGCTGACCGCGATCAATAACCTGACCTTGCCTGCGAACACATGACCAGCCATGAGCATCAATGAATATATCCTTATCATCAGCCGCAGCTTCCTCTTCGTGCTTGCTGCTTTGCTGCCCATCGTCAATCCGCCTGCCGTCGCACCCATTTTCCTGACCATGACCGAAGGGGCCAGCGCGCCAACCCGCAAGTTGCTGGCCAAGCGCATCGCGCTGAACGTGTTCATCATGCTTACGGTAGCGGCCCTTTTCGGCAACATGGTGCTACGCTTTTTCGGCATCTCGCTGCCCATTGTACGCGTGGGTGGCGGTCTGCTAGTCGTCGCCAGCGCGTGGCAATTGGTCAACGCCAAGGATCCGGACACGGATCCGCATGAAAAACTGGTGGAAAACTACTCTCAGGAAAAGGTAAAGGCCAGCGCCTTCTACCCCCTGACATTTCCGATCGCCTGCGGGCCCGGCAGCATATCGGCCGCGATCACCGTGGGTGCCTCGTTCGATTTCATCAGTGCCGCGGCCGGCGTGATGAACGTCACTGGCATGATTCTAGCAATCATCAGCGTCAGCCTGATCCTGTTCTTCTGCCTGCGCTTTGCCGCCCGCTTTCTTTATCGCCTCGGGCCATCGGGCACCGCCGTCTTTATGCGCCTGTCAGCCTTTATATTGCTTTGCATCGGCGTCCAGATTATCTGGGATGGCGCCCATGAGCTCATCATGCGCCTGTTTGCCGATATTTCATCTACCTATTCCAGGACCTCTTTATGATTCAATCCCGCCTGAACCTCGTCGCACTCCTTTGCCTGCTTGCCGTCGCGTTCGCATTGGTCTCGCAGCATGTGTTCGATATGCCCCCTTGCGCCTGGTGTGTTTTGCAACGGCTCATCCTGCTATGCATCGCTTTGCTGTGCCTGCTGGCCAACCTGGTCACCGCGCAGGGCATCAAGCGTTGCGTTGCGCTGCTGGCGTCGCTGCTCAGTATCGCGGGGATTGTCGCTGCCTGGTATCAGCATACGGTTGCCTCTGAAATGGTGTCCTGCGACCGCACATTCGCCGACATATTCATGTCCAAGACTACGGGCCTGGATGCCGTCGCACCATGGATCTTCGGCATCTATGCAACCTGCATGGACGCCAAAGTCTCCTTACTTGGCATCGAATATGTACTTTGGGCCCTGGCGCTGTTTGTTCTCCTGCTGGTAGTCTGCCTATCAGCGCTTTTCAAGAAATCACGCGCACGTTTTCACTGACTCAGTGGTTGACATGCGTCTCGGTATGCAGCACGTCGGGAGCAAGACGGCGCTCCCGCTTCAGGCCGAACCACAATCCGGTTTGCCCAAGCATGGCGCTACATGCCAGAACCGTAATTGAGGTAACCGCGGGGTCCTGCCCCAACCCCACCAGCGAGGTGCAGATGGCGCCAATCGCCATCTGTGTAAAGCCGTAAAGCCCGGCCGCTGAGCCGACAAGATGCTTGTCAACATTCAGCCCTTTGGTCAGGGCCGCAGGGCTGGTCATCCCGGCTCCCACAGCGAATATCACCATCAGCCCGCTCATCGAAATGACATTCAAATGCCCGGACAGCACAATGCCCAGCAAAATGATTGCTGCAATCACACTGGTGGCATTGCCGCCAATGAGTATTCGCTCAAGGGAAAATCTTCCGACCAACTGGCGGGTCGCCGCATTGCCGATCGATAGCCCGACGACGAGCAGTGCCAGATAAAACCCCACTTCCTGGACGGGACGATGCAGACTGTTCGTAATGATGAAAGGCGCGGCGGTGATGTAGGCATAGATTGCCGTCGTGGCTGCCCCGCCGCCAATCGCAAAGCCCACGAAAGAGCCTGAGCGCAGCAAAACCCCATAGTCATTTAACAGCAGGCGGGGCCGGAATTGGCCTGCCGGGCTGCCTGTCTCCGGCAGTAAATACCAGGCGGAAAACAAGGTAAAAGCACCCAGCGTTACCAGCACATAGAATACCGATCGCCAGCCAAGATGAAGCGTAAGAAAAGAGCCCAGCAACGGCGCCAGGCCTGGACCCACCATCATGATCAGGTTCAATAGCGCCAGGTCTTTGACGGCGCTATCTCCAACCGCCATATCGCGAACAATCGCCCTGCCCAGCGCCAAACCGGCACAACCACCCAGTGCCTGGAACAACCGCGCAATGATCAGGGTGTGATCGTGCTGCGCGATTGCTGCTACAACGCCCGCCAGCAAATAGATAAGCAAGCCGATCAACAAGAGCGGTCGACGCCCAAAGCCATCCGACAATGGACCGTAGATCAATTGCCCTACCGCCAGGCCAAGGATATACAAACTGATTGTCAGTTGCATGGAACCCAGACTGGCATGTAAATCCACTGCGGCTTCGGGCATGGCGGGTACAAACATATGCATCGCCAGCGTACCGCTCAGGGTAATCAGGACAAGCAGCCATAGCGGCGCCCTACCCGAGACCTGTTTCCTGGGAGAGATCATTCCACCCGCTCCCAGATCGTCTCGCCCAGCGCCTCAATGCGTCCGGCAACCTGCTGCAGCACGACAAAGGCATCGCGTAAGGCCGTATCGTCGATACTTGCGAATACATGATGCTTGCCTTCCTGCACGATGCGCTCGACGTCGCCCACGATCCGCTGGCCCGAATCGGTAAGATGCACGATCTTTTCTCTGCGATCTACGCCTTCCAGACGCTGGATATAGCCGGCCGCCTGCAACCCGTCCAGCAAACGCACAACCGACGAACTGTCAAGCCCCAGCGAATTTGCCAGGTCCTTCTGCCGAGGCGACGTGTCCGCTCTCGCGATATGCAACAACGGCAGCCATGTGGCCTCGCTCAGCCCCAGCGGCTGCAGACGCCGGTCCACGGCTTTGCGCCACTGGCGGTTAATCTGCCCCAGTAACGAAATAAAGTTTCTTGGAATATCGACATTCTTTGCGACCTGATCGGTCGCGGCTTGGTCTGTCATTTTAAGTGCCATACAAATAGATGATATATCAATTATATGCTTAGCAATTAATAGAAGCAAATCGGCAACGCTATCACGTTGCACAAAACACCATTGAAATAATAAAAAGCAATATTAATCAGTCCAGACATTGCGTTCGGAAATAAAAAAAGCGCCAATGGTTTCCCATGGCGCTGCTTCGTGCCCAGCACAACTGCAAGCGGATCAGCTATTGGCGGCGTAACCCATATTGAATTGCATTCCACCGACTTCCTGCCCTTCCTGAGTCTGATGACGCGTCAGCCGCAACCGCTCCAGGTACGCGCTATCCACATCACCGGTGATATAGTTACCGTCGAAGCAAGAGGACTCGAACTGCGTCAGCGCTGGATTCAAGTCGGAAATCGCCGCCTTCAGATCGGCCAGGTCCTGGTAAACCAGGCCATCGGCGCCAATTTCCTCCGCAACCTGCTCAGGGGTCCGGCCATTCGCAATGAGCTCGTCCTGCGTCGGCATATCGATGCCATACACATTCGGATAACATACGGGTGGCGCGGCGGAGGCAAAAAACACCTTGTTCGCGCCCGCCGCCCTTGCCATATTAACGATTTCGCGACTTGTTGTGCCACGGACGATGGAGTCATCCACCAACAACACGTTCTTGCCTTTGAATTCCACGCTCATGGCATTGAGTTTCTGGCGCACGGATTTTTTTCGCACCGCCTGGCCAGGCATGATGAAGGTCCGCCCCACATAGCGATTTTTGATAAAGCCTTCGCGATATTCCAAGCCAAGCCGGGATGCCAGCTGCATCGCGGCGGGACGGGATGAGTCAGGAATAGGCATGACCACATCAATCTCACGCAAGCGAAGCTGGCGCGCGACTTTATCCGCGAGATACTCGCCCATTTTCAATCTGGCATTGTAAACATTGACGCCGTTGATGGTGGAGTCAGGTCGGGCAAAATACACATATTCGAAAATACAAGGCGCCAGCACAGGGTTTTCCGCGCATTGTTGCGCCTGTACATTTCCGTCCAGATCGATGAAAATGGCTTCGCCAGGCTCGACATCGCGGACAAAATCAAATCCGCTGCCTTCCAGCGCCACCGACTCGGAAGCCACCATCCATTCGGTGCCAAGCTCGGAATCGAATTTTCCAAGGCACAAGGGACGGATACCAAAAGGATCGCGAAACGCCAACAGGCCATAACCGGCAATTTGCGCGACAACCGAATACGCGCCTTTGACTCGTCGATGCACAGCGGTCACTGCTTCGAAAATTGCTTTGGCATCCAGCGAGGCACCTTTTGCCGCGAACTGTAGCTCGTTCGCCAGTACATTCAGCAAGACTTCCGAATCTGAGTTGGTGTTGATGTGGCGTTGATCAACCTTAAAAAGAGATTCACGCAACTCGCGCCAATTGGTCAAGTTGCCGTTGTGAGCAAAGGTGATGCCGAAAGGCGCGTTGACATAGAACGGTTGCGCTTCTTCCAGGGAGTCGCTGGATCCCGCTGTGGGGTAGCGCACTTGCCCGATCCCGGAATGTCCGGGCAAATCTCGCATATTTCGAGTTCGAAATACGTCCCGTACCAGGCCATGGGCCTTGTACATGTTGAAGTGGTTACCGTAGGCGGTAGCAATGCCTGCCGCATCCTGTCCGCGGTGTTGGAGCAACAGCAAGCTGTCATATACCAGTTGATTGACTGGTCCGCGTCCGACGATACCAATGATTCCACACATGAAAAATCCTATCCTGAAATAAAAATACGCAGAAACTGCGAATAAAACCTAACGATTAGTACGGTAAAAAAGAACCCACGTTCTCGGGTAGACGCAATTTGATCTCATGCACGGCCATAACGGCCATCGGTGAGAACCTCGCGTTGACCCACCACGGTTCCTTGGGAAACGGCGTATAGCCGGCCAATACAACCAGTATCAATACGATGACGACACCGCGCACGATACCAAACAAAATGCCAAGTCCCTGGTCTGCCGGGCCCAGCCCGGTCATATCGATCAGGGTTGCCAATGTGACATTGACAAGCCCGACGACCAATAGAATGGCAATGAATACGGAGGCATAACCGATACCCATGCTGATAAGCGCGTTGTTGATATACTGCATGACCCACGGATAGACCGCTGGTCCCCACCACACTGCTCCGATAAACGCCGCGGCATAAGCGATTAATGAGAAAGCCTCTTTGAGAAACCCTCTCATTAACCCCAGCAATCCCGAGATCACGATGATCCCGAGACAGATATAGTCGAATTCGGTCACTTCAGCAGGACATCATCAATTCGATGAAATGAAACCATTGTCATACCCCAGGGAACGCAATCGGGTCTGGGCCGCCTGTGCCGCCTCTCTGGACTTGAAGGGCCCGACACGCAAGCGATAGGTGGGCTTGCCATTTACCACTGAATTCTGGACATATACGTTGGATACCCCTTCGCTTGCCAGCTTGCTGCGCCGGCTTTGCGCATCCTCTGCCGACCCATAGGATGCAATCTGTAGGGAGTAGTCGCCCGAAGTCACCTTTGGCTTGCTGCGCTCTGCCGTTGCGGCCGGGGGATCCCTGCCTTCCAGGATGGCCAGCGCGCGAGAACCATCGTCAGTTCGATTATTATCCTTGATTACGCCAGGTTTTTTGGGTTCGGAAGGTTTATTGGCCGCGGCCGCACGCTTGCGTTCAGCCGCCTTGCGGGCCTCTTCCTGCGCCTTGGCTGCGGCGTCGCGCTTGGCTTGGTCGTCGGTCGCTTCAGGCTGCCCCGGCGCGGTGGCGGTACCAGAGGCAATGGAGCGATTCGGATCGGCGGTATCGGGCGCGCCAGGTTCGGTTGGGGATGTAGGCGGTGTTTGCGCGCCAGTTGCCGGTGTGGTTTCTGGTAGTTGCGCGGTACCGGAAGCTACGGAGCCAGTTGCTGGCGGCGTCGTGGTCACCTCGCTGCCGTCGGTGTTGGCAGCCTGGGATGTGGAGCTCGGACCGCTGGACTGTACGCCAGGGGTCGTGGTCACCGAGAGCGAGTTGCCGGTGCCGTCGGTGCCCCCGCCCGAGACCAGCGGCGGTTTTTGCGCGGGCGGCGTTTCCGTGGGCTCACTGCCAGTATCCAACACCATGGGTACAATGATAATCGCCGCCAGGACCAGAATAATCGCACCGATCAAGCGGTTGCGGGCCTTGACCCGCAAATCGTTGGCCTGATTCTGTTCGGTCTGCGTGCGCCGAGGTGCCGGCCGGTTATTATCTTGCGAATTGAATAAACCCATAACTATTCCTGACTATTTATAAAAATAAAAACTTCAGACGGCGGGGCGTCCTAAATGCGCGAGTACTGCTGCGACAGTCAAAAAGGAGCCGAACACGACTATTCTATCATTGTCGGCGGCCTTTGAACGAGCAGAATCAAAGGCGGAGACGGGAGAATCGTAAACGGTGACGGTCGGCAGCCCGTCGGTATCAGGTGGCGTCAATTTTTGTATCTGGTCGGCAATCTCCTGCCCCGCGCGGCCGCGTTCGCCTTCCAGGCTGGCACAATACCAATGATCGATTTTACGGCCGAATTTTTTAAGCACCTCTTCACAATCCTTATCATTCAACATGCCGATGACGGCATGCGTATAGGGGAAGTAAGCCATGCTATCCAGATTATGCGCCAGCACCGCCGCCGCATGGGGATTGTGAGCGACATCCAGGATGATCGTGGGTTGCCCAGGTAGAATCTGGAACCGTCCTGGCAGCGCCGCCTGCAGCAGGCCCTGGCGGATGGATTGCAACGGTACTGCAAGCCGGTTTTTGAGCGACTCGATGGCCGCCAGCACCGCCGACGCATTCAACAACTGGTTGGCGCCACGCAGCGCCGGATACGCCAGCGCGTTGCGCCGCTGGTTGCGCCCCGCAAAGGCCCATTGCTGCTTGTCGGCCGAGTAATTGAAATCGCGGCCGAACAGCCACAGATCAGCCCCGATCTCTGCCGCATAGGCAAGCACGGACTCAGGCGGCTCTGGGTCGCTGCAGATGGCCGGTCTGTCGGCACGGAAAATATGCGCCTTCTCCCAGCCGATTTTTTCCCGGGTATCGCCAAGCCACTGCGTATGGTCAATATCGATGCTAGTGATGATCGAGCAATCCGCATCGACAATATTGACGGCATCAAGCCGGCCACCCAGCCCGACCTCGAGAATTGCCACATCGGTCTTATGGCGTTGAAACAGCAGCAACGCCGCCAGCGTCGTATATTCGAAATAGGTCAGGGAAATATCGCCGCGCGCCGCCTCGATGCGAACGAACTGGTCCACGATTTCCTGGTCTTTCGCCAATTCGCCTTGGATACGTATGCGCTCGTTAAAATCGATCAGATGCGGAGACGTATACAGCCCCGTCTTGTACCCCGCTGCCAGATAGATGGCTTCCAGCATCGCGCAACTGGATCCTTTGCCATTGGTGCCGCCGATGATGATCTTGACACCGCCCGCCTCGAGAACCCCCAGCTTTCCGGCGACGCTGCGGACTCGGTCAAGCCCCAGCTCTATGGTTGTCGGATGCAAAGACTCTAAATAAGCCAGCCAGTCGGCCAGGGAATGGGAACTTGTCGGAGCGGCAAACATGATGTGGTTGAAATACCTGAAAGAAGAATTTTAAGACAACAAAATAAAAAACACCCTTATTTTCGGCCAAAGCCTGAAATAAGGGTGTCGTTACCGGGGTGCGCCGGCAAACGGGGCTACCTGCCGGGCGTTTGCCAGCGGTGGCGCACCGGATTACTTGCGCTTGACCGGGGGCAAGTCGGTGCACGTACCATGCGCCACTTCTGCCGCCATGCCCACCGACTCACCAAGTGTCGGATGCGGATGGATGGTCTTTCCGATGTCCACGACATCGGCGCCCATTTCGACCGCAAGCGCAATTTCGGAGATCAGGTCGCCCGCATGCGTGCCAACGATACTGCCGCCGATGATTCTATGTGTTTCGGCGTCAAACAACAGCTTGGTAAACCCCTCGGAGCGGCCATTGGCGATGGCCCGTCCTGACGCGGCCCAAGGGAACACGCCCTTCTCGACTTTGATGCCCTGTTGCTTGGCTTCCTCTTCGGTCAAGCCTGCCCATGCGACTTCCGGATCTGTATAGGCAACAGAAGGAATGACGCGGACATCGAAATGGCTTTTCTGGCCGGCAATGGCTTCCGCCGCGACATGGGCTTCATGCACGGCCTTGTGAGCCAGCATGGGTTGTCCCACAATATCGCCGATCGCAAAGATGTGGCCGACATTGGTCCGCATTTGCGAGTCGACTTCGATAAAACCGCGTTCGGTGACTTGGACACCAGCCTTGTCGGCGGCGATTTTGGCACCATTAGGCGAGCGACCGACGGCTTGCAGCACCAGATCGTACCGCTGCGGTTCCGCGGGCGCGTTTTCGCCCTCGAAAGTGACCCAGATGCCATCGTCCTTGGCTTCGGCGGCGACCGTCTTGGTCTTGACCATGATGCGATCGAAGCGGCCTTCGTTCTTTTTCTGCCAGACCTTGACCAGATCGCGATCCGCGCCTTGCATCAGGCCATCGAGCATTTCGACGACATCCAGGCGCGCACCCAGCGCGGAATAAACCGTACCCATTTCCAGGCCGATAATACCGCCGCCGATGATCAGCATTTTCTTGGGCACCGCCTTCAATTGCAGGGCGCCTGTCGAATCGACGATGCGATCGTCCTGAGGCAGGAATGGTAGCTTGACCGACTGGCTGCCGGCAGCGATGATCGCATGTTTGAATGCGATCGATTCCGTCGAGCCATCGTCCTTGGTCACCGCCAGATGGTGCGCGTCGGCAAATGTCCCGACGCCCTGTACCACCTTGACCTTGCGTGCCTTGGCCATGCCCGACAATCCGCCGGTAAGCGTGGAGACTACTTTGTCCTTGGCGGCACGCAGTTTATCCAGATCGATTTTCGGTTCGGCAAAAACGATACCGTTTTCCGCCAGATGCTTGGCCTCTTCCAGTACCGCGACATTATGCAACAATGCCTTGGATGGAATGCAACCCACGTTCAGACACACGCCACCCAGCGTGGCGTAACGCTCGACAAGCACCACACTCAGGCCCAGATCGGCCGCGCGGAACGCGGCGGAATATCCGCCCGGTCCGGCGCCCAGCACCAGTACATCGCAACCATCAGCAGGCGCCGTGGCTGGCGGCGAATATTTGCCTTCTTCTTGCTCGACCACGGCTTCCGATGCCGCGGGGGCAGCCGGCTTGGCCGGCGCTTCGGCCACAGCCGCAGCTGTCGCGCTTTCGGCTTTATCCGCTTTCGGCGCCGTCGCGTTCTGGCCGTCGGCTTTCGTCGCGGCACCAGCCGTCGCTTCAAGCGTCAGGATGACACTGCCTTCCGCAACCTTGTCGCCAACCTTGACTGCCAGCGACACTACTTTGCCCGCCGAGGAAGACGGAATCTCCATGGACGCCTTGTCAGATTCGACCGTGATCAGGCTCTGTTCCTCCTGGACCGTATCGCCTGGCGCGACAAGCACCTCGATGACTTCGACCGCGTCGAAGTCGCCAATATTGGGGACTTTGATTTCCATTTGACTCATAATCGGCTCCCCTTAGATCAGCACGCGACGAAAGTCCGCCAGCACCGATGCCAGATACGCATTGAAGCGGGCCGCAGCGGCGCCATCGATCACTCGATGATCGTAGGACAGTGACAACGGCAGCATCAATCGCGGCACGAATTCCGAACCGTTCCATACGGGTTGCATGGACGACTTGGAAACGCCCAGTATCGCCACTTCGGGCGCATTGATAATCGGCGTAAAGTCCGTGCCACCGATGCCACCCAGTGAACTGATCGAGAAACACCCGCCTTGCATCTGCGCCGGCGAAAGCTTGCCATCGCGTGCCAGTTTCGCCAATTCGGACATTTCCTTGGCTACCTGGCTGACGGTTTTCTTGTCGGCATCGCGGATCACCGGCACGACCAGTCCGTTAGGCGTATCGGCAGCAAAGCCAATATGGTAGTACTGCTTGAGCACCAGGTTGTCGCCGCTCAGGGAGGCATTGAACTCGGGAAACTTCTGCAACGCCGACACGACAGCCTTGATAAGGAAAGCAAGCATCGTGAACTTGACACCCGCCTTCTCGTATTCCTTGTTCATGGAAACACGGAACGCCTCAAGGTCGGTGATATCGGCAACCTCATTATTGGTTACATGGGGAATCATGACCCAGTTGCGATGCAAGTTCGCCCCGGAGATTTTCTTGATGCGAGACAATGGCTTACTTTCGATAGGGCCGAACTTCGTGAAATCGATATTGGGCCAATCAAGCACGCTGAGCCCGCCGCCACCAACCTGAGACGAGGTCGTGGTTGCAGATCGGCTCGTACCGACCGCGAGCGCGGCCTTGACGAACTTGCGAACATCCTCTTGCGTAATTCGCTGTTTCTGACCGGTTCCGGTCACCTGCGTCAGGTCAACGCCCAGTTCCCTTGCGAATTGGCGTACGGAAGGTGACGCATGCGGCAGGCTGCGGCTGGAGACCGCGGAACCAAATGCCGCCGTGGGAGATACCCGCGGTTGCGCCGGGGCTGCCGCGGGTGCCGCGTTGCCAGCCGATTCGGCCCGAGTTTGGTCGGGCTGCGTCTCGGCGGATGCTTCCGCTGGTTTGTTCTGCGCTGCTGGCTGGCTGGCGGCCGCTTCGGCTTTCACTTTCACGATGGCTGAGCCTTTGCTGACCTTGTCTCCGACCTTGACCAGGACCGCTTCAATCTGTCCCGCGTGCGAGGACGGGATTTCCATCGACGCTTTGTCGGATTCGACCGTAATCAGACTTTGCTCTTCGGTGACCGTATCACCGGGCGCAACCAGCAGCTCAATGACTTCAACCTCGCTGAAATCACCAATGTCCGGCACCGTGATGTCGACACTGCCGCCTTGTGGCGCGGGTGCGGCGGCGGGCGCAGGCACGCTCTCGGCCGCCTGTTGCGCCGGCTTGGCCGGTTCCCGCTGCGGGCTCGGCTTTTCTTCCTTGCCCGCCGCCTGCTCGGCCGCGGCTTCCAGCGTCAAGATGACCGAGCCTTCGGCCACCTTGTCGCCAACCTTGACCTTGATATCCTTGACGACACCTGTGGCGGACGATGGAATTTCCATCGACGCTTTGTCGGACTCGACCGTGATCAGGCTTTGCTCTTCCTTGACCGTATCTCCGGGCGCAACCAGCAGCTCAATGACTTCAACCTCGCTGAAATCGCCAATGTCCGGAACCTTGATTTCGATTACATTGCTCATAATGACCTGCCTTATGCGTGATGAGGATTGGCTTTGTTGGGGTTGATGCCATACTTCTGGATGGCCTCGCTCAATAGGGATCGGTCAATCTTGCCGTCGTCAGCCAGCGCTTTGAGCGCCGCCAGCACAACGAAATGGCGGTCCACCTCGAAGTGCTCGCGCAGTTTGGAACGGAAATCGGAGCGTCCGAAGCCATCGGTACCCAGCACTTTGTACTGGCGGCCAGCCGGCATGAAGTCGCGAATCTGATCGGCAAACAGCTTCATGTAGTCGGTCGAGGCGATGATAGGACCCTCGGTCTTGGCCAACTGCTCGGTTACATAGGCGGTCTGCGGCTTGTCCCCTGGATTCAGCAGATTATGGCGCTCTACGTCAAGACCTTCGCGACGCAGCTCGGTAAAGCTGGTCACGCTCCAGACGTCGGCCGAAACGTTCCAGTCCTGCTTGAGCAGTTCCTGGGCATGCATGACTTCGCGCAGGATCGTGCCGGAACCCATCAGTTGGACATGGTGCTTGCCGCCGGTCGTGGACTGCAGCTTGTACATGCCTTTGATAATGCCCTCGGCATCGCCCTCTTTCAGCCCGGGCTGCGCATAGTTTTCATTCATCAGGGTAATGTAGTAATACACATTCTCCTGGTTTTCCACCATGCGTTTCAGGCCATGCTGCATGATGACGGCGACTTCGTGCGCGAAAGTCGGGTCATAGCTGATGCAGTTCGGGATGGTTGACGACAGAATATGGCTATGGCCATCTTCGTGTTGCAAGCCTTCGCCGTTCAGTGTCGTGCGGCCCGCCGTGCCGCCCAGCAGGAAGCCGCGACTTTGCATATCGCCCGCCGCCCAAGCCAGATCGCCCACCCGCTGAAAGCCGAACATGGAGTAATAGATGAAGAACGGGATCATGATGCGGTTATTCGTCGAGTACGACGTCGCCGCGGCGATCCAGGAGGCAAAGGCACCGGCCTCGTTGATTCCTTCTTGCAGCAATTGTCCGTTGGCCGATTCCTTGTAGTACATCACCTGATTCTTGTCGACAGGCGTGTACTTCTGCCCTTCCGGCGCATAGATACCGATCTGGCGGAACAGGCCCTCCATACCGAAAGTACGGGATTCGTCGGCCAGGATAGGCACCACCCGCTCGCCCAGTTGCTTGTCGCGCAACAATTGGTTCAGGAATCGCACAAATGCCTGGGTCGTGGAGATCTCCCGCCCCTCCGCGGTGGGCTCAAGCACCGCCTTGAACACGTCCAGCGCTGGCACCTTGAGTTTTTCCTCGGCTTGCGGCCGGCGGCTTGGGTAATACCCGCCCAGTTTCTCGCGTTGCTCGCGCAGATACTTCATCTCTGGAGAGTCTTCCGCGGGCTTGTAATAGGGAACCTTTTCAAGCTGTTCGTCGGTGACCGGAATATTGAAGCGATCGCGGAAGTGGCGTAGGGAATTGAGGTCCAGCTTCTTCTGCTGGTGGGCAGGATTCTGGCCTTGCGCAATCGAACCCAGACCATAGCCCTTGATGGTCTTGGCCAGGATCACCGTAGGCTGCCCCACCGTGTTCTGGGCGGCATCGAAGGCGGCAAAGACTTTATGGGGATCATGACCACCACGGTTCAGGCGCCAGATCTCTTCGTCGCTCATGCGGCTGACCATTTCCAGCAGGCGTGGATCCTTGCCGAAGAAATGCTCCCGGACATAGGCGCCATCGTTGGCCTTGAACGCCTGGTACTCGCCGTCGACGGTTTCTTCCATGACCTTGCGCAGGATGCCTTCCTTGTCGCGGGCCAGCAGCGGATCCCAATATCCACCCCAGATGAGCTTGATGACGTTCCAGCCGCTGCCGCGGAATTCGCCTTCCAGTTCCTGGATAATCTTGCCATTGCCCCGCACCGGACCGTCCAGTCGCTGCAGGTTGCAGTTGATCACGAAGATCAGGTTGTCCAGCTTCTCGCGCGCCGCCAGGCTGATGGCGCCCAGGGATTCGGGCTCGTCCATCTCGCCGTCGCCGCAGAATACCCAGACCTTACGCTTGCTGGTATCGGC
>JBEBPQ010000036.1:0-31514 GCA_040395835.1 Advenella kashmirensis
GACCAGCAGGCTGTCGGCGTGGCCGTGGTAGCAGCCTTCGAACTTGATGATCTTGTTGCGGCCGGTGACACCACGCGCCAGCCGGATCGCGCTCATCGTCGATTCGGTGCCGGAGCTGACCAGCCGGACTTTTTCAATGGACGGCATGCGCGAGATGATGGCTTCAGCCAGCAGCGATTCGGCTTCGGTCGGCGCGCCGAACGACAGGCCGGATTCGGCCGCCTGCTGCACCGCCTGGACGACCTCGGGGTGGGCATGGCCGACGATGGCGGGACCCCAGGAACCCAGGTAGTCGATATATTGTGCGCCGTCCGCATCCCAGATATGCGCGTCTTTGGCCTTGCGGATGAACCGTGGGGTGCCGCCAACCGAACGGAAGGCGCGTACCGGCGAATTGACGCCGCCGGGGATGGATGCAAGGGCGCGTTTGAAAAGCGTTTCGTTTTGAGACATGGTCAGGGACATTCCGAAAAAATAAGGCTGCGATAGGTTAACAAAAGGTGACGGCTTGGCCGGATACCGTGTGCTTTGGCCAGGGGCGCCTGCAGCCGGGCGGCGCCAGCCTGGTCGCGCGGGCCTAGGACGGCGTATTGAATAACGCGGCGTATGCGGCTGCTGTTGCACGAATGTCGGGCTGGTCGAACAGGCCCGTGATGACGGCAATGCTGTCGGCCCCAGCTTCCGCCACCAGCGCGGCGTTTTGCGGGTTGATCCCACCGATGCCGACCAGCGCGGGCTGGTAGTCCGCGTGGCGCAGTTGTGCGGCGGCCCGAAACAGCGAGAGCGGCGCGTGCACGGCTTCCGGCTTGACAAGCGATGGAAAGAGGGCGCCAAAGGCAATATAGTCGGGACGCGCCCGCATTGCCTGCTGCGCCAGATCCAGGCTGTCATAACACGAGACGCCAATGATGAAGGGTTGCTGTCGGTTCCGTCGCTGCAGTTCGGCGCGCACGGTGTCGATGGATGCGTCGGACTTGCCCAGGTGCACGCCATCGGCGCCCAGCGCCAGGGCCATTTGCCAATTGTCATTGACGATAAATGTGACACCGAATGCGCGGCATAGTTCCTGGAGCGAGGCCGCTGTTTCCATGGCCAGGGGCTGCGGCATGGTTTTGTGCCGCCATTGCAGGACCCGCATGCCGCCCTCGCAGGCTTGCGCTACCGCTTTTTGCAAGCGTTCCGGTTCGTTCCATTCTGGCGTGATGCCGTAAAGGCCGGCGGGAAAGGCATTGGTCTTGCTCATTGTGACTCCATCAATCCATTGATCGTCGTGCCGCGGCATCCTGGCGCAGGCCGGCGCGGGCTGTCCGGGGGATGCCGTGGCGCTCTATCATAGCCGCTTTGCAACGAGTTTGCTCATGCCCAGCTTGCGGCCGGCGGCCAGCGCCTTGTGCGAATAGATGATTGCCTGTTCGCAGGCATCCGCCAAAGGCTGGCGGCGCGCCAGCAGGCTGGCGAGCGCTGCGCTGATCAGATCGCCCGTCTCGGGCTGTCCGGCCTGCGGGAAAAAGCCAAAGGCCCGGCTATGGCCGCCGGCTTCGAGCAGCATGTGTTGATGCAGGTCATCGGCCGCCGGACAGAACAGGGCCAGGCAGGATTTCGCGCCGGCCGCCAGGACGGCCTCCAGGAGCACTGGCACCGGATCGGCATGGTCGCCCTCGTCTTCGGGCGTCCAGTGGTTCAGGTAATTGCAATCGACGACGACGCAACCGGCCTGCGGAATCAGGGTTTCCCAGGTGGCGGCCATCAGGGCCTCCAGTTCGTCATCGGTATTGCCATCAATGGCCGAGGGATATTGTGGTCCCAGGTGCAGGATAAGCGGTACGTTGTCGTAGTCGGCGGCGACCTGCGCGATAACGCTGGCGTGGTCGGCGCAATAGAGGCCGCTGGCGCGAATGGCCTGTATCTGAATGTCCTCGAGCAGGCAGCGGGCCTGGTTGTCGATGACGTCTTCGTCGATCAGCAGGATGTCTTCGATCGCTCCGGTATCCTGAATCGTATTGGCCGTCAGTACTGTGATGGCCTGGCACTCGAAGTGCGTTGCGGTAAGCACATCCCCGCTGATCCCGGATCGGCCTGTCGGATCCAGGTGGTTGAAAAACAGAACAGCAGGAACAGGAGTAGAGGACACTTGAGTTAACTGGAAAGAAAGCGTTGGCGGCCGCCGCGGCCATCGATAGCGCGGCACGGCGCAGGGGCGCGAATGGCGGGTTGCCGCTGGACGAAAAAAGCTCGTGCAAAAAAGCACAGCGCTAATCTTCTGAAATCGGGCCAAAGGTCCTATTTTAAATTAAAATGGGTGCAAAGGCGTGCGCGAGGCATGTTTTTCGGGCAAGCCGCGTGCGGCGGGCTCAAGCCGTGATATTTCACTCGTTTGTTAGGAATTAACCGTATTATGCGTACCTGGATGTGTTTGATTTGTGGTTGGGTTTATGATGAAGAGGCCGGTTTGCCCGAAGAGGGTATTGCCCCGGGCACGAAGTGGGAAGACGTGCCTCCCAACTGGGTCTGTCCGGAGTGCGGCGCGCGCAAGGAAGACTTTGAAATGATGGAAATCTGAGCCCCTCATCATAAAGGAAGTACTATGTCCGACCATGACGACAAAAGCGAGTCCGAAGGCAGAAGCGAAGCGACGTTCGTCAGCATGGCAAATCAGTTTCTCATGGCCATGCCGTCCCAGACTTCGGATATCTTCGAGGGGGGCGTGGTGTATGTCTGCGAGCACTCCGAAGACGGGGCGCTGGGTCTGCTGCTGAATCGCCCCACCGATCTGTCGGTCGAGCAGTTGCTGGAGCGGCTCGAGCTTGAAGTCAATAGCGATCTTGCCGCGCAAACGGTGTTCTATGGCGGGCCCGTGCAAACCGACAGGGGGTTCGTGCTGCATCATCCGGTAGGCCATTATCGATCCAGCGTTGTGCTGGGTGAAAT
The DNA here is from genome assembly GCA_040395835.1 of Advenella kashmirensis. Lineage (GTDB taxonomy): Bacteria > Pseudomonadota > Gammaproteobacteria > Burkholderiales > Burkholderiaceae_B > Advenella > Advenella kashmirensis_B. The sequence continues at coordinate 2,929 of JBEBPQ010000036.1, forward strand.
GGCGCTCACCACTTCGCGCGATGTTCTCGAAGACCTGGCGCGCGGCGAAGGTCCGCAGCAAATCTTTATCACGCTGGGCTATGCCGGCTGGGCCGCGGGCCAGCTGGAGCAGGAAATCGCGGCCAACGCCTGGCTCAACGTCGGCGCCGACCGCAATATCATCTTCAACAAGCGTCCCGCAGATCGCTATGCTGCGGCGCTGGCATTGCTGGGCATCGAGCCGTCGGCCTTGTCTGGCGACGCCGGCCATGCCTGAGCAAATCCTGCTGGCCTTCGATGCGGGCATGAAAAAGACCGGCGTGGCGCTGGGCAATACCCTGACGCGCCAAGCCCGTCCCCTTTGCATTATCCGCGAGGCCACACGCGATGGCCGCTTTCGGCGCGTTGCCGCGCTGCTTGAGGAATGGCGGCCGGAGCGGGTCGTGGTGGGCCTGCCGTTGACGACCTCGGGTGAAGAGCAGCCTGCCTCGCGCTTTGCCCGCCGGTTTGCCAATCAGGTGCACGGCCGTTTCGGCGTGCCTGTCACCTTGGTGGATGAGCGCGGTTCCAGTCTCGAAGCTCAAGCGCTGCTCGGCAATAACCAAGAAGATGATGCGATGGCAGCCGCAGTTATTCTGCAACGCTATCTGGATAGCTTAAAATAGCGAAACATTTGCAAACAGGATAGGAAAACCATGACAGGCAGCCTGCCCAGCGCCGAGGAACTCTACGCGCACCTTAAAAACTCGTTGATCGAAAAACTGCAAGGGTCTGATCCGGCCAATACATTTCTTGTCGGCATCTACTCTGGCGGCGCCTGGCTGGCCCGGCGCCTGAGCGAGGAACTGGCCTTGCCCAATCCGGTGGGGACGCTCAATATCAGCCTGTACCGCGACGATTTCAGCAAAATCGGCCTGCACTCCCAGACCCAGCCCAGCCAGATCCCGTTCGATGTGGACGGCAGCCATATATTCCTGATAGACGATATCCTGTTCACCGGTCGCACAATTCGCGCAGCCCTCAATGAGCTTTTTGACTATGGCCGGCCGGCCTCGGTGCGCCTGGCCGTGCTGATCGACCGCGGTGGGCGTGAGCTGCCGTTCGCGCCCGATATTTGCGGCGGCGTATTGCCGCTCGCGCGAGGACGCAATTACGTACTGTCGACCAATGATAACGCCCGCTTTACCCTGGCCATGGAAGAGGAAACCCGCCATGTTTAATCCCCAGCTGAACCGACATGGCGAATTGACGCACTTGCTCTCGACCGAGGGGTTGCCCAGGGACATCCTGACCCATATTCTGGATACCGCGCAAACCTTCGTACCGCTGGCCGAAAGGGAAGTGAAAAAAGTCCCCCTGTTGCGCGGTAAAAGCGTTTTCAACCTTTTCTTCGAAAATTCGACGCGCACGCGCACGACATTTGAAATTGCAGCCAAGCGGCTGTCCGCCGACGTCTATAACCTGAATATCAATGTCTCCTCCACGGCCAAGGGAGAGTCGCTGCTCGATACGATCAGCAACCTGACCGCGATGCAGGCCGATATTTTCGTGGTGCGCCATGAGGCTAGCGGCGCCCCGTATCTGATCGCCCGCAATGTTGAGCCGCATATCCATGTGATCAATGCCGGAGACGGCAGGCATGCGCATCCCACCCAGGGCTTGCTGGATATGTACACGATCAGGCACTTCAAGAAAGACTTCTCCGGCCTGACGGTGGCGATTGTCGGCGATATCCTGCATTCGCGGGTCGCGCGTTCCGACATCCATGCGCTGACCACGCTGGGGGCGGCCGAGGTCCGGGCCATCGGGCCGCTTACCTTGCTGCCCGGCGGGCTCGAGCAAATGGGGGTCAAGGTCTTTACCGACATGAAGGAAGGCCTGCGCGATGTCGATGTGGTCATGGTGCTGCGATTGCAGAACGAACGCATGAAAGGGGCATTGCTGCCATCGTCGCAAGAGTATTTCAAACACTACGGACTGACACGTGAAAAGCTGGCGTATGCCAAGCCGGACGCCATTGTCATGCATCCGGGGCCGATGAACCGCGGCGTGGAAATCGATTCGGCGGTGGCCGACGGACCGCAGGCGGTCATTCTTAATCAGGTAACTTTTGGAATCGCCGTACGCATGGCGGTCATGAGCATTGTGGCTGGAGCTTCTCAGTGAAAATAGCAATCAATGGGGGTCGCCTGCTTGACCCGGTGTCCGGTACCGACAAGACCGGTAATATTTATGTGGCCGGCGGCCGTATCGTAGGCATGGATCAGGCGCCCGAGGGGTTCGAAGGCGCACGCCAGGTCGATGCGACGGGCAAGGTCGTTGTTCCCGGGCTGGTGGATCTGGCGGTGCGCTTGCGTGAGCCGGGTTTCGAGCATCGGGCAACGCTGGAGTCCGAGATGCAGGCGGCGCTGGCCGGCGGCGTCACCAGCCTGGTGTTGCCGCCAGATACCGATCCGCCGCTCGATGAACCCGGATTGGTGGAAATGCTCAAGCATCGCGCGCGCCAGCTGCATCAGGCCAATCTGTATCCGCTCGGGGCCATGACCAACCGCCTGGAAGGCAAGATCATTACCGAGATGGCCGAACTGACCGAGGCGGGTTGCGTGGCGTTCTCGCAGGCCACGCAACCGCTTATCGACACTGGGGTCCTGCAGCGTAGCATGCAGTATGCCAAAACCTACGGCTATACCTTGTGGTTATCTCCGCTGGAGGCTTCCCTGTCTAAAGGCGTGGCGGCAAGCGGGCCGTTTGCGTCGCGCCTGGGGCTGGTCGGCGTGCCGGTCCAGGCGGAGACGATCGCGCTGCACATTCTGTTCGAATTGCAGAAAACCACAGGCACCCGACTGCATTTGTGCCGGATATCCAGCGCCGAAGGCGTCGAGCTCGTGCGCCAGGCGCGGGCCCAAGGGCTGCCCGTCACTTGCGATGTCTCCATCAATCATGTCCACCTGACCGATCTGGATATCGGATTCTTCGATACCAATTACAGGCTGGATCCGCCGCTGCGCGGCCAGCGCGACCGGCAGGCCATCCGCGACGGACTGGCCGATGGTACCATCGATGCCATTTGCTCCGATCATACGCCGGTGGACGACGATGGCAAGCTCATGCCGTTTTCCGAGGCGGAGCCTGGCGCCACCGGCGTTGAGCTGTTGTTCTCTCTGGTTGTCAAGTGGGCGCAGGAAGAGCGCCTGCCCCTGGTGCAGGCGTTGGCCCGGATCACCTCGGCGCCGGCGGCCATTCTCAAGGCCGGCGCGCCGTCGCTGCCCGGCTGCGGCAGCCTGACCATCGGCGGGCCGGCGGATTTCGTGATTGCCGATCCTGACGCTTCATGGACCGTGGGACGTGACACGCTGTTGAGCCAGAGTGCGCATACACCCTTTGCCGGCTATGAATTGCCGGGCAGGGTGGGAATGACATTCGTTGGCGGACGCTGCGTGTGGGAGTCGGCGTGACAGGACAACTGCGGTTTTTTTTCAGGGCAATCCTGTTGATTCTCCTGTTGCTGGCCGGTTTATCCATCGCCGCAGTATTGCTACCGTTCATGAACCGTCGCTGCCAGGATGTCGTCACCAAAGTCTGGTCTTGTTGCCTTATGTTTGTCTGCGGCGTCAAAGTGATTCGCAGGGGAACGCCGATACTGGCGGGACCGGCGATGTGGGTCGCCAATCATGTGTCATGGATTGATATTTTCATCCTCAATAGCTGGCGCTCGACATCATTTATCGCCAAGCAGGAAATCCGCCGCTGGCCCGTGATTGGCTGGCTGGTCGCGCGTGTCGGCACCGTTTTTATTGAACGCGGACAGCGGCAGGCAATCGCCAAGGTCAGCGCGAGCATGAAATCGCTTTTCGCGCAAAACATCTGTGTGGGCTTGTTTCCCGAAGGCACCACTTCCGACGGACTGGACATCATGCCGTTTAGCACCAGCCTGTTCGAGCCGGCCATGCGCGCGCAAGTGCCTATCCAGCCGGTTGCGCTGGTGTTCTGGCACAAGGGCGAGCGTAGCGGAAGCATGGCGTTCATCGGTGAGGAAACGCTGCTGCACAATATCTGGAAGCTACTGAGTGCGCACGATGTCTGCGTGGAGGTGCATTGCCTGGAGCCTGTCACGCAGGCAGCCGTGGCATGCGAGAAAACGCGCATGGAGATTGCGGCGCAAGTGCGCGAGGGCATTCGCGCCAAATTGATCGCGCCGCGCTGAAGTTACCTGATGGGGCGTGTGCCGGCCCGCTGGCAGGCATTTGCAGGGGGCGGGCGTGCGATCGGGCGCAGGCAGAGCGACCCCGCCATGCCGCCTAGATTTTGCGGTGTTGCTTGCAGTCGATCTGGATTAGCTTGCGGTCGGATAGGCGCAGGGCTGTCAGCTTGCCGCCCCAGACACACCCGGTATCCAGAGCCAGCAGGTTCTGGCGGATCAACAATCCCAGCGTTGACCAATGGCCGAAAATAATCGGAATATCACGCGTCTTGCGCTCGGGCACGTCAAACCAGGGCACCAGGCCATCCTGGCCGTCAGGTGCATCCTTTGAGGCGAAATCCATTTCCCCCTTCAGCGTACACAGCCGCATGCGGGTAAAGGCATTGATGATCACGCGCAAGCGCTTGGCGCCCGAGAGGCTGTCCTTCCATTGCACGGGCTCGTTGCCGTACATTTTCTGTAAGTTCTTCTTCCATTTGTCGCTAGTCAGCGCCTGATGCGCTTCGTCGGCCAGCGCCAGGGTTTTTTCCAGGCTCCATTTGGACATGACGCCGGCGTGAACCATGAGGTGACCGTATTCATAATGGGCAAGTGGACGGCTGCGCAACCAGTCGACCAATTCCTCGACATGCTTGTCGCGCAGGATCGCATCGAAAGTATCGGACTTGTTTTCATGTCGAATCCCGGCATAGACGGCGAGCAGGTGCAGATCATGGTTGCCCAGAATGCTGACTGCCCGGTCGCCCAGCTTGATAATGCGCCTGAGTGTGCGCAACGACTGCGGCCCGCGGTTGATCAGGTCGCCCGCGAACCAGAACCGGCAATCCGGATCTTCCTGTATCAGCGGATGCTCAAGCAACTCGTCCAGCGCGCCACAACAACCCTGCAAGTCTCCTACTGCCCAAATATTCATTATGCCGTTGCCTTTCCTTTATAGTGAAGACCGCTGGTTGCGCGGCGTTCTCTTTGATTCCATCAGATACAGGGCCAGGATGGCGATAACCAGGGCGAAGGTGTTAGGCATCAGGGCCGTAAACCAGGGCGGCAGGTTCTTCAGCATGCCGACGTTGAGGGCCAACTGATTGACCATATAGAAGGCAACGCCCAGCAAAATACCCAGGAATACCTTGGCGCCCACGCCGCCCTTGCGGGTTTGCATAAAGCCGATAGGGGCGGCGATGGTAATCATGACCAGCAGGGTGAAGGGATAGCTGAATTTGCGCCATAGGGCGACAACCTGGCGGCTGGTTTGCAGATTATTCTGTTTCAGGTAGGAGATATAGTCGATCAGCGACATTGTTGACATTCGGTCGGGCTGCATCTCGCCGGCCAGCAGGCGATTCGGCGTGAGCGATGTTTTCAGTTCCAGTGTTGGGATGGTACTGCGCTGGGCGACCGCCGTCACGGGCGCTTGCGGGTCCGCCAGCGCAGTCTTGGCATCCGCGATGCTGGTAATGTGAACGGCATTGTTCAATGTCAGGGTTTTCTGTCCGAAATGGCCGGTTTCAGCCTGGTCCAGCGAAACGAAATCACCTGTAACCGTATTGTAGGTAATGATCTTTATGTCCTGTACGGTACCCTGATCCTGCAGTTTAGCGATATTGATGGTGCGCATGTTGCTGTCGCCGTCGGGCTCGCGGAACCAGTAGCCAGAGTTCATCTTGCCGCCGCTGGCCTTGCCCAGGAATTTCAGGCTTGCCTCGCTGGTCATGATCTCGGCGCGCGGCGTGACATATTCCGAGAGGATGAAAGCGCCCAGCATCAGCGGGATCGTGATCGTCCAAAGCATGACCAGCATGGAAATGCCGCTGACGCCCGATACCCGCAGGATAACCAATTCATTGCGTTGTGCCAGCCCGGCCAGCGCCAGGACAGAGCCGATCAGCAGGCCGATGGGCAACAAGTCGTACATCCTGGTGGGAAGTTGCAGTACCTGGAGATAAAGCAGGGAGAGCAGGGGAAATTGGTCGCTGACGCTGTCGAGTTCATCAATCAGCGCAAAGAAAGTGAACAGGCCGATCAGCGCCGCCAATACGGCGGCGCTCGAGCGGTAGATTTCTGTTCCTAGGTATTTTCTTGCTGTGCGCATGTTTTTTTACTTGTTGCAAAAGGCGCGGATCCGACGTGCCTTGCAGATTGTCCGAATCAATGATTTTACTGTCGTTTAGGGTGTCCTTTTCGAATATCTTGTGATGCAATGTAAATTCACACCATGCCCGGCGCCACCATTTTCTTGGGTTGCGGTAAACGGTTACTGCGGCAATTCCGCGCTGCGCATACGGGCCATGATGGTTCTTGACCGCGAGTGTACGTAGCGCGAGTTCATGTTCTTGCCATAGACCTTGGGGTTGGGCAGCAACACCGCGAGTCGGGCGGCTTGCGCACTGGACAGGCGCGCGGCGGAGCCGCGAAAATAATGTTGCGCGGCGGCTTGGGCGCCGAAGACGCCATTGCCGAATTCGACGACATTCAGGTAGAGCTCCAGAATGCGCCGCTTTGACATTACCGCTTCCATCATATAGCTGAGAATCAACTCCTGGCCTTTGCGCGCATAGGTGCGGTCTGCCGACAGGAACAGGTTCTTCGCCAGTTGCTGGGTCAGGGTAGAGCCGCCGCGTCGGCGATTGCGACCCGCTTCTTCCTGGCGCTCGTTGTAGCGCCAGGCCTTGCGAATGGCCTCCCATTCCACGCCGTCGTGTTCGAGAAAGCGGGCATCTTCCGAAGCGATGATCGCGCGCTTCAGGTTATCGCTGATATTATCGTAGGGAACCCAGTCGTACTCGATATGCATTGGCGGCTCCTGCAGGGAGAGGCGCCGCGCCTCAATGTCCATATAGGCGCTGGTGCCCGGATTAAAAACGCTGTACCAGAGTACCCAGGCGAAAAGATAAAGCTGGTAAAGCACGAACAGGGCAATGACCAGTCCGGCCAGATCGCGCAGTGACCGCCAGATTGACTGCGATCGCACGCGGTCGATGAGCTTGGCGTATAACGCCGTTGCGCCGCGGCCAACTGACTCCAGCATCAGGCATGCTCCGCAAGGAATGCGCGCAACGCGGCCAAGGCGGCAGCGGCATCGGGCTCATGCCGGTTCCACAGGCGAAAGCTTTCCGCCCCCTGGTAGACCAGCATGCCCAGTCCGTCGGACGCGCCGGCGGCGCCGGCTGCCAGTGCCTGCCCCAGAAACGGGGTAAGGCCGTCGCGGGTGTATAGCATATCGTAGGCAAAGCTGTGCGCATGGAAAATGCCCGGTGCGACCGGCAGGGTGCCGCCTTGCAGGCTGCTGGCGCTGGCGTTGATGACGATATCCCAGCTTTCTGGAATGTCGTCAAGCCCGGAGCTCGAGATGGCCGTGCCGCTTGGCGCCAGGGATCCGGCCAGCTCGGCCAGTTCCTGCGCCCGCGTGGCCGTGCGGTTGGCAATGTGCAATTGCCCGCAGCCGGCCTGCAGCAGCGGCAATATGACGCCGCGCGCCGCGCCGCCGGCGCCGAGCAACAGGATGCGACTGTCTTTGAGCACAATCTGTTGGCGCAGGATATCGTTCACCAGGCCGATGCCGTCGGTGTTGCAGGCATGAATGCGTCCCGCTTCCTGCCACAGCGTGTTGGCGGCCCCGGCGGCGCGGGCGCGGGGCGAGACTTGTGGTTCCGCCAGCGCGTAGGCGTCCAGCTTGAAGGGAATCGTAATGTTCAAGCCGCAGCCGCCCTCGGCGAAAAACCGGGTAACATGCGCCTGGAAATGACCAGGTTCCACACAATGCTTTTCATAGTTCAACGCGATGCCGGTTTGCCTGGCGAACAGTTCATGCAGGCGTGGCGACAGACTGTGGCTGACCGGGTTGCCGACGACGGCAAACTGGCGAATACGGGTCATGCTGCGGTCTCCCCGGCGACGTCGGCCCGCCCCTGGTATTCGGCATCGATGTACAGGGACAGCTCATCGGTGCCCCGGACGGTAAGCGCGATTCTGTCGTTGCGTTCCAGTTGCGGCAGACCATTGACCTCGATGACCAGCGGAAGCTCCTCGAGCCGCACCAGATTGTCGCGAATGAACGTGCCATGCAGCACGTCGCGCTGCTCCTGCGCCAACCAGCGCAGGCACCAGTAGCGTTCGAGGCGGCTTTGGAATTCATGCCACAGCGTGTATTGTGAATCGAAAGCGCCGATGATGGCATACAGGTCGGCATCCTTGGGCTTGAACGGCGCGACCAGCCTGGCGGAAACGCCATGCTCTGCCGCGGCCAGGATTTGCCGTTGATTCACCAGATCCACATAGCGTCGCAGCGGCGAGGTGGTCCAGGCATATTGGGCCACGCCAATGGCCTCGTGCGGCAGCGGATGCGTGGACATGCGCGCGCGCCCCATCTGCTGCGAGCGGTATACGCCGGGCAGCCCATGCTCGTTCAGATAGGCGCCCCATTGCGTATTGGCAAGGATCATATACTCGGCCACAATTTGGTCCAGCGGCGCGTTGCGCTGGCGGGGGATCAACTGAATGCGGGAGTTCGGATCGTCTGCCGGTCCGTGCAGCCGGAACAGATACTCGGTGCGGTTATTGTTCTCGGGTTTGCCGCGAACCGCCTCGCGAGCGGCTTTCAGGTGCCTTGCCAACCGCCACAAGGGGCGGAACAACGCTGGATACGGCATACTGGCCGTCTCGTCCTCAAGCGCGGCCTGCGTGATCTGCGAATCCAGGTCGTCGATACGCAGATTTTCCTCTATGGTGACCATTTCGGCGCGAGTTTCGCTTGCACTTACCGTGCCGGTTTCGACGTCTGCGATGACATATAGCGAGAGCGCGGGCACGGGCTTGCCTGCATCCAGCGAGAACATGTTGATCAATGCGTCGCTTTGCATGGGCACCTTGTCGCCAGGCATATAGAGCGTAGACATGCGGCTGCGAGCCAGTTTATCCAGCTCCGAGTCGCGGGTCACCACCAGGCCGGGCGCGGCGATGTGGATACCGATCCGATAGACATTGTCATGCAGATGGACGACGGACAGGGCATCGTCGATTTCCGTGGTCGAGACATCGTCGATGGAGTAGGCCTTGACGTCCGAGGCCGGCAGGTTGGGTACGGAGGGCAAGGCGATGTCGGGGATCGCCGTGCCCTTGGGAAAGTGTTGTTTCAGGAAACGCTCGAGATGAATCGCCAGCGCGTGGGGGTAGACACCGAGTTCGAGCAGCAGGGCTTCGGCGCTTTTGCCTGTTTCCTCAAGCGCTTTTTCGAAGGCTTTCCATTCCAAGGTGTTTTTGTCCGGCCGGATCAAGAACGTGCGGGCGGCGTTGCTCAGGTCCTCGGGCAGCGTGCCGGCCACCAAGGCCTCGGTCCAGGCCTGCTGCTGTTCGGCCTGGCGTCGTTTCTTTTCCAGGGCGGCAAGGGCGGCCTGCAAGATATCCGGCGGCGCCGGCTTGTAGTGACCCTTGCCCTTGCGATGGAAATAGGCGGGTGCGCTATGCAGCCGCAGCAGAATGGCCGTTTTTTCGGTGATGGAGGGCTCATGCCCTGTGTATTCGCGCGCCAGGTCCGTGGCGGAGAATTCCTCCTGGGGTGCGCATTCCCAGAGAAACTGCAAATCGATATCTTCGCCCATGATGCGCGCATCTTCCAGCATTTTCTGGGGATCGATGCCATCGAAGGTAAAAATGACCGCGTTACGCTTGATTTTGCTGCGCTTGCCGGAGGCGGACTCGACCTGGAGGGTCGAGTCCGCCTCGGAATGGATTTTTTCAGCCTTGAAGCTGCCGTCGTCTTCAAAAACCACGTACATGAATAAAAGTTCCTACTTATAGCCTATAGCCGGGTGAAATCAAGAATAGCCGGGATATGGGACTCGAACATGGAAAATGCATGGTCCCCTCCGGTGATCAACGTGGTTTTTGCGCCCTCGTAGCGGTGGCGCATTTCCTGCCAGTCCAGCACCTCATCGCCGGTGCAGGCCAGCAGGTAATAGCGTTCCATGCGCGTCAGCGCGGGGCGGTACAACGTGCCCAACGCGTACACCGAGTCGGCCGTAAAAGAAAAAGGGGCATCGCTGTGGAATTTGCGTGTCTGGCCGAGTTGGGTGGACAGGTCGCGCACAGCGTAAATGGCGGGATTGATCAGCACCGCCTTGCAATCCCACTGTTCTTTGAGCCAGGTGGCGTAATAGCCGCCAAGCGATGAGCCGATCACCGTCAGTTCGCTCAGGGGGCGGTCGCCGCACAGCGCATGCGCGCATTCCGTGGCCGTGGCGATGGCCGCCAGCGGATCATCGGGCAGATCGGGCGCCGCCAGCTCATGCGTGCGTCCGAGCGCCGCCATTGCCTGTTGCAATTGCTGCGATTTGGCCGATAGCGAGGAGGAGCGAAAGCCGTGCAGGTAAAGGATCATGAGACCGGATCGAGCGCCGCCTGCTCAAGCGCTCGCAGCAGTTTGTCGTGAATGCCGCCAAAGCCGCCATTGCTCATGACCAGGATGATATCGTCGGGCCTGGCCTGGCGGCTGACGTCGCGCACCAGCGCATCCAGGTCGGAATAGGCTTGCGCCGGTACCTTGGCGTGCCTGAATACCTCTGCGGGGTCCCAGCCCAGCGCATGCTTGCCGGTTTTTTCGCCGAAGCAGTAGACTTGGTCGGCCTGGGCCAGCGCCGCGGGCAGGCGCGCGGCCATGGTGCCTAGCTTCATGGTGTTGGAGCGCGGCTCGAGGATCGCCAGGATGCGGCGCTTGCCGACCTGCATGCGCAAGCCATCCAGGGTCGTGGCAATGGCAGTGGGGTGATGGGCGAAATCATCGTACACCTGGACGCCATTGACCGTGCCCCTGAGCTCCATGCGGCGGCGAATGCCGCAAAAGCGGGCAAGCGCATTGATCGCGACTTGCGGCGCTACCCCGACATGGTCGGCAGCGGCAATGGCGGCCAGCGCGTTGCTGGCATTGTGGCGCCCCGTCAGCGACCAATGGACTTGACCCTGGCTGACACCGTCCAGCCTGACGTCGAACCGGCTTGCGTCTGCCTCAAGGAGCTCGAAGGTCCAGCGTCCGCCGTTGCCGAAGGTATCTTGTCCGGACCAGCAGCCACGTGCGATGACCCGCTGCAAGGCTTCGTCCGCGGGCGGGAAGATGACCCGGCCGCTTTGCGCGACGGTTCGCACCAGGTGATGAAACTGGGTTTCGATGGCGGCCAGATCCGGGAAGATATCGGCATGATCGTATTCCAGGTTGTTCAGCACGGCGGTGCGCGCATGGTAGTGCACAAACTTGGATCGCTTGTCGAAGAAGGCCGTATCGTACTCGTCAGCCTCGATCACGAAATAACGGCTGGCGGGATCGAATTTGGCCGATACGCCCAGGTTGCCGGCAATGCCGCCGATCAGGAAATTGGGCTGCTTGCCCGCATCTTGCAGGATCCAGGCGAGCATGGAGCTGGTGGTGGTCTTGCCGTGTGTGCCGGCCACGGCCAGCACATGCTGTTGTTGCAGTACATGGTCGCCCAGCCATTGCGGGCCCGATACATAGGGCAGGCCCTGGTCAAGAATGGCTTCCATTAGCGGATTACCGCGCGTGACCACGTTGCCGACCACGTATAGATCGGGTTGCAGGGCGGTTTGGCTGGCATCGAACCCTTCGATGAGTTCGATGCCTTGTTCCTGCAGCTGGGTGCTCATGGGGGGGTACACGCCGGCATCGCAGCCCGTGACTTTATGACCTGCTGCGCGTGCAATGAGCGCCAAGCCACCCATGAAGGTGCCGCAAATGCCTAGAATGTGTAAATGCATAAATTTCTCCTGACCGGTATTTTAAGCGTAATCAGCCGGGTCGCGGTAATTGCGCCGGGCAGTGCGTAGAATTAACACTGCATGTCGATCTCGGCGCCGCGGGGCGGGCAAGTGTCGGAATCCGGCGCTCGCCGCCGCTTCGCGCTGTGATTTTCATACAACGTTTTAAACAGAAGAGAAGCAAATGAATCGCAGAGCATTTTTACTGGCCGGCCTAACCTTGCCGGCCTGGGGAGTTTCTCCGGTCCTGGCCAAGGCCAGGCCGAATCAGGACGTCGATAATGTAGATCCTGCCGCCTTGGACGAACTGCTGGCGCTGGTGCTGCCGGGCCTGGATGGCAAGGCACAGCCCCTGGGGGCGCGGTCGCAGAACCGTATTGCCGTGGTCAACTTCTGGGCGTCATGGTGCGCGCCGTGCGTGCGGGAAATGCCGGCGCTGGATCAATTGCAGAAAAAATATCGCGACGTCGTCCAGGTGCTGGGCGTCGGCCTGGACACGGAGAACAATATCCGGGCGTTCGCGGAAAAGACGCCGGTTGCGTATCCGCTGCTGCTGGCCGGCGCCGGCAAGATTTCCCTGATGCGAAAGCTGGGCAACCCGAAAGGCGGGCTGCCCTACACCCTGGTACTGGACCGCAAGGGCGGGCCTGCCGCGACGATCCTGGGGGAAATCGACATCGAGGCCCTGCAGGCTTTCCTGGATGGCCAGGTTTGAGTCAAGCGCTTTAGATTCGGCAGTTTGGTACTTTTTAATAGACAAAAGGGTGAAATTGCCGTTAAATACGAGTTTATTTGCTTATATACTGGCGCTAAATGACTCGAAAGGTATTGGTTCTCAATGGCCCCAACCTGAATCTGCTGGGTACGCGCGAGCCTGATGTCTATGGTCGGCAAACCTTGCAGGATATCCACGATATGCTTGGCAAGGTCGCCGCGGAGGCGGGGGTTGAGTGCGAATGCTTCCAGAGTAACCACGAAGGCGAGCTCGTCGAGAAAATCCATGCCGCGCGCCTGGATGCCGGGTTCATTATCATCAATGCGGCTGCCTACACGCATACCAGCGTTGCCTTGCGCGATGCCCTGGGCGCGGCGGCCATTCCGTTCATCGAAGTGCATATTTCGAATGTGCACCAGCGGGAAGCCTTCCGGCATCACTCTTATTTGGCTGACAAGGCGGTCGGCGTAATCTGCGGGCTTGGCGCCTATGGTTACGTGGCGGCCTTGCAGTACGCAATAAGGCACCATTTAAAACAAGACTCGAAAATGGCGTCTGTCTGACAATTCACTCCACGAATGGAATCAAATTAATATGGATCTCAGAAAGCTCAAAACATTAATTGATCTGGTTGCCGAGTCCGGCATCGCAGAACTGGAAATTACCGAAGGCGAGGGCAAGGTACGTATCGTCAAGTTTTCCCAGACGCTTCAGCCCGTTGCCACCGTGCAGCCTCAGCCCGTCGCCGCAGCGGTAGCTCCCGCCGCCGCGCCTGCCGCTGCGGCCGGAGCGGCGCCGGCCGAACCGGCAGCGCCGGTCGGGCATGTCGTCAAATCGCCCATGGTCGGCACCTTCTACCGCGCACCCAACCCCAGCTCTCCGCCGTTTGTGGAAGTGGGCGCCAAAGTAGCCGAAGGCGACGCGCTGTGCATCATCGAGGCCATGAAATTGCTCAACGAAATCGAGGCCGACAAGGCCGGCGTCATCAAGGAAATCCTGGTCGAGAACGGAGAGCCCGTTGAGTTTGGCCAACCTCTTTTCGTGATTGCATAAGTTATGTTTGAGAAAATCCTGATTGCCAACCGGGGTGAAATCGCCCTGCGTATCCAGCGCGCCTGCCGCGAACTGGGTATCAAGACCGTCGTCGTGCATTCGGAAGCGGACCGCGACGCCAAATATGTGCGTCTGGCCGATGAATCGGTTTGTATCGGCCCCGCGCCGGCGCAGCAAAGCTACCTGCATATGCCGGCCATTATTTCCGCGGCTGAAGTGACCGACGCCGAGGCGATCCATCCCGGATACGGTTTCCTGGCCGAGAACGCGGATTTCGCCGAAAGGGTCGAGCGTTCAGGCTTCGTGTTCATCGGACCCCGTCCTGATTCGATCCGCCTCATGGGCGATAAGGTCAGTGCCAAGCAGGCCATGATTGCCGCGGGCGTGCCGGTGGTGCCGGGCTCCGAGGGCGCCTTGCCCGATGACCCCGCCTATATCGTGGAAACGGCGCGCAAGATCGGCTATCCTGTCCTGATCAAGGCCGCGGGCGGTGGTGGTGGACGCGGCATGCGTGTCGTGCATACCGAGGCGGCCCTGGTCAATGCGGTCAATCTGACCAAGTCCGAGGCGCAGGCGGCTTTCAACAATCCCGAAGTGTATATGGAGAAGTACCTCGAGAATCCGAGGCACATCGAAATCCAGATCCTGGCCGACGGCAAAAAAGACGCGATCTGGCTGGGAGAGCGGGACTGCTCCATGCAGCGCCGCCACCAGAAGGTCATCGAAGAGGCGCCGGCGCCGGGCATTCCGCGCAAGCTCATCGAGCGCATTGGAGAGCGTTGCGCCGAGGCCTGCCGCAAGATGAGCTACCGTGGCGCGGGTACGTTCGAATTCCTGTATGAGAACGAGGAATTCTTCTTTATCGAAATGAATACCCGGATTCAGGTGGAGCACACCATTACCGAGTGCATCACCGGTATCGACTTGGTTCAGCAGCAAATCTTCATCGCGGCCGGCGAGGAATTCAAATTGCGCCAGCGCGACGTCGAGCTGCGCGGTCATGCCATCGAATGCCGCATCAATGCCGAGGACCCGTATACCTTCATGCCGTCGCCCGGCCTGATCACCAACTGGCATGTGCCGGGCGGACCGGGTATCCGCATTGATTCGCATGTGTTCAACGGCTACAAGGTGCCGCCGAACTACGATTCCATGATCGCCAAGCTGATCACCTATGGCGACACGCGCGAGCAGGCGATTGCCCGCATGAATCTTGCGCTGTCCGAAATGGTGGTGGAGGGCATTCAAACCAATATCCCGCTGCACCGCGATCTGATGACTGACGCCCGCTTTGGCGAAGGCGGCACCAGCATCCATTATCTTGAAAACAAGTTGGCGCAACGCGCTAAATAATCCAGGCAGTTAAAAAAGGTCTACGGACCTTTTTTTATGCTAACGCAAGAGGGTATACGATGCGCGAACTCGTTTTATTATGCGCCGAAGACAGGGCTGAAGCGCTGTCGGACGTCTTGCTCGATCTGGGCGTTCTCTCCGTATCGGTAGAAGATGCGGACTCGGGGACGGCGCAGGAAACGCCGCTTTTCGGCGAGCCTGGTGGCGAACCCGAGGTACAGGCATGGCGGCGCAATCGTGTCGTGGCCTTGTTGCCCGAGGACGCCACGCTTGAGAGCATGTTGGCGGGGCTCAAGGCACACACCGGCGAAGATTATGCCGCGGACGCCTCCGTCCGCGACGTGGCCGACACCGACTGGGTGCGGCTGACGCAATCGCAATTCGATCCAATCCCGATCACCGACCGGATCTGGATCGTGCCCAGCTGGCACCGGGACAACCCCGCCGTGCCCGCCGCCGAGGGCGATGACGGCCCGATCCTGATCGAACTGGATCCCGGCCTGGCCTTCGGAACCGGCAGTCATCCTACCACGCATCTTTGTGGCCAGTGGCTGGCGGCTAATCTGCGGCCGGGCCAGACAGTGCTCGATTATGGCTGCGGTTCGGGAATTCTGGCGATTATCGCCGCCAAGCTGGGTGCTGCCCAGATTACCGGCGTCGATATCGATGAGCAGGCCGTGCAGGCGACGCAGTACAATGCAGAGAATAACCAGGTTGATATCCTGGCGAGCCTGCCCGACGGGCTGCGCGCCGGCACCTTCGATGTCGTCGTGGCAAACATTTTGTCCAATCCGCTAAAGGTGCTTGCTCCCATGCTATGCGCCCGTGTGGCGGTCGGTGGACAATTGATCCTGTCGGGTGTGTTGGAGCGCCAGGCGCAGGAAGTGGCCCAGGCCTACGCGCCATGGATTCCCATGGCGGTCTGGCGCAGTCACGATGGCTGGGTTTGTTTGCATGGTGTTCGTGCAGAATAAGGGAGGGGTATGAAGACGTGTTGTCCGGGCTGCGGCACCAGTTTCGAAGTCACGCAGGCGCAGTTGTCCGTCCGTGACGGCAAAGTGCGTTGCGGTGTTTGTGCGACTGTTTTCAACGCCTTCGACTATGCGCAGGCCGAAGAGCCGGCTATTCCGGTCCTGCACTCGCCGTCGCTGGCGTCGCGCGATGCCGACCCTCGCGTCGCCGAGCCGGTCCACAGTGGCCCGCAACATGCGCGCCGGGCATCCGCGGAGCCGCGTGTCGCTGCCGGCCAGTGGCGCGATGAGGGGGATGTTCCGGACGATGATATCGAGCCGATGATCGGCGGTGCGCCGGAACCAAGACATATCGGCGTTCATCACGATGCGGCGCGTAGCGGGCGTTTTGCCGCGGATGCGCCCAGCCTTTCGGGCAGCGGCGCATACTCCCATGATGCCCGGGACGGGGATGCCGTGCGCATCGAAGGCCAGTACCGCCGGCGCGTCTATCGGGAAACGGAATATGACGACCCCGAAAAGAGCAGTGGCAGCGGTCTGGTCTGGTTCCTGGCAACGCTGCTGGCGCTGATTGTGCTGTTTGCGCAAGGCGCCATTGTATTTCGCAACCAGCTTGCGAATGTCGCACCCAGCTTGCGCCCTAAGCTCGTACAGATTTGCAGTTTTGTCGGATGCGAAGTGGGGTACAGTCGCTCGGTGCGCAATCTGGTCATTCTGAAGCCCGCGCTCAGGAACGTAACCGCCGCCCAGGCGAAGCCGGAGGAGCAATCGTTTCGGCTACGGGCGACAATCCGGAACAACGATACGATCGCGCAGCCGCTACCCTCGCTGGTGCTGAGCCTGAAGAATGCGTCCGAGTCCGTATCCGCCCGTCGTATTATTTCGCCGCAACAGTATGTCTTGCCCGATGTGCTGCAGCGCGAGCTGCAGCCCGGCGATGAAGTGGCGATTGATCTGCCCCTGACGACCAACCGGACCGAAGTGGCCGGTTTCGAATTGAGTTTGTTTTATCCCTGAAGGTTTTCCTAATGACTAATGCAGTGCTGATTTGCGGTTCAGTGGCGTTCGACACCATCACGACGTTCGAAGGCCATTTCAAGGACCATATCCTCCCTGAAAATATTCGCACCCTGAGCGTGTCTTTCTTCGTGCCAACCATGCGCAAGGAATACGGTGGTTGCGCCGGCAATATTGCCTATAACCTGAAGCTGCTGGGCGGCAATCCCGTCCCGGTCGCGACCATCGGGCCCGACGGCAGCGATTATCTGGCGCGCATGCAGGCCCAGGGTATCGAGACACGCCTGGTGCGTGTGCTGCCGGATATGTTCACGCCGCAGTGCCATATCACCACAGACCTCGACGGTAATCAAATCGCGGCCTTCCATCCGGGCGCGATGACGCGTTCCACCGAAAACGACATCAGCAAGGAGTCGGCCGCGTGGGGTATTGTTGCTCCGGACGCCAAGGAAGGCATGTTCCAGCACGCCCGCGCATTGCGAGGCGCCGGCATCCCCTTTATTTTCGACCTGGGGCAGGCCATGCCTTTGTTCGACGGCAAGGATCTGGCGCAAATGCACGAACTGGCCGACATCTGGACGTTCAATGATTATGAGGCATCTGTGGTCGAGCAGCGCATGGGCAAGTCTGTCGCCGAACTGGCCGAAAACCTGCTCGCGGTGGTTGTTACCCGTGGCGCCGAGGGCGCGACCTTGTATGAAAACGGCAAGGAAACGACGATTGCGCCTTGCAAGGCCACGGGGGTGGTCGACCCCACCGGTTGCGGCGACGCGCATCGCGCCGGCCTGTTGCATGGCCTGACACAAGGCTGGTCGCTTGAGGATGCCTGCAAATTGGGCAGCATCATGGGAGCGATCAAGATCGCTTCCCAGGGACCGCAGAACCATGCGCCCGAACAGGCGGAAATCGCGGCAATGCTGGCCGATAACTACGGCCTTGCGCTGCAGGCCGTGGCGGCTTGATCAAGTACCGTCCGGTCTCCAGGCAAGTGGGCGGTCGCCACCTTGCCTGACTTGCAACGCGCCGGCCCGGCGCGTTGTCATTAGAACTGCATCAGGCTGCTGAGTATGATCTGCAAAACCTGTAAAACCAGAATCAGAACCAGCGGGGAAAAATCAATCGCGCCGCTGCGCGGCAACAAGCGACGGATGGGGTCAAGCAGGGGTGCCAACAAGGTGTTGAGCACCGGCATGACTGGTTGCATCGGATTGACCCAGGACAAAATGGCCTGGAAAATGCAGATCCATGTTGCCAGGCTGAATGCCCATTTCACGGTCATCAGCAGCGCCATGACCGGCGTGCGCAATAGCAATCCCTGATCCGCCAAGCCATAGCCGGTCAGCGAAAACAGCAAAAGCAATTCAACCAGCGCGCACAGGAACGCCATCAGCAACGAGGCGATGTCGACCTTGTTTCCGGCCGGCAGAATGCTTCGCAGTGGCTTGACCGCCCAGTCGGTAATGTTGTTGATCAGGCGCGCGTAGGGGGTAAAAGGGTGAACACGAACCCAGTACATCCATGCCCTCAGCAGGAACACTGAAATCAGCAATGAGAATAGGGTCGAGATCAGAAAAGTAAGAACAGAAGAAATCATGGTTTCAGGATACCCGACAAATAAAAAACCGTCCAACAGCGCCCGGAGGGTCCGTTGTGACTCGCTTATTGTAATCGCTTCTGATTATCTGATCGGAAAAAGCGAAACCGCAATTAAAAAGGGTGCCGCAAGGGCACCCTTTAGTAGCGTTCAAGCCGCCGCACCGATAACGAACGCCGCAGCCTGTACGACTTATTGGAACATCATGCGTCCTTAAGGACGGCCACCTGTTGGGAATGGCCATGCTGCAGACGTATTGCTCGCGGTTTTCGCATCATCGGCTGACACCGTTTCTGTCACAGGAGCCGCAGGCGCTTTTTTAACGACTGGCTTCTTGGCAGCTGGCGCCTTCCTAGCGACGGGCTTTTTTGCCGGTGCCTTTTTCGCTACCGCTTTGGCGGGCGCCTTTTTCGCAACGGCTTTCTTAGCCGGTGCTTTTGTCGCTACCGCTTTCTTGGCTACGGCTTTTTTGGCAACCGCTTTCTTGGCAGGTGCTTTTTTAGCGACGGCTTTTTTCGCTGGTGCTTTCTTGGCTACGGCCTTTTTGGCAACCGCTTTCTTGGCGGGCGCCTTTTTGGCGACGGCTTTTTTAGCGGGTGCTTTCTTGGCTACGGCTTTCTTGGCAACCGCTTTCTTGGCGGGTGCTTTTTTAGCGACGGCTTTTTTCGCTGGTGCTTTCTTGGCTACGGCCTTTTTAGCGACGGCCTTCTTGGCGGGCGCTTTTTTGGCGACAGCTTTTTTAGCAGGGGCTTTTTTAGCGACGGCTTTCTTGGCTACGACTTTCTTCGCAACGGTTTTTTTAGCAACGGCTTTTTTGGCAGGTGCTTTCTTGGCTACGGCTTTTTTAGCAGGCGCTTTTTTCGCTACAACTTTTTTAGCAACGACTTTTTTGGCAGGTGTTTTCTTCACAACTGCTTTCTTGGCAGGCGCCTTTTTGGCAACTGCTTTCTTAGCTGCGGTTTTGCCTGCAGCTTTCTTTACAGCTTTCTTGGCGGTAGTGGCCATGATATTGCTCCTTAGAAAGGGTCCTAATCAGAAAATTCAAATACATCTACGTAGATATAATTTCAAGACAAGCAATGAAAGAGCTTGGCTCAACTACCATTTGATATGTTCCCCACCTTGGGTGCGAAACATCTCAAATGGATATGATGAAATGAATTCAATTTTCACCATAAGCGTAAGGGTACCGCATAACGTCATTTAACGAAAGAATTTCTTATTAATATTATTGGCTTAACTCAATTTATGGTGATTGCAACGGGCCCATTTCAGGTAAATTGTATTCACTTGAAATTTTATTTTTGCCCTCCATCGATCGTATTGCCTCGCTTGGAATACATCGTTTTCCGAGCAACCGAATATGCGTGATGCATGATAGGGAAAAGCATTCGCAAGCCATTTGGATCGATGGAAAATCTGCCTTGCGTATTGGCATGCTTTTCTACAGCCCTTTAAAAATAAGGCTTTCGGCAATGGAGAGTGGTTTTTCCATAATCTGTTTCGAATCGTCGCCCCCGTTTTCGAAGCGCTTGCGATGCCGGTCGTGGCGATCGTTTAGCGTCATGTTCCGGTACATGGCCTGGCGTGATTCAAGCAATGCCTTTGTCTGATCATGGCGCGCGCTACCCATTGTCGTTGACGATTTTGTTAAAAACCAACATATTGCATAGGATCGTGCGCTTTCGACAAAAAAAATCGCTGCAAAAAACACAGCGATTTTTTTTTCTTGCCCGATCGCGGCAAATTTTTTCTGATGCTTTTTTAAACGTTGGCCAGCCGTTCCAGCACCACGTCTTTGCCAAGAATCGCGAGTACGGCATCGATGGCCGGTGTTTGTTTTTGCCCGGTAACGGCGACCCTTAGCGGAATACCCAGCTGCGGCATCTTGAGATTATTTTCCGACAGGAATTGCTTGACCCGTTCAGCCAGCGTCGGGCTATCCCATGTTTGAATCTCGGCCACAGCGGCCGCGAACTTGGTCAACGTGGCACGCGCCTCATCGGTCAGTACGCTAGCTGCCAGTTCAGCGCTGGCCGGTTGATACGGGGCGCAGAACAGCATGGCGCTTTCGGCAAGTTGTTCCAGTGTTTCTGCGCGATCCTTATATAGATTCAGAATGCCCGGCAAATCCAGGTTTTCGGTATTGCCGCCACGCGCGACAATGCGCGGCGCGACATGCGAAACCAGGTCGGCGTCGCTCAGCGCGCGAATGTAGTGAGCATTGACCCAGTTTAGTTTCTTGGGGTCCCATTGTGCGGCCGACTTGGACAGGTTCCGGGTATCGAACCATTCGACAAACTGATCGCGCGAGAACAATTCATCATCGCCGTGACTCCAACCCAGACGGGCCAGGTAGTTGATCATGGCTTCAGGCAGGTATCCCTGCTTGTCATAATCCATGATGCTGACGGCGCCATGGCGCTTGGACATTTTCTGGCCATCCGGACCCAGGATCATCGGTACGTGCCCATATTCGGGAACCGGGGCGCCCAGGGCCTTCAGGATATTGATCTGGCGGGGCGTGTTGTTGACGTGATCATCACCACGGATAACATGCGTGATCCGCATATCGTGGTCGTCGACGACCACGCAGAAGTTATAGGTGGGCGTGCCGTCCGGGCGGGCGATGATCAAATCATCGAGCTCGGCGTTATCGATGGATATCTGCCCCTTGAGCATATCGTTCCAGCTCACGGTGCCTTCCTGGGGGTTGCGGAAACGAATGACCGGCTTGCGACCTTCGGGAACGGGTGGCAGGGTCTTGCCTGGCTCGGGCCGCCAGGTGCCGTCGTACTTCGGCTTGCGTCCTTGCGCCTTTGCGGTCTCGCGCATCTGTTCAACTTCCTCGGGGGTGCTGTAGCAGTGATAGGCCGTGCCCTGTGCCAGCATGGACGCCAGCACTTCCTTGTAGCGATCAATGCGCTGCATCTGGTAGAACGGACCTTCATCGACGTCCAGCGACAGCCAGGTCATGCCGTCCAGAATGGCTTGTACGGCAGCCGGCGTCGAGCGCTCGAGATCGGTATCTTCGATGCGCAGCACGAAAGTGCCTTTGTGATGGCGGGCAAACGCCCAGGAAAAAAGCGCAGTGCGGGCTCCGCCCAAATGCAGGTAGCCGGTGGGAGACGGGGCGAACCGGGTGCGAACCGCAGCCGGCGCAGGAGAGGACGTATTCATGGAGATAGCTCGGAATTGGATAAATCGGAAGAGAGTCAGTTTAAAATGTTATGAATGACCAGAGCAAATGAATCGGGCATTTATATAATAAAAAGATCTTTTTGATATCGTCACTCATATAAAAGAGGATCCATGGTGCGTCATCGGCTAACGGCGTTTTTTGAACCCCGGTCTCTCTGCGTGATAGCGGATACGGATCTTCCCATTTTCGCGAACATTCCTCCCTATCTACAGGCGACGACACAGGCCTTGCGCCTTGCCGAAGACCGCGCGCAGGCGCAGGCGCAACTGCAGGCCTTCGCGCCGGATCGCAATGCGGACGTCGCCGTGGTGTCCGTGCGGCCCAGCTTGTTGCCGCTGGCGCTGGCGCGACTGGAGCAGGCCCTGCCCAGGGCGTTGCTGCTGTTGCCGGGCGAGGTCGTCGACGAGGTGCCGGAGCAAACACGCAGCCTGGCCCAGGCGTGGCGTGATCGCACCGGCGTGATGCTGCTCGGTCCGCGCGCTTTCGGTATTCATCGCCCCCATCTCAAGCTGAACCTGAGCTTAGTGGAAATGTCGCCGCGCGTGGGCAGGATCGCGGTGGTATCGCAATCGCGCATGTTGCTGATGTCTATCATGGATTGGGCCGAGGACGTCAAGCTTGGTTTATCGGCGGCGGTGTCGTTGGGTGAACTGACCGATGTCGATCTGCCTGAACTGGTCGAATTCCTGGCGACCGATGTGCGCACCGACAGCATCGCGCTTTATCTGGATAAACTGACCTCGGGTAGGGAGCTGGTCAGTGCGCTGCGAGCGGCCGCCAGTATCAAGCCGGTGATCGTGCTCAGGGCGGGCCGGGCCGATCAGGAACTGGCAGGCAGCGACGACGTGCTGGATGCTGCATTGCGGCGCGCCGGCGCCATCCGTGTCAATTACTTCGTCGAATTGTTCGCCGCCATCAAGGCCATGTCGTACGCGCGCAGACCGCGCGGCGGGCAGATCGCCATGCTGGCCAACGGCCGCGCATCGGCGCAATTGGTGCGCGACGCCATGCCGGCCAACGGCGCGATGGCGCTGGCGCCGCTGAATCTGCCCACCAGTAAGGCGCTGGCCGATCTGTTCGGGCCTGGCACGCTGAGCGATAATCCGGTCATCCCGTATGCGCCGTTGACGGCGAACGATTTGATCGAAGGACTGCGCATCCTGGTCGCCGACAGCAATGTCGACGTCATCATGGTCATTCTCGCGCCCGATGAATTTTGCAACATGCAAGAGGTGTTGACCGCGCTGGCCGGCTTCGCGCCAGGCGCGACCAAGCCGATTGTGTCATGCCTGCTGGGCGAAGCCAAAATGCGGCCATTGCGAAGGTTACTGGACCAAGCGGGCATGCCGGCATTTCGTACCCCGGAAACGGCCTTGAGCGCGGTGATGTCGCTGACGTCGTATCACTATAACCAGCAGTTGCTGCAGCAAACCCGCTACGCCCATTCCGATCAGCGCCGTCCCGAGCTTGAGAAGGCGCGCGATATTATCGCGGATATTCGCCAACGTAATCGAAAAACGCTGTCCTGGAGCGATGCCAAGGCCCTGTTCTCTTGCTTTCATCCCGATCTGCGGTGGGAGCGCGATGACGATGATGAAAAGTTCAGCACCCAGGATGATGTGCCGGCGGTGATGGTCCGGGTAACCCGCGACCCGGTTTTCGGACCATGGATCTGGTTTGGGGAAGGCGGACACCATGTGCGGTTTTCGTCATCGGATCGCGGCCTGGATCTGCCGCCGCTGAACCTGAACCTGGCCGGCAAGCTGATCGAGCGCAGCCGGGTCTGGCGCCAGGAGCTGAAAACCTATGTCGAGCCGCAAATTTTTCGCAAGCTGCAAGGGTTGCTGGAAACGGTTGGCGAAATCGTCAGCGAACTGCCCGATATCGAAAGCCTGCAAATCGATCCGATCGTGCTTGGTTATCGCGACCTGCATGTGCGCAATATCGAGGTAACGCTGACCGGCAGCGAAAGCCGGGTGTCGCCCCAGGACTCCGGGTATGAGCATATGGCCATTTACCCGTACCCAACGCATCTGGTAGAGAGCCGTGTTTTTGACGACGGCTCGCCTTGGCTGCTGCGTCCCATCCGGCCCGAAGATGCCGAGGCGTTGCAGACGTTCATCAGGGAGTTGTCCGAGCAGTCCCGCTATATGCGCTTCGTGTCAATGATGCGGGAGCTGACGCCCAAGATGCTGACGCGCTACACCTATGTTGATTACCATCGCGAACTGGCGCTGGTGGCGACCACGCAAGTGCCCAATCCTGCCAATCGCGGCCTGCCGCAGGAGATTATTATTGGCTTGGCGCACTACCTGCGCAATCCGGACGGCGTCGGGGCGGAGTACGCGCTGGTCATCAGCGACCAATGGCAAAAGCGGGGCCTGGGCACCAGCCTGATGCATGCGCTGATCGCCGCCGCGCGGCAGCAGCAACTGATGTACCTGGAGGGCGTCGTGCTGTCCGGCAACCGGCCCATGCTGCATTTGATGACCTCGCTGGGATTCATCAACGAAGAGGATATGGAAGATCCGTCGATGCGGCGCGTATGGCTGCAATTGAAGGGAAACGGCGACCAGCAGTGGTAGTGGGAGGGCCTGGCCGCGATGCGCGGGAGGCGGCGGGCAGGCCGCCGCACTTGGGCGTCAAGGGGAAATCAGCGCGTGACTTCCTGCAGGAAGTGTGAAATATCGCGGATTTCGTCCAGGTTGACCGAGTGTGCCATCGGGTAGGTATGCCATTCGGTCTGGGTATAGTGATGCGCCAGCAGCCAGTCGCGGGTCTGCTCGGCAAAAGCGATATCGACAACCGGATCGTACATGCCGTGAGCAATAAAAATAGGCGTGTCCAGATTTTGCGTGTTTTGTTCGGTCACCGTCGCGTCGGCCATGGGCAGGTAGCCGGATAGACACAACAAGCCGGCCAGTTTCTCGGGCGAACGCAAGCCGGTTTGGTAGGCCATGGCGCAGCCTTGTGAAAAACCGGCAAGCACGATGTTTCCGGTTGGCACGCCACGCGCGTTTTCGCGCTTGATCAGCGCCTCTATTGCCTGCTGGGAGTGGCGCAGACCCTTCTCGTCGACCTGGCGGCTCAGGCTGTTCAACGCGATGATGTCGTACCATGCGCGCATCGGCATCTGATTGTTGACGGTAACGGGGCGCACCGGGGCGTTCGGGAAGACGAAACGGATGCGCCGATCCTGTGGCAGGTTCAGCTCGGGAATCACCGGCACGAAATCGTTGGCATCGGCGCCCAGACCATGCATCCAGATGACCGAATGCGTCACCGGGGCCGATTTGTCTGCGCCATGTTCGATTTCCACGCAGTCCAGTAAGTTTTCCATGGTGTCTATTCCTTGTTCAAGAGCGATTTGATGGCCTGGAACAGCGCGCGATAATGCTTGCGCTGCGGCTCGTGGCCCTCCGGCAGGCGGGCGTTTTGCTCCTGTTCCTTGCGGGCGCCGCGAATCAGGGTGCGCAGGGTCTGGCTGTCGGCTTGTGGATAGTCGTTAAGCAGACGGGTCAGGGCGGCATCGTCTTCAATGAGGCGATCGCGCAAAGTCTCCATGCGGTGCATATGGGCGGTCTGTTCGCGCGAGCCGTTTTTCCATTCGTCCAGCTTGGCGGCGATCGCCTGCGTGTCGGCGGTGCGCAGCAGCTTGCCGACGTAATGGATCTGCCGCCGGCGTCCTTCGCGGCCGCTGATTTTCTGGGCGGTGCGAATGGCTTCATACGTTTTTTCCTCCAGGTCGAGCTGCTTTACCTTTTCCGGCGGAAGCTCGATAATTTCCTTGCCAAGGTCCAGGATGGCATGGAGTTCGCGTTTTACCTGGGATTTGCTGGGACGGTCGTATTCGGGGCCGTCATCGTTCTGATCTGCATTCTGCATACATCGCTATCGATAAAATGGTTAATATGTGAGTATGATAACCGCCTAATGTGAAGCCGTACCAATGAATTCCCGTTTAAAACCGAAATCCGTCATGTCCCATTCCCAGCCCGACTTTGAAGAGTTAGTCCAATTCGCCCTGCGACACGCCAAAAAACAGGGGGCCAGCGATGCCGCCGCCGAGGTATCCGAATCCGGCGGCTTGTCGGTATCGGTGCGCAAGGGCAAGATCGAAACGGTTGAAAAAACCCAGGATCGTTCGCTGGGCGTTACCGTGTACGCGGGGCAGGCGCGCGGTTCGGCGTCAACCTCCGATCTTTCTGAGGCCGCCATCGCCGAAACGGTCGAGGCCGCCTGGAATATCGCCAAGTACACGGCCAATGACGAGGCCGCGGGCCTGCCTGCCCAAGCCGACCTGGCGACCGAGCAACCGGATCTGGAGCTATACCGCCCGTGGCACATCACGTCGGAACAAGCCGCCAAGCTGGCCATCGAGGCCGAGGCCGCCGCACTGGACTACAGCCCGCAAATCACCAATTCCGAAGGGGCCGGCGTGGATACCTACCAGGGACGCTTCGTCCTGGCCAATTCGCGCGGCTTCATGGGTGGCTACCCCTATTCGCGCCACGGCATGTCGGTTACCGCCATCGCCGGCAAGGGCAATAACATGCACCGGGATTATTGGTATACCTCCGATCGCTATCCGGAGCGCCTGGCCAATGGCCCCGAGGTGGGCGTCTACGCGGCGCAGCGCGCCTTGTCCCGCCTGTCCGCCAGAAGGGTGGCCACAGGCAGGTACCCAGTCTTGTTCGAGGCGCCGCTGGCCCTAGGCCTGCTGGGCGCATTGACGCAAGCCATCAGTGGCGGCGCGTTGTACCGTAAATCCAGCTTTCTGCTGGATTCGCTGGACAAGCAGGTCATGGCCGACCATTTGCAGATCAGTGAAAATCCGTTTATCAAGGGCGCGCTGGGCAGCTCGGCGTTCGATGACGAAGGGGTACGCACGCGCGCACGCCAATTGCTTACCGACGGCGTGCTCAACGGTTATCTGCTGTCCACCTACACGGCCCGCAAGCTGGGCATGCAAACCACCGGCAACGCCGGTGGGTCCCATAATTTGCTGTTGAGTTCATCGCTGACCGATCCCGACGACGACCTGCGCGCCATGCTGCGCAAAATGGGCAAGGGCATCCTGGTCACCGAGCTGATCGGGCAGGGCGTCAATTACGTGACTGGCGATTATTCGCGCGGTGCTTTCGGCTATTGGGTCGAGCATGGCGAAATCCAGCATGCGATCACGGAATTTACCATCGCCGGCAATCTGAAGGATATGTTCATGAATATCGTGGGCATCGGTAGCGATACGATTACCCGGGGTTCGAAGACAACGGGCTCCATCCTGATCGAAGCCATGGCGATCGCCGGCCAGTAGGCGGGCAGGGTTGCGGGGAAAGCGGGCCTGCTTCAGGGAAAATACTTAAAGGACGTCTGCGCGACAATGTTTTGCATGGACTGCGTGTATATTTGGCAGGTTAATTTTTCCGTTTGTTTCCAAGAACAAATACATTAATTCGGAGTCAATGCTATGCAACGTCGTTCCTTTCTGAAAAAAGCAGGCCTGGGCGCGGTGGCCGGTACGGGGGTCATTGCCGCTCCCGCCATTGCGCAGGAAAACCCCTCCATCAAATGGCGCATGGCGTCCAGTTTCCCGCGCAGCCTGGTTGCCCTGTTCGGTTCGGCCGACCGTTTTACCAAATACGTCAAGGAGTCCACTGACGGCAAGTTGCAAATTGATCTGTTCCCGGCCGGCGAAATCGTCCCCGCGTTGCAGGTGCTGGACGCCGTCTCCAACGGTACGGTCCAGGCCGGCCATACCTGCGGCTATTACTATTTAGGTAAAAATCCCTCATTCTGTTTCGATACGGCCGTGCCTTTTGGCCTGAACGCCCGCCAACTGAATGCCTGGATGCTGGAAGGCAACGGCAAGACCCTCATGCGCGACCTGTTCGGCTCGGTCAATATCGTCAATTTCCCCCTGGGCAACACCGGCACGCAAATGGGTGGCTGGTTCCGCAAGGAAATCAAGTCCGTTGAGGACCTGAAAGGGCTCAAAATGCGTACCGCCGGACTGGCAGGCGAAGTGCTGGCCAAGCTGGGTGTCGTGCCGCAGCAAATCGCCGGCGGCGATATCTACCCGTCGCTGGAAAAAGGCACGCTGGACGCCGTGGAGTTCGTTGGCCCGCTGGATGACGAGAAGCTCGGTTTCAACAAGGTTGCCAAGTATTATTACTATCCCGGATTCTGGGAAGGCGGCGCCCAGGTTTCCGCCTACTTCAACAAAGAGGCGTTTGAAAAGCTGCCCAAGCACTACCAGTCCATCATCGAGTCCACCGTGATCCGCGCCCATACCGAAATGATGGCCATGTACGACTCCATGAACCCGGGTGCGCTGCGGCGCCTCATCGCCAATGGCGCGGTCCTCAAAGAGTTCCCGAAAGACATGATGGATGCCTCGTTCAAGGCAACGGCGGAAATCTACAAAAAATACTCCGACCAGGACGAAACCTTCAAGAAAATCCTCGCCGACTATATGGCTTACCGCGACGACCTGATCCCCTGGTTCAACGTGGTGGAAGGCTCCTATACACGCTACGTGGCGCACGCGGTGTCGCAGTCGCGCAAGTAATCCGCAGGCAGGCTGGCCTGCCCCTGTTCGCGAAAACCGGCGGCCAGCCGGTTTTTTTGCGTCCATCATCAAGGCTGGCGATGCCATCCCCCGCAAAGGGTGCGGCTTTGCGGGCGTCGATCGCCGAAAGCAGGCGGGAATGAGATCCCATGGCGCCGGGAGAAGCGCCGGT
>JBEBPQ010000037.1:0-30289 GCA_040395835.1 Advenella kashmirensis
TACCGGCCTGTCACGCCGGGGGTCGCGGGTTCGAGTCCCGTCCGCTCCGCCAGATCTTAGTAAAATCCCATAGCTCAATCACCTATCGAAAACATTCGATTGTTTCGCAATCATGAGATGACGCATGTTGCTTCGCGCGTACTCGTTTTCTCAGCGGCCTCGTTGTTTTCGCAACACGAATTTTCCCTTTCGTTCTTACGCCCGCGTGTTTTCCCATGCCGTCCTGGCGTATTGTCTGGTCGATCGCCTGCTTGGCGCGTGTGCGCCCGTGCGGGGTTGGCGCTTATGCCCACCAACCCCGCGCGGGGCATTGCAATAGCAGTCATTGACAACCGCCATTGGTTGCGCCGATCGGCGCCTGATGATGTCGACTGTTGTTTAAATGACGCAACCGTCTACGCCAGCCTGGCGCCATGCTATTTTTCCATAGCCGGATAACCAGACCGGGATAGCGTTGCGCTGATCTCATCCAGCGCTTCGGGATCATCGATGGTGGCCGGCGTTTTGTATGCTTGGCCATCGGCAATCTTCTGCATGGTGCCGCGCAGAATTTTTCCAGACCGGGTCTTGGGCAGCCTGCCCACCACCAATGCGCGCTTGAAGTCGGCAACCGGGCCAATCTGTTCGCGCACCAGCTGGATCACCTCCTTCACAATGTCTTCTTGCGAGCGGGAAACACCGACCTTGAGACACACAAAACCCAGGGGCACTTGTCCTTTCAGCTTGTCGGCGACGCCGATAACGGCGCATTCGGCCACATCCTTATGGCTGGCCAGTACCTGTTCCATTGCGCCGGTCGATAGCCGATGGCCGGCAACATTGATAATATCGTCGGTCCGCGCCATGACATGGATATAGGCGTCGTCATCGATGAATCCCGCGTCGCCTGTCTCGTAATAGCCCGGGTAAGACTGAAGATACGATTTTCTGAAACGCTCGTCTGCCTGCCACAGCGTGACCAGCGCGCCGGGAGGCAACGGTAGCTTTACGCATAACGCGCCGATATCGTCGCGAGGCATTTCGTTCAGGTTGCTGTCCAATACCCGTACATCCCAGCCTGGCATGGCGCGGGTTGTCGAGCCGTGCTTGCTGGGGAATAGATGCACGCCCAGGGGGTTGCCGGCGATGGCCCATCCGGTCTCGGTCTGCCACCAATGGTCGATCACGGGTACTTTCAGGTGATCCTCGGCCCAGCGCAAGGTATCGGGATCGGACCGTTCGCCGGCGAGAAACAGGGCACGGAAGTGGGACAAGTCGTATTTGGCCAGCAGCCTGGCTTCCGGATTTTCGCGCTTGATCGCGCGAAACGCCGTGGGCGCGGTAAAAAGCGTTGCGACCTTATGCTGGTCAATGACGCGCCAGAACGTGCCGGCGTCGGGCGTGCCTACCGGTTTGCCCTCGAAGACCACAGTTGTGCAGCCGGCAAGCAGGGGGCCATAGACGATGTAGGAATGGCCCACGACCCATCCCACGTCTGACGCCGCCCAGAAAACCTCGCCGGGTCGGGCATCGTAGAGATGTTTCATGCTCCAGTTGAGCGCCACGGCGTGACCGCCATTGTCTCTGACCACGCCTTTGGGCTGGCCCGTGGTACCCGAGGTATACAGGATATAAAGGGGATCGGTGGCTTTTACCGGGACGCAATCGGCAGGCGCCGCTTGCGCCACCGCCTCGAGCCAGTCAATGTCGCGGCCCGCCAGCAGCGAAGCCGTTTCCTGGGGGCGTTGGTAAATGATCACGTTGTCCGGTTGATGGGTGGATTGCTCAATGGCGGCGTCTACCATTGGCTTATACTTGACAATGCGATTGGGTTCAATGCCGCAAGAGGCGGACACAATGACCTTGGGTTTGGCATCGTCGATCCGCGTGGCCAATTCGTTAGGCGCAAAGCCGCCGAACACGACAGAGTGGACCGCGCCTAGCCGGGCGCAGGCCAGCATGGCGATCACCGCCTGGGGAATCATTGGCATGTAGATGAGGACCCGGTCGCCGGCTGTCACGCCACAGGCTTTAAGCGCGCCGGCAAAACGCGCCACCTCATCCCGCAACTGGGCATAGGACATGGTTTGGACTGTACTGCTGACCGGGCTGTCATAAATGATCGCCGCCTGCGCGCCGTGGCCCGCCTCGACATGCCGATCGACGGCGTTGTAGCAGGTATTGAGCTCGCCGCCGGCAAACCAGCGGTAAAACGGCGGATTACTGTCGTCCAGCACATTGTCCCAGGGCTTGTGCCAACTGATGTCTTGCGCCGCCTCCTCCCAGAAGCCCCGTGGATCTGCCAGGGAGCGTGCATACAATCTGTCAAATTGGTTTTCTGTTCGCTTGGTCATTACGCATACTCTCGCTAATTAAACTGCATTCCTACCCGTGCCATTCGACAGAATATTGGATAGGGTAAGTTGACTCCCGATAGGCGTGTTGCAGGTTTATTTTAACGATAGATGTGGATTTGGCAACAAAACGCGAACCAAGGGTTGCCTTTTCCGGGATTGGCCGCCTTCGATGTCGGGCTAAGTCATCAAACCTTTCCATGACAATTCGCCGTCGCTACAGATGTTCAATGCCAATGGCGCGACAGGGAGTGAGGTATGCGATGAGCCACGTTGAAGACAAACCAGGCGGCAGAACGCGCCCTTATCCATGCTATCTGTTATATTTCAAATGTATTATTTATGCGTGTATCTTCGATTGTCATTCACCATAGGTGCATGCGGGCGAAAGCCAGCCGCGCTGGGGTTTTTTTGACTATCCCATATTAATAATTGCAGATCCTGGAGGAGCGATAGATGGAGCCATTACAAGTTAAAAGCAGTGCGCATGCACGGCGCAAGTTCATCAAAAGCGGTCTTGCCTATACGGCGGCGTTGGGTTCGACGGGAATGGCGGTATCAAGCGCAAACGCGGAATGGTCTCCGTCCTTAAGATACCCCGATCCGGCCATCGAGGTGCTTGACCCTGCTTTTACCAAATACCGCATTTTCAACGCCAGCATCGAAAGACTGGCTACCGGATTCCGGTGGCTGGAAGGTCCTGTGTGGGTTGGGGACGGCGGCTATCTGCTGGTTAGCGACATCGCCAATAACCAAATCATTCGCTGGGATGAGGCAACGGGGAAGGCTTCCGTGTTTCGCAAGCCGGCCAATTATCCGAATGGGAACACGCGTGATCGCCACGGACGGCTATTGACCTGCGAAGGCGCTGTCACCCGGCGTATCAGCCGTACCGAATATAGCGGCCGGATTATCACGCTGACCGATACTTATGAAGGGAAACCTTATAACTCGCCCAATGATATTGTGTGCAAGCGAGACGGGACAATCTGGTTTACCGATCCGCCTTTTCAGTTAGGCAATGATTATGAAGGCCGGATCGCCAAGCAGGCGTTACCGCATGCGGTCTATCGCCTGGACGGAAAGACTGGCGTCGTGCAGAGGGTGATCGATGACCTGGCGGGCCCTAACGGGCTATGCTTTTCGCCGGACGAGAAGAAACTATATGTGGTGGAAGGGCGCGCCAAGCCAAGCCGCATTCTCTGGGTTTATACGGTTGGGGCCGATAATACGTTGAGCGGCAAGACAAAATTTCTCGATGTCGATGGGCCCGGTGCGCTGGATGGCATCAAGTGCGATAAAGACGGAAATATCTGGGCGGGGTGGGGCAGCAGCGGCGCCCCGGGCGTCGATTCGGCGGCGCTTGATGGCGTGATGATTTTCAATGCTTCGGGAAAGGCCATCGGACACATACATCTTCCAGAGCGGTGCGCGAACTTGTGTTTTGGCGGCGCCGACAATAATCGCTTGTTCATGGCAAGCAGCCACTCGATTTACGCCGTCTTCGTAAACACGCGAGGCGCCGTGGAAGTCGATACGATGCCGGACGAAAATCTCCAAACCGACTAGGCGAACGGGCCCGCGGTATGCTGGCGCTGCCAGTGCGTTCCCGTCGATCCGCGATGTGCCAGGGTAGGCACCGGTGGTTCGTTTTACCCAGGCGCGGCGCGGCTTCCGGCACATTCGCTATGGCGTCGCCTTGAACGATGCCCTTGGGCAAAACACCCCAATGATGCCGGCAATTGGGGTGGGCGGTACCACTGCGTCATGAGGCGGGTTGCCTTGCGGCAGGGCGGTCGCGGGTTGCTGGTGGCTATCCGCGAAAGTCAGGGCCAATAGTAGGATCAGATAAAAAAGAATGAGATAGGTAATGCGTGGCGCAAAGAAACCGCTGGCCTTGGAAGTGGAGGGGGTTATTGCCATGTATATGCCGACGGGGGGTCATGGACCGGAAGTGGACTGTCGCAATTGACCTGCTAAAGTCGTATGGCGCGAAAGTCGGGGTTGCACAGGGGATCGTGCCGATATCGCTTTGTATGAAACAACATGCAGCTTCCCGGAGCCTTATTTTATGCGACTTTGCATAAGGTTGGGTATGCTAGTGCGGCGGGTGGCTTGCTAGGCGCAAATGTCAAGAATAGTTAATTTCTCGTTTGGCCGTTTCCATCGGCTTGCGCCGTACAGCAAGGTCCGCGGGGGATTGGGCCCTTGCCAACCCGTGATCGGCCGGCTCAGTGGGACTCCGACCGATCTTCAATTTCCTGCAGAAAGGTTTTGCCGCAAAGCTTGCAGCGGTCCTCGTAGCTCGGATCGCAAAGGATTTCCGAGATTTCGCGCGCGTCCGGATAGGACTGCGCGATCGATGGCGCGCATTCGTTGCATGTCAGGACATTCAGATAGTGATCTTCGTGGTCGCTGTCCCGGCGCTTGCGAATTGCATAATGCTTCATGATGTAGCCTCTCCTGTCCGCTCCATTTTTTAAATAGATTGATACAAGGAATTACCGTAACCGGGAAATAGGGGTTTTCACTGAGTTCAAGATAGGAAGATGCCCGCCATTAAGGGGCGCGGACTGCCCGGTCCCTTAATGGCGGGATTCCGGTTTATTTCAGTTGTTCCCGCAGCGATGCCTTCACCGCGGTATCGAAGGAGTCGACTTTGGCCGGTGCGCTTGCCCGCTGTTTTTCGATGTAGGCGTCGCGCGACTTCACCAGCGAGGTGATCTTGCCTTCCAGTTGCTTGCGGGTGTCGGCATATTCATCAACAATCTGTTTTTGTTCCTCGGCCGTCTTGTTCTGCAGCACTGCGGGCAGGTCCTCGGACTTGATCTCGCTGATCTTGACCTGCCCCTCGGCAACATCGCTGATCAGGTCGCCGCCGCCGGTAACCACTTCCTTTTTCCCGGATTTTTTCGAATAGTAGCGGGAGTTCTCCACCTGCGATTCCTTGCTGCCCATCGATTTGGTTGCCATCTTGCTGGCAACCGCGTCACGGATCTGCCTGCTGCCGTAAGGCAGCACGGTGTTATCAAGCTGCGCCTGGTAGCGCAGGATCTCGTCATCGTAAGGTGTTTCCACGTGCTGAATCTGGCCGCCGTCCTGTGGAATCTGGATATACCGGCCCTGGCCGAGCCGCGCGATGTCCTTCCAGACCGTGCGCGTGGTGCCGTCATCGCCGGCCTGAACGGCATTGACGATAATATTCTTCTGGTTGGCTTGTTTCAGCACTTGCGGATACTTTGGCGCATTCCGATAGTCCATATGCGGCGGCGCGTCACCTACCAGGAAAACGATTCTCCTGACATTGGCGCCCTGGTCCCATTGCAGTGAGCGTATGCCTTTATCGAGCGCCTCATTGACCGACTCCGGCTGGTCGCCGCCACCATCGGCCTCCAGTTTGATCAGCTTGGCATAAAGCGACTGTACATCGGTGCTGAGCGGGTACGTCTTCAGGACATACTCGTCGCCACGATCGCGATAGGCGATCAGCGCCATGCGTATGGTTGCATCCGGGTTCGTGTCGATAATGGTATTGGCGATAGACCAAATTTTCTTTTTGGCGCCATCAATGAGATCGGCCATGGACCCGGTGGTATCCAGGATGAAGGCGACCTCGACACTTTGCCCCGCTTGCGCGGAGGGTGCCGGGATGACGCTGATTTCGGTCGCGAACAGGGGTTGCGAATGCAGGGGAAGGGCTAGCGCCAATGCGATGACCATGACCGGTTTGAGTAAGGTATTTGTTGTTTTCATCTTGATATTTCCTATCACCAGAACGGCCGCAGGGTGTTGACGAATGGGAAGATAAGAGCAGGCCGGTATTTTGTCAAGCAGTATCGGAAGGGGGTCTGGCTCGCTGATCCCGCTCCTGCCTTGTGAAAAGGTTTGCCGTAAGCGGTCTTGCCGGAACTATCGCTTGTGTGCCTTGTCTAATCCGGTTTTGGGTTAGCCGGGGTTTATTATGAAACGACTCTTCCTACTCTCTGCCCTGAGTTCGCTATTGAGCGTTGCGGTTGCTGGAGAGAACGCCATTACGGTGTATCAGGATCCGAATTGCGGTTGTTGTACAGGCTGGGCCGACCATATGCGTGCCGAGGGATTTACCGTCAAAACGGTAAAAACGGCGCATATGTCGACCATCAAGCAAAAGCTGGGTGTCCCGCTTGAACTTGGTTCTTGTCATACCGCCGTCAATGAAAGCACGGGCCAGATCATAGAAGGACATGTGCCGGCCGCAGCCGTGAAAAAACTGCTTGCCAATAGCGCGATTCGGGGAGTTTCCGCGCCGGGCATGCCGCAGAATTCGCCCGGCATGGGGGAAATGGACGGCAACCTGGTCACGGTCGATTTTGGCGGGAATTTCTTCTCCAGAGATTAGGGGGCACCGCCTCGGGTTGACGGCATCGGCGTGGCGCGGAAAAAAATTCACATATTTTCGATATTGCCAGGCATATGATCAGCGTGTTGAGTTAATTGCACAATTGAAATGAACACGCTGGATACCGTCAACCAATCTTTGTTCTTGCTGATCAACGCAGATAACGGCACCGCCGCCGATATGATTCAAATTGCCAGGATTTGCGCAGAAGGACTCATCTATCTTATTCCTTTGCTCCTCGTATACCTGTGGTTTTGCGGAGATCGGAATGCGCGCCGGGTGGCATTATTGTCTTTGCTTGTCATTCTAGTCGGATTGCTGATGAATCAGTTGATCGGCCTGGTGTACTTTCATCCGCGTCCGTTTATGAGTGGCGATGGGCATACTTGGCTTGCGCATGCCCCGGAAACCTCTTTTCCCAGCGATCATATGACGGTATTTATGTGTACATCGCTGACGCTGCTCACCCATGGCCTGCGACGCGCGGGGTGGTGGGTCTTTGGGGCCGGGCTGGTCGTCGCATGGTCCCGTGTATTTCTTGGGGTTCACTATCCTATGGATATGCTGGGTGCTTTGCTTGTCGCGGCTTTGAGCCTGGGGTTGGCCAGTCTGCTCTGGCGCAATTTCGATGATGGTCTGGTCGATTTTGCTGAACGCGTTCAGCGGCGGGTTTTCTCCTGGGTGCTCAGTCTGGGTGGAGCGAGGAAATAGGCATGCCGATGAACAAAAAAAAGCAACCCGATGCGGAAATACAAGCTTGGTTACGCGCAAATGTCACAGGAAAGGGTGTTTGGGAATGGTATGTCCGGTCGCGGGAACAGGAGCGCAAGTTGGAACGGCTGCGGTTATGGGAACAGGCCAGGCAGAGAGACGATAAAGACAGACGCTAGCTCGCCGCCCAGGATTTTTACGGCGCAGCCATGCCGCATGCCGGATCAGCGCAGAAGGCCTGGCCTGCCAGGCAAGTGGTATTGATACCTGTCGCTGACGGTTGGGATGCCCTGGCAACTGCGGCGGAAGGCGACAGCGCCGCGGCAATATTGCCGGGCCGATGTATTCATTCATCAATGCGGCGAAAGGGCGGCAGGGTTGCCGGTATTTGCCATTGCTGCGAAGTTGCGATTCCGTGTAGAATTTGCTGGCACTATTATTGATCGTCCGGTCAGTTGTGATGAAATCCGGCGATGGATGTCAAGAAAGGGAAGCCATGTCTGATTCAACGGAAAAAAAACGTCCCGGCACTGCACGCGTAGTTATTGCATTTGTGCTGGATCTGATTACCGCCTTCTTTGTGTTTGGCTACCTGATCGGCTGGCTGACCGGCGGCGTTACCGAGCAGGGTTTTTCACTGGAAGGGTTGCCGGCCCTTGCCCTGTTCGCGGTTATTATCGCCTACTTTATCGTGGGTAACCGTTTTTTCAAGGGTACGCTGTGGAAGCATATTTTTCGCATTCCCGTATGAGGCAGGGCTGATTTTCCTGCCGCTGCCTATTGCTGCTTCCCGGGAAGGCGGAACGGGAACACGAGGATACCGTGCCAGCGTGCCGCCTTTCCGGGTCGCTGCGCCGCGCGCCCGAGGCACAGCCCGTCATGTTATGGGGCGGTTCAGGTCGCGGCTTTCTTGCCACCGCTGAAATAAAGCAGCAGAAATCCCAACAGGGCTGCGGCGAGCGAGCCGGCAAACACGCCGATCTTTGCCAGGTCCTGGATGGCCGGGTCGGTAAAGGCCAGCGCGCCAATGAACAGGCTCATGGTAAAGCCAATGCCGCAAAGCAGGCTGACCCCGTAAATCTGCGGCCAGGAGGCGTGCGCCGGCTTTTTCGCGATACCGAGTTTGACCGCCGCCCATACCAATCCGAAAATCCCCATCTGCTTGCCCAGGAACAGGCCGGCGGCGATTCCCAGGACCACGGGATGGGTAAGCTGGTTCCACGAAAACTCGTTGAAAGACACACCGGCATTGGCAAAGCCGAAGACAGGCACAATGAGGAAGGCCACCCAGGCCGAAAGGCCATGCTCCCAGCGGATCAAGGGACTATGGTCCTCGTTGCTCGCACCGGCGTTAAGCGGCAGGGTCAGGGCCAGCGCCACACCGGCCAGCGTCGCGTGGATGCCGGACTTGAGCACGAACCACCACATCGCGACTCCCAGAATGGCATAAGGCAGGCTATGCAACACCTTGCATTTGTTCAGGATAATCAGCGCCAGCAACGCCAGCCCCGCCAAGCCCAGGTACATGCCTTGTATTTCGGCGGTGTAAAAGAGGGCGATGATGACAATCACGATCAGATCGTCGATGACGGCCAGCGCGGTCAGGAAGACTTTCAGCGATAGCGGGACGCGCGAGCCCAGGAGCGCCAGAACGCCCAGCGCAAAGGCGATATCGGTGGCGGCCGGGGCCGCCCAGCCACGGATCTGCTCAGGGTCCTGGTAGTTGAATGCCAGGTAAATCAGGGCCGGCGCGGTGACGCCGGCAATGGCCGCCAGGCAGGGCAGCATGCGCTTGTCGGTGGTGGACAGTTCCCCCGCCAGTAATTCCCGCTTGACCTCCAGTCCTACATATAGGAAAAAGACGGCCATCAGGGCGTCGTTGATCCAATGCAAGACGGACAGACCGAGGACATGGCTGGCGAGCGTATTGAAGTAGCTATCCGCCATGCTGGAATTGGCCAGGATGATGCCGAACAAGGAGGTCATGATCAGTAC
Organism: Advenella kashmirensis; assembly: GCA_040395835.1. GTDB lineage: Bacteria > Pseudomonadota > Gammaproteobacteria > Burkholderiales > Burkholderiaceae_B > Advenella > Advenella kashmirensis_B. The sequence goes on from JBEBPQ010000037.1 coordinate 9,418, forward strand.
GATGCCGGCAGCCGGTTCGGTGTTGAAGAAATAGATGATTTTCTGTGGAATGAGGCGTTTCATGACTGCTGAAGACGTGGTTTTCTGCTAAAAAAGATAGACTAACATAACATTCAGTTATTTGTAAGATTTGTTGAAATGTCGAGGCCAATAATAGCAAATCGCATTGACAGCGCCGTGATCTTGGTCAAGAGCGGTATCCGATTTGTGCGGCGGGCAGGCCTGCTGTTATGATCCGGAATCGACACATGGGCCAGGGCGCCGCCTGTGGCGAGCCATCTTGCAACGCGCACCTTTTGTGGATGAATTCAATGGCCATTGAGCAGGTTTCCCCAACCGACTACATAAAACTCGCCGAACTTTGGGAAGATTCGGTCAGGACAACCCATGATTTCCTCTCGGACGCGGATATCGCGGCAATGCGTCCGCGCCTCCTGGCAGAGTGGTTGCCGGCGGTAGCGCTCCGGGTGTACAGAGGGAGCGAGGACCGGATACTCGGTTTTATCGGCCTGTCAGAAGAAAAAGTGGAAATGCTCTTTGTCGCGTCGAATGCGCGCGGGCGGGGCATTGGCAAACGGTTGCTGGCGCATGCCGTGGCACGGCAGGGCGCGCGTCTGGTGGACGTCAATGAGCAGAACGAACAAGCCTTGGGATTCTATCGACGCCAGGGTTTTGTCGAGTTTGCCCGCTCACCGCTGGATGGTCAGGGTAAGCCGTTTCCGATAATTCATATGAAATTGGCGCAAGCGGACGGACAGGGCCGATAAACCATAGCGCCGTCGCCCCGTTTGCAGCGCAAGGCGCCAGGCACGGCGATCTTGTGGCGCGGGGTATAGGGGATATTTCCCTTGCTGGGGCACGCCGGGGGCCGGCGCCGGTCCAAATATTGTATAGTGCGCCGGTACCGTGTCTTGGGCCGGAGCCATAAGACACCATGCCGATCCAACCTTTACTCGGCCCTGTTCGCACAGGCCAGGCCCTCGAATGACAACATTGACTCCATCCACGCCCCGGCGTAACCTGCTGCGCCTCATTGCCGCTTTCCAGATATATTGTGGGCTGAATGCCGCCATTCTTGGCGGCGTGGCGCTATTTAAATATTTGTTCCTGTCCGAGGCCTTGACCGGCGTCGTGTTCGGCGCCATGGCGTTTTGCCTTGCGCCCATCGCCTTCGGCGCGCTGGCGACGGTTGCCGGCATCCTGCTGCTGGAAGGCAAAACCAAGGGGCTGTCGCTATCTATGTGGACACAGGCCATCGCGGTTCCGTTGCTCATTTCCCCGCCGCTGACCTTTTCACTGCCCGCAGGGCCCGCTGTCAAAATATGGCTGGGCCAGGCCAGCGGCCTGAGCTGGCAATTGCCGGGCCAGCCGGCGGTGGGCATGGATTTCAATCATGTCTGGGCCGTCGGCGTTGACGTGGTTCCGATTCTGGTATTGCTGTTTCTTGCTGCCATCAGGCGCGCACGTTCCGTCGAGGCAGGCAGCGGATCTCAAGCGCAAGGCTAGCCGGGGTTGGCTTCCTGTGCCTGGGCTGCGGACCAAAGGGATCGCACGGACGTTGTGGATAGCGCTGCGCGATGCCGGGAAGGAAACAACGCGCAAAACGGCAATGCCAGCCCTGTCCTGGCGCGGTAATGATGAACCTTTGGGAGTGTAGGGCATGGCGATGCCAGCGGTGTCATATCGAAGGCGCTTGCGTAATCGCGGCTGTCGTTGGATCGACACTGGCGCTGAGCCACTGCAAAAATTCGCCGAAATTGCATACGCCATGGTCTAGCACTGCTTCATAAACCTGATAGCTGGCGACGGGGCGGTCAAGGCCTGGGTCGGCGTTTGCCAGCAGGGTCTTGATCGTCAGAATCGTCTGCCGGTTGGCCGGCGTAAGACGGGGCAGCAGCGTACGCAAATGGCTAAGGTCGGGCTGCCTGTCGGGCTCATCAATAAACCAGATATCGAGATTCCAATTGGTATCGTCGTCAGCTTGAAAATGAATACCGATGTAAAGACCATCTGGGTAGTCCTGGGGGGTCTTGTTCCAGTGTCCGCTGTCGTTCCGGAATCTGACAGCGCCAATTTGCGGATGCAGGGTCAGATCGGCGGCCAGTCCTGCAATCGCCTGGTGGCATTCTGTGTTTAGCGCTTGGCAAATCACGGTAAGATCAATATCCCGCCTGACCATCACCCCCAGGGCCGCGCTGCCTACGCGCACGGGCTGGCCGATGGCTTGTAGTCTTTCGTCCAAGTCAAGTTCGTCGATAATCGACTGAACTTGTGCCTGCATTTGGGATTGCTTATAAAGGTCAGGTCCGTGGTTGTTCATTACATCAATGACAGTTGGCATTGCTTGTTTCTCGTCGCAGGTTGTGCGAAACAGGTTGGCCGGGGCAGCTGGCATATACCGATAGTAGGCATGGCATCCGGCGCTTGCGCTAGGGCTTTGCGTGCGATGCCCTCAAGCACGCGCGGTTTCAAAAAGGGGGGCTCAATTCCATGCCTCAACCCCAAGCCGATTATAACTTGTGTTTTTGCTGGGTCGTTGCATAGCGGCGCAAGCGTTTGGCGTCTTGCGGTGTCAGTCGTTATAATCGATTCGTCAGCGAAAGGAGTGGTATGAAAGCATTTTTTATTGTTATCGCGGTGTTCCCGCTGCTGGCCGCGTGCGCGGGCAGCGCAGTGGGAATGGCCAATCCGGCCTCGACCTATTGTGTCGAAAAAGGGGGAACCGTTGATATCCGGCAGACGGAAGCAGGTCAGCTTGGCTGGTGCAGGCTGCCGGATGTGTCAGAAGTAGAGGATTGGACGCTATACCGGCGCGACCATCCGCAATCCTAGGCGGCCGGGGGTGGATCGCAGATGCTTGTCATCGTCATCAACGGTACCATCAATAGCGGCAAATCGACGATTGGACAACGGTTGGCCGGCCGGTTGCCGCATACCCGCTTTATCGAGGGCGACGACCATGGCGTCGCGTCGAGCGCACCGTTCGAGCAGATGCTCGATCTCGCAATCGGCCGTTTGGCGCAACTGATCCGGGAAGCGCGCGAACATCTGGTCATTGCCTATCCGTTGCGCATGCGGGATTATAAACGGCTTGCCGAGGTGTCGGCGGCGCACGGCCACAGCCTCATGGTCGTTACCCTGGCGCCGCCGCAGCGGGTGGCGCTCAGCCAGCGTGGAGATCGCCTATTGGGCGACGACGAGCGGCGGCGCATCATCCGCATGTATGAAGAGGGGTATCACAATCGACCGTTTACCGATGTGATGGTTACCGGAAACCCATCAATACCGGATGTGCTTGCGCAACTGGAAGGCGAGGCGCGCAAGGCGCTGTCATCCATCCCAAAACGCCAGCCCGACAATTCCGACATGTCCCGTTAGCGCAGCTGGCAGGGACAGCGATCGCAGCGGATGCGACGAAGGCTGGCCATCGCCTCCAATACAATGGCCGGTGCCACCCACGGTGCCGCAAGCCGGCAGGCGGCTTCAGGAAAATTGCAACGTTGCCCCCTCCCAGCGGCCGCTGTCGATCAGGCCGCGCACCACGTCTTTCAACACCACGCGGGTTGCCAACGCCGCCGGCGACAGTTCCTCGTCGGACGGCGCGGTCAGGAGCGAACTGCGAAACAGCGATTTATCTGTGATTGGCACCAGCACAATATCGTCCTGGTGGATCAACGTCATCGCGGAACTGGGGTGGATGGTGGCGCCCATGCCTTGCTGCACCGCGCTCATCAGCGTATTCAGGCCGTCTATTTCGAGGACGATATTGGGCCGGATATTTTTTCTGTTGAATGCGTTGATAATAATGCTGACCAGGGTGTGCCGCCCGGTGGGCAGGATGAGCGGCAGCGACGAAATCTGCTCAAGCGAAACACTTTTGCCCATGGGCATGCCCGGCAGCGACGCACTGCCAATGACAAAGAGCTTTTCCTTCAGTAATGGCAAAACGCTCATCCTGGGATCTTCGCCCATATCGAAGCGCATGGACATGTCCAGTCTGCGGGTATCGAGCAGGGTGGTCAGGTGCGCCGAGAGTCCTTCTACGATTTGGATTTGTATTTTCGGATAGCGCTTGCGCATCTCGGTAAGCAGGGGCAAGGCCAGTTTCAGCGCCGTGGTGGGCGCCATGCCGATGCTGACCTTGCCGGAGAGCCGTTCGCTGCGCGTGGCGCTGGAGGCCAGTTCCACATGGTGGCAGATCGCCCGGGCATGTCTGAGAAACTCCAGTCCTGCACCAGTAGGCGTAACCCCGGTTGATTGCCTTTGCAATAACCGGGTAGACAGCTCGCTTTCCAGCCGGCTGATCTGCTGGCTGAGCGTGGAGGTGGTGACGTCCAGCGCGATTGCTGCCTTGCCCATGCTGCCGGACTCCACGACCCGTATGAAGTATTGAATCTGGCGTAATTCCATCTTGTTTCCTTGTTGTCTGCGGGAGCGCTATCGGCGAGGAGCGGGCCTTGGGATGCATTCATCTTACCCCAGCCGCGGCGGTCCCGGGGTGTTTAATTAAATTAAAGGCCTATTGCGTCCAGGGTACTGGCCAAAGCACGGGTAGATTCCTAGAATGGAAACTTCCGGTGCCGGCAGAGCTTCAATTGCAATCTTCCAAGCATCGAAGCCGTACCAATGCGGCAGCCGCCGTTGCCATCGGCACCGCCCGATGCCATGCCATTTGAATTTTCCGAGTTTTTGGACCCCGCCATGACCCATTACGAATTGAATATTTCATCAATGCAACCCCATTGCAGCGCGCAGGAATGGCAGCAGCGGATAGACCTGGCTGCCTGCTACCGGCTGGTCGCCCTGTATGGCATGTCCGATATGATCGCGAATCATATTTCGGCCAGCGTGCCAGGCGAAGACAACGCGTTCCTGATCAACCCGTATGGCATGTTGTACGAGGAAATCACCGCGTCCAGCCTGATCAAGGTGGACCTGGGCGGCAATATCCTGGCCAAGCCGGATTTGGGCGGACTGGATTACGGCATCAATCGGGCCGGCTATGTGATACATAGCGCGATTCATGAAGCGCGCCATGACGTGGCTTGTGTTATCCATACGCACAGCTGGGCGTCCATGGCCGTGTCATCGCTGGCTTGCGGCCTGTTGCCTCTGACTCAGACCGCGATGCGGTTCCTGAAAATAGGCTATCACGATTATCAGGGCGTGGTGCTTGACGACCAGGAAAAAGAATCTTTGGTCCGGGACCTGGGCGCCGGTGAAGCACTTATTCTGCGCAACCATGGCGCACTGGTGGCCTCGGCGAGTATCGCCGAAGCCTTTAACTGGATGCACAGGCTGGAACTGGCCTGTGTTTCCCAGCTTGCGGCCATGGCATGCAATTCACCGCTATCCGAGGTCGGCGCCGCCGTCCTGGAGGAAACCTGGAACAATTACCAGCCCGGAACCCGTCGCCCATACGGGGTCATGGAATGGCCCGCCTTGCTGCGCAAGCTCGATCGCATCGATCCGTCCTATCGGACCTGAAACCCGCATAAAACCATCATACGCCGGAGACAAGCATGACCTTGACAAAATTTGTCGCAGGGGCGCTATGCGCCTGTACAACGCTGGGCGCGTCGCCCGTGTTCGCTGCCTACCCCGAAAAACCCATTACCATGATCGTCCCTTTTTCACCGGGTGGCAATCTGGATATCACGGCGCGAATCGTGGCGCCCGCCCTGGAGAAAATCCTGAAGGCACGAATCGTCGTCATCAACAAGCCTGGCGCCGGCGGCATTATCGGCGCCAATCAGGTCGCGCGATCCGCACCGGATGGATACACCATGTTGGTGACCACGCCCAATGCGATTGCGGTGGCGCCGTTTATGGCGGCAACCGATTATAAGCCCGAGGATTTCCAGGCGGTGGGGCTGATTGCCAGCACGCCGCTGGTTGTGGACGTGGCGGCCGGCAGCCCGCATCAGACCATCCAGGACCTGATCAAATACGCTTGCGATAACCCCGGCAAGCTGACGGTGGGCCATTCGGGCATCGGCACCACCAATTACGTGGCGATGATCAAATTGCAGCAGGTCACCAAATGCGCCGTCAATCCCATTGCCTATAAGGGCTCGGCACCGGCCCTGGTTGATCTGGCCGGCGGTCAGCTTGATGCGGTCGTCGATCAGCTCAGCAGTTCCGCGAACCTGATCGAAGGCGGCAAGCTCAAAGCGCTTGCCGTCATGACAGGGCAGCGCGTACCCGCGCTCAAAGATGTGCCAACGTTGGCGGAATCGGGCATAAAAGGGCTGGATGAATCCACCCGCACCGGTATTCTTTTGCCCCAAGGCGTGCCGGCCGATATCGTTAAAAAGTTGAACGATGCCGTGCTACGGGCCGCAAGCGACGACACGGTGAAGACCGCCATGGGAAATATCGGTAGCATGGCCGAATCTTCCACGCCGCAGGCGTTTACCGATCTTATTTCAAATGAAACCGAGGTGGCGCGACGCCTGGATCAGGCCGGCCAGCTCAAAACCCCCTGATACACTGAAAGGACAATGCCTACGTGCCCGGCGCCTGAAGTAAATCCGATCATCATTCCAAACCCCGCCATGCGTCGAATCAGGCGCATGGCCGAACCCGAACCCCAAAACCGACTTGAACCCCGTGCCCGACCCCGCCATGACGAAACCTTGCCTTCCGCCGAACGATCATCCCACCCCTGTTTCCTTCCATGTGCCTGAGCACGCTTGTGACAGCCATGCCCATATTTTTGGCCCGTACGGCGCCTATCCGCTTGCCGATGATAGAAGCTATACGCCGCCGGAAAACCCGCTGGCGCGCTATCTGGCGCACTTGCAACGCATCGGATTCGCGCGCGGGGTATTGGTGACCGCAAGTGCTTGCGGCACGGACAACAGCGTCATCCTGGATGCGCTGGCCCAGGCGCCGGACCAATTACGCGGCGTGGCCGTGACCGGAGACGAGGCCGACCGCGCCAGCCTGGTCCGCTGGCGCCAGGCCGGCATCCGGGGGTTGCGATTCAATCTCTACGCCGTCGACGGGAAAACGGTGTACCGAAACGGGGTGGGGCTCGCATCCCTGGAACGGCTTGCGCCGGTCATGCGCGATTTGGGCCTGCATGCGCAGATCTGGATCCATGCCCCCGACCTGGTCCAATTGGCGCCGCGATTGCTGCGCTTGAATATCACATTGGTGATCGATCACATGGGGCGCATGAATGCCTCCCGGGGAACGCAGGACCCCGGGTTCCAGCAATTGCTGCGGATGCTGAAAGACGGCGACGCCTGGACCAAGATTTCCGGGGCCGATCGCAACACGAACCGTTTTGGCGAGTATGACGACATCGATGCGTACGCAAGGCAGATTATCGCGGCCAACCCCGAGCAGATCGTATGGGGATCGGACTGGCCGCATATCAATTATTATGAGCCTGTCCATGTCCCCGACGATGGCATCCTGCTCAATACCCTGGCGCGCTGGCTGCCGGAGGAAAAAAGCAGGGAGCAAGTCCTCAGCATCAATCCGGCTCGTCTATATGGATTTGACATCGCCTGAAAGCGGTGAAGGCAACGGGCTTGGGTACCCGCTGCCTTGCGCTTGTAGCGTATTGACGCCGGCACGCACTCACCATGAGGCCATCGATTAAGCAGGCCACACGGTTGCCGCCGAGACGCAAAGCGTCGGCGTGTTCTTGTCCGCAATCTCCGCTAGTGCTTGTGCGCAACCGCGCCTCGACCTTCCGCGCCTACAGGGGAAGGGCGGCTTGAGGCTTATTGATCCGCAGTTCGGTCAGCTTGCGCAACTGCCTGCCCTGGTCATTGAAATTATCGTCTGAGAGCCAGGCAAGAAAAGCCGCTTTGACTGCGGGCCATTCCTGATCGATGATGGAAAACCAGGCGGTATCGCGAGATCTGTCCTTATAGACGATGGCCTGGCGGAAAATACCTTCGAAGCGAAATCCCAGGCGGGCGGCTGTTTGCCGCGATGCGGCGTTCAGGCTGTCGCATTTCCATTCATAGCGTCGATACCGGAGCGTATCGAAGACGTACTGCATCAATAGGAACTGGGCTTCCGTGGAGGCGGGTGTCCGCTTGAGCAATGGCGAAAAGGCAACGTGACCGACTTCGATGACGCCATGATTCGGGTTAATGCGCATGAGCGCGAAATCTCCGACCGGCTTGCCCAGGTGATTGTCGACGACGACATAGTGCTTGGGGTCGGCATGGTGCGCGATGCGATCGGCATAGCGCCGGAAGGCCGCGGCATCGGGGAAGGCGTTGGTATGCATATACGTCCAGTCGCGGTCATCCGGCGCCTGCCGATAGGCGTCGTGGAGATCGGCCGCGTGTCGTTCGGGATCCAGCGTTTCGACCCGGCAGAACCGGCCTTGCAGAACGACATCGGCCGGCATGGCGCGGGGTGTCCAGTCGGGAACGGGCTCGCCGATAGGTTGCCCAAATTCATTATCCCGCGCGCTCATAAAATCCTCCGATAGGCCAATGGCATAGATTTTGCATAAAACAATATTTCATGAAGTATAGCAAAGCGCCCGCTGTTTGCCCGCCTCGGAAAGCCTGGCAGGCAAGCCGATAAGCATATTTCCGTACTGGCCATTTGATCATGCGTATTTATTATTTCCCTTCGACGCATGTCTTGCCTACCATTTTAGACATTCTTGAGGGGAAACCATGAGCCAATACCACCCACCGCATGATGCTGAAACGTTCGCTTCGTTCACGCTCCGGCGTATTGCCGGCAATATCGGCGCCCAGGTCGAGGGCGTAACGTTATCCGGGGATCTGCCGCAAGACACGGTAGACGAAATCGAGCAGGCATTGCTGACACACAAGGTGCTGTTCTTCCGCGACCAAGGCCATCTGGACGATCAGTCGCATCAGGCATTCGGCGCACGTTTCGGAAAAACCGTGGCGCACCCCACGGTGCCTTCCCGGGGCGGTACCCGGCTGTTAGAGCTGGATGCATCCAAAGGCGGCGGGCGCGCCGATTCCTGGCATACCGACGTGACGTTCATGGCGCATTACCCGAAAATCTGTATCCTGCGTGCATTGACCGTGCCGGCCTATGGCGGGGATACGGTCTGGGCCAACACGGTCCGGGCCTATGAAAAACTGCCGCCAGAGCTCAAGCAATTTGCCGAGCAGCTCTGGGCAGTGCACAGCAACGATTATGACTACGCCAAGGACCGGCAGGAGTTGGACAGGACGCGGCTGGAACACCATCGCAACGTGTTTGTCTCGGACTTATTCGAAGCAGAGCATCCGATTGTCCATATCCATCCGGTCACGGGTGAGCGTGCTTTGTTGCTGGGCCATTTCATCAAGTCGCTGATGCATTTTTCCACCACGGAGTCGGCCAGGCTGTTCGAGTTGCTGCAGAACCGTGTTACCCGGCTGGATAACACGGTCCGCTGGCGCTGGCGCCAGCATGATGTGGCCATGTGGGATAACCGCGCCACGCAGCATTACGCCGTGAACGATTATGGCGATCAGCCACGCGTCGTGCGGCGCGTCACGGTGCACGGCGGTCCCGCGGTTTCCATTCAGGGCGATGAGAGCCGCGTCAGGACGGTGCCGCAGGGCGGCGCCAACGACGAACGGGTCGATGCCGTGATCCGCGCCACCGCCTGAGATGGCGCCAACCCATTTGGATTTCGACGCCGGCGGCACCAGGATCAATGCGGGAACCCGACGAAAAAGGAAAAAACACCTGAAAAAATATAATTCGATTCGCGGCATTTATTCAAAATAAGCCCGCCGCCGGCCAAAAGCACGCCATGTCGATCAAAACCTATACTGCTCCCCGACGAATGAAAAGGAGCATTCAAGCATGGTTTCGAATACTTCCGGCAGCCCGGATTCCCTGTCCGCGGCTAGCGGAAACGCGAGCTTGGCGCATAAGGCGGCGAGCCATTATCCAATCAGCGGCAGGCTTTACAACGCCGACCTGGCGCCCACGCGAAAGCAGGGGCGTCGCTGGGGACGGTACAGTTTCTTTGCCCTGTGGACCAATGATGTCCACAATATCGCCAATTATTCCTTCGCCATCGGGCTGTACGCATTGGGCTTGTCCGGATGGCAGATCCTGGCGGCGCTCGGGATCGGTGCCGCGCTGGTGTATTTTTTCATGAACCTGTCGGGCTACATGGGCCAGAAAACCGGCGTGCCGTACCCCGTGATCAGCCGCATGAGCTTTGGCGTGTATGGCGCGCAACTGCCCGCGCTGATCCGGGCCGTGGTGGCCATTGCCTGGTTCGGCATCCAGACCTACCTGGCCTCCGTGGTCATGCGCGTTTTGCTGACCACGCTCTGGCCCGAACTCGGCGGCTTCGACAAGGACAATATCCTGGACCTGTCCACGCTGGGCTGGATCTGTTTCGTGGGATTGTGGCTGGCGCAACTGCTTATCCTGGCCTATGGCATGGAAATGATTCGCAAGTACGAATCGTTTGCGGGACCTGTCATTCTGTGTACCGTCACGGCGCTGGCCGTCTGGATGTACACGCGGGTCGACGGACATCTGGCCGCATCGGCGGGGTCGCCGCTCACCGGCCTGGGCATGTGGCGCCAGATCTTCGCCGGTGGCGCGCTATGGGTCGCCATCTATGGCACGCTGATCTTGAACTTTTGCGATTTCGCGCGGTCTTCGCGAGACTACACGACGATACGCGCCGGCAATTTCTGGGGGCTGCCGGTCAATATCCTGATCTTCGGCGTCATCAGCTACGTGCTGGCCGGCTCGCAGTTCGCCATTGACGGCCACGTCATCGAAAGCCCCACCGAGCTCATCGCCGCGCTGCCGGACAGGACGTTCGTGGTGCTGGGTTGCCTGGCGTTTCTCATCGTGACGATCGCGGTCAATATCATGGCCAACTTCGTGGCGCCGGCCTATGTGCTCACTAGCCTGGCGCCGCGCTATCTGAATTTCCGCAGGGCGGGCCTGATCAGCGCCACGCTGGGCTTTGTGATCATGCCCTGGCACCTGTATAACAGCCCGGTCGTGATCGTGTATTTCCTGTCCGGCCTGGGCGCCATGCTGGGGCCGCTATACGGCATACTCATGGTGGACTATTTCCTGATCCGCAAGACCCAGACACATATTCCCGATCTTTATACCGAAGACCCGCGTGGAACGTATTATTACACGCGCGGTGTCAACGTCCGGGCATTGCTGGCCTTTGTCCCTTCGGCGTCCATTGCCATTGTGATGGCACTGGCGCCGGCCCTGGCGGACTATGCGCCATTCTCATGGCTGGTCGGGGCAGGGCTGGCGGCGATACTGTACCTTGTTGTTTCCGACCGCAAGCGGGTCTATGTCAATCAATGCGGCGAACACCTATCGGTGGACCAGGCGGCACACTAGATAAAGGCTCGCGGCGCCTTGGCCCATGGCGTCGCGGTCCGGGTTGCTCATGATTCATGTACTGTGTCCCTTGAGTCATGGCTGTTGAGTCATGGCTGTTGAATCATGGCCCGTGAACGATAGCCTATGGTGAACCGTCCATGATGAATAGCTGAAGATTAATCGTGCATGTTCAATAAATGTTCGCCATGTACATCCTGTTGGAGACTGCAGTACACCTGGCGTATGAACATGTTGATGGATTGCCATAGGCGAACCGCGATTCGCTATGATCCATTATTCGTGCGCGATACCTCGCTGGTATCCTATGGCCTGCGTAAGCGTCAGGCGGGTCGGGCATTTAAATAAAGATTACCTGCACATGTTGACTTGCATGGGGGTAAGGGCGGGAAGGTAAAAAAATCGCATGATTGCCATTTGCCCAAGCTGTCAGCAGCCGCGCGAGGACAGATGCCAGTTCGGCGCTTTTTCCTGGTTGACGCGCTGGCGATGTCTATGAACCGGCCCTCCCGCGAGGGCATGACAATATCCAATCGAGAGAAAAAGCAAGCGCTGGAAAGTCCCCCTTGATAAGAGACCTGCTATCCGATACTGGGACGGTGGACGACCCAGCCCAGTCCTGTTCTTGCTGTCCGAAAATGATCAATGCTACCGGATTGGGTGTGGTGAAATGCCGACTGTTATTTCTCCTGGCATTCGCGTAATTTTAATTTTTTCTATTTATACAAAAAAACTAATACAGATCAATTTTGTTTTTTGGCAAACGTTGTTAAATCAATGCAGTTTATCGTTTGCGGGGAGAGCTAAACGAAAAAAATAAATTTATCTGAAATTGTAGAGTTATGTTGTGATGCATAACTAATTGGCCATCATCGTAATGGATGATGGAATTTTATATGTTTTTCTAGTGTTTGGATTTTATTCCCGTTCGAGTGAATTATGAATAAAATATTTAGTGTTGTGTGGAACTATGCCTTAGGCCAATGGTGTGTGGCTTCGGAATTATGCCGAGCATCAAAAAAAAAATCAGCATCAAGGAATAAGAGGAAGTCAGAATATAAAGTTATTCGCCGGAGTCTTGTGGCTGTAACTCTGTTGTCAGGAATTTATAGTGCCGTTGCGGTTGCTGCAACGCCTATTATGGAAGATAACTCTCAGGCATCTGCTCCTAATAATATGAAGTGGGGACGGAATGCAAAAACGTCCACCGAATCAGTTGCTATCGGTTATAACGCAAACGCCGCAGATGGCGGGCAGGAGGCTGTGGCCGTCGGGGCTAGGAGTAAAGCAACACATGTTAATTCAGTGGCTGTCGGTGCTGATACAACCTCAAGCGGTGCTGCTAGTATTTCTGTAGGGGGAGTCGCAACCTCATCAGGCAATTATGCTATATCTATTGGTCATGCTGCTCAGGGTACCGGTGAGTATGCTGTTGCGGCCGGAAAAAGTGCCGCAGCCACCGGTACTGACTCCGTTTCGTTAGGGGCGTGGACAAAGGCTTCAGGTAAATCTTCTATTGCGCTAGGGAAAGCTGTTGAAGCTCTGGGTGTGGGCTCTGTTGGTATTGGTGGAGTTCATTCGGTGTATAAAACGATCGTACAGAATGACTATGCTATCGGTATAGGCGCTTATACGAAAGTCTATGGTGATGAAAGTGTCTCTATTGGCCGGGACTCAAAAATCGGCACTGATAATTCGTTGACAAGAGATGCGGTTGCATTAGGTGCTTATGCCAACGTGGGGGGAAATGCGAATAATGCTGTTGCCCTGGGTTACAGGTCATCAGTAAGTGGCAATGCGACAAATGCCATAGCTTTGGGTAGCAGTAGTAAAGCTGTCAAAGAAAACGGAATAGCTATTGGTGGCCAATCCGCAAGTGAAGCCGCGGCATCAATTGCAATCGGGCAAGGAACCAAAGTCAAAACAGATAAGTCAGTTGCAGTCGGTAACGGCAATACTGTAACCGGAGAAAATGTCTTTGTGTTAGGTAACAATGTTGCCGCAAATGTTGGAAATAGTGTGTATCTGGGGGCAGCTAGTCAGGCAGTCGCTGACGCATCGGGCAGTACTGGCGGAAGTACCGGAACCGTACAAAATACAAACGTGAATACACTGCTCTTCGGGGATTACGCCGGAGCCAAGGCCGACGGGGCAATTACTGTGGGGGCAGCAGGAAAGGAACGACGTATTCAGAATGTTGCCGCCGGTCTGGTTACAGCTGATTCCACAGATGCAATAAATGGCAGCCAACTTTATGCCACTCAGTCTCTTTTGAACGTTTTTACAGGTAGTGTCGCAGATGTGCTGGGAGGGAATGCGTCACTAAACCCGGATGGTTCCTTACAACCCCCTGCTTATTCCATTATAAATGGTACACCGGCCACAGGATCCGCTTCTGATGTACGCAATGTCGGAGAGGCATTAAGTCGGTTAAATACTGCGGTTCTGTCACCATTGACATTTAGCGGAGATACTGCCGGTACCAATGGTACTAATCAGTTTGAACGTAAACTGGGGAGTGAGATAAAAATTATCGGCGGGGTGAACGATGCCACATCCCTGACTGATAACAATATTGGTGTGGTTTCTGACGGTACAGATACACTGAATATCCGTTTATCGCAGACACTTTCCGGACTTAAAAGAACCTCTCTTTCTGATGATGAGGGTCATACCACTGAAATTACCGGAAATGGTGTTGTTATATCCGGTAATGATCAAAATGCGGTAAAACTCAGTAATACAGGATTGGATAATGGTGGCAACAAAATCCTTAATGTAACTAGCGGACTTGATGGACAGTCACTGAAAGATGCCACAGGTGACACATTAAATAATGCGGCAAATATATTTGATCTTAAAACAGCTATCGATGAGACAAATACAGCATTAACCAATGCCGGTTTTGGTCTTATTGGGGATGATGGCAAATCTGTGCAAAAAACGCTGGGGGATAAAATCTCGATCACCGGCGGTAAAAACATCACAACATCCGTGACTGATGATGGAAAACTGGCTGTCACCCTGAATGATAATTTAGATTTGGGGAAAAATGGCACTGTCACCCTCGGTAACGCCTTACTTAATGATAGTGGTCTGACTCTCTCGGGCGGGCCGTCAGTGACCGTAGATGGTATCAATGCCGGCAGTAAGACCATTACTAATGTTGCCGACGGCACTGATCCGAAGGATGCGGTCAACGTCAGCCAGTTGGACGCGGTCAAGGAGACTGCCAACAAGGGCTGGAACCTCCAGGCCAATGGCGATACCGTCAGCAAGGTGGCGCCTGGCGACAAGGTTCAGTTCATTAACGGTACCAATATCGACATCACACGCAACGGCAATGATTTGACGATCGCAACGACGTCCGAGTTGTCTGCCGACACCTTGGTGATTCGCAATGGCGGGCCTGCTATTGGCGGCAACGGCATTACCATGGGCGACAAGAAGATTACCGGCCTCGCCGATGGCACCGATCCGAAGGATGCGGCTAATGTCGGCCAATTGAACGCGGTCAAGGAAACCGCCAACAAGGGTTGGAACCTGACTGCCAATGGCGCCGATAGCACGGTGGTTGCACCGGGTGAAGCGGTGGACCTGTCTCCTGCAACCGGCGACAGCAATATTGTTATTGGTAAGACAGAGCGCAACCTGACGGTCGGCTTGAGCCGCAATCTCAATATCGACAGTGTCCAGGCAGGCGATACCTTGCTCAATGGCGATGGCCTGGTCATTGCCGACGGTCCTGCCATCAAGAAATCAGGCATCGATGCCGCCGGCAAGAAGATCGCCAACGTCGCCAATGGCACGGAAGCCACCGATGTTGTCAATCTGAGCCAGCTGACCGCCGCCGCGGGCGCGGCCGCGACCGAGGTCGCGGCGGGCACCAATATTGTCAGTGTTGCGAAGACTGAAGGGGCCAATGGCCAGGCGATCTATACGGTCAATGCCAAAGGATCCGCCGTTGCCGGTGGTTCCGACAAGGTAGTGATCACACCGACCACGGATGATGCGACCAACCTGACCACCTACGGGGTGGATCTGAGCGAAGCGGCCAAGGGCAGCCTCGCGAAGGCGGACTCCGCTTTGCAGGATATCGTCACGCAGATCGATGGCAATGATGTCAAGACCGCGAACGGCGCCGACAACAAGGTGAACTTCGCCTCTGGCGACAATATTGCCCTGGTCAATGACAACGGCGCGATCAAGGTCAATGTAAAACCGGATCTTGCCGTTGATAGCCTGCAAATTCGCAATGGCGGGCCTGCTATCGATGGCAACGGCATCGCCATGGGCGACAAGAAGCTTACCGGCCTTGCCGATGGCACTGATCCGAAGGATGCGGTCAACGTCAGCCAGTTGGACGCGGTCAAGGAGACTGCCAACAAGGGCTGGAATCTGCAAGCCAATGGCGATGCGGCCAGCAAGGTGGCGGCGGGCGACACGGTCCAGTTGCTGGATGGCCAGAATATCAAGGTGACCCGCAATGGCAATGACCTGACGATCGCGACAGCGGCGAATCTAACTGCCGACAGCCTGACGATTGGCAATGATGGCCCCATGATCAGCGGCGCTGGCATTGATATGATGGACAAGAAGCTGACCAACGTCGCGCCAGGCGCACTGTCCGCCGACAGCAAGGATGGCGTCAACGGTAGCCAGTTGTTCGCCGTGGGCAACAGCACTGCGGCGGCATTGGGTGGTGGTAGCACCTTCAATCCGGATACGGGCGTTGTCACGCCGTCGATCAATGTTGGCGACAAGACGTTTACGAGCGTAAACGATGCCTTGGGTGATCTGAACACCATGCTGACCGCGACCACGGCCGACGTATCCAAGGGCTGGAACTTGACCGCCAATGGTACAGATAGCACCAAGGTTGCCGCCGGTGAAACGGTGGACTTGTCTCCCGCAACTGGTGATAACAATATTGTTATTGGTAAAACAGACCGGAATTTGACGGTCGGCTTGAATCGCAATCTTGGGCTTGACTCAGTCCAGGTCGGCGATACCTTGCTCAATGCAGATGGTTTGGTCATTACCGATGGGCCGAGCGTCAAGAAATCAGGCATCGACGCCGCCGGCAAGAAGATCGCCAACGTCGCCAATGGCACGGAAGGCACAGACGCTGTCAACTTGAGCCAGTTGACCGCCGCCGCGGGCGCGGCCGCGACCGAGGTTGCGGCGGGCACCAATATTGCCAGTGTTGCGAAGACTGAAGGGGCCAACGGCCAGGCGATCTATACGGTCAACGCCAACGGAGCCGTCGTTGCCGGTGGTTCCGACAAGGTAGTGATCACGCCGACAACGGATGATACGACCAACCTGACCACCTACGGTGTGGACCTGAGCGATGCGGCCAAGGCCAGCCTGGCCAAGGCGGACTCCGCCCTGCAGAGCATCGTTACGCAGATTGACGGCACAGATGTCAAGACGTTGAACGGTAGCGACAACAAGCTGCAGTTCGCTACTGGCGACAATATTACGTTGACCAATGACAATGGCGCGATCAAGGTGGGCACCACCCCCGATCTGACAGCCGATCGTCTGGCAATCAACAATGGTGGCCCCGTGATCAGCGGCGCCGGCATTGACATGACGGACAAGAAGCTGACCAACGTCGCGCCAGGCGCACTGTCCGCCGACAGCAAGGATGGCGTCAACGGTAGCCAGTTGTTCGCCGTGGGCAACAGCACTGCGGCGGCATTGGGTGGTGGTAGCACCTTCAATCCGGATACGGGCGTTGTCACGCCGTCGATCAATGTCGGCGACAAGACGTTTACGAGTGTAAACGATGCCTTGGGTGATCTGAACACCATGCTGACCGCGACCACGGCCGAGGTGTCGAAGGGCTGGAACCTGCAAGCCAATGGCGATGCGGCCAGCAAGGTGGCGGCGGGCGACACGGTCCAGTTGCTGGATGGCCAGAATATCAAGGTGACCCGCAATGGCAATGACCTGACGATCGCGACAGCGGCGAATCTAACTGCCGACAGCCTGACGATTGGCAATGATGGCCCCATGATCAGCGGCGCTGGCATTGACATGAAGGGCAAGAAGCTGACCAACGTTGCGCCAGGCGCGCTGTCCGCCGACAGCAAGGATGGTGTCAACGGCAGCCAACTGTTCGCCTTGGGTGACAGCGCGGCGGCGGCATTGGGCGGTGATAGCGCCTTTGATCCGGTAACGGGCCAGGTGACCGCTGGACTGAAGGTAGGTGACAAGACCTTCAAGAGTGTAAACGGCGCATTGACTGCGATTAATGACAATGTCAATTACGTTGCCAACCGAGGTTGGGATATTGGTGGCGCCAACGGCATCATAGGCAAGGTTGCATCCGGCGGGCAGGTACAGTTCCTGGCGGGCGACAACCATACCAAGGTGGATGTTGCCCAGGAAAACGGTATCTCCAAAGTGACCGTGTCCACGGCGGCATCGCCTCTACAGTATAGCGACACTGCGAACGCCAATGGTCAGAATGCGCCAGCCAGCTCATTTGAGAAAACCAATTCCGTGACCCTGGTGGGCAAGGATGCGGCTGCGCCGGTAAGCCTGAACAACGTTGCCAAGGCAACATTGTCGGAAGATAGCTTGCAGGCGGTCAATGGTCAGCAACTGTATGGTCTGGGCAATAGCATTGCAACGACATTGGGCGGCGGAACTTACTTCGATCCGAATACCGGCACGTTATCGACAAAGATTCGTGTCGACGGCAATACTTATAACAGTGTGGCGGACGCGCTGGATGGCATTGGCAAGGTGGCCAGTGGCGGGTGGCATCTGCAACTGAATAACGATGCGCCCCAGAAGGTCGGGTCGGGCGCCACGGTTGGCTTCAACCAGGGACGCAATATCGAGCTGACGCGCGATGGCAACCAAATTACCATTGCCACCGCCCCGAACGTGACTTTCGATTCGGTCAAAGCGGGCAGCATCGAGGGTGATACGGTGTCTGCCAAGTCATACCTGGGTGTTGTGGATGGTCCGGCGCTGACACCTGACGGCATCGATGCCGCAGGTAAGCCGATCACCAATGTCAAGCCGGGTGAAATATCCGAGCACAGCACCGATGTGGTGACAGGTGCCCAACTGCATGGTTTGGCAAGCGGTGCGGCAGCGGCGATCAACCATTTGCAGGGCAATATCGATCGCGTGGCCAAGGATGCCGATGCCGGATCAGCGACAGCGGGTGCCATGGCCAACCTGCCTCAAGCCTATCTGCCAGGCAAGAGCATGTTTGCGTTGGGTACCGCTCGGTATGGCAGCCAGCAAGGCTTTGCTGCCGGCTTGTCCACTGTGTCCGAAAACGGCAAGTGGATTATCAAGGGTAGCGTAAGCGGTAATACGCGCGGCAAGACCATGTTCGGCGCCGGTATCGGTTATCAATGGTAACGCAGTGAGTCGACGCCAGTCCTGGCAGGCCCGGGACTGGCGCAGTTCAGATTGATGGATTTGTAGAATTATGAAATATTCATTTAGTAAAAATGCAATTGCGGCGACCTTGCTCGCGGCCGGATTGTTGCTGGGCGGGTGTGCCTCCATGTCGAGCCAGGTCAGTGCCGAAGGCACGACAGACAAACCCGTTTTTCCGGATCCGGGAAAGGTCACATTCGACAATGGTCAGGGAACGTTCCCGAACCTGGATTCATTGCACGCCGTCAAGGCGGGGATGACAAAGGATCAGCTCTATTACCTGCTGGGCCGGCCTCACTTTCAGGAGGGGTTCTTCGGTGTCCGGGAATGGGACTATTTGTTCCATTTCCATACCGCCGCCAATGGTCAGCGCAAGGTAGCGTCATGCCAGTTCAAGGTGTTGTTCGACAAGCACCAATTGGCGCAAAGTTTCTTTATGCGTCCGGTGGGCGAGCCCAGCGAGTTTTGTTCGCTCGGCAAGTCCAGGAAAGTACAGCAATTCAACCTGGATGCTGACGGTCTGTTTGATTTCAATAAATCCGGCATACAGAATCTGAAGCAGGAGGGCATACAAAAACTGCGGCATGTGGCAAAAGTGGTTGGCCAGGCCAGCGATCTCGAGTCGATTGACATCGTGGGTTATACCGATCCGCTGGGTGGCGTTGCATACAATCAGGCCTTGTCGGCAAGGCGCGCACTGACAGTCAAGCAATACCTGGCCTCTCTGGGTGTGCCGCTGGATCGCATGAATGCCAGGGGCGCCGGCCCGACCTCGGAATTTGCGCAATGCGACAGGCGCATGAACCGGGCATCGCTTATTGCGTGCCTGGCGCCTAACCGGCGTGTCTCCTTGGTCGTGACGCAGCGCGAGGGAGATACGGCAACACGCTAAACGATGGCGCAGGCCTTTCGCGAATGAGGAAGGCCCGCGTGACGTTTATATTGCCCTCTGTTCAGCCGTCGGTTCGGGCACAGTGCGCATTGGCATCGAGTATCGGATCGGCGGACTTGAATGAAAGCACAATAAGGGGACATGCAGTGTCCAGCAGAATGAAGATAAAAACGCACTTACGCATAGTGACTTGCACGTTGGGATTGATATTGCTTGCCGCATGCGGCGATGGCGTGCCCGAGGCAACGGATGCGCAGTTGTTGCAGTTGATCGGTAGCAAGCGCGATTTTATGGGGGCCTCCGAGCCGTTGAGTATTTCCAAACGCACGGTTGAATGCGTACGCGCCCTCTCGGGTGTAGATGACATTGTCTACAAGGATATGCCGGCCGAAATGCTCGGGTCTTTCAAGACCCATTGTCGCAAGGCCCTGTCGGAGCGCATCGCCGATAGCAGTAAAAACCCCTTGGGTTTCAAGCTGGAGTCCTTTGAGAACAAGGAACTGGCCGAACGGATCACGGCGCTGAAAGCGAGCACTGACGCAAGCAACCGGATCATCGCCGAGAAAGAAAGGGCCCGGGTCAAGGCGGAAACACTGGCCAAAATGCAAGCCGGGCTTGATGCCGAACGTAAGCGGTACCAGGCATTTATCGATAGCCTCGATAACCGTATGGCGAAAGCGGCGTCGCGCTGCGAGGCATGGGCGGCGTCAAAAAGCCTGGCCAAGGCCAAGGACAAGTATTCGCAATGGTCATACCGCCGCGCGCCTGACATTTGCCAAGAACAAACGTTGGTGCAGATACGCCCGCTTGCGAAGAAAAACCAGGAGTATCTGGCCAAGCAGAAAGTGAATCCTGACGGCTTCGGCATGGGGTTTTCCAAACCTTATTACGGCATGGCCTCCGCGGCCTGGTTTGATGAACAAGAGGCGCGCTTGGAAAAGGAAGTCGCCCAGATGAAGGAGGTGGTTTCGCACTGATTCCGGACCAGGGATCACTCACGTTTGCTGTCTTGGCGCATCCGCGAGGGTGCGCTTTTTTTGCAGGCAGAATAATATCGTGTCAGGGCAGGTTGCAAATATCGGTTGCCAGGGCCTGTCGTGCATGATTGCGGTGCAGGGCGTTAAAAGAAAAATGGCGTAAACGCCGGTATTTGTGGTTACACTAAGCACCAAAGCACCAAAGCACCAAAGCACCAAAGCACCAAAGCACCAAAGCACC
>JBEBPQ010000038.1:0-30133 GCA_040395835.1 Advenella kashmirensis
TTTCAAGCGACAGCCAGGCTGACAGGCGTTTTGCGCGATCACGGGACAGGATGGTATCGCCGTAACCGTTTTCGAGTGAATCAATGGCTACGGAAACGAAGTCGCCTTCGTTGACTTCGAGCTCGCCTTGATCATTCAGGAATTCTTCGATTGGGATCAGGGATTCAGACTTCAACCCTGCGTTCACTACTACGAAATTGTGGTCTACACGGACCACTTCGGCTGAAATCACTTCACCGGATTTCATATCCTGGTTTTTAACGCTTTGAGCAAAGAGGTCTGCAAAGCTTTCGCCACCAGTGGCGTCTTGTAAAGAAATGGATGACATTAGAAAAATCCCGGGACCCTGAGGTCTCCTGGCCTTAAAAACACGCCTTGGCAACAGTGCCGCGGCGGAGTTAACGATTCTTTCCTGCCGCATTGGCAGAAAAGCCCTGATTTATCCGGGCTACGCCAGCCCAAAAGGCGGGTCGATAGCCGGAATACCTTACACCCGTATGTGATTTCCAATGAGTCTGAAAATCGGCACAATGGCGAATAAGCCTTGCGGTTTTCAAGTCAATTGGGTTTCTTGGCGTCCCAGTGCTGCAAAATACGCTGGACCGTTTGCGCTATCGTTAAATTCGAAGAATCCACGGTAATGGCATCAGCAGCCGGCCTCAAAGGCGCCACCAGACGGTTTTGATCCCGCTCGTCGCGCGCTTTCAAATCACTTAACAGGTCGCCTAGATTAGCAGAAAAACCTTTTTCGATCAACTGGTTATAGCGTCTTTCCGCTCTCGCGCGAACGTCGGCGACAAGGAAAATTTTCAATGCGGCGTCTGGAAAGACGATCGTACCCATGTCGCGGCCATCGCAAACCAGTCCCGGGGCCTGCCTGAAGGCGCGCTGACGCTCCAGCAACGCTTCCCGCAGCCGCGGATAGCCCGCAATCCGGGATGCCGTGTCTCCAATGTGTTCCTGACGCAACAGTTCGGTCACATCGTCGCGTTCCAGCAACACCCTTCCCGAGTCGAAGCACACGTCCAGCCGCCTGGCGATCTCGGCCAGCGCGCTTTCGTTGCCTGGGTCCACATTTTTTCTCAAGGCCGAGAGCGCGCTCAGCCGATAAAGCGCCCCGCTGTCGAGCACTGACCAGCCCAACTCCTGCGCCAGGCGCGCGGCTACGGTGCCTTTTCCCGAGGCGGTCGGGCCGTCGATCGCAATAACCGGGGGCGATGCCATTGGCGTGGTGCTTAGCGTCGTCATGCCTGCTCCTCATCGCGCGCTTGCACCAATTGATCGTAAACCGAGAAATACTCGGGGAACGTCTTGCGGACGCAGTCCGGATCCAGGATGGTCACGCCAACCGGGCCAAATACCGCCAAGGAAAAGCACATGGCCATGCGATGATCGTCATAGGTCGCAATTTCCGCGGCTCGCCAATCCGACATTGCCGGTGGTGTGATTCTGATCCAATCCGGCCCCGAATCAACGGTAGCGCCCAACTTGGCCAACTCGGTATGCATGGCATGGATTCTGTCGGTCTCTTTGACCCGCCAACTGGCGATATTGCGCAAGGTGCAAGGCCCATCCGCGTACAGCGCGAGGACCGCGGCAGTCATGGCGGCATCCGGAATCAAGTTGAAATCCTCGTCGAAAGCCGGTAAGCGAAGGTCGGCCAGCGATGCCTGGCGTTGCGCCACCAAATGATCGTCGTGATAGTCGATGCGTGCGCCCAGCCGCTCGAGAAAAGCGGCGAACTGGATATCTCCCTGGATACTTTCTCGGCCGATGCCATCGAGCCGGACGGGCCCCTGCCCCAGCACGCCAAGCGCCAGGAAGTAGGATGCGCTGGAGGCATCCCCTTCGACATAGATCACACCCGGGGTTCGGTAGCCTGCGCCGGCAGGAATCGTAAAGCGCCGCCAGCCATCCTGCACCACCCGTACCCCGAAACGCGCCATCAATTGCAAGGTAATGGCAATGTAAGGCTTCGAAATCAACTCGCCCTGTACTTCCAGCACGACATCCTGCCCGGTGCGGGCAGCCAGAATCGGGGCAACCATGAGAAAGGCGGTAAGAAACTGGCTCGACACCGACCCCTGAATCGGAATCGGTCCATCAATATGCAACTGCGGCACGCTGATCTGCAATGGCGGATAGCCTGGATTTTCCAGATAGCGAATATTTGCACCCACCGCCTGCAGCGCGGAGACCAGATCTCCGACCGGCCGCTCATGCATGCGGGGCACGCCATGCAAGCGATAATCCCCGTCCGCCAACGCCAACGCCGCGGTCAAGGGGCGAAATGCCGTGCCGGCGTTCCCTAGAAAGAGATCGGCTTGCTGATTCGGAAATCGGCCGACACCATGGACCACGACATCCGTCGGATCGTTGCGGTCTATCTGCAATCCCAGGGCGGCCAGCGCGTTCAGCATGACATGGGTATCGTCTGACTCCAGCAGACCCTGGATATGCGTCGCTCCCTCCGCTAAGGCGGCCAGCAGCAGGACGCGGTTGGAAATGCTTTTGGAGCCCGGCAGCGCAATCCGCCCATGAACACGCCGTGCCGGTGCCAAATAATGTTTTGCCGTTTTCATGATGATCGATCCTCCCATTCTCTGCGCGCCTGCGCCGCCGCAGTCAGCCAAGCCTCGAAGGCCTCGTAGTCATTGTCTTCGAGCAATTGCCGGGCCTGCGCCAGGCAAGCCTGGAAACGCTCGATCTCCTCCAGCATGCAATCGCGATTGCTGGAAAAAATATCGCGCCACATGACAGGAGCACCGGCCGCTATCCTAGTGAAATCGCGAAACCCGCTGCCCGCGTAGGTCAACGCGCGTTCCGTTTGCTCGGTTCCCAGCAAGCTGTACATGAACAGCGCGGAAAGGAAATGAGGCATGTGGCTGACCGACGCGAAAATCCGGTCGTGCTCCTGAGCCGTCAGTTCGCTGACGCTTGCGCCCGCGGCTTCCCACAAGCGGC
Source organism: Advenella kashmirensis (assembly GCA_040395835.1). Taxonomy (GTDB): domain Bacteria; phylum Pseudomonadota; class Gammaproteobacteria; order Burkholderiales; family Burkholderiaceae_B; genus Advenella; species Advenella kashmirensis_B. The sequence goes on from JBEBPQ010000038.1 coordinate 2,965, forward strand.
GAACCTGACGCTGTGCAGCCGCCGCATTTTCAGGCAACGGAGTCAGAATGACTTGCTTCTGCTCGAACAGAAAGGGTTGGGCCGCCTGCGGACCCGACGTTTCCGCTCCAGCGATCGGATGTCCCGGCACGAACTGGGCGATACCATCGCCCATGATCTGTCGCGCTGTCGCGATAACCTGCTGTTTGGTGCTGCAGGCATCGGTCAATACCGTATCAGGCCGAAGCAGCGGGGTCAATGAACGGCATACTGAAGCAAAAGCCGAGACTGGCGTCGCGATCACGATCACATCCGCTCTCGCGGCCTCCTCCAGCGAGCATATCTCATCAATGATTCCGAGCTCCAGCGCTTTCTGGATACTGGCGGCATCATGCCCGACACCCAGTACCCGTCCCACGCAGCCCGCCCGCTTCAAAGCGAGGGCAAGCGAACCACCAATCAATCCGACGCCGACGACCGCCAGCACCGGAATCCGCAATGCATCAGCCCCGTTGCCGTCCGCCGCCGCCAACTCCGATTCCATCACTTTCCGAGCACCGCTTTGAGTGCAGTGACAAGTCGCGCATTCTCTTCAGGTAGACCGATGGATATCCGCAGATGCTCGGGCAGCCCGTCGCCGCCGACAGGACGCACGATCACACCGCGCTTGAGCAATTCGGTATTGATGCGGGCCGCGTCGCCGACATGCACGAGAATGAAATTGCCGTGGCTCGGGACGAATGCCAATCCAAGCTTGGTGAATTCGGCCGATAACCACGCCTTGCCTTCCTTGTTGAGTCGGTAGGTCTTCTCCAGGAATTCGCGATCCTTCAATGCGGCGATCGCCGCGACCTGAGCCAGCAAATTCACGTTAAAAGGCTGCCGCACACGGTTGAGATAATCGGTCAGTTCCGGACACGCAATGGCAAACCCCATGCGTACGCCGGCCAGTCCGTAAGCCTTGGAGAAAGTCCGCACGACGATCAGATTGGAAAAATCGCGGACCAGCTGCGCACTATCGAAGCGCAATTCCGGGTCCAGGTATTCGTTGTACGCCTCGTCCAGCACCACAGTGACGCGATTGCCATGGGCCTCATGGACACGCTGAACAAAGCGGCGTATCGTCGCGACATCATGAAATGTACCAGTGGGATTGTTAGGGTTGGCGATGAACACCAGTCGCGTATCGTCACGGATCGCGTCGAACATGGCATCAAGATCGTGCCCGTAGTCCTTCGCCGGGACCATGATATGGCCAGCCCCCCTGGCCTGGGTTGCCAGGCGGTACACGATAAATGCATGCTCTGCATAAACGCAGGACGCCTGCGCATCCAAAATAGCAAGTGAAATGATCTCCAGGAGGTCATTGGAGCCATTGCCAACCGTAATCCATTCCTGCGGCACCTGATAGCGCTCAGACAGCGCATGCTTCAGCGAAAAGGCATTGGGGTCCGGATACCTGCCCAGCGACTGGCCCGATACATTTTCCAGGAAATCGGCAATGGCCTGGCGCGCCGACTCCGGCATACCCAGCGGGTTCTCGTTGGACGCCAGCTTGATGATGGTCGCCGGATCCAGATCGTACTCGCGGGCCAGTTCATCGATCGGCTTGCCCGCCTGATAAGGCATCATGGCGTTCACATTGCAGGACACCCCAAATACATGACTTGCTCCGGACATACTTCACCTTTATTGCATCGGGTAGGAACCCAGAATTTTGAAAAATGCAGACTGCTGTTTCAGTTCAGCCAGGGCCTTGGCGACGTTTTCGTCGGTGCAATGTCCCAGCACATCCACGTAAAAATAATATTCCCATTGACCGGTCCTGGCCGGGCGCGATTCAAAGCGCGTCATGGAGACGCCATTGCGGGCGAACGGGCTGATCATTTCATAGACCGCGCCCACCCGATTCGGTACCGCGAAAATCAGGCTTGTCTGGTCGCGCCCACTGGGGGCCGTCTCGATATTGCCGATGGCCAGGAAGCGCGTCTTGTTATTCGCGTCGTCCTGTATCCCCGCAGCAACCAGCCCGAGATTCCAGAATACGGCCGCGGTTTCTCCGGCAATCGCGGCAACCGCCGGATCTTGCGCGGCGTGTCTTGCCGCCTCGGAATTGCTCGCTGCCGGGACAATGTCGATGGCGGGATGGTGATGCGCAAGCCACTTCTGGCATTGTGCCAGTGCCTGCGGATGCGCCATGATCGCCGTTACGCCGTCCATGTTTCCGCTTTGGGTCATCAGGCAATGCCGGATCGGTATGGAGCGGACGCCATGCACTTTGACCGTGGAGTTCAGAAAAAGATCCAGTGTACGGTTGACTGCACCTTCCGTGGAGTTTTCAACGGGCACCATGCCGACATCGGCCTGACCGGCCTCGACCGCCCTGAAGACCTCGTCGAACGAAGGACAAGGCAAGGGATGAACCGAATGCCCGTAGAACTCCATTGCGGCCTGCTCCGAGAACGACCCTTCCGGCCCCAGAAAGGCGACGGTCAACCCCTTTTCCAGTCCGCGACAAACCGAGATGATCTCCGCCCAGACCGCGCGCACGCCAGTCTCGGTAAAAGTACCGTAGCGGTTCAGTTCCTGCAGCCGGCGGATGACCTGCGCTTCGCGCTCGGGCTTGAGCACGGCGCTGTCCGTCTGGTACGTCTGCTTCACCTTGCCGACCTCGATGGCAGTTTGTGCTCGCTGGTTCAGCAGATCCAGGATCGTCTTGTCGATATGATCGATTTTATCCCGCAGCGGCTGGAGCGAATCTTGTAACGACTTATCCATGGCTACGTTCGAACTCCTTCATGAAGCCGATCAATGTGTTGACCCCCTCTATCGGCATGGCGTTGTATATGGATGCACGCAGCCCGCCCACAGACTTGTGGCCCTTGAGCGCCAGCAAATGCTGCTGCTGGGCTTGTTTCAGGAACATAGCGGTCAGCGTCTCGTCGGGCAGCGTGAACGGCACGTTCATGCGCGAGCGATAGGCCGGAACAATGGGATTGGTATAGAAATCGCTGCTGTCGATCTGCGCGTACAGCGCCTGCGACTTGGCAATGTTCTGCTTTTCGATCGCGGCCAGCCCGCCCTGGGCCAGCAGCCACTTGAAAACCAGGCCGCATATGTAGATGCTGTATGTGGGCGGTGTGTTGAAACGCGAACGCTCTTTCGCGACATTGACGTAATCAAAAGCAGAAGGACAGTGCGGCAGCGCGTGCCCCAGCAGGTCCTTGCGCACAATGACAATTGTCACCCCGGCCGGCCCCGCGTTCTTCTGCGCCCCCGCGTAAACCATGCCGGTTTTGGAGACATCGAGCGGGCGGGACAGAAAATGCGAGGAAGCATCCAATACCATGGGAACATCGGGCGCACCCAAGCCAGCCATGTCTGGCATCTCGGCAATCTCAACGCCGCCGATGGTTTCATTGCTGCAATAGTGTAGATAGGATGATTCGGGATGGACACGCCAGGACGCCTGCGGCGGCACCCAGGTCCATGGCCGGTAGGCCACGCCATCGATGTCCTTGCTGGTATCGGCCGCCGCTGCCACACGAACGGTGCCAAAGCGCTGTGCCTCCTTATGGGACTTGATCGACCAACTGCCCGTCAGGACATAGTCGGCACTTGCGGACGCATGCCGTGCGATCAGGTTCAAGGGCACGATGGCGTTTTCTGCCGTGGCCCCACCCTGCATGAACATGACCGCGTAATCCTCGCTCACGCCGAGCAAGGATCTCAAATCGGCCTCCGCTTCATCGCAGATCTGCGTGAACTCGGGGCCTCGGTGGCTCATTTCCATGACTGACATGCCGCTGCCGCGCCAATCCAGCATTTCTTCGGCCGCCTGCGTCAGCACGGCCTTGGGCAGTACTGCGGGACCAGCTGAAAAATTCCAAAATTGCGTACCCATTATTTACCCTGAATGAATCTGAAAATCTATGCGTCGCTATCGTTTTCGCCATTGGTCTCTGGCGCTGGCGGCGGTGACGGCGGGACAGCTACGCCATCCTCGCCGGCCGCGGCTGGCTGCGCAACGTCGGACTCTTCGGCATCGACGTCGGCATCGCTTTCCACCACCCTGCGAATGCCTGAAAGCATGCTGCCGTCGTCCACGCTGATCAAGGTCACGCCCTGCGTGGCGCGCCCCATTTCGCGCACTTCTGCGACACGGGTACGGACCAGCACGCCGCCGGTCGTAATCAGCATGATTTCATCCGCCGGGTTCACCAATACCGCGCCAACGACTTTGCCGTTGCGCGCGCTCGTCTGGATGGCAATCATGCCTTTGGTACCGCGACCATGGCGCGTATATTCAGCAATGGAGGTGCGCTTGCCGTAACCGTTTTCCGTCGCAGTCAGCACGCTTTGCGTCTCATCCCCCGCTACCAGCAAGGAGATGACCTGCTGATCACCCTCAAGGTTCATGCCGCGCACGCCACGCGCCGTACGTCCCATGGGACGTACATCATTTTCGTCGAAACGGACCGCCTTGCCGGCATCGGAGAACAGCATGACGTCGTGCTCACCGTCAGTCAGGTCGGCACCAATAAGATAATCCCCTTCGTCAAGCGCCACGGCAATAATGCCAGCCTTGCGAGGGTTGGAAAAATCAGACAGCGGCGTTTTCTTCACAGTCCCGCGCGAGGTTGCCATGAATACGAAACTGGTTTCGCTGAATTCGCGTACCGGCAACACCACGGTGATCTTTTCGCCATCGATCAGCGGGAACATATTGACGATCGGGCGTCCGCGCGAACCGCGTGTGCCTTGTGGCACTTCCCAAACCTTGAGCCAATAGACGCGCCCGCGGTCGGAGAAGCATAATAGGTAGTCATGGGTATTGGCGATGAACAATTGGTCGATCCAGTCATCGTCCTTCATCGCCGTCGCTTGCTTGCCGCGGCCACCGCGCTTTTGCGCCCGGTATTCTGACAACGGCTGGCTCTTGATATAGCCACTATTGGAAAGTGTCACCACCATATCCGCGGGCGTGATCAGGTCTTCGGTGTCCAGCTCGGTTGCATTAACAATCACCTGAGAGCGGCGGATATCTTTTGCATTGGTGGAGAACTCGGCTTTAACGGCCGCGAGTTCGTCGGCAATAATGGCGGTGATTCGGGCCGGCTTGGACAGGATATCGAGCAAATCGGCGATATTGTCCATGATTTCACGGTACTCATTGACGATCTTGTCTTGCTCGAGCCCGGTTAGGCGCTGCAACCGCATGTTCAGGATTTCCTGCGCCTGGGTGTCGCTTAAACGATACAGCCCGTCTTGCTGCAGGCCGAAAATATCGGCAAGGTTTTCCGGGCGATAGGCCGCGCTGCCGCCAAGGACACCGCCCTCATCTGCTCTTTGCAACAACTCGCGAACCAGCGAGGAATCCCAGTTACGCGCCATCAACTCTTGCCGCGCCACGGGCGGCGTAGGCGCTGCCTTGATAATTGCAATAAATTCATCAATGTTCGCCAGCGCCACCGCCAAGCCTTCCAGCAGATGGCCGCGCTCGCGCGCCTTGCGCAACTGGAATACCGTGCGCCGGGTGACAACTTCGCGTCGATGCGACAGGAAGTACTCGACCATTTGCTTGAGATTGAGCAAGCGTGGCTGCCCCTCGACCAGCGCCACCAGGTTCATGCCGAAGGTATCCTGCAACTGCGTGTGCTTGAACAGGTTGTTCAGGATGACTTCCGGCACCTCACCGCGCTTGAGCTCGATCACCAGCCGCATGCCGTCCTTGTCGGATTCGTCGCGGATATCGGAAATGCCCTCGATCTTCTTGTCGTTGACCAGTTCGGCGATGCGCTCCTGCAACGTCTTTTTATTGACCTGGTAGGGAAGCTCGTCGACGACGATGGCTTGGCGATTGCCCTTCTCCATGTCTTCGAAATGAGTCTTGGCGCGCATCACGACACGGCCTCGCCCGGTGCGATAGCCCTCGCGAACGCCGCTGATGCCGTAGATCAGGCCGCCGGTGGGGAAGTCCGGCGCGGGAATCAGTTCGATCAGTTCGTCTATCGTGCATGTCGGGTTGCGCAGGCAGTAGAGGCAACCATCAACCACCTCGCTCAGATTGTGGGGCGGGATGTTCGTTGCCATGCCCACTGCGATGCCCGAACTGCCGTTGACCAGCAAGTTGGGCACCCGCGACGGCAGCAACAGCGGTTCTTGTTCGCTGCCATCATAGTTGGGACCGAAGTCGACCGTTTCCTGATCGATATCGGCCAGCAGCTCGTGGGCGATCTTGGCAAGACGTATCTCGGTATAACGCATCGCCGCGGCGCCATCGCCATCGACAGAACCGAAGTTGCCCTGACCGTCAACTAACATGTAGCGCAGTGAGAAATCCTGCGCCATCCTCACGATCGTGTCGTAGACTGCTTGATCTCCGTGCGGGTGGTATTTACCGATAACGTCACCAACGATACGCGCCGACTTCTTGTAAGCACGATTCCAATCGTTATTGAGTTCGTGCATGGCAAACAATACACGGCGGTGCACTGGTTTGAGGCCGTCCCGGACATCAGGAAGCGCGCGCCCCACGATCACGCTCATGGCGTAATCCAGATAGCTGCGACGCATTTCCTCTTCCAGCGATATTGGCAGGGTTTCCCTGGCAAAAGAATCCATAGTACTCATAACTTTTTCTTGGTTTGATACAAATGTCAGAAACCCGCGAGGATTTCCTGACCCCGCGCGTGAGGCGAATCCGTCATTCTATCATCGTTGACTCATTCAAAGCGCGAGGAGAACGCGTGAAAATGAACATTTCGTGCCCATTTTCATATTTAAGACTTTACTTTAACTATTGAGCTTTAATTTTTCATTTTCTTCATGTGCTTCCCCCGCCGGTCTCGCAAGTGCAGCAAATTTGAAACACATTTTGTTGTGCCAATCCAACAAATTTGGTGGATAAACGACGTTATTGGAAAGTTCCCTTAAAAATGTAGGACTTAGTCCCTGCAAAGACAGCAAAAATCGCTTAAGATTGACCTACGAACAAGGGAAATCTAGTGCAACCCTTTGAATCCATATCCAAGCGTTGCTATACTGACCCTGAATTTCAATCTGCGGCGGGTTTCGCTGCGAGTCAACTTTTAGCTATCAAGCTCAACGAGGAGAAACATGAACAAACCCTCTAAATTCGCATTGGCATTCGCCGTTGTTGCAGCCGCAACGTCTGGTGCAGCATCAGCGCAAACCGTCGATAACTGGGTAAACCCTTACGGTTTGGTCTGGATGAACGGCACAAACGAACACTGCTGGCGCGATAATTTCTGGACGCCAGCGACAGCCGCTCAAGGTTGTGGCGCACCAGCCGCTGAAGTTGTTGCCAACAAAGTTACCTTCAACGCCGATACATTCTTTGACTTCGACAAAGCAACACTGAAACCAGAAGGCCGCAACATTCTGGATCAAGTTGCCCAGCAAGTTACTCAATTGAACCTGGAATCTCTGATCGCCACTGGTCACACAGACTCCGTTGGTACCAATGCCTACAACCAGAAGCTGTCTGAGCGTCGCGCCGCTTCTGTCAAGAACTACCTGATCTCCCGTGGTGTTCCTGCTGATCAAATCATTGCCTCCGGCCGTGGTGAGACTCAGCCCGTTGCTTCAAACAAAACTCGCGAAGGTCGTGCTAAGAACCGTCGCGTAGAGATCGAAATCGTGGGTACACGTCGCTAATCTGCGATACCCGCAAATCGGCTCCTAGTAGCAGTAAAAAGGGCTCCTTCAAGGAGCCTTTTTTACGTCCCGAGCGCGCCCGCCAGCCCTGTCGGCAAAGCACATTCCCCTTGGCAGACAGTGGTCAGCCCTGTGATTTCGGGCTATCATATACGCGTTCAGAAATGATTTTTTACGGATAACTATGCCCCAGACCGCTGTTCCCACCGCCCCGCCCGCCAATGTCAGCCAGGCAGAGCTGGATAAATTCAGTGAACTGGCGGCCAAATGGTGGGACCCCACCAGTGAATTCAAACCCCTGCATGCCATCAATCCGCTGCGGCTCGAGTGGATACAATCGCTGTGCCAGGGGCTGGAAGGCAAAAGCATTATCGATGTCGGCTGCGGCGGCGGCATCCTGGCTGAAAGCATGGCGGCAGCTGGCGCTGAGGTCACGGGCATTGACCTTGCCCAGAAATCGCTGAACGTCGCGCGCCTGCACGGCCTGGAAAGCGGCATCAAGGTCGAGTACAAGAACATCAGCGCAGAACAGATCGCGAGCGAGCGCCCCGAAAAATACGATATCGTGACCTGCATGGAAATGCTGGAACACGTACCCGACCCTGGCTCGATCGTGCGGGCTTGCGCCCAATTGGTCAAGCCGGGCGGGCTGGTATTTTTTTCCACGCTGAACAGAAACGTAAAGTCGTTTTTGTTCGCCATTATCGGCGCCGAATATATCCTTAACCTATTGCCTCGCAATACGCATAATCACAACAGTTTTATCCGCCCCAGCGAATTGGCCGATAGCGCGCGCGATGCCGGATTATCGCCCATTTCCATGAAGGGAATGCAATACAATCCCCTGAGCGATGTCTACTCCCTGAGCGCCGACACCTCGGTGAATTACCTGATGGCTACCCGCAAATGATCACGACCGTACTCTTTGACTTTGATGGCACGCTTGCCGATAGCGCCCCCGATCTTGCGCATGCGGCTAATCTGCAACGTACCCGGCGCGGCTTGTCGCCGCTGCCCTACGACTTGCTCAGATGCGTCGCCTCCCAAGGCGCGCGCGGCCTGCTCAAGGTAGCGCTAGACTTGACGCCAGACGACGAACACTATGAACCCACGCGCCAGCAGTTTCTACAAGACTATCGCGCCTGCATGACACAGCATACCCGCTTGTTTCCGGGCGTGGACAGGCTGTTCGATCAAATCGAAGACGCCGGCCTGCGCTGGGGGATCGTAACCAACAAGGCGGAAGCCTTGTCATTTCCGATATTTGATTACCTGAAATTGACCGATCGCAGCGCGGCCAACGTATGCGGTGACACCACGGCCTTTTCCAAGCCTCACCCCGCCCCGCTCCTGCACGCGGCGACATTGGCCGGATCTGCGCCAGAATCGTGCATCTATGTCGGCGACGATCAACGTGATATCATTGCTGGCAAGGCGGCCGGCATGCCGACAATCGCAGCAGCCTACGGCTATTGCAACGACGCGGCCGAAGTCGAGGCCTGGGACGCCGATTACATTGCCTATAATTCGGACGATATCTGGCAAGCCATCGTGCACCTCCAGGAACAAGAAAAAATAGGGGAATCATGATCCTTTCAAGACAGCTACAACTTGGCCTCATGGCGGTGCTGCTGACCGGCTGTGCGAGCTTTGCCGGTTCCGATCACGATGATTCCGGCGCGATTGCGGTCGACTCTCGCGGCGCCCCCATGAGCCAACGCAGCGTCACATCGCCCAGTAATGGCTCCGAACTCATCAAGCAAATCCGTGCGTCGGATACGCAACAACTGGGGGTACAGGTAAATCGCGTACGCGATGGCAGTTTGCGTGTCATTCTTCCCAGTGGCGCTGCTTTCAGGAAAAGCAGTACGCGTTTCAGCGGCAAAATGAAGCCCGTGCTCAACACCATTGCGCAGGCCTTTGAAAAGTCACCCTACCTCCGGGTAAAGGTCGTTGGCCATTCCGATTCGCAAGGCGACCCGGTTGTCAATCAGACACTCTCGATCAAGCGCGCAACCGCGGTCGCCAATTACCTGATTCAGCGTGGCATAAAAAGCGTCATGATAGAGATCGAGGGTCGGGGTTCCATTGATCCCCTGATGAGCAATGATACGGCACATGGCCGGGCAGCGAATCGACGTATCGAGTTGTACCTGTACGAAATCCGCTAACCCGCCCTCGCCACCATGGCCGCAAAAGAAAAAGGGAGCCGAAGCTCCCTTTTTTATCCGTTCTGTTGCCAAGTGGATAAGACTCCTAGCGAGCCAGTATTAGGCTGCTAATGCGTAACTTTCGTCATTTGCATTTAAGGATTTTGCTTGATTTACGGTCATCGCCTACCGGCTGCCAACCTTCCTATCTTTTCCTGTCGAAACCATGGCGTCCCCATCAACAGCATACTTTTTCGAGCCCCGCGTTCGGTCGCGTCGGCAAATACGCTCTTGGTGGAGACGGCGGGAGTCGAACCCGCGTCCAGAAAACATTCAGTCGATCAGATATACAGCTTAGCGCTCATCATAACACAAATCAGAGCCGGATGAAAAGCGAAAAAACCGCTATATTTCAACAAGTTACTTTTTCTGCTCCTCAAGCAGGCGCTCCCATCCCGCCTGCCCTAGCCTTTGCACCGTTTCGATATTGCGTTCAAAAATTACGCTAGCATCGGGAAACTGGGCAGCAGCCTCGTCCAGGCTGTCTTCGCGCAGCAGGTGCAGGATCGGATAGGGTGCTCGATTCGTGTAATTACTGATATCATCGGGATCGGTATCGGCAAACTGATACTTGGGGTGAAAGCTCGCAATCTGCAACTCACCCACCAGTTCCAACTCGTCCAGAAGCGCCTCGGCGATATCCAGGTAGTCATTAAATTCGCCAAAATCCTCGAAAAGCGTCGGAACAACCAGCAAGGTCGTATCCACCTGCGCCGCCGGCGTTTCAAGCAGCACCAACAATTGCTCTCGCAATCGCTCAGTGAGTTCATGTACGCTTGCTGACTGATCGATAATGATCCGCACCTGCCCTTTGCCATACACGCCTTTGGCGAACGGACACAAATTAAGGCCAATCACGGCCTTTTCCACCCAGGCGCGAACGCGCTTTTCTACACTAATAATGTCAACTGTCATGATTCTCTAGTAATTTACCCCGCTGGGGCCCGCAAGACTGGCGGCTTCCGAGCAGACCGCCAGACCGGCCGGCTCAAGCATTTTCTGAGTATTCCGCACCAGCCTCGGGTTTACCCGGTTAACTTGTTAAAATAGCTGGTTTTACAGCGCAGGGCCCCAGACAGGGTCTGGAAAAACTTCATGTCAGATACTAGCACAAACGGCACAGATGTCGTCTTTATAATCACTTCTGCCACCAATGCCCCCTATCATGCCATCAATAAGCGGCATTCGCGCTCGGATCAGGCGGAAAACGGCAACGCGGCAGAGCGGGAATCTGGCCAGGACAGCAACGGTTATGAAGACGTCCTCGCCACCGTCGCCAGTATCCATCAACATGCGCCGCAATCCCGTATCGCTCTGGTAGAGTATTCAGCCTATCCACTGCAGCCGACGCAGCATGACGCGCTGATCCAATTGGTTGATTACGTGATGGATTACTCGGGGAACGAACAGATCCAGCACGCTGACCGCAACTTCAGTTCTCATTCGGACATCGATGCGTTCAGCCAACTCAACTGCCTGCGCTGGTTCCTTCAGATCGGTACCCATCATCGCGTTTTCGACCGCGCCCAGCGAATCTGCAAAATCGCGCCCGGCACCTTGCTGACCGCCGACATACATGCAACGGCGCACTTCGCTCGCGGTGCCGCCAATAAGTATGTTTTCCCGAATGCGACCTTGGCCGCCGCCTCGGGTTGCGCCATTCCGCTGCAGTTTTCCAACGATTACTGGAGCCTGGATACCCGCTTGTTACCCCAATTTCTCGATTCGCTCTCGACCATGACGGAAACGCTGAACAAGGGGCGCGAACAAGGGGCCGCCATGCCCATAGCAAGCTTGCTCTACAAGTATATCGATGCCAGCCAGATCTTCTACGATCTGTCACCGGCAGTGGCTATGCGCACCTCGGGTCATATCAGCGCATAATGCACTGACAGTCATATCCACATCCTCCTGCCAGGGCGGCAAGATGAGTGAAAATGTCCGCTTAATTTTGTGATTATCCAATCTGCAATTGAGCGGGCGACACGCCGCCAAGGAAAAATCGTCAGTCCTGACCGGAATCACCTCGCGCACAGCCAAGGCCACGCCATCGGCGCGCATCTGCGCAAAGATGCGACACGCGTAGGAATACCAACTGGTCTGCCCTTCCGGAACCAAATGATAAAGCCCGTCCAATTGACTGCGCTCATTGCCGAGCCATTGCCGCAAGATCGCTCCGGTCTGGCTGGCGAGCAAAGCCGTACTGGTGGGAACGCCTATTTGATCGTCCACGACTGAAATGGCATTGCGGCTGAGGCCAAGCCGCATCATTTTTTTCATAAAATTGCTGCCATGGCGGCCATAGATCCAACTGCTGCGCAAAATCAGGTGACGGCAACCGCTAGCCATGATCGCCTCATCGCCAGCCAATTTCGTTTCCCCATAAACATTGCAGGGCCTGGCAGGGCTGTCTTCCCGCCACGGCAGATCGCCACTGCCGTCGTAGACATAATCGCTGGAATAATGAAGCAGCAAGGCGTTGATTTCGGCCGCGGCCTTTGCCAGCGCCGCGGGCGCCTCGGCATTGAGTCGCTGCGCTGCGTCCTGATCTTGCTGCGCAGCGTCCACATCGGTATAGGCACACGCATTCACGATGACATCAGGCGCCAATCGCAATATCGCCTGGTAAAGCCTGTCTGGTGTTCGAAAATCCGCCCAGGCGCCGCTGGCCGTTTGCGCCGCAAGAAAATCTGCCGGCAGTCCGGTCATCGGACGGGAATCGCGCCAGTCAGGCGCCAGCACCCGCCCGAAAGCGGGAAGCACTTGCGACAAGGCCCAGCCAAGCTGGCCATTTTTTCCTAGCAGTAAAAACTTCATTTCGATCATCCGGCAATCCCGCTTCCTGGCCGCAGATTAGCGGCGCCACGCTCACATCGTGCGAGAGCGAGTGTAGCGCCTACTCAGGCTCATTGAACAGTTTACCAGTGTGCCGTCTCATGAAACTGCTGACATCGTCCACAATGAGGAATACCGCGGGAATGACCATCAGGCTCAGAAACGTCGATGTGATCAACCCACCCAATACGGCAATCGCCATCGGCGAACGAAAGGATGGATCGGCCGTTCCCCACCCCATCGCAAGCGGCACCATGCCGGCACCCATTGCGAGCGTGGTCATGAGGATCGGACGTGCCCTTTTATGGCAGGCGTCCTTGAGCGCCTCCAACCGGCTCATCCCCATTTCCCTGCGGGCCAAAATAGCGTATTCCACCAGCAAGATCGAGTTTTTGGTCGCTATCCCCATCAGCATAATCAGACCAATCAACGAAGGCATGGAAAAACTCTTGCTTGCCATCAACAGCCCGACAAACGCGCCCCCCAGCGATAATGGCAACGCCGCCAGAATCGTAAACGGCTGCAGAAACTGCTTGAACAGCAATACCAGGACGATATAAATGCAGACAATGCCAATAACGATCGCCAAACCAAAACTGGCAAACAATTCTTCCATTACCTCGGCATCGCCAATGTCTATGATGGAAACGCTGGCAGGCAAGCTTTGTATGGATGGCAACGCCCGGACCTGCTTGACAACGTCTCCCAGGGCGACACCGGACAGCTCTATTTCAAAGTTGATATTGCGCGCGCGATCATAGCGATTGATGACAGCGGGTCCACCACCCAGGCGGATATCGGCAACGCTGCTCAACGGCACCGGTCCGCGCGCGCCAGGCACCTGAAGGTTTTCCAGAAAACCCAGATCCTGGATTGCCCATTTCTCCAATGCCACCACGATGGGAATCTGCCGCTGATCTACGTTCAGCTTGGATAGCGATACTTCGAAATCCCCGGCGGTCGCGACTCGCAGCGTATCCGCAATGGCGCTGCTGGTTACCCCCAGTTCCGCCGCCTTATCGAACAAAGGCGTTATCTCGATTTCAGGGCGCACCAGGCTCGCAGTGGAAGAAATATTCCCCAAGCCTGGGATCGTCCGCAATTCCCGGCCCACATTCAACGCCGATTGCATCAGGATATCGGGTTGCTCACCTGACAGTACAAGGATATATTTTTCACCAGACCCTCCCAATCCGACCTTCAGCCGCACACCAGGGATATCTTCCAGGCGTTTGCGCAAATCGGCCTCAATCTGCTGTTTGACTATGCGTTCGCCACGCGGCTTGAGCAGCACAGTCAAGGTCGCCTTCCGCTCCTCTTGCGTCTGGCCACCTGCAAAGGGGTCGCCACCGGCGGCGCCACCGCCGATACTGGTATAAACCGATGTGACAGCTGGATTGCGCATGATCCGCTGCCGTATCAGCTCGGCCGTCCTGCCCGTCTGGGCCAGCGGCGTACCGGGTTGCATTTCCACATACACCTGGGTCTGCGACAGGTCATCCGCGGGCATAAAGCCGGTAGGCAACAAAGGAATGATCACAATGGAACCGATAAAGAACATGCCCGCCAGGATCACGGTAACCCATCGGTGCCGCATGGAGCGATCAACCCATTTCAGGTAGAAAGTCATCCAGCGCGGGTCCCTGGCCGCCTGCTTACGGTCCTTCAAAATATAGGCGCACATCATCGGCGTAAGCATACGGGCAACAACCAATGACGCGAACACGGCAAGCGAAGCGGTCCATCCGAATTGCTTGAAAAACTTGCCGGCAATGCCGCTCATGAAGGCTGTCGGCAGAAATACCGCAATCAGCGTAAATGTCGTTGCCACCACAGCCAGCCCGATCTCGTCGGCCGCCTCCATCGCGGCCCGATAGGGAGTCTTCCCCGACTGGAGATGCCGTACGATATTCTCGACTTCGACAATTGCGTCATCAACCAGGATTCCCACCACCAGCGACAGTGCTAGCAACGTGACACCGTTAATCGTAAAACCGAAGAAATACATGCCGACAAATGCGGGAATGATCGACAGCGGCAATGCGACCGCGGATACCAGCGTCGCTCTCAAATCCCGTAAAAACAGCCATACCGCGAGGACAGCCAGCAACGCCCCTTCGTAGAGCATGTGCATGGCGCCATCGTATTCGTCCTGGACCGGTTCGACCATATCGAACGCGCTGCTGATGGTTAGATCGGGATTGGCCGCGCGAATTTTTTCCAATGCCTCCATCACGCCACGACCGGCATCGATTTCACCCTCACCCCGGCTGCGGGCAACCTCAAAGGCAACCACCGGCTTGCCGTCCATAAATGCCGCGGTGACCGGATCGGCATAACTATCCCGAATGTCAGCGATATCACCCAGGGTGATCACCTTGCCATTACTCAACGGGATACGCAGTTGCTCAAGCTCATCGGCGCTTTTTAGCGCGCCCAGCGTGCGAATCGGTTGGTTCTGATTACCCAGCTCCGCCTTTCCGCCCGACTCTTCCTTTTGCACCGATTTAAGTTGTCGCGAGATATCTGAAACCGTCGCGCCAAGCCCCTGCAACAGGACCGGATCGACATCCACCCGGATTTGCCGATCACGTCCCCCTACCCGACTGACTTTCCCAACTCCCTGTACGGCAAGCAGCTTGCGGGAGATCTCGTTGTCAACCAGCCAGGACAAATCCGTTTCATCGCGTGATGTCGAACTCACCGTGAACGCCAAAATGGGTTGTTCCGCCAAATCTAATTTGGTTACCACTGGCTCGCGCGTGTTGGCGGGCAACTCGTTGCGAACGGAGGCAATGGCGGTACGAACATCATCCACCGCCTCCTGTATGGGCTTTTCGAGAATAAACTGGGCCGTGATTGTCGCGACGCCATCCTGCAGCGTGCTGAAAACATGATCGATGCCCTGCACCGTGGCCAGGCTATCTTCGATCTTTCTGGCGACGTCATTTTCCAGTTGTCCAGGTGTCGCGCCTTCCAGTGTTGTCGTAATGACGACCGTTGGCAAATCAATATCCGGGAAATTCTGTATCCGCATCGAATGAAACGAATACAGGCCCATCAGCGTAAGCAACACAAACAGCATGCAGGCAGGTAACGGATTCTTGATGGACCAGGCGGAAACATTCATGGCCAACCCCTAGGAATCATTGCCATGCTCGCCAGCTGGCGCCGCCCCGCCGTCGCCCGGCTCCGTCACGACACGCACGATATCCCCGTCATTGAGAAACGCCGCCCCGCTGGTCACGACGCGATCCCCTTCGCGTAACCCCGCCGTGATCTCCAGCGTATCGTCTTTCGCATTGCCGATCTGCACCTTGGTCTGCGCAACTTTATTTGCCGATTTCACGACAAAGACAAAATAAAAGCCATCGCGCAACACCAATGCCGGCCGCGGTACCGTAAGGCTGCGTTTTTCCGGCAATTCGAACCGGCCTCGCAGGAACATCCCCGCGCGCAATTGCGCATCGGGCTCCAGATCGACATATACCATTCCCTGGCGCGTTTCTTCGTCCAGCGTCGGCGCAATTTGGCGAACCCGGCCGCCTGTCTGGCGGCTTCCCGGCAAATCGACGCTGACCGGCATTCCCTCTGTGACCAAAGCCAGCTTTCTCATACTGAGTCTGGCTTGCCATTCAAGGCGCTCATGTACGACCAGATGGAATATTTCCTGACCGGGATTGACGACCGCGCCGATCACGGCATTACGCACCGAAATCACGCCATCGGATGGGGCGAGCAATCGGGTGTAGGAGCTACGCTGGACCTGGGTATTGAGCGCGGCCTCGGCCGAAGCCTGGTCGGCGATGGCGGACTTTTCACTGGCCAGCGCCTGGTCCACCTCGCTGATACTGATTGCCCCTGTGTTACGCAGCTTGCGCAGGCGGTCCGCCTGCTTCCTGGCATTTTCCAGCGTGGCCTGGGCTTGGCGCAATCTGGCGCGGGCCTGTTCCAGATCCCCTTGGCTTGCCGTATCCTCAAACTGCGCAAGCAATTGCCCTTTCTTCACCCGATCTCCGACGTCGGCATGCAAGGACTTGAGTCGCAAGCCTGTGGTTTGCGCACTGATGCTGGCATCGTTCCACGCCCGGACATTGCCCGTTGCTCCGATCGTCGGTGTCAGCCGCGTTGGCGCAACGCTTGTCGCCGTGACTGTCAACGCGGGCCGCGGTGCTGCGTCCTGGGCGAGGATAGCGCCCGCTGGCAGAGTACCCATGATGATGCCAATGAATACCCACGCAAAAATGTTTTTCATTGGTTTGAGCACGGAATTTCACCTGCGTAAGTGCAAAATAAAGACGTATCGTACTGGTAAATGCGATACGTCTGTGAAGCGATAACTTGAGCCGCGGTAACGGCGCGAATCGCGTAAACCTATTTCAGCCCGACCAGATCGGCGACAATATTGGCCGCCTCCTTGATTGCGATATCCAGACTCTCCTTGCGCTTCTTCTCGTCAGCCAGCTCCTGGGTCAGGTTGCCCTCGCCAGCGGCCAGTCCGTCATCAAGCCGGAAAGAATTGACATCCGACTCGCCCAGTTGCTTGCGACGTTCCTCGAAGCCCTTCTGCTGCTCGGACATTTTTTCACGCTCGGAAAGCCGGGTTTGATAGCGCAGCGAAATGACTTTCTGGTTTGATGTCTTGCGCGCATAAGCCAGTTCATCAAGCAGCAGCTTCCAGCTTTCAGAATCGGCCTCGCGTTGCTCATGCATGGTCTTAAGTTTGCCGATTTTTTCGGACAGCGAGTCATAACCGCTATAGCGTGTCGGATCGATCTTGCTCCAAGGCATGGCGTTCTCATAGCTGGATTCGCCCAGCTCCTTGGGATCAAAGGCCGACGGGAAGATAATATCGGGCACAACGCCTTTTTCCTGCGTGGAACTGCCATTCACACGGAAAAACTTCTGGATCGTCCATTTCAACGAACCCAGTTCTTCTCCCTGGTGACGGCGCAAGAATTCATTCAGGCCGCGAATCGTCTGCACGGAACCTTTGCCCCAAGTGGGGTCGCCGATCACAACGCCACGTCCATAATCCTGAATCACCGCGGCAAAAATCTCCGATGCAGAAGCAGAAATGCGATTGACCATGACGCCCATGGGCTTGCCCCAGACGATCTTGCCGTTGGCGCTGCGGACATTGGAAACCGATCCTTCGGCCGTACGAACCTGAACAATCGGATTGGGCCCACCCAGGAACAACCCGCTCAAATTGGCGGCCTCGCTGAGCGATCCACCACCGTTATTGCGCAAATCCAGCAGCACGCCATCGACACCCTCTTTTTCCAATTTTTCAAGGATGACTCGGACATCCCTTGTCACACTCTTGTAGTTGGATTCGCCACGCGCCTTGGCATCGAAGTCCTCATAGAAGCTTGGAATGGTAATGATGCCGATTTTGCGTTTCTGACCTTCGGCCGTGCCGCCGGCTTCGTAAATCCGGTAGCGCGCCGCCTGGTCTTCCATCGTCACTTTCTGGCGGATCAGCATCACGGTGGTGTGCTTGCCCTCCATACCGCGTTCGGCCGGAATGATCTCGATGCGCACCGAAGTGCCGCGTTTTCCGCGAATCAACTTGACAATATCGTCAAGCCGCCAGTCAACCACGTCCTCCATGGGCCCGGAGGTTCCCTGGCCGACCGCCACAATGCGATCCCCGGGATTCAGCTTCCCTGACTTGGCTGCGGGCCCACCTGGCACGACCTCTCGAATCTGCCCATACTCGTCGCGCTTTTGCAACACAGCGCCTATGCCCTCAACCGACAGGCTGATTTGCACATCGAAATTGCGCGCCGACGTCGGGCTGTAATAGGAGGTATGCGGGTCCGTACTATTGCCGTAGGCATTCAGGAACATCTCGGCAACATCTTCGCCGTTCATCCGCATGATCTGGTTGCGATTGTTGATATAACGCTTCCTGAGCTTTTCCACGATCACGCTGTCTTTACTGCCAGCCAGCTTGAGCCGCAAATAATCGTTCTTGATGCGCTTGCGCCAAAGATCATTGATCTCGTCCTCGCTCTTGGGCCAGTTGGCCTTCTTGCGATCCAGGTCGAACGATTCTTCCTTATCGAAGTCGAATGGACCGTCCAGAAGCGCCAGCGCATGATCGAACCGCTGTTCCACCCGATCCCGGTATTTTTCGAACATGACAAACGCCGGACTCAGGCGCCCGGTCATCAGCATCGTATGAATATTCTTTTCTACCGCGCCGAAGGAATCCACGTCCGACTGCAAGAGGTACATTTTGGCCGGATCCATCATCTTCAGATACTCTTTGAAGACGGCGGCCGACATTTTCTCATCCAGCGGCTTTTTGTCGTACTCGAACCGTGTCAGGATATTGGCCACGATAATCGCGGCCTTGGCCTGGTCGATCGTCGGTTCCAGCGCGACCTTCTCCGGTTTCTTCAGGGAAGGCTTAGCACCGCTCGACTCAACCGTACCGGCTGCAGCGGTTTCGTTCTTGGCCAGGAGAAGCTTGTGCTGTTGCGATTGCAACTGTTCGAGTCGGTCTATCCGGCTGAGCGTTTCCGAGTCGGCATATACACAGGCCGAAGTCGCCAGAAGCGCAAAAGCCGTTGCTAATACTTTCAACTTCATACAATGCAATCTCTACAGTGATAGATAATAGATGTCGATTCTAACGGACTGCGACCAATTTTACTCATGTTTTTCGGCAAACACATGAAATCACAAACAAATTTCTACATACGCTAGAATTCTCTTTCATTCACTTACCAATAATCCGCGAATTTCAGGAGTTTCTCCCAATGCAAGCCAGACGCTCGTCACGCCCATACAAATCCACCTTGGGCATCGCCGCCACCCTGATGGCTTTCGGCATGCAAGGCAGTGTGTTCGCGCAATCCGGCGGCGACTTCGCGGCCTGTCTGCAGCGCCTGCAGCCCGATGCGACCCGCGCCGGCATCTCTGCCCAGTCGTTCAATCGCTTTACCGAGGGCGTGAGTCCCGATATGAGCATCCTGGAAAAACTCAATTACCAACCTGAATTCAAGCAACCGATCTGGGACTATCTGGCGGGACTGGTCGATGACCAACGGGTCCGGGAAGGCAGGCAGAACCTGGCACAATACCGCGACGTCCTGCAGCGTGTATCCGCCCGCTATGGCGTGGACCCGGCAACCGTTGTCGCCGTCTGGGGCGTGGAAAGCAATTTTGGCCAGACCCAGGGCAAGTATCCACTGGTGCAAGCGCTGGGCACGCTGAGCTGCTATGGTCGCCGCCAGGCGTATTTTCAAAAGGAGTTTTTCGCCACCTTGCGCATTCTGCAATCCGGCGACATCCAACCGCAAAGGCTGGTCGGCTCCTGGGCCGGCGCTTTTGGACACACCCAGTTCATGCCCTCCACGTTCGAACGCCTGGCCGTGGATTTTGACGGTGACGGGCGCCGGGACTTGATGGACAACGAGGCCGACGCCCTGGCCTCGACCGCCAACTTCCTCGCCAAGGGTGGTTGGCAAACGGGCCAGCCCTGGGGCTTCGAGGTTCGGCTGCCGGCCGGCATCAATACTGCGGGCGAAGGTCGGCGCAACAAGAAAACCATTGCCGCCTGGATGGCTCGCGGCATTACGACTGTTGACGGGCAACCGTTGGACGCAAAGGTTGCCACCACTCAGAAAGCCGGCCTGCTGACTCCCGCAGGCGCGACCGGCCCGGCTTTCCTGGTGTTTCGCAATTTTGACGTGATCTACGGCTACAATGCGGCCGAAAGCTACGCCCTGGCGATTGCTCACCTCAGCGACCGGCTGCGCGGCGGCGGGCCATTCGCTACGCCTTGGCCGACCGATGACCCGGGCCTTTCCCGCGCCGAGCGAATCCAGTTGCAACAGGCGCTGCTGGCCAAAGGCTACGATATTGGCGAGCCCGATGGCTTGATCGGAAGCAAAACCCGCGACGCCATCAAAACCGAACAGGCAAAACTCGGGCTGCGGGTCGACGGACGAGCCGGTCAAAAAATATTGAACGCGCTTCGCTAAAAAGCCTTGCATCATGACAAAAACTTTGCTATAGTTTCATGCTTCGTTGGATCGCTGGTCTGACGAAGCATGAAACTGAATTTACCCAGGAAGGCTCTTTAGCTCAGTCGGTTAGAGCGACGGAATCATAATCCGCAGGTCCCCCGTTCGAATCGGGGAAGAGCCACCAAAAATCACCGTAGATTCAAATAGTTAAGCCGCTTCATACGCGGCTTTTTTATTTACGCGGCTTTTTTATTTTCTACGGCAATCTTCCACATGCTCGGGAACCCACATTTGCATGACGGGCAAGATAGTATGCATCCCGATGTGCGTTTTTCTTCACCCTTTCCCACATCTCGCCCAATTTCTTTTCGTTTAGCATCTGATGGCTCGCATCGACGCATCTCAGTCTCAAGCAGGCATCCAAGTAGATATTAAAAACGCTCATGGCGCCCGCATGCCAGTCGTGGCGAGCGCAAAACTTGCAATTTCATCGCACGTAACGAGGCTGTCCCGACACGAGACATTTCCACTCTGCTCGATTTTAACCACTTAGTATTTGGGTCAAACGAAAAGAAGACAATACAAGATGGCACCATGTCATTGGTTGCATTTTAGATTGGGCAGTTTCCGTGCCGCTAAAAACCCAAAATAGTAATAAATTACAAATAATGTAACTCATTGTGGCTCGCATGGATCTGTAGTCCCTACGTCATCGCATATATCCTGTCAGGTCCGCCACGCCGACCTTTGAGCGATCCCCTCCACGACTTATCTCCTGAATGAGGATGCTTATATCATTATTTCAATTGAAATAAAAAATACAATTACTTACTAGGCAGTGGTATACAAGCGTGAAAAAAGTAACATAAAGTTATCACGGGTGTATTAAGAAACACCTATTAACTAATGGAGAAAATTATGGATCTTATTTCTGGCATTCTCGATTCTGTTTTTGGCATTTTAGGCAGTCTCCCAATTATTGGAGATCTCTTGGACTTCGGAGACATTTTGGGCTAGTGTCTTATCGCTAATATTTGGTCGACCATAAATTATTTATGATCGACCAAATAAGAACTTTCAGTAGGCAGATCATATCCGGCAACTTGAACTACGCTCTTGGGCTGAATCCTTGCGCTCAATATACCATTCTCCTGCATGGCAAAATTCCGCCTGAACTCAATAAGAATGACAGAGACAAAGCCGCGCTTCAGGACCTTATATAAATTTTTGTAGAGAAAAATCAGGCAATGCCGCAATTTTCGGCATTGCCGAATTGAGCTGTAATCATCACAAAAAAAGCAGCACTGTGCCCCCGAAATATTTCAAACGTTAAACTTCCACATCGCATCGGCACATATAATAATGAGATGTCAGCGCGCACGGCATCTGGCCGTGCAAAAATGACCAGCAGAAATCAACTGCGGTAGCGATACCCAACAATTTGGCATTGCAGTCTATCTATTATTGTTCACTGCAATCGACCAATGCCCAGCTCAACGCCGAACTGAAACATCGGCATAATGGATCGTTTCCAATCATTGCTATACTTTGTCTTTCACACCGCTGCAAATCTTTAGGAGGGGTCTGGTACATGCTTTCCAAATTCAAATTAAATATGGGTGCAATCGTGCTCTTAGGTCTGACAAGCGCGCTTTCTTCGGCCTATGGCAATACGGTGAGTGAACGTCCGCGCGCCAGGGACATCGGCGTCATCAACGGCATATTGCCCACCGGCGCCAATAACGCGATTACGGATGTGGAAGGCGTGCTGGTGGGTCAGACTACACTCATACAAGGGGACAATATCCGTACCGGCGTCACCGCAATCCTCCCCCATTCCGGTAACATGTTTAAAGAAAAGGTCCCGGCCGCTGCATACGTAGGCAATGGCTTTGGGAAGTTGATTGGCACAACGCAAATCAAGGAATTGGGAGAAATAGAGACGCCAATCTTGCTCACCGGCACCTTGAACGTTCCCAGGGTCGCAGATGCGTTGATAAGCTGGATGCTGAAGTTGCCAGGAAACGAGAAAGTCCGCTCAATCAACCCCATTGTTGGAGAAACAAATGATGGCAACTTGAATGACATTCGTGGTCGACATATCGGTGAAAAAGAGGTTTTCAGCGCTTTGGAGTCCGCAAAATCAGGCCCCGTCGAAGAAGGTAGCGTGGGCGCGGGGACGGGGACGGTGGCATTTGGATTCAAGGGGGGTATCGGCACCGCGTCCCGGGTTGTTCCTGATTCCGCGGGCGCATATACGGTTGGCGTACTGGTTCAAACCAACTATGGCGGTGTGCTTACTATGAATGGCGCCCCCCTAGGCAAGGAATTGGGCCGATACTTTCTGAAAGAAGAACTGGAAAAACAAAGTCACGCTCGAAAACAACAGGCGCCCCATGCGGCGATTGGCGAGCAACTCCACCTAAATGGCGTAAGCGACCATGCGGACGGTTCCATTATGATGATCGTCGCAACAGACGCACCGCTAGATTCACGCAATCTCGAACGCCTGGCCAAACGCGCCATGCTGGGATTGGCGCGAACAGGTTCCCCCGCCACGAACGGCAGCGGTGATTATGCGATAGCGTTCAGCACAGCCAAAGACAATCGCATAGATGCATCCAAAGACGCGTATTCGACCAAACTGTTGAGCAACGCCGCCATGTCTCCGCTTTTTCTTGCCACAGTCGAAGCAACCGAAGAAGCCATTTACAACTCTCTCCTGAAGGCGACAACGGTCAGCGGCATTGATGGCAATACCGTCGAGGCACTGCCCATCGCGCGTTCAAAGGAAATACTGGAAAAGTATGGAGCCGTCCAGAATAAGCCATAGATTTGAGAGCGGCCGGCAAGGCCCTGTGGGGCAAACCTGCAATTCGTCGGTACAGGCGCCCCCGCCTGTCTATCGATTAGCTAGCGGCGCCCGCAGCTTTTACGGAGGATCAACTACGCAAGCAACGCGATAACAATTGACCGGTGATCCTTCAAATGCACGTCATATACTGTCAGGAACGTGACAGCGAAAGGCCAAGCAAACGGCACCTTGATGAAAAGCGGCAGACAGCCGGTCGCGCTCGATCAGCGCCTGCCATCATTGTCCTGTGAGGCGGTAGCGAACTGGCACCATCGGCGAAGATTTCAAAACGAGGAGCCGGCGGTGCAACTGAGCTTGCCACCCTCTTCTTCTTTCTTAAAACCCGAATTCCGCCCCAACCCCCAACAGCGTCGCCACGCCAAGTACCAGGAAAATACAGGCGGCAATCGAATGCACCAGCTTCATGGAGATACGCTGACCCAATTGCTTGCCGATAATGACAGCCGGTACATCTGCAATCAGCATGCCCAGCGTCGTGCCAATGACGACCTCGATGGGAAAGGCGCTTTTTGCGGCCAGCGCCACTGTCGCAAGCTGCGTTTTATCGCCCATTTCCGCAAGAAAGAACGTGATCAGGGTTGCGCCGAACACCCCGAGTTTTTTTCCCAGTTGCGATTCCTCCTCTTCGATTTTGTCGGGAATCAATGTCCATATTGCCATTGCGATAAAGGAAATGCCAAGAATCCATCTGAGCACTTCGGGGCTCAACACTGTTGTAACCCAAACGCCGACCGCGCCCGCCAGTGCGTGGTTAAGCACGGTAGCGCATAGAATGCCTAAGATAATGGGGATGGGTTTTTTGAACCGGGTGGCAAGGATAAACGCCAGGAGCTGGGTCTTATCGCCAATTTCTGCTAATGTAACGACACCCGTGGAGACAAGCAATGTTTGCATTGGATTATACCGTGGCCGGAATGGACGATTGATCACCCTCTCCCCGGCCATAGCGGAAAAGTGTGATCAAAGGTCTTGCCAAGCGGTAACGCCGTTTACGCCATGATGAAGAACACCAAGTATGTTGACGCAAACCTCAGGGAAATTTGAGAGGCTACTCCCCAGTGATGCGGCAAATTATACCTTCATTTTTCATGACAGACTTGATATCCTTAGGCGTCCTAAGGATATGGGAAACGATAATTATTCTCACGTCAAGTCATCTATTCACACCGGGATCGCAGCCTTTGCTTTAGCCAAGTGCATGACATGCTTTGGTTGCCATGCCCCCCGATGCCGGCTTCTAAGCACGCTGAACCAGCATCCGGCACGCCATCTCTATTTCACAGTCAGAACGTCAAAACACCCCCGGCACGGCGTGTCAAACTGCAAAGAAAGGTCAAGACTGCGCCCGCAATGCAAAGAAACGTAAAACCACGTACGCAAGGCATTGACCGGCATCCTGTGCGTCACTAACCTCTTAACTGTGTAGTCGATTCCTTACGATTAAGATGTAAGCCGACTACACGTCATAGTGTTACTTGCTACTCCTGCAAGTGAACTTTTAGCGGCTACGGCCGCTTTTTTTTGCCTGGCGATTCATCCTGCCGCCATCCCTATGGCGGTACGTCCATTCACGCAGGATACAGCGCTATAATTTCGATCTTTATCAAGCCGATTTCATCCAATGATGCTTCGACGCTTGTGGCAAGGGTTGGTTATGTTCAGAAGTATTAGTATGCTCATCATAGGGTTTACCGCCCTGATCAATGGGATTCATCGCCTGGGTGCTCCGGCCCAGCAGGTGGAGAAATCAGGCTGGCTTTTCCAGCACTTTGGCTCCCAAGGTATCGCCTACGGCACGATTACGCTTGGCGTCGTGGCGCTTTTCACCGGCGGCATCATGGGCAAATATGCCTGGCGCGACCTAATGCATTTGCGCCAGCTCAACAAACGGCACAAGACACATCAATCGTGATAAGGCGGGCGTCGACAACTGCTCACAAAACCGGATCAAACAACCGACCTTCCCACAGCAAACAAGACACCGGTCGCGCGCCGGTGTTTTAATTTTTATGAGCGCGACTCAAGCGCCGTCGCTTTGCAGACGAGATGGCGAGCCCCCGATGGATTGCTCCAACTTTTGTACGGCCGCGAGGCCACGCTCGACATTGCCGATCGTGACTGCAAATCGCCAGTGTTCCCGGCGCCAGCGGCGCAAGGGTAGCCACCAATGTGAGACAACGACACCAGGTGCCCAGTGAGGCCGCCACCGTCGCATATTTTTTGGCCTTTCGGAGATCGTTACGGTTGGCACTCCCAATGCGGAAGCCAGATGCCCAACGCCGGAATCATTGCCAATCAAATAGCCTGACTGATAGATAAAGGCAGCCAAATCGGAAAGCTTGTCAAATACTTGCAGATCGAATGGCTGTTGCGCCACCAAGGCTTGCCAAGCCTGTGCCTCCTTACTCTCGACCACGAACGAAATTTGGTAACCTTTATCGCATAGTCTTGCGGCAAGTTTGATGAATTTCGATTGGGTCCAGTATTTTTTTGCCTCGCCAGCCGTCGGATGGATCACGATGCGGCGCTTCTGGCTGCGGTGCATATACTGCCCCGGAGGCACCAAGGCAGAGCTGTTGTCCCAGGTATTGATCCCATAATGTTCAAATGCGAAAAGCCGCAATTCATCCAGAAATTGCATGGGAACCGGTCTTTGTCGGTGATACCATTCATTAAAGCAGTCGAAGCGGATCTTCGGCCTGGCCTCGCGATAATCCAGCGGCTGCTCTTCGTGCATCTGGAATATACGATCGAAGTGTTGCTCCAGCACCTGCCTGTCCGCATGCGGCGGCGATTGCAAGTCATATTGGGGAACCCAGGCAGAGAGCGCGGTCATGTGCTTGCTATACACAGTGATAGGATATCCGGCGCGTGAAAGATTTTGCGCAAGGCTCATCAGCATGAGCGAATCCCCCAGTTTTTCGGACATCAGAAAAGCAATGCGTTCCCGTTTTTCCAAGATATTATCTTCCCTATTGTGAATTGCTGAACCAGACGCGCTATTTTAGTTATATTTTGTTACTCAAAGAATAAAACAGGCAAAAAATCTCCAATCAGCGAAAACGCTAGCAGTCGAGCCCCGCAACAGGTCAGCGACTCCACCCAGCAGAACCTGACCGCCCGTCAATGCATTCGTTCTCTCGCTATGGCTGGCGCGGCCTCTGCCTTTTGTCTGCCGGGGCTTAATGGCGTGTTTTCCCGCACACCACAATATCAAAAATTCCACCAACTAAGTGGCCGCTCCAAAAAAAATGTCAAATGAAAAATAAATTTCATTTGACATAAAGAAAGAAGCCATAGTACATTGCAGATGGCTATTTTCTATCGTTAATGGCCGACAGTTGGTTGTTTGATAGCTGCCAATTGTGATTTTTGCCTTTATAGCTGACGGCCCATACCGTCAGCTTTTTTTTGGATCTGCTTAAGCGGTACGGCGCACCTTGGCGGATTCAGCATCGACCCAATAGGTGTATGTCCGCAGTACGGTCAATTCCAGCACAGCCTGGCCTGAAACATTGACAAGCTTCACGGGTACGATGGCCTGACCATTGGTCCAGCGCATGGCGGTGCCGTTGACGTCCTGGCCTGGGTTCATGCCCAGGATG
>JBEBPQ010000039.1:0-27531 GCA_040395835.1 Advenella kashmirensis
CTGGTAACGTTCGATCATGGCGGGCACCTGCTCGCTTTGATCAGGGTGAACAATAAACACTACTTCGTAGTGACGCATGTGAAAACTCCTTGTGGAATATCCTTTCCGTTGTCTTTGCCAAGCTTTCGCGCCGCCGGCCAGGCCGGCAAGAAAAGCCGCGAGCGCAAACATAAGAAAGGGGGCAGCCCGCCAGCCAGGCATCGTGGCAAACCGCTGGGTTTTCGCCGTTGCGGGAAAACCTGGCGCCACAAACTCCGGACCGGAGCGAGCAAGAAACCGTAGAATATAGCACAACCTAGGGAAAAACACCATAAAACCCGACACTTACAGCCAAACTTTAGGGTTTACCGTTGTTTTTTTCGCCTACCCGGCCCCCGCCAACGCGGGATGGGCACTGTGCGAATATAGCGCTGAAAGCGCCAGCGCTTAACGTACCGCTGCCTGCAAGACCGCGGCGGTCAAGCCTTCGCCCGGGGGCGATGCCCCAGCCATACGCCACGCCCGAGGAAAATCATCCCTCGACGACCGCGTAGGCGCTGTGATTGTGGATTGATTCGAAATTTTCCGCCTCGACCCGGTAGCGCACCACGCCAGGCAATTTCTGGAATACGGCAGCGACATCCCGCACCAGGTCCTCGACAAACTTCGGATTGTCGTAGGAATGTTCCGTGACATATTTTTCGTCGGTGCGTTTGAGCAACGCCCACAACTGGCTGGATCCCTGGGCCTCGATACGCTCGATCAGCGACGCCAGGCTGTATTCCCTGTCGGCCACCACGCTGACCGTGACATGTGAACGCTGGTTATGCGCGCCATACTCGGAGATGGCCTTGGAGCAAGGACAAAGGCTCATGACCGGCACAACGATCGTCTGCTCAACGGTGGCCTGATCTTTATGCGCCTCGACCAGCCAGGTAACCTGGTAGTCCATCAGGCTTTCCACACCGGATACGGGCGCCTTTTTGTTGACAAAGTAAGGGAAAGTCACTGTCATGTCCCCCTTCTCCGCGTGCAGCAAGGGCAACATCTCCAGCGCCATCTCCCGCAAGGACGCCACGGTCATGGGTCGATTGCGCCAGCTATTGAGCAGCGCCATGAAACGAGACATGTGCGTGCCCTTCTCGTGCGCAGGCAGCATGACAGTGAAGGTCCATTCGGCGACCGTCGGCTGCACCGAACCGTCCTCCGCCTGAAGCAGCATGGGCTGCTTGACACGACGGATACCCACCCGCTGGATGGCGATATGACGCTCGTCCAGGGTACTTTGCACATCGGGCATCAGCACCGATGAATCGATTTGAGAATTCATTTATTCGCTCTAGTAAAGCCGCCGCGCCGGCTACGCCACCCCGAAACGGCGGGTGATCGCCTGCTCGATGCCGGCGGCATCCAGTCCTACAGAAGCCAGCAGTCCCGCCTGGTCTCCATGATCAATAAAAACATCGGGCAAGCCCAACTGCAACACATCGCATTGCAGACCGTGGGCATGCATCAGTTCGGTTACCGCGCTACCGGCCCCGCCCATCACCGCGCCCTCTTCCAAGGTCACCAGGCGCGGATGCGATCGCATCAGCGTCAGCAGCAAGGCCTCATCCAATGGCTTGGCAAAACGCATATCCACCAATGTCGCATTGAGTTTGTCGGCAACCGGCGCGGCCGCATGCAGCAACGTGCCGAAAGCCAGGATGGCGACCTGCTCGCCCTCGCGCCGGACCACCGCCTTCCCGACCGGCACCGTATCGAGGTTGGCCGCCACATCGGCACCAATACCGCTGCCGCGCGGATAACGGACCGAGGCCGGCCCCGGGTGATGGTAACAGGTAGACAGCAACAAGCGGGTTTCGTTCTCGTCCGAAGGCGTGGCTACTACCATATTGGGGATGCAACGCAAATAAGCAATATCATAGTTGCCGGCATGCGTGGCGCCATCGGCGCCGACCAATCCAGCGCGGTCCAGCGCAAAAGTCACATCAAGGTTCTGCAACGCGACGTCATGAATGAACTGGTCATAGCCCCGCTGCAGGAATGTGGAATAAATTGCCAGCACCGGCTTGAGTCCTTCGCAGGCAATGCCTGCGGCGAACGTGACCGAATGCTGCTCGGCAATGCCCACGTCGAAATAGCGCTCGGGGAACCGCTTTTCAAACTCGACCAGCCCACTTCCCTCGCGCATGGCAGGGGTGATGCCAACCAGGCGGGAATCGCTTTGCGCCATATCGCAGAGCCAGCTTCCGAATACCTGGGTAAAAGTCTGCTTGCCGGGTTTGGCCGGTTTCTGGATGCCCAGCGCCGGATCAAATTTGCCAGGGCCGTGGTACAGCACAGGATCGGCCTCGGCCAGCTTGTACCCCTGACCTTTTTTGGTTATAACATGCAAAAACTGCAGCCCCCCTAATTCCCTTAGATTGTGAAGGGTCGGAACCAGGGCGTCGAGATCGTGCCCATCAATGGGGCCGACATAGTTAAAACCAAGCTCTTCGAACAGCGTCGCCGGGCTGATCATGCCCTTGGCGTGCCCTTTTACACGGCGCGCGATATCCAGCATCGGCGCGGGCATGCGCTCCAGCACGGCCCGGCCAACATTTTTCGCGTCCTGGTAGAAGGCGCCGGACAACAGTCGGGCCAGATAGCGATTCAGCGCCCCGACCGGCGGGGAGATGGACATATCGTTGTCGTTCAGGATGACCAGTACGTTGACGTCCGGGGTCACGCCGGCATTGTTCAATGCCTCGAACGCCATGCCGGCAGTCATGGAGCCGTCCCCGATCACGGCGATATGCTGGCGATCAATCTTCAGGTTGCGCGAAGCGACCGCCATGCCCAGCGCAGCCGAAATCGATGTCGAGGAATGCGCTGTGCCAAACGCATCGTATTCGGACTCGCTGCGCCGGGGAAACCCAGAAATGCCGTCGCGCTGGCGCAAGCCAGCCATCTGGTTGCGACGCCCCGTCAGAATTTTGTGTGGATAGGACTGATGCCCCACATCCCAGATCACCCGATCATGCGGCGTATTAAACACATGATGGATCGCCAGGGTCAGCTCTACCGTTCCCAGATTGGACGACAGATGCCCGCCAGTGCGCGACACGGAATCGAGAATGAAAGCCCGCAGCTGATTCGCCGCCACTTTCAGCTCGTGCTGAGTGAGCTTGCGGACATCTGCTGGAGTATCGAGGGTATCAAGTAACTGAGTCATGAAATCATCTTGGCGGCCCGGCCTTGCGCATGCTGTCGGACCCGCATCGTTCTAGGAAGGTTTATCCATCAGGATTTGCGCTGCACAATCAGGTCGGCCAGCTCGCGCAGCCGGCAAGCCGGCTCGCCCAGCGGCATGATCGCCTCCAGGGCCGCCTCATGCAGTTGACGGGCAAAGGAACGCGATGCCTCCAGACCCATCACGGAAACATAGGTGGGTTTGTTCTCTGCCGCATCCTTGCCGGGCGTCTTACCCAAGGCTTGCGCATCGGCCGTCACGTCCAGGATATCATCGACCACCTGGAACGCCAACCCGATGGCGGAACCATAATTTTCCAGGGCGATTCGAATATCGGAATTGGCGCCCGTCACAATTGCCCCCAATTGTACGCTGGCCTCGATCAGGGCGCCGGTCTTCAGGCGGTGCATATGCTGTAGCTGCTCGGTATCCAGCCGGGTGTCGACACTGGCCAGATCGATCGCCTGGCCGCCGACCATGCCCTGGCTGCCGGCAGCCTGCGCCAGCACGTGCACAGCCTGCACGGAAAGCGCGGGCGCCACCGACATCTGGGCCAATTGGGCAAAAGCCAGGGGTTGCAAGGCGTCGCCCGCCAGCATGGCCGTGGCCTCGCCAAACCGAACATGCACTGTCGGTTGGCCGCGCCGCAACACGTCGTTATCCATGCATGGCAGATCGTCATGCACCAGCGAATAGGCATGGATCAGCTCGACCGCGACCGCCGCCCGCGCCAGCGTATGCTCAAGCGCCGCCGGTAGCGAAGACTGCTGCGCGGCCGCCAGACCGGCGCCATACACCAGCGCCGCGCGGATACGCTTGCCCCCACCCAGCACGGCATACCGCATGGCTTCGTGCAAGTCACAGGGAATATCATCCTGCGGCGGCAGCGCCTTTTCCAGCGCCGCCTCCACTTTGCCGACACACGCGGGCAGCCAGTCCTCAAATGCTACGGTCATTGCGCTCATGACTCCGCTTGCCCGCCATCGTTCAAGGGCACCAGCATATTGTTGCGCAATACCGCGATCTGTTGCTCGGCGGTATCCAGCTTGCCCTGGCAGACGCGCGCCAACTTGACGCCGCGCTCATAAGCCTTGATCGAGGCTTCCAGCGACATACTATTGTCCTCCATCTGCGCCACGATCGATTCGAGCTCGTTCAGCGCAGCCTCGAACTGTTCCGGCAATGCATCGGCATCACCGTCAATACTGGTTTTGGGTTTTTCGGTCAAACCTGTCTCCAATGCGTCTATCTTTGCAATTTGACATTGTACGAAATCAATGGCGCGTTCGGTTGCGGATTAACCACTTTTGATGCAAAGACAGCAGCCCACATCGGGCGCCAGGGCCGATTTAGCGGACAATGGCCTGTTACAACACGTCAAACTATTGACTAAGGCCTTGATTTTCTTTAAAATTGCCGTCCGTTTAGATTTTTCAGTCACACATTATGCCGGCTCATGACCCTTGGTGAGGCGGCATTATTTTTCATCGGGGGGCATCTCATGTCTGACATTGCCAAACTGGCGCATGTATCACCTGCGACGACGCAACTACCCGTCAACGCCTATTTCGACGACACTATCTTCAAGAAGGAGCAGGCCCGCATCTTCGATGCCTCTGCCCTCTACGTCGGACATGAGAAACTGGTTCCCGACGTAGGCGACTGGCGCACGCTCAGCCAGGAACAAGCGGGACGGGTGCTGCTGCGCAATGCCGAAGGCGTTCGCCTACTTTCCAATGTCTGTCGCCATCGCCAGGCCGTCATGTTGGGCGGCCGGGCGGGCGATGTCACCAGCTCCACGCTCAATGCCGGCAACCTGCGGGCCAGTGGCGGCAATATCGTCTGTCCGCTGCACCGCTGGACCTATGACAACCAAGGTACGCTGCTGGGCGCCCCTCAATTTGACAGCAATCCCTGTAAGAACTTGCAACAGTTCCCACTTCAGCATTGCCATGGACTGCTATTCGAAGGCGCACGCGACCCGGCCGCCGACATGGCCGCCCTGTTCGCTCGGCCGGAATTCGACTTTTCGGACTACGTATTCGATCGCGCCATTGTCCACGAATGCAATTACAACTGGAAGACCTTCATCGAAGTCTATCTGGAAGATTATCATGTGGCCCCCTTCCATCCGGGACTGGGCAATTTCGTCACCTGCGACGATCTGAGCTGGGAATTCTCCGACACCTACAGCCTGCAGCGGGTCGGTGTGCACCAGGCGCTGGCCAACCCCGGCTCTGATGTATACAGGAAGTGGCACGACCAGTTGCTCAACTTCCGCCAGGGTGAGTCCCCCGACTTCGGTGCCGTCTGGGTGACCTACTTCCCCACGCATATGATCGAGCTGTATCCACATGTACTGGTGCTGTCCACGCTCTATCCGGTCAGCCCGCAGAAAACCGTGAATCTGGTCGAATTCTATTATCCAGAGGAAATTGCCAGCTTCGAACGGGAATTCATTGAAGCACAACAGGCCGCCTACATGGAAACCGCCATCGAGGACGACGAAATCGCCGAACGCATGGACGCCGGGCGCCGCGCGCTGTACAACCGGGACACGTCGGAAAGCGGGCCCTACCAATCGCCCATGGAAGACGGCATGCAGCACTTCCATGAGTGGTACAACCGGCTCATGGCAAAATAAGGTCAACCTCGTTCCTGGCAACCCGCGCCCACGCGCGAACAAGCAAAACCCCGGCGATGCGCCGGGGTTTTGTGTTTTTTGCGCCCGCATGATGGGCTTTCGGGCTCAGGCGGTAGTATCGACCATTTTGGTTTTATTCTGACGATCCGCCAGCGCCAGTGTACGCCAGGCCGACAGCAGCCCGGCCAGGATGACCATGCCCATGCCCAGCCACGCCAGCACATCCGGCGCGTTGCGCCAGACCATAATGCCGATAAACGCTGAAAAAATAATGGTGGAATACTGCAAGGCCGCCGACAGCAAGGGGGAACCCGATCCGAAGGCGCGCGTCAGCGCCAACTGGCCGAACAAGCCGGACAACCCGACAACCAGCAGCGCCACCCAGGCCGTCATATCGGGCAGCCCGATGCCATGCGCCTTGATGCCGATCAGGCTGGTGCTGCTGACAAAAATCGAAAAATACATGACGGTAAGCCAAATGGGCTCGCCGATGGAACCCAGCTGACGCACCTGCAACATGGCCACCGCGCCGCAGGCCCCGGCCATCAGGCCGAGGACGCAGGCAAACCACTGGTCCTCGGTAATGCTTGGCCGCAGCACCAGCAGGACGCCAGCAAAGCCAAGAGCCACCGCCAGCATGCGAATCACATCGCTGGACGCCCTTCCCGAAAGCAGAAGGAATCCGGCGATAAACAACGGGGAGGTGTAGTTCAGGCTCGTGCTGGTTGCCAGCGGCAGGACCGTATAACCATAGAAGGCCATCCACATGGCCCCGACGCCAAAGACGTTGCGCAACAGGTGCAGACGAATGCTTTTGGGCTTGAGCGAGCGATTGTTATAGAGCGCCCAGATAACCAGCAGGACCACCGAAGGCAGGCCGCGAAACAGGATGACCAGCGCCAGCGAGGCGCCATGCTCGGAACCGAGTTTGACAGCAGCACCCATTATGGCAAACATCAGTGAAGCAACCAACATCCATAACGCCTGCATGCTCAACCCGGAAATCATTTGTAATAAAAATACCATTCTACTGCTAACTTCACTATAAATGGAGCGGATTGCCCTTATATAATTGATATCAAAATTCTTTCAGGTATTTTTAAGCGAATAGTGTCAGACTACCGCGAATCCTGAACCGGATATTCATCTTCCCCAACAAGGACTTTTCCGCATGAAGCGCATTTTTCTTTTTCTCATGACCAACCTTGCCGTCATGGTTGTGCTTGGATTTACGCTTAACTTGCTAGGCGTCAACCGCTACATGGATGCCAACGGCATCAATATGGGGCAACTGCTTGCCTTCTCGGCCGTTGTCGGCTTCATGGGCGCGATCATCTCCCTGCTGATGAGCAAGCCCATGGCCAAGTGGACCATGGGGCTGCACATGATCGACCCCGCCGCGCCGCGCAGCCAGCGTGAAGCCTGGCTGGTCGATACCGTCCATCAATTGGCCAATCGCGCCGGCATCGGCCATCCCGAAGTCGCCATCTACGAAGGCGAACCCAATGCCTTTGCCACCGGCGCCTTCAAGAACGACTCCCTGGTCGCGGTGTCAACCGGGCTGCTAGAGAGCATGAACGAAGAAGAAGTGACCGCGGTACTAGGGCACGAAGTGGCCCACATCGCCAATGGCGATATGGTCACCCTGACCCTGATCCAAGGTGTCGTAAACACATTCGTGGTCTTTCTGGCGCGCGTCGTTGGCTACTTCATCGACCGCACCGTCTTCCGGAACGAGCGCGGGGTCGGCCCCGGATACTACATCACGGTGCTGGTCTGTGAGATCGTATTCGGGGTGCTGGCCTCGATCATCGTGGCCTGGTTCTCGCGCCAGCGCGAATATCGCGCCGATGCGGGATCAGCCAAAATGCTGGGATCCGCTTCCCCCATGATCAACGCCCTGGCCCGGCTGGGTGGCTTGCCTCCCGGCGAGTTGCCCAAGCAGTTCGAATCTTCGGGCATCAGCGGCGGCGCCGGCGTTGCCGCCCTGTTCTCCACCCACCCGCCGATCGAACACCGGATCAATGCCTTGCGCGCCCGCGTGGTTCAGTCTTAACGACCGAGGCGGGCCGCGTCATTGCCCCGCCTGCCATATACGAAAAAAGGCGCCTTTCAAGGCGCCTTTTGCTTGCGACAAGCCCTGGGAGACCACCGCGCGATCAGTGCGCTTCCTCCCAATTGTCGCCCACACCCGTCTCGGCGACCAACGGCACATGCAGCTCCGCCACATTGCACATGAGTCCCGGTAAAGCCGCTGAGACCAGTTCCCGTTCCTGCCTGGGCACATCCAGCACCAGTTCATCGTGCACCTGCATGACCAGCAGCGATACCAGTTTTTCCTTGTCTAGCCATTCCTGTACCGCGACCATCGCCATTTTGATCAAGTCCGCGGATGTTCCCTGCATCGGCGCATTGATCGCCGCGCGCTCAGCACCCGCCCGGCGTGGACCCTTGGCATTGATCTCCGGCAGCCAGAGTCGACGCCCGAATACCGTTTCCACGTAGCCGTTGGCCGACGCTTCTTTCTTGATGCGCGACATATACTCCGCCACGCCGGGATAGCGTGCGAAATATCGGTCGATATAGGTCTGGGCCGCATCCCGCGTAATACCGAGATTCTGCGCCAGGCCAAAGGCGCTCATGCCGTAGATCAAACCAAAATTGATCGCCTTGGCCGCGCGGCGCTGTTCGGCGGTCACGGCATCGGGTGCGACACCAAACACCTCGCCCGCGGTTGCTCGGTGAATATCGACCTCGTCCTTGAAAGCCTGCTGCAAGTTGGCATCGCCTGAAAGATGCGCCATGACCCGCAGTTCGATCTGGGAATAATCCGCGGAAACAATCACCCCGCCATCGGACGGAATAAATGCAGTGCGGATGCGACGCCCCTCTTCGGTGCGAACCGGGATATTCTGCAAGTTCGGATCCGACGACGCCAGGCGGCCAGTCAGGACCGCCGCCTGCGCATAATCGGTATGCACGCGCTGCGTGACCGGATCGATCATTTTCGGAAGCTTATCGGTGTAGGTGGATTTGAGCTTGGCCAGGCTGCGGTAGTCCAGCAAGGTGCGCGGCAATGGATAATCGACGGCCAGCTTGCTCAGCACGTCCTCATCGGTGGATGGCGCGCCCTTGGGCGTCTTGCGCAATACCGGCAAATTCATTTTGCCGAACAGGATCTCTCCCAACTGCTTGGTCGAATTGAGATTGAACGGCTGGCCGGCCAGTTCATAAGCCTTGTTTTCAAGCGCGACCAGGGTCGCGCCGATCTGCGCGCTTTGCTGGCGCAGCTTGCCCTCGTCAATGCGCACGCCGTTGCGCTCGATTCGCGTCAGCACCCGGGAAACCTCGACCTCCAGCCGATAAATCCGCTCCAGCCCCGTCTGCGCCTGCACCAGCGGTCGTAACGCGCGGTATAGCTGCAGGGTGAAGTCGGCATCTTCCGCCGCGTAATGCGTGGCAACCTGGATGTCGACTTCATCAAAGCCGATTTGCTTGGCGCCTTTACCGCAAATTTCCTCGTACGTCGTACCGGTACGCCCCAGATAGCGTTGCGCGAGCTCCTGCATACCCACGCTGCGATGCGATTCAAGCACATAGGCCATCAGCATCGTATCGTCCCCGATCCCCGCCAGGGTAATGCCTTCATTAAGAAAGACATGGCTATCGTACTTGGCGTTATGCAGGACCTTGGCTGCGGCGGCGTCTTCCAGCCACGGACGTAATGCGGCCAGCGTCTGCTGCTTATCCAGCTGCGGTCCCACATCGGTGCCGCGATGGCCTAGCGGAATGTACCAGGCCTTGCCGGGCTCAATGGCAAGTGAAATCCCCACCAACGATGCCCGCATCGGGTCCAGTGACGTGGTTTCCGTATCCAGCGCTACCCGCTCGGCCTGGGTGATTGCCTGAAGGCAGGCCTGGAAGTCCGCGTCGGTAGCGACCGTCAGGTAGCTGACATCCGATGGCGCGGCAGGCACGTCCCGGGCCATGCGCGCATCTTGCTCGGATACCCGTTCGGCATCACCGGTCAGTTCGCGCAACCAGGTGCGGAAACCGTAACGATCATAAATCGATGTCAGGGTTGCCACATCGGCAGGCTGCGGCAACAAGTCTTCGATCCCCGTCATGAAACCCGTCAGATCGCAATCACGCCTCACCGTGATCAAATTGCGCGTTAGTTCAAACTGCGGAACAGCGTCACGCAGGTTCTGCCCGGCCACGCCTTTGATTTGATCCGCGTTCTCGACAAGCTGATCCAGCGTGCCGAATTGCGTGAGCCATTTCACGGCGGTCTTTGGCCCGACCTTGTTGACGCCCGGTACGTTATCGACCGCATCCCCGATCAGCATCAGGTAATCCACGATCCGCGAAGGCGGCACGCCGAATTTGGCCTGAACCCCCGCTTCGTCCAGGTTTTCGCCGGTCATGGTGTTGACCAGCGTGATATGGGAATTGACCAGTTGCGCCAAATCCTTATCGCCTGTTGATATAATGGTGTGGATATCGGAACGGGCGGCCAGTTCCGCCAGCGTTGCGATCACGTCATCGGCTTCCACGCCCGCGGCCGCAATCACCGGCCAGCCCATTGCCCGTATGGCCTCATGAATGGGCTCGGTCTGCAGCGCAAGGTCGTCGGGCATCGGCGGCCTGTCGCCTTTGTATTCGGGATACAAGTCATCCCTGAAGGTTTTTCCTTTTGCATCGAAAATGCAAGCGGCATAATCGGCCTTATAATCATCAATGCATTTTCGCATCATGTTTATCACGCCATAAAGCGCGCCCGTAGGTTCTCCACGGGCATTGCGAAGATCGGGCATCGCGTAGAAAGCACGGTACAAATAGCTTGATCCGTCAACAAGTAACAAGGTTTTTTTCATGTCAGTAACAAAAGCAACAACGATTCAGGGTCAGATAACAGAGATTACCAGCGAGCTGCAGACAGCGGCCGAGCATCTCAAGGATTTGACCGCAGCGGTGAGTATTTTCGGAAGTGCACGGATCCGGTCAGATTCACCGTACTATACCAAAACACAGGAGATCAGCGGACTTCTTGCCAAGGCCGGCTTCAATGTCATTTCTGGCGGCGGTCCCGGCATCATGGAAGCGGCCAATAAAGGCTGCCATGAAGCCGGCGGGACCAGTATCGGATTGAACATCCGGCTGCCCCACGAGCAAAAAGACAATCGCTACCAGACCGATAGCCTGTATTTCAAATATTTTGTCTCCCGCAAGACAACCTTCTTTATGAATAGCGCGGGCTACATCATTATGCCCGGCGGCTTCGGCACGCTGGACGAAATGTTCGAAGCCCTGACCCTGATCCAGACTGGTAAGGCCGCCAAGGCGCCGGTCGTTTTCGTGGGACGGGAGTTCTGGCAAGGCTTGATGGACTGGATGAAGGACCAGTTGCTTACCAACAAACTGATCTCCGAGCACGACTTGGATCTTTTCATCATTGAAGACGATCCGCAAAAAGTGGTTGCCCATATCCAGGCCGCCCACCAGAAATACGCGCTGGACGCGAGCTGCATCGGACTATGCTAGCCGGGCCGGTGCCCTATTCGGCATCGTCCTCGGTCTTCGGCTTTGCCGGCGGCCGGCAAATCACTTGCACCACCGGCACCTCTTCCTGACTGATATTGCGTGACTGGACCCGGCCTTTGGCCTGCGCGCAAGCGCTTTCCATCTGCGCCATGCAGGCTGCCGTATCGCTCTTGCATGGCAAGATAAAATGGATATCCTGTGTCTCGTATAAGGGTTTACTGGCGCACGCACTCAAAATGACGGTGGACAGCAAACCCAAGGCGTATTTTCCTGGCATTATCCTTCCTTGGGCTTTCTGATGACGGGTCGGCAAGCCAAGCGACAGCCTGCTGTCCGGCCGCGTTCCTACAGCGCGCATGATACCCCAAAACCGCGTCGCCTCGGTTGGCTTGCCCTGCAATACACCGCCCCGCAAGAAGGCGCCGTTTGCAATAATTTGCATTTACCGCCATCTACGCTCCCGATTGTATGCTAGATTCCCTTTCATCCCTTTCCCCCAGGCAAGCGTCATGATAAAGAAAATCCTTCCCGCCCTCCTCGCCACCCTTGCCCTGTCAGGCTGCTCCACGGGCTTTGGCGTCAGCGTTCCCCTGGTAAGCGGGCTATCGCTAGGCGTGGGCAGCGGTGGCGTGAGCCTCGGTACGGGTCTGGGGCCGTTTGGCGCTGGCGTCGGTATCAATCACAGCGGGCAGGTCGCGGCGGGAGCGGGTGTTGGTGTTGGCGTCGGCACGGGCCTGGGCGGCGGTGCCCGGGCTGGTGTAGGCACAGGGGTGGGCACCAGCACGGTGTTGTACGATCCCAAAAAGTCGGCCAACGAGCCCGAAACGCAGTCTTCGACCAACAAAGCGCAGCTGTACGAAGGCAAATAGCAGGCCTTGCTGGCCAGGCCGGTAAAGCGACAATTTTGCCGCAGGCTGCGCAGATATACCATAGGGTTTCCGGGCGCTTCCGATAGGATCAACACTTTCAGGTACTTCGCAAGGCGCACGCATGACAGCCCCTTCTTCAGCCCCGGCATTTCTCGAACCCCAGGACGAGCCGGACCAACTGGCGTTCATCCAATCCTGTCTGGCGCAAGTGGGCTTCGATTATCTCGATTACCTGCAACGCTATCCCTTCCCGCTGACCTCGCCCAAGTTCCACCACCTCTGCACCATTCCGGAAGATCTGGTCGCGCGCCAGCACCGCCCCCTGTTCCATGAGGCCATTATCAAGTCCGTGCTTGGCCAGAAACAGTGGCTGATCTGGGCATCGAGTGATTTCTACCGGCTTTGCCCCGCACTTGCCACGCGTGGGGCGCCCGCATTTTATGGCCTGTTCGTACCGGGTACCTGCGTGCTGGGCAACACGGCCAGCGTGCTAACGCTGGTCCGCAGAAGGCCGCCAGTCACCCCGACCGAGCTGACGCAACGCCGCCAACGATTGCTGGCGACGACCTTCGCCGTGCATTACGTGGCGCAACGCATCCTGGCCCGGCGGCACCGGGAGCGCCAGGACTTCGGCCTCAGCCGGCAACAGACCGATATTCTCAAATGGGTGGCCGATGGCAAGTCCAACGATGACATCGCCCGCATCCTGGGTATCTCCGGCAACACCGTGCACTACCATATGAATCAGATACTCAACAAAACCGGCACGGCACACCGCGTCAATGCCGCCATCTGCACGCTGGTCGCTGGCTGCCTGCGTCTATAGAATTTCAACTTTCCCGCGAAGCGCGCACCGCTGCCGCGGCGAGCCTCTATAATAACGGGTTAACCATTAATTTTTTGGACGCTGCTGCCTGACCAGATCGACGCTGCTGTCGGCGGCATCCAGGCCGTGTCCCATTTTGTGCGAATCTATGATGCAGGATCATTACCACCCCACCGAGCTTGAAAAATCCGCCCAGCAAAACTGGCAGGACCGTGATGCCTATCTTGTGACCGAACACGCCAAGGACGCGAACGGCAACGACAAACCTAAATTCTATGCCTGCTCCATGTTGCCTTATCCCAGCGGCAAGCTGCACATGGGGCATGTTCGCAACTATACGATCAACGACATGATGGCCCGCCAACTGCGCATGCGTGGCTTCAACGTGCTGATGCCCATGGGCTGGGACGCCTTCGGTATGCCGGCGGAAAACGCCGCAATCAAATCCAAAGTGCCGCCGGCCAAGTGGACCTACGACAATATCGCCTACATGAAAAAACAAATGCGGGCGATGGGTCTGGCGATCGACTGGTCGCGCGAAATGTGCGCTTGCGATCCCCAATACTATAAATGGAACCAGTGGCTGTTCCTGAAAATGCTGGAAAAAGGCATTGCCTACCGCAAGACCCAGGTCGTCAATTGGGATCCGGTAGACCAGACTGTTCTTGCCAACGAGCAGGTCATTGATGGCCACGGCTGGCGTTCGGGCGCGCCGGTGGAAAAACGTGAAATTCCAGGCTACTACTTGCGCATTACCGATTACGCCGAGGAATTGCTTGACCAGGTCAGCAGCAACCTGCCCGGGTGGCCCGAGCGCGTGCGGCTCATGCAGGAAAATTGGCTGGGCAAGAGCGAAGGCGTGCGTTTTGCCTTCACCCACGACATCCACGACGCGCATGGCCAGTTGATCCAGGACGGCCGTATGTACGTTTTCACAACGAGGCCGGATACGATCATGGGTGTCACCTTCTGTGCGGTCGCGCCCGAGCATCCCCTGGCCTCCCACGCGGCGGCGGGCAATCCCGGACTGGCCGCATTCATTGAAAAATGCAAACTGGGCGGCACGACCGAAGCCGAAATGGCCACGCGGGAAAAAGAAGGCCTGCCAACCGGCCTGTATGTCACTCACCCCCTCACCGGTGAAGCCGTCGAAATCTGGGTCGGCAACTATGTGCTGATGAGCTACGGCGATGGCGCCGTCATGGGCGTTCCCGCGCACGACGAACGGGATTTCGCCTTTGCGCTCAAATACAATTTGCCAATCAAGCAAGTCGTGGGCGTGGCAGGCAAGGAGTACGACGCCGCCACCTGGCAAGACTGGTATGGGGACAAGCAGCAGGGACAGGTTGTCAACTCGGGTGAGTTGGACGGCCTGACCTATCGCGAAGCGGTCGACGCGGTTGCCGGTCGGCTCGCGGCCAAGGGGTTGGGCGAAAAACAGACAACCTGGCGCCTGCGCGACTGGGGCATTTCCCGCCAGCGTTACTGGGGCACGCCGATACCGATCATCCACTGCGACCATTGCGGCCCCGTACCTGTTCCCGAGGCCGACCTGCCTGTTCGCCTACCGGAAAACCTGATTCCCGACGGCAGCGGCAACCCCCTGGCCAAGGACGAGGCGTTCCTGAACTGTGCCTGCCCGTCTTGCGGCAAGCCCGCACGCCGCGAAACCGATACCATGGATACGTTCGTCGACTCTTCCTGGTATTTCATGCGCTATACCTCGCCCGGCAACGATAACGCCATGGTCGACCAGCGCAACGACTACTGGATGCCCATGGACCAGTATATCGGCGGCATCGAACATGCGGTCCTGCACCTGCTCTACGCCCGATTCTGGACCAAGGTCATGCGCGACCTGGGGCTGCTCAAGTTCGACGAACCATTTACCCGCCTGCTTTGCCAGGGCATGGTGCTCAACCATATTTATTCGCGCAAGACACCGCAAGGCGCCGTGGAGTATTTCTGGCCCGAGGAAGTCACAAATACCTATGATGACAAGGGAACCATCACCGGCGCCACGCTGAACCGCGACGGTTCCGCCGTGCAATATGGCGGTGTCGGCACCATGTCGAAATCGAAAAACAATGGCGTAGACCCGCAAGCCCTGATCGACACCATGGGCGCGGATACCGCGCGTCTCTTCGTCATGTTCGCCAGTCCGCCCGAGCAAACGCTCGAATGGTCCGACTCCGGCGTCGAGGGCTCCCACCGTTTCCTACGCAGACTCTGGTCGATCGCACATGGCCTGAAAGACCGTATTACCGGTGCGCCCGCCGCCACACCCGCCGACTGGAGCCAGGCCAGCAAGGCCGTGAAAGCGCTCCGCTTGCAGGCTTATTCATTGCTGCGCCAGGCCAATTACGACTACGAGCGGATTCAGTACAATACCGTGGTATCGGCGAATATGAAGCTGCTCAATGCCATCGATGACGCCAAGCTGCCCGAGGGAGCGCTCGAGGATGCCGCGTTGCGCGAAGTCACCGGCCTGTTGATCCGGATGCTCTACCCCGTCGTGCCGCATATCACCTGGCACCTTTGGAATGAACTGGGTTACACGGAACAGTTCGGCGACCTGCTTGATGCTCCGTGGCCTGTCATCGACGAAGCTGCGCTGGTCGCGGACGAAATCGAACTGATGCTGCAAATCAACGGCAAGCTGCGCGGCGCGATCCAGGTGCCTAGCGGCGCTGATCGCGAGCACATCGAAGCCGTCGCCAAAGCGCACCCCTCTCTCGAAAAGTTCCTGGAAGGGCGCGCCCCGAAACGTGTTATCGTGGTGCCCGGCAAGCTCGTCAACATTGTTGGCTAATTTTTACAGGTGAAATCCA
This sequence comes from Advenella kashmirensis, assembly GCA_040395835.1. Classification (GTDB taxonomy): domain Bacteria; phylum Pseudomonadota; class Gammaproteobacteria; order Burkholderiales; family Burkholderiaceae_B; genus Advenella; species Advenella kashmirensis_B. Next base: position 15,929 of record JBEBPQ010000039.1, read on the forward strand.
TGGCGTACCCTACCTCGACAATGCGCTGGTTCCAGGCTTTCATGGCGGCAATGCTGCTTGGCCTGGTGCTGGCAGGCTGCGGTTTCAAGCTGCGCGGCGAAAAACCGCTGCCGTTTACCGCCATGTACACGAATATCGACGCCAATTCGCGGTTTGGCGCCTATCTGCGACGGTCCCTGAAAGCCAGCTCGCCAGCGTTGCGTTTCGTGGATTCGCCGCAATCGGCCCAAGTCCTGTTGACCCAATTGGATCGCACCCAGACGCAGCGCGAGGTGTCGCTCAACGCCCAAGGCCAGGTCGAAGAGTACGAATTGACGCTGCGCCTGACATTCCAGCTTGTTACCACGGGCGGGCAGATCCTGATTGCACCCTCGACACTGACGGCAACGCGTACCCTCCCGTATGACGAAGCCAATGCCCAGGCGAAAACACAGGAAATGCAAACGCTCTATCAGGACATGGAAACCCAGATGGTTTCCCAGTTGGTACGCCGGATCAGCTCCGACGATGTTATCGCCGGCTACGCCCAAGGCGCTACCGCGCCAGCCGGTCAATACCTGAAGTGATGCTCCCATGGCAGGACAAACGCTCGGCTATGACAAATTCCTTGGCGACCTGGAAAAACCGGACGTCACGCTGCACCCGCTTTATCTGATATGCGGCGATGAACTCCTGCTGCGCAACGAAGCGCTGGACAGCCTGCGTGCAGCCTGCCGCAAGCAGGGATATACGGAAAGGGTCTCGCTGAGCCTGTCCGCGACCGGCCCATGGAATACCATTGAGGAAAATACGCAATCGATCTCACTTTTCGGCGATCGCAAGCTGCTTGAAATCGAGCTGCCTACCGGCAAGCCCGGCAAAACCGGCGCCGATACGCTGGTTTCGCTGGCGGCGCGGGCCAGCCGCCAGGAATTGGCGGACATTTCCATTGTCCTGATTCTGCCCAAAGCGGACCGTGCCATGTCCTCTGCCAAGTGGTTTACCACCCTGACCCAGCAGGCCGTGCAAATCAACGTACCGATCGTCGGCCGCGAGCAGTTGCCGGCATGGATCCAAGGACGCCTCAAGCGCCAGAAACAGCGCGCCGACGCCGCGACACTGGCGTGGATTACCGACAAGGTCGAAGGCAATCTGCTGGCCGCGCACCAGGAAATCCTCAAGCTCGGCCTGCAATACGCAGAAGGCGAGTTGACGCTGGAAAACGTGGAAAACGCCATTCTCGATGTCAGCCGATACAATGTTTTCGATATGAGCCAGGCCATTCTCGGCGGCCAGGCGCAACGGGCGCTCAAGATCCTCAATGGCCTGGAGGCGGAAGGCGAAGCCCTGCCGATGGTGCTGGGCCTGCTGACCTATGACATACGAAATCTTTACACGCTTGCCCAAGCAAGGCAAAATGGACACAATCCTCGCAATCTGACGCGTAAGCTGGGATTGTTTCCACCCAAAGACCAATTAATCCTGAAAACGCTGGACCGTTTGCCTTTTTCGCAGATCATGGGCTTGGTCCAGCACGCCCACGATATCGATCGCCTTTTCAAAGGGTTCCCTGTCGAAGGACGTCTTACCGATGCCTGGCAGGAAATGGCCCGGCTGGTCCTGCGCATGGCCGAATCCCCGGTCGCCACACACTGATGCAAACATGACTACCTCACTCGATGCTTCTTCCCTAGAAAACCAGATGCTCACCTGTGGGCAACAGGCGCGCAGCGCCTCCCGTGTCATGATGCGCAGCAATGACCAGCAAAAATCAGCCGCCCTGCTGCATATCGCCGCCCGCCTGGAGGCGCAGGCCGACGACTTGAAGGCTGAAAACGCGCGCGATCTCGAAAAGGCGCGCGAAAGCGGCCTGGAGCCTGCGCTGCTGGACCGGCTGACCTTGTCCGACAAATCCCTGTCGCTGATGATCGCCGGCCTGCAGCAAGTCGCCAACCTGGAAGATCCGGTAGGCAGTCGCAGCGAGACCAAAATCCGCCCCAACGGCATTCGTATCTCACGTATGCGTATTCCGCTGGGCGTCATCGGCATCATTTACGAATCGCGCCCCAATGTCACGATCGATGCCGCCGCACTCTGCCTCAAATCCGGCAATGCCGTGATCCTGCGTGGCGGCAGCGAAGCGTTCCACTCCAATCAGGCGCTGGGTCGGATTATCCAGGATGGCTTGTCCCATGCGGGCCTGCCCGCCCACGCAGTCCAGACCATCAGCACCACCGACCGCGCTGCAGTCGGGCATCTGATCACCATGGACAAATATGTCGACGTGATTATCCCACGGGGTGGCAAAGGCCTTATCCGCCGCCTGGAAGCCGATGCCACGGTCCCCATGATCCGCCACCTCGATGGCAACTGCCATGTCTACATCGACAAGGATGCCAACTTGGAAATGGCCCACCAGATCGCTGTGCATGCGAAAACATTCCGATACGGTATCTGCGGCAGCATGGAAACATTGCTGGTGCACCAGGACGTGGCGCAACAAGTGTTGCCGCGCCTTGCCGCCGCCTATGCAGAGAAACAGGTTGAACTGCGCGCCTGTGAGCGTAGCCGTCCGTTGCTGCCCGGATCGCGGGCAGCTACCGACGAGGACTGGGCAACGGAATACCTTGGTCCGATTTTAGCCATCCGTATCGTCGACAGCCTGGACGAGGCCATGGATCACATTGCCCGCTGGAGCTCAGGACACACGGAATCGATCATCACCGATCATATCCAGGCGGCCGACCGCTTCCAGCGCGAAGTCGACTCCAGCTCGGTCTATGTCAATTTACCAACGGTTTTTGCCGACGGCTTCGAATACGGGCTCGGTGCAGAAATCGGCATTTCCACCAACAGGCTGCATGCCCGCGGTCCGGTCGGTCTCGAAGGACTGACCACCTATAAATGGGTACTCGACGGCCATGGCCAACTACGCGGATAAGTCATGCTCTGGATCAAATCGCTGCATATCGTTTTCGTCGTCGCCTGGTTTGCCGGGCTGTTCTACCTGCCTCGTATTTTTGTGAATTTGGCCCAGCACCAGAATGATGCGGACGTCTTCACCGTGCTGCTGGGCATGGCCCGGCGCCTGCTGCGCTTTACCACCATGCTGGCGATACCCGCCGTGGCCTTCGGGCTGGTGCTCATGCTGTATTACCGGATCGGCCTGAGCAACGGCTGGCTGCACGCCAAGCTGCTCTTTGTGCTGTTGATCATCGGCTACCACCACGCTTGTTACCGGATCTACCGCAAGTTCGCGCAAGGCGCCAACCAGCGCGATCATGTATTCTATCGCTGGTTCAATGAAGTTCCCGTATTGCTCTTGCTAGTCGTGGTCATTCTCGTGGTCACAAAACCTTTCTGACAGGCTGTTAAATGACCGACGACACTTCCGCTCCCCGCAAGAAACTCAGCCTCGGCAAACGTGCCTCGAGCAAAGACGGCGACGACAAACCGAAATTGCGCAGCGGCGCACGCGCACGCGCGGTCGCCCAGGCGCGCCTGCGATCCGGGGAGCCTGACGCCAAACCGGTGCGTGCGAGCCGTCCGGCCCCCACCCGCGCCGATGCGGGCAAATCCCCTCGGCTGCACGCCAGTGCAACCGGCGAACCGGCAAGATCACGACCCGCGGCGAACAAGATCGGTAAACGAGAACAGGACGACACAGCGGCCCGTAGCGCCCCCCGGCCCCGCATGCAAAGCCGCCCCGCAAGCCAGGACGCAAAACCGCGCCGGGCCGTCAATACGCAGCGCCAGCCCGTGGGCACGGCAGCCGACACAACATTGCGCCCCCGCGCCGGTGGCGCCGAAATATTCCGTGCGTTCGCACCGTGCCCCCAGGGCTTGGAAGAACTGCTATGCGAGGAAATGCAGGCGCTCGGCTTCGAACAGGTGCAAAAAGGGCGCGCCGGCTGCGCCTTCGAGACCGATTGGGCCGGCGTCTTGCGGGCCAACCTGTACTCCCGGCTGGCGACGCGGATCCTGGTTCAGGTGGCGCACAGCCTCGTCCTGAACGAGGAAGACATCTACGAAATGGCCTATGACACCCCCTGGGAGCGGTGGTTCGGGGCCGAACACACGTTGCGCGTCGACACGTCGGCCATCCAGAGCCCGATGAAAAGCCTCATGTTCTGCAACCTGAAGGCCAAGGATGGGATTTGTGATCGCCTGCGCGATCGCGAAGGCGAGCGGCCCAGCATTGACACAGTCAGGCCCGACGCCCGCGTTCATCTATTTCTCTCCAAGGATGCGGGAACCCTGTATCTGGACACGTCTGGAGAGTCCCTGTTCAAGCGAGGATGGCGTCTGGACAAAGGCGAAGCCCCTTTGCGCGAGAATCTGGCTGCCGGCATTCTGGCCTTGTCCGGCTGGGATCCCTCGCAGCCATTGCTGGATCCTTTCTGCGGCAGCGGCACAATCCTGATCGAGGCCGCCTGGATCGCACAAGGCGTGCCCCCGGGCATTTCACGCCCCTTCGGCTTCGAACGGCTGCGCAACGCCGACGCCCGCCAATGGCGCAAGCTCAAAGACGAAGCACTCGAGCACATTGCGCCGGAACTGACAACCCCGATCTTCGGCTGCGACCTGAACCCACGCGCCCTTGAAGCGGCGCAGGAAAACCTGCGGCGCGCCAATCTGGCACCCGGCTCGATCCGGTTCGCCCAAGCCAATGCCCTGGATTTGCAGCCGCCAACAGAAAGTGGCTGGCTGGTTACCAATCCTCCCTATGGAGAACGGCTGGATGAACAGGATCCGACCTTCTGGCGCGACTGGTCCGCCTGCCTGAAGCGCGAGTTTTCGGGCTGGCAGGTTCATGTCATTTCCAGCGACCTGGAACTGCCCGGCAAACTGCGCCTTAAGCCGCGCCGCCGGACTCCGCTTTATAATGGCGCTCTCGACTGCCGGCTATTTTCATTTGAAATGGTCGCAGATAGTTACCGTAAACCCTGAACACCAGCATGACTTCTACCGCCACTCGGCCCGCGCTTGCGCGCAGGCCCTCCCGCCTCCGCCTTTTCGCCTGCATGATGTACGAGGCCGTGCTGCTCTTTGGCGTGGTTTTTTTCACCGCCTACATCTTCGATACCCTGACGCAGAGCCGCAGCGGCCTGATGCTGCTGGGGTGGCGCCAGGTTGTGCTCTTTTTGGCCATCGGCGCCTATTTCATCCTGTCCTGGCGCCGCCACGGCCAGACCCTGCCCATGAAGACCTGGCATATCCGGCTGGTTGACCGTAGCGGCGGGAAACCGTCACTGGGCCAATTGGTGCTGCGCTACCTGCTTTGCTGGCCGATTCCGCTGGCGGGCGCATTCGCGATCCACACCCTGTCCGACTATCTGGGATGGCCGTCGGTCACCATGTTCATCATCGTGACGCCCTTTCTGAATTTCGTCTACAGTTGGCTTGACCGGGACGGGCAAATGCTGCACGACCGCCTGGCGCGTACGCGCCTGGCAGACCTATCGCGGGCGGCAATTCAATGATAGAATCAGAGGTCGATGGGCAGCAGGCCGCCATTTCGTTGTACGGACTGCCCTATTTCTTTTGCGCCTCCGAGTCTTTACGCCACCCTATGACTGATCATTATTCGTCACTGTATAAATCATTTGAATGGCTGGTCCCGACCGTATTCAATATTGCTGATGCCTGCTGTCATCGCTGGGCTTCCAGCCCGCATGAAGCCCGTCAGGTCGCGATTTATTTCGAGGATCAGGTCGGACAGCTAACGCTGCTCACCTACGGACAACTCTCAGAGAAAGTCAACAAGCTGGCCAATGGCTTCATACGCATGGGCGTGCAGCCGCAAGACCGCATCGCCGTGGCGCTGCAGCATTCGGCGGAAAGCGCAATCACCCAGTTGGCCGCCCTTACGGTCGGCGCCATCGTCGTGCCGCTCACGGCAGGGCTGAGCACCGCCGACTATGCCGCCCGACTGCATGATTCGCAAGCCCGCGTTGCCGTGGTCGACAAGCACTCTATTGCAGCCCTGATCTCGGCCGTCGACAATCATTCGTCCGTGAAGCAGATCATCGGCATTCATACCGACGATGATCGCATCATTTCCTGGCGCACGCTCCTTGCGCGCCAGCCCGCGACGTTCACCCCGCACGTGGTCAGCGCCGATACGCCGGCCATCCTGATCTACCCCCATCCATCCGAGAACAAGCCACTGCAGGGCACGCTGCTCAGCCATAGCTCGCTGATCGGCACGCTGCCCGGCTTTGTCGCTTCGCAGAACTGGTTTCCCAAGACCAACGATATCTTCTGGACCTCCTACGACTGGAATGGCCCCGACGGATTGCTCAACGCGTTACTACCCACGCTCTACTTTGGCAAGTCCATCGTGGGCTGCCCGGCAGGACGCACGATCCCGCGACTGTTCACCCTGCTCGAACACTATCAGATCACGAATATTTTTGCCTCCGGGCCCGACCTGCAGCGCATCCGGGATTATCCTGATCCCCTGGAAGAGTTCGATCTGGCGATCCGCAGCATCACTTGTCTGGACACCGAGTACGAACCTACGCTCGGCGAATGGGCGAAGCAGCGCTTTGGCGTCGATATCAATCTGGTGGTCGCGCCGCTTGGATTCGGGTACATCATCGGGGAAAGCCAGGAAAAGTGGTCGCCACGCGCCGGCAGCATGGGCCGGGTCTATCCCGGACATCGCCTCACCGTCATCGATGGTGACGGCAAGGCCCTGAAGCCCGGACAGAAAGGCACGATCGCCATCAACCTGGCCGACCAGAACGATTACCCCGACCCCGCCATTGCCCTGCAATACTGGGCCAATGCGCAAATCCACGATATCCAACCGATCCAGGAGGCCTGGATTCCCACGCCCATCCGCGGGCATATCGACAAGGACGGGTACGTCTGGCGCGATCAGGCCGGCACAACCGACACCGCCAGTTGAGATCCAGGAACGATTATGGCCCTGTACCAAATAGATGATCTAGCCCCGCAAGTTGATCCCAGCGCCTTTGTTTTCGAAAGCGCCACCGTCATCGGCAATGTCACACTAGCGCGCAACGTCAGCGTTTGGGCAAATGTCGCCATTCGTGGAGACAACGCCCCTATTCTCATCCAGGAAGGCAGCAATGTCCAGGAAGGCAGTGTCCTGCATGTCGACGAGGGCGTGCCGCTGACCATAGAAAAAAACGTAACCGTCGGCCACCAGGCCATGCTGCACGGGTGCACCATTGGAGAAGGATCCCTGATCGGGATGCAGGCGATCGTGCTGAATAATGCCAGGATCGGCAAAAACTGCATCGTCGGCGCCGGCGCCATTGTGACCGAAGGCAAGGAAATTCCCGACGGATCGCTTGTTATCGGAATTTCCAAGATCGTGCGGACATTGAGCGAAGAAGAAATCGCCTCCATCCATAAAAATACCGCGCATTACGTGCGCCAGGGTCAGCGATACGCGCGCGGTCTCAAACGCCTTGGCTGAAATCACGGCCCGCCGGGCCGCTTTACACAATGAATGACCATTTACAAAAGTATCTGCTGGAAGATCGCAGCACGCGTATCCAGACCGTCGACCTGAGCGAAAGCTGGCAGACCGGACTGGCGCATCAATCGTTCCCTCCCGTCATACGGAATCTGCTCGGCGAGCTGTGCGCCGCATCAGTCTTGCTTGCCTCCAACATCAAATTCGACGGCGCGCTCGTCCTGCAATTGCAAGGGGACGGCCCCGTCGCCTTGCTGGTGGTGGAATGCCAGTCAGACCTAAGCATCCGCGCCACGGTAAAACTGCGCGAGGAGTTCGCCATTCTGCCGGACACCCCGTTCCAACAATTACTGAATGCCAATGGCAACGGCAGGTTCATCGTCATTCTTGATCCCAAAGACCGGCAGGAAGGACAGCAGCCCTATCAAGGCGTTGTTCCACTGGAGGGCAATTCGGTCGCGGCGGTGCTCGAGCATTACATGCGGCACTCCGAACAGCTGGATACTCGGATATGGCTGGCGGCCAACGAGCGGCGGGCAGCGGGCATGCTGTTGCAACGCCTCCCCGATCATGGCGGCGATGCGGCAACCCACCAGGAGCATGTTGAATCCTGGAAGCGCAGTTGCACCCTTGCCAATACGCTCACGACGGAAGAGCTGCTGGCGGAAAGCACCGACACCATCATACATCGGCTGTTCTGGGACGAACCCCTGCTCACCTTCGATCCCCAAGGTGTTCGCTGGTTTTGCCCGTGCACGCGCGAACGCGTCGGCAATATGCTGAAAATGTTGGGCCAGGCCGAAATCGAGAGCATTCTCAGTGAGCGAGAAAACGTGGAGATTTCCTGCGATTTCTGCGGCAAGCCTTATGTCTTCGACGCGATCGACTGCGCCCGCCTGTTTATCGCTGGGCAATCCGACACAGGCCCGACCAGCCCGACCGAGCACTAAACCCTCATTTGCCGCCGGATATTCGCCAGCCGAGCGGACCCTGCGCAAAAGGGTAAACTGACAGTGCTGTTGCCGTCCAGCGCCGGAATCCACAATATCCATCCGCGGCGAAGTCGGGCACACTGGGTGGATGCATATCTCAATCCTTTATTCTCACCTTGCCACTTTGCACGGCGCACGGGCCTGTCGATGCCTTGCAGGCAACACCGACCCAACGACCACCGCCGCAACAGGCCACCCCACCCCGGAAAGCCAGCTAGGCTTCGCCAATCTGGAATTCCTTATCGTCGCCCTGCCCCTTTTAATGACTGCCGCTGGCGTCTTTGAGATCTCTCGCTGGCATATGACACGTGAAATAGTCAGCGTGGCGCTGCTGCAAGCGGCCAGGGCAGGCAGCATGAACCATACCCATCCCCAGGCGATTCAGCAGGCATTCGAGGCGGCGCTGACACCGCTTTACGCACCAGCCGGGGGCAACACCAATCCGCAAGCGCGCATGAGACACCGTATCCAGCAGCTCGAAAGCCGCAGCGGCCAGCCGGCCTGGCGAATCACCATCGCCCACCCCAATGCGTTGGAATTCCATGATTTTCGTCAGGATGACTTACCCATTGCACGAAAAACCGGTATGCCGGCAATCAATAATAATTATCAATATGAACAGGATCGCCAGTTAGGTGTGGGCCGGGCCTCCGGCGCCACAATCTATGCAGCCAATACCCTGCAGTTGAACGTGGTATATCATTATGAGCCTGTCGTTCCCGGCTTCTCCTTGCTACTGCGTACCTTATTCGGCACAGGCAAGCCGGCATCGGCCTCCGTCCTGGGCTTGGGCCTATTGCCTATTCGCAGCAGCATTGCCATTGAGATGCAGTCCCACCCGGTCTTTTGGCAAAGCGGTACCAATGCCCACGTTGCCTATGCCACGACGACCAACACACAGGTCGCCGCGACCACGGCCCACCGCCCGGCGCCGGATGCCGCCACATATCCGGAAAAACCGCCAGGCGATACCCCTGCGAATCCCCCTGCACCAGGCAGACAGGACCACGCAACATCTCCGCCCCCCAGTGATCCGGCCAAACCAACCCCAAATGCGCCATCGGCAAACCCCGCCTCCAGTGCACCGCCAGGCGAGCAAACCCAGGGCGGCACCATGCTCGAGCCGCCCGAAACGGCGAATCCGGAAAACGCGCTGGCACCAGCGACCAACTGCGCCACATAACGCGATCCAGACTCGCATCGCACGCTTTTACTGTGGAAAATACGGGGGAGATGGCAAATTGCCATTCAGGATGCGGGCCCGGCCGCATCGCCCCTTAAAGAGGGCAACACGCGCACGCCGCTGTCAGCCTTGGCGCAAGCGGCGGACAGACCCGGCTATTGCCTGGATGTATTCTGATTCGATTTCTTTTTCTGGCTATCCGCGGCGGACACTGCCTTGCGGCCTTCGGAACGGCTACGCGGCTTGGTTTCGTTACCACGTGGCTTAGCCGACGCATCGGCCACCGGTTTATCGCCTGGATTCATTTTTTTCTTGGCATCGGGCGTGCCAGGCACTTCATACGATACCGGCACCTGCGGCTGCGGCTCGTTAGGCGTCAGGATCTGCACATAGGTCTCATCTTTATTGACCATGCGCATTTCGATCCTTGCCCTGTCCTCCAGGGCATCGGTACCAGTCTTCAGGTCATGGACCTCGGCATCCATGGCATTATTCCTGGCCAGCAACGCCTTGTTCTTATCTTCCTGTTCCTGCAATTGCTGCTTGAGCACCGTCACACGCGCCCACCCCTCTTCGCCCCACCAGAGTGGATACTGTATGGCAACACATGCAACCATCAGGGCGAGATAGAGTAAGCGCATGATCTGTACTCGGTGCTTGCGCCTAAGCGCTTAACGGATATTGTAGAACGCGTCCAGTCCGGGAAAGCGGGCTACCTCTGCCAGCTCTTCCTCGATACGCAGCAACTGGTTGTACTTGGCCATCCGGTCGGAACGCGACAGAGAACCCGTCTTGATTTGCATCGCATTGGTTGCGACCGCGATATCGGCAATCGTGGAGTCTTCGGTTTCACCGGAGCGGTGTGAAATCACCGCCGTGTAGCCCGCCCGCTTTGCCATTTCGATGGCGGCGAAAGTTTCGGTCAGTGTACCGATCTGGTTGATCTTGATCAGGATCGAATTGCCGATTCCCTTCTGGATACCTTCCTTGAGGATCTTGGTATTGGTCACGAACAAGTCATCCCCTACCAGCTGGACTTTTTTGCCCAGCAGATCGCTCAGAATTTTCCAGCCTTCCCAGTCGTCTTCCGCCATGCCATCTTCAATACTGATGATGGGATACTTATCGCACCAGGAAGCCAGCAGATTCGCAAATTCGGCAGAAGTCAGGGAAATGTTTCCTTCTCCGGCCAGATGGTATTTGCCATCCTTGTAGAACTCGGAGCTGGCGCAATCCAGGCCCAGTGCAATCTGCGTGCCGGGCTCATAGCCGGCTTCGCTGATGGCGTTCAGGATCAGATGAATGGCCGACTCATGATTGGCCACATTCGGCGCGAAGCCGCCCTCGTCGCCCACCGCCGTGGACATGCCATGGCCGTGGATCAGTTTTTTCAGGGCGTGGAAAACCTCGGCGCCCATGCGCAATGCTTCGCGGAAACTGCTGGCGCCGACCGGCAGGATCATGAATTCCTGCATATCCAGCGTATTGTTGGCGTGCGCGCCACCATTGATCACATTCATCATAGGCACAGGCATGCTCATCGGACCGCTGCCGCCAAAGTAGCGATACAGTGACAGGCCCGACTCCTCGGCCGCTGCGCGGGCCACGGCCATGCTGACCGCCAGCATGGCATTGGCGCCCAGGCGTTCCTTGTTTTCCGTGCCGTCCAGATCAATCAGCGTGTGATCGATGAAGGTCTGTTCTTGCGCATCCAGCCCCATCAGCGCTTCCGAAATTTCGGTATTGACGTTTTCGACTGCCTTCAGAACGCCCTTACCCAGGTAACGCGACTTATCCCCGTCGCGCAGTTCAATGGCTTCGCGCGCGCCTGTGGAGGCACCGGAAGGAACTGCGGCACGCCCCATTACCCCGGACTCGAGCAATACATCGCACTCGACCGTCGGATTTCCGCGGGAATCAAGGATTTCTCGACCGATAATATCAACAATAGCACTCATGGTTATGACTTTCCTGCCTGATAAACAGTGATTTTGAT
>JBEBPQ010000040.1:0-21344 GCA_040395835.1 Advenella kashmirensis
TCGGACAGCGTGGAGAGGCCGTCCGTGCCTTGCATGGCGTCAAACAGGAATTCGGCGGTATGGCTAGCAGATTCAGTGGCAGAGTCGGCGGCAGACTCGGCCGCGATCGACACCCGGATCAACCGGTCCGGGTTCAATCGATTTGATCGCTTTTGCTTCGCAGACATCTCAACCTGAACGGGCCCGCATCTGGCCCGCCTCCCTCTTTTGTAATTATGTTTTTTTACATGAAACAACAGGCACTTGCCTTGATGTAAGGAAAGGTTTATCTGTGTTTAAGAAGAAGGATTACATTTTATCTTCATGTACTGTCTAGATAAACTAAGAAATCTGGTGTAAATGAAGTGCAAAGGTATTGGCAATCTGTCCAGCCCGCTACAAGTGAGAATGATACTAAGGCGCCCTACTTTGCTTGAAAGCCGCTAATCCAGCGCCTGGGTTGCGCGACGAATAGGGTCGGGTTTGCTCCATTCAGTCAGGCCAGCGATATCCTAGGGCACGGCAGTCGCATAACTTCACGACAGCAACATCATGCCCCTAGTCCTGCCCGGCAGAAATGGTTGCATGGCCCGCAGACACTCTCTTAGGTTAGTCGCGCAGCCATAATAACCCGGCTTCACCGTGCCTTTGATAGCCAGACAGTTCACATCAGAAACGAAAAAAGCCCGCAATTACGCGGGCTTAAACCATGTTTCAGATCTGTTGTTGCTAGCCTGTGCTAGACGCCAAATCACGCTCACTCGGTTATAAAGAGGAAGACAAAAACTTTAAAATCAATACAATACGGCGATAAATTCTGCTGATATCACGAAAAACACCATGCTATGCCAATCGGCCCCACCAGGAGCACGCCACTGTCGAGGCCCGCATCGCGTCACACTGAACAAGATCATTAGGCCATCAATCAGATTTTTTTCACGAACTCCGACTTCAAGCTCATTGCTCCGAATCCATCGATCTTGCAGTCAATGTCATGATCCCCGTCGACCAGGCGGATATTCTTGACCTTGGTTCCCATCTTCACGACCCCACCCGATCCCTTGAGTTTCAGGTCTTTGATGACGGTGACGCTATCTCCATCCTGTAGCACGTTTCCAGTCGCGTCACGGTGAATACGTTCGTCCGACTCGGCCACGGCCTCGGCTTGAACCAGCCATTCGTGGCCGCATTCGGGGCAAATATAGAGCCCGCTGCCATCTTCATAGGTAAGGCCCGATTGACATTGGGGACAGGGAGGTAGAGTACTCATATCAAAGAATCCTAAAAACTTGCTCCGGCATATCCGAGAGCTCTCCCGATACCCTGCCGGCATCATTGGCACGGTCATGGGATCGGTGTTTTTCTTACCGGCATGCATGCTTTCCGCACACCATGAAAGTTACCAGTAATGATGTGTGGGAGATATCGCTATCGAGTCAAAATTTTTGAAATTAAATCAGAAATTTATAAACCAACCTCACTCCCACTCAATGGTTGCAGGCGGCTTGCTGGACACATCATAGACAACCCGGTTGATTCCGCGTACCTCGTTGATAATGCGCGAAGACACTTTCGACAGCAATGAATAAGGCAATTGCGCCCAATCCGCGGTCATGAAATCGGAAGTTTGCACTGCCCTGAGCGCAACCACATAATCATACGTGCGGCCATCTCCCATCACGCCGACCGATTTGACAGGCAGGAAAACGGCAAATGCCTGCGACGTCAGGTCATACCAGCTTTTTTCCGATTCTGGGTCGATGGTATTGCGCAACTCTTCGATGAAAATCGCGTCGGCGCGGCGCAGCAGGTCCGCATATTCCTGCTTGACTTCACCCAGGATACGCACGCCCAAACCCGGCCCCGGGAACGGATGACGATACACCATATGATAGGGCAGGCCCAGTGCCAGTCCCAATTCGCGGACTTCATCCTTGAACAGTTCGCGCAATGGTTCCAGCAATTGCAAATTCAGGGTTTCAGGCAAGCCGCCAACGTTATGATGCGATTTGATCGCCACTGCCTTGCCGGTCTTGGCGCCGGCCGATTCAATCACGTCCGGATAAATGGTGCCTTGCGCAAGCCAACGCGCATTCTTTCGCTTGCCGGCCTCTTCCTGAAAGACTTCGACAAACTCACGGCCTATGATCTTGCGTTTCTTTTCCGGATCGGCCTCGCCGGCCAGCTTGCCCATGAAGGTCTCTGTGGCGTCGACATGAATGACGTTGACACCAAGGTGTTCCTTGAAAATCTGCATGACCTGACTGCCCTCGTCCAGGCGCAACAAGCCGTGATCCACGAATACGCAAGTTAACTGATCGCCGATTGCGCGATGGATCAGCGCTGCGGCGACTGACGAATCCACCCCACCCGACAAGCCGAGGATGACTTCGTCGCTGCCCACTTGTTCGCGAATTTTTGCAACCGCCTCTTCCACATAGTCGGGCATGTTCCAGTCATTGATGCAACCACAGATGTCATTGACAAAGCGGTTGAGCAGCGCACGTCCCTGCGTGGTATGCGTCACTTCCGGATGAAACTGCACGCCGTAGAAGCGGCGCGTTTCGTCGGCGATGCCGGCGATCGGGCACGAAGGCGTGGACGCCATCAGCACGAATCCTTCGGGCATCTCACTGACCTTGTCACCATGGCTCATCCACACCTTGAGCATGCCATGGCCTTCGTCGGTGACGAAATCGGCAATCTCATTGAGCAAAGCGGTATGGCCGTGCGCCCGAACCTCGGCATAGCCGAATTCACGGTGATCGGACCAACTGACTTTGCCGCCCAGCTGCGCGGCCATGGCCTGCATGCCGTAGCAAATGCCAAGCACCGGCACGCCAAGCTCGAACACGCGCTGTGGCACTTTAAGCGACGCCTCATCGTAGGCGGAGGAATGGCTGCCGGAAAGAATGATGCCCTTGAGGCCGAGCGTCATTTGTTCGTCGAGGAACGCGGCATCGACATCCCCTGGGTGAATTTCACAAAACACCCCTGCCTCGCGCACCCGGCGCGCAATAAGTTGGGTTACCTGTGAACCGTAATCGAGAATCAGAATCCGCTGATGCATATCATGTCCGCCTGAAGGCTAAAGAAAATAAATAGAAAGACGACATTATAATGAATGTCGCACCCCAAAACCGCCCGAATTGAATGAGGCGCGATACACCGGATCGGGCTGGCTCATTTGCCCGCCCAGGCATCGCGCCGTTTCGTTAACCTTGGACCCTTGCCAGCCAGGCAGAGAGGCCACCGAAAATCACCAGTACCGCAAATCACGATGAACCACACAAGCAATCCGCCACATAACGCCAGCAGCCCCGCCCCTACGATGCCGCCCGACGCCTCTCCCCGCACCTTCATGCTGGTGCATGGCGCCTGGCATGGCGCCTGGGTCTGGCAAGCCGTCGCCACCGTATTACGCGCCAAGGGCCATCGGGTGTACACCCCCACGCTTACCGGCCTGGGCGAGCGCGCTGGCCAATTGGACAGATCGATAACCTTGCGCACTTTTGTCAACGATATCGAACAAGCCATTCTCTCTCCGGCGACGGCGGCTTCGCTCCGATCCTGCGGCACACCCGAGGTCAATGCGGCATCGGCGCTGGACGAGGTCATCCTGGTTGGGCATAGTTTTGCCGGCTTGGTCATTACCGGCGTCGCCGACCGCCTGCCCGGCCATCTAGCGCAATTGGTCTACCTGGATGCATTCTTGCTGCCATCGGGTCAATCGACCTTTGATACCCTGCCGGTCAAGACGGTCGAGGCAATGCTGGCCGCAGCCGAAACGACAGGCGGTGCCGGCATGCCGCCACCGGATCCCAAACACCTTGGCATCGCGCCCGGTACCACCGAGTATGAATACGCCCGGCAGCGGCTGACGCCTCATCCCATTGGCACCTATGGCTCCCCCTTGCATTTGCAAGCCGCAATCGGCAACGGCATACCCAAGCACTATATTCACTGTTCCTCCCCCGCCTATAAACCGGTAGCGGCCGCCTATGAGTGGGCGTTGGCCCAGCAAGGCTGGCAATTTTCTGAGCTGGCCGCTTCGCACAGCGCGCCATTGCTGGCACCCGATGCTTTGGGGGAGCGACTGCTACAGATCGCGGCCAGCTAGGCCGGATCGCTATTGCTAGCGAGTGGGCGGTGCGCTCACCACCGTTTTCACCACCGCCTGCAGCGTACATTTGCCTCTTTATCAGCGAAGGCTTGAGCCAGAGCCAGACAGCTAGCCATACCGCCATACCCAGACAGCTAGCTATTCCTTGAGACAGGCCCATTTGCCTGGTGCCATGGCCAAGGCGCGTTTGAACCACAGAATCGAAAACGCCCGGTGCTTGACAGCTGCCGGGCGTTGCTTTTATCACACGTCTCGGTTAGTCCGCGCGATAGTTAGGCGCTTCCTTGGTGATCTGTACGTCATGCACATGCGACTCGCGAACACCTGCGGAAGTGATTTCGACAAACTCCGGCTTGGTGCGCATGTCATCGATCGTCGCGCAACCACAATATCCCATGGAAGCGCGAATACCGCCCACCAATTGATAAATAATGGCCAGGACACTTCCCTTGTAGGGGACCCGCCCTTCAATGCCTTCAGGTACCAGTTTGTCGGCGTTATTGGCAGGATCCTGGAAATAGCGATCCGCCGATCCTTGCTCCATTGCGCCCAGACTGCCCATGCCGCGATACGATTTGTAAGAACGCCCCTGGAACAGCACAACCTCGCCTGGCGCCTCTTCGGTGCCGGCGAACATGCCGCCCATCATGCAGGCAAATGCGCCCGCGACCAGCGCCTTTGAAATATCGCCCGAATACCGGATACCGCCATCGGCGATCAGCGGGACATCGGTTCCCTCAAGCGCCTTGGCCACATCTGAAATTGCGGTGATTTGCGGCACGCCAACGCCGGCGACAATCCGCGTTGTGCAGATAGAGCCCGGGCCGATGCCGACCTTGACGCCGTCAGCGCCGGCTTCCACCAGTGCCTTGGCCGCGGCGGCCGTTGCGATGTTGCCACCGATGACATCGATTTCCGGGAAGTGCTGCTTGATCCATTTCACGCGATCCAGCACGCCTTGCGAATGGCCATGGGCGGTGTCCACGATGATCACGTCGACATCGGCGGCGGCCAGCTTGCGCACGCGCTCTTCCGTCCCCTCGCCCACGCCCACCGCCGCGCCGACGCGCAACTGGCCGAACTCGTCCTTGCAGGCGTTCGGATGCTCGGTGTTCTTGACAATATCTTTAACCGTGGCCAGGCCGCGCAGCTCGAACGCATCATTGACGATCAGCACGCGCTCGAGACGATACTTGTGCATCAGGGCCTGGGCCTCTTCAAGCGTCCCCCCCTCATGCATGGTGATCAGGCGATCCTTGGGCGTCATGACTGAGGTCAGCGGTACATCCAGGCGATCTTCGAAGCGCAAATCACGGTTGGTGACGATGCCGACCAACTTTCCGTCCTGCACCACGGGCAGGCCTGAAATGCCATGTTTTTTCTGAAGCGCGATGGCGTCGCGAACCTTCATGTCGGGCGTCACCGACACGGGATCGATCACGATGCCGAACTCATGGCGCTTTACACGGGCCACTTCGGCGGCCTGCTCATCGGCCGTCATATTCTTGTGGATGATGCCGATTCCCCCTTCCTGGGCCATGGCAATCGCCAGGCGCGACTCCGTTACCGTGTCCATGGCGGCGGACACCAGCGGAATATTCAAGGTAATATTTCGGGAAATGCGGGTTTTGAGGGACGTGTCGCGCGGCAACACATTGGAATACGCAGGTACCAGAAGAACATCGTCAAAGGTAAGCGCTTTTTGGATAAGACGCATGAAATAACTCCGGACGCAAAGCAAAATTATACGCTTGCGTCCAGAGAGAATCAACCGGATTTACCAGTGCACGCCCAAATCAGCCCAGCGCAACACGCGCATTCATGAACATGCGCATCCAGGGCGTATAGTCGCCGCCGCTGTCTTTTTCTCCCCACAACGCCGGGTGCCAAGACATCATGACATTGCGGGTTACCCGTTCGGGATGCGGCATCATGATCGTGAAACGACCATCCTCAGTGGTCACCGACGCGATCCCCTGCGGACTGCCATTGGGGTTGGCCGGATAGGCTTCGGTAATAAACCCCTTGTTCGACACATAGCGCATGGCCGCCAACGCGGCCTGCGAATCGCCTTGCAGGCTAAAATCGGCGTAGCCTTCGCCATGCGCCACGGCAATCGGCATGCGGCTGCCTTGCATATCGCGGAAGAAAATAGAAGGAGAGTCCGCCACCTCAACCAGCGTCAGGCGCGCCTCGTATTTGGCCGACTGGTTGTACGTAAAGCGCGGCCATGCCTGTGCCCCCGGAATCATGTCCGACAATGTCGCCATCATCTGGCAGCCATTGCATACGCCCAAGGCGAACACGTCGGGCCGGG
This sequence comes from Advenella kashmirensis, assembly GCA_040395835.1. Lineage (GTDB taxonomy): Bacteria > Pseudomonadota > Gammaproteobacteria > Burkholderiales > Burkholderiaceae_B > Advenella > Advenella kashmirensis_B. Next base: position 6,420 of record JBEBPQ010000040.1, read on the forward strand.
CGAAAAAGGCCGCGAACTGCTCGGCCAGCACAGGATTGTAGCGGATTGTCCGAGCCCACCCTTCGCCTGCGCCCAATACATCGCCATAGCTGAAGCCCCCGACCGCAACCAGCGCCTGGAAGTCGGTCAGCCGGCTACGACCGGAAAGCAAATCGGTCATATGCACATCGTAGGCGTCGAAACCACACTTATCGAAAGCCCAGGCCATTTCCACCTGGCTATTGCATCCTTGCTCGCGCAAGATGGCAATCTTCGGGCGCGCGCCGCTGGCAATGAATGGCGCGGCTACTTGGGCTTGCGGATCGAAAGCGATTGCCGCATTCAGCCCTGGATCGTCTCGTTCGTCCCAGGCATTGAATTCGGCCTCGGCACTGGCAGGATTATCCCGTCGCGCCATGATTTCGTAGCTTACCTGGCTCCAGGCCTTGCCCAGCACCGCGCGATCCAGGCCGAAGATCCTGCGACCATCGCGATAAAACTCGATTTGATCCGAATCGTTGGGAGCGCCGATTACATGTGAAATAAGCGACAGGCCAGCGTCACGCAAGGTTTGTAAAACTGCGTCACGTTTGTCTGCGCTCACCTGGATCACCGCGCCGGCCTCCTCATTGAAAAGCGCCTTGACGGTCAACTCATCGCGTTGAACCGCGACTTGCTCGGGACGGATTTTATAATCCCCCCAATCGGCAGACATCTCATCGAAAGTCAGCATATCCAGGTTGATGGAGACGCCCGTGTGCCCGGCAAAGGCCATTTCCGCGACGGTGGCCAGCAAGCCGCCATCGGCGCGATCGTGATAAGCCAGCAGCAGCCCCTGGTCTGCCAAGTCACGGATCGTTGTGAAAAACGCCTTCAACTGACCCGGATTATCCAGATCCGGCACCTCATTGCCATACTGGTCAATCACATTCGACAGCACCGAACCGCCCAATCGCTGCTTGCCGCCGCCCAGATCCAGCAGGATCAGCACGGTGTCGCCCTGATCGGTTACCAGTTGCGGCGTCACGGTTTTGCGTACGTCCTCGACGGGGGAAAAGGCGGTCACCACCAGAGAAACCGGCGCCACGACCTCCTTTTGCTCGCCATCGCTTTCCCAGCGTGTACGCATAGACAGCGAATCCTTGCCCACGGGGATCGACAGCCCAATCTCCTGGCACAAGACAGATACCGCCCTGACCGTATCGAACAAATCGGCGTCCTGCCCTTCGAAGCCGCATGCGGCCATCCAGTTTGCCGATAACTTGATCGTCTCCAATGCCCTGACATCGGCGGCGGCCAAGTTGGTCAGGGCTTCGGCGACGGCCATGCGGCCGGATGCCGGGCCGTTCGCAATCGCCAAAGGCGTGCGTTCGCCCATGGCCATGGCTTCACCACGCACGGACTCATAATCGGCGAGCGTCACGGCGCAATCCGCAACCGGCACCTGCCACGGCCCGACCATCTGGTCGCGCGAACTCAGTCCGCCCACGGTCCGATCGCCGATCGTAATCAGGAAGGATTTATTTGCCACTGTCGGGTGACGCATCACCTGAAGGGCGATATCGCTCAAATCAATGCCGGTGACATCCATGGCCGCGAGCGCGCGGGCATGGCGCTCCGCCTTGCGATGCATACGCGGCAACTTGCCCAGGATAACATCCATTGGCACATCGACCGGTGCCATGTCCGACGATCCGCTGGCGACAGCGGCTGCGGTTTCGGTTACGCCCGGCAAGCCCTCGCCATCGGAAACACGCAGGTGGCGCACTTGTGTTGTAACGCCGACGACCGCGAAAGGACACCGCTCGCGAGCGGCGATGGCCTGGAATCGCGGCAGATCATCGGGCAAGATGGCCAATACGTAACGCTCTTGCGCCTCGTTGCTCCATATTTCAGCCGCGGACATGCCCGATTCCTCCAAATGGACTTGCTGCAAATCGAAGATCGCCCCGCGTTCGGCGTCATTGACCAGCTCAGGAAATGCATTGGACAAGCCACCCGCACCCACATCGTGTATGGCGATAATGGGATTGTCTTCCCGCAACTGCCAACAACGGTCGATCACCTCCTGCGCTCGCCGCTCCAGCTCGGGATTGCCGCGCTGCACCGAATCAAAATCCAGTTGTGCGCTGTTGGTGCCCGCGCTCATGGACGATGCCGCGCCGCCACCCATGCCGATGCGCATGCCTGGACCGCCCAGTTGGATCAGCAGCGCCTCCTCGGGTATCCGGTCCTTATGGGTCAGCGCCGCGTCAATGGAGCCCAATCCACCGGCAATCATGATGGGTTTGTGATAGCCCCAGCGCACGCCATCCACTGTCTGCTCGAAACTACGGAAATAACCTAGCAAGTTCGGACGCCCGAATTCATTGTTGAAGGCCGCACCGCCTATCGGCCCTTCGATCATGATCTCCAGCGGGCTGGCAATCCGCTCCGGCATACCATAGGCTTGCCCCTCGCGGCGCTCGGCAAGCGTCGGTAGATTCAGATTGGAAACAGTAAAGCCGGTCAGGCCTGCCTTGGGCTTGGAACCCCTGCCCGTCGCGCCCTCATCGCGGATTTCCCCGCCTGCCCCAGTCGCCGCGCCAGGAAACGGCGCAATCGCCGTCGGGTGGTTATGGGTCTCGACCTTCATTAAGGTATGCGTTAGTCGCTCATGTGTTCCGTAACGCAGGGCGGTTTCTCCGGATGCGTCAGTGTCGCCCGCGAAAAAACGGCTCGCCCGCCCGCCTTCCATGATTGCCGCATTATCCGAATAGGCAACGACCGTTCCCAGCGGTTGCGCCGCATGGGTCTGCCTGATCATGCCGAATAGCGTTTCATTTTGGCGCTGCCCATCGATATCCCAACTTGCGTTAAATATCTTATGGCGGCAATGCTCGCTATTGGCCTGCGCGAACATCATGAGCTCGACATCAGTGGGATCGCGGCCCAGTTCCGTGAAAGACGCCAGCAGATAATCTATTTCTTCCTCGGACAGCGCCAGCCCCAGCGACTTGTTGGCGCTCTCGAGCGCCTGCTTCCCCTGCGCCAGCACGGCAATTTGCGCCAACGGCTTACCTGGCAAGGTTTCCATCAGGACCGATGCGTCAAAATCCGCAGGCACGACCGTTTCCGTCATCCTGTCATGGATAAGCGCCGTTAGTTGCGCTTCCTGTTCCTGCGACAGTTTTTTACTGCCCAGCAAGCCTTTTTTAAGTGAGAAACGATATTCGATTCCGCGCTCGATGCGCCTGACGTCCGCCAAACCGCAATTGTGAGCAATATCCGTTGCCTTGCTCGCCCAAGGTGAAACCGTACCCAGTCTTGGCAGCACGCGCAAAGTCGTCGCACCCTGGTCCGCGGGCAGGCCTTCTTTCTGCCCGTAATCCAGCAATTGCATCAAGCGCGCCTGTTGCGCCTGATCCAGCGGACCGTTGGTAAAGATATGATGTTCGTAGCGAGCCGACACCGCTGCCACGGGCAAGCCGGCCTCGGCCAGCATCGCCAGCAAGCGCTCCTTTCTAAACGTGGTCAAAGCGGCGCTGCCGTACGAAATTTGATATTGGTGATGGATATCTGACACGATGGGAAACCGAAAAATATGCCTACAAGTTGTAAAACTGAATCGATAGCGCTATTTTATCGTCCCAACCCGTCCCCGGGCGTAATTGATCGGCAAATACGATATTTACCTGCCCGTGATAGACAAAAGCTTTCGATTTTTCGATCGCTCGCTCTTTGTAATTATTTGATACAATTTATCTGGAGATGATTGAAAATAGCCGATTTTGCTCGCAAAATCCGGCAATTTACTTTATTTTGCCATTAAAATCCTGCCCAGAACCCTATCAATAAACTTAAGACTGAATTTAGATATCAGTTCTAACTCATTAATAAATATATTTTTTTTTAAATCTTTATTATAATTTCGACGACCCTGATCTAATTGCTTGTGACGCCCCTATGCAACGCTATATAAAAAAACCGCTTTCCGCCTGCCTGGCCGTGCTGCTTGCCGCAAGCACCATTTTACCTGTTTCCGGATTCGCACAGGAAGATGATGGCAGCCAAGGCTATGATGCCCTCCCCCTGGCCAGTACGGTCGTCGGCCAGGCCGATAATGGCGGCATCGTTCGTTCCCAGGTCGCCTACGTCGTGGATCTAACGGACAACCGAGTCCTGTATTCCAAGAACAGCGACGTCATTCGACCCATCGCCTCTATTAGCAAGCTCATGACCGCGCTCGTCATCACGACGGCAAACCTGCCGATGAACGAACAAATCATGATTACAGCCGATGATATCGATCGTGTCAAGAAATCATCGTCCCGGCTGTCGGTGGGGACTGTCCTGACCCGCAGCGAACTCCTGCATCTGGCGTTGATGTCCTCCGAAAACCGGGCCGCGCACGCGCTGGGACGCACATTCCCTGGTGGCATGGAAGCCTTTGTCCGTGAAATGAACAGTCATGCCAGGCAAATCGGCATGACTCGCACCCGCTTCGTGGAGCCAACCGGACTGTCACCACAAAACGTCTCCTCACCGCGCGATCTGGTGCGCTTGATGCAGGTCGTGCAGCAACAACCCCTGGTGCGGCAATACACAACCAGCGACAAATATGAAATCGTCACCAGCAATGGCCGCGAACAACGCTATCGCAACACTAATCGCCTTATCAGGAACAGCAACTGGAATATCCACTTGTCAAAGACTGGCTATATTCGTGAAGCGGGAGACTGCCTGGTTATGCTGACCGAAATGGATCACCGGCCGGTCGCGGTCGTGCTGCTTAACGCGGACGGCGGGCTTACCCGTTTTGCCGATGCGGTCCGTGTGCGCCACATGGTCCAGCAGGACTACCCCACGCTCCTGTAATTTTTCACTTGACCGCCAGCGCCGCGCGCTGGCGCGCCTGCTTCTCAATGCAAATGGGCCCCCGGATCGCGGTCGGATGCTTCGCCTCCCGACTCGTCGGTCGCATATTTCCAATAACGCAACGGCACGCAAGTCTTTAGCCGCTCAAACATTTTCCCAATCAGGATTTCACTGAACGATTCGCCGGAGTTCATGGCGATATCGATCGTGGCATCTGCCTGAAGCTGCGCCATGCGCTCATGCGCTTCCCTGGCCAAGCTCGAGGGGACGGTCGGATCCTTGTCCGCATGCAGTAGGTGCAAGGTCATATCGAGCGACAATTCAATGGGGTAGGCGACAAAGTGCGAGCCAAAGGTGACCAGCCGCCCCGCGAGCACGTCCTCGAGCAGGGTCAACGCCAGCACCAGGCTGCCCGCAAGACCAATGCCAATGACCGCCGTTGCCTCGCTTAAGATGCCGTTGGTTTTTTGGCTCGCGACGATTTCACCCTCCAGCGCACTCAGGTCTTGCGCCATTTGCGGCGCCAGCGATGCGTCGCGCGAGATTGCCGCCCCGGCTTCGCGTACACCATAGTCCTGAAGCCCAGCCGTATCGATAGTGGCGATATGAATCACCGAATCCGGGAATTCATTGCGGATCGACCCCAGCAGGAACGGCAAATTGACTGGTGGTGCACCTTCATCATGCAGAATAAAGAACAGCTGACTGTGGGCTTGACCTTCCGGCAGGAGAATCTGGGAGGTCTTTATTTGGGACATAATTGTCTCCGAAAAAGTTATGCCATAATATTAAGCTATCTTACCATTGCCAGGATTTGACCATGTCTGCTTCTCTCAAACTCACCATCTCCGACGCTGTCAAGGACGCCATGAAGTCCAAGCAGAGCGCACGCCTAGGTACTCTTCGATTCCTGCAGGCCGCCATCAAGCAGAAAGAGGTCGATGACCGCCAGGAGCTAAGCGACGACCAAATTCTGGCCATCATCGAAAAACAGGTCAAGCAGCGCAAGGAATCCATCACCGCATTTGAAAATGCAGGCCGGACAGAAACCGCGGAAGCCGAAAGGGCCGAGCTCGAGGTATTGAAGACGTTTCTGCCCGAGGCGGCTTCCGAAGAGGAAATCAATGAAGCAGTCGATGCCGCGTTGACCCAGGTGACCGCCGACGGCGTCAGTGGACCGGCCATCATGGGCAAAGCCATGGCCATCCTGAAGCAAAAACTCGCCGGGCGCACCGACATGGGAGAACTGTCCAAGCGCCTGAAAGACCGCATCAAGCCCTGAGTTTCATTGTTAAAGCGTCGGTTTGCGCTCAAGCGGCGCAAACCGTTCCCTGCTCCGCATGCCCGCCATGGCTCAAGCCTACACCGTAGCGTATGCCTGTTTTCAGGACTTGCTCGACGTTGATCCGCCGCCCGTCTACAGCAATGACATTTGCAATGTCTCGTCATCCGATTCGGCGAAGGTACTGATTCCCAGGCCAATCAGCCGATACTGAATCTTTCTTTTGTCCAGCTCGATGCGATCCAGCAGCATTTGCGCCGCCATGCGCACCTCATCCATGGAATACAAGGGATTCGCATAGGTCTGCGATCGGGTGAGAATGCGAAAGGACGCGGTTTTCACTTTAAGTGTCACCGTGCGGCCGAATTTTTTCTTGCGCAGGATCTGCTCCCACAGGCGCCGCGCGATATACTCCAGCGGTTCCGTCAGCATTGCGTAAGGAATATCTTGATCAAACGTCGTTTCGGTAGAAATCTGCAGTGACTCCTGATTGCCATCCACCTCCCGCAGATCAATGCCGCGCGCCAGATCGTACAGCCGATGACCGTAACGGCCAAAATGATGAGTCAGTTCCCACTCGCTGCAGTTTCGCAACTCACCAACGGTGAAAATACCCAGTTTATGAAAGCGCGCCAGCGTAACCCGTCCTACGCCAGGCACTTTTTCCAGCGCAAGGTGTTGCAAAAATGCTTCCACCCTGGACGGAGAAATCACGTAAATACCATTGGGCTTGTTCCAGTCTGAAGCGATCTTGGCCAGAAACTTATTGGGCGCGACCCCCGCCGATGCCGTCAAGGCGGTTTGGCGAAAAATATCTTCCCGGATTCGCATCGCCACTTCTGTCGCCGATGGCAAGCCAAGGAAGTTCTGCGTGACATCCAGATACGCCTCGTCCAGCGACAGCGGCTCAATCTTATCCGTGTACCGCAAAAAAATATTTCTTACCTGCCTGGAGATATCTCGATACAGCGTAAAGTTCGGCGCAATATAAATCGCTTGCGGACACAATTGCCGGGCCCGCCGGACCGACATGGCCGAGTGCAGCCCGTACTTTCTCGCCTCATAAGACGCTGCCACAACGACAGAGCGAATGCTGTCCCAGGCCACGACCACCGGCTTACCCTTTAGCGATGGGTTCTCGCGCAACTCGACGGAAGCGTAGAAGGCGTCCATATCGACATGGACAATTTTTCGGTTCATGGATTCGAAGGCCAAGTTCGTATTACAATGTTATTGTAGCGATTCCCATCTTCGTCCCAATCCAGGTTTCCATCATCATGCAAAAATTAGCAGCAGTCATAGCCGGCCTTGTCATTCTTTCAGGTTGCGGCACGCATCCCGGATTCTACAAAGGCGCTCCAGCCGTGCCTGCGGATGCCCCTCCTCCCACATCGCTGCTGTCCGAATAAATCATGGGAGATCCTGCGATTCAATCCGGATTGCTCCGCGCCTTGCACAACGGGCTGGAGCTAACATGCCAGGTCAATGACCTGGAGCTGAACATATACCTGTTGGTGACGCCAACCGATTTCGATCTGATTCCGCAAATTGTTCCCGAAGAGCGCTTCGAGCAAGCCGGGCAAATCCATGTCGCCAGCCTGGGCGATAACGACGAGCCGGTAGAAGACGACATGGAGTCGGTCCTGTCCAACATGGACTCGGGCGACACCGTGCTATTTTTTTGCGGCTCTGACGAGGCCTATCACATAGCGCTTGATTTCATCAATTACTCCGGGCAGCGGCAGTTTCAATCCCCGAGCTGAGATCCTTTTCGCAATACCGGACACCAAGCCGCCCGAGCCAACGCCGATTGTAATTTGCGCTGCCCGCCAGGCAGGCCACCAGGGGTTGGCCGCATTGATCACCATCTTGCTGTTGCGTCGAACCTCCGTCACAAAATCCGAAGCGCCGCGTTCCGGCACCAGCAACCAGACGTGCCGTCGGGCGCGCGTCAACGCCACATAGAAAAGCCGTCGCTCGTCGGCATGCGGAAACGACTCCTGCGCTGGCAACAAGCTTTCCACGACGCAATCGCTCGTCTTACTTGAGGGAAATCCGTATGGCCCGGTATCCAGATGCAGAATAAATACATAATCAGCCTCCAGGCCCTTGGCCGCATGCACAGTACTGCTGCGTACGCTCAGGCTGGGATACGCCGTCTGATACATGGCCAATTCCGCCTCCGAGGGCAGAAGATGCGTGAACCGAGCAAGCACCAGCACGGTTGCGCCGGCATTATTGGCCTGAGCAATTTCAGCGAAAATTCGCGCCAGGCCCATGGCCTGGGGCATGATTGTAATAACTGGCGATGCCGTTATACTTGCCGCATGCAATGCCTTCCGGTTCTGATGGGGATTGCGCATCAGGAACTGGCTGCTTATATCGCATAGCGCCTGGTTGAAGCGGAATGTCCGGCTAAGTTTCACGATATTACAATTGCCATCTACATATTCATCGAATCGCGTACTGAACGTTATATCGCTGCCCGCAAAGCGATAGATCGCCTGCCAATCATCGCCGACGCAAAACAACCGTATGGCCGGTACGGCCTGGCGTATTGCATTGATCAATGCGTAGCGGGCTGCCGAGATGTCCTGGAATTCATCGATCAATATGTCGGACCACGGAACCCTGAAGCGCCCGTCTCTGATATACCGTGTGGCCCGCTGTATCATATCGTCGAAATCAATTTGATCCTGCTGACGCAGATGAGCCGCGTAGTCTCGCGCCAATGGCGCCAAAAGCGCCAAGACCGTTTGATAGCGTCTGTCCTGCGCGCTGTCGCAACTCGTGCTTTTTTCGCGCATTCCCCTGTCTGCACGTGAATAGCCCTGGCGGTACAAAGGCAACAACCGAGCCAGGTAGACCTGGAATTGTTGCCAGGCGGCACTAGGCATCAGGGCTTCGATACAGGCGAGGTAACGCGCATGCAGGTATCCATGACAAGCCGGAACGGTTCCGACCCGCTCGATATTGCCGGTGGTCAGCCGCCTCTCGAGGCTTGTGCCAGACAATCGGCCGCTGGATGCCATGCTGGTCGCCATATCAGCTAACTGGTTCCACAGCGTAACTGGCTCACGGAGATACTCAGCCGTCTCCCAAATCTGCACGTAGGCGGTGCCAAACTTGTCGTGAATTCGCCTCAGTTTTTCCGCATGTTTTGTTAATGCTGTGTCGGCCTTGCGCAAAGGACAATCAAACACATCCAGATAGATCCGATATTGCCGCAAGTAAAATGTGCATTGGTACGGACGATGCGGAGCCAAACATTGCTCGCGCTCGTAGTGCTGCCGGTAGCTGAAGGCGATATCCAATAACGTGAGCGCGTTAGCCACGAGGCATTCCATTGCATTGCGCACCTGTATGCCGGACAGCGCCACAATGGAGCGGGTGGCTGATGCCGTTATGTAGGCGGCGCGACTATCGAACTCGTACGACAGCGCCAGTTCTGTATCAACAACCGAGAAATAGGTGTAAAGAAGATTGGCGTACGCCTCCGATTGGGATGCCAATTGCAATAACCGGGATTCGATGAAAGCGGCCAGCGCCGTCTCATCGCCAGCCAACGGTGACAAGGGTGGCGCCCTGCCCTCGACCTGGCTGACAATATCCAACCCCAGGCTATGAAATGTGCTGGCCCTGAAGCCCGCGACATTGATTTGCCTGCCGACGCGTGCGTGAAGCCGCTGCCCGATTTCTGCGGCCGCTTCCCTGGCAAACGCCAGGCATAGGATATCCTTGCCATTTTCCGCCAGGTGGCTGGCGAGCAAATAAGCCACCCTGCCAGTCAGTGTGCTGGTTTTCCCGGTTCCCGCGCCAGCCAGCACCAAGGTTGCCTTGGCCTGTGATATGCAAGCGATGCGTTGCTCCTGTGTAAGCGGTTGGCTTTCAATCCGATCAAACAGTAGCTTGTACGCGTTTAGGATCGCGGCTTGCTCGCAGCCCTGCGTATCGGTGCCGCGACCGGTTTGCGATGCGCGCGTCGAGCCCATTGATCCATCCAAAATGACAGAGCATAAGTCTTTCTCCCGTCCCGCGCATTCGCATCGCCTTCAATTTATCCATGCGTAATTTTTCGAAACTCCTGTCCGAGAAGCAAAAAAAGCAATGCGGTACGCATTGCTTTTCCTCGAACATCTATAGACGGAAAAGCCTATAGTTGCCGATCAAGACCGCCCAGCCGAAAGCCGAGCGATGTCACACACCAGCCCTGTAACGATTATGGACGCGGCTGGGAAAGATCTTGCACAGGTGCCGTACCGGGTGGCGTGGCAACAGGTGCAGGCGCTGCGCCAGTTGGCGCCGGCATGGTATGTCCGGGCATATTATGGGTAGGCGCCGCTTGCTGCACAGGCTGACCGTTAGGACCAATCACGGTTGTTTGCGTGGCGCCTCCTGGAGGCACAGAACCCGGAGGGACAGCTTGAACATTCAGATCTTGCTGCCGGGCCTGATCTGGCGATACCGGCACAGTGGTCTCGGTCATGCGCAAAGTAGGCTCAATGTACATATCCTGAGATTTTGCCCAGGCTGAACGGGTATCTTTCGCTTCGCCCAACGCATGGCGGGACAGGTTATCGGAAGGCTTTGCCGCGTGTGCGTTTACTGTTGCTACTGATGCAAGAACGATCATAGCGGGAACGAGAAATTTTTTCATAAAAGAACCCCTTAAAAAAACAATAAACAAAACTTATACACTGCCATCATACCAATAGTAACTCCGCGGAATGTAACAGAATGAATACAATTCAAACATAACGCGTCCAAATCGGTGACATACGGTAATAATCTATCTAAACGTTACCGGGAATTCTCCTAGCACTATAACTTATTTTATTTAAAATAAAAGTGAAGGAATGATAATCCGATACAATACAGCAACAGATTGTGATCGATTGGGAGTCAATGAATGAAAAAAGTATTAGCGCTTCTTGTCCCGGTAATTCTTGCTGGCTGCGCAAGCAGCGGCCTGGATGTGGTGGATCGGGGCAATTACGGTGTCAAGTGCTCGCCTGACGCGAAAACGCCGCCCAACTGGGAAATGTGCATGCAAACCGCACAAAAAACCTGCGGCTACCAGAAACCTGTCAACGTGTCGCAGCACAATCCAACCGGCACAGGTACCGCCGAAGATACGTACTTCATCAATTTTCAGTGCCAATAGGCACCAGGCACCATAAGCGTGTTGTTTCTCTGCTACGCGCTTCAAACAACGGGTCATTCTTGTCAGCAGGCCGCGCATGAACCGGCCTGCCCTCATGAACGGCATGCACCTGCAATCCATTGGCTGTAAACAACTTTGGCAAAGCATCAGGCTCGCGCAGTGCCAGTAACTCAGCCAAATCCGACATAATCAGCCAGATTTGCCCGCCCTGGGCCAGATGATCACGCGCCTGCTCAAGAAAACCGGTTAGCATGCGGCTTTCGGGATCATAGATTGCGGCATCAAGCGTAGACGTCACTTTTCCCGGCAGCCAGGGAGGATTGCATACCAGCAACTGCGCCTTACCTTCAGGAAAAAAGGGGCGGTGCTCAACCTTGATGCAGGCGCCGAGTCCCAGCCGGGCAATATTTTCGTTTGCGCAGGCAATCGCCCTGGCAGAGCTATCCGTTGCCGTTATCTGGGCAACCCCCTTCCTGGCCAGCAGTATCGACAATACGCCGGTGCCCACGCCGATATCAAATGCGCAATTGCAGTTTTCAGGTAGCGGCGCCGCGGCCAGTAAATCGAGATACTCGGCGCGCGATGGAGAAAACACGCCATAATGCGGGTGTATTTTCAGATCGAATGCGGGAATAGATACCCCTTTGCGACGCCATTCATAAGCGCCCACGATACCCTGCAGCTCCCGCAGCGAAATCAAATAAGGCGCAACGGCTGCTGGATACACCTGCTCTAGCGCATCTTTCACCATTGGCGCACGACGCAAGGCAATCGTATTGTCAGGTTCAATCTTTACCAGCAGCATGCCAAGGAGGCGAGCACGCTGCCCTTGTTGCATTCGATAACGATGAAAGCGGTCGTTAAGCGTGACATTTGCCGCTTTTTCCGTCAATTTGTTGTTCTTATCCAACCGGCGCCCCAATGCCTGCAGCAGTTGCCTTGCATTCTGAAAATCGCCCTGCCAGACAAGCCCAACGCCGTTTCGCATCTTTTTCAATGCGTCATCGGCCCGTACCGTGTCATCTACCACCAGAAATCGCCGAGGTGCCGCAAACCCCGCTTCCGAACGCCAGTTGACAATCCCCAGTCCTGTTACGGATACGCTCGTATCGCTAGCACCTTGATCATGCATGGGTCGATCCTCTACCTTTGAGTTCATAACGGAATTATCAGGGTCAATGTTCATTTGGCGGTCTTGCTGTAACCTGGCCCCAGGGCATTGCGGATGGCGCCATGCTCAACCACCCGTCGCCCGTGGCATCGCACGAACCTGGCGCCTGAAGCATGACCATCAATCGCTCGCGCACGGATGATCGAAAGCGCGCCAAACCCATGGGCATTACCGATATTGGGAGCAGCAGATGTTGAGCAATAACAACAACGTTACAGCCGCAAAGGCAAACATTCTGCCACAAAAAGACGACTGACAGCCCGGTTCCTTCCAGATGCCGGCAGGGAGGCGTTTTTTCGTGCTGCCGATGTGGCTGGTACGTCGATACGCTTCATTGATGTCCGACTTCGACACGAATGACATTACCTGTTGATACTGACGAAAAACTGAATGCAACCGATGGGAACTATTATAATAAGGCCATTCACCATTTGCCCTTAACTTACATTCCAGGAGTACTCGTATGCTGAAGACGATGCGTTATTTGTCCATCCCCGCCACATTGCTGGCATTGGCTAACGGACAGGCTTATGCAGAAACCGCCAAGTACGAGGTAGAACCGACTCACACATTTGTCACGGCCGAAGTCAAGCACTTCAAGACCTCGACATTGCGCATTCGCTTCGATGACGTCAAGGGCACCATCCAGGCCGACGCCGCGCAAAATAAAGGCAGCGCCAATATCGAAATTCAATCGGCATCGGTCAATTCGGGCACCAAGGATTTCGATGACCATCTCAAGTCACCCGATTTTCTCAACGCGGCCACTTATCCTACCATTACGTTCGTCGGCAACGCTTTTGAATACAAAGACAACAAACTGGACACCGTCAAAGGCGACCTGACTTTGCTCGGCAAAACCCACCCGCTTACCCTGAAAGCCAGTAATTACAACTGCTATTTCCAGCCGGTACTTAAGGAAAATATCTGCGGTGGCGATTTTTCCGGCACGATCCAGCGGACCAATTGGGGTATGAACTTCGGTATCGATATGGGTATTCCCGATGACGTCAAAATCGTAGTGCAAATCGAAGCTATTGTGAAATAACCAGGTATTGGCGATATCTCACAACCCTGATCCCCCTGTCCAGGCAGGGGGATAGATTTTTTTGCCATTCTCCGCCGCGACACTGCTACAGCGCCGAGCCACGTCCGACTGCGCAAGGCTTGATGCAGATCCGCCATCAGACGCCCTTGCCTTGCCGCCGGTTCCGGGCGCCGCATCCCGCCCCAAAATTGTGGTTTTACGTCAATAACTGATAATTTACATTTATTTAGCTAATATTTCACTATGTATCCGTAGCGAAAATGTATATACTTCAGCGCTGATTGATGTCTTGACCAATTATCTTCCTACGGATACATAATGATGATGATTCCAGCATTGTATAAATCAGCGTTGCTGAGCACACTCTTGGCCTTGGCCGCTTGCTCCAGTACCCCCAAAGATCCCTACCCCGAGTTTGCGCAACAGGAAGCCGCATCGGACCAGGCCCTGACACCCACGCCTGCCGAATTCGTCGAAAAGTATCAGCCAGCCAGTATTGCACGGTGCGAAGCATTGACGCATGAGGCCTACGACAAGGGCACGCGCTGCTATCGCGTCATCAATCGCAATCTGCAGCGTGATTACGATCAGGCCGCAGACAACACAACCAAACGGGACAGCCAGGCATTCAAGCGTTACTATGCCAGTTTCACCGCATACTACCAACAGCCGACCTCTGCCGCAAAACAGAAAGCCGCCGACCGCGCGCTGAAGCGCTTGCAAGCTCGCTTGAAATAATTGGTCGATTGTAGCGATAAATGACATTGTGCTAGGATAGGCGGCATTCAATCCGGTTTCGCCGCCTACAGGAGCCAAATATGTCATTTCAAGGAAGCTGCCACTGCGGAGCAGTGACATTCACGGTAGATGCCCCCATGCCTACCACCGCCGTCAGCTGTAATTGTTCAATTTGCCGGCGCAAGGGCCTGCTGCTTTCATTCTTCCCCGAAGACTCGTTTACGCTAAATAGCGGGGAGGAACAGTTACGCGGCTATGAGTTCAATAAGCATCTTATTCAGCATCAATTTTGCCAAAACTGCGGCGTCCAGCCCTTTTCCAGCGGCAACAAGGATGGCGTCGCAATGCGCGCAATCAATCTGCGTTGCGTCCCGGCGCTTGATCTTGACGCGTTGGAAATACAGAAGTTTAACGGCGCCGCGGCCTGATCCGCTTGCAAGTTTTACCGCGGCCCATTTACCACGGTCCATTTAAACTCGAGCAGCAGGAGCTGCGTCTATTATTTGCCCCAACTGTTAGTCGTATTTTTTAAATTGCCATACCGCCACGTTTATTTGGCACTAACGGACCTCACTGACAGAGCTATCTGGCACTAACGACACGGAACAACAGAACCGTCAACAAAAAAGGACTTGGCGATTTCTCGCAAGTCCTTGAATTTGTTGGTCGGAACGGAAGGATTCGAA
>JBEBPQ010000041.1:0-21262 GCA_040395835.1 Advenella kashmirensis
TTAACTGGGAGCGCAGGTCAAGAATGGCACGCCGAGCATCTTCGTCTTCAAACGCGTAAGCGTGATTGGTGCCCAGAGACAGAAGCAGGGCAGATGAGGCAATGAGCAGGGAATGTGTTTTCTTCAGTTTCATATGGACTCCGTTAAAACAGCAACGCCGCAACGGCATAAACCGTTTGCGGCGCAGTGAGCTTGTAAACCTACAAGGCAGGATTAACGCTGATAGTTAATGTCTGCGCGACGGTTTTCTGCGAAGGCTTCTTCAGTAGAACCTTCTGCTTTTGGACGCTCTTTACCGAAGCTGACGGCTTCGATCTGGTTAGGATTAACACCTTGTTGTGTCAGCTGGTTGGCGACAGCAACGGAACGGCGCTGGCCCAGTGCCAGGTTGTACTCGGCGCTACCGCGGGCATCGGTGTTACCTTCGATGCGTACACGCTGGTTGGCGTTTGCTGCCAGGTATTGCGCATGCATTTGAACCACAGGCTGGTATTGCTGTTCAACAGCATAGCTGTCGTAGGCAAAGTAAACGGAACGTTGCTGGGCCAGAGGGCTGTTAGGGTTGAATGGATCCATAACAGCGTTTGTTGTGCCGGTGCCTGCACCAGCAGTGCCATCTACAGGAGTAGAGCTACACGCAGCCAAAGTGGCAGCCAAGCTAGCAATGGCAAGAGTTTTTGCAATGCGAGAACCCATGGTAATTTCCTTTATTAAAGTCAAAAATAAACTTATTTTGTAAACGGTCCCCAAGCTGCACCGGTAACATTGCCCGACGAGGGTATTGTGGCCTGGAACGAGCCGTCAGCGTTGACGATTCCCAATCCGCCAGCCGCTGCGTAAAGCACTTGCATGCCGTTAGGTGCAAAACTCGGAGAAAGATCATTACCGCCAGAAGTCAGTACCTGATCCGAACCAGAGCCCAGACTACTTATAGCAATAACATATGACCCACCTCGTAGGCTAGAATATACCAGTTTTGCCCCATCAGGTGAAATTTTTGGCGAAACATTTTGTGAGCCAGAGAAGGTCAAACGACTGGCTGAACCCCCTCCCAAACCGCTGCGATAAACCTGTGCGCTACCGCCTCGATCGCTGGTGAAAACAATGCCGCTGCCGTTAGGAAAAAAGAAAGGCTCGGTGTCGATTTCGGCCGAGTTGGTGATACGTTGGGGGTTGCCACCGCCACCCGCGCCCACCAGGTAAATTTGCGAAATACCGTTAAGGCTGAGGGCCACGGCAAGCTGCCCACCGTTCGGAGACCACGCAGGGGCGCTGTTGTTGCCTTTGTAGTTGGCTGCCACGCTGCGGCCGCCGGTAGCCAGATTCTGGATATACACCACGGGTTTGCCGCCCTCGAAGCTGACATAGGCGAGACGCGAGCCGTCAGGCGACCAGGCGGGAGAAATCAGCGATGAAGACGAACTGGCGACCACTTTGCGGCCCTCGCCATCGGCATCGGCAACCACCAATTGGCGTCCCGTTGTGTAGGCAATGCGTGTTGCGAAAACACCACGAACGCCTGTTGTTTTTTCGTAAATCGCGTCGGCGACTTTATGCGCCAGACGACGCATTTGCGCATCTGAAATATTCTGGGCATCAAGCTGCGCCTGTTGCGCGGCATCGGCCAGACGGTAATCTACGCCACCACCGCTCACCGAGCCATAGGCAACGGTTGTGCCGCCAGCCTGCGAGATGGCTGCCCAATCGGGCGTGCCGTTGGCGCCCAGCGTCATGCCGACGTTCTTTACGTCGAACTGGCCGGAGCGGGTGAGATCGGCCCGAATGATGCTGGCGATTTGTGCGCCGTTGGGGCCTTCGAAGTCGGCTACGACAATGGGAAACTTGTTGGCTGAGCCGGAACCGCGCAGTTCCACGTTAACCTGAGCCTGGGCATAGGAATAAAAGAAGACGGCAAGAAACATTGCCCATGTCATTAGGATGCCCAGATAGCGCTGCACACGGGGGGCGGGACTGGCAGCGGTGCCCTTTTTCAATGATGCAGTCATGACTGCGATCTCCTTGCAGAATGTAATTACGACAGTGTATCAATAAAGGCTGCCACGGCGTGGCAGTTTAAACAAAGGATGTTTCACGACTTTTCTGCCAGCTGTCCGGCTTCGCGGGAGACCGGAGGGAGATGGCGTTTGTCCCGCGGCCGTCCGTCTTGCCGGATCGCTTCTGTGACGGAGCGGCGCGAAACCGAAGCCGCGATGCCGGCTGGGGGCTTGCCATCGCGGGCAGGCGTCAGTTCGGGGTATAGCGGTAAGGGCCGGTCACGTACGAGTTGCCGTCAGGCGGTTTCGGGAACGGCTTGCAAGCCATGAGTGCCGCCTGTACGGCGCGGTCGAAGGCCGGATTGCCGGAACGAACCAAAATCTTGGCGCTGGTCGGCGTGCGGCTGCCGTCGAAGTCCACGCGATAGGTGACTTTCAGGCGCTGGTTGCCGCTGAAACGCAGGCGTGGTTCGACGCATTGCTGCACCAGGCGGGCGTAGCCCGAGGTGCCGCCGCCGCCGCCAACCTGGTTGCGATCGCTTTGTCCGCCGCGGATGCCGGCGGTGCTGTTAATGTCTCCACGCATGGCCGCGCGCAGCGCATCGCCCTTGGACTCGGCGCGGGCCTTGGCTTCGGCGGCTTTCTTGGCATCGGCTTTGGCTTTGGCGGCCGCCTTGGCCTTGGCTTCAGCGGCGGCTTTGGCTTTTTCCTGGGCTGCCGCTTTGGCTTTGGCCGCCGCTTCGTCCTTGGCCTTTTGTTCGGCCTCAGCGTCTTCGCGCGCCTTGGCGTCGGCTTCGGCCTTGGCTTGCGCCTTGGCCTTGGCGTCGGCTTTCGCTTTTTCCTCGGCCTTGGCCTGCGCTTCGGCGCGGGCCTTGGCGCGCGCTTCCGCCGCCGCTTCTTCCTTGGCTTCCTGTTCGGCCTTGCGTTTGGCTTCGGTGCGCGCCAATGCTGCCTGCCGCGCCTCTTCCTGTGCCTTGGCCTTGGCATCGGCCAGTTCCTGCGCTTTTTTCTGCGCTTCTTCCTTGCGTTTTTTCTCCAGCGCGATGTCCGGGTCTTCCTGGTCATTCGCCGCCGGCTTTGACTGCTGCGCCTGGGCGGCAGCGCGCGCTGCCGCCGCCGCCGCTGCCGCCTTGGCCGCAGCGTTCGGCGGCGCGGCCGATTCGTCTTCTTCTGTCTGGCTGTCTTCCTCGGCAGGGTCGGGGGTACGCGTCTGCGCAGGCGGCTGCAGCACCTGGTTTTCCCCTTCTGTCCACATTTCAAGCTGCACGGGGCCGGTTGGCGCTTCCGTGGTCGTGAAGAGTCCGGCGATCAGTCCGATCACTAACAAAGCATGAAGGATAAGCGCGCCGATCAGGCCTTTGCGATTATCTCCTTCATCGTAGAATTCGTTAGGATTGTCGAAATGCTTCATTAAATAGTGAAATAAAGGGTGTCAAAGTAGGGCGGTCGGACTATTTTTTGCCGTCGGAAGCTTTCTGGTTGACCAGCAGGCCGAGCCGCGTCATACCGCTGGCTCGCAGTTGATCCATCACCTTCATGACTTCCTCGTAGGGCACCTTGCCATCGGCGGCAATCACGACAGGGCTTTCCGTGCCTGCCAGTGCCTTGACTTCGTCAACCAGGTTGGTCTTGTCGATTTTCTGAAACCCTTTGCCGGCGGTGCGCTGACGGATGGAAATATCGCCGTTCTCGGACATTTCCACTTCCACAGGCGTTGCGGGCACATTGGAAGACTGACCCACCGTGGGCAGGTTGATCAAGCCAGGCGTAATCATGGGAGCGGTCACCATGAAGATGACCAGCAGCACCAGCATCACGTCGATATACGGCACGACGTTCATTTCGTTTTTCATGCGGCGCCCGCGGCCGCGTCGATTGGTTGAAATGGCCATTAGCGAACCTGACGTTGCAAGATATTCAGAAACTCGTCAATGAAGCTGTCAAACCGGCTGGCCAGTTTGTCGATGTCGTTGGAAAAGTGGTTATAGGCCAGCACGGCGGGAATCGCCGCGAACAAACCGATGGCCGTTGCGATCAGTGCTTCGGCAATCCCCGGCGCTACCGCGGCCAGTGTTGCCTGCGCCGTGCCCGACAGGCCGATGAACGAGTGCATGATGCCCCACACGGTGCCCAGCAGGCCGATATACGGGCTGACGGAGCCGGCGGAGGCCAGGAAATTGAGATTGGAGTCCAGCGAATCGAGTTCGCGCTGATAAGTCGCGCGCATGGCGCGATGTGGGCCGTCCAGCAGCGCGTTGACTTCTTTCACGCCGTTGCGCCGGGCCTTCAGGAACTCGTCCATGCCTGCCTCGAAGATGCGGGCCAACGGGCCTTGTTCTTCGCTATTTTGCGAAATCGATTGGTGCAAGCTGGTCAGGTCTCCGCCTTTCCAGAAAGAGTCTTCGAAATCCCGGCTCTGATTGCGCGCGCGCTTTAGGGCGATGCGCTTGCTGATGATGTAGGTCCATGATAGTACCGATATGACCACCAGGATCAGCATGATGATCTGCACCGGCAAGCTCGCGTTCACGATCAGCGAGATAATCGACATCTCTTCAGGGGTGGTAGGTTGCATAAAATCTAGTCCTGCACGTAAGGAAATAATTGTCGGATAGGTTTCGGAATCGGTCTGGGGCGAAACGTGTGGCCGTTTACACAGCAAACCTGGATCTGGCTCTCTACCAGCCGGTTGCCGTCGCGCTCGGCAATTTGTTCGAAATGCACCGAGGCGGCGCCCATTTTGCTGATCCGGCTGTGTATGGAAAGCAGATCGTCCAGGCGCGCCGGCGAACGGTAGCGCACCTGGGTGTCGACCACGATGAACAGCAATTTTTCATCGTCGGCCAGAACGCTTTGGCTGACCCCCAGATGGCGTAGCCATTCGGTACGCGCGCGTTCGAAAAACTTGAGGTAATTGGCGTAGAAAACAACGCCCCCCGCATCGGTGTCCTCGTAGTAAACGCGGACGGGATAATGAAACGAGTTTTCCAACGGATCAGACCTATCTACACAACCGGAAAGTTTAAATACACAAGAAAATCAGCAAATCATAACGTGTTTTTCAGCTCGCCATAAAGGGAATTGATGGTTGTTAACATTTCTGCAACAGGCACTTTCATCCCTTCGACGGCGTTGCGAGCCTGAATTTCGACGATACCATCTTTAAGCCCGCGTTCGCCAATTGTGATACGAATTGGAACACCTATCAGTTCCCATTCAGAGAACATCACGCCTGGCCGCACGTCGCGATCATCCAGAATCACGTCCACGCCTTGCTGGCGCAGGGTGTCATAGAGCTGGCGCGCCTGTGCCTGCACCGCCTCGCTCTTGGTCCAGCCTACCGGGCAGATCACAACCTCGAACGGCGCCATGGCCATTGGCCAGATAATGCCTTTGCTATCGTGGTTTTGCTCGATGGCGGCGGCCATGATCCGGCTGATGCCGATGCCGTAACAGCCCATTTGCAGCGCTTCGGGCTTGCCTTGCTCGTTGAGATACGTCGCCTTGAGCTTTTCCGAGTACTTGTCACCCAGGAAGAAGACGTGCCCGACCTCGATGCCGCGCTGGATGGCCAGCTGGCCGGGTTCGCCGATCGCCGGATCGCCGGCTACGACGTTGCGGATGTCGGATACGTCGGGCTCGGGAAGATCGCGCCCCCAGTTTACGCCGGCGATGTGATAGCCCTCGCGATTGGCACCGCAGACGAAATCGTTCATGTTGGCGACGGTCCGGTCGGCCAGGATATTGATAGCCTTCAGCGGTTTGACGGGCCCCAGGTAGCCGGGCTTGGTGCCGAAGTATTCCTGGATTTCCTCTTCGGTCGCCATGCGGTAGCCGTCCTTGAACGCAGGCAGTTTACCGATTTTGATTTCATTGACCTCGTGGTCGCCGCGCACCATCAGCAGCCACAACTGGCCGGGGGCTTCCTGGGGCGTAGTCATGAAGACAACCGCCTTCACGGTTTTGTCCAGGCCAATGCCCAGTTGCTCGGCGACCAGCTCGCATTTGCTCGCCCCGGGCGTGGCAACCTCGCGCAGTTCCTCGGTCGCCGCCGCGCGTGACGCCAGCAGGCAGGGCGCTTCGGCCAGTTCGATATTGGCCGCGTACTGGGAATCGGGGTTGTACACCAGCAGATCCTCGCCGGTATCGGCGATAACCTGGAATTCGTGGCTGCGGCTGCCGCCGATCGAGCCCGTGTCCGCCGCGACGGCGCGGAAGGTCAGGCCCAGGCGCGAAAAGATTTGCATGTAGGCGTTGTACATGGCGTCGTAGCTGGCTTGCGCCGTGGCTTCATCGCGATCGAAGGAATAGGCATCCTTCATGGTGAATTCGCGGCCGCGCATCAGACCGAAGCGTGGACGGCGTTCATCGCGGAACTTGGTCTGGATGTGGTAGAAATTGACTGGGAGCTGCCGCCAGCTGTGGATTTCATTGCGGGCGATATCGGTAATGACCTCTTCCGAGGTGGGTTGCAGCACGAAGTCGCGCTGGTGCCGGTCTTTGATGCGCAGCAACTCGGCCCCGTATTCCACCCAGCGCCCGGATTCCATCCACAGTTCCGCAGGCTGGACCACCGGCATCAGCAGCTCAATGGCGCCCGCGCGGTTCATTTCCTCGCGGACGATGTTCTCGACCTTGCGCAGCGTTTTGAGCGCCAGCGGCATATAGGTGTAGATTCCCCCCGCGTGCTTGCGGATCATGCCCGCACGGGTCATGAGCTGGTGACTGACAACCTCTGCTTCGGCAGGGGCTTCTTTTAAAGTATTTAGGTGAAATTTTGAGGCTAACATGGTTACCGGTTAAATAGATACGTATAATCAAAGACAATTGTATTTAAAAATGGGAGTGGCCGCATGCTTGATCGCGAAGGCTACCGTCCTAATGTTGGTATTATCCTCGTAAACCAGAAGAATGAGGTCTTTTGGGGCAAAAGAATTCGAGAACATTCCTGGCAGTTTCCGCAAGGTGGCATCAAGTACGGCGAAACGCCTGTTCAGGCCATGTATCGAGAACTCCAGGAGGAAGTGGGCCTGAAGCCCGAGCATGTACGAATATTAGGTCGAACACGAGACTGGTTGCGTTATAACGTACCGGACAATTTTGTAAGAAGGGATTCACGCGGGCACTACAAGGGACAAAAGCAAATCTGGTTCCTGTTGCGCCTGGTCGGCAAGGATTCCGACGTCAGCCTGCGCGCGACGCATCATCCCGAGTTCGATGCGTGGCGCTGGCATACCTACTGGGTGCCGCTGGATGTCGTCATCGAGTTCAAGCGCGATGTGTATCAGCGCGCGCTCAAGGAATTGTCCGATATCCTGTTTCGCCGTCACGGGGAGTCCCGTTATCTGCGCCATCGCAATGCCGGCCATGGTGCCGCGCCTTCGCGCAAGCAGCCGGCTGCCAAGGCGGCACCGGCGGGGGCAGGCAAGCCGGTCGTTGCCGCTGGCGGCACGCCAGAGGGTACGCCGTCAAAAGGCGGCAATGCGGCGCGCCACAATAAAAAGCCGGGCGGCGGCAATCGGGCAAACCCCAAGGGCGCGCCGCGGCGCACGCCTGACAACGCGCGCACTTCCACCGGCGCACGGGCGCCGGCGCAACGCGCTGAAGCGCAAGGCGGGACCGGGCGCGCGCGGCAGGAAACGGCCATCCAGGTGCAGGTCAAGGTCCTGGTTCCCCGTTAAGCGGCGCGGCGCCGTTCCGGTGCCTGGCGACGCAATGCGCGCAACCGCGCCGACACGGGCCCGGTTGGTTCCGATTGATGAATTGATGAATGGCATCGCCAAAGGCGGAATCGATCTCCCGGCTTTGGCGATGCCATTGTCGTTTTGGTGCGGTGCCTTGCCGGCGGCAAGGCGAGGTGCCCGGGGGGTGTCGCCCCGGGGCAGGCCATGCCGTTATGACTCGCGAGGCGTCAGGCGGGTAATCAGGCTTGAGGTGTCCCAGCGCTGCCCGCCTTGCTGCTGGACCTCGGCATAAAACTGGTCAACCAGGGCGGTGACGGGCAGCAGCGCGCCATTGCGCTTGGCTTCGTCCAGCACCAGTCCCAAGTCCTTGCGCATCCAGTCGACGGCAAAGCCGAAATCAAACTTGCCTTCCACCATGGTCTTGCCGCGGTTCTCCATTTGCCAGCTCTGGGCCGCGCCCTTGCTGATGACATCCAGCACCGCGTTCATGTCCAGGTTGGCGCGCTGGCCGAAGGCGATGGCTTCCGACAATCCCTGCACCAGGCCTGCGATGCAGATCTGATTGACCATTTTGGCGAGCTGGCCGGCACCATGTTCACCCAGCAGCGTGACGGCGCGGGCGAAATGACCCGCCACGGGCTTGATGCGGTCAAAGATATCGGATTCGCCGCCGCACATGATGGTGAGCACGCCGCCGACTGCACCTGCCTGTCCGCCCGAGACCGGGGCATCCACAAAGCTGAAACCGCCGGCCTTGGCCGCTTGGGCCAGTTCGCGCGCGACATTGGCCGAAGCCGTGGTGTGGTCGACAAACACCGAGCCGGCCTTCATGCCGCCGAAGGCGCCGTCGGCGCCTGTGGTGACGCTGCGCAAGTCATTGTCGTTGCCGACGCAGCAGAAGACGATATCGGCGCCAGCCGCGGCCTGCGCCGGGGTGGGGGCGCTTTTGC
Source organism: Advenella kashmirensis (assembly GCA_040395835.1). Classification (GTDB taxonomy): domain Bacteria; phylum Pseudomonadota; class Gammaproteobacteria; order Burkholderiales; family Burkholderiaceae_B; genus Advenella; species Advenella kashmirensis_B. The sequence goes on from JBEBPQ010000041.1 coordinate 8,629, forward strand.
CGCCGAATTCGCTGACCCATTGCTCGCTTTTGGCTGCCGTCCGGTTGTACACGGTAACGTCGTGCCCGGCGCGGGCCAAATGTCCGGCCATGGGGAATCCCATGACGCCGAGTCCGATGAAAGCCAGTTTCTGCGGAGAGACCGTGTCGTAGTGTTTTTCTGTAACCGAAGCCATGATGCACCTGAACAAAAGTGGAAAATAGGGAATAGTAGGAAGGTAAATAGTACCTGTTTGACGTGAAATTTTGGAAATATGGTTCAGAACAGGTAAAATTCAATCTCTTTATTAAATCCGTGTGCACCGCGTTGCCTTACGCGTGGCCGCATATTTCGAGAATGTGATACCACTATGCTTCAGGATTTAGATCAAGTTGCTGTCCGCATCGGGCAGTTGGTTCAGCTTACGAAACAGCTTGCCTCTGAACGGGAATCCGTGGCTGCCAAACTCAAACAGGCGGAAAGCGGACGGGCCGATTTGCAACAGCGTCTGGACCAGCGCGAAGACGAGTTCAAGGCAATCAGCGAGCGCCTGGCCAATCACGACCAGGAAGTCAACGGGATCCGCGAGCAGGCGCAAAGCGAAAATATCGAATTGCGCAAGACATTGGAAAACATGACCTCGGAATTGCAAAGCGCCAAGCAACAGCTGGCCACAGCCAAGAATGAGGCCAATGCGCTGCGCGAAAGCGCCAGAACCGCGCGCGACAAGGTGGAGCGCGTGCTGGCCAACCTGCCAGGCAATACGTCAGAAGGAGTCAACTAATAATGGAACGCGTAGACGTCTCAATCCTCGGCCGCGATTTTTCCCTGGCTTGCAACCCCGACGAAAAACAGAGACTGCTGGCGGCGGTGCGCGTTGCCGATCAGCTGATGCTCAAGATCAAGGGGTCGGGTGGCATGAATTCGGCCAGCAATGAACGTATCGCCGTGATGGCCTGCATCCAGATGGCTTCCGACATGTTGTCGGTCAAAGCCCCCGACGGTGCTTTTGGTGGTATGCAATATGGCGATTTCAAGAGTAAAATAGAGGAACTCAATACCTTGTTGGATTCGGGCCTTAACGATCTGAAAAAACTTTAACTTCCTTAACCGTTTACCTGGTTTCACTTTCCCCTGTTTTTCGGTAAAGTTGAACCTACCAGTTTGTCCCTGCTGTATTCGTGACTTGGCTTTTCATCTCTTACCTATGCTTATGGCAACGGTCGCTGGATTACAGAGTTGGTGTGATCGTCTCTCGTCAGATGAACCCGACGCTCTGTTGAAGGTAACCAACTTTGAACTGAAGGGTTCGAGGTGCCGGCCTAGACGGTACAAGCGGGGCCATTATTCTAATAAACGAGCTGTCATGGCTCGTTTTTTTTTTGCCGGAGGCGGTATGAAACGCGTATTTCCCAGATCTGTTCTATCCAAGGCGGCGCTTGTGTCCGTATTAGCCTGCAGCGCCGCTGCCTTGCCCGCTGTCGCGGCATGGGCTGCAACCCCTGCCGATCAAGCCGGCGCCCAGGCCGGTGGACCGACTTTGTCGCTCAGCGCCTCGGCATCTGAAACCGTCGCGCAGGATACCGTTACCTTGACCTTGAGCAAGGAACTGCGGGGTGACAACCAGGTGGAATTGTCGCGGGCGGTCAACGAGGCCATGAACAAGGTGCGTGACAAGGCCAAGGCCGACAAGGAACTGGAGGTCAAGACCGGCGCCTACCAGATCTGGTTCGAGCGCAATGACAACCGTCCGGTAAAGGCGGCGGCAGGCAAGGATGAGGCCGCTGGCGAGCCCGGCAATTGGGTTGCTCGCGGCGAGTTGCTGATCACTTCCAAAAATACCGACAAGGCCAGCCAGTTTGCCGGTTCGGTGGAAGAAGACATGGCGCTGGACGGGATTCGCTTCTCGCTTTCCAGGGAAGCGCGTGAGGTCATTGAAAAGCGCCTGCTGACGGCGACCACCCAGGCATTCAAGACTCGTGCCCAGGACGCCGCGCAGGCGCTGGAATTTGGCGGATACAGGATCAAGGCCTTACGACTAGGCGATGCCGGCGAGCCCCCGCGCTACGAGCCGCGCATGATGGCGATGAGCGCAGCGGGCAAGGCCGGCCCCGCCATCGAGGCGGGCAAGGAAACCGTTACGCTGTCGATGGAGGGAGAGATCTTTTTGTTGCCCAAATAAAGATTGCGATCCCCACCAGGATCATGGGTAAGGACAGCCACTGACCCATCGACAGGCCCAGGCTGAGCGTGCCCAGGAAACTGTCCGGTTCCCGCGTGTATTCCACCAGGAACCGGGCGACGCCGTAGCCGGCCATGAACAGGCCGCTGGTCTGTCCGACCCAGCGCTTCCTAGAGGAGAAAATCCACACCAGGGCAAACAACAACACGCCTTCTGCCAACATCTCGTACAACTGCGAAGGGTGGCGTGCAATCGGTCCGCCCTGTGGAAAGACCATGGCCCACGGGACATCGGTGGCGCGGCCCCACAGTTCGCCATTGATGAAATTGCCGATCCGGCCCATGGCAAGGCCTGGCGGAACCAGTGGCGCGATAAAGTCCGCGACTTCGAAAAAGGTCAACCCTTTCTTGCGGGCAAACAGCGCCATCACGATCAGGACACCGAGCAGGCCGCCGTGAAAGGACATGCCGCCATCCCAAACCGAGAAAATATGCAGCGGGTTGGAGAAGTAGTAACCTGGTTGATAGAACAGCACATAGCCCAGGCGCCCACCGGCGACGACGCCCATGACGCCGTAGAAAATCAGATCTTCGAATTCGGAAACCGTGAGCCTGACCATACCTTTTCTGATACGATACTTGCCCAGTAGCCAAAGCAGCGCGAAGGCGGCAACGTACATCAGGCCGTACCAGTGAATTTTCAGCGGTCCGATCTCAAGTGCAATGGGATTAAATTCTGGATATGCAATCATAGGAACTAAAAAGCAAAGGTGAAGTTGGCAGTATAAAGGGCGGACCACGGCTTTGTGCGGGCTCAGGTAAAATATAGGCAAGTTAATTGTGAAGACGGAAAAGAAAATCGTGGCAATCATGAAAAAAGTGCTTGCCTGTGCGGGCGTGGTCGCCTGTGCCGGCATGCAGGCGGCGGGTGCGCAGCCGTTGGATGGCATGCAATTGGCCAAAGACAATATCTGCATGGGTTGCCATCAGGTGGAGAAAGTGCGCGTGGGCCCGCCTTTTGCGGCTATCGCCGACCGCTACAAAGCGGGGGGCGAGCAGATGGTCACCTATCTGTCCAATAGCATTCGCAAAGGGGGCCGGGGCCGCTGGGGAGCCGTGCCCATGCCTGCGCAACCCCAGGTCACCGAAGAAGAAGGCCAGGCGCTGGCCCAATGGATCTTGTCCCTGGGCCAGGCGAGCGGGATCGCCAAACCTTGAAAATTCGTTGCCTTGCTGGCATATGAATCAAGGCGGACGAACCGGCGCGGAGCACTTGTGAGCCAGGCCGGCCATGTTTTGGAAAATAAATTTCAGGGTAAATCGTTGATTGAGCGCGCAACGATCTTGATGGCCCCGAATATGGTCATGAATACGACTTTCAGCACGCTCCTGAACAGATCGACGCAATACGACTTCACGTCATGATCTTGAGCGCGGCGATGCATCGCGCATCGCCGCGCCACCTCGAAACCAGCCAGGGTTGCCGGCGCAGTATCCGCCGGGGCAACCATCCTGGCGCAACAAGGAAAGGACCACCGTTATGACAACAGAAACCGCAATTCTTGGCAGTGGGTGCTTTTGGTGCTCCGAAGCCGTATTCCAGCAATTGCAGGGCGTCACGGCCGTGCAGTCGGGCTACAGTGGCGGCCATGTGGACAACCCCAGCTATGAGCAGGTGTGCAATAAGGACACGGGCCATATCGAGGTGGTCCAGGTCCAGTTCGATCCGGACCAGATCAGCTATCGCGACTTGCTGGATATTTTCTTCGAGATTCACGATCCGACCACGCCGGATCGTCAGGGCAATGACGTGGGGCCGCAATACGCCTCCGCGATCTTCTGGCAGTCGGACGCGCAACGCGAGACGGCAAACGAGGTCATGACGCAAAGACAAGCCGACTTTCAGGACCCCATCGTGACCAAGCTGCTGCCCGCCGCGACGTTCTGGCCGGCGGAAGACTACCATCGGGATTATTTCATTCAACATCCGGGCCAGTCGTATTGCGCGTTTGTCATTTCGCCCAAAGTGGAAAAATTCAGAAAGCGCCACGCCAGCCGGCTGAAGGATAATGGCTGACCGCCCGGCGTTGTGCAAACCGACTGCCGACATCATGCAGGTGTTACGGCGCTAACCGCTGGTTGCGGCAGACAATCCCGGCCGTGGTCCGCGGATAAGGGCGATCCGCCCGGGGGGCTGTGGATAAACGCTTAAGCCGCATAAAAAACCGCCGCAGCTTTTTTGAGGAAAAGCGCGGCGGTTTTGGCTTTTACCAAAGCAGCGTATTGTTATTCGACGGCGCGCACGACGCCTCGACGCATCTGATCCAGTTCGATGGATTCGAACAGTGCCTTGAAGTTGCCTTCACCGAACCCCTCATTGCCCTTGCGCTGAATGATTTCGAAGAAGATCGGGCCAATCTGGTTTTCGGTAAAAATCTGCAGCAGCAGGTCGTTATCGGGGCCACCGTCGAGCAGGATGCGGTTTTGCTTGAGACGCGGCACATCTTCGCCATGGTTGGGCAGGCGCTTGTCCAGGAGTTCGTAGTAGGTGTCGGGCGTGTCCAGAAAACGCAGGTTCTGCTTGCGCAGATTTTCGACGGTTTCGTAAATGGTGCTGGTGCCCAGAGCGATATGCTGGATACCCTCGCCACGGTACATGTCCAGGTATTCCTGAATCTGGCCTTTTTCCTCGGTGCCTTCCTCATTGATTGGGATGCGGATTTTGCCGCATGGCGATGTCATGGCCTTGGATTTGACGCCGGTGACCTTGCCTTCGATATCGAAATAGCGGACTTCGCGGAAATTGAACAGGCGCTCGTAGAATTCGGCCCATTCCGCCATGCGACCCTTGTGAACATTGTGCGTCAGATGGTCAATCATTTCCAGGCCGGCGCCCTGGTAGTTCATGTCCTGTTCTGCCGTGTCCGGATTCAGGGGAACGAAGTCCACATCATAGATGCTGATGTCGCCGATGCCGCCGGTTCCATTCTTGCCTTTCCAGCGATCCACCAGGTAAATCAGCGAGTCGCCAATACCCTTGATGGCGGGAATGTTTAGCTCCATGGGGCCGCTGCCCGAGTCAAAGCCCCAGGCACCCAGTTCCAGGGCGCGTTTATAGGCGGCGGTGGCGTCGTCGACGCGAAAGGCGATGGCACAGATGGAAGGGCCGTGCAGACGCGCAAAGCGCTGGGCGAACGAGTCTTTCTCTGCATTGATCAGGAAGTTGATTTCGCCCTGGCGATACAAGGTGACATCTTTGTGGCGGTGTTTGGCGATCGCCTTGAAGCCCAGGTTTTCGAATACCTTGCCCAGCGCGACCGGATCGGGGGCGGTGTATTCGACGAATTCAAATCCATTGGTGCCCATGGGATTGTCCCAAGGGGTGAAGGTCGAGGTACTCATAATGGCATTGCTCCCATAATTTGTTGTTATATGAAAACAGTCATTCTATGCAAAAAGCCGGAGCAGAAGATTGCAAAAAATGCCGATATAAGGTAATTTTTGGAATTATTTGGTATTTATTGATTATTTTAGGGATAAATATGCCAACGAGTTCACTGGATAAAACAGATCGGCTAATTCTCAACCTGCTGCAGAAAAACGGCCGCCTCAGCAACCAGGACCTGGCAGACAAGGTGGCGCTGTCGCCCAGCCCCTGTCTGCGCCGGGTCAAAAGACTGGAGGAAGAGGGTTATATCAAAGGATACGCCGCCAGGGTGGACGCTGACAAGATCGGCAGGGGCTTGATTGCGTTTGTCTCTATTCGCCTGAATAAGCACAGTGGCTCCAGCCATGCGCCCATGCAGGATTTCAATCGCGATGTGCAGCTCTGGCCCGAAGTCGTCGAATGCCATTCCATGTCGGGCGACATGGATTATCTGTTGCGCGTGCAGGTGCAGGATCTGGCCGCGTTTTCCGCGTTTGCCATGAATGTGCTCATGCAGCATCCATCGGTCGTGGATATGCGGTCCAGTTTCGCCCTGGGCAAGATCAAGGAGAGCACGGCGCTGGTGGTGTAGGCGCGGGTACTGGCGGGCGTTCCCTTTCCGCCGGCAAAGCTGGCGCGGCGCAATGGAAAACATACCGCGCGGCGCTGGCGCGGCCCGCTGGTGTACGCGTTTTCAATTTATCCGCTTGAACAGCGTCGGGTAGTCCAGCACCAGGCCGTCTGTGTCGACGTCCAGCTCGGCGCAAAAGCTTCGATCGGTGCTTTCATACAAGTAGCGATTGTCTGCGATACGCGTATAGCGCTGGCCGTCGGGCGCCATGCGCAAGGTTGGCATTGGCACATAGGCCATGGTCAGCTCGGCGCTTTCGCCAATTTTCAGGCCCAGCCGCCGCAGCGGCAGGGTATTGGTAAACGGTGTGGCCGCGATATCCACGTCGATGCAGCCATCCAGGTCGGATAGCGCATTGCCGTCCGCATCGGTCCAGCGGCCCTGGCCATCGGCAAAAACATGGATGGCCATCCCGTCTACCAGGTCGACGCGGACCTCGCGGGTCCGCCATTGCAGGTCGGCCACGACACGGTAATACAGCCCATACGGCGTGCCGCCACGCTCGCCAATAATGACGCCGGTGCCCAGGACCCGGTCCGCATGCATGGATAGGGAAAAATGCTCCAGGCCAGTGGTTTCAAGGCTTTTCCAGCGGACTGAGAGGGAGGAACGCGCTGCTTGCCGCATACTGACAACTCCTGTGCAAAAGGTTGGCCTGTGGCGGCCGCGGAATGCTTCGCCGATGATGGTCGGCCGTGGACGGATGGCCTTGACCTGCACCGGGGGGCCAGGCCAGTCGCGCCGGTCGGGAAGGATTGGCCATGTATGGCTTGCGGTAAACGGGTAGCCGGGAATACGTTGATTATTATTGCAGTTGTATTCCCGACATGTCCACTATTGTTGCAATAGGCTTTCGATGGCTTTCGCAATGGCCAGCACCGTCCGGTCCCGCCCGCCCGCCGCGGCGATGCTGAAACCGACTGGCGCGGTGCCCGGCTGGTGGCAAGGCAGTGAAACCGCGCAGCCATCCAGGAAGTTGATGAAGGTGGGGTTGCGCAACAAGAGCAGATTCGTTTTGTGGTAAGCGTCGTCGTCCCGCAAGTCGGCAATGGCGGGCGCAACCACAGGCACGGTCGGCATGATCATGGCGTCGACATCGGCCAATTGCAATTGCACTTCCCGGATCCAGGCTTGACGATGCTGCATCAGGTCGATGTAATCGGCGGCGCTGATCTGCTTGCCGCGCAGAATACGCGATACTACCCTGGGGTCATAGGCGTCGGCCTTGTCGGCGATCAGCCTGCGATGCCAGGCCCAGGCCTCTGCCGCAATGAAACCGCCCTGGGCGTTGATGCCCGGCAATTGATCGAACGGCGCTACGTGTTGTTCCACAATAACGGCGCCCGCGGCCGACAGGCGCGATAGCATGCCGGCATAGGTGGCCGATACCTGCGCGTCGGCGCCGTCCAGCACCGCGTTGGACGGCGACAGCAAGCGCAGTCCTTGCAATGGCTTGGGTGCCACGGGGGTGTGGCGTTCTCCGGACATCACGGCGTCAAGCGTCTCGCAGCAGCCGACTGTGGCGGCCAGCGGGCCGATCGAGTCCAGGGTGGTCGACAAGGGCAGCACGCCGGTCATTGGAATGCGCCGGGCCGTGGGTTTGAAGCCGGTCAGGCCGCAAAGTGCCGAAGGAATCCGTACCGAGCCGCCGGTGTCAGAGCCAATCGCGGCGGCGGCCATGGCATCGGCCACAGACACGGCTGCGCCCGAAGAGGAACCGCCGGGAATGCGTCCTTCCCCGACGTCGCGTTCCCATGGGTTGCGGGGCGTGCCGTAATGCGGATTGATGCCCAGGCCGGAGTAGGCAAACTCGGTCATATTGGTCGTGCCGATAATGACGGCGCCGGCATCCATCAAACGCTGCACCACGGTTGCGTTGCCGTCGGCCGCGGGCGCATCGCGCAGCACGACAGAGCCGGACAGGGTGGGGTGACCCTGGATGTCAAACAAGTCCTTGACGGATAAAGGCAGGCCGTCAATGGAAGAACGCTTCAGGCCCGCCTTGCGTAGCGTATCGGCGGCCGTCGCGGCCGCCAGCGCCTGCGCATTGAAAACACGGGTAAAGACTTTGCTGCCCTCTCCGTCGCCGGCGCGGGCAAGGGCCTGCTGCGTCAAGGCGACGGACGAGGTGGCGCCGTCATCCAGCGCGCGGGCAAGGGAGGTCAGACTGGGAAAAGTTGAATGTTGCATTGTTCAAGCGATAATGACGAATGAAAATTAAGCCGATGCCATATGCGAAGGCACCGGCGAAAAAGCGGCGTTACGCGACCACCGGCAGCGTTTCGACACGATAGGTATGGCGCAGGCTGCGATTCTTGCGCGGGTCGTGCAACTCCATGCTGAATGTGGCGGATGACCTGATACCACCGATGGCACCCACAGTACCACAAATCATGCCGTATCCTTCCGGCAGCGTAGTCCGGTCGCCCGTATAGCCCTTGATCAGTTCCTGCGGCAGACGAAGGCTGTCCAGCGTACCTTCCTGATAAAGCACCTGCGCGCCGTTTTCCTCGATCCATGAACGGATGACCAGTTCATCCCAATAGTCGACAACGTCGTCAAAGCACCATGCGGTGGTGGCTACCGGCTTGACGCATATCTGCTTGGATTCGGCCACGCCATACGCTTCCAGCTTGCGGTCGGTGTGGTCGGAGGCCAGGCTCACATACATGGCGCCGTCGACCGTAAAGGCGAAGACCTCGACTTCACCCGAAGAGTCCGTGCCCAGCGCCTGGATAACGGGTGCCTGGGTCAACTGATTGTTCGCGACACGGTAGTACAACGGCACCGCGCTTGGGCGGGGCACGCCAAGCGCGGCCAACTCTTCGATGTGATGCTCAATGGCCTGCTGGTCACGGCCAGCCCAGCCGGCAATGATGAGGTTTTGAATATCGGCGACAATGGTTGTCGCGGTCTCTGCGGCAAGTGAAAATTCCAGTTTCATGATGGTGACTCTTGATATGCGAATGAAACAGAAGCCACGGTGCGCGTTGGCTTCTGTAAGGACTAGGGGGAGATCAGCGCTTTTTGACGAAGGCGACGACAAGGATAGACGCCAGTATTTCAAGCGCGGCAACGAAATACAGTCCGGATGCCAGCGAGCCGGTGCTCGTCTTCAGCGACCCGATCATATAAGGCGCGACAAACCCGGCGAGATTGCCGATGGAATTGATCAGCGCAATGCCGCCGGCGGCAGCTGTGCCGGCCAGGAACGCGGCGGGAATGGACCAGAACACCGGGAACGCCGCCAGAATGCCGACAGAGGCCACAGTAAGCGCGATGAGCGCGAACACGGCATTGTGCAGCAGCATGCCGGTGCCGGTCAGGCCGATACATGCAATCAGGGTCGCGATGGCGCAATGCAGACGCCGTTCGCCGGTTTTATCCGAGTGGGTGCCGTTCCAGATCATGGCGATGGTGCCGGCAATGAACGGGATCGCCGATAACACGCCGATCATCAGATCGCTGGTGACGCCGATGTCTTTGATGATCGATGGGGTCCAGAAGGCGATCGTGGCATTGCCGCTGACAATGCAGAAATACACGGCGGCGCAGAACCAGACGCGATAGTTGCTGTAGGCGTCTTTGAAAGAAAAGTGCTTGCCTGCGGCCTGGGTGTTTTCCAGCGCCAGGGCCTGGTTCACGGCCTGTTGTTCCGCGGACGTGAGCCATTTGGCTTTGGCGGGCTTTTCGGGAAGGTACATCAGCACGAACAAGCCGGCGATGACCGAGGGAATGCCTTCAATCACGAACAGCCATTGCCAGTTCGACAGATGCCCGACACCTTGCATGCCATTGAGGATCAGACCGGCCAAGGGGCCGCCGATCACGCCGGCCAGCGCGAACGAGGTCATAAAGAGTCCATTGACGCGGGCACGGTAGGCAGCAGGGAACCAGTAGGTCAGGTACAGCACGACGCCTGGGAAAAAGCCGGCCTCGAATACGCCGAGCAGGAAACGCATGATATAGAACTGCGTCGGCGTTGTGACGTAGGCCATCGCGATCGAGGCGGCACCCCACAGAATAGTGATGCGGGCCAGGGTTTTGCGCGCGCCGATTTTCTCGAGCAGCAGATTGCTGGGCACTTCGAACAGGAAGTAACCGATAAAAAAGATGCCGGCTCCCAAGCCATACACGGCTTCGCTGAACTCCAGATCCTGCAACATATGCAGTTTCGCGAAGCCCACGTTGACCCGGTCCAGCCAGGCCAGAATAAACAGGAACACCAGAAAAGGAATGAGGCGCCAGGCGATTTTGGCGTAGGTCGCCTTCAGATCAACGCCTTCGGCTTGCGCATTTGCGCGAGTAGCAGTACTTGAGCTATTCATCGTATTTCCAACTACAGTTGTATTGAATAAAACCGGCAGCCCGTGCTACCGGCCGGCAGAGTGATGCCATGTGGATCCGGGCAAGTGCCCTGGTTTGCTGCGAACGTGATCAGCTTTCGGCTTGCGCGTGCCGCGTATGTGTGCCGGCGCGCCGATGATCATGTGAGCGAAGTGTAGGTAGCGGGTTTTTGCGTGTCCAACAAGAAAATATAGGGAATGCTGATTGCAAATTCTTATGAGCTTACGCTTGCGTGCCGGTGGAAAATTAAATTTTGATTAATATCAATGGGTTAGACCTCTATCTTGGAGTGGGTGTCGATAACGGCGGTTGCCCGTTTTGGCTGTGGCAGCCATTGCTTACTAGGGAAAGTCCCTAGTATTTGCCGAGGTGACGGTAAGCCGCAGAGAAGCCCAAGGCGAGACGTTCGGCGTTATCGCCGGTGGCGCACCTGGCAATCTCCACGCCAAGCCGGTGCCGTCATGTTGATGGCAAATCAAATCAGTCCAGGTCAGGGCATAGGGCGACGGTGGGCCCGTAATGCCGGGCAAACGAAATCGCCACTTCCTGGGCAATGGTACCGATGGTTTCCGCTAGCGGATTTTCCTGATTGTGCCGGAACGCGGCTTGTAGCTCCAGCGGCGGCAGCGCCGTATCGGTTCTTAGCAATTGTAATTCCAGCGCTTTCAATTCCTGCTGGATAATCGCCGGCGGTAGCGCGGCCACCCCGAATCCATCCCGCACCAGGCGGATCATGGTCGCGACAGAGGAGATGCCGTTAAGATGCAAGGACACGTCGCCGGCGGTGGCAAACATTCTTTCGATGTCCGCGTACGGCTCCGACTCGCGCGCGAAACTGACAATAGGGAACGCGGCCAGGTCGGCCAGGCTGAGCAACTCGTCGCCGATGCCCAACTGGGGGCTGCATACCCAGCGCATGGGCAGCCTGCCCAGGGCAATGGTTTCGACTTGGGAGGTGTGGATGGCGTTGCCGAGCAACACGAGATCGAGCCCCCCTTTGCCCAGCTGTTCGGTCAGGTGAACGGTAGTTTCACTGGTAATCTCGATTCTCAGGCGGGGATAGCTTTGATGCAGGCGGGCGACGAACTCGGGAAACCAGCTGTGGACAATGGATTCGATGACCCCGATGCGAATAACGCCCGCATAGGTGGTTTTATCCAGCATGTCGTCCTTCATTTCTCTGAGCAGCTTTACCATGCGTTCCGCATGAACCAGGGCCTTGCTGCCATCGGGGGTCAGGGAGATTTCCCGGGCATTGCGGTCAAACAGGCGTACGCCGAACTCCTGCTCAAGCGAGGCGATACGGCTGGATATCGCCGCTTGCGTCGTATGCAGGCGCTCCGCCGTCATGCGGAAATTGCGCAGTTCGGCCAGCAGTACGAAAGTTTCCAGAAAACGAATGTTCATGGGGAAATTATAGCCTGCCGGGTCGCGCGAAGACCTTGAGCTTGGCGTGGTGGCACGTGAACGCCGCGATCATTGACGCCCGGCGCCGATAAGTCGATGTCGCTGTCAGGATCTGGATCCGCGAGCATCGCTGCTAGGGTGCCCGCGGCCATGACGCCCTGGCACCCGTGCCAAAGGCGCGACAGGTGCTCCAAAGATGCTGAATCGGAAGCCGGGGGTGTCGCTACTACCGGGAGTGTCGCCACGACTATAGCTGCGCTATATAAAGTCCGATCTATATATAACGGTCGTCGAGTCAGGACAAGAGGACGGCTTCAAGCGGCGACGGGGGTGGGGCTCGCATCTCGTCGCGGCTAGCGCGAAACATGTAGGCATAAGGCCGGCATTGTCCAGAAGAGAGGTGTCTGCCCGGGTCAATGCCATACAAGGGAAGGGGCGCAGCGTGGTCTACTTATCGGTCCATGTATCAGCAGGCCGGCCCCGGAGATTGGCAGCGGGTGCGAAGCACGGAGATAAAAGCATAGGCATCTGGGTTATCGATGGGAATATAGGAGCACTATATAGAATATAGAAGCGAGGAGAGCCGAAGGCGCTATTAAGGAAGAACTAAGGAAGAACTAAGGAAGAACTAAGGAAGAACTAAGGAAGAACTAAGGAAGAAC
>JBEBPQ010000042.1:0-18789 GCA_040395835.1 Advenella kashmirensis
GCCGCCAGTCAGGATGGCGATGTCTTCCAGCATGGCCTTGCGGCGGTCGCCGAAACCAGGCGCCTTGACGGCGGTGGTTTTCAGGATGCCACGGATGTTGTTCACAACCAGCGTCGCCAGGGCTTCGCCTTCGACGTCTTCGGCGATGATCAGCAGAGGACGGCTGGACTTGGCAACTTGCTCCAGTACGGGCAGCAGATCACGGATGTTGCTGATTTTCTTGTCGAAAATCAGGATGTATGGATCGTCCAGGGCAGAAACCTGTTTTTCCTGGTTGTTGATGAAGTAAGGAGACAAGTAGCCGCGGTCAAATTGCATACCTTCAACGACGTCCAGCTCGTTATCCAGGGATTTGCCGTCTTCGACGGTGATCACGCCTTCCTTGCCCACTTTGTCCATGGCGTTGGCGATGATTTCACCGATAGAGCTGTCGCTGTTGGCGGAAATAGAGCCAACCTGGGCGATTTCCTTGCTGGTGGTGCAAGGGCGTGACAGCGCTTGCAGTTCTGTGACGGCAGCGGCAACCGCCTTGTCGATACCGCGCTTCAGGTCCATTGGGTTGATGCCGGCGGCCACGTATTTCAGGCCTTCCTCGACAACGGCTTGAGCCAGAACGGTTGCGGTAGTTGTACCGTCACCCGCGTTGTCGGAAGTCTTGGAAGCGACTTCCTTGACCAACTGGGCGCCGATGTTTTCGAATTTGTCTTTCAGTTCGATTTCCTTGGCAACGGAAACACCGTCCTTAGTAACGGTAGGGGCGCCGAACGAGCGCTCCAGAACCACGTTGCGGCCTTTGGGGCCCAGTGTTGTCTTAACAGCGTTTGCCAGAACGTTTACGCCACGGACGATGCGCACGCGGGCGTCGTCACCGAAATATACTTGCTTAGCAGCCATGTTTAATTCCTTGATTGATAGTCTCTATAGCCCCGATTCCTGCGGCAGGCAGCACGGGTGCGGTTCATTACGAAAGCCGGATCAGCTGATAACGGCGAGGATTTCTTCTTCGCGGATAACCAGCAGCTCTTCGCCGTCTACCTTGACGGACTGACCTGCATATTTGCCGAACAGGACTTTATCGCCCACTTTCAGGTCAACAGCAACGACTTTACCGTCTTCTGTTTTTTTGCCCGGACCAACAGCAACTACTTCACCCTGATCTGGTTTTTCTGCTGCGCTGTCAGGGATGACGATGCCGGACGCGGTTTTACGTTCGTTATCGAGGCGCTTGATGATCACGCGATCTTGCAAAGGACGCAATGCCATGGAGAAACTCCTGAAATGTATATAAGAGGTTAGTCAATGAAGTAAAGAGGCCAAGCTGTTAGCACTCGACCCTACTGAGTGCTAATTATAGGGATGAATGGCAGAGTTTCAAGAGGGGGAAGGGGCTTGTTACATTTTCGGGGTGCCGGGGAGGTGATTATTGTCGATTGCCATTCAGTTTTGCGTTTTCGTCACTCGGTTTTGAACTCGATGTCGATAACCTATAGCGATGTCTGCTTCACGCCAGATCTGGCTTGTTTCCAAAACGCGGATGCTGCGGACGATAAGTTTCAGTTGTAATGCATGTATATTGACAACCAGTTACCAATAACGTAAACTGGTTGTCAATATTAGTGGAGTGCATATGAATCTGACCAAGGCAGAAAACCTGACCCGCATCGCATTATCCGTTTTCAAATTAAACGGCCAGCTCATTGAATGGGGAAATTACTTCTCACACCCGCATGGCTTAACTAGTGCGCGCTGGCAGGTGCTTGGTGCTATCTCGATTGCATCGCAGCCTCAGAACATTCCGCAAATCGCCGCGACGATGGGCGTCACTCGGCAAGGTGTTCTGAAACAGATCAATCTGCTTGTCGATGAGGGACTTGTCCGGCCACAAATCAACCCAGCGCACAAGCGATCACCGCTGTATTCGCTCACGCCCAAGGGGGAGGCGATTTACCAAGCCTTGACCGAGCGGTGGCAAAAACATGTTGGAGAAATTGCCACCGGATTCAACGCCACTGATCTGGATGCAGCGATTCGGGTTTTAACTGCCATGTCGCAAGTTCATGGCCCCGTAGCAGATGACTAATCTTATTAACGTCCCACTATCGAATGGAGTTCACCATGGCTCACTTACAGTCCTTAGATGAAAATTTTCCTATTCAACGCCAGCTTGAAATTGATGCAACACCGGTTGTGCTTGTAAACGTATTCACAATGGATGTAACCGACGAGGCCGTCTTTTTGGACGTCTGGAAAGACGATGCAGAGTTCATGAAGCGCCAGCCGGGCTTCATATCGACGCAGCTTCATCGCGCCATCGGAGAGAGTCCAACCTATCTTAACTATGCGGTGTGGGAGTCCACAGAGGCGTTTCGCGCTGCCTTCACCAACCCCGAGTTTCGCTCCAAGCTATCGGCATATCCGTCTTCTTCGGTGGCTAAACCCCATCTATTCCAGAAGATCGGTGTGGCCGGCATTTGTACCCCCTAACGCTGAATCCCTGTAGTCGCAGGATCGCTCATGCCAATGCGGCTTTGGCTATCTTGATCGTGTCAGCTGTTCTGCTCGTCCTGCTCCAGAGTTTGTTTAACGCAGCTATTTGAGATAGTCAACTATGTATAAATATGTGAAATATGCCCACTTGATCAGGCTCTGTATGTTCATGGCCAGTATTGCGATCCATATCACAGTGGGATTCGTGCCTGGTGGGAGAGAAGTTGCTTCGGTATCCGATTCTTGATTTGCGGGAGAATTTATTGTGAAAATTGACTATGTAGTAGCTTCAAAAGACAATGCCGATGCGTTAGCAGATTTACGCGTTGAGGCCATGCGTCCGAGCCTGCTTGCTATTGGGCGTTTTGATCCGGTTCGAGCAAGACGGCGGTTTTTAGATTCGTTTTGCGCACATGAAACGATCGTCCTTCACAAGGGAAAGGGAACAATCGGCTTTTATGTTTTAAGGGAAAGGCCAGCAGAGCTGTATCTTGACCATCTATACATCCATCCTGAATTTCAACGAGCCGGCATAGGTCGTTCCGTTATGAAATACATTATTGGCCATGGCGTGTCTACACGAAAACCGATCAAGCTTATCGCACTTAAGGGAAGTCCAGCTAACCAATTTTATATTTCATTAGATTTTTACTTGGTAAAAGAAGATGAATTTGACAATCACTACCTTTGGGATCCTGACACGCATGATAATGTTGTGCAGCCCGCCTACTGGAGCGGCGTTTTTGCCATGTCGTTGTGCGTCTTCGCGCTCGTCGCCTCCGAGTTTATGCCGGTCAGTCTGCTGACTCCTATTTCCACAGACCTTCAAATCACCGAAGGGATGGCGGGCCAGGGTATCGCAATCTCCGGCGTCTTCGCGGTGCTAACCAGCCTGTCGAATTCGGCCCTAGCGGGCACGTTGGACCGCAAGAAGTTGCTGCTGGTGCTAACTGTCTTGATGGGTGTTTCCGGTGCCATCGTAGCGTTGGCGCCTAACTACTTGACGTACATGACCGGTCGTGCCCTCATTGGAGTCGTAATTGGCGGCTTCTGGTCCATGTCTGCGGCTATGGCGATTCGTCTGGTGCCATCTAATCAGGTTCCCAAGGCTCTGGCTAGTCTAACTATTTCGTGATTCCGTAAGCTGTCAATACCTCACAGTTCGGTTGGAATTGCTTGGTCGTTGTGTATTTTTCCAGGCATTCAATATTGGTTTGAACTTCTGCTTTTTGAGGGTCGGAAAGCGTGTTCAAGACGCTATCAGCAGCGGCAGCGGATCTGTAATATTTAAGTAGACGGCTCATGTCATCAAACTTGTTTTGCTCAAGCTCTTTATCCCTTTCCCTGATCCTTTTAAGCATTTTGTACCAGGCATTCGCCCGGTTTAAAATCGCCTCGGGACTAGGGTACAAAAGCGCACTTTCCCCGTAGGTTTTAGCCGCAGCATCCCAATAGCCGATTCGCTCTTTCTCTTTCGCAGTTTTGTTTAAATAGTCGATGCTCTTTTGATCGATTTTGCGATTTTTTTGCATTAACCAACTTTTGACATACTCAGCATCTTCTAACTGTTCAATTGTCAGCATGTCATGTTTAAGGGGCGCTGCGCCATCTGCGGCGTAGGCAGCACTAGCGAACAACAGTAATGGTGCCAATATTTGTCGCATCATTTCTCCTGCAAAGAATGAGATAGCGGTATAAATCTGTCCAACTGGATGGGTCTACGGTCACGCACCCGTCGCTGACCATGCCGGTATGCAAATAACGATCATTATTAAATGCAATGGCCCTACCCTTGCCAAGATAAAACCAGGTCTTGTAATACCGTGAGTGGCTGCCATAGGCCGGGTTAGATCCATGAGGAAAATCGGCAATTTGAATCGGATGTGTACCAACCGGTGTTGGTTTCGATGATGAGGTAATCGCCCTGATCGTCCCGCCTGGGTACGTCAGGGTTTCAGCCGATAAATCAAATTTCAAATTGGCAGCCGGTCGATAAACAGGTCGTCCATGCTTAAGGTTGCCCTCTTTGACCGTAAACCGGTTCCCCTTCTCTACGCCTTCCAATACCTTGAAATAGTCTCGACCAACATGAGTGGCTTCATATTCAACCAACAAATATTCCGGCAAGGCGATCAATGCCCCTTCTGGCTCTCGTCGCACGTTAAGCCACCCGTCTGAGCCTCCAATGATGTGTTTTTCTACAGCCATTTTCACCCCTTTATTTATAGTCCGTCAGGTGCTAAGCTGACTATAAACTAAAAACTGGCTCTGCTCAATTTTCTGTATCCGGCTTATTAGCTTTTAAATCAGTATGGCTTTGTAGCTGTTCCACATACCATCGGATCATGTCTGGATCAGTAATATTTTTCTTGAACCAGTCGGCCAGATTTTCGCTTACAAGTTGATCTGACTGCGATTCTTTTCCTTTTCTATCGTTCTTTCCCAGCATTTTGTGCTTCCTGCTGTTTGCACACTCTAATCACCGTTCGGGTCGATGTGCCGACCAATTTTGCGGTATCTGCAATACTCATCCCATTCCCAATGCGCAGTTGCACGATCTTGTCATGCAAGATCTGATCAGCCTGCCGCCCTCTATACTTCCCCTCTCCTTTTGCTTTAGTTATGCCCTCGGCCTGGCGTCGTCTTCGGTCCTGGTAATCTTTCCTGGCGATTGCTGCCAACATGTCCAGCATCATGCTATTGATGGCTTTTAGCATGGCTGCTGTAAATTCGTCTTTATTCTCCTGGTTCAAGGCGGCTTGCTTCGGAAACTAAAAGTCTTTGAACTCTATTTATTGTATCTAAGTCTATGTCTTCCTGTTGCAAGTAACTCCGGAATATTAAATATCTACGAAAGCGATGACGTAGCCCGAAGTGGCGATCTAGCTTACTATATGTATGACTAAGGGGATAGCGGTCAATGATTAGAAAACGAAAAATCAACAGTCCAAGAATTTCAATAGTAACTGCCAATATAAAAAGCCAAATATTATTCAGCCAGACGCAACAAATACCCAACGCTAAAAAAATTGTTGAAAGACCTATAAAATACCAGCGATATCGTGGTTTCGAAGCAGTCCAGGCTGTATAGATAACTTGCCAGCCAGAGGCTTTCTTAAAAGCGTCCATCACAATTACCACCGGTTCTAGTGTGTTGCGCAAAGAGGCGTCTGACAGCATAATCATTTGTGGTTTCCATAGAGTAGTTAACGCAAGATAGAAAAACAGTAATAGCTCTTATGGGTGTCAGTCAGCGCTGTCTTTTTCTATTGGGTGGGTGGATTTTCTCTGCTTTACTCAGTGGTCAGAGAGATTTTTGGAATATTGCGTTGCTTGTGAATATCGAAAAGCATCGCACCGTTCATGGCCGATTTGTGTTTCGTAGTATTGTTTCATACTTTCCGAAGACAGGACACAAACCCATACCGCTGGCTTTCCATCAACGTATTGTCCATTCTGAATCGTAACGAAGGTTGGTGTCACGTCGCTACCAAGAAAAAGACGTTCCTTATTCTCAGCAAGGAATTGACGCGCATTTTTAACTTCATAGATGGCACCGCCTTCCATGCCATGGCTGTAGCGTTTTTGTTTGGCGGCTGGTAGACGGCTGGCATTAAACCGGCCAGCATAATTCAGCGCCAATTGCCCTTTAAAGGAGCGATAGCGCAGATATGAATTGCCCAGTTCAACCTCCATGCCCACCAGCTTGCCGTTATCGGAACGAGGGATCGCCTTCAGCGTAACAGGTTTGGAAAGGGTATCAATTCTGTATTCCCCAGAGGCGACGCTGGCGCAGCCCAGCAGCACGGCCATGTTTGTGCCAATCATAAGGCGTCGGAAAAATGCAGACGATAATTTCATGGTCAAACGCTCCGAAATCAGGGGTTACTCATCTTTTTTTGAATATGCTATTTCATCCCATAAGTTATATGGCTTCTCTAATATCCACACGCCGCCTAATTGCCCCAGTGAAGCAGATAGCAAAGTTGCTTCCTTTGTTATGTTATATGCTTGAGCTTCGGTAAAAAGGTGGGCAGCATCAGCTAGATAATATGACGCACTACCAATAAG
The DNA here is from genome assembly GCA_040395835.1 of Advenella kashmirensis. GTDB lineage: Bacteria > Pseudomonadota > Gammaproteobacteria > Burkholderiales > Burkholderiaceae_B > Advenella > Advenella kashmirensis_B. Next base: position 6,559 of record JBEBPQ010000042.1, read on the forward strand.
TACATCTGCTTTTACTCCAGAAACGACGCCACCGGTTCCAGAAAGATCGTTAGCGGAAAACGGTATACTTGCGTTAAAAGTGCTTATGTTGCTCGCAAGAAGTTTGTATATCTGATGAGCCGAATTAATATCATCAAGTGAAGTGGACCAATCATAGGCATCTTTTATTTCTTTTCCCTTTTCGATGCGTTTTAAAGATTCTGACACGTCAAATTCAAGCGAATACTTATTGGATTGACCCCCACCTCGATTTACCCGTTTCGTTGCATCAGAAAGACCATAACTTACAGATAAACCTCCTCCAAGTAGAGTAGCTGAAAATGCACAAAGGCTTTCCATGCCAAAGAAGAGGAATGTATGAGATCCTATGCCAAATGCCAGACCAGAATGGTATGCAATCATATAGTTTTCAGCTTTTGCATTTGGCAAACCAGCCCATGAACCGGGATTGTTTAAATCGTTACCGTATGGAAATTGCATTGTCATATTCCACCGATTAATCGAATGGGTTGAAAGGTTTATAGTCGTGATATTCGTTGAAGGATGGTTCGAGCAAGCAATATAATTTCTGCTTATAAATGGCAGCTATTGGATAGCATCTTTTATTATTTTCCAATGAGCACTCATTTAACCCTTTCAATATATCAGTGCCTCTACATTTCTCACCTTCACAGTGGGTCTGACTAAAGTTCTCAAAATCGCTCGTCACAAAAAATAATGATGTTTTTTTATAAATTGTTGGTTCGCCGATTTTTTCAATAAATTTTTTGTACGTTGACTTAATTTCATTAATGCTGCCAACATGGGATTTATTTGGAGATGTTTGCATAAAATCAAAGCTCGTCATATCGGCGATACAAGTTTGGGCCAGAGCTGAATTCATTAGCATCATCAGCATAAATGAAAAAATAGATGTTATGCGGTTCATACACAGCCTCTCAATTTAAGTCTATTTTTTTGCTATTCATTACAATCTTCTTATCACCGTTAATTTCAACCTCTTCAAAATCAAGAAATAAGCGTTTCCCACTTAGACACACAGTGCCATCTTTGTGCATCAAAATTTGAGCCTTCCCCGAGCGAAGGTGCATCTCTCCCGCACTATGCATCGTCGTTGTATTTTTTGAACTTAAAGCCATTGTACCTGTACGAAAATTTTTCAATCATGCCGGTATCAGATGAATGATCCCAGCTTGACTCATGCGAACTAGCGTTCAAGGTTATTATAGACAGGTTGTAGCCCCAGCTTTGCTTCGGGCCCGCAGCTTTGCGCAAGTCGCACAGCCTCGCGCAAACTCCTTCTTTGTTGTGACGACATCGTGGGGGTTGCCACGTCCATAAGCGCGACCAGCGCTGCCAGCCGGGCCTCGCACCAGGCCGGTCCGATGCCTTTTAGCCGAAATGCCTCCAGTACGCCTGCTATCACTTGTTCAGAGAAAAACTGGATATTTTCCCGGATATTCTTGGCTTTGGGATCATCCAGTAGATCGGGAGATTCGGAAAAAATGCGGCGGGTCATTTCGATCACGGCACGGTTGGACCACAACACGGTATCCACGCAAGATCCCAGCGCGCGCATATGCTGTGTGACAGCATGCTGCGAACTCCGGTCAGCGATATCGCTATAGACCTCCATTACCGTGCTTACGTATCGGGCATATCTGCTCAATAATGCATATTTCTCGGTCGATGATCCCGGCAGGGTTGCAGCCTCGCCCGCATTGCACAGCGGGGCGAGAAGTTTTGCGATGTCGGGAGATGTCGGATGCAGCGACGCGCCGGATTGCGTGCGGCGTTCAATCAGTTTCTTAAGTTGATCAGCCGCATTTTTCATGAGATCCAGGCGCTCGGGAGCCAGCGCTTCGATGGATAGACTGGCATGTGTGGCAGGGGGCAGGCCAGGCGGGACGAAATTGAACGTGAGCTTGCCCTGCAGCCCAAGATCGGCGAGACGGGGCCCACATTTGAGGATTGCTCTGACCGCCGCGTTCGCGAACGCGTTGTTGAGCGGGCCTTCGCCCTTGCGGATAATCTCGGGCTTGGCCTTGAGCGAGCCATCCGGCCCGAACGTCGCGGAGACGATGGCGATTTCCGTGGCGCCTTGCGGGTGGCTGAAGCAGGATTCGACCACTTCCTGGCCGCTGGCGGCCGCCAATTCACCCTGTTGAGGCGCTCCTGCCCAGCCATGGGTTGTCGCGAATAAGCATGCCGCAATCGCTACGTGGCCCCAGAGTTTTGCGCCCATTCTCCCTCCGCTGCGCTTTGGCGTGTCTCCCTGCATTCGGCTCCGGTTGCTGGGTCGCTCGACATGTCTACCTCTTTCTTGATCACAGATGCGTATTGAGTATAGTCGAGATTGGCGCAGAGGATAGGCGGATTCGGTTGTCAGCAGCCGCTTGCTCACCGGGCCGCACAGCCATGCCGTGGTTGTGGTTCTCTTCTGATAACTGCGCGCGCTCATCTGCCACGACGTGGCGATCCGACCTCCAGCGACGTCGAGTGAAGCAGCAGCGCGCCTGCGCCGTGTGGTACAGATAGTCAGGCTATCACGATTGGCGGCGATAGCCTGTCCCGGCTGGGTCGAAAGCGTAATACGGATAAAATAGGCTTGCATCGTAAGGTGTGGATGGCTGTCGACGGTTCAAGTGAGCAGGGTAATTGGCTCCAGCGGTCCCGGGAGGGGGGCGTTTGTGAATACGCCGGGTGCGGCCGTGGCGTAGGCGCGTCTGGCTACCGGCTTGGGGCGTGCCTGGCTCACCGTGCCTTTGATAGGCAATCCCGGATTTCCACAATGAAAGACGCAAATAATGAGGCTCGTATGAATCGGCAGGTAACATTCACGCTCAGCGAACAGGACCTGCGCCTTGCGGGGTGTCTCCATGTGTTCAGTTGGCTGCGGGAGCCTCGCGCCATGGCCAGGATGTTGGCGATATGGGGCGGTGCAATGGCGGTATTGCTGGGTTTTCTTTATTGGATCGGCGTGCCTTGGCCTCGACTGTCTGAGAAGCTGCCGTTATTTGCCTTCGTCTCGGTGGCGGTGGTCTTCAGTGTGGCGTTCGTGGTTCCGCTAGTGCTAGGACCAATTGTGGTTCGCCGCCGCTTCCGGCAGGACAAGCTGCTGCGTCAGCCCGTCACGGCCAGTTGGGATGAAAGTGCCTACCAGGCTGAGCAGCCGGGAATATATAACCGCATTCCGTGGGGGGACTATGCGAAGTGGCGGGAGGATCGCCATCTTTTCCTTTTTATCCTGTCGGACTACAGTTATCAGGTGCTTCCCAAGCGCGCGCTTGCCCCGGAGCAGATAGCGGATATCCAGAAGGTGCTCTCCGCCTACTGAAAAAATGACCGCTTGTCATTGAGCATGGAGCTTTCGTGTTCGGTCTTGATCTGTCGAGTGTTAGTATTCATTTGTTGCCCTGGCAGACCAATGGATTATGATAATTCTGCGGTCTTCATCGCTACGTCGATACGTAAGCGTACGTCCTCCGTGACACGCATTAGTGGCGCGCGTAACTCGTTAGCACATAGTCCGAGCTTGGCCATGGCATATTTCACACCCGCAGGATTGGGTTCTAAAAAAATCGCCGTATGTAAAGGCATCAGGCGATCATGCAACAGCCTGGCTTTCTGTATATCGCCTTTCCGGGCGGCACTGATCATGTCGGCGCATAGGGCTGGAGCAATGTTCGCCGTTACCGAGATACAGCCATTTCCACCATGTGCGATATATCCCAGGCTGCTTGCATCATCCCCCGAAAGAAATGAAAATGGTTTGGGGATTGCTAACCTTTCAAGAGACACCCGAGCCATATTGCCGGTTGAATCTTTAATGCCAGCCACGTGTCTGAGATTCGACAGTGTTGCCACAGTCGCGATATCCAGTTCTTGGCCTGTTCGGCTTGGTATGTTGTAGACAATAATCGGTAGATGTGTGGCGCGATCCAATGCGCGGTAATGTTCAATGATTTGAGGCGGTGTCGGTTTGTTGTAATACCCAGTCGCATGGAGGGTTGCATCTACCCGGGCGTTTTCCGCGATGCGTTGTAAGGCAAGTGCTTCGCTGGTGCTGTTAGAGCTCGTGCCTGCAATAATCGGTATCTGTCCCGCAGAAAACTTTACCGCATCATCTAAAATATGAGCATATTCCTCAAGATTAAGCGTTGGACTCTCTCCAGTCGTGCCGCATATCACAAGTCCGCTTGATCCTTCCCGAATGTGCCATTGAATCAATGATTTCAATGTGCCAGGATGATAAGCCCTATTGGAGAAAGGTGTAACCAAGGCGGGGATTGATCCAGAAAATAACATCACTTCTCCAAGCTGGAACCAGCGTATTTGTCATGGAAGCACTATGTAGCGCTACAACCTAAGAGACAAGGAACTGTACAACCCAGCAGATTCTTGTCGATAGGTCTGGATGGTTTTGAAAGGCGATTTCAATTTTGCAGAGGGCTATTTATATGCTCAATTTTTCCAATTTTTTCCCAATCGTTTTCTTTGGTTCTTCTGAAGAAAGAATCGCCGAATTCAAATTCAGGCAGCTGTAGAAGGGTATTATCCTTTTCTAGAAGATCTGATAGGACCATTAGCCTGAATCCACCTAATGCGATAGATACTTCATGGCCGCAAACGAAAATATTCATGTCATTGTCGATGGATACATACAATATATCGGAAACTTGACGCAATACGAATTGCGTTGTTTGGACTGAGCAGTTTGGGTCAAGGTCTGTTATCTTCACTTTTTTGCCAAAATTATTTGCGTTCTATTTACACAGAAGTACGATAGAGAAATTCATGCGTTGCATCAGGCTATTTGTACTTCAACGATTGTTTAATGTAATGCTGCCTATTTCGGCCTCAGGCAGCCCTGCGATAATGGCGTGCAGGAATAAATTGATTTGATTTTTCGGTACTTCAACCAGGAAAAGCGTCTTTCTACCCTCACAGCGTACGTTGTACGGAGCAGTCGAGAAATTCTTGCTTAAAATTTTTTGCATTTGACGCTCCGCTTGCATGATGCGCTTTTTATCAAAATATATCCGAACGGAAAATCGGCCCTCAATAATGTCTGAACTAGTCCAGAAATAAATCTCGTTGCTATCTAAATAATCAGTTTCGGAAAGCATCATGTTTTATGAGCGACGAATAGCAGTAAATACAGAATCACCGCTACGTAGCAAGTCGTTGAGACACGTTAAGAATACTTATTCCTGTGTAAATTTTGTGTAAATTAATTTCTATTTTCTTGTTAGTATTGGACTGCTCAGAGATTTAAGAAACTCGCCAGCGTCACGCCGCGACGTTCTCGAAAGCCTCGGGACGGATGCCGCCAAGATGGCTGGTTTTTATGGCGATGGCTGGCGTTGTCATGCCACGGCAAGTCAATCGCAAGGTCATTTATTTAAAGTAATGCGGCTTTAAAGCAATACCTGCGACGAGGCCGTGCCATGGCAATATGCCGACAGACAGGGTTCAGCGATTTTTTTTTATTTCCCAATGGTGTTTCGATGCTTTCGATGTTTTGTCTCTGTTATCTTCATCATCGATTGGTTGATTGGCTCAGCTTATACGCCTTGCAGCCGCACTGATTTTCGCTATCCGACAACAACGTCAAGACCGACCGCTATCCGGGTAAGCGGATAATACATAAATTATGCAAAAGGAATTCATGTGGCGCCCTTGAATACGACTCGCAAGCAAATCAATGCCTTTCCGAGCGCGCCTGCTCGCGCGCGTTGGTATTTGGCATGTAGAACGCTGGTTTCCGCGTGCTGCGCAGCTTATATTATTTTATCGACCGGGTTCGCTATTGCTGGCGAGGGGGATGTCCAAGTTCCTGACAGACATCGGCCTGAAACATCATCCAACGGGATAGATACGATTTCCACGCTATCGGCACAGTACCTGCTTGCGATAGACACGCAAGAAAAGGGTCGAATCATTCAGGCGCTGGCAGATGCGGTCTGGTCTCCAGCAGTTGCGAGTCAGCGAGGCGATGGTCGGGTATCGCTATCGAATGAACTTCTGCTTGCATGGGCCAGGGATTTGTCCGGGTCTGTGCCACAGGCGTGGAAATCCCCGCTTGTTCGGATATTCATGGCGCTGGACGCGCAGAGCAGTGAGGTGATGAATCGTGGCTTGCTCATGCATTTATCGCAGATTAAAGTCAAGCCTACCCCTGCATTTTTGTTGACGGCGCTGCGGGCGACGGCTGGCAGAATGCCTGGCGCCATCTACCAGGCGATTCGGGAAACCGATGATCCTCGTGTCGTTGGAGATCTAGCCCAGGTTCTGCGTGGCGCCGTGCTGCCGGCCGGGGTCAAGGAGAAGCTGGTGTCGGTCGGCTCATTATCCCAATCTAATGCAATCCGTATTCAAATTGCCCAGACGGTAGGCCCTGAATTTACACATTATGGCGACGTGATGGATAACGTGATCAAGGCATTGGATGAGGCTTCTTCAGATGAAGAGAGACAAGGGCTTGCCGTAACGCTTGGCGATTTTCCCAGCCATCGCGATGCGGGTACTGATGCTTTAATTCGTGCTTTTTCGCATACTGAATCATTGAATGTGCGTGGCGTCATCGCTCGTCTTATCGCGGAATCCGGCGCTCGCGGCTTATTGTATTTGGCACAAGTATCTGATGCGGAATCAGACCCGCTGCAGCGTACAAGGATCGCCACGATGATGGCGGTTGGGGCGGGCCAGGCGGCGCCACTTCCGGATGACGTTGCCTTACCCGTGATTCATGCTGTCATCAAGGCAAGGTTGGATAGTAATGATCCACTGCTGCGGTCATCGTCTTTTAATTTGTTTGTGAGTTCCGGCCAAAGCGCGATTGCCCCGCTACAGCAGGGGTTGAAAGCGGCAAAACCCGGACAAGCCCGTGCGGATTTTCAAGAGGCGTTGACTCAGCTGAGCGGAAAGCGTTGATTTCATGTTTTTCAGGCTTGGCGAGGCAAGACAGCAAGCCTGTCGACAAGCGCGGAACTTGTGTTTTATATAACTTGTGTTTTATATATTTACACGTTGCTTATTAAGGCAAAAATACGGGTAGCCAGAGGGCTCATGGCAGGGCACGCATTCCCTGTTTTTCTTCAGAATAACACCGTGCCGGCCAGATCCTTTGGCGTGGGCGGCGGACTTGCCGGCTTGGTGTTCGCTATGCCTTGATATGCGCGGCGCGCTCAACGCCGCGCACAGAAGGGGGCGTTGCAGTCAACGATCCCGGTCAGCGCCTTTCGTTATTCCCGCACTCAGGAATAACGCTTTTCCAGTTCATCCCACTCGGGTTTGCCGACCAGGCGCTGGCGTTCGGCGAAAGGCGTGACCAGTCCGCTGGATTCCTGCACTTCTTTTGCATCGCGCAGTACGGTCAGTGCCTTCTGCATGCCCGCGACCGCGCCCTGGAGCGCCGCGTTGGCGTAGAGCACGATACCGTAGCCCAGTTCGCCAAGCTGTTCGGCGTTGAAGATGGGCGTGCGTCCGCCGATGACCATGTTCATGAGCTGGGGCTTACCCAGGCGCTTGGGCAGGGCCTGCACTTCCTCGGCCTTGGTGACGGCTTCGACGAATAGGATGTCGGCGCCGGCCTCGGCGAATTTCTCGGCCCGCTCCACCGCGGCCTCAAAGCCCAGGGTCGCCGCCGCATCGGTACGCGCCATGATCAGGAAATCCGGGTCCTGGCGGGCGTCGACCGCGGCCTTGATCTTATTGACGGCCTCTTCGGTGGAAATGACGTCTTTGCCGGAGAAGTGGCCGCAACGCTTGGGCGCCACCTGGTCTTCGAGCTGTATGCAATCGGCGCCGGCCCGCTCCAGGACCTTGACGGTGTGTCTGACATTCAAGGCATTGCCGAATCCGGTGTCGGCGTCGACGAGCAAGGGCACGTCCACGGCGTCGCGGATCCTGGCGGTATGCTCGGCGATTTCATGCAATCCCATGAATCCCTGGTCGGGCAGGCCGAAATACATGTTCGTGACCCCGGCGCCGGTGACGTAGATGGCCTCGAACCCGAGATCGGCAATGACTTTGGCCGACAAGGCATTGAAGGCACCCGGGACAATGATGCCGCGGCGCGCTTCAACGAGGGTTCTGAGTTGCTTTCGAGTCGACATGAGGTAAATCCTTTCTAATTAAAATACAAGTGTAAAAACAGGGGCGGCCTGCGCCTTGGGCTTCTTTGCCGATACGGGCCTTTGATCATGGCCTGCGCAGACGGCATTTGATTTTCGCTATCGATTTGCCGCATTATAGGCCTTCGGGCGGGCCGCCATGAAATCCCACGGCCAGACCAGCCGGATCGCCATGCTACAGCGCGTCGCCCGGTACCCGCACGAAGCCTTCCATCAGGACGCGCGCACTGCGGCTCATGGAGACTTTTTTCACGGACCATTGCCCGTCTTGCCGGGCGGCCTCTGCGCCAACCCGCAGCGTGCCCGACGGGTGCCCGAAAACCACCGACTGCCGGTCGCCGCCGCCGGCGGCCAGGTTGACCAGCGTGCCCGAAATGGCGGCGGCCGTGCCAATGGCGACAGCGGCCGTGCCCATCATGGCGTGATGCAGTTTGCCCATGGACAGGGCGCGCACGACCAGATCGATATCCCCGGATGCAATGGCCTTGCCGCTCGAGGCGGTGTAGTCGGCGGGCGCGGCGACGAATGCGACCTTGGGCGTATGCTGGCGCTTGGCGGCGTCCTCGATGTTATCGATCAGGCCCATGCGCAAGGCGCCGTGGCTTCGAATGGTTTCGAACATGGCCAGCGCCTTGTCGTCGCCGTTGATGGCGTCCTGCAGTTCCGTGCCGGTATAGCCGATATCACTGGCATTGACAAACACGGTCGGGATACCGGCGTTGATCATGGTCGCCTTCAGCGTGCCCACGCCGGGCACGTCCAGGTCGTCGACCAGGTTGCCCGTGGGAAACATGGCCCCACTGGCGCCGTCCGCTTCGTCGGCGGGATCCATGAAGTCCAGTTGTACTTCGGCGGCCGGGAAGGTGACGCCATCTAGCTCGAAATCGCCGGTTTCCTGCACCGCGCCGCCTGTCATGGGCACGCGCGCTACGATGGTCTTGCCGATATTGGCCTGCCAGATCCGCACCGTTGCCACACCGTCTCGCGGAATGCGTTCGGGATCCACCAGGCCGTTGCTGATGGCAAACGGCCCGACGGCCGCCGACAGGTTGCCACAGTTGCCGCTCCAGTCGATGAACGGCTGGTCAATGGATACCTGGCCAAACAGATAGTCGACGTCGTGTCCGTCGCGGGTGCTTTTGGACAGGATAACGATTTTGCTGGTGCTGGAGGTGGCCCCGCCCATGCCGTCGGTATGCTTGCCGTAAGGGTCGGGGCTGCCGATGACGCGCAGCAGCAGCGCATCGCGCGCTTTGCCCGGTTCCTGCGCCGCGGGCGGCAGGTCGGACTGGCGGAAGAACACCCCTTTGCTGGTGCCCCCGCGCATATAGGTGGCGGGAATCCTGATTTGTGGGGCAAATGTCATTGCGCGTTCCTTGGCGATATTGTTTTCTGGCCCATGGCCTGGGGCTGTGTGGCTCCGGTCCCTGTCGAGGCCGAATCAATGAAGTCCTGGGCAAAGCGCTGCAAGACGCCGCCGGCTTCATAGATGGAGACCTCTTCGGCCGTATCCAGCCGGCATGTGACCGGCACCTCGGCGGTTTCGCCGTTGCGACGGTGAATGACCAGCGTGAGCGTGGCACGTGGCGACGGCTGTCCGACCACGTCATAGGTTTCGGTGCCATCGATGCCGAGCGTATTGCGATTGGTGCCGGGCTTGAACTCCAGCGGCAGCACGCCCATGCCGACCAGGTTGGTGCGGTGGATGCGCTCAAACCCTTCGGCCGCGATCGCCTGCACGCCGGCCAGCCGCACGCCCTTGGCGGCCCAGTCCCGCGACGAGCCTTGCCCGTAGTCGGCGCCGGCCACAATGATCAGCGGCTGGTCGCGTTCCATATAGGTTTCGATGGCCTCCCACATACGTACGACTTTGCCTTCCGGTTCGATACGGGCAAGAGATCCTTGCTTGACGCTGCCGTTTTCCTGAACCATTTCGTTGAGCAACTTGGGGTTGGCGAAGGTGGCGCGTTGGGCGGTCAGGTGATCGCCCCGGTGCGTGGCGTAGGAGTTGAAGTCTTCCTCGGGCAGGCCCATTTTGTGAAGATACTCACCCGCCGCGCTGGTGGGCAGGATGGCGTTGGAGGGCGACAGGTGGTCGGTGGTGATGTTGTCGCCAAGCACGGCAAGCGGGCGCATGCCCTTGAGCGAGCGCTCGCCGGCCAGCGCGCCTTCCCAGTAGGGCGGGCAGCGAATATATGTGCTTTGCTCGCGCCATTCGTACAGCGGGGGAATTTGCTCGCCGTCGCGCACGCTGGCGGCGAACATGGGTTCGTAGACCTTGCGAAATTGCTCGGGCTTGACGCTGCTTCTGACAATGGCGTCGATTTCCTCGTCGCTGGGCCAGATATCCTTGAGCGTGACCGGGTTGCCGTCGGGGTCGGTGCCCAGGACATCTTTTTCGATATCGAAGCGAATGGTGCCCGCAATGGCGTAGGCCACGACCAGCGGCGGCGAGGCCAGGAACGCTTGCTTGGCGTAAGGATGGATGCGCCCGTCGAAGTTACGGTTGCCCGACAGCACGGCGGTCGCGTAAAGATCGCGGTCTATGATTTCCTGCTGGATGGCCGGATCAAGCGCGCCGCTCATGCCGTTACAGGTGGTACAGGCAAAGGCGACGATGCCAAAGCCCAGCTTTTCCAGTTCGGGCAGCAGGCCGGCCTCTTCCAGGTAGAGCTGGACCGCCTTGGAGCCGGGGGCGAGCGAGGATTTGACCCAGGGCTTGCGCAGCAGTCCGCGGGCGTTGGCGTTGCGAGCCAGCAGGGCTGCCGCGATAACGTTGCGGGGATTGCTGGTGTTGGTGCAACTGGTGATGGCGGCAATGATAACGGCCCCATCCGGCATTTGTCCGGGGGTCTGCTCGACGGCGCCGGAAATGCCGCGTTCGGCCAGTTCGCTGGTCGGCACGCGCCGATGCGGGTTCGAAGGTCCGGCAATATTGCGCACCACTGTCGACAGGTCAAAGCGCAGAACCCGCTCGTAGACGGCGGTCTTCAGGTCATCGGCCCAGAGGCCCGTTTGCCGGGCGTAGGTTTCCACCAGCTTGACCTGTGCATCGTCGCGACCGGTCAGCGCCAGGTAGTCGATGGTTTGCTGGTCGATGTAGAACATGGCCGCCGTGGCGCCATATTCAGGTGTCATGTTGGAAATGGTGGCGCGATCGCCCAGCGTCAGGTGGCTGGCACCCTCGCCATAGAATTCCAGATAGGCCGAGACGACTTTCTGGTTGCGCAGGAATTCGGTCAGGGCCAGGACCAGGTCGGTGGCCGTCAGGCCGGGTTGCAATTTCCCGGTAAGCTCGACACCGATGATGTCCGGCAGGCGCATCCAGGAGGCGCGCCCCAGCATCACGCTTTCTGCCTCGAGTCCGCCCACGCCGATGGCGAGCACGCCTAGCGCGTCTACATGCGGCGTATGGCTGTCGGTGCCCACCAGGGTATCCGGGTAGGCGACACCGTCAAGGGCATGCACGACGGGTGACATGCGTTCCAGGTTGATCTGGTGCATGATGCCATTGCCTGGTGGGATGACGTCGACATTTCTGAACGCTTTTTTAGTCCAGTCGATGAAGTGGAAGCGGTCTTCGTTGCGACGGTCTTCGATGGCGCGATTCCTGGCGAATGCGTCTTTTTCGAAGCCGGCATGCTCGACCGCCAGCGAGTGGTCGACGATAAGCTGCGTGGGCACCACTGGATTGATCTGGGCCGGATCACCGCCCTGGCGGGCGATGGCTTCGCGCAGTCCGGCCAGGTCGACCAGGGCGGTCTGGCCCAGGATGTCATGGCACACCACGCGTGCGGGATACCAGGGGAAATCCAGGTCGCGCTTGCGATCAATGAGTTGCCTGAGCGAGTCGTTCAGCGTGGCGGGATCGCAGCGGCGTACCAGGTTCTCGGCCAGGACGCGCGATGTGTACGGCAGCGTGGCGTAGGCGCCCGGCTCGAGGGCGTCGACGGCCGCGCGCGCATCGAAGTAGTCCAGCTTGGTGCCGGGCAGGGGTTTGCGGTTTTCGGTATTCATAGGTATCAGCGTTTATCGAGTGGCACGAATTTCCGGTCTTCGGGCCCGGTATAGTTGGCGGTGGGTCGGATGATCT
>JBEBPQ010000043.1:0-18751 GCA_040395835.1 Advenella kashmirensis
CAGGATGCGCCACAGCGGCTGGTTGCGGTCGTAGTCGTCCTTGAACTGCTGCAGGGCCGTGACCAGCGTATTCCAGCGGCCCTTGGTGATGCCGATGGAGAACAGGATAAAGAACGAATACAGGCCGGTCTTTTCCACCACGATGCCGTGCTCGGCCAGGTATTTGCTGACCAGCGCCGCCGGAATCCCGCTCTCGGCAAAGTTGCCGTCGATATCCAGGCCCGGGGTAATGATGGTGGCCTTGATCGGATCCAGCATGTTGAAGTTTTCGGCCAGATCGCCGAAACCATGCCATTCATCGTCCGATTCCAGCAGCCAGTCTTCCTGCATGCCGATGCCTTCGGGCACCAGGCGGTTGGGCCCCCAGACCTTGAACCACCAGTCGTTGCGCCCGTACTCGGATGCCACCTTGCGCATGGCGCGGCGAAAATCCATGGCTTCGCGGATGCTTTCCTCGACCAGCGCGGTGCCGCCGGGCGGCTCCATCATGGCCGCGGATACGTCGCAAGACGCAATGATGGCGTATTGCGGCGAGGTCGAGGTATGCATCAGGAAGGCTTCGTTGAAAATATTGCGATCCAGCTTGCGCGTCTCGGACTCCTGCACCACGATTTGCGAGGCCTGGGAAATGCCCGCCAGCAGCTTGTGCGTGGAGTGCGTCGCAAACACGATGGCGTCGGGGCTGCGCGGCCGGTTCGGGCCGATCGCGTGCATATTCGTGTAGAACTCGTGAAACGCCGCGTGCGGCAGCCAGGCTTCGTCAAAGTGCAGCGTGTCGACCGTGCTGCCCAGCTTTTCCTTGATCATTTCCACGTTGTAGATCACGCCGTCGTAGGTGCTCTGGGTCAGCGTGAGAATACGCGGCGTCTTGTTCTTGAGCTCGCGCGCGAACGGGTTGGCCTCGATCTTTTTCTGGATATTGACCGGATCGAACTCTTCCAGCGGGATCGGGCCGATAATGCCCAGGTGGTTGCGGGTCGGCCGCAGGAACACCGGAATGGCGCCCGTCATGGTAATGGCGTGCAGAATCGATTTATGGCAATTGCGATCAACCACCACCACGTCGTCGGCCGCCACGCTGGCATGCCACACCACTTTGTTGGAGGTAGAGGTGCCGTTGGTCACAAAGTAGCAATGGTCGGCATGGAAGATGCGCGCGGCGTTGCGCTCGGACTCGGCCACGGGGCCGGTATGGTCCAGCAGCTGGCCCAGCTCTTCCACCGCGTTGCACACATCGGCGCGCAGCATGTTCTCGCCGAAGAATTGGTGGAACATCTGCCCCACCGGACTCTTCAGGAACGCCACGCCGCCCGAATGGCCGGGGCAGTGCCAGGAGTAGGAGCCGTCCTGCGCGTACTTGACCAGCTCGCGGAAAAACGGCGGCGACAGCGAATCCAGGTAGCTGCGCGCTTCGCGGATGATATGCCGCGCCACGAACTCGGGCGTGTCCTCGAACATGTGAATGAACCCGTGCAGCTCGCGCAGGATGTCATTCGGAATATGTTCCGAGGTGCGGGTTTCGCCATACAGGTAGATGGGGATATCCTCGTTGCGAAAACGCAGCTCGCCGATGAAGGTTCGCAAATTGCGGATGGCATGGGCCACGTCTTCCCTGGAATCCACGTCGAATTCTTCGTCGTCGATCGACAGAATAAAGGCACTGGCCCGGCTCTGCTGCTGGGCAAACGAACTCAGGTCGCCGTAGCTGGTCACGCCCAGCACCTCGACGCCCTCGGCCTTGATGGCGTCGGCAAGCGCGCGGATGCCGAAACCGGAGGCGCTCTCCGAGCGGAAGTCTTCGTCGATAATGACGATGGGAAAACGAAATTTCATCCGGTACTCCTGGCAGGCTGCGATACAGCCTGATTATGTTCTTGGAAGTGTGACACCTTGTTGACCTTGGTACTTGCCGCCACGGTCACGGTAGGAGGTTTCGCAGACCTCGTCGCTCTGCAGGAAAAGGAACTGCGCGCAGCCTTCGCCGGCGTAGATCTTGGCGGGCAGCGGCGTGGTGTTGGAAAACTCCAGGGTCACGTGCCCTTCCCACTCCGGCTCCAGCGGCGTCACATTGACAATAATGCCGCAGCGCGCATAGGTGCTTTTGCCCAGGCAAATGGTCAGGACTTCGCGCGGGATGCGGAAATACTCGACGGTGCGCGCCAGGGCAAAGGAGTTGGGCGGAATGATGCATACATCGCCCTTGAAATCCACGAAGGACTTCTCGTCGAAGCGCTTGGGGTCCACGATGGTGGAGTTGATATTGGTGAAAATCTTGAATTCATCGGCGCAGCGGACATCGTAGCCATAGCTGCTGGTGCCATAGCTTACGATTTTATGTCCGTCCACTTCCCGCACCTGACCCGCCTCGAAAGGGCTGATCATGCCGCTTTGCGCCGCCTGCCGGATCCACCGGTCGTTCTTGATACTCATACGCTGTATCTCTCTTGCTGGGGTCTGTCCCAAATGGGAAAAGCGCCATTGTAGCCCCTGCAGCGGCAGGGGGCAGGCATTTTTTGTCAGTCCCGGAAAAAGCGGCGGTAAATCAGTTCCAGACCGTTCACGGTGCCCACCTTGATATCGGCCGACAGGTTCCGGAACAGGCGGTAACTGCCGCGCACCACGGTGCCGGTGCCAGCCATGGCCTGCTCGACGCTGGTCGTCATGCCGTTCTCGAAACGCTTGCTGGCCACGAAGAACTGCTGCGACAGGTCGCTGGAGGATTCCTGGTTCACGCTGGAGGCCACGGTTTTCTCGGGCAGGATGCTGCCCGATTCGCCGATGCTGCCCGAACGGATCGTAATATCGTCCAGTCCCAGCTTGCGGTAGAACGGTTCGCCGCCACCCACGATGGAGGAACCCACCGAGAACAGCAGCGCGGCGTCGCTGCCGCCGCTATCGGGTCCGCGCCCCATCAGCAGCCACGAGAGTTTTTCCACTTCGCTGACGTCCGGATAGGAAACCAGGTCGATCTTCGGCTTCTTGGCGGTACCCACCACCTTGACGCCCGCCTCCACATCCAGGCCGGTGCGCAGCGCCTCGATATCCAGGATCGGATTGGCGATATTGCCCTGGAAGGTAATACGGCCGCGGCGTATCTGCAGGCGCTGGCCATAGGCCTCGATCGCGCCGCCGCGGGTGCGGAACGCCCCCACGCCGGTCAACTGGTTTTTCTCCTGGAGCACGTTCAGCGACCCAACCAACCCCGAATCCAAGCCCAGGCCCACGATATAGAAGCGCTTGCCCAGGTCCACGGTAAAGTCCAGGCTCAGGTCCAGCGGCGATGCTTCCTTGACGACCTTGGTCTGTCCCGGCTTGAGCACCACCACATCGCCATCCACCGCTGGCACGCTGCCCAGGATGTCCACGCTGGCCCAGCCGGCATCGGCCACCACCTTGCCCTTGATATCCACCTTGGGCAGTGGCGCATTGATATCCACATTGCCGCTGATCATCACAAACCGGTCCGAACGCTGCACGATCGGGTAATGGTCGAACAAGATGCGGAAGTCGCCCTTGCTGGTGTTGAGGTTCCATTTGCCGTTGATGGTCAGCGCCCCGTTCTGCGCCGCGGTGTTGTCGTCGATCCATTTCTTGGTGCGCCATTCGTTGGCCTTGATCCGGATCACCGAAGGAAAGCGCAAGGTATTGATCACGACCTCGTTGTTGCGCAGGCTCGCATCCAGCGTGCCGTCCAGCAACCGGATCCCGTTGTCGATCTCCACGATCTTGATCTTGGATCCGCTCACCTTGCCTTGCGTGGTCCACTGCCCATTGCTGCGGCTCTGCGCCGTGACGTTCAGGTTGACCGCCCCGCCCAGGTCCAGCATATCGCCGGTCAGCGGCCCCATCCAACTGATATCGTCCAGCGTACCGTTAAGCGTGACCTTGGCGCCGCCATTCAGGTTCGGCGCCATGCCGTTGAAGGCGATATTGCCCTTGCCGCGCAGGGCGCCTTTTTTCTGGGTATCAAACACGATATCCAGGTCCGCCGTGCTGGTCGCCGCGCCCGTCTTGCGCAGGTTCGCAGAGAGCAGCAAATTCTGCAGGCCCAGTGGAATCGGCGTCGCCGCCGGCACCATGAAATCGCCGCTCACGCGCTTCAGGCTGGTCTTGCCGCTGAGCGCGCCATCGAACGCCAAGTCCCAATCGTAATCCAGGACCAGCGAAGTTTCCTGCGGCGCCTGCTTGCGCCTGTCGATAATCCCGGCGTTGGCGTTCGCC
This sequence comes from Advenella kashmirensis, assembly GCA_040395835.1. Taxonomy (GTDB): domain Bacteria; phylum Pseudomonadota; class Gammaproteobacteria; order Burkholderiales; family Burkholderiaceae_B; genus Advenella; species Advenella kashmirensis_B. Next base: position 4,222 of record JBEBPQ010000043.1, read on the forward strand.
GCCTCGCCGCCATTGGGATCGGCCAGTTTCTGCATATCGCGGATGAACGCCGGGCTCAGCACGAAGCGGCGGATACCGCCCTTGGTTTGCCATTTGCCATTGCCGCCGGTCGAGCCTTCCTGGTTGATCACGATCGTATGCTTGCCCGGCAAGTTGATATGCAGGGCCGAGGCGCTGGCGTTCCAGGCCGGCTTGCCGCCCTCGGCGCTGGGCGCAAAGGCCAGCGTCAGCGGCTTGTCCTGGGCGATATTGATGCCGGCATGCTTGATATCCAGCGTCGAGAGCGTGCCTTGCCAGCCTTCCGCGCCGAACTCGGTCTTGTCCCAGCCACCGGCCAGGGCCAGTTGCAGATTGACCGGCGCCTTGCCCAACTCCTTGGACTTGCCCTGGGAGAACATCCCCTTGATATCCAACGCATGCTTGCTAACCATGCCCTTGACCGAACCATCCAGCGTCAGGGCGCCGGGCAGCCCGGGCCAGAACGCCGACAGCGCCGGCGCCTTTACATCCAGCGCAAGCGCGCTGTCGGGTTGGCCAAAGTCGCCCTTGCTACGGATCTTATTGCTACCCAGCGTCAGGTCGATATTGGCGCGCGGCACGCGGAAGGCCTGCAGGTCCATGCCCGCCGCGCCCTGTCCGTTCAGCAGCAAATCGTTCAGCGCCAGATCCAGCGTGCCCTGCAAGGCCTGGTTATTCCAGATGCTGCCTTTGTCGAACTGCCCTTTGATTGCCGCCGACTTGATCGAGGTCGGCGAGAACATATCGACATCGGCCGTCAAATCCGTGGAGAGCAGCGTGCGCGGGATACTGCCGCCCAGCAATTTACTGACGGCCAGCTCGCGCGTGTTTACGTGAAAATGCATCCGGTCCGATTGTTCCTCGCCGCCCTTGGGAGTGACCTTGCTGTCCAATTTCAAGACGGAACCGTCCAGCAGGCTGGCATCGGCGGTGGCCTCGCGCAACAGCAGGGGCGAAGCCATATCCAGCTTCACGTCGGCATTCACATGGGATTTCTCGCCGGTGATCGAGGCCAGCATGGCATAGCCATCCTTGACCTGTTCGGTTTGCTGCGGCTTTATTTCAAACGAAATATTATCAAAATCCAGCGGGATCGGCGTCTGGAACGGCAGCACGCCGGTGCCATCGGTGCGGCGGATATGCGCGGACCCGGTCAGCATGCGATTGAAGTTCAAATCCCAATCGGCATCCAGGGTGACATCTTTGTCCACCGGTTTTTGCGCGGCGACTTTTTTACCGCCGTCCTCAGCATCCTTACCGTTGCCGTCTTTCGCTTTCGCGCCGTCCGCCTGCTTCTGCGCCGACTCCGCATCGGCCACGGCGCGGGCCGCTGCCTGGGTCGCCTTGCGCGCGGCCTCGGGGTCTTGCGCAGTGAATGCCTTTTGCAAATTCATCAGGTACTGCGGATTGATCAGCAGATCCTTGATTTCGCCCTTGGTTTGCCATTGACTGCCGGAACCGCTGGCGGCGCCCGGCATAATCTGCGCGCTGCGATTTTCAGGCAGGTCCAGCACGAAGCGCGTGGCGGTGGTGGCCCATTGCATCGGATTCTCGCCCGCCGCCGGCAGGAAGGACAGCGACATGGGGCTTTGCTGCGCCAACCGCAATTCGGTATGGCGCAGGTTCAGGTCGGACAGCACGCCGGTCCAGCCTTCCTGGCCACCCTCGACTTTATTCCAGCCCCCCCGGATGTCCAGGCCGAAAACCACCGGCGCCTTGCCAACCACCGGGCTGGGTTCCTTGGCATACATGCCGTAGAGCTGGGCATGATGATTGATCACGCGCCCGTCCACCACGGTGTTGAGCAGCAGGCTGCCGGGCAGCCCCGGCCAGAAATTATCCAGCGCCGGGGCGTTCACGTCCAGGAACAACTGGCTGGCGTCTTCGCCAAAATCGCCTCTTGCCATGATCCGGTTATTGCCCAGGGTCAGATCGATGTCCGTATCGCGCAATTGCAGGCGATCCAGATTGGGATTGATTTTCAGGTCGCGCTGCTGCTCTTCGGTTTGCGCATCGAACATGCCGGCAAGCCGCGCCGTGGTCTTGATGACACCGCCCAGGGCTTTGCCGTTCCATTTGCTGTCTGGCGCGAAGTGAATATCAGCGCCCAAGCCTGCGATGGCTTGCTTCTTGGGTTCGGTATCCACCAGCAAGGCAATGTCGGTATTGAGCAGGGATGGCGGCAAGGCGCCGCCCGACAGCGATTGCAGGTCCAGCGTACGCAATTGCAGCTTGGCATCGAATCTATCGGTGGCCTGTTCCGCTTCCTTGACCGTGGCAAACGTGCCGTTCACCGACGAACCGTCGGTCAGTTTCAACTGCAATTCGCCGTCTTGCAGCGGAATCACATTTGACATATTCAGGTTCAGCTTGCTATCGAGGCTGGACGCCGGGCCGCGACCGCCGGCGGCAATCGCCAGTACGCTTTGCTTGGCATCCTTGCGCGTTTCGTCCAGCTTGATACTCAATGTCTCCAAGTCCAGCGGAATCTTCTGCGCCAACGGCACCAGGCGATCACCGGCAGTGCGCCGCAAATTGACCTGCCCTTTCAGGCCGTCCTGGGTCGCCAGCGCCCAATCGCCCTGGAACACGATATCGGGGAACGAGGCCTTGGCCGCCACGGCTTTTTTCAGCGCGGCTTTTTCAGCCCCGGCCTGTCCCGCGGGCGCGGCAGCGGCACCCATGGCATTGATGGCGTTCATCAACTTGTCGGTAATCACCAGATTGCTGAATGCACCCCGCGTTTCGATTCCTTGCGCAGAACCGCTGGCGCTATCCAGCTTCAACTGGGTTTCCGTGGCGCCGGGCAGGGTCAGCCCGATCACGCCGGGGCCTGCGGCCCACACTGTCTGTGTACCCACCGCATTGGGGTTGAACAGCAGCGGCAAGGCCTGGCGCACGGCGGTCCGGATGCCCGCATGGGACACGTCCAGTGTCGCCAGCTGGCCTTCCCAGCCATCGGTGCCATCGGCCAGGCGATGCCATTGTCCATCCAGCTTCACGCGCAGGTCCACCGGCGCCTTGCCCAGTTCCCTTGCGTTGCCCTGATCCACCTTGCCGCTCAGGTCCAGCACATGATTGGCGACCGTTCCAGCCAGGGTGCCGCTCAATTTGGCCTTGCCCGGCATGCCGGGCGCCAGTTCGGCCAGGCGTGGCGCGTCCACGCTCAGGCGCAACACGCTTTCCTGCTGGCCGAAGCTGCCCGAGGTGCTGACACGATTCTCACCCAAGGCCATATCGATATCCGCCTTGCGGATATTCAGGCGATTCAGATCCACCGTCGTTACGCGCTCGGCGATGGCTTCGCGCGAAGCCTGGCGAGTCTTGGCGATTTCCAGCGCATCCTCGCCCTGGCTGGTGGTCACGGTCTTGCCCTCGGCCTGGGCCTTGCGCGCCGCGGCCGCTTTCAGCGCGTCGCGCATCTGCGCCGCGGTTTCCTCGCCATCCACGACCTGGCGCTGGGTAATCATGCCCTGCGCGTCGATATCCAGATCCAGCTCGGCGGACAGTGGCCGACCCTGCAGGCGGCTGCTTTTGTCAACATTGCCCTTCAGTTGCAGACCCTGCAGATTCGACATGCCCTGCACGTCGGCCGCGAAATTCAAGTCGGCGGTCAATGTGGAGTCGGCAGCGCCCTGCTGGCCCTTCAGGGTCAATTGCCGGCTCGCCAGCGTGCCTTGCAGCCGGTCGGATTTGCCGGCGCCGGCGCCCATCTGCTTGTCCAGCTTCAGTTGCAGGCCACGGCCCTCGCCCAGCGCCAGTTTCAGGTCGGCCTGGTTCAGCGGCACGCCCTCGCCCATCAGGCCCAGCTTGAGCAAGGCGTCCAGTTGCGCGCCCTGTCCCTGTCCCTGCAGCGCTACCGATAAATTCCCTAAATCGCCCGAGACCTTGGTATTGAGCGCCAGCGTGCATTCGCGCTGCTGCAGCGCGCCGGTCAGCAGGCCACCGATCTGCACATAGCGATGCACGCAGACCGGCGAATCAGCCTTAGTGGTCGCCAGCTTCGTATTCAGGTCTACCTTGAGCGGATACGGGCTCTTGATGGACTCGACTGCCAGCTTGCCGTCCAGATCGACTTCGGCTTCCGGGTGGGATACATGCAGGCTCTTGACCGTGCCCTGGGCATGCATATCGATGATTTTCAGGTCCGCCACGCTGAAGTTGCTCAGCCCCACCGGCAGGCCCGAGCCGTCGGGCATCTGCATGGCGAAATTGCCCACGTCGATGCGGTCGACCTGGATACCCACCGGAATGCCGGGCATTTCAAACGGCTCGCTGCTCTCGGGTTCCGGCGCCGGCGTTTCCAGCGGCAACAGCTTGATGTCCAGGTCGGCCACGCTCATCTGCTCCACGCGCAAGGTGCGCTTGAACAGCTTGAGCCAATCGATGCGCAGCACCGCTTCCTGGCCGCTGATCTTGATCTCGGGCGTGTCGATCAGCAGGCGATCCACCTCGATGCCGCTCCACAGCGTGCCCTTGATATTCGTGAGCTTGCCGCCGACCTGGCTCATGACCGTATTCAGGATCCAGCGGCTGCCCGGGTTGGTGCCCATGAACCAGAAGACAAAGACGCAAAGGCCAATCAGCAGGGTCAGGACAATGGGTTTCCAGCGCAAATACCAGCGCAGATACTTCATTTTCATCAGAATGCCACTCCCAATGAAAAGTGCAGGCGGATGCTGCGATCGCGCTGGCCATAGGCCAGATCCAGGAACAGGGGCCCGGCGGGCGTCTTGATGCGGGCGCCCACGCCATAACCGACATTCAATTTCATTTCACTGAAGGACTCGGCCGCGTCGCCCGCGTCCACAAAGACCCCCATGCCAAAGCGATCATCGAAATAATGCATGTACTCCACGCTCATCACCGCCAGCGAACGCGTGCCCACAATGGCCTCGCCCTCGCTCTTGCCAATGCCGTTGTATTTGTAGCCGCGAATGGTGCGGGCGCCACCGGTCCGGTAGCCGAAATCATCGGGGATCCGCATGTCCTTGGGACCGAAGACCTGTCCCACTTCGCCGCGCAACGTCAGCACATCGCGCTTGCCCATGGGCCACCACTGCTGCGCGCGCAGGCCGGCGCGGCTGAAGGGCTGCCCCTTGTCCAGTGTCACGCCGGCGCCCAGGCCCAACGCGATCAGGTTACCCTCGCGCGGGTCGTACTTGCTGTCCACATCGCGTCGCAGCAGGTCCCAGGTCGCGACCAGCGAGGGCAGCTGGTAGCGCTCCTGCCCTTCGCGCTTGACCGAGTCGTAGGCCGCCAGCACGCCCCAGTTGGATTCGTAATCAACCCGGCTGGACTCATCCAGCTTGAACTCCAGCTTGCGTTTCCAGCCAAGGCCGTAGCGCAGCACGTCTTCGTTCTGGATGGTCGAATGCCGGAACATCACGCCCACGCTATCCTTGCTGCCATCCAGGTTGGGTGGCAGGTGGAAATCCAGATAGGCGCGCTGCAACTTGGTATTGACCGCCGCGCCGGTTTCCATGATCAGGGGCTGGTTCCACACCACATTCTGCTTGTACAGGACCTCGATGCCCGGGCCGACGGCGTCATCGATCCCCAGCGATCCGGAAATGGAGCGCGCGGGCGCTTCCGATACCCGGACCGCGACCGGCAATTCGGCGGCGTCCTGGGCATAGATCGCATCGCCCGGTGGCTTTTTCAGCGTCACGAAGGCGCCGCGGAAGAAATTGGTCGACTGGATCTGCTGCTGCCAGGTATCGAGCTGCTCCTGGGAAAAGCGCTGGCCCGGCGTGTACTTGATATAACGGCGAATCAGACTGTCGGGCACCCGCCGCAAGCCGGTAACCTCGGTATGCCCCAAGGTCACGGCCGGGCCGCTGTCGATGCTGGTCTCGGTGTCCACGGTGGCGGTTTCGGGATTGACCACGGCCTGCGAATGCATCATGCGCGCCAGGTAGAAATCGTCGGCGGCCACGCCGTCGAGCATCGTGGACTTGGCGCCGCTCCATTGTTCGTTCAGGAAGTCCTTGCCTACCGGCAGCCCCCAATCCTTGCGCAGCTTGCCGACCCGGTCATTGAAACGGGGCTGGGCAATGCTGCCGGTGAAATTGTTGGTCACGGATTTGACCTTGGCGATCTTGCCGGGATCGATGGAAATATCCCAGGTTTCCCCGCCGATATCCTCGCCCACCTCCAGCGTCACCTCGGGCGCAAAATAGCCCCGGGTCGCCAATGCCGATATGACGGCTTCGCGGCCCTTGCGGCGGATCCGGTCGGCCTCGCCCGAATCCTGGTCGTCGGCCATGCGCACAACGGCGCTGATGCCTTTGTTAACCGCATCCAGCGCCTCTGCATTCAGGCCGCTGGGGTCCACGATTACCTCCGGCTTCTGCGCCAGCGCCTGGCCATTGACGGCCACCAAAATAACAGAAGACAGGAAACAAGCCTTTTGAAATCGCATCGGTTTTTTTCTGGGTTCTTTTATCTCTTCAGGTTTTCGACAACAACAGAGGGAAAGCGCCCCGCCATGTCCTTGGGCAAGGCCGCCACCGACATCGCCACGCGTTGCGCCACGTCACGGTAGAGCTTGGCCGCTTCGCTGTCCGGATCGGCCGCCACGGTAGGCGTGCCGGCATCGGTCTGCTCACGGATATGGCGAGCCAGCGGCAAGGCCCCCAGCCATGCCACGCCCAGTTCCTCGGCCATTTTGCGACCGCCGTCCTCGCCGAAAATCGCTTCGGCGTGACCGCAATTGCTGCAGATATGCATGGCCATGTTCTCGACCACGCCCAGGATCGGAATATTCATTTTCTTGAACATATTCAATCCCTTGCGCGCGTCCAGCAAGGCAATGTCCTGCGGCGTGGTCACGATGACCGCCCCCACGACCGGCACCTTCTGCGCCAGCGTCAGCGCAACGTCGCCGGTTCCCGGCGGCATGTCCACGATCAGGTAATCCACATCGGGCCAATTGGTCTGGCGCAGCAATTGCTCCAGCGCCTGCGTGACCATGGGGCCGCGCCAGATCGCCGGGGCATCGGCGTCGATCAGAAAGCCGATGGAGTTGACCGTGATGCCGTGCGCGCGCAGCGGATCCATGGTTTTGCCGTCCTTCGTGGTCGGCTTGCCCGACACCCCCATGATCAGCGGCTGGCTTGGCCCGTAGATATCGGCGTCGAGCACACCCACGCGGGCGCCGGACTGCGCCAGCGCAATGGCCAGGTTGGCCGTGGTCGTGCTTTTGCCGACCCCGCCCTTGCCCGAAGCCACCGCGATGATATTTTTAATTGATTCAATTGGTTTCAAGCCGGCTTGAACCGCATGGGCCACGACCCCATCCTTGTACTGAAGTGTCAGCGTCTGCGCCCCGGCTTGCCGGCCCGCCTGCTCCAGCCTGGCCGTGATGACCGCCTTGCGGGCGGCATCCATGGCGTAGCCAGGCGCAATGCGGACCTGGGCGGCCTGGCCGTCCAGGGTAATCTCGGACTCCTTCAGGGCAGGGACCACCGGCATGCCGGTGACCGGGTCTGTAACAGACCGCAACGCTTCCATCAGGGTTTGGGACGACAGACTCATTTCACCTCGCTGTATTTATTAGAGTAGAATGGGGTTAATGATAACGTTTAATTCCCTATTGCATTGTTAAAGTCTGTTATTTACTTAGGAATTTCACCCAACATGAACCAATTCTTGGACCGGTTTCTCAAAGCGCTGCTTTTTGGTGTGTTCACCATTGCCGGGCTGGTCATGGCTAGCGTATTCCTGGTTTCCGCCGCCATTGCGGTTGGCCTGTTCTACGTCATTGCCAAGGTCCGCGGCAAGCCATTCATGGCTCGCGAATACTGGACCCGCAGCTCTAGCCGCGCGCGCCAGACCCAGACCGAATTCTCCCAGCGTTTCAAGCGCCCCGGCAATTTCTCACGCAAACCCGACGTCACCGACGTGGAGATGCGGGAAATCAAGTAAGCCTTGCGGCGTCCCCCTTGCGGTGTCCGCCAGCGCAGGACGCCGGCCATGTGGGCTCGCGCCCCGGCATGATGCCCGTTGCCCTGGGTGTGCCGCCATGTTGCGCACCCACAGTTCCAAACCGATCACGCATAGCTGGCGTTTCCCCGCTTGACCTCAACCTAGGCTCAGGTTTCATGATGACTGCATTACCGCTGTTTCCGAGAAACCCATGACGCCTGACACCCCACCCTCGCCGCCAGCGACGCACCCGCTGGCAAGAAAAATCGTTCTGCTGTTCGTGGCGACACTGACCATCATGGCCGGCACCACGATCGCCCCGTCGCTGCCGGCCATCGAGGCGCGCTACGCGGACGTGCCTGATGTGGCCCTGCTCAGCCGCATGGTGCTGACCCTGTCCTCCCTGTTCGTGGCGCTGTTCGCGCCCATGGCGGGCCTGCTGGCCGACCGCTACGGCCGCAAGCGGCTGCTGGTGGGCGCCATTGCGCTCTACGGCATCGCCGGCGCCTCGGGCCTGGTCGTCGACAGCCTGCCGGCTCTGCTGGCCGGGCGCGCCGCGCTGGGTCTGGCCATCGGCACCATCATGACCGTGAGCACCGCCCTGATCGGCGATTATTTCGCCGGTACGGAGCGCGAGCGATACCTGGGCCTGCAACAGGCCTTCACGCAATTGGGCGGCGTGGCCTTCGTCATGGGGGGCGGCCTGCTGGCCGAACTGCACTGGCGCCTGCCCTTTGCCATTTACGGCATCGCGTTCCTGCTGGTTCCCGCAGCCCTGTGCTTTCTCACCGAACCGCCGCGCGCCCGCAAGACGCAGGACGCGCAGGCGCCGGCCGATACGGCGGGCGTCAACTGGGCCGGGGTCGGCATCATCTGCCTGCTGGCCTTCCTCGTGAATATTTCCTTCTACACCATTCCGTCGCAACTGCCCTTTCACATGAAGGCCATGGGCATGCAGGACGCCAGCAGTTTCGGCCTGGTGATCGGCGTGTTCAACCTGACCGGCGCGCTGGCGGCCCTGGGCTTCGGACTGCTGAAGCGGCGCCTGCACAGCACGAGCATATTCACCCTGGGATTTGCGCTCATGACAGCGGGGTTTGCGCTGCTCTATAGCGCCGGCGCCCTGCCGCCCATCCTGCTCGCCACCGCCACCATGGGGGCGGGCGTGGGCATCATCGTGCCAAACATCATGTCCAGCGCCCTGTCCCAGGCCACGCCAAGGCTGCGCGGCCGTATCGCCGGCATGGTCACGGCCTCCATGTTCATCGGCCATTTCTGCTCGCCGTTTGTCAGCCAGCGCTGGGTTGCCGCCAGCGGCTATGTCGCCATGTTCCAGAACGTTGCCATGGTACTGGCGGGATTGGCGATCCTGTCGTTGCTGGCAGCCCTGCGCGCGGGGCTGGCCCGGTCCGGCGACAGGGCCTTGCGCGCGCAGGGTTGAGCCCGCGCGCCCCGCCTTGCGGCCCGCCAGCCCCCCCCCCCGCGGTTGCGGCCACGGCCTAGCGCATACCATACCGCGATTTTTTCGCCAACGGTCCCAAAGGAGAGTACAATTCAAGTCTTATATAAGACTTGAATGATTCCTCCCGGCCCCAGGGCGCGCTCAAACGCCCGGACCCCAGGTCGAATCGCCAGGGCCTGCCCCTGGATGTTGCCCGATACGCTCCACCAACCGCCCGTCAACAGGGCCCCGCTTGCCGTGACCGCCAATACCAACCCGAATACCGTTTCCTCTCCGCCCCAGGCCGCCAGTCCGGTGTCCCATGGCGCGCTGTTTCGCGGATTCGCCAAGATCGGCCTGCTCGGCTTCGGCGGCGTGGGCCCCATCGCCCGCCATGTCATCGTGCGGGAACAACGCTGGCTCAGCGAGAAGGACTACGCCACGCTGCTGGGCATCGGCAAGGTGCTGCCCGGGGCCAATACCGTTAATGTAGCCGTGATGCTGGGCGACAAATACCATGGCTGGAAGGGCTCGGCCACCGCCGTCTGCGGCCTGCTGGTGCCGCCGCTGGTGGTGCTGGTGATCCTGGCCATCCTGTACCAGTTCCTGGACCAGAACCCGTATTTCAATGCCGCCCTGCAAGGCTCGGCCTGCGCCGCGGCCGGCATGGTCATTGGCACAGGCCTGAAAATGGCCAGTAAAATAGACCTGCGCCCCCACCATGTCATTGCCGGCCTGGCCACCATCGTGCTGGTGGTGGTGCTCAAGCTGTCGCTGCTGCAGGTGGTGGGCATCATGATGCCGCTGGCCATCATCGCCAACTTCATTATCGCCCGCCGCGACGGACACGCGCCATGAACGCCCTCCAGACCCTGCTGGACCTGTTCCTGACCTTCTCCCGCATTTCGCTGATCGCCATCGGCGGCGCCAACGCCACCATTCCCGAGATCCGCAGCATCGCCGTGGACGTGCATCACTGGATGGACGTGGACACCTTCACCCACCTGTTTGCCGTTGCCCAGTCCGCGCCCGGCCCCAATGTCATGATCGCCAGCATCGTGGGCTGGCATGTGGCCGGGCTGGCCGGCCTGCTGGCGGCCACCGTAGGCATGATCCTGCCGGCGTCGCTGGTGGCCTTCGGCGTGGGCCGGGTCATCGCCCACTACACGCAGCGACGCGAATTCCGCCTGGTCCAGGACGCGGTGGTGCCGGTGGCCATCGGCCTGATCATCGCCAGCGGCATTGATCTGTCAATGTACTCGGCCGCCACGCTACTGACCTGGGCCATGGTCCTGGGCACCCTGGCCTTCGTGTACTTCACCGAGGCCAACCCGATGTGGGCGCTGCTGGTATGCGCCCTGGGCGGCATCGCCGCCTATCAGGCGGGCCTGCTCCCCGTCTGACGCCCCTCGGACTCCCGCAATGGGGGTTTCCCCGCAAAAACCCGGGCGTCAGGGCAATATTCGTCTAAAATCATTCCTTTGCCATTTTATTCATCACACTGTTCACCCTATCACCTTATGTCCCGCACCATTTTCGTCACTACGGCTCTACCCTACGCTAACGGTTCATTCCACATCGGCCACATCATGGAGTACATCCAGGCCGACATCTGGGTCCGCAGCATGCGAATGGCAGGCCATACCGTGCATTTCGTCGGGGCGGACGACGCGCATGGCGCGCCCATCATGCTCAAGGCTGAAAAGGAAGGCATCACCCCGGGCGAACTGGTCGCGCGCTACGCCCAGGAACGTCCGCGCTACCTGAACGGTTTCCATATCAAGTTCGACCACTGGCACAGCACCGACAGCGCCGAAAACGTGGAGCTGTCGCACGCCATCTACCGCAAGCTGAAGGACACCGGCTTCATCAGCAGCAAGACCATCGAGCAATTCTACGATCCGGTCAAGGGCATGTTCCTGCCCGACCGCTACATCAAGGGCGAATGCCCCAAATGCCACGCCAAGGACCAGTACGGCGATGCCTGCGAAGTCTGCGGCGCGGTCTACGCCCCCACCGACCTCATCAACCCGTACTCCACGCTGACCAACGCCACGCCGGTGCTCAAGTCGTCCGAGCACTTCTTCTTCAAGCTGTCCGACCCGCGCTGCGTATCGTTCCTGCAGGACTGGACCACGGGCAGCAACAGCCAGGGCAACAAGCGCCTGCAATCCGAGGTACTGGCCAAGACCCGCGAATGGCTGGGCGCCGAAGGCGGCAGCGAAAGCTCCCTGAACGACTGGGACATCTCGCGCGACGCGCCGTATTTCGGCATTGAAATCCCCGACGCGCCCGGCAAATACTTCTATGTCTGGCTCGACGCCCCGGTCGGCTACCTGGCTTCGCTCAAGGCGTACTGCAAATTGCAGGGCATGGATTTCGACACCCTGCTGGATCCGGAAGGCAGCACCGAGCAGGTCCACTTCATCGGCAAGGACATCGTGTACTTCCATGCGCTGTTCTGGCCGGCCATGCTCAAGTTCTCGGGCCGCAAGGTGCCCGACGCCCTGAACGTGCACGGTTTTATCACCGTCAGCGGCGAAAAAATGTCCAAGAGCCGCGGCACGGGCATTTCGCCGGTGCGGTACCTGGATATCGGCATGAACGCCGAATGGATGCGCTATTACATCGCGGCCAAGCTGAATGCCCGCGTCGAAGACATCGACTTCAACCCCGATGACTTCATCGCCCGTGTCAACAGCGACCTGATCGGCAAGTACATCAATATCGCCAGCCGCGCCGCCACGTTCATTACCCGCCATTTCGACGGCAAGCTGGCCTATGCCGGCGACGCCCAGGCCATGGCCGGCGAACTGGCCGAGCTCACGGCCCGCGTGCAGCAGGATTTCGAGCACCGCGAATACGCGCGCGCCATCCGCACCCTCATGGCCCACGCCGACAAAATCAACCAGGCCTTCGACGCGGCCCAGCCATGGATCATGGCCAAGGGCATCGGCGCGGCCGACGACGCCCAGAAACTTGCCCTGCAGGACGTCTGTTCCCGCGCCATCGCCGGCTTCAAGGCGCTGTCGGTCATGCTGGCGCCGGTCCTGCCGGCCCTGGCCAGCCGGATCGCAACCGAACTGTTCGGCATGGATCGCGGCTTCACCTGGGCCGATGCCGGCGTGCTGCCGCAACACATCGCCCCGTTCAAGCACCTGATGCAGCGCGTCGAGCCCGCCATGCTCGACAAATTGCTCGAGCCGGCCGACTCCCCGGCCGCGGAAGCGGCTGCCGCAGTGGCCGCCGCCCTGCCTGGCGGCGAGGCCATCGCCGACACGATTGGCATCGACGATTTTGTAAAAATTGATTTACGAATCGCAAAAATTGTTAATTGCGAACATGTCGATGGCTCAAACAAGCTATTGCGACTTACACTGGATGCAGGTGAGGGTCGATTGCGCAATGTCTTTTCCGGCATCAAGTCGGCCTACCAGCCCGAGTCGCTGATCGGCAAGTTCACGGTCATGGTGGCCAACCTGGCCCCGCGCAAGATGAAGTTCGGCCTTTCCGAAGGCATGGTGCTTGCCGCCAGCGACGCAGATGAAAAAGCCAACCCGGGAATCTATATCCTGGAACCCTGGGAAGGCGCGCAGCCGGGCATGCGGGTTCGCTGAAGACAGCGGCCCGGCGGGGCCGCTGCGATCAGGTTTAACAAGAACAACGGGACAACAGCATAATGGTAGGAACTTGGTGTAAAAGCGGTATTGTCCGCCTGAAGAAAACCGTGAGCAGCGCACGCCCGCTCATGTTCGTCAATGAACTGGTCCAGCACCCGAAATTTACCGGCGCCATCTGTCCAAGCTCCAAACGCCTGGGACGGCATATGGCCAGGCACATTCCGCTGGATCATGACGGCTACGTCATCGAGCTGGGCGGCGGCACCGGCGTGATCACCCAGGCCATCCTGGACCGCGGTGTGCCCGCCGAGAAGCTCATCGTGATCGAGTTCTCGCACAGCTTCGCCGCGCACCTGCAGCGCCGCTTCCCGCGCGTCAAGATCATCAACGGCAATGCCGCCGACCTGGACGCGCTGTTGCCACCCGATGTGCGCATCAACGCCATCGTCTCCAGCCTGCCGCTGATCTCGCTGCCGCCCGAAGTCCGCAGCCGCATCCTGCATCACTGGCAGACACTGCTCAAGGACGACGGGCGCGCCATTCAATTTACCTACAACCTGCGCAAGACCCAGTGGCAAAGCGCGCTCAACGCCCGCCACTACAGCAGCGAGATCGTCTGGACCAATGTCCCGCCGGCCCGCGTCATGACATTCCGCTTCGCCGCCTGATCAGGCGCGCAGCGGGCGGGTGAATGCACTACAATGCAGCTTTGCCTTCACCCGTCAGCCATGAATACCGCCGATCCCGATTCCAACAACAATAGCGCCGACAGCGGCACCAGTAGCCACGCCGATGCCGACAGTCTGAAAAACCGCCGCATCCGCAGTTTCGTACACCGCCGCTCGCATATGACCCCCGGCCAGAAACAGGCGGTGGAACAGCATATGGACACCTGGGCCATTCCGTACCAGGACCGGCCGCTGGACCTGGCCGCCACCTTTGGGCGGCAGGCCCCCACCATCCTGGAAATCGGCTTCGGCATGGGTGAGACCACCCAGAAAATAGCGCAGACCCGCAGCCAGGACAATTTCCTGGGCGTGGAGGTCTTCAACGCCGGCGTGGGCGCATTACTCAAGCGTATCGAGGAATCCGGCGTCACCAATATCCGCATCATCCAGCACGATGCGGTGGAAGTGGTCCAGCATATGCTGGAACCCGACAGCCTGGAGGGGGTGCATATCTACTTTCCCGACCCCTGGCCGAAGAAACGCCACCACAAGCGCCGCCTGGTCCAGCCGGCGTTCATCCGCCTGCTGTGCAGCCGCATCCGCCCCGGTGGCTATATCCATTGCGCCACCGACTGGGAAGACTACGCCGTCCAGATGCTGGAAGTGCTGGGGGCCGAACCGCTACTGCGCAATACCGCCGCCGACTATGCGCCCAAGCCCGACTACCGCCCGCAAACCAAGTTTGAAACCCGCGGCCTGCGGCTTGGCCACGGCATCCGCGACCTGGTGTTCACGCGCGTCTAGGCGCCGGACACCGCCGACGCAAAGACGCAAAGACGCAAAGACGCAAAGAC
>JBEBPQ010000044.1:0-17134 GCA_040395835.1 Advenella kashmirensis
ATGCAGGCGGGTTGATTAACGGAGTACAGAGTCTGCGACAGCTGTTACCTCCTGCGGTAGAAAGCGAAACGGTTGTAGATTCTACAGAATGGAAAGTCCCTGCCGTTTCTATACAGGATAAGCCAAGATTTCTTTATAGAGGTGTTTTACTGGATGTATCCAGACATTTTTTCACTAAAGAGGAAGTGAAAATGATGATCGACTTGATGGCTTTGTATAAATTGAATCGTTTTCAATGGCATCTGACCGATACGGGCGGCTGGCGGTTTGAGGTAGATAGTTATCCGGCTCTGACAAAAGAAGCCTCGCATCGTACTCATAAAATATGGAGAGAATGGAGACGAGGCGGATCTAAATACCTTCCGAGTGACGATTCTAATGGCTATGGAGGATATTATACAAAAGAAGCTGTAAGAGAGGTAATCAAATATGCTGCCGAAAGAAATATAACCATTATTCCCGAAATAGAGTTTCCGGGACATTCGGACGAAGTTCTTGCGGCTTATCCGGAACTCAGTTGCGAAGGGAAGCCGTATACCAGCGGAACTTTTTGTGCCGGAAATAAAGAAACCTATGAGTTCATGGAAAAGATTTTAAACGAGGTAATGGAGCTTTTTCCATCTCAGATCAAAAATATAGGCGGAGATGAAACTGGTACATCTTCGTGGCGGAAATGCCCGAAATGTCAGGCTTTGATGGAGGATGAAAAAATGACCGATGTACATGAATTGCATGGTTACATCATCCGCAAGGCCGAGAATATCATACAGGCTAAAGGCCGTCGTTTGGCAGGGTGGGATGAAATATTGCATGATAAGCTAAATAAAGAATCTGTTGTTTTATCATGGAGTGGCGAAGCTCAGGGAATCGAAGCTGCCCGTAAGGGATACGATGTTGTTATGACTCCACTTCATTATCTGTATATCGATTATTTTCAGTCTTCTCCCAATACTCAGCCGTTCGGGCATGACGGATATGCGACATTGGGAAAAGTATATAGTTTTAAACCGGTTTCAAATACATTGAACAATACAGGGAAACAGCATATAATCGGTGTTCAGGGCAGCTTGTGGACAGAATGGATATTTGATGTAAAGCATCTGGAGTACATGGCATTCCCTCGCACTCTGGCTCTGTCTGAGATAGCATGGAGTCCCGAAGAGAGCCGTTCTTGGGATGGACTCAGAAAACGTGTCGAGCTTCATCTTAGAAAACTGAATAGTATGGGAGTAAACACTTATACATTATCTTGTGAAGTAGAACCGGTAATGAATGTAGATACTATCAAGAAACAACTGGAAGTATCGCTGAAATGCGAAAAGCTAAATATGGAAATACGATATACAACGGACGGCTCTGTTCCGACTATTAGCAGCCCTCTGTATAAGAATCCGATTGTAGTGACAGATTCGCTTCGTATAAATGCCGCTTCATTTAAGAACGGTTCTGTATGCAGTAGTGTATTTACTCAAAACTACTATTACCATAAAGGAATAGGGAAGAATATAAAAGTTAACGAAAAAAGTATAGGGAACCGCATCTTAACAGATGGATATATAGGTGGATACACTTATCTGGATGGAAGCTGGTTTAATTTCTACGGCGATAGGGAACTTACTCTCGATCTGGGCAAAGAAGATAGAATAAATAAAGTAATGACGCGCTGGATGCAACTGAGAGCCGGAGCGAACCGTAGTTTACCCGAATCGGTAGAATTACTGTTATCCGATGATGGTATAAATTATACGTCTTGTGGTATTGTAGAGCGCCAAAACATACCGAATACACCTGTTCTTCAGTTTCAGAACTATGATTTTGAAGGGAGTTGGACTGCAAGATATATTCGTTTAAGAATAAAGTCGGGTGGAAGTATGTCTGCAGATGAAATTATAGTTTTATAATATATAATAGCCTTGAAAATATGGTTATAAAAATGAGGAAGAGGGTGTAAACCCTCTTTTCTTACATAAACTACTTCATAAGTTCCTTAAAGAATGTATCTCTGTAAAAATTGCTGATAGCGATTTCGTAATTGCGGATAAAGACATCGTTGTTGCTAAAAGAGTCGATATGTTTTTTATTGACTATATACGAGCGGTTGACTCTCAGAAATCTGTCTTGAGGTAGTAACTCATGAATGTTTTTCAGATTCAAATGTGTTATTAGTCGTTGGTCTTCTTTCTGAATAATTACATAATCCTTAAGCCCTTCGATGAAAAGAATATCCTCAAAGCTCACTTTAAAGAACCTCCGGTCTGATTTGATAAATATAGATTCGGTTTCTACTTGTTGCACATCAATGTTCTTCTCCTCCGAAAGTAGCATAGAATGATAGCCGATCGCTTTTTCCACTGCTTTCTCGAACCGTTTAGGCTTTATAGGTTTTACAAGATAATCGACTGCATCTACCTCATAGCTATCGACTGCAAATTCGGCAAATGCCGTTGTGAATATAACCAAAGTTGTTTTAGGAATGGTTTGTGCAAACTCTATTCCGCTGATACCGGGCATCCGGATATCCAGAAAAATCAGATCAACAGTATTTTCCACTATAAATTCGGAGGCAGCTTCGGCGCTTTCAAAACTTCCTATTAATTCTAATGCAGAAATACGTTTGACCAGCATTTCTATTCCCATACGGGCTATCGGTTCGTCATCTACTATAATACATCTCATATTTCAAATACCATTTTTATAGTATATATCTCTTTTTCATCTTTAATCTCCAAGTTGTATCTATCCTCAAATAATAGATCCAGTCTCCTTTTTATATTTATCAGCCCTATTCCTCCTTCTTTTTTGCTTTGGGTAAGTATGGCTTTATGATTCCTGCATTCAAAATATATTTCGTTGCCGGTAACCCTGAATACAATATTTAAATATGAATCGTTTTCGGGATTGTGTTTAACTGCATTTTCGACGAATGGAATAAATAATAACGGAGGTACATCTATATCTGTATTTCCTTCAGCTATTATTGTATAGGTAAAACGATCTCTGCGCATTTTTTCCAGTTCCAGATAATCTCCAATAAATTCGATATCATCCTTTAGCCTCACTGTTTCTTTTTCCCCGTTTTCTACCTGATAACGCAGCAGATCATTTAGTTTGGAAAGTATATAAGATGACTTCGATGTGTCTTCTCCTGCCATTATATTTGCACTGTTAAGCATATTGAAGAGAAAATGCGGATTTATCTGATTTTGCAGATTCGCCAGTTCTATGGTTGTGGTAGCATTTTCCAAATCACTGATCTTACGGATGTTTTCCAGACGGTATTTGAACAGCTGTATTGTTGTCAGTCCCATCATAAAAAGACTGAAGGCGGCAAGAATAGAAATTGAAGCTAGAAATGACGGGTTATTTTCCTGATTATCTATCGCCGTTTCTTGTAATAGGCTAATCCCAATGGCAATGCCTATAATAAGTATCGGTAAGGCCAGAAGGTATGCCAAAGTTCTGCCTTTAATCAACAGATGAGGAACCAATAAATACATATTAAGATATATAATCAGATTGATTTGTAAAAAATACATACACCAGACCTCCAGTCTGTCGGTCAGGATCATGTCCGGTTCGTCCCATAATATATTGACCGTAATCAGCAAGACCACAAGTTGTACCAGCAAGTGCCTGAAAAACCTGTATCGGGGTTTCAGCAGTAGATTCGGGATTATGTCGTTAATTCTTGCTATCATATATTCAACAGTAGATCTATGGATTCCACACTTTTGTTAATCTTTATATTGCCCCCATGTAGCACTGAAAAGTTTTGCTCCTCTTTTGACAGATCACATTTCGTCATATCCATTCCCGGAGTTTTACAGTTGAGTATGACCCGTTTTTCCCTGATATCAAAATTTATCAGTATATCCGTCGGTTGCATTTCTGTTACTCTCCGGATAACAGGTAAAAAAACAGATGATGGAACAAACAGATTTTTTCTGTTAGCGACAGTAATTGTATAAGTAAACTTATTCCGGCTGTTGAGCTGCTCCAATGATAAATAGTTATCAATGAATTCGATATCTGATTCCAATAGAACCTTGTCGCGCTTGCAGTCGTAAAGTTCGTATCGTAGTACATCACTCAGTTTAAAAAGAACCTCCGAAACCTCATCCGGATCTGTCTTTACTTTTTCAGAAGCGTAATCGAGCACGTTAAATAACGATTCGGGATTGATATGGCTTTTTATTTCATCTACACTCTTTTTCAGTTGATTATTCTCCAGTTCATGTATCCTTTCGGTATCCGTTATCCATTGCTTGAAAAGAATAGCAGCAGAACTACTGGCAATACAGATCGTATATAGCATCAAATTAGATATTCCATCCAATAGGGTGACATAATTTATATTGAGAGTAATGCCCAAATCCCGGAGAATAAAATATTCGACTGTTCCCTTAATTATCAGGTAAATAAGAGTTCCTGCCAGTAATGCGATACAATACTCGATATACCTGTTTTTCAGCAGGAATCGGGGAGTAAGGTAATACAGGTTGAAGTAGAAAAACGCAATGATAGCGGCGGCATTACCGATTCCGAACCAGTAAAAGATTTTACCTAAAGTTTCTTTATACTCTCCAAGAACGAATAAAGATTGTCCGACAGATACAAAAGAAAGTATTATGACGATAAACAGATGTCTCCATACCCTGAATCTTGTATGAGTCAGAAAATCCAGTATTATATTTTTATGTTCACCTATAAGCATATCTATTCAAAATTACATATTATATCAGGATTCAGCTAATTATGTCTATATTTTTAGTTAGGATAACACGAAAATAAACCGTTAGAAGATACCGATTCCGGATTATAGACAGAAGCATCCGGATATTATACAGAATTGCATTTTTCTTATAGAGGATTGTTTTAAGGATGGGACATTTCATAGATAAAACAAAAGAGGCTTACAATTTCTTGTAAACCTCTAATTTTCATTGTAGCGGGACCGAGAATTGAACTCGGGACCTCATGATTATGAATAATAAAATATACACTTTTCTCATTTTTAACATCTTTGCTTTTTATTATTTATTTATTGATTATCAACTGTATATGTAAAATATTTTTTACTTTCATTTTTGTGATATATATGCTTTTTTACCTATATTTGTACAAGCAGTATGTACATAGTATGTACATTACTTTGGTTTAAATAAAAGGATTTGAGTACTATTTTTGATAGTTAGTATGTACATCAGATAAACAAAACTATATGAAAGAAAAAATAGAAACCATCAATCAAAAGCAAAAAGACAATGTAAAAGTTGCAAGTTTTTTGGATACAAGAAGAGCCAATTACGATGGATTGTATTTTGTCAGGACTAGAGTTACTTTAGTGAAAAAGCAAAAATATTATCCAACAGGAATAACAATGTCTATCCAAGATTGGCAACGGCTTCCTAAAGCCAGAGAACCTAAGCTCGTAGAAGACAGGCGAAGTATAGAAGCATCTTCGCAAGTAATATTTAATGCAGTTAAACAACTATGTGAATTAAATGCTTTTAGTTTCGATAGATTAGAGACTTTACTCGGCAGAGGTAACAAGCAAAGTGTAAATACTGCATTCAAAAATAAGATTAAGGAATTAACTGACGCGAATAAACTGAATACTGCTGAATTTTATCAAGGTGCTTTAAATGCTTTTGTTTGCTTTAAGTGTGGCAAATGGTGTAAACGAAAAGAAATGCAGAAATGTAGTAAAGATATTGTGGAATTAACTTTTCAGGATATAACAGCCGAACAGATGCAACAATTTGAGAAAGAAGCATTATCTCACGGATATACTAAAACTACTATCGCGATGCGTATGCGTGCTATGCGGACAATTTGCAATGTTGCTTTGAATGATGGTATAATAAGACCTAGTGATTATTGTTTTAAGAAAGGCTCTCAGAACTCATATACCATTAAAAAGACTGGTAGCCGGAAGATAGCATTAACATTAGATGATATAAAAGTAATAGCAACAACTACTATAAAAGAAAGGAACCGTAAAATGTCAAGGGATTTATTCTTATTTTCCTTTTGGGCTAATGGTATAAACTTTGCAGACCTTATTCGGTTAAAATGGTCTGATTATAATAGAAAGACAAACGAATTTACCTTTGTCCGTGAAAAAACAAAGAATACAGCAACGGAAGATATGTATATATCTTTTCCCCTATTCCCCAAAATGAAAGATATAATAGATGAATGGGGTAATAATATGGATAAAGAAAGCTATGTCTTTTCATTCTTGAAAGGTGGCGAATCCTATTCAGATGAGATTAGACTAACTAAGAATATTACCTATGTTGTTAATAGTAATATTAAGAAATTAGTTAAATCAATAAATACAAACTTACCCGAAGAGGAGCATCTTCCTGAAAATGTGAGTACATATACCGCCCGACATTCCTACGGAACTATATTGGCTCATAATAGAGTACCTGAATCTTATATTGGCTATGCCTTAGGACATTCGAGTAAGTCGGTTACAGACTCTTATATCGAAGAATATAGTATAGAAGATAGATTACTATATAATTCGTTATTGCAGTTTTGAATAAATAATTACCTTTGAATAACCCAATCTTAAAAACAGAATGGCCAATATAAAATCTAATATAATATAAACTATTGGCTAATGTTGAGGAAATTTTAACTATACTATCTAAAAAAAAATCTGTTTCTTTGTTGTAGGTTTATTGTATTTTATATTTTGAATTATTATATGAAATTAGTTTCTCTTTTTGCTGGAGCCGGAGGGCTTGACCTTGGTTTTGAAAATGCAGGGTTTAAAGTTGTTTGGGCTAATGAATTTGATAGGGATATTTGGTCCACTTATAGAAAAAATCATCCTCATACGATTTTAGACGAACGAAGTATAGTAAATATTCCTTCTTCCGAAATACCTGACTGTGATGGCATTATTGGTGGACCACCTTGTCAAAGCTGGTCAGCAGCCGGAGCTAGAAGAGGCATAAAGGATAAAAGGGGGGTGCTTTTTTATGAATTTATGAGAATTTTAGCAGATAAAAAGCCAAAGTTTTTTTTAGCAGAAAACGTTTCGGGAATATTATCAAAAAGACACAGTGAAGCTCTAGCAAATATCATAGATATGTTTGCTGAGATTGGTTATAATTTATCGTTCAAAATGTTAAATGTCTCTAATTATGGTATTCCACAAGATAGGAAAAGGATATTTATAATTGGATATAAGAAAGATTTGGAAATAAAATTTTCATTTCCTAAATCAATCACTCCCAAAAAGAAAATAACATTAAGAGAGGCTATCTATGATTTATCTGATACAGCTTTACCTGCTTTAGAAGGTAACTATACAAATGGTGAAGATTGTTTATTAGCTAATCATGAGTATATGATTGGAGGATTTTCACCCATTTTCATGTCACGCAATAGGGTGAGAAACTGGAATGAAGTTTCTTTCACTATACAAGCTGGAGGTAGGCATGCACCAATACATCCGCAAGCCCCTAAAATGTCGATAGTAGGGAAAGATAAAAGAGAATTTGTAAGAGGGCAAGAATATTTATACCGGCGATTAAGCGTAAGGGAATGTGCAAGAATACAAACGTTTCCTGACGATTTCATTTTTGTATATAGAAATTTAGCAGCAGCATATAAAATGATTGGTAATGCTGTTCCTGTAAAAATGGCTGAAATCTTGGCTATTAAAATATATTTTGATATGGTGAAAGTAGCTGATTATATACCAAAAAGAAAGCCTGAGATTGTACCCCAGATTAATAGTAGCACAGTCAGAAAAAAAATAAGTGAATTGGCAAACCAAATAATCTAATACACCATGATAAAAAAGGCTAATCAAACTATTACAGGTAAAGCTTTTGAATATGCTTTATTAAAAGAATTTTATACACGGCTGAATTCTGTTACAAATGTATCAGTAATTGAAAATGCCCCTTATGAAACAGCCAAAAATTGTTTTTACTCATTCAGCGAGAAAGAACAAGGCAAATATAGCCTAACTGCAAGTTTTGCTGTAAACTTCTTATTAGATTTGGAGCCATGTCTATCTAATGATATTAGCGAGAAAGATATATTACAACTTGAAATTGTTTCTGATAAGCAGGGGCAAGAAGGTGATGTAAGAGATGTATTAGCAATAAGGTTATTACAAAAATGGGAAATAGGTATATCTGCAAAAAATAATCATCGTGCAGTGAAACACTCTCGTTTATCCAATACCATTGATTTTGGAGATAAATGGATGGGAATTCCATGCTCTGAAATGTATTTCAGTCAAATAAACCCCATATTTAATGAATTAGAGGTATTAAGGAAAAAAAGTGAGGCTACTCAGCTTTGGAGCTCTTTAGGAGACTATCATACTTCTGTTTATTATCCTATTTTGAATGCTTTTAAAAATGAATTACAAAGATTGGATGAAAACAACCCGGGAATTATAGCGAAGCGTTTAGTAGAATATCTCATTGGGAATAAAGATTTTTATAAAGTTATAAAAACTAAAAAAGGTGTTGAAATACAAGCTTATAACATACATGGAAGTTTAAACCTACCCTTTAAATTAGATAAGCCCAAATATAAAGTAGGAAAAGTTAAGCTACCTTCGAGAATAATAGAAATTGCTTACGGTAAAGGTTCCAAATCAAAGACAACTTTATCTCTTATTCTCGACGAAGGATGGCAAATATCTTTTAGAATTCATAATGCAAGTTCACGCATTGAGGCTTCACTCAAATTTGACATAAACTTAGAAAGCACTCCTAAATCTCTTTTTAATACTCATTTACTTATAAATAATGGCTAATTACGTTTTTGATACTACTCCTGAACGTTCCCGCTTGATGAAGAGGATCAAAAGTAATAATACAAAACCTGAAATAAAATTAAGGAAAGCTCTTTGGGCTGTTGGTATTCGTTACCGATTGAATGTAACTAAGCTACCAGGAAAGCCGGATATTGTTATTCAAAAATATAAGCTTATTATATTCATTGACGGAGAATTTTGGCATGGTCATAAATGGGAAGAGAAAAAGGCGAGAATCAAGGCAAATAAAGACTATTGGATAAAAAAAATAGAACGAAACATGCAAAGAGATATTCAGAATACTCAAAATTTGCAAGAATTAGGATATACTGTTATTCGTTTTTGGGAACACGAAATCAAAAAAGATATCACAGGCTGTATTAGTAGAATTGAAGCATATTTACTCAAGTATCACGGAATAAGTTTCCTTAACGGAAAAATTCATCGGATAATTTGAAAAATAATATATTTTAAAACTTTATTTTTTATATTAATAGTCAATACTTTATCTATTATCAGGTAGAGTGTAGAAATAATTCGTATACATGTTTATAAAGAGTAAGATAAAATTTAGTTGATTGAGTAAATCACTTCAAAAATATTTTATTTATATTCAGATAGAACTTATAAATGGAAAGAGTAGCATCGCAGAATATATCAAAGCTAAAATTATTGACTTCATCATAGTTAGACATCCTGAAATAATTTTAGGTAATGAGGTTATGTACGGAACTAAAAGAAAACTCGTAGACTTATTAATGCTTGATACTTCTAATTTAATTGGCATTTGGTTAAATCAATAAATACAAACTTACCCGAAGAGGAGCATCTTCCTGAAAATGTGAGTACATATACCGCCCGACATTCCGACAGAACTATATTGGCTCATAATAGAGTACCTGAATCTTATATAAGTTTTGCCTTAGGGCATTCAAGTAAATCGGTTACAGACTCTTATATCGAAGAATATAGCATAGTAGATAGATTACAATATAATTCCTTATTACAATTCTGAATAAATAACTACCTTTGAATAATCCATCTAACAGAAACAGCATGGCAGATATTATCAAATCAAACACAGAATATAAACAATGGCTGGCAGACCTGAAAAAAACCAATTAGGCAAAGCCAACTAAAAGCTGCCGTAAAAGTCAACTCCGAACTAATTACTTTATATTGGTCTATGGGTAAAGATATTGTTGAGAAGCAGGAAAAAGCGAAATGGGTAGATGGATTTAACACCTAACTTAGCAGAGATTTAAAGGAAGAGTTTCCTAATATGCAGGGCTTATCAGAAAGGAATATTTGGGCAATAAGAAAATGGTATCTATGTTACAATCAATCTATTGAAAAAATGCAACAGCTTGTTGCACAAATTTCGTGGGGACACAATCTGAAAATAGTTTCAAAGTGTAAGAATATTGATGAAACTCTATTTTACATCAATAAAACGATTGAATTCGGGTGGAGTCGTGATATGTTGGATACTCACATAAAACTGAACGAATATAAACGTGTTGGAAGCTCCACTACTAATTTTGCATTGACTTTACCATCTATTCAAAGTGATTTGACACAGCAAACACTAAAAGACCCTTATAACTTTGATTTTCTGACCCTAACTGAAAATTATAAAGAACGAGAATTAGAAGATGCTTTAACAGAAAATATTACCCGATTTCTTTTAGAGTTAGGCTCTGCTTTTGCTTATGTGGGAAGACAAGAGCCATTAACCGTTGGAGATAAAGAATTCTTTATAGATTTGCTTTTTTATTATCTGAAACTGAGACGCTATGTGGTTATTGATTTATTGAAAGCAGTAGACTTAATTCCTGAGTTTGCAGGAAAATTGAGTTTCTATTTATCTGCTGTAAATGATATTCTTACTCACCCAACTGATAATCCAACCATTGGATTAATGATTTGTAAAAGTAAGAATTCTTTTGTGGCTGAATATGCCCTTAAAGGAATTAATCAGCCTATTGGAGTATCAGAGTACGAGCTCACGAAACACTTTCCTAAAGATTTTAAGGGGAGTTTGCCTACTATAGAAGAGATAGAAGCGGAATTGGAAGAGTAATTCTGTTTTAATTTCATATTAAAGAGGGATTTCCCCAGCTACTAGTGTCATAAACCCCTGATTTTCATCTAAAAATCAGGGGTTTGTCTTTTATTAGGGTGTAAAAAAGGTGTAAAAACTATATATTCCCAAAGAAGAAGTTTATCGCCTTAGCCATTCACTTAATTTAGTATATGTACTCATTCCTTCGTTATTAGTAGACATAATTACATAATAGCCTTCATCGAAATATCCACCAATCTTTCTTGGAACTGACATATAACCAACATGTTCGATTCTCGGATATATTTGTAAATACTCACTACCAGAAAAATCAGAATAATCATCTCTGACAGGCAAGATAGCGATATTATTTAGATATTTACAATAATCGCCATATCCTAACTCCCAATTACACCATTTAGAATTGATCGCTCCTTCTGTCGCTAATAATATAAATTTACTATTTTCCTTGATTTTAGTTTTTATTCTTTGGGCAGTTACGCCAGAAGTAGATTTTGGCATTTCATCATCCAACCAATCGACATATACACTTACTCCCTGTTTTTTAAGAAAAGAAATAGCTCCATCAAGCTCTTTCAATTCATCATGCTTATGAGATAAAAAAACTGATACTTTTCCGACTTTAGATTCTGCTGAAAAATATCTGAGGTTTTCATTGATATATCGATTAGCATTTCTATACTCAAATAATTGTGACTTATTTATTATTCCCATAGTTATTATTTTTTCTTTATAATATCATAGTCATCAATACACTGACTTTTTTGATAAGCATTTTCAATATAATAGTCTACATCTGATAGAAAGTTTTCTTCATTAATCAGAGCAATGTAAGATCCATCTAACTGATTAAACGTCTTGCAAGTAGAACAGGCATATTTATTATCAGTATTAAGATTATATCTATTGTTATTAATTATGCCATAGAGCTTGGAACTATCAATCTGACGACTTACACATCCATCATTATTTCGATTTTGTGATACGAGCCAATCATATCCTCCATTATATTTCATAATCACTCCGACCACTCCATTAGATTTGGAACATCTGTCTCCACGTTTAACCTCTTTCAATGAATATTCTATCTCCCAATCTATCCAATCACTTTCTTTTAAATTAGGAGATATAACTACGATTGTAACAGAAGTATCGTAAATCATATCTTTAAGATGCTCTTTTATTCTTTCAGTTGAAGCATCTGTCAAATCTGGAGAAGCAGAGGTTTCACCTTGATAATATTTTGCATCCTCACCAAGCCTTTTTATAATAGTATCTCGCAATCCTCTAGCTTCACTGTATTTATATGATATAAAAGTTTTTCTAGCCATATCTTAGTTTTTATTTAATTTGTTAATAATTTTAATTGTTGCAGAAATGAGTTCTTGGTCGGATAAATCTTTATTTCCAATTAGCTGGAAATCCTCTTTTGTTACACCAGTTTCTTTTGGATAATATTTATCAAAATCACCCATGACTTTCTGCCATAAATCTTCCGCGACATAACCTGTTGCTCCAATAGGAATTACTTTTAGACCATTCTCTATTGCAATATTAAACTCTTCAATCATTCCATCAGCCTTAACTATTTCACCTGTGTCCACCTTTTTCTTATTTCCAAAAACGAAAATAGCGATCCCTGCTAGTGGAATGAAATTCTTACGATAATCAGTCCATAGCTCCTTAAGCTCTTTTTTCCCAGTTTCAAATTGAGGAAAAGGCCTTAACAACAAGTAATCATCTAATCGCTGGACTTTTTCCAACTCCATATTATCAAGAACTCCATTAATGACTGCACTTCCGACACCCCATCCGAAACCAGATAGTATTTTATAGGAATTTTTAGAAAACTCTTTACTTAAGTTGTGTAAAAACTCTCCTCCTTTTTTTTCTACATAATGCCCATATTCTTCTGCACTGCCCGAAATAAGAACTGTATTCCTTAAATAACGAATTTCTATTTCTCTCAATATACGTGGGATATCTTTCTCATAACTATCTACAACAACTGGGTTAAGACCATAGCGTTTCAAAGAAACAATTTTAAGGCCTTGCTTATTTATTTTTTTTGTATCTGTCTCTTTCTCGATGAAATAGTAATCATCTCCCCTAATATTTTGTTTGTATGCAGTTCTTATTCTACTTATCAAGTAATCCAAATTTGGATCCGTAAAACTAAAACCAATGAATAGAAATGTTCTTGATATAAGATCATTTTTAAAAGCATTACTAAAATATTCTCTTTTTTCATTATAATCTTCATATTCATGCTTAGTTAAAACTGTCTCAGCAACATCTCCAATATCGCCATGCATCTTATATACAATAGCATCTCGCTTAGATTTATTTACTGTTAAATCATTGTGTTTACTTTTTACATCTGGAGTTTTCCCCGCTTTTATGAGAGCACTTTCAATTAAGTTATCATAATTAGTAGTCCAATAAATTTCAATTGGCAGTCTGGCTAAAATTTCATGATTAGTAGATTCTTTTATGCCAATTTTCCCATAACTATCTTGAAGAAGTTGATTTAGTCTGCCTCTTACGCCACTGTTATTATCGACATATAATTGAGCTAGAGCTGTTAAATCATGTTCTTCATCAATATCCAGATCCATACTCTTTGCAATAGGATCAAGTAATTTTTTCCAATTCAAAAACCCACATGGAATAGACATTCCCGCACCTGCAAAAACTACTGCATTTTTTTCTCTCAATGCTTTAACATAGTTTTCAATAAATTCTTCTTGTTCTTTTGTAAACATCTTCCTTTTAAATTTAAATTATTAATCTGTTAATCTATAAGACAATAAGTCCTAGTGGCTGAATATATTCAGCCGTTTTAAAATGGTGATATCTTAAAGATTACAAAAGGAAAGTGAAGTTTTACTAAGAAAAGACCAATTTTAATAGAAAAAAATTATCTTTGCAATGATTACTCGCTTTTGGACAATTTGAGTTAATCTACGTCCTTGCCTTTTGTAATAAGGATACCATAATTATAAAGATGTGGTAGTTCGAGCTACTGCATCTTTTTTCTTTATTAAATCTTTCACATCATCTTCAACCTCCTTTCTTTTTAATTACTAATACTTGGAACACCACCTATTGAACCTTTCATATAAGCATTATAAACAGATACATTCTTATGAAGTTTTTTTTCGGTCAATCGAGCTAATTCTGTTTCTCCATCTACATTTTTTTCAGCAAACCAGACAGCATCTCTTCTCACAAACTTCTCATCTAATAAGTTAATATCATGAGTAGTAAATATTAATTGAGACATATTAGCCCCTTTATTAAGGAAAGAGGAAATAAAATAGCGGGTCAGGAGGTAATGTAAACTAGCTCCAATCTCATCGATTGTCATTACTGTATTTTGTTTTACAAGTCGATATAATAGCATACTCATACCGAGAAAGCGAAGTGTCCCATCTGATTGTACTTCTGAGTTTAAATTGAATATACCATTATTAGTTTTATACCAAAAAATCAAGTCTGATTTTTCTATTTTTCCATTATCCAGAATATTCTTTTTATCTTCTTCTGGAAGAGGAGCTCCTTCAATAAATTTTCTCATTTCAGGGGTTACCTCAATATCTTCTTTCTTTATTTCCAAATTACTGATATTAAAATCTGCTTCTCTGAAGAGTTCTAATATGAATTTTTTCGCATCTGGCGAGTTGTCCATCTCTTTGATAACATATTCCTCTAAATCATCATTAGGGTCTAATTTCGGACAAATTGTTTTTCTAAAATATTCTAAAACTGTATTCAAGATACTTGTAGAAACGTTTATTCTCGTTAATGTTGCTAATACGGATGAGTTATTTAGCGTATTACCTTGAATGGTAAGAAGATCATTTTTAGATAATTTTATATGAGCTCCGAATTCGATTGTAGATGATTCAGATTTTATATCATACGTTCTTTTAAATAATCTTGCAGGTCTTATAGTGGGATAATATATTAGTTCTTCAGAACTAATTATACTATCATTTAATTGAATAGTGTAAAAATATTTCTTTTGGTCTATATAAAATGTTATTGAAAACAAGGTATCTTGATTACGAGAGTCCTCGTCCAACATGAATTGCAATACACCAATTTTCTTGTCTTTGTCAGAAGGAGATTTCGTTATAATTTTTCTTAGTAAATGCAGTGCAATCAACAAGTTGGATTTTCCTGAACCATTAGCTCCGTATATATATGCAATTTTAAGTAATCTTATATTATCATTTATATTAATAAGATACTTATCATCTAGTGTTGAGTCTGATGTGGGTTCAAAAGTTAGAACCTGTTCGTTTTTAAATGATAAGTAATTTTTAACTCTGAATTCGTGTATCATAATAATATATATTAGTTACATAATTTGAATAATGATGCAAATATATGTGTAAAAATATTAATACGCAAACTATATTCGTATTTTTGGTAAAAAAAATACGAATAAACGATTTATAAAGGTTAAAATATAAATATAAAGATATATTCTTTCACTCCATCTCCCCATACTCCCCAATCTTCTCCTCACAAATACGCTTTGTAATATCCCTTAACAATTCCACTTTAGGTACAAGGGCATCAATATCCTCTTTAGTTACTACAAAATCAGGGTCGTAACGTCCATTCACATAAGCAGCCTTTATAAGTTCAAAGAGCCGTTTCTCTTCCGGCGTATCCTGTGGAAAGACCTTGATAAAGTCAGATGAATATTTCTTTACTGAGTTTAATAGCTTTGAAAGGTTATGTTGTTTGGGATTTTCTAATGTAAAAACTAAACGAATAGCATAAATATAGTTTTCACAGGCTTGATGAAGATGAAAAGAACACATTTTGTATTCCTTATCATTATAGTCATGGTTTGCACTTCTTAAAAAACTATTTGCATAAACAAATTTATCATTAAAATACTCCTGAGCTTGTTGCTGTATTTCTTCAAAGTTAAGTTTTCGTCTTCTTGCTAACTTATGTTTTCCACTATCATATAGAACAACACCCTCTTGCTTTATCTGTGTATAAAAATACCTGCCTTCATTCAAGTACTTGTTCAGCTTCTTCATATCTTCACTGATAAACTGAACAGGAGGTTGGCGGTCAGGGTCTTTTGCCCTGTCATAATACAAATCTTCTACATTACTGAGCGACCTGATTGCTCCTCCATCCGATACACCACTTGTGACAACCAGTATATCGTAATCACTTACATAAAACTGTAGCTTGCCAAACTCATATTTTTCATCATATACCACATAATCGTTACGGGCATAACTGCCGAAAAGGATTATCATTTCAGTTTGTTTTAGCCGTTGTAAAACAGCCTCGACAATAAAGTGTAAGTCTCTCTGGTTAGCTGATGGTAAATAGGATATTGACTTTTTCATACAATATATTCGTTTTCTGCAAATTTAACCATAAAAAGAAGTAAAAGAGTCTGCGACCTTAAAGATATTGAAAAAAGCAAAACAAGGATTAACTTTTGTTTGATAATTGTATATTTGTATTTACATCCTGCTTCTTGTCTGTTTGACATAAAATTCAGACTGACGACTCAACACCGCAGAGATATAAATTATTACAGATTATTTATATCGGCTTGATTCTTACAATCAGGCTCTAAATGCGGACTTTTATGCAAAATCAAAAGACTAAATTCGACACGTTACTCAAACATGCCTGGTCTACTCTTGGCAAATCAGCAGATGATCTGAAAGAGACATACAAAGATTATCCTGTTTGCCTGATGGAATATATTGAAAAAGAGGTACACGAACACATTATAGAAGTACGGTTTGATAATGAAGAGGCTACAATTTCTATTTCTTTCGATAACGAAAATAAGTGTGATGTTTCTTTCTTATTTTTTGATTCGACAGAAGATGAAGAGTTATTAATTAACCATTTAATAGATTCGGCAGATTATAGCTTCAGAAAAGGCAGTTTTCAACTTCCTTCCTGCTTTTTAAAAATAAAAGAAACGAAAACAGAAACATGTTTTTATCTTTTCCGGTAATTTCAGAACAAAGGCAAAGTCAGAGGCTTTGCCTTTGTTTATATCTACTTTACATCAAGTTCCTCAATTTCTTTATCCAGCCGTTTAATATTCTCTTCATTCTGTTTCTTTTGTTCCTGTTTTCTAGCTTGTTCTTCCACACGGTGTTCATAGTCAATCACGCTTTTACGGATATTCTCCACAACATAAGCACTATCCGGATAATAGAAGAAATTCTCTAAACGTGTAATCT
>JBEBPQ010000045.1:0-13885 GCA_040395835.1 Advenella kashmirensis
GCACACAACACCGTTTACGAAGGTTTCTCTTGCAGCCGAATCACCCTGCCTTGACCACTGCCGCTGTCTGGTGGCGAGGGTCTGGGTGCAAGCAACAGCGGTGCAAAGCGGTATAAATAAAGTCCGAAACCGACGATCCAGGCCGTTGTCGCCACGACCAACCCAGGCATATGCCAGGCGGGCCAGCCCAGGGCTGCCAATCTAGCCAGTGTCGCAACCAGGACAAGCCAGTAGCTGCCCACCACCAGACGGTCCGCCGTTAATGGCCTGCCGGTATGGCCCAGCGCGGTGCGTGTCATCATGCCCATGATCATAATGGAAAAGCCCCCCATCGCAATCACGTGGACATACGTTGCCCGTACGGCCAGCCAAGGCAGCGCTATACCTGCAAAATGGCCGGCCGCCAGCGCCAGGCCAAGTGCGAGGAAAAAATACGCGAGATATAATACCCAGAGCAACGGCGTTCGCAACACCCGCAGGGGCTGCCACTGCCATAGTTGAAATAGCGCAATCAGCCCCGCGACCGCAGTTCCTGTCGCCAGCAATCGCGGTGCATCGGCGGCGACAGCAACCATCGCCGCCAGACAAGCGAGCAATTGCACCAAGCCGGATCGCGTGTGCATGGGGATACGCAAACCCGGGATCGCACGCATGGCAAAAAACGGAATCACGCGCCGCGCAATGAGCAGTGCGATAAAGACCATGCACAACAACCCTATGCGCAGGCTGTCGAGCAACAGTCGGCCCATGCCTTGTTCGGCGGCCATCAAATAAAGGCAGTCGGTGACGCCCAGGGCCAGCACGGCCCATGGCAGGATATAGTTTCTCCGGTTTTTGGCCAGGAAAATAACCCGAGATAGCGTGAAAAAGGCCAGCAGGTAGACCAGGCCGCTGGACAGCAGCGCCAAAATGAAAGCGCCCTGCCCGGGAATAAGCAAGCAAAGGCGCGCAAGCAACCAGCATAGCAGCAAGCTGCCCAGCGCGCGCCCCCGGATCGGGTTGACGCCGGTCCAAGTCGCGCTTGCCGTCGTTAAAAAACCCAATGCAATGGTTGCCACGAACCCCCAGAGCATTTCATGCGCATGCCACCAAACGCCGGCCACTTTCCCCGCCACCTGTTCAGGCGCAAAAATCCATATGCCGACCGAGATTGCGGCCCAGGCCGCACCCGCCATATACAACGGCCTGAACCCCAATGAAAGAAAGGCAGAAAACGACGGACGGGTATTGTCGATAGGTTGCGGAGTCATGCTGAGCCTGCGTGGATTTGCAAAATAACATGCATATTATATACATCTTATTATTCCCCCACAAGCCACCCGTTTAGCGCCGGGCATGGGTAAAACGGGTCGGGTCAATCAAGATCGGAATACGCTGCGGAAGACCGAAGTTTTGCACGCCGGCGGCCAGGGCAGGCACGTTGCTTGCCCCGGCCGGCTGCCATAGACAGCGCCTAGCGCAAGGCGCGTTCCTTGATATAGTTTTTGACGGCACTTGCATCGTTATCCATGTCGACAACCCGCTGTGGCAAATCCGCCAAGCCGCGCAGGTGCTCTGGAATAGAAGGCGCCTTGCCGATCGCCTCCTTGATGGTTTCGCCAAACTTGGCCGGCAATGCGGTTTCCAGCACCAGCATGGGAATGCCCGGATCCAGGTACTCGCGCGCGACCTTGACGCCATCGGCCGTATGCGGGTCAATCAGTACATCGGTCGCTTCGCGCAAGGAACGAATTGTCTGCAATCTATCCTGGTGGCTGCTCTGGCCGCCGACAAAGCCAAACACTTTGGCAAGGCGCGGCAGTTCCGCTGAAAGATCGAATGCGCCGTCTTCCTCCAAGGCCTTCCACAACGCCGCCAGGCGCTTGGCATCGCGGCCCAGCAAATCGAAGATAAAACGCTCGAAATTGGACGCCTTGGAAATATCCATGGACGGGCTGGACGTCGCCAGGGTCTCGACGCTGGCGCGAGGACGATATACGCCCGTGCGGAAGAACTCTTCCAGCACATTGTTTTCGTTCGTCGCCAGGACCAGGCGCTGGATGGGCAGGCCCATGCTGCGCGCGTAATGTCCTGACAGGATATTGCCGAAATTTCCAGACGGAACGGTAAACGACACTTTTTGCGTGGACGGATCCTTGCCCTGCTTGACCAGTGCGTCTGTCACGCGCAGCCAGGCCCAGAAATAGTAAACAATTTGGGCACAGATACGGGCCCAGTTGATCGAATTGACCGCGCCCAGGTGATAGGTCGTTTTGAAATCAAGGTCGCCTGCCAGCGTCTTGACGATATCCTGGCAATCGTCAAACACGCCTTTGACGGCGATATTATGGATATTATCGTCCATCAACGAGTACATCTGGGCGCGCTGGAACGTGCTCATGCGCCCCTGGGGAGACAGCATAAAGACCGATACCCCCAGCTTGCCGCGCATCGCGTATTCGGCCGCCGATCCGGTATCGCCCGAGGTTGCGCCCAGGATATTGAGCTTGCGGCCCTCCCGGGCCAGCACGTACTCGAACACCTGCCCAAGGAACTGCATGGCCAGGTCTTTGAAGGCCAGCGTTGGTCCCTCAGACAACCCCACCAACGTCAGCTCGTCGCCCAGATGCTTGAGCGGCACGATATCGCTGCTGGAAAAAACGGCATCGTTATAGGCCGCAAGACAAATGCGATGCAGATCGGTTCGTGGTATATCGTCGATATACAGACTGAGGATTTCCGTAGCCAGATCTGCATAGGAAAGAGAACGCCAGCTTTCAAGTTTGGCGGTACTGATGTGCGGAATCGATTCAGGCACGGCCAGTCCGCCGTCGCGGGCCAGTCCTTCCAACAGGATTTCAGAAAAGGAAACCGGGCTCATGCCGCCGCGGGTCGAGATGTATTTCATGGTAGCTCCGGATCCGGCGATGCCGCCGGTAGGCACAGGCAGGCCGCCGGCCCGCCCGTTCATTACGATCAGGTCAGGGTTTCCAGACGGATACGGGTAATGGAAGAATGAACGAAAGGTAAGGACTCGATGGTTTCGATCGCGGCCTTGACGTCCCCTTCCCGTGCTTCATGTGTCAGGAAAATAATCGTGGCACGGTTTTCTTCGTCCTGCTCTTGCATCATGGAGTTGATCGAAATGCGATGATCGGCCAGGATACGTGTGAGATCGGCGAGCACGCCCGAGCGGTCTTCCACCGAGAGCCGCAGGTAATAACACGTCCGGACTTCGTCGATCGGCAGGATATGCGTGTCCGCCAGCGCATCGGGCTGGAACGCCAGATGCGGCACGCGATGCCCCGGATCCGAGGTATGCAGGCGGGTCACGTCCACCAGATCGGCAACGACGGCGGAGGCCGTCGCCTCCGATCCCGCCCCAGGTCCGTAATACAGCGTGTCGCCAACCGCATCGCCGTTGACGACAACAGCGTTCATCGCCCCTTCGACATTGGCGATCAGCCGCTTTGCCGGCACCAGCGCCGGGTGGACACGCTGCTCGATCCCATTGTCGCGACGACGCGCAATGCCCAGCAGCTTGATGCGATAACCCAGTCTTTCCGCGAAAACGATATCCTGTTTGTCCAGGCCAGTAATGCCTTCGACATAAGTCTTCTCGAACTGGATCGGCACGCCAAACGCCAGGGATGCCATCAGTGTCAGTTTATGCGCCGCGTCGATACCCATCACGTCACCGGCCGGATCGGCCTCGGCGTAGCCCAGTTGCTGCGCCTGGGCCAGCACGGTATCGTACGGCAACCCATGCGAGCGCATCTCGGACAAGATAAAGTTGGTCGTGCCGTTAATGATACCGGCGAGCCACTGAATACGGTTGGCCGTCAGGCCCTCGCGAATCGCTTTGATAATAGGAATACCGCCGGCGACAGCAGCCTCGAAGGCAACCATGACGCCCTTTTCGCTGGCACGGGCAAAAATTTCATTGCCATGCAGTGCGAGCAATGCCTTGTTGGCGGTAACCACATGCTTGCCGTTGGCGATCGCTGCCAGGACCAGATCCTTGGCCTGCGTCGTGCCACCAATAAGCTCGATCACGATATCGATATCAGGATCGGCGACCAGCGCCTGCATATCGTTGCTGACCGGCACCGTATCGCCAAACACGGCAACAGCCTTGGACGGCGTGCGCGTTGCCACGCGCGACACCACGATCTGCCGGCCAGCGCGGCGTGAAATTTCTTCTGCGTTGCGGCTCAGCACGGCGTAAGTACCACTGCCGACAACACCGAATCCGAGCAAACCTACCTTCATTGGTTTCATTTCTTCAGGAACCCATCTTTCTTGAACATATCTTTAATACCTCTCAGTGCCTGGCGGGTCCGCTGCTCATTCTCGATCAGCGCGAACCGCACATGGTCATCGCCCAAATCCCCGAAACCGATGCCGGGGGAAACGGCAACCTTGGCGTCGGCCAGCAATTTTTTGGAAAACTCCAGCGAGCCCATTGCCTTGTAGTGGTCAGGAATTTCGGCCCAGATATACATCGCCGCCTTGGGCACCTCTACCATCCAGCCCAGCTCGTGCAACCCCTTGACCAGGACGTCACGGCGATTCTTGTATTGCGCGGCCACCTCGGCCACGCACTCCTGTGGCCCCTCGAGCGCGGCGATTGAAGCGACCTGGATCGGCGTGAAGGTGCCGTAGTCATGATAGCTTTTCATGCGCGCCAGGGCGTGGACTAGTTCGCTGTTGCCGACCATGAAGCCAACACGCCAGCCAGCCATATTGTAGCTTTTACTCATCGTGAAAAATTCCACGGCGATGTCCTTGGCCCCCGCCACCTGCATAATAGAAGGCGGCTGATAGCCATCAAATGTGATATCGGCATAGGCCAGGTCGTGCACGACCAGGATATCGTGCTCCTTGGCTAGTTTGACCACCCGTTCGAAAAACGCCAGATCGACGCACTGCGCTGTGGGGTTGCTGGGAAAGCCCAGTATGATCATCTTCGGCTTGGGTATGGATTCGCGCACCGCCCTTTCGATTTCCTCGAAAAAGTCCAGCCCTTTTTTCATGGGAATGGAGCGGATATTGGCGCCCGCGATGACCGCCCCATAAATATGGATGGGATAGCTGGGATTGGGCACCAGCACGGTATCGCCGCGATCAAGCGTCGCCAGCATCAAATGCGCCAGCCCTTCCTTGGAACCGATGGTGACAATGGCTTCCTTGTCGGCATCCAGGATCACGCCGTAGCGACGCGAATACCAGTCGGCAATTGCCTTGCGCAGGCGCGGAATCCCTTTGGAGACGGAGTAGCCATGCGTATCGGGGCGCACAGTGGCTTCTATCATTTTATCCACGATATGGCGTGGCGTCGGCCCGTCGGGATTGCCCATGGACATGTCGATGATATCCTCTCCCCTGCGGCGCGCCGCCATTTTCAGCTCGCCCGTAATGTTGAAAACATAGGGAGGAAGCCGTTCGATGCGGGGGAATTGTCTCATGACGAACCTGGAAAGAGAAAAGATCGGATTAGGGGGAAACCAGTAAATCTAGCCTATATGGGGCCTGTCGGCAAACGATTTTGCCGAAGTGGCAAAAAAAATTGCATTCCGTGTGCTATTGCAGTACAAAAACTGTAACAAGCGCGCATTGCCGGATAGAAAAATCGGCCGAGCGCTATCACATATATGAAATGAAGTTAGAATAAGATAAATGCACAAGGAGTTTATGTGGAACTGAAACGAGAACAGCCAACCGCGATGAATACGGTTACCCGATACGGCGATCGGTTCATCGAAGTCAACGAAGTCCAGTACACCCATGCCATTGCATTTCGCCCCCACGGCCCCATCAACGAATGGCCGGTCAGGCAAGTCAGCGACATTACGACCGAAAAGCTGATCAGCGCCGCCGGCATGCAAAGAAAAACCGCCAGCGCGCTGGACTTCCTGGAGGCCGACACCCCGGCCGACAAATTTGAAAATGCCCCCGAAATCCTGCTGGTCGGCACCGGCGAGCGCCAGCATTTCCTGCCGGTCGCGGTTACCGCGCCGTTGCTGGCGGCCCGTATCGGGATCGAAAGCATGGATTCCAAGGCAGCGGCCCGCACCTACAACGTCCTCATGGCCGAAGGCCGCAATGTGGCGGTCGCACTCATGCTCAACGAAGGAGAATAATCAATGACCACCCCCCCGGCACTGGGCAAGAAAGCCCCGTCATTCAAAGCCCCCAGCCAGCTCGGCGACATCGCCCTGAGCAGCTTCAAGGGAAAAAATGTGGTGCTGTACTTTTACCCGAAGGACAACACGCCAGGCTGCACCACTGAAACACAAGGGTTCCGGGATGCCCTGGCCGAGTTCGAGCGCGAAAATACCGTGGTGCTTGGCGCATCCCGCGATTCGCTGAAAAGCCATGAAAATTTCGCCGCCAAGCAGGCGGTCACGTTTCCCCTGCTCTCCGACCCGGACGAAGTCCTTTGCACACAATTTGACGTCATCAAAATGAAGAACATGTACGGCAAGCAAGTCCGCGGCATCGAGCGCAGCACCTTTCTCATTGACGGCAGCGGCAAGCTGGTGCAGGAATGGAGAAAGGTCAAGGTACCCGGCCATGTGGACACGGTACTCCAGGCAGTCCGAGATCTGAATGCAGCAAGCCAGGGCTAGTTCCCCCCGGAACCCGCCCGGCCACTTCCTCCATGGCGCAACCGCCCATGGATCACCAGCCATGTGAGAATCTTTCTATGCCACTTCCAAAGCTGCCCGCCAAGCCCGCCGATATTCTGGATATGACGGGCATGCCCGTCCCCAAAGCCGCGCCGGAAAATACCGGCGCAACGGCGGCGCGCGGGCGAAAGCGCCAAAAGCAGGATGCCCCGCCGCACATGGAGCTGCCAGCCGCCAATGCAACGCAATACGTTGCGCAGGAAGCAGAGCCGAAACCCACGGCAGCCACCGGGCAGACCGGCAAGCAAGGTGCCGCCGCCAGGCGTGCACCGGCAAGCGCCCCGCTGACCCCCGTGGCGCGCCAGCAACCGCAGTCGCGCAAGCCAGCGACCGCCACCGACACTCCTGCACCGGCAAAAGCGCCAGGCTCCAGGTCGGCGCCGGTCCGCGCTGCCAACACGGCAGGCAGCAACGGACTCTCCAAGCTGTTCGTCCTGGATACCAACGTCCTGCTGCACGATCCGACCTCCATCTTCCGCTTCGAAGAACATGACATCTTTCTTCCCATGATGACACTCGAAGAGTTGGACCATCATAAAAAAGGCATGACCGAGGTCGCCCGCAACGCCCGCCAGGTCAGCCGTTCGCTGGACGCGCTGGTTGCGGAAACCGAAGATATCCTCAAGGGCATGCCGCTGAATGCGCTGGGCAACAAGGACGCCACCGGAAAATTGCTGTTTCAGACGCAAAACATGGTGGGACAATTGCCCGTCGATATGCCGGAGGGCAAAGCCGACAACATGATCCTTGGCGTGGTTCAGACGCTGCACCGGGAGCAAAGCGGCAGGCAGATCATTCTGGTCTCCAAGGATATCAACATGCGCTTGAAGGCCCGGGCGCTTGGCCTGGAGGCCGAAGACTACCTGAATGATCATTCGCTGGAAGATTCCGATCTGCTCTACGACGGCGCCATGGTGCTGCCAGCCAACTTCTGGACCAAGCACGGCAAAGGCGTGGAATCCTGGCTCCAGGGCGGAACCACCTACTACCGAATCAAAGGCCCGCTGTGCGCCGACTTCGTGGTCAATCAGTTCGTTTACCTGGAAGGCGATTCGCCGCTCTATGCCCAGGTGAGGGAAGTGAGCGGCAAGACGGCTGTGCTGGCCACGCTGCGCGACTACACCCACAAGAAAAACAACGTCTGGGGTGTCACGGCGAGAAACCGCGAGCAGAACTTCGCATTGAACCTGCTCATGAACCCAGACATTGACTTTGTCTCTCTGCTGGGCCAGGCGGGCACCGGCAAAACCCTGCTGGCGCTGGCCTGCGGATTGACACAGGTACTGGAGACCAAGCGTTATACCGAGATCATCATGACGCGGGTCACCGTGCCGGTCGGCGAAGAC
The DNA here is from genome assembly GCA_040395835.1 of Advenella kashmirensis. Taxonomy (GTDB): domain Bacteria; phylum Pseudomonadota; class Gammaproteobacteria; order Burkholderiales; family Burkholderiaceae_B; genus Advenella; species Advenella kashmirensis_B. Next base: position 8,018 of record JBEBPQ010000045.1, read on the forward strand.
ATCGGCTTTCTGCCTGGCACCGAGGAAGAAAAAATGCAGCCCTGGATGGGCGCGTTGGAAGACAACCTGGAGTTTCTCAATACCGGCACCAAAAACGATGGCACTGCGGGCGATTGGGATCGCAGCGCCAGCAAGGAAGTGGTCAAATCGCACATCAAGATCAAATCGCTTAACTTCATGCGCGGCCGGACCTTCCTGAACAAGTACCTGATTATCGACGAAGCCCAGAACCTGACGCCCAAGCAAATGAAAACGCTGATTACCCGGGCCGGACCGGGAACCAAGATCATCTGCCTGGGTAATATCGCGCAAATCGATACTCCCTATCTGACAGAAGGCAGCTCCGGCCTGACTTACGTCGTAGACCGCTTCAAGGGTTGGCCGCACTCCGGCCATATCACGCTGCAGAAAGGCGAGCGTTCGCGCTTGGCCGATTACGCGGGCGACGCCCTGTAGCGCGAGCCCGGCGGGATCCTCCCGGGCCGCTGGCGTCTCGCATTGACCGCCAGCGGCCCGCCTGGCTTGCCCCGCTGCCACGATTAGGTACAATAGTCGGATTCTTGTAACTTTCTGTTGTCCGAGTCTGCGATGTTCCAATCCCTGCTGCGTTTTCTGAAAATCGACCGCTTCACTTTCCTGTTGCTGGTGGCGGTCGTTCTTGCCTCTGTATTGCCTGCCCATGGCCAGGGATTGCACATTGCCAACTGGGCCACCAATCTGGCCATCGCGCTGCTATTTTTTCTACATGGCGCGCGCCTGTCCCGGCAGGCGATCATTGCCGGCGCAACACATTGGCGATTGCACCTGGTTATTTTTTCCTGCACCTTCATCCTGTTCCCGCTGCTCGGCGTCCTGTCCAGACCCATCCTGGAGCCGATGCTGACCCCAGACCTGTACAAGGGCGTGCTGTATCTCTGCGTACTGCCGGCAACTGTGCAATCGGCCATCGCCTTTACATCCATGGCCAGGGGCAATATTCCAGCGGCGGTCTGCAGCGCCTCCTCCTCCAGCATCCTGGGCATTTTCATTACGCCGATGCTGGTGAATATGCTGATCACCGATAGCGGCGCCGCTCCCGACTCGGGCCAGGCGCTGGAAGCCATCTGGGAAATCACCTTGCAGTTGCTGGTGCCTTTCGCGGTCGGACATTTCAGCCGGCGCTGGACATCGCATTTCATCGGCCGCCACCCTGCCCTGATGAAGTTCGTGGATCAAGGCTCCATTCTCCTGGTGGTCTACGTCGCTTTCTCCGAAGCCGTCAACGAGGGACTTTGGCACAACACACCGATCTCCGCCCTCATTGCCCTGGTCGTGATCAGCACCATCCTGCTGGCCATCGTGCTGCTGCTCACTTCGTTCATCGGCAAAGTCTTCGGTTTTTCGCTTGAAGATCGCATTACACTGGTTTTCTGCGGCTCCAAGAAAAGCCTTGCCAGCGGCCTGCCCATGGCTCAGGTGCTGTTCGCCGGACAGGCGGTCGGCGCCATTGTCCTGCCGTTGATGATTTTCCACCAGATCCAGTTGATGGTATGTGCGGTCATTGCCGCCAAGCTCGCGCGGCGCGCACCTGTCGACGAGCTGGACGACGAGTCCGACGAGGGTCTTCTCAGAAAACCCACCTGAGCAAGCCCACGCCCGCAAGCGAGCCCCCAAATGGTTTTGCCAACCGCCTGGGGGCTTTGATTTACCGGGCCCGGTTTATCGATCGCGTAGCTATGTTTCCATGGCGTCGAGCATTTTCTGGGGGTGATTCACAAAGGCTTTCATGACCTGATAGGTATCGGTTTCTTCATACGACACGGTTTCAATGCCTGCCGCACCACATTGATAGATCAACGACTCCGGGTAGGCCAATAGAATCGGCGAATGCGTCGCGATCAGAAACTGCGAACCCGCCTTGACCAGATCATGAATCCGGTATAGCGCCGCCAGTTGCCGCTGCGGAGAAAGCGCGGCCTCCGGCTCATCGAGGATATACAACCCTCTCGCACCGAACCGGTGGATCAGCAGCGTCATAAACGATTCTCCGTGCGATTGTTCGTGCAATGACGCACCGCCATAAAAGGTAATCACCGGCGAACCCAGCCCTGGCTCGGCATCCATGCGTTCGATTTCCGTGGCGAGATTGAAAAAACTTTCTGCCCGCAAAAAGAAACCCGTTCGTGGCCTTGCGCCTTTGGCAAAACGAAGGTGGTTGGCCAACGGGCTATGCGATGCCCTGGTATTGAAATTGAAATTCCGGGTTCCGCCCTCCGGGTTGAATCCGTTCGCCACCGCGATGGCCTCCAGCAGCGTGGATTTGCCGGAACCGTTTTCGCCGACGAAATAGGTGACCTTAGGGTGAAATGGCAATCGTTCCAGCGATTTCACGGCCGGCAGGTCAAAGGGGTACTCGGCATGCGATTCGACGGTATCGCGACGATATTCCATATGTCGCAGAAATTGGCTACTTAACATCGCGATCCAATTAACAATGACAACAATTACAGCGCCACGCTCGCCAGGGCAACCTGGAGACAAATGCTGCGCCCCACCCCGCCATACCGGCGCAAACCCATCCTGGTGGCTTCTTGCAGCACGAACGGACGCGCTCCGGTCGGGCTCTTGTCTTTGCCAGGCGCTTACTGCCGCCTCGAAGCACCGCCTGACCGAGGGATCGAAAGCCGTTTTACTCGGCAATAAAGCTTTCGCCCGGGCCCGCGTAATTCATGAACTTGGTGTACTCGCCGGCGAAGGTCAGTCTTACGGTTCCGATCGGGCCCGCCCGCTGTTTACCAATGATCACTTCGGCAGACCCTTTGTCCTGCGTGTCGGGATGATAAACCTCATCCCGGTAAATAAACAAAATCAAGTCGGCATCCTGCTCGATCGCGCCCGATTCACGCAAATCGCTCATGATTGGCCGCTTATTGGTCCGTTGTTCCAAGCCCCGATTCAACTGGGACAAGGCGATGACCGGGCATTCCATTTCCTTTGCGAGCGTCTTCAGGGACCGACTGATCTCGGAGATCTCAGCAGTGCGGTTATCGTTTTTTGACGTGGCGTTCCCGGACATCAATTGCAGATAGTCGACAACGATCAGCCCGAGCTTGCCGCATTTGCGCTTCAATCGCCGGGCGCGCGAGCGCAGCACCAGCGGGCTGAGCGCGGGCGTTTCATCGATGTAAACCTGAGCCTCCTGCAGCAACTGCATCGCGTGTGTCAGCTTGGGCCAATCCTCATCGAGCAAGCGCCCGGTTCGCATGCGCTGCTGGTCCAGCTTACCGATCGAACCGATCATCCGTGCCGCCAGTTGCGTGGCCTCCATCTCCATGGAGAACACGGCGACCGGCAGCCCTTCGTCAATCGCCACATGCTCGGCGATATTCATGGAAAACGAGGTTTTACCCATGGCAGGGCGGCCCGCCACGATCACCAGTTGGCCGGGATGCAGTCCTGTGGTCTTGCGATCAAGATCGACGAAACCGGTAGGGATCCCGGATACGTCGCCATGATTGCCTTCGCCCAGTTCTTCGATCCGCTTAAGCACATCGACCAGCAAGTCCCCGACTTCCTTGAATTCGCTGCCTGCCGATGAACCCTCGGAGACTTGCAGTATCCGGGATTCAGCTTCATCGAGCAGTTGCCGGGCCTCTTTGCCCTTTGGATTCAAGGCCTCGGCCGCGATCTCGTCGGCAAACGTCACCAACTTGCGCAAGATGGCGCGTTCGCGCACGATCTCGGCATAGCGGATAATATTGGCAGCAGACGGGGTATTGCGCGTCAGTGCGTCAAGATACGCCAGCCCACCCACTTCATCCGATTTGCTCTCCAGCACCAGCGATTCATGCACGGTAATGACATCGGCAGGACGATCCAGATTGATCAGCTTGCTGATATGGCGAAAGAGCAACCGGTGGTCATGCCGGTAAAAATCATCCTCGCCCAGCAGACCGGAGATATTTTCCAGTTGCGCATTGTCGATCAGGAGCCCGCCGAGCACCGATTGCTCAGCCTCGACGGAGTGAGGCGGCAGGCGCAGGGAATCCAGTTGGGGGTCGGGAGCATTCATGATGGACAGGACGGCAGTTTATTGATGAGCGAGAAAAGCTTCCTGCATAGGCAGGACAAATACGACATAGCGTTTCCGACATTATACGCAGTTAACGACGCTCACGATACTTGCGCAGGACATTGCCCGAGGGGCGAGCCGACACACGCCATTGACCGCGCCCGCAGGCAGGCCTGAATCCGGTCATGCCCGGGAACGATCGGAAAAACAAAAAGCCGGCAAAAACCGGCTTTTTGTGGCTGCTGTCCAGGACAGCTTGGTAAAAATGCGAGGCCCGAGGGACTTAAGCCATTTCACCAACAACATTAACAGTGACGTCAACAACAACGTCAGCGTGCAGGTAAACCTGTACAGGATATTCGCCAACCGCCTTCAACGCACCGTCGGACAAGCGCACTTGACCTTTCTCAACGCCTTCGAAGCCGGCGTTGACCAGCGCTGCCGCGATATCCATATTGGTGACGGAACCAAACAGACGACCGTCTACGCCGGCCTTCTGGGCGATCTGCAGTGAAAAACCGTTCAGTTTTTCACCTTGAGCCTGGGCAGCGGCCAGTTTTTCGGCCTGCACTTTTTCCAGCTCGGCGCGACGCGCTTCGAATTCCTGGATCGCAGCTTCGGTAGCACGACGGGCTTTTTTCTGAGGGATCAGAAAATTACGGGCATAACCGTCTTTGACGCGAACCACTTCGCCCAGGTTACCGACATTGACAATTTTCTCGAGAAGAATAACTTGCATGATGAGGGTTCCTGATTAGTTGTGGTTGTCTGTGTACGGCAACAGAGCCAAAAAGCGCGCGCGCTTGATTGCGGAATCCAGTTGACGCTGGTAATGCGCTTTTGTGCCTGTCAGACGTGCGGGGATGATCTTGCCTGTTTCCGTGATGAAATCACGCAGGGTATCGACATCCTTGTAATCGATTTCTTCAACGCCGGCCGCCGTGAAGCGGCAGAATTTGCGACGTTTGAACAATGGGTTTTGCTGAGGAAACTTACTGCGTTTATCCTTGCCTTTTTTCATGAAAGCCATGATAGTTGCCTTTACGATAGTGAGGGAATGTCCCTCTGAATTTCAATAATGAGCGATATGCCCGTTCCGTTAAGCCAGGTAGCCTGAGGGTGGAATCATCGAATCCGAAAGCCTGCCGGGAAATACAACTTGCTGGATATGCAGCACCAGTTTCGTTGCGTTTTTCCTGATCGGTGCCAGAAAGCCGCAAGCGCGTATTTCGGTACCGGGAGCCAGCGAGGCCATTTTCTGGCCTGTTTCGCCGATGGCTTTTGCTGCGATGGTCAGCTCGACCCTTCGCGGCAAACCAGCTTCAATCACTTCAGACTCGTGCGCCAGAACCAGATCCAGTACCGGCATGCCTGCCGGGGTATACCGCAGCGCGCCGATTTCGAGTATCCGGGCCTGCAGATTGACCTGATTCATGGCAGGAGTGGCCACCCGCGGCCTTTAGCCTGCGTTTTCCTGCTCTGAAGGCTGTTCGCTGGAAGCCTTGCGGGCCTCTTCGCGCTCGACAGATTTCATCATGACAGAAGCGCCGGTATGGGCCTTCTTGGCTTTGATGACCAGGTGACGCAATACGGCGTCGTTATAACGGAATGCATGCTCCAGCTCATCCAGAGATTCTTGTGAACATTCGATGTTCATGCAGACATAGTGAGCTTTGACCAGTTTCTGGATCGGGTATGCCAATTGGCGGCGACCCCAGTCTTCCAGACGATGTACGGTACCACCGTCGTTTGTTACCGTTGCCTGGTAACGTTCGATCATGGCGGGCACCTGCTCGCTTTGATCAGGGTGAACAATA
>JBEBPQ010000046.1:0-13314 GCA_040395835.1 Advenella kashmirensis
GGAAGCCGTCTGGGGCGACAAGCCCGTGCGGGTGAGGTTGCTTGACCAATCACGCGCCATCCCCACGCAAGGCCTGGCGATGGACAACGACAATCTGGACGAGTAAGCACCGCCATGAAACTCTTGGTGATCGCGGTAGGCAACCGCATGCCCGACTGGGTGGAGGTTGCCTGGAAGGATTATGCAAAGCGCATGCCCCCTGAATGCGCGATCGAATTGCGCGAAATCAAGCCCGAGCCCAGGACATCCGGCAAAACCGCCGCGCAGATGATGGAAGCCGAAGCCCGCCGCATCCAGGCGGCCATTCCCGCCTCGGCCCATGTCATCGCATTGGACGAGCATGGCAAGGACCTGACGACCATGGCGCTATCGCAGCAATTGGACAATTGGCGAAATCATGGCCAGGACGTCGCTTTGCTGATAGGCGGCCCGGACGGGCTTGATGCGCAACTGAAGCAACGCTGTTCCGGCTTGATCCGCCTTTCCTCACTGACCCTGCCTCATCCTATGGTGCGCATCTTGCTGGCCGAGCAGCTTTATCGCGCCTGGGCCATACTGACCAACCATCCCTATCATCGTGCCTGATATCGACCTATCGCCCCGGCGCATCCAGACCCAATCTGTTTACCTGGCCTCGGCCAGTCCCCGGCGGCATGAGTTATTGACGCAAATGGGTATTGCACATGAAATACTGCCTATTCCCTCCCCGCCCGGCGACGACGAGCCAATGCTTGCCGGCGAACATCCGGCCAGCTATGTCAAGCGCACCGCGCGAGAAAAAGCCGAACGCGCGCTGATACATGTGGCGGAAACAAAGCTGGCGCCACGACCAATCCTGACTGCCGACACGGCCGTTATGCTGGGCAGCCGATTGCTGGACAAGGCCCGCAACGATGATCAAATCCGCCAGGCACTCGGGAGCCTGTCCGGCGCGAGCCATGAGGTGCATACCGCCATCGTGCTGGCCTGGCAAGACCGGCTATACGAAGACGTATCGATCACTCGCGTGGTCATGAAGACGCTGGCCCCGGCCGAGATCGAGTGGTATGTCGAGTCCGGCGAGGGATTGGGCAAAGCCGGCGCGTATGCGATCCAAGGCCTTGCCTCTGCTTTCATTGAATCGATCAGTGGCAGCTACAGCGGCGTGATGGGGCTGCCGCTCTTTGAAACCTGCCGACTGCTGGCGCGCGCCTATTCGGCGTCGGGTTGATTGCCGGGCGCAGCCTTGATGAATGCGTCCTCCTTGTTGCAGGCCGCGTCGATGCGCATGATCGTAGGATAAGGCGTCAGGTCGAGCGCAAAGCGCCTTGCGTTCGCCACCTGCGGCACCAGGCAGAAATCGGCCATTGTCGGTGTGTCACCGTGGCAGAAAACGCCGGTGTCGCTTGAGGAGGCCAGAATTTTTTCGAGCGAATCAAAACCTTGGCGAATCCAGTGCAGGTACCATTCGTTCTTGACCTCTTCGGAAACGCCCAATTGATGCTTGAGATATTTGAGCACCCGTAGATTGTTCAGTGGATGGATGTCACAAGCGACAAATTGCGCAAGGGAACGCACTCTGGCCCTTCCCGCCTGGGTTTCCGGCAAAATGGGCACCTGCGGATAGGCTTCTTCCAGATACTCCATGATGGCAATGGACTGGCCGATACTGACATTCTGATCAATAAAGGTCGGCACTAGCGCCGTCGGATTCAACTCACGGTAGGTTTGCTGCAATTGCTGCCCGCCATTGCGCAGCAGGTGCACAGGCACCGATTCATAGCTCAAGCCCTTCACATTCAGTGCAATCCTGACACGATACGCCGCGGAGCTCCTGAAATACCCATATAACTTCATGTTTAACCTCTCCCTGCCTGTTTTCGCGACAATTCCTTAGGCAAAGGAAACGTCACATTCTCTTGTATGCCATCCATTCTGCGAACCGAAATCGCGCCCAATTCCTTAAGCCGCGTAACGACCCTCTGCACCAGCACCTCGGGCGCCGACGCCCCTGCGGTAATACCGATTTTCCCGGCGTCTTTCAGCCATTCGGGCCGGATGGCCTGGGCATTGTCGATCAGGTAGGCCGTGCAATTGAGCCGTTCGGCGACCTCGCGCAAGCGGTTGGAATTGGAACTATTGACACTGCCGACGACAAAAAACACGTCGCATTCGGGCGCCAGGACTTTTACCGCATCCTGCCGGTTCTGCGTGGCGTAGCAAATATCGCTCTTTTTGGGTTCGACGATACCCGGAAATTTTTCACGCAATGCATTGGCCACACGGCTGGCATCGTCCACCGACAGGGTCGTCTGGGTAACGAACGCGACTTGGTCCGGGTTGTCCACTTGCAATGCTGCCACGTCCTGTTCCGTTTCCACCAAATGCATGCGCCCTACCGCCTGGCCCAGGGTTCCTTCCACCTCAGGATGCCCCTTGTGCCCGATCATGATGATTTCCAGGCCCGCCGCGTGCATCTTTGCCACCTCGATATGGACTTTCGTAACCAATGGACAGGTGGCATCGAATATACGCAATTGCCTTAGCTCGGCTTCGGCCCTGACCGCCTTGGACACGCCGTGAGCGGAAAACACCACGATCGCGCCGGCGGGCGCCTGGTCCAGCTCATCGATGAATATCGCTCCTTTGCCGCGCAAATCCTCAACGACGAACTTGTTGTGCACGATCTCGTGGCGCACATAGATAGGCGCGCCATGCAGCTCGAGTGCGCGGTTGACGATATCGATGGCGCGATCCACCCCGGCGCAGAACCCCCTGGGTTCGGCCAGAACCAGCTCCGCATTTTGTGCCATTACAATACCCCCAGCAGTTTCACATCGATGCGCAAGTCGACGCCGGCCAGCGGATGATTGAAATCGAACAGCGCCAAATCTTCTTCCCACTGCCTGAAGATGCCTGAATAGCGGCCGCCGTTGGGCGCGGTGAACGCCACCATGTCGCCAGGTTCGAATTCGGCGTCCTCGCCAGCGTCGCGCGCCAGCATCTGCCTTGTCACCCGCTGCAGCAATTCCGGATTGCGTTCGCCATAGGCGGCCTGCGCGGGCAAATCGTAGCTGAAGGACTCGCCTTCGGCGTGGCCCAGCAGCGGCGACTCCATGGAAGGAGACCATTGGCCGGCATTCATTTGCAAGGTACCGGGTTTACCACTGAAGGTATCGATAAATACGGTACCCGCGCCGGGACCGGACATCAAGGTAATCCGATAGTGCAGGGTTAGGTAAGAGTCAGCATGGACATTCGCGTTCATGGTTGGGGCTTTGGCAGTCAAAATCTGTCACCGTGGTGAGTGTTCGTAAACACCCGTATTTTAACTGACAATGAAACCTCACAAGGCCAATTCCCCGCATTCTCGCAAGGTGTTCCCCTCGGCACCCGCCGAAACTGCCCTACCCACCCCGTTTCCGCGCGAAAAACTGCTCGCATTCGGGCCTGGCGCTCTGTCCAATGCGGAATTGCTGGCAATTTTGTTGCGCACCGGCTCAAGCGGAAAAGACCTGCTGGCATTCGCCACCGACGTACTGGAGGAAATCGGCGGGCCGCGCAACCTGCTGCATAGCAATTATCACAAGCTGCGCAACATCAAAGGCCTGGGCGACGCCAAGATCTGCTCGCTGCTGGCGGCTGTCGAGTTCGCCCGCCGGCATATGCAGGACACCATGCAATTTGGCATCGAGCTGGATCGGCCAAAAATTGTCCGCGACTTTTGCGTCAGCCTGCTGTCCCATGAAACGGTAGAAAAATGCCTGCTGCTTCTGGTCAATACTCGGCACCAATTGATTCATTTCGATGAGATTTCCCGCGGCACCGTCAACCAGACAGCGGTTTACCCGCGGGAAATCGCGGCCTGCGCGCTAAAGCACAGCGCCTGGGGCGTCATTCTTGCGCACAATCACCCTTCGGGCCTGGCTGAACCCAGTCTGGCAGACATCCAATTGACGCAGCAACTGCGGCGGGGTTTGGCGTTGCTCGATATCCGGCTGCTTGACCACATCATCGTCGCTGCCGGCGGCGCGCTCTCACTGGCAGAACAAGGCAGGTTATAGAGAATCCCTTCGGCCGCACCGCGGGCACCACCGGGAAATGACGCGCTCGCGGGCGCCACGGTCACCTGATATACTCGACACATTGATTTACTTTGCCCGCGCTGCGGGCCTGACTGTCACCCTGCGACCATGGAAAACAAACGCATCTGGGATATTTCCGCTGAAGTCAATCCACAATCTCCGGTATTCCCCGGAGATACACCCTACTCGCAAGTCTGGTCCTGGCGCCTGTCAAATACCTGTCCGGTGAATGTCGGCCAGATGACGCTGAGTCCACATGTCGGCACCCACGCCGACGCCCCGCTGCACTACGACAGCGAAGGTGCGGCAGTCGGCAATCTCGCGCTCGCCCCCTTTCTTGGCCATTGCCGCGTGGTGCACGCCTTTGTGGGCAACAGGCTGATCGAACCCCGGGACATAGAGCACGCCCTGGCGCAGTGCCCGCCAAGACTGCTGGTCCGCACAACCCCCATTGCCCAAACCCGGGCATGGGACCCGCTATTTGCCTCATTCGCGCCCCAGACCCTGGATACGCTGCACGCCCTTGGCATTGTCCTGATCGGTATCGACACGCCCAGCATCGACCCGGCAGACAGCAAGTCCCTGGAAAGCCATCAGCGAATCCGGCGCTACGATATGCGCGTGCTGGAAAATCTGGTGCTCGACCACATCGAGGAAGGCGACTACGAGTTGCTTGCCCTCCCCTTGAAATGGACAGCGGCCGACGCCAGCCCGGTGCGGGCCGTGCTGCGCCAGCTATGAACCAACCCGGAATACACACAATGACAGACCGCGCTTTCTACGAAAACCTTGATGCCATCGATCCCCTGCTGCCGTTGCGCAATGAATTTTCGCTTCCGGAAGACATGATCTACCTGGATGGCAATTCCCTGGGCGCCATGCCGGGCGCAGCGCCGGCAAAAGCCCAGGAAACGTTGACGGAACAATGGGCCCGCGACCTGATCGGCAGTTGGAACAAAGCCCGGTGGATTACCTTGCCGCAACGGCTGGGCAACAAAATCGCCCCCCTGATAGGCGCAAATGACAATGAAGTGATCGTCTGTGATTCCACCTCGCTCAACCTCTACAAGGTTCTGTATACCGCAATCCAAATGACCCTGCAGGAGTCCGACACGCGAGGCAAACGCCGCAAGATCGTCAGTGAACGAACCAACTTCCCGACCGATCTCTACATTGCCCAGAGCTTATGCCAGCAATTCGATATGACGCTGGAGCTGGTCGACGGCGACGCCATTGAGGCGCAGCTGGATGACGAGCTTGCGATCCTGCTGCTTACCCACGTCAACTACCGGACAGGAACCATCCACGACATGGCAAGCCTGACGCGCCAGGCTCACGCTTGCGGCGCGCTGACCATCTGGGATCTCTGCCACTCGGCCGGATCCATTCCCGTCGCCCTGAATGCATGCGATGCGGACTTTGCCATCGGCTGTGGCTACAAATTCCTCAATGGTGGCCCGGGCGCCCCCGCATTTGTCTGGGTGCATCCGCGCCACGTCGACCGCATCAGCCAACCGCTCACGGGCTGGATGGGGCACGCTGCGCCTTTCGCATTTACCCCCGACTACCAGCCAGCGACGGGCATTGCCCGCTACCTTTGCGGCACACCCGCGGTGCTGGCCATGTCGGTGCTCGAATGCGGCCTGGATATTTTCGCCAAAGCGCAAGGCTACGGCGGCATGCCTGAAATCTACAAAAAGGCCCAGACATTGACTACGCTATTTATCCAGTTGGTAGAAAAAGAATGCGCAGGCTACGGCTTAGCCCTGGTCTCGCCGCGTACGCCCGAGCACCGGGCAAGCCAGGTCAGCCTGAGCCACCCGGAAGGGGCTTACGGCATGATTCAGGCCCTGATCGGGCGCGGCGTCGTCGGCGACTATCGCGAACCGGGTATCCTGCGTTTCGGCTTTACCCCTTTGTATACCCGCTATACCGACGTCTGGGACGCAGTGCAATGCTTGAAGGCAGTCCTGGAACGCAAGGCCTGGCAAGCGCCCGAATTCGCGCGACGGCACGCGGTGACATGATACGCGACAGGTGAAACGTCCATGCGCGGCACCATGCCCGCTTCGATTTCAGCTGGCATAACGCCCGATTTATCAGGAACCCGACATGAACAACGACCCATCCACATCCGCCGACATCATCGCCAACGAGAAGGCGCAACTGGATTTCTCTCGTGACATGAGCTATGGCGATTACTTGCACCTGGATCAGATCCTGGACGCGCAGCACCCCTTGTCTCCCGAACACAACGAAATGCTATTCATCATTCAGCACCAGACCAGCGAATTGTGGATCAAACTGATGCTGCACGAGTTGACGGCGGCCATCGATTGCATTCACCGCGATGACCTGAATCCGGCATTCAAGATGCTGGCCCGGGTAGGACGCATCATGGAGCAACTGGTCCATGCCTGGGACGTCCTGGCGACCATGACGCCTCCGGAATACACCGCCCTGCGCCCTTACCTGGCCGCTTCCAGCGGTTTCCAAAGCTTTCAATATCGCCAGGTGGAGTTTCTGCTCGGCAATAAAAACGCCGCCATGGTCAAGCCGCACGAACATCACCCGGCCCGGCATGCCCAGGTCATGCATGCGCTGCAGCGTCCCTCGCTCTACGATGAAGCGCTCCAATTGCTGGCTCGACGAGGCATTGCCGTGCCCGCCGACAGGCTGCAGCGCGACTGGACGCAAGCTTATGAGTCCAGCGATGGCGTCATGCGGGCCTGGCTGAGCGTCTACCAGGATCCGCAAATCCATTGGGATCTGTACCAGCTCGGGGAAAAGCTGACCGACATCGAAGACGCATTTCGCCTGTGGCGATTCCGGCATGTCACCACCGTCGAGCGTATCATCGGCTTCAAGCGCGGTACAGGCGGTACCTCTGGCGTGAACTACCTGCGAAAAATGCTGGATGTTGTCCTTTTCCCGGAAATCTGGCAATTGCGCACCCATTTATGAGCGCGCGACGTCAACCATGCAAAGGCAACGGCAATTCGCTTGCCTCACATTGTCATGAAAATGACTGTGTTTTGCGAAGATTTTTCATACATTGACCCTACACCCCTACTACCCGTCCGATACAGCTCCCTGTATTCCCAAGCAACGGAGATTTGCCATGCGCTGCGATGTGACCTTCATTTTCAGCCCCGACCAAAGGTTAGAGAGCCAGTTGAATATTGACCCGGCGACCGAGAATCGGGAAAAAGCCCAGCAATGGTTTGCAGAAAAATGGGAGGAACTGGAGTGCGAGCCCCTGCGCGCCAGCGGCAAAGTCCTGGTCCTGGACCGCATCCTCGGCGTCACCGACGCCCTGGGCTACCCATACCTGCGGGGGCACCGCGAGGCCATGGATACGCTGGCCACTCAATGCGTCGCCGCACTAGGCTCCTCGCGCATCATCGTCGATCTGCCCGGGCTGACGGTCGATTCCTGAGCCCCCTGGCGATTCGCGGGTTGTCACGCGGCCAATCGTGCCAGTCGCGCCCTGAATTTGAGCCGACAAACCCCGATCCGTCAGGAAAACTGCGTAAAATTTGCGTTCTTGTGTCGTTTTTTTACAGAAAACGCTATAATTTCAAGCACTTCTGTGCTAGAATTTTCGATTCGTTTTTGGATACGTTGCTTTTTGCACAGGCTATCTGTACTAACCCACGGCTAGCTAACGCTAACGTTGCCGGTTTTCTACTGCGGCAGCCTGGCTGGCATGCAAAAGGCTGGCGACCCGTTCAACCCACAGGAAAAACCATGAAAGATAGTATTCACCCAGAATACCGCGACGTTGTTTTCGTTGACCAGCAAACTGGCTCCAAGATCTTGACTCGCTCAACACTGACATCGCGCGAAACCATTGAGCTTGATGGCAAAACATACCCACTGTTCAAATGCGATGTGACTGCAGAGTCCCATCCTTTCTACACCGGTGCGCAAACACGTATCGTTGAAACCGGCCGCGTTGAAAAATTCCGCGCCCGTTTCGCCAGCACCGCAGGCACTCGCAAGAAAGCTTCCTGATTGTCGCGCGGTTGACTGGATAAGCAACATCACAGATCAACACCGTCATTTCAAGGCAATTACATTTGGCATAAACAGCAAGAAATCAGCTTGCGGTTTATGCCATATGTATTTTTAGCCCCCTAAATCCCATCATTCGGCCTTTACTCCCCGGGCTACCCCTTCTGATTTGACCCCGTAGACCACCGGTCAGACCCATACGCTCCGCCCCCCCTCTCGCTTCCGGGTCCCTCATTTTCCATTCTCGCCCCTCTCAACCTCGGCGTTAGCGACGTTCTTGATGACGACATGTTGATAACGTCCATCACAGCAACAACGCATAAGCCCATAATCCGACCTCAGTGATTCTGCATCACGCATCTCCAGCCGCCATTGCGACTGGCATGACGTCGCATCGGGCAGGCGCTGCGTGAAGCAACTTGACATGACTTTACTGCAACCGGGGTAAACAAACGGAAACCAGGTAACGCCAGCTGTACGTTTTCGTTTAAAATGCGCTTACATTCTTGCTGTAAATATAAATTATCCATGCAACGCACCACACCCTCTCGCCTGACCGAAATTGCAACCCGCAAACTTTCCCGCATAGCCTTGCTCGTGGTCGGTGTTCTGTATATTTTTGCAGGCCTGTTCAACCGGGATCCCTGGAAGACCGATGACCTCACAGGCATTGCCACCATGCTCACCGCGGTACGCGGACACGAGAACGCCTGGTTGCTCCCCCAGATTGGCAACTATGCCTATGCGCAAGAGGGTCCGCTACTTACCTGGATCGGCGGACTATTCATCGAAATATTCAGCCCCCTTTTCGCCCTGCTGCAAGGGCCGCTGGCCCTGATGGGCATTGATGCCACCCCCCTGGACATGCAGGTTACGGCGGCCCGGCTGCCCATCTTCATCTATTTCTTCGTCATCATCTGGGCAACTTGGTATGGCACCTACCTGCTGGCCAGGCGCCAGGAATGCCAACCGCTGGCGTTGCCCTTTGGGGGTGAACCCAATCCGCAAGACTATGGACGCATGATCGCCGACGCCGCGGTCCTGTTCATTATCGCAACGATCGGCATCGTGATACGGATGCACGAGACTTCCAACTTCCCGCTTATCATGATGTGCCAGGCCATCGCCTTTTACGGGATGGTGCGCATGCTGGATCATCCTATCCAGGGCAGCACGCTCGCCGGCCTGGGCCTGGGCGGCGCGTTCCTGACGCGTGGCGCCATCGGCGCCGTCCCCGTCATGCTGGCATTAATCGCCCTGCTGTTTTTCCGTAGTTTCGGCCGCCGTCAAAAACGCTGGCTGGCCTGGAGCTTCGTATTGGCAATCACAGCCAGTCTTGTCTGGTACTTGCAAGCCCGCCAGGCCAACAGCTATTGGGCCGACAGCTACGCGTACTGGAACGGCGCGCTCTTTGGCTGGCCCGCGCTGAACGAGGTGCTTTCCACATTTCGCGATCTTTCCTGGTTCCTGTGGCCCACCTGGCCATTCATGGCGATCGCGCTCTGGAACTGGCGCAAATGGATGGACGCACCGCATATATTCATGCCAATGCTGCTCCTTGCCGCGTCCTTTCTCACGGTCTTGTTCCAGAAAAATGCCTTCGAATCCGAATACGCCATGCTCGCCGTTCCCTGCGCGATCCTGGCGGCAATGTCCTTGCCCACGCTGCGGCGGTCCGTCGTCAATACCCTGGATTGGTTTTCAATCATGATCATGTCGCTCGCCATGCTGGCGACGTGGCTGGGCTGGTTCGCGCTGCACTTTGGCTGGCCGCCGAAGATCCATCACAATATTACCCGCCTGCTGACTGGCTTTGAACCACAAATTTCCATCATTGCGCTGATCCTGGCGCTGGCGATCTGCCTGGCGTGGTGCCTTACGGTTTCCTGGCGCCTGCGCAGCAATCCCGCGGTCCTGTGGCGCGGCATCGTGCTGTCCGCCACCGGTCTGACGTTGACCTGGATGCTGCTGGCCCTGCTTTGGCTACCCTCCATCGACTATAACCGCAGCTACAAAGCCGTCTCGCAGGAGTTGACCAATGTCATCGCCGAGAACAACATTCCAGCCGACTGCATCAGACAGCACGGCATGGGCATGGGACAACGCGCCGCCTTCTACGTGTTCAACGAGTTGACCTTCGCCTATCAGGCAGACTGCAAGTACTTGCTGCTGCAGACGACTTTCGATAAATTGGAAAACGAAGCCGAACCCTATCCGGATAACGCAACGGTGATCTGGCAAGGCAAGCGCGCCGCCGATCGGCATGAAGTCTTCCGCCTGATAAAACTGCCTGCGAACTGATCCCGATGAAGACGTTCCCGGGGTCAGCGACGGGTCGCGGCCCCATCCGCAACATATTCAGGCTCGCCTGGCCCATGCTGATCAGCCAATGGGCTGGCATCGCTTTCGCCGTGCTCGATAGCACCATGCTTGGACATACAAACCCGATATCACTGCAGGCCATGGCGCTTTCCGTCTCCATTTTCATGACCATCCACATTGGTCTGATGGGCATTATTCACGCGCTTGTCCCCATCTGCGCCCAACTTTATGGGGCAAACCGTCATACCGAAGTGGGACGATTTATCGGCCAAGGCATCTGGCTGTCCCTGTTTCTGGCGGCTATTGGCGGCTCGTTGCTACTATTTCCCAATGTCTGGCTGAGCTATTCCGGCGATTTGCCCGAGCAGGTGCGCAATGAAGTCACGGTATATCTGCGCATATGCTGCCTGTCGCTGCCAGCCACACTGATGTTCCGTTGCATATACGCCCTGGCAACCTCGCTGCAGCGACCCAGGCTGCTGATGTATATCAGCCTAGGCTCAGTCATGATCAAATTTGTGTTGAACTGGCTGCTGATTTTCGGCAATGCCGGGCTGCCGGCGATGGGCAGCGCCGGCGCAGCGACGTCGACCGCTGTCGTCTCCTGGATTGCCCTGGCCATCGGCATCACGGCCATCAGGCATGATCCATTCTATCTACCATTCCAGGTCAGGCTTGGCCGTCCGACATGGCTCGCGCAAAAGGAAATCCTGACACTGGGACTGCCGATGGGCGGCTCTTATTTGGCAGAAGTCAGTTCTTTCACCTTCATGGCCTTGCTGGCTGCGCGCGAAGGCACCTATGTTTCCGGCGGACACCAGATCCTGGCCAACCTGGTGTCCTTTCTATACATGCTGCCCCTGGCGGTCGGCATTGCCACCTCTTCGCTTGTCGCCCAGGCGCTGGGGGCGCGTCAAGGCCTGCAAGCGCGTCACTTGGCTCGCGTGGGCCTGACGCTGGGGCTCGGCGGCGTCTTGCTGAGTATCACAATAGTCATGACCGCAAGACCCGCCATTCTCGCCGTGTACACCTCGGATGTGAAAACGGCGCTCATGGCCTCCGCACTTTTGACAATTCTGCCACTGCTGCACACGTGCGATGCACTACAGTGTATGCTGTCGTATATTTTGCGCGCGCATAAAATCGCCACCATGCCTTTCGTGATCCAGACCAGTTCGTTATTCGGTATCGGTTTGCTGGGAGGCTGGTTCTTCGGCTTTGGCCCCGGCCAGCATATGCTTGATGGCCTGGCCTCCGTGCTTACCCCAGGCGCCCCGACGGGCGTATCTTCGCTTTGGATCATGTGCAGTTTCAGCATGTTCTTGTGCGCCATCACATTGGCAATTTGGTATTGGAAATCCGTATATGTCCCAAAACAATAGTACGGGCTCGAATGAGCCCGCAGCGCTTGGCAAAACCATCCCTTCCTGGCTGATCCTGATGGGAGCCATGACCGCCATCGGTCCGCTGACTATTGATATGTACCTGCCCGCGTTCCCAGCCATTGCCGCAGATCTGCAAGTGCCGCAAAGCCAGATCGAGCTGACCGTCTCGACCTACCTGCTGGGCCTGGCTATTTCCCAATTGTTCTACGGCCCGCTGGCGGATCGTTACGGCAGAAAGAAACCATTGCTCGCGGGGTTGGCCATCTATATTCTGGCTACGATCGGCTGCGCCCTGGCCAGCAGCGCGCAATTGCTCCTGTTCTTCCGTTGCATCCAGGCTTGCGGCGCCGCCGCCGCCATGGTGGTGCCCCGCGCCGTCATACGCGATCAACTCAATACCCGGGATGCGGCTGTCGCCCTCTCCATGATGATGCTAATCATGGGCGTGGCGCCGATTCTGGCTCCTGTCATGGGCGGGTACCTGTCCCCCCTGGCCGGATGGCGTGGTCTGTTCGGCATCATGCTGGCCTACAGTTGCAGCATGTTCCTGCTCGCGCTATTGAGGCTGAAGGAAACCATGCCGGCGGAGAAAGCCGTACCCCTGCGTGTCAGCACCATTGCGAGCAATTATGCAGGTCTGCTGAAAAGCCGGAATTACATGGGCTTTTCCCTTGCCGGCGGTATCGGCATGGCGGGACTCTTTGCCTATATTTCCGTATCGCCCGCGGTGTTCATGAACATGTATCATGTACCGCAACAGCACTTCGGCTACTATTTCGGGCTGAACGCCCTGGGATTGATTGTCGGCTCCCAAATCAGCGCGCGCCTGCTGCGGGTTTTCGGTCCGATCCCTATTTTGCGCACCGCGCTGGCTTGCGGGCTATCCAGTATTTTAATCGGCCTGGCCCTGACCCTGACCGGCTATCTCAGTCTGCCCCTGCTGACCCTGACCTTGCTGGGCTTCACGACCAGCCTAGGCTTTACTCTTCCCAATGCCACCGCGCTCGCGCTGAAGGACCAGGGGCACCGGCTGGGTGTGGCTTCCGCACTGATGGGATGTCTGCAATTTCTGTTCGGCACGCTTAGCAGCAGCCTGGTGAGCAGCAGCCTTGGCGATACGCCGGTGCCGCTATACGCGGCCCTGACCTGCTGCTCTCTGGCTTCGTTTGCTTGCGGCCGTATCCTGGCGCACCGAAATTGAGCGATTTCACAACAAATTGCCGCCAATTCCCAGCCGCAGCCGAATAAACTATTGAATTTATTTGGTTTTTCATATTATAATAGCAGGCTAAGTTCGCAGTGGCCCTTTTAGCTGGGCAGCAGCGGCTTATCCTTTGGTTTCCCGCGCCATATTTCGCTTGAGGGCATCGAGTCTTTGCCCCACGCTTGCACCGGGAATCTTCAACAGAAGGCTGGCCTGAGCCAAAAATCAGGTCTTTAAACTTAATGAGGTCATATCATGGCAAAAGTATGCCAAGTCACCGGCAAAGGCCCAATGTCCGGTAATAATGTTTCACACGCAAACA
>JBEBPQ010000047.1:0-13131 GCA_040395835.1 Advenella kashmirensis
ATATGAACACTTCACCGGTGCGTATGGATGATTTACCGCTTAATGGTTTTCACTGCCGTATTGCTGCACTCACGTTTGGCGCCCATCTGACTGACGGATATGTTCTGGGCGTCGTGGGTTACGCCATTATCCAGTTGACTCCTGCCATGCAGTTAACGCCGCTTATGGCCGGGATGATCGGTGGCTCGGCATTACTTGGGCTTTTTCTTGGCAGTCTGGTGTTGGGCTGGGTGTCTGATTACATCGGGCGGCAAAAGATATTTACCTTTAGTTTTGTCCTTATCACCATTGCCTCTTTTTTACAGTTTTTTGCGACGATGCCGGAGCAGCTCATCGTATTACGCATCCTGGTAGGCATTGGACTCGGGGGGGATTATTCCGTGGGGCATACCCTGCTGGCAGAGTTTTCTCCACGTCGCCATCGGGGGGTTTTGCTGGGCGCGTTCAGCGTGGTATGGACTATTGGTTACGTGCTGGCAAGTGTGATGGGGCATCATTTTATTTCTGACAGTCCGGAAGCCTGGCGTTGGCTGCTCGCCTCGGCGGCGCTGCCGGCGCTCTTGATTACACTGTTACGTTGGGGAACGCCGGAATCACCGCGTTGGCTGCTACGCCAGGGGCGCTTTACTGAAGCTCATGCTGTGGTACATCGCTATTTTGGCCCACATGTGCTGCTCGGTGATGAGATAGCCGCCGCATCCAGCAAGCATATTAAGACCCTTTTTTGTGCCCGCTATTGGCGGCGAACCGTTTTTAACAGCGTATTTTTTGTCTGTCTGGTGATCCCGTGGTTTGTTATTTATACCTGGCTGCCGACCATTGCTGAGACCCTCGGTCTTGAAAATGCACTGACAGCCAGTTTGTTACTGAACATGCTATTAATTTTCGGCGCATTGCTGGGGCTTGTATTGACGCATTTACTGGCGCACCGACGGTTCCTTCTCGGGAGTTTTCTCCTGCTTGCCGTAACGCTTATTGTGATGGCTTTTTTACCGTCTGCTAGCCCGCTGACGCTGTTGCTGTTTGTGCTGTTCAGTACAGCCATATCGGCCGTCAGTAATCTGGTGGGGATCCTGCCGGCAGAGAGTTTCCCGACGGATATTCGATCTCTGGGGGTGGGATTTGCGACGGCTATGAGCCGCCTTGGTGCGGCAATCAGTACCGGGCTGTTACCCTGGACGCTGGCTCAATGGGGAATGCAAGTCACGTTGCTGCTGCTGGCTGGCGTATTACTGACAGGGTTTGTCGTGACCTGGCTATGGGCGCCTGAAACGAAAGCATTACCGTTGGTGGCAGCGGGGAACGGGGACAAAAAACAGGGAGGTGTGAATGAACATTCTGTTAGCGTTTAAGTCAGAACCGGATCCCAGCATGCTGGCGGAAAAGGACTGGCAGGCTGCGACAAAAGAGACCTGCGGGCCGGATACGTCGTTGTTGCGTTGTTCTCCGGGGGCAGATGAGCAGGCGGCTGCCGCGTTGTTGTTAGCCCAACGCCATAAAGGGTGTGAGATGAAGTTGACAGCACTCAGTATTGGTGATGAACGTTCGCTACACTGGTTGCGCTATTTTATCGCGCTGGGTTTTGACCGGTCCGTGTTGTTAGAGACAAAAGGCGATTTGCGCTTTGCGCCGGAATTTATCGCCAGGCAGATTGCAGACTGGCAGCGTAAGCACAATGCTGACGTGATCGTGACAGGCTGCCAGAGTAGTGAAGGGCAGAACGGGCAGACACCGTTTCTGGTGGCTGAAATGCTGGCGTGGCCTTGCTTTACCATGGTTGAGCGTTTTACGTTTGAACCACCTTTTATCGTCCTTGAGCAGAGAACCGCGACTCGCGTTCGCCGATGTCGGGTACGGCTTCCTGCGGTGATTGCGGTCAGACAATGTGGTGAGGTTGCGCTCCCCGTACCGGGTATGCGTCAGCGTCTGGCGGCAGCAAAAGCCGAAATAATTCGTCAGACAATCTCTTGCGATGAAGTACCTGTCAGGGAGTGTCAGTTGTTGACGCGACCGGAACAATGCCGTCGCGCTACCCTTATTGACGGTGCAACGGCACAGGAAAAAGCAGGGATTTTGTGGCAAGACTACTTACGCCAAAGGATGAAACCATGAAGATAGTGATGGTGTCGGCGTCTGGCGAATGCGGCGCATTGACTGACTGGATCATTGAAAATGGGCCAGGTTCGGCAGAACTAGAACGTTGGATTATCGATCCGGTGCCGGATGTCGCAGATCAGGTACTGGATACACTGGAAGCCCAGTGGTTACTGACACCTGCCGATGTCCTGGTCTTTGCGGCCAGTCCACTTGGCGATGAGTTGGCAACACGACTGGCCTGGCGACTGGGTGGCGGCAGTATTTGTCAGGTGAGAACGCTGGATGCGCAACAAGGTCTGGTCACTAAATCCCACTGGGGCAATGCGTTAAACGCTACGTTGAAAATTGCCGCATCCCCGTTATGTCTATCACTGGCGCGACAGGCTGAAGAGCGCGTTTCGCATGATCCTTTGCCCACCATGATTGAACGCCAGCTTGAGCTTATGGCGCGTCCGGGCTGGCTGGAAACGGTGGAAACCATAGAAAAGGTCAGCACTCATCCTCTGTTACAGGCTCAATACGTGCTGGTTGTCGGTCAGGGAAACCGTGACGTGAACGAAAAGGCCATTTTCGCTCTGGCACAGTCGATGAAAGCCGAAGTAGGGTACAGCCGCGCACGGGTGATGAATGGCGGGTATGACGCTGAACGTGTGATTGGGATCTCCGGGCATTTACTCTCACCGGATGTCTGTATTATCTCGGGGGCCTCTGGTGCGGCGGCGTTGATGGCCGGAGTTCGCCACAGCCAGTTTGTCGTGGCGATAAATAGTGATCCCAATGCCCCGGTTTTCTTCCAGGCTGATGTCGGCGTTGTCGATGACTGGCTACCGGTGCTGGAGGCGTTGGCAGCCTTCGTCGAAACCTAATTCAGCTTTTTGGCTAACGTCCAGACATCGGTGTTAGTGGTGGAAAGCGCCGCAACTCCTGCTTTCATCGCATTGCGGGCATCTTCTTCATCACATACCAGGCCACCGGCAATCAGCGGCTGGCGTATTTTTTCCGTTACCCATCCCAGCACTTTTGGCATGCACCCCGGCAGAATTTCAATACAGTCCGGGTTTGATTGTGCCACCTGTTTATCGATGCTATGAAAAGAGATGGAGTCAACGATAAACAGGCGATGGATGCAGAAAAAACCCTCCGCCCGTGCAGCTTTCAGCATTGCCGCTTTAGTACTGATGATTCCGTCCGCTTCGGTAACCAGTTTCAGAAACTGAATGACCACCTCTTTATTTGATGCCCCTTCCAGCAGGTCTACGTGGATAAATGCGTATTTCCCGGCGTTCTTAATTTTCTTCACGATGTTACTGATAGTACAGATGTTGCCGTACAGAACAGAAATGAACTGACATTCAGAATCGATGGCGAGTTGCAGACTGGCGTTGTCTTTTACTGATTAGACGTGAGATAAATAGACGGGGGGTCGTAAGATAAATGGGAAGTTGTGGTACGTGATGGAACGTTGTGGAACGGAACGAGTGAAAATCACTTACACTATCTGAAAAATAAGAGGGGGCATTTCCCCTCTGCTATCAAAATCCAAATAACGCCCATTTTAGTATTGCATCAGCGTCATTTTTCAAACTTCCAAGGTCTTTCTGTGGTGATAAGACTGCGGCGACATTTAATGCTGTAAGCCGTAAATGGGATTGGTGGAACTTACTCACTTCCTGTAGGCTGAGTATCTCATTTTTATGTGCCACCGCATATCGTTGTAGCGCTGATTTAGAAACAGTAAATCCTTTATCAGCAAGCCATGAAGACAACCACTCATAGCAAGTAAAGTTTGTCCGCAATAACTCAGCGTGAAGCTCAGCACGAACATTCTCCGGGAGCTTATCGATATTACTTGGTCTTGCCATTGTCGCCCACCCCGTCTAGTAAAAAGCTCATTTTTTCACACACCAGCGCTTTGAAAACCTTCGCACGCTTTTTTAAACTCGCTAGCGCTACAATCTACGAGCATCGTTGCATCTATCATTAGCTCTGCCTCACGCAGAACCCGTCGAGCCTGCCCTACTGGTAGCCCGTTAAGATGGTGCTTGATGAGAGTCAGTGCGGCTCTGGTGATGTCGGTATGGCTTAATTCGATACTGCTGTAATTTTCGTCTGGCATTTTAATAACCTTTATGTTGGATAACCCGGTAAAAATCATTAACCAGAACAGTAATAACTAATTCTAAAACGCTTTAATCATCACGACAGGCCCAGAAATAAAAGAGATTCGAGCCGTCAGTGAGACCTTAAATCCGGCGTTGCCGCCACAGCCTGCTTTAAATGAATGGCAGTTCGGCGGCGACGCGACTCAGAAATGTTAAAGGCCACCGGGGGTGAGCCGGTGGCCTTACTTACGTTTCCTGACCGCTTATGGTAAGCAGGCCAGAATCAACTCAATAAAGGCAACAATCGCCTTAAGAGCGATGACAGCGATTTGAAGAAATCCCTTCATCCGTTTGCTCCAATACAGGAGCGCGGCACCATCGTTAAAGCCCTTCCACTGCCTGGTTAACGGTGTTGCATTGTTAGTGGATGCGTGACGCGCTCAGGTTGAGGCACTGGAGCGGCACCACCCGTAATCCAGCCAGGGCTTGAACACGTTTCACATGCCTGCGTTGTGTCAGAACGCGACACCCACTAACGCCGTGATTATAAGGGTATCAGCAATGTAATCAAAGGACTGGAGTAAATAACGGACAAAAAAAAGCCCAACTGGTGAGGTCAGGCTTTTTTCTTTGGGTGCTTAAGGTGATGAACCGCTGTTCAAGGTAATTAGCCTCAACCTGAGCGCGTCACGCATCCACTAACAGGGATAAGTGTACTAACTTGGAACAGATGATGCAAACTTCATTAGCTTATTTAAGCCTCAGCAGGCATCTGTAAGCCTCATACCATCCGGTGAAACGGATTTTAGTTCCTAGCTTCTCAAAGGCGCAGACGTCTGCGCCTTTGAAACAGTCACAGAACAACACAATCTATATCACTCTTTCGTGCCAAAACGGCAGGCGCTTGCCGTTTTGGGGATGATTCCCAGCGCTGGGACATTTGTGATTCGAGACCATCAATCAAATGCGGTATTTGCAAATCTGCCAACGTTGGCAGATCTAGATTGTAAAAAAGCCACAGAACCGCTCAGCGCTGAGCGGTTTAGATGCTACGTTTAAAACCGACAGAGATGTTGGATTCACAGTTAAAGCTGCGTAAGTTTGCTACTCAAGATTTGCTGTTTGGGGTGGCGACAGCACTTTTATTTGTGTTCAGAATTGACACCGAGCGGGAGCGGTCAACGTTGTCCGCTTTGAACGCTGGATCACTTCCTCTCAAAAGCGCAAGCGCCTGCGCTTTTATCGGAGTAACGTACCATTCAAAGTTGAGCGTTTTAGGGTAAGCATGTTGTTTTTTACTGATGGAAAGCGGACAGCGCTGTCCGCTTTAGTGAGTGCATCCGCTCTCTTAGCCATAAAAGCGAAAACGTTTTCGCTTTTTATACCTGATTAGCCCTACCCTTTTGGAGAAATACCTCTCCTGCGTAGTTCATCTCGTGCAATGCCTTTGAGCCAATTGGCCAAACTTACACCATCTTTAAGAGCTTCTTTATCAAGCTGTTCCCTAAGTTCAGGTGTAATACGTATTTGGAAGGTTGGGGAACGCCCTGCGGAATTTTTAGGCGTGTTATCTTTTACTCTTGACATGATACGTACCATTGTTTAGATTGAAATCAATGGTACGTACATTACATTAAGTAGATGTAAAACCGCAAGCGGCAGGACATGATAGGTTCAGTATCACATCCTGCCTGACCACCATTGTTATTGAGGATAACAATCATGGGTATCAACAAGTCTAACCGTTCAGGCATCGCAAGCCAAGTTGATGTACTTCGCGAAAAAATTTTAGATGCTGTACTCCTTTTGCCAACCCCGACTGAAACTTTAGTGCATCGTGGTAAAGATATGCTGGCACTTAAGGAAGCAACAAAAACAAATGAGGAATTTGCAAAGGCGCTTTCAGTGGGGGGAATTAAAAAACGTGAAGCCTATAATGCTATGCGCGTTGCACTGGTATTTGGCGTAACCAATACTCCCCGCGCCGCAATTGTCAAAACGGGTATCGGTAAAACGAAGTTAATCCTGCTTGCCCGTCTGGATGAAGAAAAATTGGATCTCCTTGCCTGCGGTGGGGCGTACAACGATTGCACGCTTGATGATATTCTTCGCATGAGCGCCAGAGAGTTGCAGCGCGTAATTCAATCTGGCGAAGATATTATTTGCGAAAGAACACTAACCAATAAACAGGATATCCCGTCTTTGCATGTTGAGGATAAATCCGACAAAGAGACAGATATAAAGCAATCAGGTAAAAATGAAGAAAATAAAAAACAATATTGCCGTGAATTACTCAAGGTGGCTTTACGTTATTCAGACGAGAGCGAACTTACCGCAATAACAAAATTCATTGAACATATGATTGCCTGTGCGTTGGCTGGTAAATACAGTCCGGGGCTGAATGCTGCCAGTTATGAAGTTTATAATAAATTTGCCATTAGCCGGAGGGCTGCAAAATGAAAACTACTGCTAATTTCAGAGCCTGCCCTCATGAGTCACAGGGAACGTCTTACGATGTTCTGTTTGTTAATGTGGATGCCCCGAGTACAGAAATATGGGAAGCCGCTTTTAGCCGCCTTGAGGCCGTTCGTCGCCTGAATGATGAACTTGCCGCTGCTGTTGATGATAAATCAACGCAGACCCCCTTAGCGGTTGTTAACAGTATTCTGCTATCTGACGCAATGGCGATGGTCAGCCTGATAGGAGATCGCCTTAACCAGAACGACAAGTAGTAGTCAAGCAAAAATAGCCTTTCGCTTTAGCCCCTCCTGTGAGGGGCTTCTTCATATCTAAAGTACATTAAAAAACATCCCCGCCCCAAAGCCATATTCTTAATCCACGTTAGTAACCCGCGCTTAAATGCTCTGTAAGCCGTTTTGAGGTGTTACTGGTGTATATTCCAGTTTGTTACCAGTGAGACACCTTATAAAGCTTTATAAAGGCTTTTTTGCGCACATCTTTACCGTTACCGGGGTGTGATTATGATTACAAGAGAGGGATTGTACGCTTCATCTGATACTTTGGGGGCAATGGGCGACGCTATCGAAGCGCTTTTAATAGACGGGGGGAATTCACAGCAACAGTCCTGCGGTGCAGCTAATAGTATTGTTGTAGGTATCTCGGACAGGCTTGGTGGTTGTCAGGGGTATATGCCGGAGTACCGTGAAAGAGCGCCTAAAGCTGTTTGCTTCCTGAATGAACTGACTGAATCTATTGAGCAGGCATTAGAAACCATACCTTACTTTTGTTCGCAGGCCGAAATACTCTCTCCCGCTATCACTGAGTGTCTCAGAAAAACGTTTTCCGGGGTGAATATTTATATCCCTATGGGGGCATCAAAGAATACCTTCGACAGGAATGCAAAAGTACTGGCTGATTTCTATCAGGGTACTTCTATCTTTGAATTATCTAAAAAACACAAGCGTTCCATTCAGTGCATTTATCAGATTATTGCCGCCGAACGTAAGAAAAACAAAGCGCAGCGCGATATGAAACAAGGGCAAATTTAAAATGACAGATATCAATATTGGTAACTGGAGAACTATTGAGATATTCAGGGCGGGGACGCATACCGCGATGGAAGGTCAGGAGATCAGCTTTTCCGATGAGGATATCGACAGCATAGCTGCGGCCTATAATGGCTATCATCGCGCGGGTTATGGTGCGCCGCTGTGTCTGGGGCATCCTGCCAGTAACGGCCCGGCCTATGGTGAAACAGCCGGGTTGATAAGCAAAAATGGCAGACTTTTCGCGCTGGTTAAGCCTGATAACAGGTTGCTGGATATGGTTCAGTCAGGTCTATATAAAAAAGTGTCTGCCGCTTTCTACAAGCCGGGAGAAGCGCGTAACCCGGCCGGAACTGGTGCCTGGTATCTTCGCCATATTGGTTTTCTCGGCGCACAGCCGCCAGCCGTAAAGGGGCTTGAGCAGGTGGAGTTTATGGAAAGCGCTTACCCGGTTTGTTTTGGTCACAATGAATCACACGTTTATTTCTCAGAGTTCGACGGCATAGCCGACAGCCAGAGGGCAGCGCAGCACCTTTTAGTAAAGGATGTGAGCGAAGCCTGCAACGTCTCCTATTCCGAAGCGCTCACCCTCACCACACCTTTTATCTGGAGTTATTAAAATGAAACCTGTTATTTCCCTCATTGAAGCACTGAACGCCGTTAAAAATAATCTTGCCTCCCTGAATGAGCAGAAAGAAAAGCTCTCTCGTCGCATTGGTGATATTAATGGCGAAATAACCGCATTACAGGATATGCCGTTATCACTTAATGATTACTGTTCCTTTATTCCTGAATATATTGAGCGATTCGGGCAGGAAGAATACCGGTCATTCAAGCATGCTCTTTGCAACGGTTCCGGCAGTGAAGGAAACGCCGAACGCTGGGGCAATCTTGAGAGTGAGAACGGCGATATTTCCGGCCTGTTCCGTCTGGTGGGGCTGGGTGGAAACATCTCCCCGGCTGATACCGGGATGGCGGTTATGCGCAAGCTCTGCTTTTTCTTCCCGGATGTAGTCGCCAACCGACTAACCGAAGCACTTGAGAAGGATAAAAGCGTGGCATGGGGTAATGACAAACTTCCCTCACTGGCAGAGCGCCGTAAGACCGTGGCGGCACTGGTCAGCGAACGCACCGGGCTTGAAAGTGAACTGGCAGCCGTCAGCGAAGAAATTGCCGGGATTACCGGAATCAGCGGCCTGTCCCTGACTGAATGACGCCCACCGAACCACTCAACCGGAGTGAACCATGAGCAATAATTTTTCTGTTGGTGTGATGATTGGCGGCATTGTCGGGAGCAGCTTCCGTTCCGCCGTCAGCGGTACACGGCGGGCGCTGGATTCTCTCGGCGACACATCGCGCCGACTGACGGAGCAGCAAAGCAGCCTGTCACGCGCCATGCAGCGTTACGGTCAGGTAGGTTCTGGCGTAGCCTCACGTCTGAACAATGACCTGCAACGGGTCGGCAGAACGCTGGAGCAACTCAACCGCCAGCAGTCCCGCCTGTCGGCAGCGTCTGCCACAACCGATGCTCTGAGAGCCAACCGGATGGCGCTTTATGGTCAGGGGATTGAGACGTGGGCGCAGGCCAAAGCCGCTTACAGCCTCGTTTCCCCGGCGATTCAGCAGTCAGCCTCGTTCGACGACAAGATGATTGATATGTCAATCACGGCGAAATATGACGATAAAACCCGCGCCAGTCTGGGGCAGCAAATCCGTGACTGGTCGCTAAAATACAACCAGTACCAGAGCGACTTACAGGAGGCAGTCGGTTCGCTTATCAGTGACAATATCGACAGCGTGTCCGAAATTGGCAGCTTCATGCCCAATATAGCCCGCGCCGCTACTGCCACACGCACCACAGGGACGGAATGGGCGAAGGTTGCCGCCGTCTGGAAAAACTCGATGGATGGCAGCGCTAAAGAGTTTGCCAAAGTACAGAACATCATGGCCTTTGCAGGCGACCAGGGGTCTTTTGAAATCCCTGACCAGGTGAAATGGATGCCATCTCTTGCCCCGATGATGCGCGGTATTGCCGAAGGTAAAGAGGCGATGGCGGAAATCGGAGCGAGTTTACAGATAGCCCGAATTGGTGCCGGGTCATCTGACGAGGCTGGTAACAACTTCCGTAACTTCCTCACCAAGATTTTTGCCCGCGACACGCAGAAACAGTTTGCCGATATCGGGATTGACCTTCAGGGGTCACTCATGGCTTATAAATCTGCTGGCGTCTCACCCATTGAGGGCATGATAAGCGTCATGGGCAGGTATCTGGAGGCCAAAAGCCCGGAAGCGCTGGCAGGCTTCAAGAAAGCAATGAAAATCAAGGACGATAACTCCCGCGACCTTGCGTTACAGGAACTGGCGAAGAATTTCGGTCTGGGTGAGATGTTCGCCGATATGCAGGTCATGGCGTTTGTCCGTCCGATGCTCGCCAACATGGACAAATACCGCGAAATCAGGGCTGGCGCACTTAAGGCGGCGGATAAAGACCTGCTGGCCTCATCCTACACGGAGCGGCTGAAATCGCCACTGGAGGCGACCAAAGCGCTGATGGTCAGCACCCGCGAACTGTCCATTACCCTTGGCAGTCAACTGTCTCCCTCGTTCGTGTCAATGACGCAGCAACTGATTCCGCTGATTCATTCCACCGGGCAATGGATAGCGCAACATCCCGGCATTGTTCAGGGTGTGGCAAAAACCGTGGGCGTACTGCTGGGGCTGAAAATCGCCACTGTCGGGCTGAAACTCGGCCTGAATCTGCTGGTATCACCGTTCGCCGGGTTGTGGAAAAACGCCGTACTGCTGCGCACTAACTGGCTGTTGCTCAAAACCGCCCTGAGCGACGGCGGCAAGCTGCGCTGGCTGGCTACCGGATTCAGTACAGTGGCGAAGGGAGCCGGAATGCTGGGTAAAGCGCTGGCGGGAGGTCTGTTCAGGGGTGTAATGGTCGTCGCAAAAGCGTTTCTCTGGTTTGGTCGGGCGCTGTTAATGAACCCCATAGGCATTGCGATAACCATCATCGCCGGGGGCGCGTACCTGATTTACCGCAACTGGGGCGCGATAAGTCGATGGTTCTCGCAGCGATGGGAGGAAGTGAAAACCGCCTTTAATGGCGGCGTTCTCGGCGTGAGTAAGCTAATCCTGAACTGGTCGCCGCTGGGGCTGTTCTACAAGGCGTTTGCGGGGGTAATGAAGTGGTTTAACATCGACCTTCCCGGCCAGTTTACAGAGTTTGGCGGTCATCTGATTGATGGACTGGTGAACGGTATCAAAAACAAGTGGGAGTCACTCAAAAGTACCGTCACCGAAATGGGTGACAGCGTCGGCGGCTGGTTCAAGGAAAAGCTGGGGATTCACTCCCCAAGCCGTGTATTTATGGGCTTCGGGTCGAATATCTCACAGGGTGCCGCTATCGGTCTCCAGAGGACTATCCCACTTGCAGCACTCGCAGGGCAGCGACTGGCAGAGGAAATGATACCGGAGATTCCCCGCCTTCCTCCACCGGAAATTATGAGAGCAGGGTATTCGGGACAAGGAGCGGGAATTACAGCCAGAGGCACCAGAGGGGGAACATCTGGCGGCGGGATTAACGTAGTTAACCATATCTACATTGATGGCAAGAACAAGGCACCAGCGCCGGATGTGGCTAATGCGCTTAAGCTATCCATTCCTGAACTGGAAAGAGCACTGGAAACTCTCCTTGCCCGTAAGCGCCGGGTTGCTTATGACTGATAATCTGTAATTCCTTTGCCGTATATGAAAAGCCGCACCGGGTCATTTATCTCACGGATTGCGGCTTTTTTATCGCGCGGTGGATCATTTTACGGCGGCAATTACTGGATTCTGTCGGAGCAGGTGTAACAGAGGCATAGATTATCCTTATTATTTAACCAAAGCGGTAAATGATGCCAAAACCCGACGGTGGGTAGCGCCACTGTTGTAGCGTTTTTTCATCACACAGAAGTCGACAGGTTCCGCATTCCAGACAACCACGAAAATCGACCCGCAGTTCTCCTTCCGGCGTAAGGGAAAAAAGTCCTGCCGGGCAAGATGTGATCAGCCGTTCTGCAACGTCGCAATCGACACGGTTAGCAGGAACAATAGGAGACATGCCGGGAGGGTGCCAGACGTTGTGGGCTACAGGCATCGTAAGCTCCTGATAATATCGCCTGCCAGGTGACGCAGGCCGTGACGACGAAAATGACGCCAGACAATCTGGCGCAGAGGGGCGACCGGGCGCTCGCCCTGGTGCCAAATCTCACGAGAAATATCGTCCATCAGCGCGGGCCACTGGTTATACCATCCCTGACGCTGCAATAGCGTGGGCATCTCGCGATAGCGGTGCATAACGTCCCACAACAGACTACGCTGAATAGCGTGATGATAGGCTGGAAACAGGTTTTGCGGCGCGCATTTCAGACAAGCGTTGATGAGTGTTTGGGAGGCGGCCTGCGCGCCGATGAGTGCCATATCCATCCCGCGTACGGAGAAACCCGTATTGACGCAACTGCGCAGCGCATCTCCCACTAACAGCCAGCCTTCTCCCGCGTACTGTACGGGCAGGCTGTGTAATCCCCCTTCCGGCACCAGATGAGCGCCATACTCCAGCGTTTCACTCCCTTTGAGCAACGGATGTAGCGCCGGATGCAATTTGAGCCTTTCCAGCAGTTCGACTGCCGGTATGTCGCTTTGAGCAAGCGTAGAGAGCGGACATACAACACCAAAAGAGAGCGTTTCTTTATTGGTGTAAAGAAACGCACCGCCGGGCAGAGCGCCACACACTTCTCCACTGAACAGCATTGCAGCGCCTTCTTGTGCAGATAACCGGAAACGCTCTTCAAGAATCTGTTGATCCAGCGCCAGGGTCTCTTTCATTCCCAGCGCCATTGCGGTTGTTGATGGTCGTGGCTGAAAACCATAGCGTTCAGCCAGAACACTATTTGCCCCTTCCGCGAGAACGACATAACGGCCGCGAAGCGTTTCATCATCGGCAATGACGCCGCAGACTCTACCCGCTTCAATAAGTAACGCATCAACCGTTATGCCGCTGACAAATTGCACACCTTCCGCTTCCGCCTGGGCGACGAACCACGGATCGAAACGGGCACGTAGTAAACTCCACGAATCTCCCTCCGGACGAAGACTGGTGTAGGTTGTCGCACCGTGACGAGTTAACAGCGTGAGATTTTCCTGGGTAATGCGGCGTTCAAGTGGGGCTGACAGATGGGCATCGGGAAGGAGTTCGGTAAGAGCATGACAGTACAGACGTCCACCCGAAAGGTTTTTACTGCCAGGTAACTCGCCGCGTTCAAGAAGCAGAACCGATAGTCCGGCGCGTGCACAGCGTAAAGCACACGCGGTGCCTGCTATTCCTGCACCGATGATAATAATATCAAAATCGTCAGACATATCGTGCTCCAGATATC
>JBEBPQ010000048.1:0-13035 GCA_040395835.1 Advenella kashmirensis
CGGAATCACAATCCGGGACTCTACCAACTGAGCTACAGTCACCATCCGAGTAAGCAAAGCAGTATAGCAATTATACTTTTATTGCACAAGAAGAAACTGCCCGGAATATATAATTTGTTGTGATTTGCCGTTTTTTTGGTTGTTTTAGTAGGAAGCGAGTGCGTGTGTGATGTCTGAACTGTGGAAATTTCTGCTTGAGTATGAAACCCATCTGATTTTCGCAGCCAGCGTACTATTCAGTGTGACGGCGGCTGTTCATATTGCCTTGACCAAGCGCGATGTGCGCGCGGCAATCGCCTGGGTCGGCGTGGTCCTGTTTTCGCCTTTTCTCGGGCCCTTCCTGTATTTTGTTGTCGGCATCAATCGGATCCGCCGGACCCGCATCAGTTCGCACCGGGACCGGCTGCTCAAGGAAGGGGCTGATCACTCGCTGGTGACAGTGACCGACCTGACCCGCCATGCCGATTCGCATTTCCTTTCGCTCAAGCACGCCACCGATACCGTCACGCGTTTTGCGCTTTGCGGCGGCAACGACATCGTGCCGCTCGATGGCGGCGACCAGGCCTATCCGGAAATGCTGTACGCGATTGATGCGGCCACCGACTCGATTCTGCTGCAAACCTACATTTTCGACAATGACATCGTGGGCATTCGTTTCGCCGATAGCCTGATCGCCGCGATGCGCCGTGGCTTGCGGGTGCGCGTGCTGATCGACTCCATTGGCGTGCGCTATTCGCACCCGACCATCGTGCAGCGCCTGCGCTCGCAAGGCGTTACGGTCGAATTGTTTGAAACCAACACGGTGACGTGGCGCATGCCTTATGCGAACATGCGTTGTCATCGCAAGATACTCATCGTGGATGGCCGCCAGGCCTTTGCCGGTGGCATGAATATTCGCGAGGAATTCCTGACCGAGATCGCCCACGACGCGACAGCGCGCGATATCCACTTCCGGATGCAAGGTCCGATTGTCGCGCAGTTGCTGGTGGTTTTCTGCCATGACTGGCTGTTTTCCACGGGTGAGCAACTGAAGTTGCAAGACTGGCTGGCTCCCATGTCGGAGACCGCCTCCCAGGATATGGCCGCGCGCTGCGTGCCCTCGGGCCCCGACCGGGATATCGAAAGCACCCATAAGTTGTTGCTTGCCGCCTGCGCCGTGGCGCAAAAGCATATCAGGATCCAATCCCCGTATTTCCTGCCCGACCAGGTATTGATCGGCGCTTTGAATACCGCGGCGCGAAGAGGGGTGGCGGTCGACATCGTGATCCCGGGCAGGAACAACCTGAAGCTGGTGCAGTACGCCATGCTGGCGCAGATTGATCAGGTGATCGAAACCGGTTGTCGCGTCTGGCGCGGTAGCGGCAATTTCGACCATTCCAAGCTCCTGACCGTGGACGGCGCCTGGTCGCTGATCGGCTCATCGAATTGGGATTCGCGCAGCCTGCGCCTGAATTTTGAAATTGATATCGAAGTCTACGACAGGCAACTGGCCAGATGGATAAACCATGCCATCGACAACGAGATCGCGCATGGGAAAAGACTGACGCTGGACGCCTTGCGCTCGCAGGGGCTGCTGGCGACATTGCGCAATAAGCTGATCTGGTTGGCGACACCGTATTTGTAGGCGGTGATCCATTTAAGAACGAAACCGTGGCGAAGCGCTGGACGGGGTCAAAAAGAGATTGAAAGAGATGGGACTACCCGAATCTTCCAATCCCTAGTTGGATCAGTGAAGACATATAACGCTGACGTAGATCGTTTGCTACTTGCTAGATCAGTGCCGAGCCGCGAGGGGCTTGTTGGATTGCTAAATCATAATCTTTGAACTTGATCACTTCTTCGCCAAGCCAGTCATTTAATTGCATGAAGACGGCTTGCAGCGGTTTGATTTCGTTGGTATTGAAGACCTTCGCGGCGTCGGTGACTGATCCAAAACCACCGGTCACGCTCGGCACGATCCCTATAAGCTGCGGTGGCACGTGGTGCGCGGCAAGGATATCGTCGTGTGTCACATTCTTGATGTTGAAAAATTCATCGTTGGCGGCCACCTCCGACAGGGGGATAACCAGCATGCCGTCTTTCTTGCCGTTGGGCGCGTACATGAACAGGTTCCGAAAGTTGCCCGGCCCCTTGCTGGATTTGACCGCTGTGCGCAGGGCGTCGATATCCTTTGTATTGTGTGCCGGGTCCGTGACATACATGATGTATCCAGCATGGCTACCGTTCAGATAGTAGCGCCTGCGGAATAGGGTAGCGCTTTCGTTCAACCACGTGGAATTGAGTGCGGCAAGATATTGCGGCAGGCCATAGATTTCCTGATTGATATCGGGCTCGCGCAGGTGAAACACAGAGCCGGGCCTAAATTTGTGATCCTCCTTGAAGCCGCACATGAAATAGAATTGATCTGGATCAATGCCGCGTCGCGTGTACTTTGCAAGCGATGGCGCCAGCTTCACCGACTTGCCTAGTCGGTTCGTCCGGTATTCAAGATAGCAATTGCCGAGGATCATATAATCCATGGCCCACATCTTAAAATCTTGCTGACTTAAAAATGGGTGTGGTTTGTAGGTGCTGCTCAGTATGTTGCACTTGACGTATATCGCCGATGAATGGCGCGGGCTGGGCCGAAACGACTTAGAAAGCCCTTCCATGCTGATAGGTGGCTCATACCATTTGCCAGCGTTCCACGACTGGAAATAGTCCAATATGTCATGCTTATCAAGCACCGCCGCGGGTTCAACGAAAGTAAACATTTCAATATTGACGAATGCGTCTTGCAGGTTTGGCGCTTGTTCGGCCGTGTTCCGCCTCTACCATTTGGGGTATCAAGCATCGCGTCATGCCACTGCGCGATATCGCTTTTCATGATATCTCCGATGCTTGTCCATAGGTGCCGGGAACCGTTTCTTGAGGGCGTCGATTTTGAGATGTTCTTTATCTCCGGATTTTTTCCGGTGGATCACCTTATCCTGATAGTCCGTCAAAAGGTCACGAAATTTGACCCTACGCGCGGCTGGTGTGTCTTTCTCCCATTTTTTGCTAGCCATTCGTTACATTCACGGTTGGTGGCAAATGTGGCAGATGAACAATATTAAATTCGGTATCCGTTTGCCGTTTTCTGAATGCTTGCCATGTGGGGAATTTTTGCTGTTTTGTAGGGGGAGTATTTGGGGATTTTTATTTTATATTTACGAGAAAACAGGCTAAAACCAAGACAAATCTTGCAATATTAAACCACTGATTTTTATAATTATTTATTTATTTTGAAAAAAATAGTATGGTGGTGCCTCCGGCGGGAATCGAACCCACAACCACCCGCTTAGAAGGCGGGTGCTCTATCCAGTTGAGCTACGGAGACAGCCTAGCCCGTGATTCTAACCCGAACCGGCCTTGAGTGTCACCCAAACTTCGCTACAATGGCAGCATAAATCCCAGTTCATAACGAAAATAGACTCATGTCCCTACTTTTTGACATCCATCCTGTGAATCCGCAGCCGCGGCTGGTGCGCCAGGCGGCGCAACTGCTGGACAACGGCCGGTTGCTGGCCATACCCACCGACTCCAGCTACGCCCTGGTGGCAAGGCTCGACGACAAGGCGGCGGCCGACGGCCTGCGGCGGCTGCGCGGCCTAGATGAGCGGCATCATCTGACACTGCTGGTGCGGGACCTGGCGGAAATTGCCAAGTTTGCGCGCGTGGACAACAAGCAGTATCGACTGCTGAAGGCCGCCACGCCCGGCCCCTGGACCTTTATTCTGGAGGCGACCAAGGATGTGCCCAGGCGTGTCTCCCACCCATCGCGCAAGACGATCGGCATCCGCGTGCCGGACCATCCGGTCAGCCTGATGCTCATGGAGGAACTGGGGGAGCCGTTGCTGTCGACATCCTTGATCCCGGAGGGCGAGGAGATGCCCCTGAACGATCCCGACGAAATCACCGACAAGTACGGGCATGCCCTGGCGGGGGTGATCGCCAGTGGCTCCTGCCCAAGCCTGCCGACCACGGTCATTGACCTGACCGCCGAGCCACCGGTTGTGCTGCGCCGGGGCAGCGCCAATCCCGCGACCATTGGGATAGAAGACTGACCTGGCCTGCCGGTGCCGCCTCAGATTTGGGGAAAACCCGACTCTGTCGCGGGCCTGATTCGGATTGAAACCTGTTTTACGAAGTTGTGACTAAATTTCGCATTAATTTGACGCATTTCCATTAAACTACCAAGTTAGTCGCTTTATGCGTGGCGACCCACATCATCAACCTTTTCTGGACATTCTTATCATGGCGGTCGATAGTTCTTCGTATCCTGTATTCTCGGGCAGTTTTCCAGCCCTGGTGACACCTATGTCTCCTAACGGGGATATTGATTTCGAGGCATACAAGAAGCTGATCGACTGGCATATCAAGGAAGGCTCGGACGGTCTGGTCGTCGTTGGCACCTCCGGAGAGTCGCCCACGGTCGATGTCGCCGAGCATACCGAGCTGATCCGCGTTGCCGTGGAACATGTCGCGGGTCGTATTCCCGTGATTGCCGGGGTCGGCGCCAACTCCACGGCCGAAGCGATCCATCTGACAAAGAAAGCCAAGGAAATGGGGGCGGACGCGGGGCTGTCCGTGGTGCCTTACTATAACAAGCCAACGCAGGAAGGCCTGTTCCAGCATTTCTCCGCGATTGCCCGCGAAGGCGGTCTGCCGATCATGCTGTACAATGTGCCGGGTCGCACCGTTGCCGACCTGAGCAATGACACGATTTTGCGTCTTGCCCAGGTGCAGGGAATTATCGGCATCAAGGATGCGACAGCCGATATCGCCCGCCTGGGTCTGTTGCTGAAAGACAAACCCGACCATTTCCAGGTTTTCAGTGGCGACGATCCGACAGCGGCGGCCCTGATCTTGCTCGGCGGTACCGGCAATATCTCCGTGACCGCCAATATCGCGCCGGCAATGATGCATGAGTTATGCGTCGCCGCGCAGGCCGGCAACGTTCCGCTGGTGCGTGAACTCAACACCAAGCTGGCCAGAATCAATAAGGTGTTGTTCGTGGAAGCGAACCCCATCCCTGTGAAATGGGCGCTTGCAAAAATGGGCCTGATCCAGGCGGGATACCGCTTGCCAATGTGTGATCTGGGGGCCCAGCATCATGAAACAGTCTTGTCCGCATTGAAAGAAATCGGACTGGTCAAATAATATAGGATTTGAGAATATGCGTATGAAAGCACGCTTTCTTGCAGTATCAGGTTTGTTGTCATTGACAGTGCTGGCGGGTTGCAATGTCATGGACGAAGTCATAGGCGACACCGAGCAGGTTGATTACAAAAGCACAGTAAGAGGCGATCCGCTGAGTCTGCCACCTGATCTGTCATCCACGCAAATCAAACCGTCGTACCAGGCGCCGGGCGGTTACGCCTCCGCCAACGAATATAACAAGGCGCTGGCCAAGGCCAATCGCGATAGCGCTTCTGGCGCCAAGGTCCTGCCCGATGCGCCCGGCCTCAAAATCCGTAGCTCGGGCGACAACCGTTGGCTGGAAGTCAGCCAGGATGCCGGTCGCGTCTATCCCAAGCTGATCGATTTCTGGGTGGATTCGGGCTTTACCATCAACAAGGATAATCCGCAAGCCGGCCTGATCGAGACCGACTGGGCGGAAAACCGTGCCAAGATTCCGGGCAGCCTGCTCAATCGCGCGCTGGGCGCGATCGTCAACATGGTGGCCGACAGTGGCGAGCGTGAACGCTTCCGTACCCGCGTCGAACGCTCCAATGGCGCGACGCTGGTTTACATCAATCACGAGCGCATGGTCGAAACACCAATGGATCGTGACGGTACCTCGTTCAAATGGCTGCCCGCCAAGGAAGATCCTGGCCTGAACGCGGCCATGCTGTCGCGGCTCATGGTGTTCCTGGGCGCCAGCAGGCAACAGGCCGAGGCACAAGTTCGCCAAAGCGCTGCTGCGGCCACCGCACCGCAACACCCAACGGTGTTGGCCGATTCTGCCGCCTTGCCGTTGCAAATGAACCAAAGCCAGGCTTATGCAAATGTCGGATCCGCCATTAATTCGGCTGGGTTCAAGGTCGAGAAAAGCGATCCGCAAGCGGGCACCTATCTGGTCCGCTATCTCGACACGGATACCGGCGAGAAGCGGGAAGCCGCGAACTTTGTCAGTCGCCTGTGGGGTGACAAAGGCAATATCACGCCGTTGCCGTACACGATCGTGGTGACATCCGAGGGCAGCCAGTCTGTCGTGACGGTCCGCAACGAACAGGGGCAGCATGATAACAGTCCAACCGCTCGCCGTATCCTGACGGTACTGGGCGAAAGAATGTAATCGATTTGCGTCGCAAAGGTCGCGGGCTCGCGCGATAAAGCAGTCGCTTTATCGCAAAGCCAAAAAAAACCACCGGCATGCCGGTGGTTTTTTTGTATGGGCGTGGCTGGCGCGAAGTGGGGGAATATGGCCGGTACCGGCGTTAGCCAAGGTCCGCCAGCAACCAGCCGTCATCCATCCATTCCTGCAGCATTG
The DNA here is from genome assembly GCA_040395835.1 of Advenella kashmirensis. Classification (GTDB taxonomy): domain Bacteria; phylum Pseudomonadota; class Gammaproteobacteria; order Burkholderiales; family Burkholderiaceae_B; genus Advenella; species Advenella kashmirensis_B. Next base: position 6,515 of record JBEBPQ010000048.1, read on the forward strand.
CCAGGGTGGTGGCATCGGCTTTGCGCAGATCCGGCGCGCGCAGGCGCCGCTGATCGGCCAGCTTTTTCAGCAGGGCATTGGCCGGGCGCGGCAGCGCCTCGCCATTGATGAACAGATCGCGTTCGCGGTACATCATGCGGCTGCGACGATCCAGCACCAGGCTGCCGCCAGCATCGACGACATCCTCGAGATCGATCATCTCTTCGGCAATCGGAAAGACCGCCAGCGAGTTGGGTTCCGTGAGCCAGCAGCCCAGAAAACGGGTAGCCATGCGCGCATTGAAGTCGATTTTACCGACGGCTTGCAATGCGCAGGCAATCATGGGTTCGGGGAGTGCCGCCGGCGCGGTGGTGGCCTGCAGGCCTTTGTCCTTGTAGGTGGCAGACAGGTCCGGCACGGCTAGCGGCGGGCTGGAGTAGGGGCCGTAGCCCATCCCGGCTTTGGCGCTGAGCTGATCGGCCGCGACCTCCAGCAGACCGCGGGCAAGCACGGCGAGCGAAGGGCTGCGAAACCCGATGGAAACAGTAATGCACTCGTCGTCGAGCGAGATGCCATCGTGCGCCACGTGGGGCGGCAGGTAAAGCATGTCGCCGGGTTCCAGCACGAATTCGTCCTCGGGTTGGAAATCCCGCAGAATCTTGCAGGGGATGTCCGGCACCAGCGACAGATCTTTTTGCTGGCTGATGCGCCAGCGCCGCCGGCCCTTGGCTTGCAGCAGGAAGACGTCGTAGCTGTCAAAATGCGGTCCCACGCCGCCTTGTTGCGAGGCCAGGCTGATCATGATGTCGTCCAGCCGCGCGTCCGGGATAAAGCGAAACTGTTGCATGAGCGCGGCCACGGCATCGTCATGCAGGTCGACACTTTGCACCAGCAGCGACCATTGCGGTTCGATGGTCTTGGGAAAGCGGGCAAAGGGGCCTTGCTCCATCTGCCAACTGGCGTTTTCCTGCCAGATCAGGCGTGATTCGACATCGTCGCGCCGCGCAAGTTTTTTCAAATTGGCGGGGGAGACGGGGCTCTGGTAACCGGCAATCGCCTGGCGGATCAGCAAGGGTTTTTTTTGCCAATAGTCCCGCATGAAGGCTTGCGGGCTGTGTCCTCCCAGCAGGGACAGGGGGGCGTTGATATCGATCGTGGTCATGATTCTCCGCCAAAGCGGTTGTGAAGTTTATACAGTGCGTCCAAGGCTTCGCGCGGGCTTAGATTGTCCGGATCCAGTTCCTGCAAGGCTTCGCGAAAGGCGGTGACCTCCAGGGCATCGTCGCTGTGCTGGTCGTCGCTTTGCTGGGTGGCATTGAACAGGTTCAATTGGGAGATGTCGCCGGACTGGCTTTCCAACCGGTCCAGTTCGCGCTTGGCCTGCCGGATCACGGCAGTGGGCAGGCCGGCGCGTTGCGCGACCTGGATCCCGTAGCTGCGGCTGGCCGGGCCTGCCTGGACTTCGTGCAGGAAAACGATGCCTGCCGCGGCTTCGGCGGCGGCCAGGTGGACATTGAGCGCGGCCGCGTTGTGGTCGGGCAGGCGGGTGATTTCGAAGTAATGCGTGGCGAACAGCGTGAGCGCCCGGTTGTGATCGAGCAGGCGGCAGGCAATGGCCCAGGCCAACGACAGGCCGTCGTATGTCGAGGTGCCACGGCCGATTTCGTCCATCAGCACCAGGCTATTGGGCGTGCTGGCCGCCAGGATCGTGGCCGCTTCGGTCATCTCCATCATGAACGTGGACTGGCCGCCGGCCAGATCGTCGGCTGCGCCGATACGGGTGAAGATCCGGTCGATAATGCCGATGCTGGCGGCGCGCGCCGGCACGAAACTGCCCATGCGCGCCAGCAGCACGATCAGGGCGGTCTGGCGCATATAGGTGGATTTACCGCCCATATTCGGTCCGGTGATCAGCAACATGCGCCGGTCCTGGTCCATCTGGCAGCTATTGGGGGTGAAATGTTCGATCGCGCGTTCCACCACGGGATGGCGGCCCGCATCGATATCGATGACCGGATGTTCGGCCAGTTGCGGCGCCACCCAATCGTTATCGCGCGCATGGCAGGCCAGCGCCAGATAGACGTCCAGTTCCGCGATCGCGTGCGCGCAGCGTTGCAATGGCGTAACCCAGGCTTGCAGCGAATCGAGCAACTGCTCGAAAAGCCATTTCTCCCGCGAGAGCGAGCGGTCGCGCGCGGATAGTACTTTGTCCTCAAAACCCTTGAGCTCGGGCGTGATATAGCGCTCGACGTTCTTGAGTGTCTGGCGGCGCCGGTAGTCGTCCGGGACTTTATCGACCTGGCCCTTGGATACTTCGATAAAAAAACCATGGACGCGATTGAATTCGACCCGCAAATTGCTGATGCCCGTGCGCTCCCGTTCACGGGCCTCGAGTTCGACCAGGAAGGCGCCGCTGTCATTGGCAAGAATGCGCAATTCATCCAGTTCGGCGTCGTAGCCTTCGGCGATGACGCCGCCGTCGCGGATCATCGCCGCGGGCTCGGCGGCGATGGCCGCGTGCAATTGCGCATGGTATGCGCTGTCCAGCGACAATTCCGCTATCACCGAATCGAGGCGTTCTGCGCTGGCATGCTGGTCGCGAACTATTGTCTGCAGTTCAGGCATGCGTTGCAACGCATCGCGCAGGCTGGCCAGCTCGCGCGGGCGCACCGACCGCAAGGCAATGCGCGTGGCGATGCGTTCCAGGTCAGGGAAGGCGTTCAGGGTGCCGCGCAGATTGTCCAGCGCGATATGGGGATGCACCGGTCCGTCCGGCTTGCCGGTCAGCATCGCCTGGATGGCTGTCTGCCGGGCATGGACCTGGCTGTTCGAGCGCAAAGGGTGATGCAGCCAGTGCCGCAATTTGCGGCTTCCCATGGGGGTTTCGCAATGATCAAGCAGGGAGAAAAGGGTGGGGCGTGCTTCGCCGCTGATGGTTTCCGTGATCTCCAGATTCTTGCGGGTGACCGGATCCAGCACCAGGTAATCCATGGCATGGTCGACCATGATATGCAGGATATGCGACAGCGACCGGCTCTGCGTGCGCTCCACATAGCGCAGCAATGCGCCGGCGGCGCTGATGGCCGCGGGCATATCGGTAAGACCGAAGCTGGCGAGCGAATCGATATTGAAATGCCCGCACAGCAGCGACGTGGCGTCGTTCAGGTCGTAATGCCAATCCGCCGTATGGCTGATGGAGCGGGCATATTTGGTGTTCAGCGCAAATGAGTCGGCATGCACGATCTCGGCCGGCGCGATGCGGTGGATCTCCGAGTCCAGCGTTTCCTGATCGCATTGCGTGACCTTGAACTCGCCGCTGGCCAGGTTAAGCCAGGCCAGGCCGTATTTCGGATTCTTGCCCTTGGGTGGCAGGTAGACCGACAGCAGCGGGCGATCCGCCTTCGAGGGCAGCAGTGTTTCATCGGTCAGCGTGCCGGGCGTGACGATCCGCACAATCTTGCGCTCCACCGGCCCCTTGCTGGTGGCTGGATCGCCGATCTGCTCGCAGATGGCGACCGATTCACCCATGGCCACCAGGCGCGCCAGGTATTGTTCCATGGCGTGCACCGGCACGCCCGCCATGGGAATGGGTTGGCCGTTGGAGGCACCGCGCTTGGTCAGCGTCAGATTCAGGAGCCGGGCGGCACGCTCCGCGTCCTCGTAGAACATTTCGTAGAAATCGCCCATGCGATAAAACAGCAATACCGAGCCCGCTTCGAGCTTAAGCTTGAGGTACTGCTGCATCATCGGGGTATGCCCGGAAAGCGCATGGTTATTAGGTTCTGAGGCCATGAGTTTTAGACTGCCTAAAATAATCCGAAATATAACCGACTATTTTACGATCTTCTGACGCAGCGCAGGACTTAATTTCGATATGCTTACAACCGGAGATTGACGGTTTCTAATGTACCGTTCTGTCTGCCTGGCGTTGGTGTGGCCTGCCAATGCCGTTGCATCAATACCCTGTTTTTGGCATCGGTCAGGGACTTGGCGCGCAGGTCGTGGATATTGGCATCCTCGATCCCAGCGGTCTTGACCGCGGCCCGCCAGGTGTCCCGTAGGCCGAAATAGGTCAGCTCCCGGCCATAGCGACTCACGAACAGCAAGGGGTACACCTTGTCACCGTGCAGCTGAAATGCTCGATCTATGGCTTCTTTGTATATTGTTCTCAATAAAACCCTAGCCCTTGGCATCTGTTTTGCCTACCTTATTCAATCGCCAATATCTACACTCGAAGACCCTTCAATAACGGTTCCTCCACACGAAATCGCATCCCCAACTCGGCCAGCAGGTTTTCCGTTGATAAAGACCGAGCCAGAACCACCAGCAAGGTTACGGCTATGTTCTGATTCATCTGGACAGGCGTGCGACTCAAAAGCGTCTCCTTGTCGCATTGCAGGAGCTCCATCAATGAAGACATTTGATGAGGCTTCTATTCCAGGTGTGGCAGGTGCTCCATCATGGTCAGACGCCATATCTCCGAGTCTGGTTGCAGCAGGGGGCATTTTCGTTTCCTAACTATTTTAGATTTCCGTCGCCATATAAATATATCGTTATCGTTGGCTAGATCTATAATCTATATTTGTAGTTTTTTTTCTATATCTGAAAGAACAATACGCTAAACCTAGAAAAACAAAAATCAATATGCCGTAATATCTGAAGAATGGACGATAGCACGTTTTTTCTGCGAGTAATGGATTAAATAATTTTTTCCATGCGTCAATAAATGAATCAATGGCTGCCCCGGGACGAATGATCCAATTATCTCCATCTCGGACAATATCAGCCAATTCTAGTTTCGAAAAGGTTTCATTGATTTTTAGCAGATTAGGATCACTTCGAAAATTCCTCAAATAAAAGGCCGGCAATATACACAGATTATTCGTTTTAAAGCCTAACCATTTCTCGCCATCATTTTTGCCTAAACTATAACTATGAAAGATTCTTAACAGGGAGTGCCTTGCGTCATCAACGGGAATAATCCCGCAATTCTTTGCTTGACAAACAGGAACAGATATTGGGGTGAATTCCGATCCTCGTCTGAAGTCATATATTCCGATCAACAGGGTCACAACTGCCATCAGTATAAGAAAGGCGAGGGTCCATCTAGAGGAGAAAATTAAAGCTAGCTCATTCATTGTATTTCCTCATTATTTTCAAATCATATTCATCCCATTCGTTTTTCGTTAATTCACCTTCGTCAATTCTACGCTGCACTTCTTCTCTTATTTTTTCACGTTCTCGGGTAAAATGGCGAGCAGCAAGAAATGCTGCAGTCGCTCCAGCTACGGTAATTGCAATACCTGCAGTCCCCGCTACTCGCAGAATAGTTGCCGCCGCAAGAATTTTGGCCACAACTTCCGCTATAGATTTTGAAACATCTGCTACGGTAGCTCCGGTGGAAATGGCGGTCCAAACAGAACTCCAGTGATACGAAGTATTGTATTCGGCGAATAACTCTTCTTTTGACCAATCAGAGATTGGATACACCAAACGATGTCCTAACGCAACATAATCTGCAACTAAGATCATCATTCTTGTGTGAGCAGATATTCTATCTCTACTTATCGTCGTAGCTTTACCAAAAACTTCATAAATTGATCGTTCTAGTCGACGTCGATCGTTTTCCTCACCCGGTCGAGTTAAAGGTTTGACGCAATGCCTATAGGCGGATTCAAATACCGGTAACATATGTTCATAAGAGCAGTCATTAAACACTCCAGCATTCCAATCTTTGCGTAGTTCTAAAATATCAACTAAACGCTCGGTCCTTTCTATAGTTTCACGTGAATAGATTAATCGGGTCATATTATTAAATACTTAATTAAGAGATATTTTTTTGCCATTAATGACTACGTTCCCGGTTGCATCAATTGAGATGGAAGTTCCAGAAAGACTGATTCTTCCCGTATTATCAATCTCGATAGAGGCTTTGCCTGTTGTCAGCCTAATCGCTTTTGCTGACCTCAATGAAAGCAATTGATTGGATCGGATTTCGATTTGATTTGAGCCGTCTATAGATACGCGCCCACGGGAATTTACTTCTATGTTTTCGTTGCTCGCTAAACGCAGATTCTCTCGTGAAATTGCACCAAATCCACCTTTTGCACTCATTTCAATATCGCCAGATGCCAATACTTCAAAATCACCCTGACCTCTATTGTCTAGCACGTTTTTAGACTCTAGCTCTTGACCAAGCAGATTCATGGAATCGTTCACTTGTGGCAGATTAAATCGAGATGTACGATCGGTTCTATTGCCTGTTCGAATAGTGAAGGACTTTTCTACTTCTAGCAACGATGATTTCTTGATTACCTCATGACGGAAGCCATGAGTTGTGCTTGACATGTTTCTTTTCGTGATGCGAGAAAGATCATTCTTCGTATAGATATTGGTATTCTTTTCTGCTTGAATAAAAACTTCTTCCTGCCCTGATTTGTCTTCAAACCTTAGAACATTGGCAGTACGATAGTGCCCATTGGGGGACGAGCGCGAATAAATCCCCATCTGGGTCTCGTTCTCCGGCAGCTTCCACGGCGGCA
>JBEBPQ010000049.1:0-12127 GCA_040395835.1 Advenella kashmirensis
CGCGACCTCAACCTTGGCAAGGTTGCGCTCTACCAACTGAGCTATTCCCGCATTTTGCTGTTGTTGATGTTTTAATTTCAAACCAGCTAAGCATTAAATTATAAACAAGCTGTTTAGAAATTGCAATTGATTTTTCAACCACAGTCTTCAAAATTTTGACTTTGTGTGTTTTATGCAATGTCGCTGTATTTGATCTGTTGGATCGGCAGCCAGTAGCATGTCACACGCATCTCTTTAAGAAGAGGCGAGACTATAGCAGTAAATTATTTATAATGTCAAATTCTTTTCACACGGCTGGGCGATTTAATGCGGGATTACACATCACAGGATTTAACAAGGTTCAATACCCTGGGGCTGGTCTCGCATGCTGACCAATATTTCCGACTGGAATCAGAGGCGGCGCTGCCGCAATTGTCTGCCTTGCAGGCGGCGGCAGGCTTGCGGTTTTATGTGCTTGGCGGCGGCAGCAACCTGGTGTTGCGCCAGCGGCTATCGCGCCCGATCGTGCATAACGTGCTCAAGGGCATCCGCCTGCTGGCGCAAACCGATAGCGACTATCTGGTGGAAGCGGCCGGTGGCGAAGTCTGGCATGACTTCGTGAATCACTGTGTTGAGCAGGGCTGGTTCGGACTGGAAAACCTGGCGCTGATCCCCGGCACGGTCGGTGCCAGTCCGGTACAGAATATCGGTGCCTACGGCGTCGAGGTCGGGGCGCTGATCGACAGTGTGCAGGCCTGGGATATCGGGCAGGGCAGTACACGGATTTTTTCGCGGGAAGAATGCGACTTCGCCTATCGCGACAGCATTTTCAAAAAGCCGGCGGGTGCCGCCTACCTGATCACGGCAGTCCGCTTTCGCCTGCCCAAACAGTGGCAACCGGTGCTGGGCTATCCTGATCTCAGGAACGATGCGCAACTGGCGCAGGCGCCCACGGCCCGGGGCGTTTTCGATGCGGTATGCCGGATCCGGCAAGCCAAGCTGCCCGACCCTGCCAAAATCGGCAATGCCGGCTCCTTCTTCAAAAATCCGATTGTGACGGCGGCCAAACAGGCCGCCTTGCTTGCTGACAACCCAGCCATGGTGTCCTACCCGCAGGCCGATGGCGGCTACAAGCTCGCGGCGGGGTGGATGATAGAACAGTGCGGCTGGAAGGGGCGGTCGTTGGGACCGGTAGGGATGCATCACAGGCAGGCGCTGGTGCTGGTCAATCAGGGCGGCGCCACGGCGGTCGACGTGCTGGCTCTGGCCGACGCCGTGACGGCATCCGTGCAGGCGCGGTTCGGCGTCGCGCTGGAGCGCGAGCCGGTCTTATTCGACTGAAGCGGGGTTTAGGCGCCGATCACGTCCTGCATGGAATACAGGCCCTGGGACTTGTCCTGCAGGTACAGGGCGGCCTGCAGGCTACCCTGCGCATAGGCGTTGCGGTTGGAGGACTTGTGGGCAATTTCAATGCGTTCGCCGTTGCCCAGGAACATGACGGTGTGGTCGCCGACGACATCGCCGCCGCGGATCACCGAGAAACCGATCTGTCCGTCCTTGCGCGCGCCCGTATGGCCATGGCGGCTCCAGTCGGCGATGTCCTCCAGCTTCTTGTCCCAGGCTTGGGCAATGGTTTCGCCCATGAACAGGGCAGTGCCCGAAGGCGCATCGACCTTGTTCCTGTGGTGCGCCTCGCAGATTTCCACGTCGTAGCCCTGATTGAGCATTTTGGCGGCCTGGGTCAGCAGGCGCAAGGTAGCATTGACGCCGATGCTCATATTGGGCGCGAACACAATGGCGATTTTCTTCGCGGCTTCCGCGATCCGCGCCTGCCCCTGGCTATCAAAGCCGGTGGTGCCGATCACCATTTTCGTGCCCAGGCGCGCGCACGCATCCAGGTGGGCCAGGGTGCCCTCGGGGCGGGTGAAGTCGATCAGGCAATCGCAATCCTTCAGTTGCTCAAGGTCGCTGCTCAGCGCAATGCCGGTTTGCTGGCCAAGAAAAGCGCCGGCGTCTTCGCCCAGATGTTCGCTATCGGCGTGGTCGAAGGCGGCCGCCAGGGTAAGGGAGGGGTGCGAAAGAACGGCTTCGATGAGCATGCGGCCCATGCGGCCGCTGGCTCCTGAGATGGCAATGCGCATGACGGGAAATTCCTGGATTTAGGCGGCGGGCCGCCGGATGCTGAAACTTGGAATGGCGTCGCCGCAACGTTTGCGCGTTGCGACGATGCGCCGGCGACAAATCCGCGAAAATGACGGCGGGCTGTGCCGGGTTATCCGGGCTATTGGGTGCGAGTGGCCCCGGGAGCGGGTTCTGTATTGATCTGCTCGGAAGTGGCGGGCGCTGCGCTGTCGGCCGGTTGAGCCGATTGGGCCGGCTCCTGGCCCAGCGGATAGGTCGTTACGCTGTTGCCACTGGTGCCTGCCGGTGCCGCTTGCAGGGCTTCCGGATTCTTCACTTCCATGTCGGGCGCCTTGTCGCCGGGACGATACAGCCTGGCTTCCTGCTTGAATGGCTGGAAGTTGGGCTGTTCGTCGCCTTCCCAGCGATCTACCACACCGTTAACAAACCATATCGAGAATTTGCGGATCACGGCATCGCCGTAGCCAGGCTTGTAGTAATAGGGGTAATCCCAGCGATCCGGATGGAACATGTCCTGCAGCGTGGGCGAGCCCAGGGCGTATCGTACCTGATCAGGTGTCATCCCTTTTTGCAACAAGGCGACGTCTTCAGCGGTAATCCAGTTTCCTTGCTGAACAGACGGGCGGTAAGGGAATCCCCATTCTCCTGAGGCGCAACCTGTCAGCACGGTCAGTGCGGCTAAGGATGCGACCAGACCATACCGGATTCGGGGAAAAAGGCGAGTTTGGTTCATGACTTGGCAACGTTCCTGTATTTGGACTCGTAAAAGCGTTATGATAATAGTTCTAAGCAATAATAGGATTGTTTAGCCAAGTAATCTCAAAAATTAGTCGGAATGGTGTGTTCCGCAATACTTTTCCACCCCCCCCCTTAATCAGCGAGCGAGCCTTGAACGAACTACACGATCCAAGTGAACTGAAAAGCATGGGTCTTAAAGCCACTTTCCCCAGGCTTAAGATTCTGGATATTTTCCGAAAAGCGGAAATGCGGCACCTGAGCGCCGAGGATGTCTATCGTCTGCTCATCGCCGAAAATGTCGATATTGGGCTGGCCACAGTCTATCGTGTGCTGACCCAGTTCGAGCAGGCCGGCATTCTGTCGCGCAGCCAGTTCGATAACGGCAAGGCCGTCTACGAGCTTGACGATGGTGATCACCACGATCACCTGGTGTGCTCCGTATGCGGCAAAGTCGTCGAATTTTCCGATCCGGAAATTGAAAAAAGGCAGAGCAAAGTCGCCAAGGACAATAATTTTGTCCTGGAAAGCCATGCCATGGTGCTATACGGTATTTGCGGCGATTGCGAAAGCAAGCATCGTCGCTGAGCCGATGGCGGCGGCGACTGATTGTCGCCCGCGGCCGACCGCACTTGCGGGTCCGGGACGATAACCCTGTCATTGAAGGACGGGGCGCCGCCGGACCAAAAACAAAAGGCAGACTACGGTCTGCCTTTTGTTTTTGGACGTCGCGGCCGCTCATTGCGGATGCGCCAGCATTTCACGGGCGTGCTGGCGGCTGGTGTCGGTAATTTTGACACCGCCAAGCATGCGGGCGATTTCCTCGGTGCGTTCCTGCTCGTTAAGCAGGGCAATGCGTGAAACGGTTTCTTTTTTCCCTTGCTTTTTCTGCACTTCGAAATGGTGATGGGCACAGGCGGCCACTTGCGGTAGATGGGTCACACACAATACCTGGTGCTGGCTGCCGAGGTCGCGCAGCAATTTGCCGACCACTTCGGCCACCGCGCCACCGATGCCGGTATCGACTTCGTCGTAGATCAGCGTGGGGACTTGATGCGCTTTGTTTGCCATGACCGACAGGGCCAGGGAGATGCGAGCCAGCTCTCCGCCCGAGGCCACCTTGGCCAGCGGTCGTGGTTCGCTGCCGGCATGGGCGGCGACATTGAATTCCACGGTGTCCATGCCCCAGGCGCCGGGTTCGGTCGGCTGCACGCTGATTTGAAAAGTGCTGCCTTTCATGGCCAGGGTTTGCAGGGCCTTGCCGACTTCCCTGGACAGGGTGGCGGCGGTTTGCCTGCGGGCCTGGGTCAACTGCGCGGCCAGCTCGCGGTAGGCCGTTTCTTCACGATTGGCCTGGGCCTGCAGCGCATCCAGATCTGAATCACTGTTGAGCGCTGCCAGCGCCTGGGCCAGCTCTTGCTGGTGGGCATATAGTGCCTCGGGCTCGACCCGGAACTTGCGCGCCGTGGCAAAGATGGCGCTCATGCGCGTTTCAGTCTCGGCCAGACGCTCCGGATCCAGATCCGCCTTGTCCAGGTAGCTGCCTAGATCGGAGGCGGCCTCGGTGCAGGCGATGCGGGCCGAATCCAGTGCCTCGTAGACGCTCTGCAGGCCCTGGTCGTTGCGCAGCAGCGGCTCGATCCGATGCAGGGCCGAGTTCAGGGTGGCCAGCGCAGACATGTCTTCGCCGTCCACCAGTGCCAGCGCGCCGGCAGCGCCTTCAAGCAGCGCCGACGCGTTGGCCAGGCGGTTATAGTCGGCGTTGATGGTGGTCCATTCTTCTTCGCCCAGATCCAGCTTGCTGATGTCGCCAAGCTGCCATTCCAGGCGTTCGCGCTCCAGGTCGATCTCGCGCTGGCTGCTGCGCGCGTGTTCCAGGCGCTGCCGGGTTTGTTGCAAGGCTTTCCATTGCGTCTGCACCTGCGCTGTCAACGCTTCGTGCTGGCCATGGGCGTCAAGCAGGATGCGTTGCTCATGGCGCTGCAGCAGTTTCTGGTGCGCGTGCTGTCCGTGGATATCCAGCAGGTAGCTGCCTAGGGTTTTGAGCTGATTGAGCGTACCGGGAACGCCGTTGATAAACGCTTTGGATTTGCCTGCGCGATCAATGACCCGGCGCAAGACCAGTTCATCCTCGTTCTGGTCCAGTTCCAATGCTTCCAGCAGCGGGCGCAAGGTGGCCGGGACGTCGAAAACGGCGCTGATATCGGCCTTGTCGGCGCCTTCCCGGATGGCGCCGCTATCGCCGCGGGCGCCCAGCGTCAGGGCCAGCGCGTCGATGAGAATGGATTTGCCTGCGCCGGTTTCCCCGGTGAACACGGAAAACCCGGCATCGAACTGCAGGTCGGTTTGCTCAACAATGACGAAATGACGGATATGCAGGGAACGAAGCATAAAAACGGGACGTCTGTGGTTAAGTGGGGTGGCCGGGAGGCGAAGGCGCCGTTACGTAGACTCGGGCATGATATTCCAGTGCAGCTTGTGGCGCAACGTCGAGAAAAAACTATAGCCCTTAGGGTGTAAAAAACGAATCTGGTGGTCCGCCTTGGTGACGACGATTTTGTCGCCCGGCTGCAGATCGGACCACGTTTGCATGTCGAAGTGTACGCTGGCGCCAGTTTCGACACGGCCAACTTCGGTCAGGGTGAGGGTCAGCTTGCCGTCGTCGGGGACCGCGATTGGCCGGTTCGAGAGGGTTTGCGGCGCCACGGGCACCAGCAGAAACGCGTTGACGGCAGGGTGCAGAATAGGGCCGCTGGCGCTCAGCGAATAGGCGGTGGAGCCGGTGGGCGTGGCCACGATCAGGCCGTCCGCGCGCTGGCGATACATCAGCGTTTCGTTGTATTCGACGCAGATTTCGATCATGCCGCCGCGGCTGGCGCGATTGAGCACGACGTCGTTCAGGGCCAGGGCACAGGTCAGCATGGTGTCGTCGCGCAGCACGGAGGCCTGCAGCAGCGTGCGGTGCTCGATGTCGTATTCGCCTTCCAGCACGGACTGGATGGCTTGCTGCGCATTCTGCACGGGAATGTCTGTAATAAAGCCCAGGCGCCCGTGGTTGATGCCCAGCAGCGGAACATCGTATTGGGCCAGTTTGCGCCCGACACCCAGCATGGTGCCGTCTCCACCCATCACGATAACCAGATCGGCCTGGGTGCCGATATCGGCGGTGGTGGCGACAGGGAATTCGGTGACGCCGGTATTTTCGGCCGTTTCCTTCTCAATCAGCACCTGGCTGCCCGCAGACTTGAGCATGCCGGCCAGCGTGCGCAGCGGCGCGTCAAGACCTGAGTCGTGATATCTGCCGACAAGTGCTATGGTTGAAAAATGCATAGTGAAACCATATACAATAAAAGAAACGACAATGAAAGGTGAGCGGGTGGCGCCGGAACCGGGTAAGCTGCGGCAATCGTCATAATACGTTATTCTACAATGACTACAGGAACAACCATTGCCGTGTCTGTAAAAATATCCGTCCGGTGTAAACCATGAACTGAAGCTACTATGGATGAACGTGCAAACGCATTACTGAAAGCGCTGATTGAACGCTATATAGACGACGGGCAGCCCGTGGGCTCCAGGACATTGTCCAAGTTGTTCGAGCTGTCGCCCGCCACGATTCGCAACGTGATGGCCGATCTTGAAGACCTGGGCCTGATTCACAGCCCGCATACCTCGGCCGGCCGCGTACCCACGCCGCAGGGGTATCGTTTGTTCGTTGATAATCTGTTGGTGATCAAGCCTTATGAAATCGAGCAACCGTCCGGGCTGCACGAGGTGTTTTCCAATACGGCGCCGAGCAAGGCGCTGACAGTGGCGGCTTCCCTTGTGTCCAATCTTACCCAGTTCGCAGGCGTGGTCCTGACGCCAAAACGCTCGCAGGTGTTTCGCCAGATCGAATTCATCCGCCTGTCGCAGCGGCGCATCCTGCTTATCATCGTGACGCCCGATGGCGATGTGCAGAACCGTATCCTGTCGCCGATGCACGACTACACCGAGGCACAGCTCATCGAGGCGGGCAATTACTTCAACCAGAATTTTGCCGGGAAGTCCTTCGAGCAGGTGCGCGAGCAGCTCGGTATGGAATTGAGCCAGTTGAAAGAGGAAATTTCCTCGTTGATGCAGGCCGCCGTGGATGCCGGCGCGGAAGACGAGGAATCGTCCGTCGTGATTTCCGGCGAGCGGCGTCTGCTGGAAATCAAGGACTTTGCGTCGGATATGGACAGGCTGCGCAAAATGTTCACGCTGTTTGAACAGAAAACCGACTTGATGCAGCTACTCGACGTCACCGACCGGTCGCAGGGCGTCAAAATCTACATTGGCGGCGACTCGCGCCTGGTGCCCATGGAAGACGTGTCGGTCATTACCGCGCCCTATGGCGTAGATGGAAAAATCGTCGGCACCCTGGGTGTGATCGGCCCCAGCCGCATGTCCTACAACCGGGTAATCCCGATCGTCGATCTGACTGCGCGCCTCTTGTCCAACGCGTTGAGTCACCAATAGGGCGAGGCGCGCCGGTGGATTGTCAGCAGACCGGATGCCGGCGTCGTGGCGCGCGGGCAATCCGGGTACAATCATTGTTTGCTATGGCATTTGAGGCGTTGCCTGGCCGCAATCCCTTCCCAATATCCGGTGCCCCCGGAATAGCCGGCCGGCGGTTTGTTCCGTCGGCCTTGCCCGTCTCGGCAGGCTTGTCCAATGGGCACGCAATGAACAGGAAAGCATGAAGACAGGAGTTGTACTGATTAATCTGGGAACACCGGCCCGGCCGGATGCGACGGCGATTCGCGCCTATCTGTCGGAGTTCCTGTCCGATCCGCGGGTGGTCGAGATTCCCAAGGTGGCCTGGCAGACCGTGCTGAATCTGGCTGTGCTGCCGCTGCGCCCGGCCCGCCTGGTACCCAAATACAAGGCGATCTGGATGGATGAAGGCTCGCCGCTGCTGGTCTACGGCCAGCGGCTGGCCCAGGGGGTTCAGGCGCAACTGGACCGCGAGCAGATTGCCGCGAGCGTGGTGCTGGCCATGCGTTATGGTGAACCATCCATGACGCAGGCTTTCGCACAGTTGCGAGACGCCGGATGCGAACGGGTGCTCGTGGTGCCGCTATACCCGCAGTTTGCGGCAAGCACCACGGCAACGATTTTCGAAAAAACCATGGCTATCCACGCGCAGCAGCGCGACATGCCGGAACTGCGTTTCGTCAAGCGCTTCCATGCCTTGCCCGGTTACCTCGATACATTGGCGCAAAACGTCAGACACCACTGGCGCGATAACGGCAAGCCACAGCAACTGCTGCTGAGTTTCCATGGCTTGCCACAGCGCTCGGTCGATCGGGGCGATCCCTATTTGCAGGATTGTCTGGCGACGGCAGAGGCCTTGCGTGAGCGGCTCGCGGCCGAAGGGGTGCCGATAGACATCGCATTTCAGAGCCGCTTCGGTAAGGCACAATGGCTAACGCCCGCCACCTTGTCGGTATTGCAGGCGTATCCGGGCGATAATGTGCGCCATGTGGATGTGCTGTGCCCGGGGTTCGTGGCCGATTGCCTGGAAACCCTTGAGGAAATCCGCATCGAATGCGCACGCGCGTTCATGCAGGCCGGCGGCGCGCAGTTCCGCTATATTCCTTGCCTTAACGATGATCCTGCGTGGGTCCAGGCCTTGGCCGGCTTGATCCGCCAGCATATCCGCGGCTGGGGCGAGGACCATGTCCATTAATGGCAGCCGGCAAGGCGGCAGGCAGCGGCGTTGTTGGGCGGCTGCAGGGGTATCAAGGATCGGGAGATCAGGCGGCGGGCTATTCGTGGTTGGGTGTTAAGGGTTAAGGGTTAAGTGTTAATGGCCGGCTTTGGGCAGGTTTCTAGGACCGGATCCGGCATTGTGATTGAATGGCGCATAGGCGCAAAAGAATACGGACAACTTTTTTCAGGAAAGCGGCTTCATGGCGGTATCTATTTCTGGTTTGTATGTTTATCCGATCAAATCCTGCGCCGGTATCGCGCTGGCCGAGGCCGGCGTCAGCGCGGCCGGCGTGCGCTGGGATCGGCGCTTTATCCTGGTGGATGCGGCGGGCAAAATGATGACCCAGCGCACCGTGCCTCGCATGGTGCTGGTGCAGCCTGCGCTGGAGGATGCAAATCTGATCGTGCGGGCGCCGGGGGCGCCCGATCTTGCGCTTTCGCTCGACCACGTCGAGCCGGGCCCATCCGTTGCGGTCCAAGTCTGGTCCGGCAAGCCGCTGGGGCAGCCGATAAGCGCGCAGGCCGACGCCTGGTTCAGCGACGTCCTGGGGCAACCCTGCCGGTTGTTGCGCCTGCACCCGGACTCGCAGCGCCAGGTCATGCCGGAGTTCCCTGATCTCTGGCAGACACGCCACCAGGATTGGCGGCCATTGCAAGCCATGAACCAGACGTTCGGCTTTGCCGACGGATTTCCGTTTCTGATCACCAATGACGCGTCGCTGGCTGCGCTAAATGGCAGCCTGGCGGAAAAGGGTGTGCCCCCCGTCGATATGATCCGATTCCGCCCCAATATCGTACTGACCGGCTTGCCCGAATACGACGAGGACTATATATTCGGCATCGCCGCCGGCGCTTTGCACTTTGCCATGGTCAAGCCCTGTCCGCGCTGCCCGATTCCCAATGTGAATCCGCAGACCGCGGCGGTGGCCGAAGAGCCGGGCATTACCCTGATGCAGACCCGCAGCGCCGAGCTGGGTGTGCTGTTTGGCGTGAATGCCGTGCTGACCGACGCGACCGGCGATACCTTGCGTCTGGGTCAGGAAGTCGAGGTGGAATACGATTTCTGACGCGGGCGCCGCGCCAGGCAAGGCGCTCGCCATCCGGGCTGAATGAATCCAGCGTTGGCGGGCGGGTTTGCCCTTGCCGCCGCCGCCGGGCCGGGAAACCTTGGTGCCTACCCTTGAATACTTTCATACTGCCCCCATTTGGGGCAGTAACCTATTGATTTGTCGTATTGACGCAGGAGAAAAAATGACACAGGAAACAGATCCCAATAAGAACAAACCGGCGGCAGCCGAGCATGACGAAAATATGACGCCCCAGGCCGATGCGGCTGCCGGGGAACAGGATCCGCAGGCGCCAGAGGTGTCTGCCGAGAACCTGGAAGCCAAATACGCGGAAATGGAAGCCAAAGTCAGCCAATACCACGACCAATTGCTGCGCGCCCATGCCGAAATGGAAAACGTGCGCCGCCGTGCCCAGGATGATGTGGCCAAGGCCCGCAAGTTCGGCACCGAGTCCTTCGCGGAGAGCCTGGTGCCGGTCCGTGATAGCCTGGAGGCTGCGCTGGCTCAACAGGAAGAGTCGTTTGCTTCGCTCAAGGAAGGTGTCGAGACGACACTGCGCCAGCTGATCGCCGCGTTCGAACGCAATAACCTGAAGGAAGTGGCGCCAGCGGTGGGCGACAAGTTCGACCCGCATCTGCACCAGGCCATTTCTTCGGTACCCGCCGATGTCCCGGCCGGGTGCGTGGCCAGTACCTTGCAAAAAGGGTATACCATTGCCGATCGTGTCCTGCGCCCGGCACTGGTCACGGTTTCCGCCGGCCAGCAGGGGTAGGCCCGCCGATCACGGGAATTGACGCTTTTCTCGCAATTGGGGTGTTTTCCGTAAGAAAACGGTGCGAAATGGCAAAAAAAACCAAAAAAAACGTTTTTTTCCCTTGAAATGGAAATGGGAAAGCCCCAATTACATGACAACGAAAGGTCCTGCGCCTGATTTGATCGGCCAGGGCCCATTAATTTGACTAATTATTGAATATTAAGGTAAACGAAAATGGGAAAAATCATTGGTATTGACCTGGGCACCACCAACAGCTGTGTGGCTGTGCTGGACGGCGACCAGGTGAAAATTCTGGAAAACGCCGAAGGCGCCCGCACGACGCCTTCTATCATCGCCTATATGGAGGACGGTGAAACGCTGGTTGGCGCACCCGCCAAGCGTCAGGCCGTGACCAATCCCAAGAACACGCTGTACGCGGTAAAGCGCCTGATCGGCCGCAAGTTCGAAGAAAAAGCCGTGCAGAAAGACATCGACCTGATGCCCTATAGCATCATCAAGGCCGATAATGGCGATGCCTGGGTCGAGGCCCGCGGCAAGAAAATGGCGCCACCCCAGGTGTCCGCCGATGTACTGCGCAAAATGAAGAAAACCGCCGAAGACTACCTCGGCGAGGAAGTCACCGAAGCCGTGATTACCGTTCCCGCGTATTTCAACGACAGCCAGCGTCAGGCAACCAAGGATGCCGGCCGCATCGCGGGCCTGGAAGTCAAGCGCATCATCAACGAACCTACGGCGGCCGCACTGGCCTTCGGCCTGGACAAGACCGAAAAGGGTGATCGAAAGATTGCCGTCTATGACCTGGGCGGCGGTACGTTTGACGTTTCCATCATCGAGATCGCCGATGTCGATGGCGAGAAGCAGTTTGAAGTGCTGTCCACCAACGGCGACACCTTCCTGGGTGGCGAAGACTTCGACCAGCGCATCATCGACTACATCATCTCCGAGTTCAAGAAAGAGCAGGGCGTGGATCTGTCCAAGGACGTGCTGGCGCTGCAACGCCTGAAAGAAGCCGCAGAGAAAGCCAAGATCGAATTGTCTTCCACGGCACAGACCGAAGTGAACCTGCCCTACATCACGGCGGATGCATCCGGTCCCAAGCATCTGAGCCTGAAGATCACCCGCGCCAAGCTGGAAGCACTGGTCGAGGACTTGATCGAGCGCACGATTGCCCCATGCCGCACGGCCGTGACCGATGCCGGCGTGAAAGTCTCCGAGATCGACGACGTGATTCTGGTCGGCGGCATGACCCGCATGCCTAAGGTGCAGGAAAAGGTCAAAGAGTTTTTCGGCAAAGACCCACGCAAGGACGTGAACCCCGATGAGGCCGTGGCCGCTGGTGCCGCGATCCAGGGTTCCGTACTGTCAGGTGATCGCAAGGACGTGCTGTTGCTGGACGTCACGCCATTGTCCCTGGGTATCGAAACCCTGGGCGGCGTGATGACCAAGATGATCCAGAAAAACACCACGATCCCGACCCGCTTTACCCAGACGTTCTCTACGGCCGAAGACAATCAGCCCGCGGTGACCATCAAGGTATTCCAAGGCGAGCGTGAAGTGGCGGCCGGCAACAAGGCGCTGGGCGAGTTCAACCTGGAAGGGATCCCGCCAGCCGCGCGTGGCCTGCCACAGATCGAGGTGACGTTTGACATCGATGCCAACGGTATTTTGCACGTATCCGCAAAAGACAAAGGCA
>JBEBPQ010000050.1:0-10605 GCA_040395835.1 Advenella kashmirensis
AACGGCTAACGGCTAACGGCTAACGGCTAACGGCTAACGGCTAACGGCTAACGGCAGGCAGAGCCGGGTATTTTCTGATGATTGAAACAGCGGGAGGCATTTTGACTGGTTTCGAAATGAGTATGCATAACGGGCTTGGCATCTTGCGGCGTCCGGGAAGTGGTAGTCCTGTCGTCATCGTGCCCGGTGTCATGGCGGATGCGCAAAGCTGGCTGCCAGTGGCTGAAGCGCTCGTTTTGCCGAATCCCGTTGCAATCGTGAATCGCCGCGGGCGGGCGCCTAGCGCGGGCTTGGGGGCGTCTTATGGTTTGCTGCAAGAAATCTCGGATCTGTCCGGGATTATCAGTGGAATGGGCGCACCCGTGCATTTGTTTGGCTGGAGTTATGGTGGCCTGATCGCCCTTGAAACGGCAACGCTTGGATTGCCTGTCGCGTCTGTGAGTGCCTATGAGCCGGTTTCCAGTCCCTTTGTGCCGGAGGTGGTCGAGAAAATTCAGACTGCGCTGGCATTGGGCGATGTGTCCAGCGCGGTGGAAATGATCAATATCGATGTATCGGGTTTCAGCCAGGATTATGTGGATGCACTCCGACAAGCGCCTGTCTGGTCCGAGTTGTGTCGCCTGGCGTTGCCCTTGGGGCAGGAACTGGCCGCGATAGACTGCTTCAAACCTTCTTATGGTCAATACCGGACTATCGATATTCCGGTAAGGTTGCTGCTGGGCGCCGATAATGAGGGCCGACAGCCCTATGGCGGTGCTTTCGAGCGGTTTGCGACGGCGTTGCCCATGGCTGCGATCAAGCGATTGGACGGACAGGGGCATCTGGCCCATATTGCCGCGCCTGCGCTGCTGGCGCAATTTATCGCCGATTTTGTCCGCGACGTGGAGTCCGCATCCGCGGACTGTTCCGTATCATGAGCAGGTATTGCGGGCTTGGGATTGAGCAGCGGGCTGCACGCCGTGCGAAAACAGCAACATTCCGGAAAAAAATAGATCGGATTTGAAGAAGAGGCTTGCATTGTTGGTCGGATTCATCTTATAATTATTTTCTTCATTGATCCCCGATAGCTCAGTCGGTAGAGCGACGGACTGTTAATCCGCAGGTCACTGGTTCGAACCCAGTTCGGGGAGCCAAGATTTTTGCTACTACATGCATGGTAGTACCAAGCACTTAAGCCGCGTTTATCGCGGCTTTTTTGTTTTTTCGTGCCGCGCCTCTTTTCTCCCGGTCGGTGTCATCATTGGCTGCCTAACACTACGTCGTCTTACCCTGCAAGATTTGGCTTCGGCTCCCGGGAATTTGCCCGGATATGTCTGCATTGCGCTGTCATTGCTTGATCGCATCTAATGCCACGGCATCGCCCGGACAGGCGCGCGTTGCCCATCCGCTGACATGATCGCCGTTCGGTATCCCACGCCGCGGGGTCCAGCAGCGGAACAAACCATTTTTTCCGCAATAAAAGCTATTGATCAACACCAAACCGTGTACGCGATTCGCAATGACCTGGGTTGATTCGCGCTTCTCAGGCGCTTGAATGCGTAGGGAGTGAGCGGGTCGGGGGGGGGCAAAAAAAACGGAGGACGAAAAAAAACACGCGGCAAGGCCGCGTGTTTTTTCTGCGAAGATTGTGTCAGCGCAAGATCAATGAGATGACGCCTTGCTGCTGCCGATGCCGGTTTCGGCGCGGACGCGCTGGGCATCGTAGGCACCGATGTCGACCGCGGCGCGCTTGCTCTTATCGGTGATCGAGAAGAACCAGATGCCGACGAAGGCGATGATCATCGAGAACAGGGCAGGCGATTTATATGGGAATAGCGCGGTTTCCGGTGGATAACCGAGCGTCACGACCCAGACATCGGGCGAGACGATGGTCAAGACCACCGAGCTGATCAGCCCTAGGAAACCTCCAATCACCGCCCCCCGCGTCGTCATTTTTTTCCACAGGATGGAGAGGAAAAGCACGGGGAAGTTGGCCGAGGCGGCGATGGCGAAGGCGAGCGACACCATAAAGGCCACGTTCTGTTTCTCGAAAAGGATGCCCAGCAGGATCGCCAGGACGCCCAGCACGAAGGTCGTGATCCGGGATACGCGCAATTCCGTCGCGGAATCGACATTCCCATGGCGGAAGACCGATGCGTACAAGTCATGGGAAACGGCGGATGCCCCCGACAGCGTCAGGCCGGCTACCACCGCCAGGATGGTCGCGAAGGCTACGGCCGAGATAAAGCCCAGGAAGATATGACCGCCCACCGCGTCAGCCAAATGAACCGCCGCCATATTGGAGCCGCCGATCAGAGCGCCTTTGGCATCCAGGAAGTCCGGATTGGTCGAAACGAAAACGATGGCGCCAAAGCCGATGATGAAGGTCAGCACATAGAAGTAGCCGATCCAGGTAGTGGCCCAAAAGACGGATTTACGCGCCTCCTTGGCATTCGGAACGGTAAAGAATCGCATCAGGATGTGAGGCAGGCCTGCCGTACCGAACATCAGCGCCATACCGAAAGAAATGGCGCTGATCGGATCCTTGATGAAGGAGCCCGGTCCCATAATGCTTGTTCCCGCCGCGGCGGCCTCTTCGGCACTTTTGCCGGTGGCCGCGACGCCTGCCGCCTTGACTTTGACGGCATCGGCAAACATGGCTTCGAAGGAGAATCCGTAGTGCTTCATGACCATGAAAGCCATGAAGCTGGCGCCCGCCAGCAGCATGACCGCCTTGATGATCTGGACCCAGGTGGTTGCGGTCATGCCGCCAAACAGCACATAAACCATCATCAAGATCCCGACGATGACGACGGCGATCCAGTAGTCAAGCCCAAACAGCAGTTTGATCAGCTGGCCGGCGCCTACCATCTGGGCAATCAGATAGAACAAGACCACCACGATGGTGCCGCAGGCGGCAAAGGTGCGCACCGGCGCTTGCGCGAACCGGTAGCTGGCTACGTCGGCAAACGTAAAGCGGCCCAGGTTTCGCAGCCGTTCGGCCATCAAGAACATGATGATTGGCCAGCCCACCAGGAAGCCGATGGAGTAGATCAGTCCGTCATACCCGCTGGACATGACTGTTGCGGCGATGCCCAGGAACGATGCTGCCGACATATAATCGCCGGCGATCGCCAGACCGTTCTGAAAGCCGGTAATACCACCGCCGGCGGTGTAAAAGTCCGAGGCCGATTTGGTCCGGGCAGCAGCCCACTTGGTAATAAAAAGCGTGAGCGCAACAAAAACGACGAACATAATGATCGCCGTCCAGTTGGTTGCCTGCTTGGTGGTTTCTCCTACGGCATCGGCGCCGAAAGCAAGGGAGATGAACAGGCCGGTAAAGGCCGTGCCGATAAGAAAGCGGGAAATACCATTATTCATGAGTGACCCCTACATCGTTCAACAGGCTTTTTTCCATTGCGTCGAATTTCGAGTTGGCGATCAGGATATAGATGCCAGTCAGGGCGATAATCAGGATCATCAGACCGAAGCCGACGGGGATTCCCCAGGTCATCGCGCCACCGCTGATAGACTTTGCAAATAGTTGCTTGTCGAACGCGATAATGCCGATGAAGCCGATGTAGTAAGCAATCAGGATAATGATGGAAAAGATCCAGCCGTAGCGGCTTCGGGTTTCCGTCAGCTCCTTGTATTTCGGGTTTGCCATGACCCTTTGGACGATGTCTTCGTTCATCTACTTCCTCCCAGAAATGTTTTCTTGATTACTATTGTTGTAACGCTTTTTCAGTATAGATATGATGACGTTTGTCATGCCGTTGGCATACTCCGGACGCGTTATTGCGCCAGCTAGTCATTCCGTTGTACCCGTCGGTCATGTTTTTCACAATTAGTGTTAAACCTTACAAAATCGGGCTATATATCGTTTTAAACATTGTTTGAATTAATGATCCCGCCCGTGGTTGTAACGCCCCGCGTGCAGGTGGGGATTATTGACGGAGGATGGCTGCAATTGTTACAAAATAATGATCGAGGTGGTATTGCATTGCCGCCACGCGGGTAAAAAAACGACAGCGTGTACCTGGCCCATGGCGGAGGGGCGGCGGCGGATGTGATTCAGTTCCTGCTTTTAGATCGATATATGCTAATCTATGCGTTATCGGCTCGGTTTTATGGAGTTCGCCATGATAAAAATGGTTGGCGCAGCACTCAAGCTGTTGCTTATTGGATGCTTGGGGGTGATGCTGGTCGCTTGCGCCGTGCCCAGCAGGTCCGATATCGCCGGCAACGAACAGTTTTTCGACCCGGCATTTCTTAATGCCCACCTGATCAAGGACAAAACCACCACCGCCGAGGCTATCGCGGTGTTCGGCGAGCCTGACCGCAAAACGCAAAATTCAAATAACGAAACGACGTTGAAATATGTCAGGAAATCGTCTGGCAGTATGGCTGGCAATATGGTCGGAGTCATTCCCGTGGTGGGGCCGGTGTTCGATTCGGCGGGCAAACTCATCAATCCCGGCAGGGCAGATGCCGGAAAGCAAATGCTGGAAATCAAATTCGTGAACGATGTTTACCAGTCATGGGAGATGTAGTCTCATGGCTTATGGGTTCGCATTGGCCCGTAAATTTATAGTGGAGTACTAAGCATGAAAGGTTTTGTCGATGATATCGAAGCGTTGACCGTCAATAACGATCTTTACCGCAAGGTTCTGTATACGGGGAAAAATCTGCAACTGGTGCTGATGACCCTGCAGCCGGGCGAGGAAATCGGTGAAGAGGTGCATGAGGAGCATGACCAGTTTTTCCGCATTGAAGAGGGCGAAGGCAAGGTGATCATTGATGGTCAAAGCCACGCCATCGCCGATGATGACGCGGTCATCGTGCCGGCGGGCGCGCGCCATAATGTCGTCAATAGCGGTGACCAGCCGCTGCGGCTATACACGATTTATGGTCCGCCCGAGCACAGGGATGGCCTCATCCATGCAACAAAGGACGACGAGCAGGAAGCGCATTTCGATGGCAAGACCACCGAGTAGCCACCGGTGAGCTCCGATGCATTTAGCACGCAGTCGCTCGACGCTTTGCACGAATTCGTGGGGCGTGGCCAACGCCTGTTCGTGATCACGGGTGCGGGTTGCAGTACGGATTCCGGCATACCTGATTATCGCGACGGAGAGGGCGACTGGAAGCGACCTCCGCCGATGACGTTCCAGCAGTTCATGGGCGGCGAGGCGGCGCGGCAGCGTTACTGGGCACGCAGCATGGTGGGCTGGCGCCTGTTTTCGGCGGGGCGGCCGAATGGGGCGCATCGAGCGCTCAGGCAAATGGAAGCGCAGGGACATATCGAGCTGCTCGTCACGCAGAATGTGGATGGCCTGCATCGACGCGCCGAACAGGAACACCTGCTGGAGCTGCATGGATGCCTGGATGAGGTGGTTTGCATGGCCTGTGGACGCAAGCAGCCGCGCGCGCAATTTCAGCGTCTTTTGCTGGCCGACAACCCTGAATGGTCGAACCTGGCGGCGGTAATGGGACCTGACGGTGATGTGGACCTGGAGATGGATTTTTCTGCTTTCGTCATTCCGGCCTGTCCGCATTGCGGCGGGATCCTGAAACCGGATGTGGTTTTTTTCGGGGAAACGGTGCCGCGGGAGCGGGTGCGGGCTGCCTACGATGCCCTGGCGCGCGCCGATGGCGTGCTGGTGGTGGGTTCGTCGCTGATGGTGTATTCGGGATTCCGGTTCGTGCGCGATGCAGCGACCGCAGGCAAGCCGATTGCGATCGTAAACCGGGGGCGCACACGCGCCGATCCCCTGGCGGCGCTCAAGCTTGAGGCGGGGTGTGCCGAAGTGCTGGAGGCGTTGCTGGCCCGGTTATCAGAGCTGGGACAGCCCTGTGAGCCGGCCGGAGCGGGTCGTGATCAGACCAGTGTGCTGGCCCAAAGCGAAAGCAGGCCGATCGTGGCGAAAAATGCGATAACGTAGCAGATCAGCATGAGCAGGGTTTTTCTTTTGCGGTCCATAGTCGGGTCTTGATAAATTATCCCTGCATTATACGACTTGATTTGGATTGAACGCGTCAGTCGCCGTACAAAAGCAGCAGGCTCACGCTATAATTCAAATTTCCTGCTTCGGCCCTTTTTTTGGGCCCATAATCCAATGACAAAGTATGTATTCGTTACCGGCGGCGTGGTCTCTTCGTTAGGCAAGGGAATCGCCGCCGCGTCATTAGCGGCTATCCTCGAGTCGCGCGGCCTCAAGGTTACCATGCTCAAGCTGGACCCGTACATTAACGTGGATCCGGGTACCATGAGTCCGTTGCAGCATGGCGAGGTCTTCGTCACCGAAGACGGTGCCGAAACCGATCTAGACCTGGGGCATTACGAGCGGTTCATCTCTGCCCGCATGCACAAGTTCAACAATTTCACCACCGGCCAGATTTATGAGTCCGTGCTGCGCAAGGAGCGCCGCGGCGACTACCTGGGCAAGACGGTTCAGGTCATTCCCCATATCACCAACGAGATCCAGGACTTCATCATCCGGGGCGCCCGCCAGGCCTGGGACGGCCAGACAGACGTGGCCATCGTGGAAATCGGCGGAACGGTCGGCGACATCGAATCGCTGCCGTTCATGGAGGCGGTCCGGCAAATGAGCCTGCGGCTCGGGCGTAATGGCGCGGCTTTCGTTCACCTGACACTGGTGCCATTCATCGCGTCCGCGGGCGAGCTCAAGACCAAGCCGACGCAGCATTCGGTGCAGAAGCTGCGCGAAATCGGTATTTATCCGAATGCATTGCTATGTCGCGCCGATCGCGAGGTGCCGGAAGATGAGCGCGCGAAAATCTCGCTGTTCTCCAATGTTCCCCTGGATGCCGTGATTTCCGTCTGGGATGCCGATTCCATCTATAAGATTCCGTCAATGTTGCACAACCAGGGGCTTGACAACCTGGTGTGCGATGCGCTGGCCATTTCTCCGCCCCCTGCGGACCTGTCGATGTGGGACGGACTGGTGAACGCGCTTGAGCATCCTGAACACGAAGTGCATATCGGCATGGTCGGCAAGTATGTGGATTTGACCGAATCCTACAAATCGCTGATCGAAGCCCTGCAGCATGCGGGTATCCATACGCGCTCCAAGGTCGTCATCGACTATATCGACTCGGAAGACCTGGAGCGGGACGGGACGGGCAAGCTGGCGTCGCTGGATGCGATTCTGGTGCCCGGCGGCTTCGGCAAGCGTGGCACCGAGGGTAAGATCCTGGCGATTCAGTACGCGCGCGAAAACAATGTGCCTTATCTTGGCATCTGCCTGGGCATGCAACTGGCGGTGATCGAGTTTGCCCGCCATGTCGCCCAGTTGGGGGGCGCCAATAGCACCGAGCTGGATCCGGCAGCACCGCACCCCGTGGTCGCGCTCATCACCGAATGGATGGATCGCGAGGGCAAGGTGGAGAAGCGTAGCGCATCGTCCGATCTGGGCGGCACCATGCGCAAGGGCGCCCAGCGCTGCCCGGTCAAGGAGGGAACCCGTGCCTTCGATATCTACGGGCCCGAGGTGAACGAGCGCCATCGCCATCGCTACGAAGTCAATAATGTTTATGTGCCGCGCCTGGAAGAGGCGGGCATGGTGATCAGCGCCAGGACGCCGACCGAGAATCTGCCGGAAATGATGGAATTGCCTTCCCACCCATGGTTCATGGGCGTGCAGTTCCATCCCGAGTTCACGTCCACGCCGCGCAATGGTCATCCATTGTTCATCAGTTATATCCGGGCGGCGCTGGACTTCCAGAAGCACAGGCACGCCTGAGCCCGGCCGCGCTTGACTGTCTTAACCGTACCAACCGATAGGCGAGGAATATCATGAAGCTTTGCGGATTCGATGTCGGCTTGTCCCAGCCGTTTTTTCTGATTGCCGGTCCTTGCGTGATCGAATCCCGGGAGATGGCGTTCGACACGGCCCAGGCCCTGATCGATATCACGCGTCGCCTGGGTATTCCTTTCATCTACAAGAGCTCCTTTGACAAGGCCAACCGCAGCTCGGGCAAATCGTTTCGCGGCCCAGGCATGGACCAGGGTCTGCAGATTCTGGCCGATGTCAGGGAACAACTCGGCGTGCCGGTCCTGACCGATGTGCATGATATTACGCAGGTCGCCCAGGTCGCCTCGGTCGTCGATGTGCTGCAGACGCCTGCGTTCCTGTGTCGTCAGACCGATTTTATCGCCGCCTGTGCGGCTACCGGCAAACCGGTCAATATCAAGAAAGGGCAGTTTTTGGCGCCGGCGGACATGTTGCAGGTTGTCGAGAAGGCCCGGACCGCCGCCAAGGAGGCCGGGGGCGACGGCACCAATATCATGGTGTGCGAACGCGGTGCGTCTTTTGGGTATAACAACCTGGTTTCGGATATGCGTTCATTGGCGATCATGCGCGCAACCGAATGCCCGGTGGTGTTCGATGCCACTCACTCGGTGCAATTGCCGGGGGGGCAGGGCACCTCTTCCGGAGGGCAGCGCGAATTCGTGCCGGTCCTGGCGAGGGCGGCGGTCGCGGTCGGCGTCTCTGGCCTGTTCATGGAGACTCACCCTGAGCCGGCCAAGGCCCTATCGGATGGGCCTAATGCAGTACCCCTGAAACACATGGAGGCATTGTTGCAGTCGTTGACGGATATTGATCGTATCGTCAAGCAGCAAGGCTTCATTGAGGATGCGTTCAACGCCTGAGAGACAAGCGCCAGCATCCATTGTGTTCCACGCGGCGGCGTACCGATTTTCAACAAGATGGGCACTATGGCTACCAAAACAATCGAAGTCAGCGAAACACAGTCGGCATCGGGCCGACTGTTGTCATTTCGGCAGTCCCTTTTGGCTGTATTGGGGATTTGCTTTGTCGGCATGCTGGTCGGACTGGACCAGACGATCGTCGGTACCGCGCTGCCTACCATTGTGGCCGAACTCAATGGTTTCGAACTGTATGCCTGGGTAGGCACCTCATACCTCCTGACGTCGGTCATCACCGTGCCGATTTGCGGCAGGCTGGGGGACTATTACGGCCGCAAGCCTTTCGTGGTCGCTTCCGTCATTATCTTTACGCTGGCCTCCGTGCTTTGCGGGATGGCCGATAGCATGACCTTCCTGGTGGCGGCCCGTGGCCTGCAGGGGATCGGTGGCGGCATGCTGGTTGGCACGGCCTTCGCCTGTGTGCCGGACTTGTTCCCCGATACCGCCGTCAGGTTACGCTGGCAAATCCTGCTGAGCTCGACCTTTGGCATCGCTTCGGCGGTTGGTCCGTCGCTTGGCGGCTTTCTTACCGAATATTACGGCTGGCGCTCGATTTTCTACGTGAATTTGCCGGTGGGCCTGGTGAGCCTGTATTTCATCTGGCAATATTTGCCCTTGATTCGCTATCAACGGGATCAGGCTATCCGTCTGGACTGGCAGGGCGCGCTGCTGATTGCGCTTTCCCTGGGCTGTCTGCAAATGGCGGTGGAGCTGATCGCCACAGAGGGGATATCCTGGACAGTCATGGTGTTTGCGTTGGTCGCCATCGGGGCCTTTGCGGGATTGGTGAAATGGGAGCGCCAGTCTCAGTTTCCCTTGCTGCCCATGGAATTGTTCCGGGACCGCAGCCTGGCGACCATGTTTGTGTTGTCGTTGCTGACCGGTTTTGTCATGTTTGGCATGCTGTTCTATATTCCGCTATTGTTGCAAAGCGGCTTTGCCTATTCTCCCAATGACGCTGGCATGCTGGTGACGCCCCTGGTCGTATGCATCACCTTTGGCAGCATTCTTAGCGGCCGAGTGGTGACACGGCTGGCCCGTCCCAATCTGGTATTGCATGGCGGCTACCTGATGATTGGCGTGGCCGTCGCAGGCGTGCTGTTGTATGAGCCGCAGACGCCGCAATTGCTGTTTCTCCTGTATATGACACTGGGGGGGATAGGCCTGGGGTTCATCCTGCCGAACCTGACCATCTTCAGCCAGGAGCTGTCGGGGCGCAGCAATCTCGGGATCGTCACGGCGCTGGTGCAATCGATCAGGATGATCGGCGGGATGCTCGGTACGGCCATTATTGGCACAATGGTCAATTATTACTTTTTGTCGGGGGTCCAGGCCATGTCCGATAAAGTCCATTCCCCGGCCGCCATCGTTGCGTTGTCCGACCCGCAGTTGCTGGTCCGCACGCAGGCCCAGGCAGACTTGACGCAGCAAATGGCCGCCTCGGGGCTGGACGCCGGACCGTGGATCGCCGCGGCGCGAGGGCAAATGATTTCCGCCATTGACGCCGGGTTGATCGCAGTGTTCCTGATCAATATGCTGGCGCTGGCCTGGGTGTTTCGGTTGCCCTTGATCCGGTTTGCCAGCCTGCGCCAGACCCGGTCCGGGCGCGCGGCGCGGAAGGCAAGCGAGCCCGCAAGCCGCGGCTAGCCGGCCTGCAGCCAGGCTGCGGCAGGCGGCAAGCGCGCCAGGCGGGCAGGGAACGCGCCCCGCGGCCCCGCCGCTTTCGCCGCGATTTGTCATCCCCTGAAATGTAAAAGATGGGATACAAGTTGTCGCGCAGGGCATTGCAAAATTACAAGACTGGCTGAGTAAGGTACAATCTACGCAGTAAAATCCCATCAAAATCACTGTTTATCAGGCAGGAAAGTCATAACCATGAGTGCTATTGTTGA
>JBEBPQ010000051.1:0-10136 GCA_040395835.1 Advenella kashmirensis
GGTAGTTCAGGTCGTTGCCGCTGCGCCCGACGGTGCAGATGGCGGTGTTGCCGGCAACCACGCCGGACAGGGCCACGGATTTCTTGGGCTTGAAGCCGCTCGGATTTTCCGTGTTGCCGCTGGCTTGCGTCGTGACGCTTTGGGTGGTTTTGGGGGCTTTCGATGACATGTGCTATTTCCTTTGTGATCGGTGTGGATGACTTGTTCTTGGCGAACAGGATGTCAGGTTTTTGCTCGAAGTCGCGCTAACCGAAATGGTGATATAACGTGTCGAGGATCTGTATCAGGTTGATAACGTTTTTTCTGATGGCCATCGCGGCGGATGGCGGTCCGCATGGTTTGCGCGGCCTTGCCGGCGCCGGTTTTCCACACAGCAGAGGGCGCCAATGACTTGGGAGGGGGGATCGGGGGCAGCGCCTGACTGAAGCGGTCCCCTGTGCAGGCAATCGCAGCCATAGGGTCTCCGGAAAATCAAGGATTGCAGATGATTATCTGCCTATTTGCGGCCGAATACTGTCCTGGGGAAGATAATCGTTATATTTCTTTTGAAAATTTTGCGGAAGGCGTTGGGCCATCCATGATGAATCGTTGCCGGGTTGAAAATGGTTGGTAAAAAAATAGCCACGACGCCGTGGCTATTTTTAGACTGCGCTTAGCCTAGCAAATCCGCTACGCCGTCACGCTCTTCGAGCAGTTCGTTCAGCGTCAGATCCATGCGTTCGCGGGAGAAGTCATTGATTTCCAGATCCTTAATGACCGTGTACTCGCCGTTTTCCGTGGTGACGGGCACGCCGTAGATGATGCCCTCGGGAATGCCGTAAGAGCCGTCAGAAGGAACGCCCATGGTAACCCATTTGCCGTTGCTGCCAAGTACCCAGTCGCGGACGTGGTCGATGGCCGCATTGGCTGCCGATGCGGCGGAAGACAGGCCGCGCGCGTCGATGATCGCCGCGCCGCGTTTGCCCACCGTCGGAATGAATGTTTCCTTGTTCCAGGCGTCGTCGTTGATCAGCTTTTCCAGACCCTCGCCGCCAACTGTGGCAAAACGGATGTCGGGATACATCGTGGGAGAGTGGTTGCCCCAGACGATCAGTTTCTCGATATCTTTGACGGCCTTGCCTGATTTTTGTGCCAACTGGGTCAGGGCACGGTTATGATCCAGGCGAAGCATGGCGGTGAAATTCTTCGCAGGCAGATCAGGCGCGGATTTCATGGCGATGTAGGCGTTGGTATTGGCTGGGTTGCCGACAACCAGGACCTTGACATTGCGGCTCGCGACTTCATTCAGCGCCTTGCCTTGCGCCGTGAAGATCTGGGCGTTGACTTTGAGCAAGTCCTTGCGTTCCATGCCGGGGCCGCGTGGGCGGGCGCCGACCAGCAGGGCGATATCGGCATCCTTGAAAGCGGTCTTGGGGTCGCTGTGCGCAGTGATTTCCTGCAGCAACGGGAATGCGCAATCGTCCAGTTCCATGATGACGCCCTTCAAGGCTTTCTGTGCCTTCTCGTCGGGAATTTCCAGCAACTGCAAAATCACCGGCTGGTCTTTACCCAGCATCTCGCCTGATGCAATGCGGAAAAGAAGGGCATAACCGATTTGGCCTGCAGCACCGGTAACGGCCACGCGTACGGCGGGTTTGGACATAGGAATCTCCGTAAGTATTAGGAAAAAATGTTTGAGTCTGCGTTCGATTTTAACGCTAAAGCTTAGTAAAAATCTCAAGTCGCGTCAATTGTCTTATAACTTATATCTTATATAAGAATGGACAACGATGGTTGCAATATGTGATAATGTGCGAGTAATCAATTGTCCCATAAACATGTCTGAAATTCCTGCCTCTTCGTTGAAATCGCCAGCTGCGGCATTCAGTCCTTTATATAAACAGATCAAGGACCTGCTGGTGCGCAGCCTGCATGAGGGAGAATGGAAACCCGGCGAGAGCATTCCCAGCGAGCTTGACCTTGCCGCGCGGTTTCAGGTCAGCCAGGGCACGGTGCGCAAGGCGATCGACGAGCTGGCCGCCGAAAATCTGCTCATCCGCCGGCAGGGCAAGGGAACATTTGTTGCTACGCATCATGAAGCGCAGGTCCGCTATCGTTTTTTGCGGTTAAAATCCGATAGCGAAGAAAATGCCGCCCGCGCCCAAAGCGAGTATTTGCAGTGCAGCAAGCAACGCGCCGCCCCGGAGGTTGCGCGTGTGCTCCAACTGCGAAACAGCGATGCAGTCATTTACATTCGGCGGGTCATGTCTTTCGGACAGGTTCCCACCGTACTGGATGAAATCTGGTTGCCGGGCGACGCCTTCAAAGGTCTGAGCATGGAAATGCTGCAGCAGATGAATGGCCCGCTCTATGGTTTTTTTGAGACCGAGTTCGGGGTCAACATGGTACGCGCGGATGAAAAAATCAAGGCCGTGGCCAGCGACGCCGACACTGCGGCCTTGTTGCAGATCGCGGTAGGAACGCCACTTCTGCAAGTCAATCGCGTGTCCTATACCTATGCTGACAGACCCTTGGAAATTCGCCGCGGTTTATATGTGACAGAACATTATCACTATCGAAATGGTTTAAACTAATTCGATCAGAAAACACGGGAGCCAGCATCTGGTTCTTCGATTTTTCACGTCTGTTTTTTGTTTTTTTTATTTGTTGTAATTTGTTTCTCTTTAGAGGCCGTTATGTCAGACTCCCCGTCAAAACAGCGCCCGCAATATCGCAATATCGATGTTGCCCAGATTACAAAATACCACCTGCCGGCTGCCGGCAAAGTGTCTATTTTGCATCGGATCAGCGGCGCCATTCTTTTTCTCAGCCTTCCCATTATCTTGATCCCTCTTTTCGCGGCCAGCGTGGCATCGCCGGAAAGTTTTGCGGCGCTGGGAAGCGGGGCGGGCGGTTTTCTCCTCAAGCTGATCCTGTTGGTGCTGTTGTGGGGCTTCATGCATCACCTGTGCGCCGGTATTCGTTATCTGGTGCTGGATCTGCATATCGGCATCGACAAGGTCAGCGCGCAGAAGAGCGCCGCGGTCGTCCTGGGCGTGAGTCTGGCGTTGACGCTGGTATTCGCCATTAAAATGTTTGGAGCAATATAATGGCTAAAGAACAAGTTGGCACCAAGCGCCTGGTCGTCGGCGCCGGTTACGGCATCAAAGATTTCATCGTGCAGCGTATCACTGCCGTTATTCTCGCGGTCTATTCCGTGGTGTTTCTCATCGCCGCGTTGTTCACCCCGATCACCTATGACGCCTGGAGAGGGTTCTTCACATTCTCCTGTCTGGGCTTGCCGGTAGGGCAGATTGCCGCCACGCTGGCGTTTTTCTCCCTGGCCTGGCACGCATGGATCGGTGTACGGGATATCTGGATGGATTATGTCAAGCCTGTTGGCATCCGTCTGACATTGCAGGTGCTGACCATCCTCTGGCTGGTGGCCTCCGTCCTGTATTTCGCTAAAATTGTCTGGAGTTTATAAGCCGTGGTTGCTATCAATTCATCATTACCGCGCCGCCAGTTTGATGTAGTGGTTGTGGGTGCCGGCGGGTCCGGTATGCGCTGCTCCCTTCAATTGGCTCAGGCCGGATTATCCGTCGCCGTCCTTTCCAAGGTTTTCCCCACCCGTTCCCATACCGTAGCCGCGCAAGGCGGTATCGGTGCTTCGCTTGGCAATATGAGCGAAGACAATTGGTATTGGCACATGTACGATACCGTCAAGGGCTCGGACTGGCTGGGCGACCAGGATGCCATCGAATTCATGTGCCGTCAGGCACCGCATGCCGTGTACGAGCTGGAGCATTTCGGCATGCCTTTCGACCGTAACGCGAACGGTACCATCTACCAGCGCCCGTTTGGCGGACACACCGCCAATTTTGGCGAGAAGCCCGTGCAGCGCGCCTGTGCCGCCGCTGATCGCACAGGCCATGCCTTGTTGCACACGCTATACCAGCGCAACGTCGCCGCACGCACGCAATTTTTCGTCGAATGGATGGCGCTTGACCTGCTGCGCAATGACGCGGGCGACGTCGTGGGCGTGACAGCCCTGGAGATGGAAACCGGCGAAATCTATATTCTGGAAGCCAAGGCCGTGGTGCTGGCCACCGGCGGGGCCGGCCGTATCTGGGCGGCATCGACCAACGCCTTTATCAATACCGGCGACGGCCTGGGCATGGCCGCCCGCGCCGGCATCTGCCTGCAGGATATGGAGTTCTGGCAGTTCCACCCGACCGGCGTGGCCGGGGCGGGCGTCCTCATCACCGAAGGTGTGCGCGGCGAAGGCGGAATCCTGCTGAACAAGGACGGTGAGCGTTTCATGGAACGTTATGCGCCTACGCTGAAAGACCTGGCGCCTCGCGATTTCGTTTCTCGCTCAATGGACCAGGAAATCAAGGAAGGCCGCGGATGCGGACCGGACGGCAGCTATGTGGTGCTCAAGCTTGATCACCTGGGCGCCGACGTGATCAACAAGCGTCTGCCATCCATCCGCGAGATTGCCATCAAATTCGGCAATGTGGATCCGATCAAGGAGCCGATTCCCGTTGTGCCAACCATTCACTATCAAATGGGCGGTATCCCCGCCAATTACCATGGTGAAGTGGTTACTTGGGAAAACGGCGAAGAGAAAATCGTCAACGGACTGTATGCCATCGGCGAATGCGCGGCGGTATCGGTGCATGGCGCCAACCGCCTGGGCACCAACTCGCTGCTGGATCTGGTTGTCTTCGGCCGCGCAGCGGGCGATCGTATCGTTCAGTCTCACCTGGAGCGCCAGGTAGCGCATCAGGACCTGCCGAAGGAGTCCGTGGACGCCTCGCTGGCGCGAGTCAACGAGCTCGAGTCACGCGCCTCCGGCGAGAAGGTCCAGGATGTCGCCAACAGCATCCGTGTTTCCATGCAGCGTCATTGCGGCGTGTTCCGTACGCTGGAACTGCTCAATGAAGGCGTGGGCCAGATCGATGAGCTGGCCGAACAGGCCAAGCGCGTGAAATTTGACGACAAGTCCAAAGTGTTCAATACCGCCCGCGTCGAGGCGCTGGAGCTGGCCAACATGACGGAAGTGGCGCGCGCCACGATCAAGTCCGCGGCCAACCGTACGGAAAGCCGAGGCGCGCATGCGCTGAATGATCATCCGGAACGCGATGACGTGAACTGGCTCAAGCATACCCTGTGGCATTCTTCCGATGGCCGCCTGGAGTACAAGCCGGTGCATATGAAGCCGCTGACTGTCGAGTCATTCCCTCCAAAAGCACGCACATTCTAAGCAGGATATTATGAGTACTAAACGTATCGTGAAGTTCGAGATTTATCGCTACGATCCTGACAAGGACGAGCGTCCCTACATGCAGAAGCTGGAAGTGGAGTTGCAACCCACCGACAAGATGCTGCTGGATGCCATTATCCGCATCAAGAATGATGTGGATGACAGCCTGGCGATCCGTCGCTCTTGCCGCGAGGGCGTTTGCGGTTCCGACGCCATGAACATCAATGGCAAGAACGGCCTGGCCTGCACGACCAACCTGAACGATCTGAAACAGCCTATCGTATTGCGTCCGCTGCCCGGTCTGCCGGTGATCCGCGACCTGATCGTGGACATGACGCACTTCTTCAACCAGTACCACTCGGTTCGCCCGTATCTGATCAACGATACGCCGCCGCCAGAGAAAGAGCGCCTGCAGTCGCCCGAAGCCCGTGAAGAGCTCGATGGCCTGTATGAGTGCATTCTGTGCGCGTGCTGCTCTACCTCCTGTCCTTCTTTCTGGTGGAATCCCGACAAATTTGTCGGACCTGCCGGCCTGCTGCAGGCCTACCGGTTCATCGCAGATAGCCGTGACGAGGATACCAATGCTCGCTTGGATAATCTGAATGATCCGTACCGTTTGTTCCGTTGCCACACCATTATGAATTGCGCAGATGTATGTCCGAAAGGCCTGAATCCGACCAAGGCGATTGGCAAGATCAAGGAACTCATGGTTCGCCGCGCTGTCTGATCTGCAGATATGGCTACCCTGACTGAACTGGAACGGGCGCGGCTACGCTGGCGTGCCCGCCGGGGACTACTCGAAAACGACCTGATCATCACTAAGTTTCTGGATCGTTACGAACAAGAGTTGACTGACGAGGATGTCTCGTCGCTGACTCTGCTTTTTGAACTCGATGACAACAGCCTGCTCGATATTCTTCTCGGTCGCGCCGATCCGGAAGGTATCTATGATACGTCTAATATACAACGCCTTATCGCATTGATGCGGCAAGAGTAACGGGCGGGTGCGTGTCGGTTTTTTCTTAAAGGATGTTAAATGAACCTCTCTGACAAAAAAGCAATTCTGAGTTTCTCGGATGATTCTGCGAAAATAGAATTGCCGATTTACAAAGGTACAGTAGGACCGGATGTGATCGATATCCGCAAGTTGTACAGCCAGACCGATATGTTTACCTATGACCCGGGCTTTATGTCCACGGCGGCGTGCGAATCCAAGATCACCTACATCGATGGCGACAAAGGCGAGCTGTTGTATCGCGGCTATCCCATCGAACAGTTGGCTGTCAATTGCACCTTCCTGGATATTTGCTATCTGATCCTCAACGGCGAATTGCCCAACAGCAAACAGAAGGAAGAGTTCGACCAGACGGTGACCCATCATACGATGGTCAACGAGCAGATGCATTTCTTCCTGCGCGGCTTCCGTCGCGACGCGCATCCGATGGCCGTGCTGACCGGACTGGTGGGCGCGCTCTCCGCCTTCTATCACGACTCTACCGATATCACCAATCCCGAGCATCGCCACATTTCCGCGATCCGCCTGATCGCGAAAATGCCGACGCTGGTTGCCATGGCGTATAAATACTCGCTGGGTCAGCCGTACATTTATCCGCAGAACAACCTGTCCTATACGGGCAATTTCCTGCGCATGATGTTCGGCACGCCTTGCGAAGACTATAAAGTCAATGACGTCGTCGAACGCGCGCTGGATCGCATCTTCATCCTGCATGCGGACCACGAGCAAA
Source organism: Advenella kashmirensis (assembly GCA_040395835.1). Classification (GTDB taxonomy): domain Bacteria; phylum Pseudomonadota; class Gammaproteobacteria; order Burkholderiales; family Burkholderiaceae_B; genus Advenella; species Advenella kashmirensis_B. The sequence continues at coordinate 6,994 of JBEBPQ010000051.1, forward strand.
ACGCCTCCACCTCTACCGTCCGCCTTTGCGGCTCGTCCGGTACCGATCCATTTGCAGCGATTGCCGCCGGCGTGGCTTGCCTGTGGGGGCCTGCCCATGGCGGCGCCAACGAGGCTTGCCTGAACATGTTGGAAGAGCTCCAGGCCAATGGCGGTGTCGCCAAGGTCGGCGAATTCATGGAGAAGGTCAAGGACAAGAACTCCGGCGTGCGTCTGATGGGTTTTGGCCACCGTGTCTACAAGAACTACGATCCTCGCGCCAAGCTCATGCAGGAAACCTGCAAGGAAGTGCTGGAAGCGTTGGGTCTGCAGGACGATCCGTTGTTCAAGCTGGCAATGGAACTGGAGCGTATCGCGCTGGAAGATCCTTATTTTGTCGAGCGCAAGCTGTATCCGAACGTCGATTTCTATTCCGGCATCGTACAGCGCGCCATCGGTATTCCAACCTCGCTGTTCACCGCGATTTTCGCGCTGGCCCGCACGGTGGGATGGATCGCGCAATGGAACGAGATGTTGTCCGATCCTGATTACAAGATTGGCCGTCCGCGTCAGTTGTACACGGGTTCCGCCTCGCGCGACGTTGGCAAGATCGAAACACGCTGATAGCAGCGGTTGTCGCCAAAGAAAAAACGCAGGCCGAAAGCCTGCGTTTTTTTGTTTCCGATTTGCCGCATGGTGATCGTTGCTTGCGATAAACCAGGGGCAACGGCTGGCCGCCGCCGGCGGCGAACGCCGGCAGGGCCGGGCGCCGGCTCAGTTATAAGGACTGTTCATGCTGAACCGTCCGGCGCCACCCAGATAGACCGCCACAGCGGTAAACAGGAAAAAGTACTGCGCTTCCAGGCGCAAGCCGCCATTTTGCGTGAGCATGGCCAGTTGCCCGGAGTGGGCCAGGGCAATGGCGACCACCATGTTGATGATGACCAGGATCGCCGCCACGCGGGTGTACAGGCCAACAATCAGCAGGATCGGCGCGATGAACTCCCCGATATAGACGGCGTAGGCCAGTATCCCCGGCAGACCGGTCGAGGAGACCATGCCGATGATGGGGCCGATGCCGTTCTGCACCTTGAATATGCCATGCATAAGCAGCAGGATACCCAGCGTCAGGCGTAAAACGAGTTTGGACAAATCGTCGGATCGCATCTTATTTGCTCTCGAGTGTGTCGACGACCGCCAGCGCTGTCATATTGACGATGCGGCGGGTTGTCGTGCTGGTGGTCAGGATATGCACGGGCTTGGCCGCGCCGAGCAGGATGGGGCCCATGGCGATGCCGTGGCTGCCTGTCATTTTCAGCATGTTGTAGGTGATATTGCCCGTATCAAGGTTTGGCATGATCAGCAGATTGGCACGGCCCGCCAGGCTTGAGTCGGGGTAGGCTTCCAGTCTGATTTTCTCGGACAGCGCCGCATCGGCATGCATTTCGCCGTCGATCTCCAGATCCGGGCGGCGTGCGCTGATCAGGCGCCGGGCCGAAGCCATTTTGCGGGAAGAGTCGGAAGGCCGGCTGCCGAAATTGGAGTGCGACAGCAGGGCGATTTTAGGTTGAATACCGAAACGGATCATTTCATCGGCGGCCTGGATCGTGATGTCGGCAATCTGTTCGTCGGTCGGATCTTCATTGACATGGGTGTCGCAGATGAAGAGCGTCTGGTCGGGCAGAATCAGTACGTTCATGGCGGCAAAGGTGCTGACGCCTTCCTTCAGGCCGATGACTTCGGACACATACTTGAGCTGGTTGTCGTAGCGACTGCCCACGCCGCAGATCATGGCATCCGCATCGCCGCGCTGGATCAGCAGCACGCCGATCAGGGTATTGTGCTTGCGCACCATGGCCTTGGCAATGTTCGGCGTAATGCCGTCGCGGCCCTTGAGCTTGTAGTAGGCGGTCCAGGTTTCGTTGAAGCGCTCGTCATCCTCGGGGTTGACAATTTCGATATTGGTGCCGGCAGCCAGGCGCAGGCCCAGCTTCTTGACCCGCATTTCGATGACTGCCGGACGGCCGACCAGAATAGGGTAGGCCAGTTGTTCGTCGATGACGGTCTGGGCTGCGCGCAAGACGCGCTCGTCCTCGCCGTCGGCGTACACGACGCGTTTCGGGGGCAGTTGGCGGGCCTGTTTGAACAGCGGGCGCATCAGTTGGCCGGAACGGTAAATGAAACCGACCAGTTGCTGGCGATAGGCGTCCATGTCTTCGATCGGACGGGTTGCCACGCCGGAGTCCATGGCGGCCTGGGCGATGGCCGGCGCGATCTGCACGATCAGGCGCGGGTCGAAAGGCTTGGGAATGATGTATTCGGGGCCAAAGTTCAGGTCCTGGCCTTCATAGGCAAGCGCGACTTCGTCGCTTTGCTCGGCTTGCGCCAGTTCGGCGATCGCCTTCACGCAAGCCATTTTCATCTCTTCGGTAATGCGCGTGGCGCCCACATCCAGCGCACCGCGGAAGATGAAGGGGAAGCAAAGTACGTTATTGACCTGGTTGGGGTAGTCCGAGCGACCGGTGGCGATAATGCAGTCCGGCCTTACCGCTTTGGCATCTTCGGGGCGGATTTCGGGGTCGGGGTTGGCCAGCGCGAGGATCAGGGGGGAGGCGGCCATGGAGGCAACCATCTCCTTTTTCAGCACGTCCTTGGTCGAGCAGCCGAGAAACACGTCGGCATTGCGCACCACATCGGCCAGCGTGCGGTCCTCGGTGTGTTGCGCGTAGCGGGCCTTGTTGGGCTCCATGTTTTCGTCGCGGCCTTCCCAGATGACGCCGCGCGAATCCACCACGTAAATGTTCTCGCGGGCGACGCCGAGGTTAACCAGCAGGTCCAGGCAGGCGATTGCCGCGGCACCCGCACCGGAGCAGACCAGCTTGATCTTGCCAATTTCCTTGCCCACGATCTTCAGTCCGTTCAGGATCGCGGCCGAAGAGATGATGGCCGTGCCATGCTGGTCATCATGGAAAACCGGGATCTTCATGCGCTCGCGCAGTTTTTTCTCGATATAGAAGCATTCCGGCGCTTTGATGTCTTCAAGGTTGACGCCGCCCAGCGTGGGTTCCAGGGCGGCAATGATATCGACCAGCTTATCCGGATCGTTTTCAGCCAGCTCGATGTCGAACACATCGACGCCGGCGAACTTCTTGAACAGGCAGCCCT
>JBEBPQ010000052.1:0-9952 GCA_040395835.1 Advenella kashmirensis
ACGCGGCGATGATGCCGCCGTGGAAGCTGCCGGAGAACGAGACCCAGATGGGGATCTATTCGCGCTCTACGCCGGATGGCAACTATCAAACCGCCAATGCCTTCCGGTTTGAAGATAAGGCGGATAACGAAGAAATTTATATTCACGCCCAGAAAGACCGCAATGAGAAGACGGAGAACAACCATACCGAGCGAATCGATAACAACTGGGTCCAGTCTGTCGGGCATCACAAGGCGATCGAGGTCGACGGTAACCACAGCGAATCAGTGCATGGCAACATGACATTGCATGTCGGTCCGAGTGGCGTAGGGCGGGTGTTGACCAGTGCGTTTCGCAATTTGGTGGAAGGGATTGCGGACGTGGCAAAAAAACTGCCGATCCCGGGCATCAATCAAATCGGACGCGGCGTGTATTCGCTATTTGCCGACCAGGCGATCAATGAGGCCACCGCAGGGGTCAAGACACAGTTTGTAGGGGTATCTAAAACCGTAACAGTGGGTGGTACAATCGTCGAGCATGCGGGACGCTCCATACAGCTCATCTCTGGTTCGCACCTATCGGCGGACGCGGCAGATACCGTTTCTCTGACATCGAATGGCGAATTCCATGTCCAGGTTGGAAAATCGGAATTGCGATTAACAGCCGACGGCTTTATCCGATTGAGCGGAGACACGCTATTTCTGAATTTTGAAAACGGCATAGAGATGCAGGCCAAGAACGAGATCGCACTTTCGTCCAAGAAAATTAATCTCAATTGATGTCTTTATATATGAAAACAAGTCGACGCCTTATTTCACTGGGGATACCTTCTTTAGCGATGGTCGGGCTACTGGCTATATCGTTTTTGCTTGGGCAAAAGAGCGAGGCATCCCTCGTTTCGGAAAATGGCCAGTTATCTTGCAGCAATGAGCAGTTTACGGAATACAACAAATATATGCTTTTGGCCGGGGAAATGACCGTGGCCAGACAGCCAGACTCAGGCACCCGCGCGCAGCAGAAGAAAATGGTTGATGCATTTGAGGGGCTCACGTTGCCAAAGGACAAAACGGTCATTGCCGTTGGGCATGTCAAGACGGGGAAAGTCTACACAATGGTATGCGAAAGCGAAAAATGTACGCAAACTGAAATGGCGAAGCCCGAACAGGTTTGCCTGGCTGAGAACTGGAACGATTGTCCGTACCTGGCAATGCAGTTCAGGGAAAAAAAATATTGTTTATTAGCGCCGGCGAACGAATAACATGAGCGATAACACATTTCCCTTTGGTAATGACTTGATGAAACCCGAGGACTGGGTGGGATATTCAAGTACAAAGTCGCAGCGATGGCTGATCACTTATGAGGGTAGTTTTGCATTGGCATGCGGCTATCACAGCTTTATCTTTTTCGGCTTGGATAGCCTGTGCATCAGTGTCGTGAATATCTATAATTGCGGGGTGAATCTCAGCCTGCCAATCGGCAAATTGTTCAAGGCGGCCGGAGGCACAACCCGGGGGGCGCTGGAGTTCGAGCAATTCAACGAAAAGCTTGGCAATGCGAAAAAGATTCAGGATGCCGCGCAAATGGAGCAGGATCAGAGGAATGCGAGCACCGGCATGGCGCTCTACGAAAAAATGAAAAAAGGCATTCCTCAATTGGTACGAGCCGTCAGGCCTTTTTCATTTGACGATTTGGCTGGCATGCCTGGAGGTATCGCCGGTGCCGAAATCGAAGTCATCGGCGCTGCCGGTATATACCGGATCGAGGGCTATGAAAGCGTAAAAGGCGGGTTTACCGGCAAGTATGTATTCGGACCCGCGACCATCGCCAATACCGGTACTGGCCTGGTGGCCGGAGGCGTCGGCGTGGCGGCGGGCGTCTGGAGCGTCGAAGGTCCCCACAACCTTTATTGGGAACTGGCCGCCAGTTCAAAAGCGCGCTGTCTCGTTGAAAACAGTTCGCCAAGCTACGACCAGCCTTACCAGCAAATTCCCAATCTTCACCCGTACCTGCAATCCCTGCCTCCCGCCGGTTGCTCATTGGAAGAAGCCAATTTCAATCCCATGAGAGTCATCCGGCAGGCCTATCCGTAGCAATATTATGAATACGCAGCCCAACCTTAAGCCGAACACGCCGGCGTTGTCTGGCGCCATTTTGTCCACGGGCGGCCAAAGTCTGCCTGATCTATGGCGTATCCTTCATTCAAATGCGAACCTATGCGCGCGTTTTGTGAAAGGCGGGCAGGGACAGCGCAAAGCCAGCATTTCCGAGCTGATCGGCGACGCTGAAATCACGATTCGAAGAGAATTGCAGTCTATCGCTGCCCCATCCTGGGAGCGGTTGTGCGAAGCCGCCGGATGGACGCAGATCGGCGCCGCGACGCTATCCTGGTGCAATGGCGCCAGCGCCGAACAGGTGTGGCGGGCCTGGAATAAGGCCCGCGTCTCCCTGCCAGCCGACGACGTATTCTTTATCGCCGCCCAATCGATGAACGAAATATTCCTGTTTGATGGACAGACTTTATCATCTTTTTTGCCGCTTTTCCTGACAGAGAGGGCAAAAGGATATGTGTCTTTGGCCGCGCGTTCGGCACAAATCCTGATGGACTGCACGCCCAACCAATTGCACCTTATGCCAAGGGAATTTCAAGATTTTCTGTCTCATCCCGATATTCAGTTCGTTTAGCTGGACGCCAGCCGGTGACACTGTGAGTCATGCCCGCATGACTGCATCCCCAGGAATCTGACCAGCACCAGAGACAGCAGGGATCAACAACGTGGCTTCCGGGCACGACGGGGCTATCGCAACATCCGGCATTGCAGCGTCGCCGAACGTCAATATTGACGGGTATATCGGCGATGTGTCGGGAAGATGCCCATGAGCCGCATGCCTGTCCTGACCACGCTGAGCATAAGCGCGGTCTTGCGGGAGACTCCGGTTCGGTCTTTATCAACGGCAAATTGACAGGGCGGGCAAGCGATCCAATTTCATGCGGTGGCAACCTCACAGATGATTCCATGGCGGTGTCCATTGGTGACCGGGCTAGTAAAGGCCGAGGACGCGCCGGGGAGAAAAATCAGGCGCTGATGATCAGGAGCAGTTCATGTCCGGCCAGTAACACGCCCGAAGCAAACAGGACCCATACCAGCAATTGGCGGAATTGGTGGTCGGTCAGGCGCTTGAAGACCACTATGCCGAACTGTGAAGAAATAATGGTGGCTGGCAAAGCGATGGCCATCATGATCAGTGTTTCCCTTGAATAGAATCCCCGCCACGCGAACATCGTTATTGCAATCGCGAGAATGACCATATTGAAAGGACGCAGCACAGCGCTGGTTTCTCCCTTGGTCCATGGCTGCATGGCGCACCACATGGTTGGCAAGACGCCCGACAGAGACGCCGCGCCACCAAGAAATCCGCCACTGAAACCGACAAGGATGTCGCCCAGCGGCATGGGTTTTTCGATGCGCAGGGCGGTGCGGCGGAAGGAAAAAAGCACCCCGTACAGCAGCATGGAGCCGGCAATCACAAGCTTTAGCATGCTCGCGTTGAGAATCCCCAGACTCAGTATGCCAAGGGGAAGGCTGGCAACGGCGGGAATCAGGAAGCGACAGAGTCGTCGGGTCCCATGACGCAAATCGTGGCGCACCGTCCATACCCCCTGGGCTCCGCTGACAACTGACATGACCGCCGCCATAGCCACAGCCTGCCAGGGCGGCAATACCTGAAGCCATATGCTCAGCGACAATAACGCCGTGCCGAAACCAGCGAGTCCGTTGATGAAGCCGCCAGCTGCGGCGCCGGCGATCAAGGAAAGGATGATTTCAACTGACACGTTATCGTAATACCTTGAATTGCATGATTTTCCAATCGGTCTTTTATAACTTCAGGATTTTAGCTTATCACTTGGGAAAAATGGGCGTGACCTCCTTGCGCCGAAGATACGACAAGACTGACGGCCGTAGGTTGGTGGGGGAGCACAGGGCCAGGTTTACGCTTATTCATGTAGAAAATCGTTTGAAATGTCAGGAAAGGCCAATTGATCCAGGACTAAAAACAACGACAACGTAAACAACGGTCAAGAGTCGAATGAGTATGTTGACCTGGTATTTCGATCGCTCTATGCTTGCATTGTGGGCTTGCTTCTCGCCGTGGGGGCAGAAGCGACAAGCCATATCACAAACGTAAGCTTGCAGCATAAGCAAGCATCTCAAGCGGCCTCGGCCGCTTTTTTTTATGTGAAAACCCGACTCAGGGAATGGCTGCAGGTGGCATTGGCCATGTACGGTCGGGTATAATCTTGCGTCTTTTTTTCAATTTTTTCGGGATTAAAATGAAATTCTATCGAGGGGCCTTGGCTATCGCTTTGTTTTCATGCTTGGCGTTAGCGGGATGCAATGAGCAATCCAGCTCCAAGGCGGCAGCAAACCAGGAAGCCAGCGCCCAAGCTGACAACAGCCTTAACAACTATATTGCCATTAACAATGCGTTAACCGGGATCTCGGGTCTTGAAGCCATGCAGGCGCAGTATGTCAAACAAAATATTCCTAAAGCCAAGACGTCCCAGGCGATTGATTATCCCGCGGCGAAATTCGATTACGCCTATTCACAGTATGCGGAAGCGCTGAAGAACAAGCGCAGCCATCCGGCGCTGGACAATGCGGCAGATGATCTCATGAAAAAGCTCGATGCCATTAAAACTGACACCGCCACCTACGAGCAATACTATGAATCCGCATCCTACAAGACTGACGGTCTGAAAAAGGGTAAAGAGGCGGATGCGCAAATCAAGCAACACTATGCCGATGCCGTAGCCAGCTATGCCGGATTCAAGCAAGCGTTGGATGTGGTGTACAAGGAAGCGAAGAAAAAAGAACTGGAAGCGCTGAAATCCTCGGGCAATGCTTATCAGTATCATAAAGCCTATTCCATGCAACTTGCCGAAGAGCTTGTCAGCGTATTTGGCAGCGAAGCCGACTTGAAAAACCCAGAGAAGCTGAAGCAGGCCGCCAGCGTAGCCGACTTGCTGCAAAATGAACTGGCCGCGTTCAATACGGAATTTCAGAAAGTAAAAGATAAGAACCCGAATGGGCCTATCGACACTACCTTGATGAATCTGAATAGTTGCCTGAAATACTACAGAAGTTTTATGGAAAGCAAAAGCGAGTATGATTTCAAGTTCATGATAGACGGGTACAACAGCGCAGTTCGTTCTAATCGATACTAAACTTGTTGCCTCGTTGTGCAATCTGAAGCCGGCCGCTGCGCCGGCTTTTTGCCAAGCGCGAATGCATTCGCCGTCAAGGGAGGCTTCTTGGGTCAATCCCGGAAGGGTGGCTGTTTCTTCAATTCTATTCCGACATCGCGTCGCGCGTGCCGTGCGTCGTAGTGGCAGATCATACGTAATAGATTAGAGCCCTCGAACTCCTCGGGCAAGGAGGTCGGTATATTCTCGGGTTGCCTTGATTTTTCCTTCTCGTATTCAGCGAAGGCCTGGTCGGCAAATGCCACGGCATAATCATAGTCTACGCGCCAGGCGGAAATGACCTCCACGATCATGCCATTGCGGATGTCTTGCTTTGAATAATAGGGCATGGAGTTCTGGCACATATCCGCGACCTTGATCCATTTGATCGAAGCCTGGGTCAGGGCATTGGTATTGCCGGGTTGCGCTAACACCGGCGCCGCGAAAAGTATGCAGGCAAGCGTCCCAATGAGCTTCATGTTGGCGTTGCCGCCTTGTTAGAGATGGGCCGCCGCCGATCCTGGCCATTAGTCCATTTTCCATCGCTCGTGACAGATATCATGAGCGTGGTAAGTTTTGGCAAGTCTGCTTGCTTCATGCCATTGGTCCTTATGTTTATAGCCAATCGCTTCGTTATGGTGAGCTTTTTCCGCTAGTTGTATTACATCTATATCGAGTATTTTCTCAATGCCTGGGCACCATATGCCTCAGGTCGGGTCACCGGAATAATGGCCCTTGCAGCCAAAATAATATACCGAATCTTTCTTCAGGGCGGATATTCGTTGGCCAACCTCTGTTTGTAACAATAATGTAACCGGATGCCGCTTAATTCATCTTGAATCTGGCAGCCGTGCACGTATATTGCAAGCCGATTCTGGCGCGGAGCAATGGCAATTCCCCCTCAAAAAAAGGCCGTCCTCGCGGTTCTGCCGGTTCGCCGCTTTTGCTCTTTTGCATCGCGGATTGGGCGATCCAGGTGTGAAACACGCACAAACATTTGAAATGAAAAATTGCTGCGGTCACGCCAAAGGCTGCAGTATATTTTATTGCAATCGATTCAAGGTTCGATCTCGCGAATCAGTCGATGAGGCAGGACGATTTTTGGGGTGGCGTGGTGGCGGCGATGGGGGGTGCCCGCATTCAAGCGTAATCGAGGCGACAGCCCACGTCATTTTAAGCAACGACATTTTTTAAGGGTATCGGTGTGCGACATTGCAAGGCGATCTATATCACACTGTGCATCCTCTGCGGCATCGGTGTCGTCAGCAATGCGACGGCTGCTGACGCATCGGAGACTGCTTGGTTGAACCGCATCACTTACGGCGTAAATAAGCAGATTTTGGGAGAATTCGAAACGCTCGGCCGTGATCGCTATCTTGCCAGGCAATTGGCCGCAGACAGCGATCACTTACCTGTGGAAGCGCTTGGCGTCTTCGACAGCGAGTACGTGCCGCTACGTGACGCTATGCGGGAAATTCTGGACCTGCGGGCGCAGCGAAAAAATGCCGCCAATAGTCAAGGCAGGGCTGAAGCGGCAAAAGCCATCGCCAGCAGTGGGAAGGATGCACTCTACAGGGCCCGGAGCCGGCATCTGATCAGGGCCATATACTCGCCCAATCAATTGCGCGAACAATTGGTGTGGTTCTGGCTGAATCATTTCAATGTCTATGCGCCCAAGGCCAACATCCGCTGGCAAATTGGCGATTACGAGGATCGCGCGATCAGGCCCCATGCGCTGGGCAAGTTCCGGGACTTGCTGACCGCAACCCTGACGCATCCGGCAATGCTGACTTATCTGGATAATGCCAGGAGCCGCAAGGGCAAGATCAACGAGAACTACGCCAGGGAATTGCTGGAGCTACATACGCTCGGCGTCGATGCCGGATACTCGCAGGACGATGTCAGGGCGGTCGCGCGCATTCTGACCGGTGTGGGCGTCAACTACAAAGGAAACAAGCCGCGCTTGTCACCCGGCAAAGCGCAAGACTATCGCTTCAGGGACGACGGGTTCGAGTTCAATCCCGCGCGACACGATTATGGCGCCAAGAAGGTGATGGGTATCGATTACCCGGGAAGCGGCTGGAATGAGGTCGAGCGCCTTATCGAACAACTCAGCACGCATCCGGCCACCGCCAGGCATATCAGCCGTGAACTGGCGGCATACTTTGTCGGCGATGACCCGCCACAGGCATTGGTCGAGGCGATGAGCCGGACGTTTATGGGTTCGGACGGCAGTATCGCTGCCACGTTGAAAATCATGTTCGAAAGCGATGCATTTGCGGCCAGCCTACGGTCCAAGTACCGATCGCCGACGCAGTTTGTCGTCGCCTCCTTGAGACAGGCGTATGAAAATCGATTGATTCTCAACTATAGGCCCGTTATCGGGTGGATGGCCATGTTGGGGCAACCACTCTACGGATATGTCACGCCGGATGGCTACGCACTGACGAGCGAGGCATGGAACAGTTCCGGACAGCTCAGCCAGCGGTTTGAAGTGGCGCGCGCGATTGGGGGCAAAGTCCCGAAATTATTTACCGGGCGCAGCGCCGGGATGGTGGATGTAAAATCGGAACCGCCGAGTTTGCGCAATGCCGTATTTGATCGCAGTTATGCGCCGTATCTTTCCAGTAACACCAAAAAACTGCTGGACGAGGCGAAGAACCCAATTTTATGGAACACTTTGTTCCTGTCATCCCCGGAGTGGCAAAGCAGGGAGAATCATGAATGAAGCGTCGTGAATTCATCGGTGCGTCGATGCTGGCGCCCTTGTTAATCAATCGTTCCGCCGTCTGGGCGGCAGGTAAGTCCGACTTGCGTTTTTTGCTGGTGTTTCTCAGAGGTGCTTACGACTCCAGCAGCCTGCTGGTGCCGTACACATCGGATGACTATTATGCGTCCCGCCCCAGACTCGCGATTCCCGGGCCACAATCGAAAAACGGCGCCATCACGCTGGATGACACATGGGCGTTGCATCCTGCGCTGAGGGATAGTTTGTTTTCCTTCTGGCAAAAGCGACAGTTGGGCTTCATTCCTTTCGCCGGCACGCCGGATATGTCCCGCAGCCACTTCGATACGCAAGATATCATGGAGCAAGGGTGGGCGCCGGGTGCGCGGGGAGACCGGTCCGGGTTCCTGAATCGGCTGGCAACCGTGCTGGACGGGCGCTCGCAGCCTGTGGCGTTTACCCGGAATTTGCCGATGAGTTTCCAGGGGCCGGCAGATGTTGCGAATTTTTCCCTGCGTTCTGGCGCCAGAACGAAGTTGAATAAAAGACAGATGGCGCTATTGTCGCAAATGTATGAAAACACGGCATTGGCCGACAAAGTAACCGCCGGGTTGCAGAACAAACAGGAGGTGATCGCCTCGTTCGAAAAGGAAAAGCAGGCGGCCAGCCGCAATGCGATCGCGCCCAAGGGCTTCGAGCAGGAGGCCCGGAGGATGGCTGGCATGATGAAGGGCAAATATAACCTGGGTTTTGTCGACGTCGGGAATTGGGACACGCATGTGAACCAGGGCGGTGTAGATGGTCAACTGGCCAATTACCTGCGCAATCTCAGTAAGGGGTTGGTTGCGTTCGCAGACGAATTGGGACCTGCCTGGGATAGTACGATTGTCTATGTCATTTCCGAGTTCGGCCGAACGTTCAAGGAAAATGGGACCGGTGGCACCGATCACGGCCATGGTTCGGCACACTGGGTGCTGGGTGGCAATATCCGGGGAGGAACGGTGCTGGGCGAGCAGGAAAGGGTGACGCTGGGAAGTTTGAACCAAAACCGCGATTACCCGGTATTGAATGACTACCGCGATATTCTGGGGGGGCTGTTCAAGCAGGTGTACGGGTTGAATGAACAGCAAATTGCACGCATATTTCCGGACAGCAGGCCACGGCCACTGGATATCATTTAAGGCCAAAGCCGCAAACTCTCGCAAGTTCTTGATTTGTTCTGAATGGCAGCCGGGCGCGACCGGCGGTTTTCGGTGTCGGGTCCGGCCGCGGCATTTTTAAAAATCTATTGTTCTCCTTGCTAAGCCAGCTTATAGTAATGTAATGGCATAGAAAACCAGTTTCGCTATAATCAAATCGTATTTCTACTTTCCTGGAGGTCCGAATGGTTAATATCACTCGGCGGCAATTCTTCAAGGCCACGGGTACGGCGCTGGCCGGATCCAGCCTGACATTGCTGGGCGCCGCACCCTTGCCGGCCATGGCCGAAGTCAGGCAGTACAAGCTGGCTCGCATGACCGAAACCCGCAATACCTGTCCGTACTGTTCGGTCGCCTGTGGCATCCTAATGTACGGTCTGGGTGACGGGGCAAAAAACGCGGCCGCCAGCATCGTGCATATCGAAGGGGACGCCGATCATCCCGTCAACCGTGGCACCTTGTGCCCGAAAGGTGCCGGCCTGATCGACTTCATCCACAGCCCGAACCGTCTCAAATTTCCCGAATACCGCGCGCCGGGCTCCGATAAATGGCAACGGATCTCCTGGGATGAGGCGCTGGAGCGCATCACCAAGCTGATCAAGGCGGACCGCGACGCCAATTTCGTGGAAAAGACCGAGGATGGCAAAGTCGTCAATCGCTGGCTGACTACGGGCATGCTGGCGGCATCGGCCAGCAGCAACGAGGTCGGATATATTACGCATAAGGTGGTCCGCAGCACTGGAATGCTGGCATTCGACAACCAGGCTCGTGTCTGACATGGCCCGACGGTGGCAGGTCTTGCCCCGA
>JBEBPQ010000053.1:0-9451 GCA_040395835.1 Advenella kashmirensis
GCGCAGCGGGATAACCAAAGCATCATTCTGGGGAACATGAGCACCATGACGGTGAACGTAGCCAATGATAAGTCAGTGACGTTTGCTTTGGTCGGCCGGCCCTACAGCGAACAGGGCGGTGCGGTTAGCGGCACCCTCAACAGTGTGGTTCAGGTTAACTTCAGCTACCCCTGATGGTTTTATCCCCATCGTAGCAAGGCCTGCCGCCGTTAAGGCGGCGGGCCGAATTCCGGCAATGATTGTTGGAGTATGGTTTAAAGGTCAGTAACGACGTGTTATCCCGGCATAGCCTCCGGGAGAAGCAGTGAGAGATTCTTTATCAATTGCAGGAAGCGAGATCATGAATAATCAACCCGCGATGTTATCCACCCCGAATTATCAACCCCTGTTGCCGGATGAGCAGCGTCTGTCCACCGTGGTGAAAGGGGAATGTGCGTTATTGATGGAAACGTCCCCCATGACGGCACTGGGAATGGGGCTGATGCTGGAACAAAAATGCGGCATCACCGGGGGGGTTCTCCATGCAAGTAAACTTTCTGAGATTCACGCGTTGTTGCAGCTCCATCACCCCCGTGTGTTGGTTATGGAACTGTGCGGAGAAGGCGAGTCCGTACTGGACGGTCTGCGTCTTATTTCCCGTTGCAATGAATCCTGGCCGTTAACGCCGGTCGTTGTCTGCACCGAGCTTAACGATCCCCGCGGGATCCAGCTTTTGGTTTCTTCCGGCGTCAGCGGGCTGGTGCTGAAGCAGGAACCGATTATCGCGCTGGTACAGTGCATTCAGTCGGTATTAACCGGCGGACGCGCCTACAGCCCGAAAGTACAGCAGATGATCGCCAAGACCGATATCGTGCAGAAGCATCTCACCGCGCGTGAACTGGACGTGCTTGATCACTTGTTTACGGGGAAAAACGTTACCCGTACAGCATCCATGATGCACCTGGATATCCGCACTGTCAGTACTTACAAGCGCAACGCCATGTTTAAACTGGGATTCCACAGCGACAGCGAATTGTTCTCCCACGGAGGATGGATGGCGAAAAGCAACAACAGCCTGGCGTGATACGCAGGCCTTAAAGGAGGATAAAGGATGGATAAATCTCTGAGAATTGCTTTGATGGATCGCTGCTCTTTAACGATGTGCGGCTTGTCCTATTTTATTCGTACGCTTTCGGCTCAGAACGAAATTGTTTTACAGCGTAATAGCTTGACCAGCATTGCTGAAGATTTACTTTATCAGCAGGTCGATGTGCTGATTACTGAGCTTAACGGAGGAAAAGATGTCGTTTCTCAGGGTGTCAGTCAGTTATCCTCTCTGAATTTGTGTATGCCATCCCTGCATATTGTGGTATATACCCGTATACAGTCTGGCTCCATATTACGTGAACTGGCGGATATGCCGAACGTGAGCATCGTCTCCCGTTTTGAACCGCTGACGCAGCTCAAAGGCGTTTTCGGCCAGATATTTGCCGGTAAGCAAACATACAGCCCGTTGATTCAGGCCAGCCTCCAGCAGGGGATGGTTCAGGCAACCAGCGCGCAGCTGGGGACGTTGACCCGGCGTGAAAATGAAGTATTGCGCTATCTGTTTAACGGACTGACGCTGGGCCAGATTGCTGTACTACAACACCGCAGTATTAAAACAGTCAGTACACATAAATGTAACGCCATGCGTAAACTTGGTGCGATGAATGATTTCGAGTTATTTTCCCTGAGCAAGACGATTACGTTTTGATCGCGGGGAAATAACGGAAATTAAACATTCTGAGAGTTGGAAATTGTGACAGAGGTATCAGTCAGGTGATTGATCTGAACCATCTAGCACGACAACCGGAAAATCGGATATTGCACATAAGAAGCGCATTAGCGGATAATGACCAGAAATTTTATGTGTAATGCAAAGCTAGAACGATTACCTGATATTTTCCTGATGTGAAAAATAGGGAAAAACTGCACGATATATGTAGGGAGTCATTGTGTGAAAAAGGTTCAGAATTTTCAGGGGTATGGTTGGGGAAAGGCGGGGATTGTTTTACCCTTGTTAGCCGGCATTTTCTTGTTGGCAGGTTGCCAAAACAGCAATAAATGGTCAGATAAGTCCCGGAGTGAGACAGTGGTAACGTCGTCGTCATCTTCAACGACGGTAACACCGGTGCCTGCGCCGACGCCGAGAAGCACCCAGACCGCTCAGTCGGCGCCCGCGCCTATGCCTGCGCCCGCTCCTGCGCCGATGCCAGAACCGGTTTCCTCACCGGCTGAGCGCGGACGTATTGGATTGTGTCAGAGTGAATTAGCCTCTCTGCAAAAAATCAGCCCGAAAACTTATGCCGCTAAAAAAGCGTCATTTGATAACCTGATTCGCAGCGCCTCTGTTTATACCGCAGTCCGTGGCGACATTAACGCTCAGACCAAAGACACGATGGATGCATTGTATAAATACAAGACTAACCAAATGTGCAGTGAAATTGAGCGCGCGGTCATGGATGGCTTGATTCGTCGCGGGGAAAGCGTGAAATGAGTAAGCTAAAGAACAGTTTTTTTTTATTCTGACATTACCTGTCACGGGTATTTTAGCGCACTCAGTTGCCCTGAGTGCGTCTAACGAAGCACAAACCCTGGAGTCACTGGATGCAATCACACGGCAATCCAGTGACGCGCCGGCATTACTGATGCTGACGTCGCCGAATGCGTCTTCCACGGCGTTACCGGCGGAGCCTGAGGAGCGGAAACCCGCGCGCCGTTTGCAAACGCGCCGGCCGCCCTCAAGTGTACCTTCTTCCTCTTCTTCCGCACCTTCCCTTATTGAACGCAACCAGCTGAAAGAGTTGCAGGATTCTGTGAATCAGCTCAGCGCAGCGCTTGCCCAGCAAAAAAATGCGTTTGATACGGAGCGCGAGGCGCTGAAACAGGCCCTGGCGGAGAGCCAGAGCCGCGCCGTCGAGCTCGAACGGCAGATGATCTCTATTGTTTCCATGAAAAATCAGATGGGCCAGTTGCCGGATGACAAAGTGCGCCAGCAATTACTGGAGAGCAACAATCAGCTCGCCGATCTGAAACGCCAATTGCAGTCCGCCCAGTCTCAGGGCGGGCAGGAAAATACCCGCCTCAAACTGGCCCTGGTTGAAAGCCAAAAAAGAATCGATGAACTCCAGGAACAACTGGCCGCCGCGAGCCGTGGCGGGCAGGACGGCAAACCGCAGGCCCTGGCGGCCAGCCAGAAAAAGGCCGATGAGCTGCAGCGCCTGGTCGTCAGCCTGACTGCCGGTCAGGAGCAACGGGATCAGGAGAACAGCACGCTGAAAGCCGCGCTTGAAGAAAGCGAGAAGAAAGCGGCTGAGCTGAAATCGCAAATCGACGGCCTGACTTCAGGACAATCACAGTCAGAGCAGGGCCGCAACAAGCTGCAGCAGGATCTGACGGAAAGCCGGAAGAATGCGGAAGCATTGCAGCAGCAAATTGCCGCCCTGACGGCGCAAAAAGATCAGGATACGAAGCAGCTGCAACAGGCGCTGGCGGAGAGCCAGAAAAAGGCCGAAGAGTTGCAGAAGCAATTGACGGCCGAGCTGGGGAAAAAAGATCAGGATAACGACAAGCTGCAACAGCAGATTGCCGCCCTGACGTCGGGCCAGAGCCAGAAAGAGCAGGACGCAGCCAAACTTCAGCAGGAACTGGCGGAAAGTCGCAAGAAGGCGGAGGAACTGCAACAACAGGTCGCTTCCCTGACGTCGGGTCAGAGCCAGAAAGAGCAGGACGCAGCCAAGCTCCAGCAGGCATTGGCAGACAGCCAGAAGCAGGCGGAAGCGTTGCAGCAGCAGGTCGCCAGCCTGACATCGGGCCAGACGCAGAAAGAGCAGGATGCTGCGAAGCTTCAGCAGGCGCTGACGGAAAGTCAGAAACAGGCGGAAGAGCTGAAGAAGCAGATTGCCAGTCTGACCGCCGGCCAGGGTGAGAAAGAGAAGGAAACGACTCAGCTGAAGCAATCCCTGGTTGCAATGCAAAGCAAAGCAGACGAGCTGCAGCAGCAGGTGGCCCGCCTGACGACCAGCGAAGCGCAGAAAGAGCAGGACGGCGGCAAGCTCCAGCAGATGCTGACGGAGAGCCAGAAGAAGGCGGACGATCTGCAACAGCAGATTGCGACGTTGACGGCAGCGCAGACGCAGAAAGATCAGGATGCCGCGAAGCTTCAGCAGACGCTGACGGAAAGCCAGAAAAATGGCGAAGAGCTGCAAAAGCAGATCGCACGTTTGTTATCCGGGCAGATGCAGCAGGAAAAAGACAGCACCAAACTGCAACAGCAGGTTGAAGCCCTGACCGCCAGCCAGGCGCAGAAAGATGAAGAGCTCGGCAAGCTGCAACAGGCATTGGCTGAGAGCCAGAAGAAGGCGGACGATCTGCAAAAGCAGATGACGGCCAGTGCCGACCAGAAAGATCAGGATAACAGCAAACTGCAGCAGCAGATCGCAACCCTGCTCTCCGGCCAGACGCAGAAAGAAGAAGATGCCGCGAAACTTCAGCAAGCCCTGGCGGAGAGCCAGAAGAAAGCCGAAGAGTTGCAGCAGCAGATTGCGCGTCTGACGAGCAGCGAAGCGCAGAAAGCGCAGGACGGTAACAAGCTGCAGCAGGCGCTGACGGAAAGTCAGCAAAAAGCTGAAGAACTGCAGAAACAGCTGACGGCCAGCCTGGAGAAAAACAACCAGGACGGCGAGCAAATGAAGGCCATCCTGGCGGAAAACCAGGCGGCCACGGAAACACTGAAACAGCAACTGGCGGCCAGTGAGAAGAAAGCAGAAGATTTGCTCCAGCAGCTTACCGCCAGCCTGAGCGAGAAAACGCAGGACGGCGACAAGCTCAAGCAGATGCTGGCGGGCAGCCAGAGTGAAGTCGAGGCGCTGAAACAACAGGTTGCCGAACTGACGGCAGCGCAGTCGCAGAAAGAGAAAGATGACAACCGTCTGAAGCAGGCGCTGGCCGCCAGTCAGCGGGATGCCGATGACATGCAGCAGCAGATCGCTGCGCTGAAGGATGAGTATGCTAAGGCGGTGCAAAATAGCGAAACGTCGCAACAGTCTCTGGAGGAAAGCCGGAGCCAGATTATGCAGCTCCAGCAACAGCTGGCTGCGTTGGTTTCCGTACAAAATCAGCATCTGAGCAACAACAGTCAGCTGAAGCAGAGCTTGGATGACTCGCAGAAGAAAGCGGACGATTTGCAGCAGCAAATCGCCGGTTTGTTGTCTGGTAAGACACAGCAGGAGCAGGACAGCACTAAACTTCAGGAAGCGTTAGCGGCAAGCGAGAAGAAGGCCGAAGCCTTGCAGCAGCAGGTTGCCAGCCTGATGCTGGGCCAGACGCAAAAAGAGAAGGATGCCACGCAGCTTCAGCTGACGCTGACGGAAACCCAGAAGAAAGCGGACGAACTGGAGAAGCAGGTTGCCGTGCTGACGTCAGGCCAGACGCAAAAAGAGCAGGATGTCACGAAGCTCCAGCAGGCGCTGACGGAAAGTGAGAAGAAGGCGAACGATCTGGAACAGCAGGTCGCCGCGCTGACCTCCGGCCAGACGCAGAAAGAGCAGGACACCGCGAAACTCCAGCAAGCGTTGACCGAAAGTGAGAAGAAAGCGAATGAGCTGGAACAGCAGGTCGCCGCGCTGACCTCCGGCCAGACGCAGAAAGAGCAGGACGCCGCGAAGCTTCAGCAAACGCTGGCGGAACCCCAGAAGAAGGCGGATGAACGGGAGCACCAGGTAGCCGCGCTGACCTCGGGCCAGACGCAGAAAGAGCAGGACGCCGCGAAGCTTCAGCAAACGCTGGCGGAAACCCAGAAGAAGGCGGATGAACTGGAGAAACAGGTTGCCGCGCTGACCTCGGGCCAGACGCAGAAAGAGCAGGACGCCGCGAAGCTTCAGCAGATGCTGGCGGAAGCGCAGAAGAAAGCGGAAGAATCGCAGCAGCAGATCGCCGGCCTGATGTCGACGCAGACGCAGAAAGAGCAGGATGGCGCCAAGCTGCAAGCAAGCCTGAGTGAAAACCAGAAGCAGGCGGATGAGCTGCTTAAGCAGGTAACCGAGCTGACGGCCGCGAAGGCGCAGAAGGAAGAAGAAGCGACCAAGCTGCAGCAAACGCTGACGGAAACCCAGAAGAAGGCGCAGGAACTGGAGCAGCAGGTTACGGCGCTGACAACGTCGCAAACGCAGCAGGAGCAAGACGGCACCAAACTGCAGCAGACGCTGACGGAAACCCAGAAGAAAGTGGAGGAGCTGCAACTGCAGCTGACGGCAGCCCGGCAGAAAGCCGCGGTTATCGATGCCGGCGAGCCTAAAACGGTGGATGAAATCCGTGATTACGCGGTGGGAACCTCGTTGGGCAACGATATGATCGCCATGCTGAAAGAGCGTGAGGGATACGGCATTAAGATTGGCCGGCAGCAGGCGCTGAGCGGCGTTGCGGATGCTTTCAGCGGTCAGATGAAGTTACCGAAAGATAAGGTTGCCAAAGCGTTGTATGAACTTGACGTTGCGTTTAATAAGCAAGAGAAGTCGCTGAAGGAGAACATGGAAAAGCAGGGTGCCCAGTACATTGCCAAGTTCAGCAAGCAAGCTAAGGTCAAGAAGGCGCCTTCCGGTTTCTACTATCGCATTGACTATGCAGGTCAGGGTGAGATTAAGGATTCGGACAACGTTGTTGTGGTGGTGAAAGAGAGCCTGACAGACGGTAAGGTGATTAAGGATATGGACGTGGCGGGAACGTCAGTGTCACAACCGCTGAACGCGTATCCGCCGCTGTTCCAGGCCGCAATCTCCCAGTTGCAGAATCACGGCAGCCTGACGATGGTGGTTCCGCCGTCGCTGGCTTATGGTGATAAAGGGCTGCCGCCTGATATCCCGCCGGGTGCGACGATGGTTTATAACGTCAGGATCCTGGATGTCTTACCGGCAGGGCAAACAACGGCCGCCGCGAAATAAATTAAGATTAATTAATGTTCAGAAAAACCCGGCCATCGCGCCGGGTTTTTTTATCCAGAATCATTACGCAGAGAAAATGCCTTAATCTGCCGCTTTCCGGCGCCATAGCACTATCTATCTATTATGATTGGTTATTTATTTCATCAGAATATATTATTCGTACTTAAAGGAATTATTTTTTGATTTGTTCGGGATAAATATAAGCTGATCCCGGTAATAATAATTGTCAAAACAGAGACGAAATGTAACCTTTCAGGTTTCCTGCAAAAAAAATAAGCGAGCTCCTTCAAAATCCGGAATTATCTTTGGTAATTGATGGGTGATTTGTGAAATGGAGAATAATCCCCCTCGACAGAGGGAAATTTTTCAAAATAAAAGCTGATTATTGTGACAAATATAGCGACTAAATAGCGGGCTAGCTGTTGATCTAATTTTTACGACCTATTATACTCTTTGTCATCAGTTGAGGTGATTCACTGATAATCATGGATGAAATTGGAACAGAGCGAGAACGGTAATGGAATACATCCTTTCTTTATTAAAAGGCTTCCTTCATATGAGAAAGAGGCTTTTTATCCCGGTAGGCCAATCCTGACCCGATATGGATGATACATTGCTATAACTCATTATATAGCAATGTAGCGTTTATTATTAAAAGGATTTTGGCCTCGTACCTGTAAAGTTAATATCGGCGCCTGGCGCCAATTACACGATACGTAGAGCCTGCCAGATTTGCATAAGCAGTAATGTTTATGCAGTAAGAATTGGTCGCCATGAAGGTGGCCAATAAATAGGGTGTTATTTTAAAAATTGTATAACATAAGGATATTGTAATGAAAAAGATCAACATGATCGAAGCTATGCAGGTTGTTGGCGGTTGTGAAGACGTTTGTACTTCTGAGTTCGTAGCAGCTACTCCGGTTGGCGGCAAACTGACCTGTGTTGAACTGACTACTTGCGTTGACAAGCACGGCGTTGAAACTCAGACCGTTAAATCAGCAACTCTGGCTGATTGCAACCTGGGCTGATAACGTCTTTTCGCCGGGGGGCGTAAGCTTTCCGGCGTAAGTCGTAGCAGTTCGGTAGGCAGATACGGACGCTTGCTTTGTATCTGCCTACTCTGTCTTTAAACGTTGTACCGGGTTTCGATAAGGATTATCGCTTACCTGCAGACCTGAGTCCGGTTCGGCCTTTGCGTGCACCTGTTTTATCTGTATCCCTCCTATAAAGGACGTGAGTTCTTATGTTCAAAAAGTCGCTTGTTATTTTACTTTATACCATTGTGGTTGCCGTAATATCTGCGGTAATTACAACTACCTATATCAGTAATAATTTCGTATTGGGTAGCAAGGCTGAGAATATTGAACCTCATCAGGACCTTATTCAGGTTAGCCAGAGCAAGGTTGATGAAAGCCCAATTAAAGAAGCAAATACTATCATTGAATTCTTCTCTTACGGTTGCCATTACTGTGCGCTGAATGAGCCGCATATTAACGATCTCAGCGCCCGTATGCCGCAAGGGACCAAAATTGTTTACCTGCACCTCAACCGCTCCAGCAGCGGTCTGTCGCGCTACAGCGGCATATTCGCCACGCTGTCGGTGATGGGGATTGAAAAGCAATATCGCGATAAAGCCTACGACGCGGTGATCAAAGACAAGCTGGATATCAGCGATGCCACCACCCGTGAGCTCTGGCTGAAGAAAATCGGTATCGACGTTGATGCCTATAACAAAGCCAGCGAATCCCAGGAAGCCAAGGATCTGCTGAAGTATATGGCGGACGTTTCCGCGTACTACGACATTAAAGCTACGCCGAGCTTCATCGTTAATAAGAAATGGGTTGCCCTGCAGGACCGCAAATATCCGGCGTTTGCCGATCAGTTGCTGTCGCTGTTGCAACACGATAAGTCACTGGAGAAGTAAATGCGTTTCTTTGCCGTGTGGCTGTATCTCAGCTGGAAAAACTTCACCGGGAAACTGGCTGAACAGGTCGGCAAGTCACGTGAGTGGCACGGCAAAACCGCCCGTTTTCTCTTTCGTCACCTGGACTACCGCGCCGGGTTTCTGCTGGCGCACATCAGCCGCGGGCTGCGGCTGACAGGGCGCCGCCGGCGCAACCTGGCGCTGGTGGCCGAAGAGAATAAAAGATGCTTGCTGGGGCCGGATGTGGCCCCGTTGCGTCATACGTGGGTGTCCCAGCGCCGGCAACTGCTGGACCTGGCCGCAACCTACGGGCAAAGCGCTCAGATTCAGTCTGAACTGAAGCAGTGCGCCGATCAGCTTAATCAGATCGTAGAACCGTTGCATCAGAACGGCTCCCCGGTGATCCTGGCGCCGATGCACATGGTGTCGGACATTCTGGCCGGCATCGTCGGCAGCATGGTTTATCCGGGAAAGGCCACGGTGGTAGTGTCTTCCAGCGCGGAGATTTATCAGGAGCAGGATCGCGCCATGGGCGGGGTCAACCTCACTTACTGCTCAATCCACAGTG
>JBEBPQ010000054.1:0-9193 GCA_040395835.1 Advenella kashmirensis
AAGAGTATAGAATTATTTTCCTTTATTTTTCATTTTGTTGTAAAGGACATAAGGCATGTTTATAAGGGCTTATAGTCCTGTTAAAAACTGCTATCAGTTGGATACCTCTTTTATACTGCATGCATGAACAGTTATTGGCTTAACAGTCAAAGAGGAAAGATAATGAAAATTCAATATGCATTTAATTCTAAATCAGTTAGTACGGATGCTTTGGTAAGCGATTGTTTGCTCACAGTCCCCCTTCCGGATGCTGTGAAAACAGCAGTAAATGCAGGAAAAGACGTTTGGTATTTATCAAGTGCATATGCAGCAAACAGCGTTGGCAGAGAGAACGCCAATAAGAAGCTTTATGTTGCAGTTAAGCAAGGCTATCCGAACTTTGAAGAGAACACCATTAGTCAAATAAAGGCAATTGAAAATATATTGGGTGCAGCGAGCACGTCCCTTAGTGGTCAGCCGGCGGTGTTTGCAATGAGGCTTGTCCACAATGCCATTGATCCGGTTACATTTGCCTTTCGTCGGCTGGAAGTGTTGGAGAGCGATCCTGATCTGGGCCTATTGGCGGATGTTGCTTTTTTCATTCCTGAATGATGCGGTTAAATTATAAATAAGCATGAGACCCCACAAGTGTGGGGTTTTTAATGTCATTCTAAAATCACTTCCAGGATATTAATGCTGACATGGAGTCAGTCCAGTTCATAAACTGTAGAGGGAAGGCGAGCCTGCTGGTTGAGTCTTAAAACGTCTGTGTACCCATAAATATTGCTCAGGAGCACGCATTATCTCTTTTTCAATAAGTTGGTTCATAAACGTTGCGGCGCCAACTGTATCATCTATCGGGTAGTTTTCGATTTCTTTCCCAATGGCTAACTCATATCCCTGGGCTCCGGGTTTACGAATTAATACCGTTGTCAGCATTTTTGCCTGCGACAGTCGTGCAATGGTCGCTGTCCCGTTAGTTGTTGCGCATTCTTTTACCGCGAAGAAAGGCGCAAAGGTGCTTCCTTTCGGGCCATAGTCTTGATCTGGTGCGAACCAGACCGCCTCACCTTTGCGGAGGGCTGAGATGATGCCTTTGAGGTTTCTCCGGTCTAACATCGCTTTGTTTGAACGGGAGCGGCCTTTGGTTTGTATGTATTCCAATACCTGGTTGTTATGGGGCCGATAGACAGCCATCATTGGGCGGCATAGCCCCATGACTCTCCCTCCAAGTTCTAACGACATGAAGTGAACGCCAATAACTATGACACCTTGGTTTTTAGTACAGGCATTTTCCATATTCTCCAAACCCGTAACGGTAAACCACCGGCGAACCCGCCGATCGGACCAAAACCATGCAATCCCCGTTTCCATCAGGGATACGCCAAGGGCCTGGAAATTATCATTTACCAGATCGTCGATTTCTTTGGCGGATTTATCAGGAAAACAAAGGGTAAGATTCTGTCGGGCAATACGGACTCTGCGCGGCATAAAGTACATTGCACTCTTGCCCATCCAGTGACCAAGGTGATACAGCCAAGGGTAAGGTAGCTGGACAAGTGCGTACAACACGCCCAGTCCAAACCACGTGGTGAAGAAACGGGGATGGAAAAACTCTTTTTTAAAGGTAGTAGTCTGTGTCATGATTTTCTCTTTATACGTTTAAATTTGTATCGCATAAAGAGACTAATCAATATAGCGTTACGTAATAAGTGTCTGACTGCATCATATCAGTGATAGCACAATAAATGCACTAGGATTTGTAAGAAAATTAGTAAGTGGAGCCAGCGATTAGCTAATCATCATCATGATGCTCAGGTCAGGAGGGGAACGCTTAGCTCTCAATTCTCTGATATACAATGATTATGTGTTATGAATGCCCTGCCACGGAAATGATCCATCGGCGTAATAGATTGAAAAGTATGGCGGGAAACGCGTTTTCACAGCGAGATCAATATCGCGGGATCTTGCTGTTGATTTGCTCAATCATTGATTCCTCCGGATCATTATGGTAGCCCAAAAAGCCGGCAGTCAGCTTTGGCTGATTCGACAAGCATCCTAACAGTGAGATCCGGGACTACCGGTGGAGATTTTCTCTTTAACACGTCATACAACAATGGCGTATTTAGTGAATAACTCAGCCTGTTGGAATCAATATATGATCTATAGCTTATAATTTGGCGCCAAAGGGCAGCAGCAGTTTACGCTAAGGATGGCGTAATATTAACTGTGTAAATCACGCCCCCCATCAATTCATATCAAATATACAAATCAACCCGATTATCCCGCGTTGGTCTGTTAATACCATCTCCTTTTTCCAGCGCCATCGGTTCCTGAGGCTGCTTTTGCTCCTGCAATTCTTGTTGGCGGATACGATCTATTTCCGCCTGGAGAAGCTTGATCTGATCAAGTAACAGTTGTTGCATCATTTTCTTGTCTTCCGGCGACAGGGAGGAATCCGCCAAATCTTTTAGCTGCTTCTGTAGCCCTTCAATTTGCTTCATCAATTGCTGAATGCGGCCTGACTCTCCTGTGTTGCTGCTGCCTGCCGCACCGCCAGCACTGGCACCTGAAGGTGCTGCCATGTTAATGCTTACGTTACTCATATCGATCCTCCAGAACAAAAATACGTAAATCCCAGATTGATTATCGGAAGAGGGGATGAAACCTTTAGGAATAAAATTTATTCCGGACTATTTGAGTTAATAACTATAATGCCTTATCATAAATGCCATCAATAGATATAACTACCAGACATTCTGAATAATTATAATAGTGAACTTATTGCCTCCCGTGAATTAAAATAGATGCCTGATAAAGTCAATAAATTGCCTGTTTCTTTCTAAGACAGAACAATTATTAACTGCATCTGCCTGAGTGAAAAATAATATATAAGAGCTCGCTTGGAAACTATGAGTATGATGAACATTCTCCGTATACTGTAAATCCAAACAGTTGTTTGGCTAACAGTCAAAGAGGAACGTTTATATGAAAAAAGCAACGACGCTGAAATATCCTATTATTCTGGTCCATGGTTTGTTTGGTTTTGATAAAATAGCAGGTGTTTATCCTTATTTTTTCGGTGTTAAAGAGGCGCTTGAAAAGGCGGGCGCTGAAGTTTATGTTGCCTCACTCTCCGCGGTTAATAGTAACGAAGTCCGGGGTGAACAACTCATGGATTTTGTCAACGAGGTGCTGGCAAATACCGGAGCAAAAAAAGTTAATTTAATCGGCCATAGCCAGGGGCCGTTGGCATGCAGGTATGTAGCCGCACTGCGCCCTGATCTTGTCGCCTCCGTAACGTCGGTACACGGCGTTAATTTTGGCTCGGAACTTGCGGATGTGGTACGTCAGGCACTTATTCCCGGTCGCCTGCCTGAAGCGATCGCTCATGCGGTGGTGACGACCTTTGGTGATTTTTTATCTCTGATTTCCGGTAAACCTATGTTAGCGCAGGATGCCAAGGCGGCGCTCGATGCGTTGACAAGCGAGGGCATCGCGGAATTTAACGCAAAATATCCACAGGGATTGCCTTCTGAATGGGGTGGGGAGGGCGATGAATATGTTAATGGCGTCTATTACTATTCCTGGGGCGGCGTACTGAAATACAATATCTTTGATCAGCTATTAAATAATTTGGACCCTACCCATATTGCAATGAGCGCACTCTCTATCTTCTTTAATAAAGAACGGGGTCAAAATGATGGCGTCGTTGGCCGTTATAGCATGCATCTGGGGAAAGTCATTCGTTCTGACTATTCAATGGATCACCTTGATGCAGTTAACCAGACGGCGGGCGTGGTAACAACATCCGTAAATCCGGTGAAGCTTTATGTTGATCATCTTTATTTATTAAGATCAAAAGGGCTCTGATGACACAACGTTAACGCAGCGTGAGAAACAGTGAAAGGAGAGTAAATAAGGCCGGAGCAAACATTGCTCCGGCTCTGCGGTTTACGCCATGCTATAAATACCAACCATTGGCGCGGCGCTTATATAGGTTTCCATCCCTCAACCACATCCTGAGTAAAACGTACTTTGCTAAGTCTGGTGCCGAAACAGTGAAGAACCTGTACGTCTGCTTTGACGCCCGCTTCCCGGACGATTCACTCCGATGCCACCGTTATAAGCAAAGGAGAGGCGAACATCGCACTCGGCGAGATCACCCATTCATCCAGCGGAATATTCGCGCCATAACGCTCATACAGTTTTTGCTTCACGGCGGGCGCGTGCAGATGAAACTCCCGCACCTTTTGGCGTTCGCCGATTTTTACCTTCAGTGCGCGATCGTAAATTTTCCACACCAACTCCGAGCAGTACAACCGTTCATCCGACCAGGAAAAGCGCAGGTCATAAGGCTTACCGGCAAAACGTTGCGCCTGCTTACGCATGGCTGACAGTGCTGCCGGGGTCAAAACCTGCCCGGCGTTTTTCATCCGCTTTACCACAACGTGTTTCTGCTCCCCCCTGTCGATCCAATCCTGAAGCGGGGTATATTTCACTTTGCCGGACGCTTCAAAAACATAGGGCTTATCATTGCGAAAGAAAATTATTCCCATGTGACTGTAGCGTGAGCCGGTGGCCTGCTGTATGGCGAGGCTTTGCGCCGAGCGGGATACCTGGAAGATAATGTCGCCGTCCTGTACCGCCGGCAGTGCCCAGGCGCGGGGGGGTAATGCGGCGGTGAGGCACAGTGCCAACGCGAAAATGACGGTAGCGAAATGCTTTCCTGAAGTCATAATTTAATCCATTGCTGTCAGTTGTGTTTATTTTGACAGGCTGATGTGAAGCGAAAGTGAAGTTGTGAGAATAATATTTAAACCAGGAATGCCCGGATGGAGGCAATATAGGATGACCGGCGGGCGCGTTACTTATGCTGGTGTTGGCACGGGTTATCCGGATTTATGCTATGCGCCGCCGGATGATGCGGTTTATCAACATTTTAAACGTTTTCCATTCATGTTGAGCTGGCGGAAGCGGAGTAGCCGCCGATTTTATATTCATTCGCGGAACGAAACACCGCGCAGCGCTGGCGTTTTTCGCTGCGGCGCTGCTATCATCTTTGCAGGGAAAGCCATATCAAGGGAGCGTCTTAGTGAAAAAGTGCGTATTAGCCGGAGTTCTGTGTTTGTTGTTAGCCGGTTGTGACAATAAGGACATGACCGGAGTAGCGACGGAATACGGCGAATATGTCGTCAGACTGTCTTTAGACGCCCCCGACAGTGCAACATTTTCCGGCTCGACCTTCTATCCGAATGCAGAGAACGGCGCAGACGTAACCAGCGGGTACGTGTGCGGCGAGGTCAGGGCGAAAAGCGCGCGGTATGGTTATATCTATAATGCGCCCTATTATGTTTATGTGCGCGTAACGGAAAACGGAAGCAAAAAGTTTGCGGGCGTACCGAAGGTGTTTGACGGACAAACGGAAAAGTCGAAACAGGATTATGCCTTACTGTGCAAGGCACAGTAAGGCATGGTAGGGCCATCATGCACCGGAAGGCGTTTCGCCGCGTAAACAGCGTAACGCCGAAAGCGCAAGCGTGCGGATAGCCGCTTCTTCTTCAATATCAGGATGCGTTACGATCTTCTCCATGAGGATCTGCGCGTTCGCTTCCCGGGTTTCCATACACGATTTTTTGTATTCGGCTTTGTCCAGCGCCAGGTGATACATCAGGGATTCACTGACGACCTGATAACTCTCCTCACGTAACCGCTTTATCTCCTGAATTAACGCGAGCACATTGTCCGGTGTGCCTATGGCATTCCACGCTTTGCCGATGGGAAGTGAGTTAGTGTTGCGACGAGCAGCAGACGCCTGAATTTCCAGGGCCTGGATTTGTTCATAAGTCAGCTGTGTGAGCGACATTCAGGGTGCCTCTTTAACTTCGTAGACAATAAAGGCAGAACGATATTTTCGTGACTGATTACTAAGTATAGACATGCTAATAACCATGCACTGTATCAGATGACCCCTTTATTTTTTAGGAAAAATCTTCGGTTGTCTAGGGAGTATTCTTATATTGAATTGATAGGTAGACAGGGAAATGCTGTCATAGGTGAAATTATATAAAAAGAGAAGTTTAATATATTGCAAAAACTAAAACTTCTGCGATAAGGATTCAAAAACCAAGGCTAAATATTTCAATGGGTTAGCGGTATCTCGTTGAACAGGTTTCGCCTTTATCGCTGATAATATTTAAAAGCGAAATGATTTATAGGCAGAAGGGGGAGAAAAAGAAAGAAAAATCCTTTCTATATGGTCGAAAAGTCACCTGGACTTATAAAGGTAGCCTTTGAATGATTGGCCTGAATACATTGTTTTTATAGCGTAGCATGCTGTTTTTCTCGTTTTATTTTTATGAAAACATCGTGATGATGGTATTGAAAGTGGAATAGCTATCGCTTTTTTTTAATATTCTTGTGGGAATTCGTGCGGAAAACGTTATTCTATGCGAAATTGCTGTGAACAAAGGGTTATGCCTGAATACATAACCTGAACGCTATGGATTGCACTGCGATTGGCAGACAGTAAGGAACGCCCTGAATGCATCTCTCTTCTTCCCTGATCCCCCCTGAACTCACGCGCCTTCATTGGGTGATGCTATGACGCTGTATGACATCAAGCCCCGGTTTCAGCAACTGCTGCGCCCTTGTCTCGGGAGCTTATACCGCCGTGGCGTGACGGCTAATCAAGTTACGTTGCTGGCGTTGCTAGGGTCGTTGCTCGTCGGGGCGGTGTTATGGCTTTTTCCCGTGCCGGGGCTGTTCTTGCTACTGCCGTTCTTCCTGTTTTTCCGCATGGCGCTGAACGCGATTGACGGCATGCTGGCGCGGGAGTATGACCAGAAATCCCGCTTGGGCGCGTTGCTCAATGAGCTGGGCGACGTTGTGTCGGACTGCGCGCTTTACCTGCCGTTTGCCCTGTTGCCCGGCGCGCAGCCGGCGCTGGTGGTGATTGCCGTGCTGCTGGCTGCCCTCAGTGAGTTTTGCGGCGTGCTGGCGCAAACCATCGGCGCCGCGCGTGGCTATGCCGGCCCGCTGGGGAAGAGCGATCGCGCTCTGTTATTCGGGGCTTATGGCTTATGCGTGGCGATCTGGCCGCAAACGATGTCGTTCTCGCCCTGGCTTTTCGCCATCGCCGCCGTATTGTTGTTATGGACATGCGTTAACCGTTGCCGCGCAGCGCTGAAACAGGACGTTTGATATGCCGACACTTCCCCCCCAAGAACCGCTGTTACACGATTTGTGGTCACAACATCTGCTGTTTCAAAGCCTGGGCGCCATTTTTGCCGTCCTGATCCTGGCCAGCGTCATTATCGCGGTCCTGCAACGGGTCTATCCCGGCAAAGATTGGCTGGAGCTGCGCCAGCGGGTGCGTAGCTGGTGGGTGATCATCATCGTTTTTTCCCTGGCGATGATTAGCCCGAAATGGCTGGCGCTGACTATTTTCGGCTTCATCAGCTTCCTGGCGCTGAAGGAGTACCTCACCCTGATCCCGACCCGGCGCTCCGACAACATTCCGCTGCTTTGGATGTATGCGGCGATCCCATTGCATTATTTGTGGATCGGCATGGGATGGTACGGCATGTTTATCGTCTTTATTCCCGTTTATGCCTTTCTTTTTTTGCCGGCCCGAATGGTGCTGGTCGGGGATACCAATGGTTTCCTCCGCGCCGCTTCCAATATGCACTGGGGACTGATGACGACGCTATTTGCCCTGAGCCACATCGCGTTCCTGCTGATTTTGCCCGGCGAGCACGGCGCGGCGGGTGAGGGGGCGCTGCTGGTGATCTTTCTGGTGACGTTAACCGAACTGAATGATGTGGCGCAGTACCTGTGGGGCAAATCCCTCGGGCGCATCCGCGTGACGCCGACCGTCAGCCCGAATAAAACCTTGGCCGGGCTGCTGGGCGGCGTGGCGACCACGACGCTGCTGGCCGGGCTTATCGGCCCTTACCTGACGCCGATGAACGTGCCGTTTTCTTTGCTGGCGGGTTTGCTGATCGGTCTGAGCGGTTTTTGCGGCGACGTGGTGATGTCGGCAGTGAAGCGGGATCTGGGCGTGAAGGATTCGGGCACGCTGTTGCCGGGTCATGGCGGCATCCTCGATCGCCTTGACTCGCTGATCTACACCGCGCCGCTGTTTTTCCACTTCTTTTACTATTTCTATTTTTAGGAACGGGTATGAACCGCCTGTTGCGTTGGATTTTTACCCTGTGCGTGGCCTACCCGGTGGTGCTGGTCTGGCTGGGCGTATCGGTGGCGAACCGTAAAAATCTGCCGCTGAAGGGGCCGGCTATCGTGATTGCCAACCATAACAGTCACCTGGATGTGCTGACCCTGTTCACCCTGTTTCCGCTTTCCGCACTGACCCGGGTTCACCCGGTTGCGGCGGCGGACTATTTTCTGAATAACCGGCTGATGGCCTGGTTCGCCCTGAAGGTGATCGGCATCATCCCCGTACGGCGCGGCGGCAGTGGGAAAAATAACCCGCTGGCGGGCTGCATTGAGGCATTACGGCAGGAAAAAATCATCATTTTGTTTCCGGAAGGCACGCGTGGCGAGCCGGAATGCTTTTCCGAATTTAAATCCGGCCTCTGGCACCTGAACCGTGAGATGCCGGAGGTGCCGATTATTCCCGTTTACATGCGCGGCCTGGGGCGTGCGATGGGGAAAGGGCAGAAGATCCCCGTCCCTTTTTTTATTGATATTTGGGTTGATGAGCCGATGAGCGGCGACGCAGACAAAGGCGTATTTCAGGATCGGCTGTTACAGCGTTTCGTTACTCTGCAAAAGCAGGCGGAAGGGAGAAAATCATGACACAAACGAACCGGATCGCTCAGGAAAGTACGTTTACCACCAGTGATGGCGTACCGCTATTTTATCGCCGCTGGCAGGGAGAGGGGGAAACGACCCGGCGGGTTATCGTGATGTTTCACCGCGGCCATGAGCATTCGGGCCGGTTGCAGCACATCGTGGACGAACTGGGGATGCCCGACGCCACGTTTTATGCCTGGGATGCGCGCGGCCACGGCAAATCGCCGGGAGAGCGCGGCTTCAGCCCGAGCCTGGCGCGTTCCGTCAGGGACGTAGATGAGTTCGTGCGCTTTTGCGCCGAACAGAGCGGGGTAGATATCAGCGACATCATCATTATTGCGCAGAGCGTCGGCGCGGTGCTGGCTGCGGCGTGGGTGCATGATTATGCGCCGAAGAT
>JBEBPQ010000055.1:0-9023 GCA_040395835.1 Advenella kashmirensis
AATCCCTCGGCGTTCGCGCTGTGCGGGTTCAAGTCCCGCTCCGGGTACCATTGGAAAATAGCAGAATAATCAAAGCAATAAGCAGTGTCGTAGAACCGCCGGAAGGCGGTTTTTTTGTGATCTGAACTCCTTTTCCTAATATCCGTCCTAATATCTTTTTCCCATACTTCGGTAAAAACGAATAATCACTGACCACCAACAACTGGCACAACCTGAATTTTTCGGTCATATCTGGCCGTTTTGTAGTTCCTTCGATTTGAACATGAGGCCGAAACCATACGCTGGATACTGATGTGCCAGCTTTTGCAATGCCTCGATCACTGAAATATCCCGTTCGGTATTCGGGCGATAGTGTAAAAGGCTTCGACTAATACCGATAATACGGCACCCGCGTCGCTCACTGGCCTGATGTTCCGCCATAACATAGCGCACCAGCTCACGCCTCTCAGGTACCGTTAAAGTTTTTTTGCGACGACATCCTTAAGGATTTCATGATCCAGGCTCAGAGATGCATACATTTGTTTTAATCGACGGTTTTCTTCTTCCAGCTCTTTCATCCGCTTGATATCAGAGGATCCCATCCCACCGTATTTGGATTTCCAGTTGTAGTAGCTAGCTTCAGAAATACCGTTTTCACGGCAAACATCCTTCACATGCCGGCCGCCTTCGACTTCTTTCAGAACTCTCAGGCTCTGAGATTCAGTGAAACGTACTTTCTTCATGATGAGCCTCCATTGGTTGTATTTTAACCAGAGAATTCTACTGTGTGGTAAGACTAAATTCTGGAGGGACTACAACGGGAACATCGTGACATATAATAAGGCTCGCTGAAGCGGGCCTTATATCAATAAAGCCAGCGCCCGGCAGCCGCAGATTCAACCATCATCAGAACGGTGATGGGCTCCAGTGGCTGTTTGGGGGCTGGTGATCCCAAAAACTCAGGTTCAAAATACCTGTCTATCGTAAACCCCGCTATATCCACCTTCCAGTTTTCAAAATAAAATCCGAAAAAATCTATCGCGTCTTCATATATGAGCTGTAGGTCAACCCGCAGATCTGAGTCTATATCGATCGGCAACAGCTTTCCCCAAAATAGATATTTACGGCGGCCGCAATTTTTCTGCACGTATTCCAAGATTTCTTGTTCGATATTCAAAAGTACGTCCATGCTATTCTGTGCTCCGGTTTTGCGATGTGGTTGTACGTAAACTTTACATCACGGCTGATGGATAACACAGTAAGAGCGGCCATGCCGTAACCGATCCAAGGTATATTTCGTCCAATAGCGGTCCTTACCTGGTTGGTGTAGCTGATGTGTAACTCCTTCATCGATCTTCCAACCAGAGTGGGTATCCGGATACCGGGCGGCATTCTGATATTGGGTATGAACTTACGTGACGCAATTGACGCAAGAGATGTCCCCTTTGTAGCACCGAGTGGCTTTGTGGGAGTTGGAAACATTGGTTGCCCTGAAAGGACCATCGCGGCAGCAGATATTTCAATGCCAGTGTGTTGACTGAATTCATCAACCCAAATGAGCCAAAAAAGCTGCAAGGGTGCTAGGTTGGCATAGCCACGAAAAAAGTATGTGTTGTTTAGCTCTTCGACCGTATCCATAAGCGTTCCTTGTCAGTATGAGTTGAGTAAAAATAACTCAAATTACTACAAGGAACAATCGAGCAGTGCTAATAAGGATGTGGTAGCAAGGTGAGAATATAGTGAGAGATGACAGCTTAACCTGTTAATTTGTAGCGTGATGATATATTGCTCATGTTCCTAAAAATTTCATATCTCATTGTTTTAAAAAAGATTAAGTGCGGAATTTAAAATCCCCTCGGCGTTCGTGCTGTGCGGGTTCAAGTCCCGCTCCGGGTAGCATTGGAAATAACAGAATAATCAAAGCAATAAGCAGTATCGTAGAACCGCCGGGAGGCGGTTTTTTTGTGCTTCAATTGTGGTGAGTGGCAGCAAAATGGCAGCGAGGGTTTTTTTGTCATGACTATTTATGTTGTATCGCAATTACCCGTCCCGCCTATGCCAGATTTTGGCCCGAATATATAGCTCACCAATGGCGGAATATTGAATCGCCACTTACCAACCTGTAGTTTTGCTTAATCCCCTTTGCCTTCAAATCATGAAATGTGAAATCGAAATTCAGATGAGGGAATGCTGCCGCAGCCGCTGCTTTAGCCTTTGATCAGCAGCTATTGAAGCCATCGCAGGTATAACGCTGTCCGTTTTTCTGCCGGATGATATGGACGCTCGAATCCCCTCTTTGAGCGGTGCCGAGTCGGCGATAGCAATGGTATCGCGTAGACGGTCTGCTCATGCTTTGATCTGCTTCTTTCCCCTGTCTGATATAAATCCCAGCATCCGGTAACGGTGAGTGCTGGAGTGATAAAACATCACTCTGCCTCGCACTCGCAACGCAAAAGTAAGCGATCTCCATAGCTGCCTGAATAGCCAGGGGCGCTATGGTAATAAGCGGTAAGAATAAATTCGGGAGGGACTACAGTTGCTGCAAAGCGTAAACGGAAAGGGGTTTACGTTATATCTGGTTCGCTTGGTCTGGCTGTCGTGGGGGCAGTTCAGAGCTGTGTAATGTCGATAAAGCGGTTGTCCGGATGATAGAGTTATAACGTCAGGAATGATTTTATCCAATTGATATATAATGAGTTATAGTTGGAAATAGATTCCCTCAAAAGCTATTCATAACGTACTTACACGCATATACTGTATATCCAAACAGTGGTTTTAGCTTTATGGTCAAAGAGGATATCTTATATGCAACAGTTCAATTTTAGCGTTACCGATATTTTTCCGGAAATCACTTGGGAAGATGGTGAATTGAAAATCAAGCTTAATGAGCAGTATTCACGCGACAGCCAAGTCCGGCAGCTAAAGGTTGGCTTGATCGCTCAGACATCTTTCCCGACCGGCTATCCGACGGTAGCTTTTAACCGAACCGGGGCACAGTTCCATCATTTCGGTAGTAATTACCTTCCTGAAACCGTGGGCGATTTTCAGGACATGATCGATCAGGACAATCCGGGAGGAGATAATACTCTCAGCCTACCTACCCCTCTGGATACCGGGTCACCGGTGACAAACCGTGCTGTATGGCTAAAAGTGTTTATCTATTCTCCTAATGATAAGGATTTCATGGACATGCCGTACGAGCAAATTAGCGGCGACTATGGGTTTATCGTGCCATAACTGTAATAATTATTTTAGCCCCGCGAGCCGGGGCTTTTTCATATCTGAAATTAAGGGCATTACAACAGGCATTCACTGAGTGCCTGTGATAATGGTTATTTTCCTGCGCGCCTGGTGAGCAACTTAATCAAGGCAAAAACAACAAGGGCTACTGCAAAGTAGATGATCCCCATCATGACGTTATAGCCATCCCGCGCATCACTGAAGCCTATAGACCACGCGAGCTTTGCAAAGTCAGCGGATTGCTGCGTAGTAAACCGGACAACGGGAACGCAAATCACCGACAGGACGAAGATGGTAGCGAATAGCGCAATGTTAAGCAGAATTTGGGCAAAGCGCATCTTCATTGCCGATCACCTCAATAGTGCCGAAAGCGGTAAGCCCCTCACTGGGGATTTCTATCAGGCTGGTGGACTTCAGCTTGTTGTACAGCAGTTGATAGTCATTTGTATTATGCACTGCAATACAGCCTTGAGAAAGGCGGTTTGGGCCTGCGGGGTGGAGCCTGAAAACTCCGCGTTTTACTCCATTGATAAACGTGTGGTTATTGACCGTTCCATCATCGCGGAATAGAGCGAACCATTTGCTTCTATCGTCTCCGCTCCACAGTGACGATGCCCAATTCCGGTACTGTGAATGTCACCCGCTACTGGGCCGAGAAACAATCCAATACCTGCCTATGGGGAGTGGTCCGCGTCCGGCGTAATCAATACATCCAGGCTGATTGCGGTATGGAGTATCGCCGGAGTACGCAGCAAAAATACCGATCCCTGGGAAAATAAGGGGCGCAAAGTCCGCGCCGTTTAGATGAAAACGTCCGTGCAGTGCCACAAGTTACCCTCCGTGGAATAATCTGGCAGCATTGTGTCACGGAACGGTGAGCGGCATGAATGGGAATGTTCTTTATGCGGTATACTCTCATAAGGATGACTCTCACACAGTGTTATTTTGAGTATGCTATTTAAGACTTATCCTTATAACCTGGTTAATATCTTATGGCTAAATATAGCGCGAAAATCTTCAGATTGGTGGTGTAACATGTCCAAGAAAAAGTCAGTGCTTATCTTGTTAGCGTTACTGTCGCCTCTTGTGTTTTCATCAAACTATGCAATAGCTAATCCAGGCAATGGCCACGGAAATGGTCACAGCAACTATAATCACGGAAACAAAGGCGTTGGTAATGGTCAAAATAAGACCAAGAATGACCGGTCTTCACGCGACTCGTTGGTGTCGGTGAATGTTACATATGACAAAGTACGGCCGCTTGCACTCAACTATGGGTTAACCGGTTATAAGTCCTTGCCTCCAGGCATCGCCAAGAATTTAGCCAGAGGTAAACTGTTACCTCCGGGTATTGAGAAAAAGGCTGTACCCGCATCTTTGCTGGGGCAGTTGCCATCATATCCAGGATATGAATGGCGTATTGTTGGGGGATGATTTGGTATTAGTAGCACTGAGCCCGGCTATCATTGCTTCAGTTATCAATGAAGTCTTTGAGTAGCCATATATCGATTCTCTTTCTTATAAGGTCTAAGGTCGCCATTCAGCGGCCTTTTTTATTTCCTGCGTAAATTCGCTCGACGGAGCATCAAATCGCAGCTACTATGCTTTTTAGTATAAGAAATTCTTATGCTTTCTAGGTGGGGAGCTATTTTTTGATTAAAAGGAGTTTTCACATGAGAAAAGTATTAGTAAGTGTTGTATCGGCAATGGCTTTGTTTTTTATCTCCGTTTCGGTAAGTAAAGCCCAAGCCGCCTGGTCAGGATGGTTATTGCATTCTTCTACTACAACAACATGTACATATGGACAGGTTTATTACAATCCTAATGGGAGTGTTGGTGGAAAAAATTACAGAACCATACATAAGAAAGCCTGGGAAATATGTAGAGCGGCCATTTGACGTGTCTTACACGATAGATCTTACATCACATCACCCAGTGAACCATAAAACCACGTCCTTCAGGGCGGGGATATAAGGCACAGCTTTCCACCTAACTTCAAAAATGCGATTAAAGAGATTGTTTTCACTACCCAGCGGTAATCCTGCGTTGATGAGTTTATCCCTGCTGCTGTTGACCGGTTGCGGGAGCACGCGGATTCAATACGTGCCGGCGCCGGCGGTGCCCACTCCAGTCAATATAACCAACGCCCCGCTTTGGCTGACTCAACAAGCATTCTGATCGTTAAATCAGGGACTATCGACGGAGCTTTTCTTTTTAACGTGTAATTGATCATGTCACGCCATGATGGCGCGGGATAATAGGTTTCCAAATCAAACGCGTCATCGTCAATGGTGTACTTAGTGAATAACTTGGCCAGCAGTTCTTCGGTGTCCTCAGCTTCGAGTCCCAGATCGGTATCGAGATCGGTATCGAGATCGGTGTCGAGGGTGATGGTGGGGTAGGAACCGCCAAACAGAGGGGCGCCATAATATTTCAGCACCAACGCGATAACCTCAGCCTCGATACTATTCTCTACCATAGCCTATCCTCTGGGCGTGCAATTTTATTATACGTAGTCGCTGTAGAAATGCTGATTCGAGAAACATCATAGGCGAGGATAACTCAGCCAACCACTGGAATAGTTCTTCCGGCAAATGAGCCTATATTGGCGACCATCACCTTACGAATGCCTGAAACGGGGTTACCGACGAATGTCGGCATTCTTACGCCCATAGGGAACTTTGTTTTACCGAAGACTTTGCGGGAGGTAACGCTGGTCAGTGAAGTACCTTTCTTGGCTCCAATTGGCTTTTGACGGGTAGGAAGAATAGCGGCTCCAGATACGATTGCGGCCGCAGCGGCGACATCTCCGACGCCAAGTTGCTGCATGGTTTTATCAATGAAAACCCAGAAGAATAGCTCACCGGCACTCAACGGACCCATGCCTGTATAGAAATATGTTCCGTGAAGTTCCTCGACAGTATCCATCAACTTTCCTTGTGATTTGAGCAATGTTAAACATAAA
Organism: Advenella kashmirensis; assembly: GCA_040395835.1. GTDB lineage: Bacteria > Pseudomonadota > Gammaproteobacteria > Burkholderiales > Burkholderiaceae_B > Advenella > Advenella kashmirensis_B. The sequence goes on from JBEBPQ010000055.1 coordinate 6,185, forward strand.
CGAATTGAGGGTAAGGAACAATCAGAAGAAAGGCCAGAACATGCGGGTAAAATAGCAGGAAGATGGATGCGAATGACGACGTAACTTAATGATTTATATAGTAGTAAAATACTACTCATGTTCCTGGATATTTACTATCTCTTTGTTTTTGAAAGGATGAGTGCGGAATTTAAAATCCCCTCGGCGTTGATGGCACTGGAGTTGTGCAAGTAAATAAAGCGGCGATTAGAAGGGCCGGAATGGCTCGATAAAGTGATTTTATTGCATTGATTTATAATGAATTATTTTTGAAAAAAGATCTTGTCTAAACCTAGGCCTATTATACATCCATAGATATACTGTTTATTAAAACAGTAGTTTGGCTAATGGTTAAAAAGGAGATTTTCTGTGTGTACTTCATCTAAGAAAATGCACTTTATAGATATGGGATCGGGTTTCCCATTATTGCTTGGGCACAGTTATCTATTCGACAGTAATATGTGGCAGCCTCAACTGTCTGCCTTATCAAAATATTACCGCGTAATCGTACCAGATCTATGGGGTCATGGTTCTTCTCCAGAGCTTCCTGGTAAGTATCATGACTTAAAGCGAATTGCTAAAGATCACCTAAAACTCATGGACAGTCTGGGTATTAAGGAGTTTGGCATTATTGGATTATCGGTTGGTGGTATGTGGGGAGCAGAGCTTGCTGCCAGTTATCCAAAACGGGTTAAGTGTATTGCGTTACTGGATACATTCATTGGTGACGAGACGGAAGCGGCATACCAAAACTATTTCAATATGCTTAACGCAGTAGATAAAGCAGGGGCTATCCAACCGCCTTACTTGGAATATGCGGCACGACAGTTCTTTTCAGATAATGTATCCGATGAACTATTAATACCGGTAATTAATCGGTTGCGTTCAATTCCTGCAGAAAGATTACGTAAAAGTGTGGTGCCTATTGGTAAACTGATTTTTGGACGTCCTGATAGATTGAGTTTGCTTAAAAAGATCAAAATGCCTTCTGTTGTGATTACTGGTGAGCTGGATAAGCCCAGACCTACATGGGAAGGAGCATATATGGCATCCAGGTTGGGTTGTAATCACGTCATTATTCCTGGGGCTGGTCATATAAGCAATCAGGAGAATCCATCAGCGGTTACAGATGCTTTAATGACGTTTCTTGGTGAGGTTTTTCCCAATTAACAATACGTGATGTAAAGAGAGGCCGCAGCTAGCGGCCTTAATGGCCGTTTTTTATCGTTTATCGCACATTCCCGTGAGAATTGTTACGATATGGAGTCTTTACGGGATAATTCGCATATGAATACTACCAAAAAAGCAGACGAGTAAGCCGCAGCAGCTTTTGTTATTAGGTTGTTGCGGCGTTCTTTAGAAGACAGTTACTCTGCGTGAGCGCCGCCAAAATCCTCAATGTTAAGGAGATGGTCTTGTGCGCGCTAAAGATTTTTCCTGGCGATATTCTCTTACCGCCACGCTATTGTTGTTATCACCCTTTGACTTGCTGGCGTCACTCGGCATGGATATGTATTTGCCGGTGGTGCCTTTCATGGCGGATGCACTTGGTGCCGGTGAAGGGGCAATCCAACTAACGTTGACAGCATACCTGCTCTTGCTGGGTGCTGGTCAGCTTCTCTTTGGCCCATTATCGGATTTGTTAGGGCGCCGCCCAGTATTGTGCGCTGGCGGAATTACCTATGTCTTGGCTTCATTTGGGCTTGCTACTGCTACATCACCAGAAGTTTTTTTGGGCTTTCGTATTCTTCAGGCCTGTGGTGCTTCAGCATGTCTTGTGTCCACTTTTGCGACTGTACGTGACATATACGCGGGCCGTGAGGAAAGCAATATTATCTATGGCTTACTTGGTTCCATGCTTGCGATGGTGCCGGCAATAGGCCCCTTATTAGGCGCATTGGTCAGTGCTTATCTTGGGTGGCGTGCCATCTTTGTCTTCCTGGGAATAGCAATGATGATTATTGTAACTGTAGCCTGGCGACTTTGGCCCGAGACCCGGCGGCGGCAAGTGGTGAATCTACAATGGCCACAGTTATTGTGTCCTGTAAGACGCCTGAACTTTTGGCTCTATACTCTTTGCTACAGCGCGGGAATGGGTAGCTTCTTTGTCTTTTTCTCGACGGCCCCCTGGTTAATGATGGGACGACAAGCGTTATCGCAAATTGACTTCAGTTTGTTATTTGCAACAGTAGCCATTGCAATGATGATGACGTCGCGAATTATGGGACAACTGATTCCACGATGGGGGCGTTTGAGCACTTTGCGGGTTGGAATGGGTTGCCTGGTGGTGGGCGCGATATTGTTTGCTATCGGCGAGATACTCATACCAACTTCGGTAATTGGCTTCATCGGACCAATGTGGCTCGTTGGTGCAGGGATTGCCATTGCGGTTTCGGTGGCACCCAATGGTGCCCTTCAAGGGCTTGATCATATTGCGGGGACCGCCACGGCAGTCTATTTCTGCCTGGGGGGATTACTGCTGGGTAGTATCGGTACTCTCATCCTTACATTTTTACCGAGAGATACCACATGGCCAATTGTCGCTTATTGTTTAATCTCCGCGATAGTTGTGCTGGGTGTATCACGATACGGCGTACTCTCTCTGGAAAAAGGTGTTAGATAACAGGTAACCATCAAATAGGGATGAGACGCTGGCGGCCTGCTGTATCGTCGGTAATTTGTTTACCCGTAGATAAGGCTGCAATTCAATTGATGGGCGTCCAGCACCAGATGAAATAAGGAAGAATAAGAGTATAGAATTATTTTACTTTATTTTTCATTTTGTTGTAAAGGACATAAGGCATGTTTATAAGGGCTTATA
>JBEBPQ010000056.1:0-8225 GCA_040395835.1 Advenella kashmirensis
GACGCAAAGACGCAAAGACGCAAAGACGCAAAGACAGGCATTGTCCGCGACAACCCGATTCATTGACAAGGAAAAAGCACTCGTATGTACCCTCCTATCGAACCCTATCAGACCGGCCACCTGGATACCGGCGACGGCCACCAGGTATATTGGGAACTTTGCGGCAATCCCCAGGGCAAGCCGGCGGTCTTCCTGCACGGCGGCCCGGGTGCCGGCTGCGGCGCGCACCACCGCCAGTTGTTCAACCCCCAGCACTACAACATCCTGCTGTTCGATCAGCGCGGCTGCGGACGCTCCGCCCCGCATGCCAGCCTGGAAAACAATACCACCAGGCATTTGATCTCCGACATCGAACGCCTGCGCACCGAGGTCCTGAAAGCCGACAAAATGCTGGTCTTCGGCGGTTCCTGGGGCTCCACGCTGGCGCTGGCCTATGCCCAGGCGCATCCGGCGCATGTCAGCGAACTGATCGTGCGCGGCATCTTTACCCTGCGCCAGGAAGAACTGCGCTGGTTCTACCAGGAAGGCGCGTCCTGGCTGTTCCCCGACTATTGGGAAGACTACCTGGCCCCCATCCCCACCGAAGAGCAGGGCGACCTGATCGCCGCCTATCGCAAGCGCCTGACCGGCGACGACCGCGACGAGCAGATCCGCGCCGCCCGCGCCTGGAGCCAGTGGGAAGGGCGCACCATTACGCTGTATCCGGACCCGGCCAACAGCCAGCACTATATCGCCGACCATTTCGCCCTGGCCTTTGCCCGCATTGAAAACCACTACTTCACGCACCAGGGCTTCATGGAAGAGAACCAGTTGCTGCGCAACGCCCATATGCTCAAGGATATCCCCGGCGTCATCATCCAGGGGCGCTACGACTGCTGCACTCCCGCCAAGACCGCCTGGGAACTGCACAAGGCGTGGCCGCAAGCCGAGTTCCATGTCGTCCCGGACGCAGGCCACGCGTTCAACGAACCCGGCATCCTGAAGCTGCTGCTGGCGGCAACCGACAAGTTCGCCCAGGCATAACACCGGCACGCCACGACGGCGCGGAAAACGCGGACACAAGCGCCGCTGCCCGCGCACAGCGCGTACCGCGCCTGCCGCATGGCAAGGCCCCCGGATCCGGGGGCCTTTGTTTTGGCGCGCGGACTCGCGGGCGGCCCTGCCCCTCGCGGGCCAAGCGAGGAAAAGGCGGCAGGATAGGCGCGGTAGACAGAACAAAAAGCCTTTTTGCCGTCATTCAAAGCCATGGCGAAAAAATTTGGCCCCATCTAACATTTATTAACCTTCAAGGACTTCCGTTTGTCACGTATTCCATGAATAATAGACGCAGGCACGACCCGTGCCACAGCATCATATTGTCGTTCAACGATAACAAGGAGTCATAAAATGGGTATTCTCAGCTTTATCAAGGAAGTCGGTGAAAAAGTATTCGGCGGCAGCGAAGCGCAAGCCGCGACACCGGAAGACCTGAAAAAAGAACTTGGCAAGCATGGTCTGAACGCGGACGGCCTGGACATCACCGTCGACGGCGACAAAGTCACGGTCAAGGGCAACGCGGCCAGCACCGAGGACGCAGAGAAAATTGCAATTGCAATCGGCAACACACAAGGCGTGGCTTCGGTAGACAATCAGCTCACCGCCGCGCAAGCCGGCGAGGAATCCAACTTCTATACGGTCAAGTCCGGCGACACCCTGTCCAAGATTTCCAAGGACCAATACGGCGACGCAAACCAGTATCAGAAGATTTTCGAGGCCAACCGCCCCATGCTGAGCCATCCGGACAAAATCTATCCCGGCCAGGTTTTGCGTATTCCCAAGTAACCCAGTCAGTTACGACCGCATCCCTTCCGGCCTGCGGTAACGCCCGGCAACGCGCCGGGCGAACCAGCCGGAACCCCAACGCCCCCGACAACGCCAGAAACCAGGCTTGCGGGGGCGTTGCTTTATCCCGCATGCCTGCCGCGTCATGCAAATGCGTTTGACGCAGAATCCGCCCCGCGCCACCCGGTCCCAAGCGCGCCGGCAATCGGCGCCCGCGCGTTGCTTATAGCAATATTATCGCGGCATCCAGGCCGCATCCAATAACCGGCAGGTTTCCTCGACGCCGGCGTTCCAGATATCCATCATCTCTTCATCGGAACGCTGATACTGTCCGCCATAATTGCCGTCGCCGACATAGTCCTTGACGCCGCGCGCCGACAGTTGCCCCAGCTTGGTCACATCGATGCCCGGTTTTTCCTCTTGCGGCATCACCACGCCCGCCAACCGCGTCCAGGGGAAGTTTTCCATCCACGAGGCATGCGAGGCATTGGTCGAAATCGCCCTCACCCGCTTCATGACTTCGGCCGAGGCCCACCAGTTGTGGATGATGACGCGCGCGTCGTCATGCTGGTTCAGCCAGTTGCCGATAAAGGCCTGCACCGGACTGTTGCCGCCATGCCCATTGACCAGGAAGATACGGCGAAAACCGCTTTTATACAGGCTGTCCAGGATATCCAGGATCAGCGCCCCGTAGGTTTCGGGACGCAGGTTGATGGTGCCCGGAAACTCGGTAAAGTAGGCCGCCATGCCAAAAGGCAGGCCGGGATAGACCGGAATCTGCTTGCGCTCGCCGGCCGTTTCGGCCAGCTTCGAGGACAGGATAAAGTCCGTGCACAGGCTCAGGTAGGCATGCTGCTCGGTACTGCCAATGGGCATGATCACCCGGTCGTCTTTTTCCAGATAGGCTTGTACGCCAAACCAGTTCATGTCTTTAATCAACATCAATACTTCCCTTTTGCTCGGGCGACAACTGCCGCCTGAAATTGAAATAGGCCGGTTGCAGGATATCCCTCAGGTATCTCGGCTCCGGCACATGCATATATTCGAATGCGGGCTTGCGCCCCAGGTAATCGTGGACCAGGTGGTGGCAACCCGTGCTATAGATCAGCACCTGGCATTGCGCGATCTTGTCTTGCAGGTTTTTCTCATCCACGGAAAACACGTCGATATTGCCCACGTGCGGCGCAAACGACTTCACGCCCTCCAGCATGGCCGGCAGAAAGTTGCGGAACCGCGAAACCAGCAGGATATTGCTCTCGCTGGGCAAGCCGGCCAGGTTGCGGCGTGTGATCTCGGCGGGGATCAGGTAGGGCGCCAGCACCACCGTGCTCTGCGGCACGCGGTTGCGAATCCGCGCCACGCAATGCGGCAAGGTCAGATAGAACGCGCAGGCCCGCACCTGCGACTGCGGCATGGCGTCGAACTCCTCGAACGTGCAGACGTCAATGGCCTGGCCAGCGGGCAGCACTTCCTTGATCAAGCTCACATACTCGCGGCTCATGCGATTGGAATTGCCCACCAGTCTCATGATGACGGGCAATTGCGCCAGCTCGCGGCTGTCGCTTTGCTGCCTGATCATTTCGGCGAAAAACGAAGGATTCACGCCCAGCGCATTGGCTTCGGCCAGCAATTGCTGGAAGCGCGCGCGCAGGGAAACGATGCTTTGCTCCATGGCCGCGTCCAGCTGTTCAAACCGCACATAGGTGCCCTTGCCCTGCTCGGCCACGATCAGCCCGTTTTCCTTCAGCTCGCGATACGCGCCGCTCACGGTCAGTGGCGACACATTCAGCTTGCGGCTGAGTTCGCGCACCGAAGGCAGCAACATGCCGCCGCGGAACGTGCCTGCCATGATGCCGTACTCGATCGCCCCGACAATCTGGATGTGCAGCGATATGGGTAGCGAACGATCGACGGAAATCATGGCGAAACTCTTCAGGATTGGGTTTGGGGCCGGGCGGCGGCCAGGTCGGCCGGCTGCCCCTTGGCCACGGGCGCCGGATGGCGGACCAGTCCCTCGAAATGCCGGTGCAGCGTTTGCTCGCTGGCGCTTCGGGTGAACAGGCTGACCACGATCATAACCAACATGGTCAGCGCCCAGCAAATAATCAGCGGCTCGAAACCAAAGGACCAATCCTTGAACCAGATCTCCATGGCAATGTAGGCAAGCTCGCCGACCACCACCGCACTAATGGCGCCGCTACGCGTGGCCTTCTTCCAGAACATGCCCAGAATCACCGGTGCGACCCAGATGCCCAGCCCGCCGAAGGCGAAGCGGATCAGGGTAAAGATCCCGGCCGGCTTCATGATGCCAATGACAATCGCCATGATACCCAGCACCACCGTGGCCCAGCGCGACAGCGCCAGCATCTTGCGCGGCGAGGCGTCCGGGTTCACGAAATTCTGGTATAGGTCGCGCGTCACGCCACCGGTCGCCACGATCAGCAGCGCCGAAATGGTGGACATGCCCGCGGACACAATGCCGGTAATCAGCAAGGCCGCAATATAGGGCGGCAGATTCTGCTGCAACACAATGGGAACGATAAAATCGGTTTGCTTGCCAGTCAGGCCATGCAGGAAGGACGACGCGTTCACGCCAGACCATTCGATCAGGGTCGCGGAAAACAACATGCCCAGCGTACCCAGGATCACCGCCTTGAACATGGTCCGGTAACTATTCATGGTGAAGAACTTGGTGAACAGCGTCGGCTGGCCGATCGTAAAGAAGCTCCACATCACGATCATTGAAAAATAGGCGGGCCATGGGAAGTTATTGTTGGTGCCCGGATGCGCCAGGTGCCCGGGCGAGGTACTGGCCAGCTTGGCGGTAATGGCCTCCATGCCGCCGCCAACCTGTACCGTAATCACAAACGTGACAATGGCGGTGGCCACCATCAGCGCGCCCTGCAGCACATCGGTCAACATGGCGCCGCGCATGCCGCCGGCAATGCAGTAGAACACCACCACAATGCCCATGACCACCACGCCGACCCATTCCGGGCCGCCGGTAAAGACGTTGTAGATCACGCCGGCGCCAACGGTCTGCGCGCCCATCATCGCAATCACGAACACCAGCATCATCACCGCGTGCACACCGCGAATGGCGTTGGACTCATAGCGATCCGACAGGTAATCGGTCATGGTCATAAAGCCGTAGCGCTGGCCCATCAGCATCAGCTTGCGACCCACGAACAGGGCCGGGATAATCATGGAAAACGCCAGGCCGGGCACGGAGACACTCATGCCGGCAAAGCCGGTGCCATAGGTCATGGCCGGCACGCCCATGAACGTGCTCATACTGTACTGGCTGGCAAAGTAGGCGAACCCGCCCACCACGGCACCGGCCTTGCCGCCCATCACCAGGAAATCGCTCAGGGACTTGGTCTTCATGGACGCGTACCAGCCGATCCCCGCCATGATCAGGAAAAAAATCGCCAGTGTCGTGTAAAAGGCGACCGGATCCGGCTGCACCATCGCGACGGTATTATTCATGGCCCAGCTCCCGGCGGCGTACCACCTCGTTTTCTTCCTCGGTAAAGTCCTGGTATTCGGGCCGCTTCAGGCATTGGTGCGCAAACAGCATGATCAGGGCCAGCACCACCACGCCGTGGATAATCCAGCCATAGACGAAAACGGGCACGCCCAACCACCCGGCCACATAGTCGGTGTTGAAGAAGAAGGGAAAGGGAATCATGATGAAAACATACATGAACAGAAAAAGGCAAAGCCATTTTCGCTCAAACGACTTGCTGCGCATATCCATAGGATTTCTCCGGGTACCGGGTAAGAAGAGAGAGGAATCAATCAGGGTAGTCAGGGATGTGCACCCCTCAACTGTTATGCTATTGTAATACACCTCAAATAAACGCTGCCTACTAGTGACTACCCTTAATACCCATGAAAAACCCGCGTTTTCCTTATCCTCTGCCGCTACTGAATAATACACTTAGCGCCGAAAACGCTGAAACCGCCATCAACTGTATTATCCATGAAGCACACCCTGTCGGCGCCACCGACACGCTGCACGACACGATCCGCCGCACCTGGAACGTGACACATGCCGCCAGCTTCATGGGTGGACGGGCCGCGCTCTACGCCATCGTGCAGGCCCTGGGATTGCAGCCAGGCGACCAGGTGCTGGTGCCCGCCTTCACCTGCCAGTGCGTCACCAACGCCTTCTCGTTCAATGGCGTGGAAATCGTCTTCGTGGATATCGAGCTGGACACCTTCGGCATGGCCGCCGACACATTGAAAAAAGCCATTACCCCCAGAAGCCGCGCCCTGCTCCTGCAATACACCTTCGGCCTGGTCTGCCGCGACATTGAGGCACTCTGCCGCATCGCCCGGGAAAACGGCCTGTGGATCATCGAGGATTGCGCGCATGCCACCGGCGGCAAATACCGCGCGCAGGCGCTGGGCTCATTGGGAGACATTGCGTTCTTCAGCAGCGAGCGTTCCAAGATCGTGAACACGATCCAGGGCGGCTGGGTCATAACCGACCACCCGCAACTAGGCGAAGCGCTAATGCGGGTGCACGCGCAAACACCGCCGCCCCCGGAGGCATACACTCACAACCTGCTTTATACGGTGTTTCAATGCTGGCAGGCTTCCCCGCAGGCGCAACAGGCGCCCGCCGCCGCATGGCGAACGCGCGCCGCCAGCCTTCGCGGCCATGAGCCGGTGCCACAAATGCAAACCGCCGAACTCAGCGGCCTGTTCACCGCCCAGTATCGCTGGCGCATGCCCGACAGCGTATCGCAACTGCTATTGCAGCAACTGCGACAGTTGCCATTTATCCTTGAAAAGCGGCGCGCGGGCGCCGCCTACTGGCGCCAATGGGCCGAAGCGCGCGGCATAGCCTGCGCACGCGATATCGATCACGCCGAATCCACCTGGCTGCGCTTTCCGATCCTGGTGGACGCGGCGCAAAAAGCCGACACCCGCGCGCTGGCAAGGGAACTCAATTGCGATATCGGCGTCTGGTTTACCACGCCCATGCATCCGCAGCCGCTGGACCTGCCGCATTGCCCCAACGGCATGCACGCCTCGCGTCATTGCGTCAACCTGCCCACCTGGCTGCCCGACGACAACCCCACCGGTACCGCGTAAACACAACCATGGGCATGCGCGCCAGCACCGCCACCGGCAGGGCAACGCATTGACAACGGAGACGGCCACGGACACGCCCCCCTTGCAGTCAACACCCAGGCAATCAGATAACACACTCATCATTCAACCGGCCGATTTGGCGCACCCCGTATCAACCCGGCCTCACCTGCCAGCGCAAAGGCCGGGGGGGCTTGCGCCCCAGTTAAAACAAGTGAAACACCACCGGCAGCAAGGCATCCTTGTGCAGGAAATTGAGCAGGATAAAGAAGGGAATGGCGAGCAGGAAACACAGGGCCTCGCGCACCGTGCGGCCCAGCGCCTTCATGGAAATATCCAGGTTCTCGGGATTGTTCCAGTGCCGCAGCGTCACACCCAGGCGCGGCACCTGCTGCATATACTTGCGGTACGCGTCGCCGAAAATCATGGTCAGCGTTTCTTCTTCCTGCGCGATCACCCAGTTGAACACCAGGTAGATCAGGCCGCCACTGACCAGGCCCGTCAGCAAGGAACCCGACAGCAGGCCCATGCCGGTGACCCCCATAATGGAAAACACATACAGGGGATTGCGCGTCAGCGAATACGGACCGTAGGTCATCAACGCCGTATTCTTGCGGCCGTTCAGGTATAGCGAAGACCAGATGCGGCCCAGCGCGCCGCCAAGGGTCAGCACCAGGCCCACCGTCTGGATCAGGTCATGCACCAGCGCCGCATTGCGCCAGGCCGAATCGGTAAACAGGCAAAGCGCCAGGATAGCCATTGCGGACAACACCAGCAGCACGCGGCGAATACGCTGCACGCGACTTAAGCGCTTGAGCCGCGCAAACACGGCCGAGGAAGGATCCGCGGGCTCGGCCTGGAGCAATTCAGGGGGCGCACCGGCACCAACATCGACCGGACTTTCAGAAACTTGCGTCATGGACATAAGGGCTACTCATAAAAAAAATGCACCGACACCCCGTGTGTCGATGCACCTTTATAACGAGCCCCCTATCAAATTATTGTTTAATTTGCCGGGAAACTTTTCAACAAAACTATTTCTTGAAGTTGCCGAAGGCGCCCATGCCGCTGCGCAGGCCCTTGAGACCGCCCATGGCGCGCATCATCTTGCCCATGCCGCCCTTCTTGAACTGCTTCATCATGCCCTGCATCTGCTCGAACTGCTTGAGCAGCTTGTTCACTTCCTGCACCGGCACGCCCGCGCCCGCCGCAATGCGGCGCTTGCGCGAGGCCTTGAGCAACTCGGGCTTGCTGCGCTCCTGCGGCGTCATGGAATTGAGGATGCCTTCGGTGCGGCGCAA
>JBEBPQ010000057.1:0-6854 GCA_040395835.1 Advenella kashmirensis
TTTGACATGATGATTCCACCATGTTTTACAACCATTCCCTTATTATTTATTTCATCACCAAAATCACAACCTTCAACAGATATTGTACTGTTGTACGCCTCAATACACTTATCAACCCCAACGCCATTAAAAGAGCATCTGTTTACCGCCCCTGACGTACAACCGTAAAATTCAACAGAGCAATTTTCATCACTATGTGTCGGATTAGTAACATTAATGTCTTCAATACTTGGAGAATAAGGCGTACCTCCACAAGCAAAAACCTGAAAAGATTTTACATTAACTTTCGAACTATCCGCACTGCGTCCTTTAATAACTATTATGGCCTGCTGTCCGGATGACGGTGGGTATAACGGCGAGCACCCTTTCTTATCCCTAACTCTGACATCTTCGTCATAAGTACCGTCCGCAATCGATACAATAACCCGCTGCCAATAGTTATTCGGTATTGCATCGACAGCAGCCTGAATCGTGGGATATTGCTCAGGAACCATCAGAGTAATAGGCATCGGGATAATGGTGTTCCCGCGAATTGGATCAGTTCCACCAAACGAGTTAATTAAACCATTTACTCGCAAATCGCTGCTAGATGTCAAATATCCATCGGGGCCGAACTGCAACAGCATCCCATCTGGAATATTAAGGTCCTCTGTGATTTCAACCGGCATATTGATGTAAATTGGAGACGCCCCGGCAGCTATGGCGCGCTTTAAAGCCTCGGTGTAATCAGGATGAGCAGGATCCCCCTCCATCACATACGCACGAAGATCATTAAATCGTTCATCCTGTCCACCAATTTTTAAAAATCCATCAGGCTTAGCCAGTTCGATCAATACATCAGCAGCACTGCCACTTTCTGGTAATACGGGTAACGGGTTTCCTGAGTTATCAAACGCTAAAATTTTGTTTCGACGCCGTTCAATTACAGGTACCGGCTGTACGAACGTCTCAGGAACTCGCAGTGTCCTGTTTAAGTTGATCTGCCCGACACTATCCACATAATTTTTTGTCGCAGCATCCTGCGGCTTCACCGGATCGGCCAGGTTGGAGATCCAGTTACCCAGTGCATCGTAGTACCGGGATAGAAATGATGGCTTACGTAATGCCAGACCCAACCAACTGAAAGCCTGTTGGATCAGCATAGTGATATAGTCGAAGCGGTCTTCATGTACCTCAGCAAAGAAGCGCCCCTGATTGCGCAGGTCTGTCTCCTGCGTTACTGGCAGGTTACGTATAATGGAGATCCCCCACCCGCTCGCCAGCGGTTGAGGCAGCACAACATTCCCACCAAGGTAAATGCCGGCGCTTACCACGGTATAATCAGTGTTAAGCGTCAGTACCGTCTCAACACCACTCAAATCATTTACAGTAACCAGCAAATCTTCCGCTCTGAACACGCGAAACTGGTACGGGAATATCGTAGTAACCCCGTTACCCGTATATTCGTTATGGTTTACTTCTGTTGATACCGTCATTGCCGATTCTCCTGGATGGGGATCACCTCCTACCTATGGTTATATTAACCCATAAATGGATTAAATTATGTATAATTGAAATTTGAGGTTACTCATAAGGTAATCAATCAGTGACAAGTGCTGAAATTTGATATAATGTCTGTATATTTATACAGTTGTTTTGGCAGTGAGGTATTTTAATATGGGCACCACGGGCGCAGATGAAGAGAGGCCGCGGCATGATGGCCGGGCCAGTAAAAATTACTCCAGTGATGTGCACACGGAAGCGGGCGTCAAAGGGTTAGTTACAGACTCAAACTTAGAGAGGTTGCTAACGCAGTTAGAAAATGAAGGTAAGAATGTCAGTGCAGCCTGGGCAGAACTGGTTGCTCTAAAGAATTTTGTGACGCATAGCACGCAACTGAAAAGCCAGGCCCTCACCCACCTTCAATATCTACTCAGCCTTTACAAGCAATGATCAGACGGGCCGGCATCATCGCGGCCCGCTTCTTTATTACCTACCATTACCAACAAAATTGCGAATTATTACCTTCTGGGATATTTTAATTCTCGCACAGATGCGCCATAGTGTTTACGCGCCAGCAAAATCTGGTGCCGGGATTGGCGTCCCGAAAGTCTGAAGGCGCACCTAACACGCGCTTGCGTGTTTTTTGTTTGTGCGGCACAGCTACACCCTATCAATGGTGGGCTGGGCGGGGGCATCGCAAGATGCGCCGGTCTCCTTCGACGCCGGTACGCCAACCTCGTCCAGTTCACCACCCTCATTTGGCGTTGTAGGTGGTGATCGATAAAGTCGAAGGAGATTACCATGAACGCAAAACCTATTGTCTTAGAAAGTCTTCTGCCCGTCATGTTTCATGAAAGACCAGTAATCACTACTGACATCCTTGCTATGGTGTACGGCACAGAACCAATTCGTATCCAGCAAAACCATAACCGTAATAAAGACAGGTTCATTGACGGGAAACACTTTTTTAAAGTGGCGGGGAAAGAACTTTCGGCTTTGAGACTATCTTTGAGCGAGTCACAAATTTCATCAAAAACACGCGCCCTCACCCTCTGGACACAACGCGGCGCAGCGCGTCATGCCAAGATGCTGGACACAGAGAAAGCTTGGGATGTGTTTGAACGACTGGAGGATTGCTACTTCGATAAGCATGAGAAGCAAGCCACCATCAGCGGCACCCTTGCCGATCTGGCCGGTACTGCAACTCTCGCTGCCCTGATCGATAAGTTGCAGAAGTTTGTACATGAGGGTGAGTTCATCCCGCGTCGGCGTGACTACAGCCTCCCTGTGACGCGCAAGCATGATAAGACCATCATCAAGGACTTCCTCGATAAGAGCGACGCCTGCGCCCTGCTGGCGCTGATTGAGTGGCTACGTGCAGATGGTCACGATATGACTGCAGCCGATCGGGAGATTGAAGTTATCCGCGGTTATGCCAACCAGCTACGCGGCATCGTCAGCGACATACGAACGCACGCCCAGTATATCGAGCATGTGACCGGCACACTGCAGCAATAAGCACCATTCCTAAGGGCGGCCACGGCTGCCCTTCTTTTTGACCATCGAAAATTGATCGGTGAAAACGATCAGAATTTTAAAACTGATCTATCAAACCTATTTGCACAAAGTTTAAACGCAACCAAAACTCAAAGGACGCCCGGCCAGGCTGCACGAAAAACTCTTCATCTCCAACACCATGAGAGGTCTGTATGCCTGAATTAAAAAAACAATGCGTGTTCAGTAACACTGATATCGGGCTGGAAGTCATAGATGAACTGATTCAGGACAATGGGCTCCTGCAATTGCGGGTGCTGATTCAGGCGATCGGAGACCAAGGGGTGAACGTCTCCGGCGCCGTTCGGGAACTGGAAGTCATACGCTACTACGTGCATCAAGCTCGGACGCGGCTCGGGGTGATCGAAACCCACTCCTCCTTTATATGCCAGCAGACCAAGATTGTGTGATGTGTCGGCCCGGGGTGCAGCCTGGGCTTTTCATAAGGTTGTCTACTTCATTGATGTAAATCACATAGCCTACAACACACAAAATTGAAAGGTATAACCTGATTGACCAAAATTTTTATATCGATAACAATTCAATTGTTCCTTATGTTTCATGGTGGTTAAACCTAATGGCTACGGCGTACATCAACAATAAGATGCTTACATGGGCAAGAGAGCGAGCCTCCCTTTCCTGCGCCTATATTGCTGAAAAAATGAAGAAGCCAATCAGCACCATTGAAGGATGGGAGGATGGGAAACACCCCATAAGCTTTGCCGAAGCTCAGCGATTTGCGGGTCTGGTTCACATTCCTTTTGGTTTTTTGTACCTGGATGAGCCGATTGAAGAGCAATTACCCATCCCTGACCGAAGAACTGTTGGCAGTAGAGAAGTTGATGTTTCTATAGAGCTCCGAGAAACCATTGATGACGTCATGTTAAAAGCGGACTGGTACAAGGAATATGCTATAGAAAACGGATTCTTACCTGTTGAATTGATTGGTTTATATACCGTTGACAGCCATGTCGATGACATCGTGTCCGGCATCAAAAAATACATCAAAGTTCCTATTCCTCCTAAAGTTAGCAAATGGGAAGGTTTTCTTTCTAGCTTAATCAAAGAGATAGAGAGGAATGGCATACTTGTGATGAAGAATGGTGTCGTAAAAAACAGCACCAAGCGGCCAATTAGCGTTAATGATTTCAGGGGATTTTGTATTGCAGACAAGTATGCCCCTGTCATATTTATTAATAACAACGATGCGCAATCCGCCCAACTATTTACTCTGATACACGAACTAGCTCACCTGATGATCGGAGAGTCTGGGATTTCTGATATCTCTCATTCCACAAACAGGAAAGAGGAAGTTCTGTGCAATGCAGTTGCAGCAGAGTTTTTAACACCAGCAAACGTCTTTATAAAAAATTGGATTGATGATGAGGATTGGTCTTTAAATGTCCAACCTATGACAAAAATATTCAAGGTTAGTCGTTGGGTGATCGCTCGTAGAGCTTTAACGTTGAGGCTCATTGAGGAAGATCAGTACACACGTTACATCAACTCTATCAATGATAAATCTCCTGGTGGCCCGGTTCCTTATACAAGGTTGCAAAAAGGCAGAGTAAGTGAAACATTCGCAAGAGCTGTAGTATCTCAAGCCTTGGAAGGGAGGATGCTTTTACGTGATGCTCAGAGATTAATAGGCATCAGACCAAGCAAAATGATGGAGTTTGCCAAGAAGGAATTAGGTCTTTGAACTATCTCCTGGACACTAATATTTTTATCCAAGCCCAAGACACATACTACTGCTTTGATATATGTCCTGGATTCTGGGACTTTTTAGGCATGCATTTCATAACTGGCGAACTGATCAGTATTAGCCATGTTTATAAAGAATTATCTCATAAAGATGATGCCATTTACGAATGGATACAAGACCACAAACCCTTCTTTGAAGGAGTTGATGATGAAGTTACCCAAAGACATTTTTCTGCAATAGCAAATTATGTACAAAAGGAATATTCTCAGCGGAAGCAGAATAACCCTCACATAAACCAATTCTTAAGTGTTGCCGATCCTTGGTTAATAGCAAAGGCTAAAACACTTTCAGCAACCTTGGTTACTCATGAAATTAGAGGTGGACCAGGAAGCCATAAACCCAAAATACCTGATATCTGCGATCAGTTTAACGTTCCAACAATAAGAACAAATGATCTTCTTAGGTCGCTAAGCATACGCTTTGTGATGGAAAATAAAAAATAAAAGTATCCCGGCCGCGTGCCGGGTTTTCTTTACCTTTGGCAAGGAATCCCTATGGTCAGTGAAGCTACCGCCGTCGATGTTCGGATCCAGGCGGCAATCATCGGTGCGATTGTATCTCTGGTTGTGACGCTTTTAGCGCCCTGGATGACATTCAGGCATAACAGAAAACTCGAAGAGCAAAAACACCTTAGAGCCAAGAAGGAAGAACTCTACATTGAGTTGGATAAATTGAAGAAGGAATTATTCCTTAAGTACACCGACCTATGTAATGCTCATAAAGGAAATCATAAAAAATATTATGATACCTATGAGAAAGATGGCCCAAACAGCGTATCAAAAGTAATGATGCTCATATCTCTTTACTTTCCTAGTATGAGAATGCAAAGTACCGAACTCATGGTTCGATATGAAGCATTCATTAAAAGTTATATTCATATATATGATTTTGATGCTATGCAATTATCAAAGGAACAATCAAAATTATTTTTACTTCATTCCCAAAGGCCATATAACATGCTAATGGAGTATGCCAACAATTTGCAAAAGCAAGTAAGATTCCTAAAAGCAGATGGCACCCAACGCCGTCCATGGCGCAGAGCAATAGTCTACTACCGCCTGGCCTCAATCAAACTCTGCCGCTTTACATCATGGTCGCTTCCGAGAATCAGTATCAAGAAAAAAGCTAATCAATGATTAAAGGCCGGATGCCCGGCCTTCTGTTTTTTATACCTACATCGATCCCCTAATCGCCTCTATGCCAGCAGTGTTATAGCGAAACGTTTCAACCTGCTTACTTGAATGGGCTGATTTATCCAGGAAGAACTTACCGTAACCCTCAGTCTTCAAATTGTGCTTGTTGGCTAAGCGACCAACCATATTGCCGCTTATGCCCAGCATCTCCCCCACTTCGCCGGCGGTATAATGCCGTTCCTCAATGACCGGTAGCGGAATGGCATCGAACCCGGCTACAGGATTGATGATGTTCGCCGCGGCGCACTGCTTCGCCTCCGGGCTGAGGTGCGGCATCAGGTCAAACAGACTCGTCACTGCCTCAACTGACATTTTCAACGTACGCGCCCGACGATACTCAGGGAGGCCGGTGGGGCTTTTAGTTGGTAATGACTCACCAGTTTCCAGCTCACGCCAACGCTTTGCCACCTTGTGACGTAGCGGAATGCTGTAGCCTGTCATCAATGTAAGGGTAAGGTCTTGGTCGAGACGGAACTCCTGGTAAGTGCGCCCACGACGGTCTTGGTAATCGGCGGAAAACTCCGCCGATTGAAGATTTAGCGCTTCAAACATTTTACGGCAATCATACAATACATCTTTGTGCTGCTTCCCCGTCAGAGTCGCAATCTCACGGCTTGACATGGTGACAACAGATCTGTGATTTGCTACAGTTAACTTAGTCATTAAAGACTCCTATGTTTGTAATGATGTCGGCCAGCAGCTCCACACTGCTGACCAAAGTAAGCGGACCCTATGGTCCGTTTGCTTTCACATTATACATTACCTTTAAAGTAATAAAATAAAAAGATCAAATTCAACAAGTTACCTTTTTAGTTATCATTGCAATTACACCGGAACAAGAACGGCAATCCCCTCGACCT
>JBEBPQ010000058.1:0-6645 GCA_040395835.1 Advenella kashmirensis
TAGGCACCGGTCTGCAAAACCGTTGACGGCGGTTCGAATCCGCCAGGAACCTCAATCAAAGCTCCGAACTCGTTGATAATAAACAGTTTCGGAGCTTCTTTATTTATAGGGGGCGCATATAGGGGTTGCGAGAGTCAATTTTATAAGTGGCAGATTGACAGTATTATATATTTATTTCTGAAATCTCTTTAGATTTTTTCAAAGAATCTGCGAAATGATAAAACCAACCACTTCCTATTTTTAATACATACTCTGGAGCACCTCCTGATCTAATTGACATAAAACCATCTTTTTCATCCTCTTGAAATTCAATATTGCTTGGAAGTCCTCCTTCGTGAATAAGATTACACCTAATCCATTTATAAAATATCTGCTCAACAGATTCTAATTTTCCATTATATTCAATACTAATAATAGTCGTTCTAAAATCTTTTATTATTGCTCTGAAAGCATCTCCATCTTTTTTATCGGGGTATCTTATTCTTGATATTGACGCAACTGCAACCAAGATTAAAAGAAATGCACTTTCTTTTCTGCTATTGTCCCATAAAAAGATGGAATCATCAATTCGTTTACATATTTCTTTTATCATAGATTGATTTTATATTATCTTATTCCATCTTTATTTTTGATTTACAGCATTTATTTACTAAAAGCTAAGCCGAATAGGTATAGATGAATAAAGTCTAAAATTAGGCATTTAAAAGATTGGAGCGAAAATCTGCTCAAAAGTTTTTTACCCCCTCCCTAAGGCTTCGTTTCACTCAGCCTTAGAAATATATCCACCACCCAATAAAACAAGAAGCTTACAGAGACTATTTTCCATTTCGGTATATCTATCGTCGATTTCATAGTAAAAGGTCAATGGCGGGCAACCAATATATTGTTATAGTCATTCTATAAGTCGCTGCGTTTAATATTCTCACAGAAGTATTATATTATCTGGGTAGAGCTTTGTTATTTAGCTCCAATTATAGAAACTTATCTTTGCGATTCTTTGCGGTTCTTAGTTATTCGATTGCGCTTAGAAGTAAATAACAGCAATACGCAATAGCACCCAATTATATAAGGGTTGTTCTGTACATTCTCCTTTACGCTTCGTTTGTATATACGCAAAGAGGGTTTGTTATTTACAATACCAAAGTATAGTTATACAAGGTCAGCCAATAATATTAGGCTTTTCTAATATAAGGGTTCTCTATATTCTACACCTCTCAATATGTACCCTCATATACTCTATTCCTTACTTTTCCTATTTATTAAGAAGAGAAAAGACTATTTTCCGCTTAAAATGCTTGATAATTCAGCGAATTCAATCTTTTCATCCTTACTTTTCCTAAACAGACTTTTCATTATATCGTCATTGAAAGTTTCAAAATTATAATCTTCTTTCGAAGCATACTTTTTCAAAATAGTAACTACGTCTCTGAAAGCATCACTTTTGGCGGAGATTTTGCTTCTGGCTTTTTCGGCTCTTTCCATACACTCTGCCCGATACTCTTCCAAAAACGTTTCAAATCCAAAATTCTCTAACCCATAAATAATATGTCTTTCTTTTGGAGTTAGTTCTTTTTCTTGATAACTCAACTTATTGAATACAATGAACCGTTTGACTTCCCTAACAAAAAAGCGATATAGGTCTGAGTAATTATCCAATAAATCTCCAAGGTTTTGGATATGCTTCATTTTGTGATGATTGAATGCATTTTGGTCGTCTAAAGTAAATTCTATCCGCAAAAAATCATTCCCTTTATCTTGCATTATTTTGAAAGCAATTCTTCTCCTTTCTTGCTTTATTATGGAAGATTTATCCGCAATTTCTTTCGGCTTTGCATATAATTTTGCCTTCTTTTCATACCCAATAAAATACAAAGTCCCTTCATCTATTCTTTCCGCATGACGCTTGAAATGAGCATAGTCTACTACCATAGGCAAGATGTCTATTGCCTGAATGCTAACATTAATATTTAATCCAATTTCGCATTGAGTTACATTTCCTTGCATTAATTCCTCAAAAGAGATATTCAATTCTTTCGCAATATTGCGTAAAGCTCTCTCAAATGAAGTTTTAGTTAAATCAAGAAGGGTGGCGTTATTATAATTCCATTTGCGAATACTTCCCTCAATAGTTACCTTTTTAGTACTCTTCGTTTGAGAAACACTTAAATCATGCTTATCAAGTTCCGTTTTATTGCGGAGGACAAAATTGTCATATTGTTTCCTATCGGGATAATCAATAAATTCTTTCTTGGTAATATTCTTGCAATTTTCAAAATTCCCAGAAAAATCCTCTAATGTTATTTTTATTCTATCTACCATGCTATCTTTGGATTACAACCCCAAAGATACGAATTTATAGAGCTACCAACCTCTCAAGCATCACTTTATAATAAGAATCTGAATAAAAATTGTTCCAAACGTCTCCGATAAATATATTTTGGCAACCATCTACCTTTTTGAGGTCGGGACGATGAACCATAGAGAACATTATTTTCTCATCTGAGCTAAAAGAGTTCAATTTATTTATTTTCTTGCTAACCAGATTTATATCAGAAGTATTTGAAACTTGGGCGGCAACAATCTTATTTTGATTATTCGCTCCCAATATATCGACATCCGCAAAATTGCCCCCAGTCCTTATTATTTGATAACAAACTCTATACTTCTCTTTTGCAAATTGGGAACGCATCCACTCGGTACACATTATCTCAATCGCAGAATCAGTCATTAAAGATAAGTCTAAGGGATATTTAACTCCGTAGTAAATGCCGTAGATAGCGTTTTTTCTCTGGTTTACAGCACTAATGGTTACTTGCGAAGGGATTATACTCTTTATAATCGGATAAGTCCTTAAATCAATGCTATCAAATTCTTCTCCCCAATTCGGAGTACAATAAACGCTTTTCATCTTTAAGCAAAACAACTTAAATTCGCTTCCTTCCTTGCTAAACATTTCAGAACCTTTCTTTATCAAACCTATTTTGGGATTCTTTCCAAGATAGGAAGCGATAACAATAAGGTCTTGCTCTTTTACTAAATTAACAAGATTGACAAAACGCAGAATATAAGGCAACTTGTTATTATACGGAGGGTTATTGCCGTTTATCAAATCATTAAAATATTTTTGATCTTCCTTTTCTTCCTCTTGAATACAGATAGAGACAATATTATTTTCGTATAAATATTCTAATTCGGAAGCTGATTTGCCCGTATAGTTACAGCGAACCAAATAGATAGGCTCTTCAAATAGTGGTTCATTCAGCCAAAGAACTCGAATAATCTTTTCCGCAAATTCATATAATCGTTCTTTACTTAATTCTGTATTTGCTTTCAGTAATTCGTGGTCTTCAATAGGAAGATATTTCTTTATAAATACATTTGCGATTTGCGTTGACGGTATTTGCAGAGAAGGAAGCCAATATCTGATATTATTATTCCGAGTATCGGGTATCAAAACTTCTTTGAACCAAGAATATAGCTCTGCATATTTCCATTGAGGTTGCGAGTTTTCTCTTTCGTCTTTTTCTTGTAATTGCTTGCTTATATCTTCTCCCAAATCAATACCTATTGCAGAACTTAAAGCCAAATAACCTTGGGAGTTCTCAAAATAAGCAATTATTAAATCTCTGATAGAGAACGTTTGCTTTATTGCAGATACAAAGGTATTTATCGCATCTTGCAATTTTTGAGGTTCATTTCCTTCAACTTTATTTGAGATTGTACGGGTATATAGATTGAAAGTATCTATTATTTCGTTCTTGCGTACCTTATCTGACAGAGCATCTTTACCTTGGAGATAGTTATTTACAACTTCATTGAGATTATAGCCTGCATATATAATTTTTGCAAGCATTTCTATTCTCTTTTCTACTTCTACTTGGTTTGCTTCGTAGGAATAAGCCTGAAATACGGCTTTGGGCTTAATTGTTATGCTTAACTCTTCAAAAGGATTGATTTTCATTTTATAGCTATTGTTCAATTAGATACAAGTTTCATAATTGGACAAATATAGCAATAATCAACAATAAAACCGCATTTATGCAAACGTTATTTATGCGGTTACATAGATGCGGAGTTAGCCGTAATTTCGTATAGAATATGATTAAGAAGAAATCTCAAATATTGGTGGAAGATAGTCGTTTATCTCAAATAGGCAATCGGGTTCGTGCTTTGCGTAAAGCGAATACAAGTCTTAGTGCCGAAGATTTCGCCAACGAGAAAAATTTTGACCGTGTCCAATATTCCCGAATCGAAAACGGAGCAAACATTACAATGAAAACTCTTCTAAAAGTGGTAGATGCTCACAATATGACGCTTAAAGAGTTTTTTAGTGATTTAGATTAGTCTTATTCTCGCATCATTCTTAGATATTCTTCATCTTTCAGCAATCTTTCCCTTCTTTTTTCTTCGGTTTCTCCAATGCAAGAAAGTAGTATTATACTGATTATAGGAGTTAAGCAAAGTGAGAAAGTCACCCAATAAAAAGAACTTCGCCCATTCTTGCAAGCCATTTCGTAAACATAATAAAGCAATATCAAAGCGTTTACAATGATTGCTATAATAAAGATAACTGCAAGAAAACCAATAGAATTAAATTCAGTCTGCATAGTATTATTATTTTCTCTTCTTTACTTTCTTTTTCTTGATTACTTTTTCTATCTCAAACAATGGAAGAATTTTAGCAGTATGAGCTGCTAAACTCGAATCCCATCCTTTATAATGCATTTCGGTAGTTCTAAAACTCTCATGTCCCATATATTCTTTTAAGGTTTGTATATCAACACCTTGTAATATGGCAAGAGTAGCAAAAGTTCTTCGAGAAGAATGGTAGGTTAAGTATTTTTCAATACCGATTTGCTCAGCTAATTTCCTTAAAATCTCATTTATATCTCCCTTTACTTCTAAAAAGATATTATTTTCAGGTTCAACATTATTAATATCATTCTCGGTTGCTAACTCTAATATCTTTCCTGCTAATTCAAATACTGGAACAGTTAATATTTTTTTCTTTCTTGCTCTATTCTTAACTGCTTCTTTTACAAAAGTATTATGCTCAAAATCAATATTTCTCCATTTAATTTCTACGGCATCACTAATTCGGAAACCACTAACACAAGAGAATAGATACATTATAAGAACTCGGTATTCTGGAGTACCAATTTCTATTTTTTGAATTAGCTTATACATCTTTTCTAATTCTTCAAAGTTCAAGAAAGCTCCGTTTGCTTCAAGTTTTGGTATTACAACGTCTCCGCTCCGAAAAGGATTTTTAATTTCTATTCTTTGCCTATTTTCAATATAGTTAATAACGGCTCTGACATGCTTTAGCCTATTATATCTACTTCCTTTGACATCTCCTTTCTCCGATTCTTTGCCTCTTTTTATTAAGAATTTATCAAAATCATTAATGAGTTTTGCGTTTATATCTCTTATCTTAATTTCCTTACGAAATGATTCTAACGCTCGAAAGGTTGTCATATAGGTTTTGAATGTACCACTTGACATTGCATTATTTCTTTCTTGGAATTCAATATATTTTTTGAAGTAGTCAAGAAAAGAAGCATCTTTAGACCCATCGCTATCTTCATCTCTTACTATTCTCTGCAATAAATCTTTAGTTATTTCTTCCTTATGTCGTACTGCATCAATCATAGCTGAATTTATTCGATTAACTTCTTCGCTTACAATGATTCTAAGAGATGGATTATAAGGACATTTATTTTTGTTATCCCATTCTTCTTCAAGAAATTTAAGAGGGTTTCCCTTCTTTCCGAAAGAAAATCTAATTTCTTTACCGTCTATTCGGAAACCTATATGCAAAGGTATTTTACCATTCTTCTTATTTTTCTTGTCTTTTTTAAGAAATAAACGATATTCGGGAATATTAACCATAGTAATATAATTTTCTTGCTAAGATAAATATATTCAAGCAATTCATTGATAACTATCACGAAAACGTATGAATCCCTCTTGCCGATTCTCTTGCTATCGACAAATCATATTTCAAATATCGTTGAGTCATATTTACAGATTTATGCCCTAAATATTTCGAGATTTTATAAATATCTACTCCATCGACTACAAGAAGAGTTGCGAACGTATGGCGTGAGGAATGGTAGGTAATATGCTTATTAATCCCTGCAAGTTTAGAGTGCTTGCGGAGGGTTTGGTTTACAGTCGGCTCGGCATAATTATAGAATACTTTTTCATCACTATTTAGCAAAGTACCATTCTTTGACCATTCCATTAATATATCACGAGTCATAGGGAACAAAGGAGTAATAACATCGGTCTTGGTTTTTATCATGGTTTTGCGAATAATACTATTCTCAAAGTCTATATCTTTCCAAGTCAAAGTCATAGCATCGGAGAACCGTAATCCGCAGAAGCAAGAAAACTGATACATTTTCAAGATTTGATATTCTTTCGAGCTTTTATCAAATTGTTCGGTATATTCTACCAAAGTATTCAGCTCCGTTTTATCCAAATATATTTCTTTTGCTTCGGAGTTTGGTATCTTGAACCACTTATAAGGATTGTCAACTGAAAGATTACGTTTTTGCATATCCAAAATAACGGTTCTCAAATTCTTATGCTTTGGGTTGCGTCCACCTGCCGAATTTCCGTTTACTTCTCGCATATGGT
>JBEBPQ010000059.1:0-6264 GCA_040395835.1 Advenella kashmirensis
TGCGCTCGAAGCTTTCGCCGTAGTTGCCGACCTGCTTGATAATGTTGTAGGCCCATTTTTCATCCAGGCCCAGGTTTTTCCCCGAGCCAGGGGTGACGCCCAGCAGACGCTGGACATTGGGATTCGCGCTCTTGAGCTGTTCATCGACATTGGCCGAGGTCAGCCCCAGCTCTTCGGCATTGACCGTTGCCTGGAAGACCCATTTCACGACGTTGAGCCAGGCATCGTCGCCCTGGCGCACGAAAGGCCCCAGCGGCTCCTTGGAGATGATCTCGGGCAGGACTTCGTAGTCGTCGGGCGCGGAGAGCTTGGAGATGCGGATGGATGCCAGGCCCGAGGCATCGGTGGAAAAGACATCGCAACGATTGGTGGCAAAGGCATTGACCACTTCATTGAATTGATCGAAGACCACCGGTTTGTATTCCACCTTATTGGCGCGGGCCCAATCGGCCAGGGTATTTTCATTGGACGTGCCGGTCTGCAGGCAGATGGTGGCACCGTTGAGATCCTTGGCGCTTTTCACGCCGAGCTTCTTGGGCACCAGGAAGCCCTGGCCATCATAGAAGTTGACACCCGCCGCGATCAGGCCCAGGGCGGTATCCCGCTGCTGGGTCACGGTGGTGTTGCGGGTCAGGACATCCACTTCCCCGGATTGCAGGGCGGTGAAGCGCTGCTGCGAGTTCAGGGGCACGATCTTGAATTTGCTGGCGTCGCCGAAGACGGCGGCCGCAATGCTTTTGCACAAGTCCACATCCAGGCCGGACCATTCCCCCTTGTCGTTGGGGATGGAAAAACCGGCAAACCCGGTGGTCGCGCCACAGACCACCTGGCCGCGCTGCTTGACGTTGTCCAGCGTGGCGGCCTGCGACATGGAAGGGATGGCCAGCGACAAGGCCATTGCGGTCAGAGAGGTTTTCAGGATTGCGGACATAGCGGACTCCAATTCAGATTGCGGCTTAAAGCAAGCGTAAAGCAAGAAGATAGAAGGTATTGTTCCCGGCGGGAAACAACTATTTCTTTCAATCTTATTACGGAATGTAATAAAAGAAAAGGCAACCATGGGGTCGGTTGCCTTTGTCGATCAATCTTTGCCGGGTTGCGTGTCGTTTCCGGACCGCGCTGCCTTGCTTTCTCGCCATAGCTTGACGATATGCCAGGCCATGGGCAATACCGAGATGATCACGATGCCCAGGGTGAACAGCGAGAGATTTTCCTGCACCCAGGAAATGCGTCCCAGGAAATAGCCGGCCATGACCAAGAGGAAAATCCACAGGAACCCGCCCAGCACGTTATAGAACGCGAAGTGACGGCGGTCCATGCCCGAGAGCCCGGCCAGGAATGGCGCGATGGTGCGCACAATAGGGATAAAGCGGGCCAGTGTGATCGTTGAGCCGCCGTATTTCTCGAAATAGGCATGGGTCTTATCGATATGGCTCTGTTTGACCCAGCCCTTGCGTATCAGGGTCTGGCCCAACGCCGAACGACCAATGGAATAATTGACGTAATCGCCGACCACGGCGGCCGCGAACAGCATGACCATGTACCAGAACGGGGGGATGCCGCTGATGCCCATGAAGGCACCCACGGCAAACAGCAGGGAATCACCCGGGAGAAACGGCATGACCACCAACCCGGTTTCCAGAAACAGGATCAGCGCGACCAGGCAGATGCCCCAGGTCCAATGTTCAGAAAGCAAGGCCATCAGGGCCTGATTATCATGCAGCCAGGCAAACAGTGAAGATGAAGTCATACAGTACGAAGTTGTTGGACAAAGCGGTCCGATTCGGGTATGAATCGAGGCCGGTTGGGTAATAGTAATATGGAATAACCGTTTATACCCCTTGCGCGTGAAATTGTTATAAATTTTATGGCTGGCAGGCTATGATAAGTCTTTGTTCCACTGACCGGGAGTGTTGCGATGTCCAAGAAAATTCTTATGCTGGTTGGCGATTTTGCGGAAGACTACGAAACCATGGTGCCGTTCCAGTTCCTGCTGGGGCTAGGCTATGAGGTCCATGCGGTTTGCCCCGACAAAAAAGCGGGCGACCATATCGCCACGGCGATCCACGACTTTGAAGGTGAACAGACGTATTCCGAAAAGCGCGGGCACAATTTTGCGATCAACTTCGACTTTGCCGGCGTCGATACCGTTGCTTATGCCGGCTTGCTGATTCCCGGGGGGCGGGCGCCCGAATATCTGCGCAACACGCCGCGTGTGCTGGAGATTGTGCGCGAATTCGATGCCGCCGCCAAGCCGATCGCGGCGGTCTGCCATGGGGCGCAGATTCTGGCAGCCGCCGATGTCATCAGGGGGCGCAAATGCTCGGCCTATCCGGCTTGCGCGGCCGAAGTGACGCTGGCTGGCGGCCACTACCAGGATATTGCGATCGACAGCGCGGTCACCGATGGACATCTGGTGACGGCGCCGGCCTGGCCCGCCCATCCCGCATGGCTGGCCCAGTTCGTCAAGGCGCTGGGCGCGCAGATCTCAATCTAACGGTTTTGCCAAAGAGGATTCTCAGACTTCATGTATACGCTTCATATTGCCAATAAAAATTATTCGTCCTGGTCATTGCGCCCTTGGATCCTGCTGCGCCAGCTGGATATCGCGTTTACCGAGGCCATGCATCCGTTTATGGCCGATATCGACGAGCAGCGCAAGGCCTTCGCCGCCTTTTCTCCCACCCGCAAGGTACCTGTGCTGCAAGACGCGCAGACGGCGATCTGGGACAGCCTGGCCATTGCCGAATATTTGGCGGAACGCCATGCCGGGGTCTGGCCGCAAGACGCCCAGGCTCGCGCCTGGGCCCGTTCCGCGGCCAGCGAAATGCATTCGGGTTTCGGGCAGTTACGCGAGATGTGCTCGATGAACTGTGCCTTGCGGGCACGGCTGCGGGCAACGCCGGCATCGCTGCAGACCGAACTGGCGCGCATCGGCGATCTGTTCAACGAGGGCTTGTCCCGGTTTGGCGGTCCGTTCCTGGCGGGCCCCACCTTCACCGCCGTCGATGCCATGTATGCGCCGGTGATTTTCCGGTTCCAGACTTACGGATTGCCATTGGCCGGCGCCGCCGCCACCTATATGGAAACCGTGCTCGCGCTGCCGGCTGTGCGGCAATGGCAGGCCGAGGCCATCGCCGAAAGCAGCATTGATCCGGCTCACGAGCAGGCGATATTGGCGTACGCCGATGTTGTTGGCGATGCCCGTAAAACCGCCAGGGCGGCCATGACCGGCGAGTGAGGGCGTGGCCGCGGCGAATGGGCATTGACAGGATTCGTGCGTGCGCAATCCGTTCACTGCCGGCGGCTTGTGCCAACGACGTGAAGCGGGGCTACGTTGTTGTCTGACCGGCTTTGCCGGTTGTCGCGCCGGTGGCGGTCGCGGGCGGATGGTCCTCCGTGACCGCCAACTGACGATATCGCCCGGCGGAATAATGATAGAACGCATGCGGGCAGATCTGACGGGAGACAAACGTGGCGATCAGGCTGGCCAGCAGCATCCAGAAAAGCATGGCCTGGCTTGCCGCCATTTCCATGACAATCACCGAAGCGGTAACCGGCGACTGGGTTGCGGCAGCCAGGAAGGCGGCCATGGAAACCAGTACAAAGACGCTTTGGGCCTGAGGCATATTGACCCATGCCGCGATCTCTACGCCGATGCCTGCGCCGGTGGTCAGCGCAGGGGTGAAGATGCCGCCCGGAATACCGGCCCAATAGGATGCGACTGTGGCCAGCAGCTTGGCGACACTGAAATGTTCGATTTCCTGTGGGGCCATCATCAGGGCGTTTCTGGCGACATCGTAACTGGTGCCGAACACGTTGCCTGCTGTCAAATACCCAAGGAGCGCGACCATCAAACCCATGATGGCCGCCACCCATAGCGGATGCTTGCGGACCCATGGGCGCGAGGCCCTGGGCAAACAGCCGGCCAGCCCTTTGCTCAGGAGCCTGGCGAAAACGCCGCCTGCAATGCCGCAAATGGACGCGCAGACCAGCACCCACCAGAACATATGAGCCTGCAGCGGCGCGGAATGGAAAGTGCCGAAATAGGGGTTGCCGCCAGTCAGCGCCACGACAATGAACCCCGCAGCCAGTACACCCAGTAGCACCAGGCGTTGCCAGCGCAGATCCAGACCCTTGCCGATTTCCTCGATGGCGAAAATGACGCCGGCCAGCGGCGCATTGAACGCGGCGGCGAGCCCGCCCGCAGCGCCGGCTGCAACCCATTCGCGAATATTGAATCCTTTGAGCGGCAGGCCGATTTTCTGGCAGCACCGGCCCCAGGCCAGCATTGCCGCCGCGCCGACCTGCACCGAGGGCCCCTCGCGGCCGATCGAGGCGCCTGCCAGCAGTCCGAGAAAAGTCAGGGGGATTTTCCATAGCGCTTGACTCATGGCGACCAGGCGCAATTTACCGGGCGTGTCCTGACGCATCGACAGGCAAGCGATGACCTGGGGGATGCCACTACCTGCCGAATACGGGGCAAAGCGCAGCACACACCAGCGTAATATGACAAACGCAATGGGCAGGACGAACCAGATGAGGTGGGGAAAGGCGGTAACCCATTCGCGGTTTTTCTCCAGCGCGTAATCGGCCAGCAGGGCGAAGCCGATGGAGATCAACGCGACCAATCCGGCTCCCGCCAACATCAGGATCAGTTGCAGGCTCTTTTTCGACAGGCGCAGGGCGTGGTGCGTTTTCTGTCGAATCGACTTGCGCAGGCGACGAACGGGCGAAAGCGGCATGGCAGCTACACGGTGGCGGGGCGGGCCAGCTGTTGCAGGATCAAATCGTTAAAGGCGTGCGGCAAGGCCAGGTTCAGGCCGTGGGAGGCCGGGGTAAGGGTATGCCGGCTCACCTGCGTGAACTGCTGTTCCAGGATATCCAGAATCGCCGGAAACGGCGCGGGACTATCCGAACCGCCGATCAATGTGACAGGGATGCCGTATTGGTTGATTTGGCTGGGATTGAATTCATACAAGGGTTCACGGATCAGGCTGGGCAGCGTGGCCGCCTGGTCACGGGTCATGGCCTTGAACCAGGACACCATGCGTTTCCAGGTACCCTCGCCGCTGACGCCATCGATGAAAATTTCCAGCGCCGCTTCGGTTTGTCCCTGCTCGTAGGCGGCCAGCGCGACATCCCTGTATGGGAGCGCGGGCATATTGTCCTCGGACAAGACCGAATTCAGTCCCGGATCGGCCAGCAGGACATGCGTTACCCGGTCCGGGCGCTGCATCGCCATTTCGGCGGCGACGCGCCCGCCGCGGGAATGACCGAGCACGGCAAAGTGATCAATCCCCAGATAATCCATGAGCGAAAACAAATCGCGGGTATGTTGCGCGATCGAAAACTGCGTGCTCGCTTCGGCTGCGGCAGGCGCCGGGAATTGGTAGCCGGGCAAGGCAGGCGCAATCACCCTGAGCGCAGCCGACAATGCCGGGACCTGCCAGCGCCAGAACCGGTAATCGCACAGCGATCCGTGAATTAGGAGCAGGCACGCGGGCGATTTTCCTTCATCCTGATAGGTCAGGAAAGCATGCTGCAGGTTCAGGGTCTGAAGTGGAAAATCGGTTTTCATACTTTAAAAGATAAAAAAGCATCCAGGGCGTCGCCGGGGATGCTTTCGGATGCAGACGGGTCGGACCGGCGGAGCGCGAACTATCGGAACAATTCCAGGCGGTTCTTGGCGGTGTCGGCGGCGGGTGTGCCCGGGTAGTCATTGACAACGCGCTGCAATGTCGATTTGGCACCGGCGATATTGTTCAGTTCTACCTGGCTGCCCGCGATGACAAGCAGCGCATCACCGGCCTTCGGATCGCGTGGGTAAGCCGTTACCATGGACTGCAAGCCCTGGATCGAGCCACTGAAGTCCTTGTTGGCATAACGGCTGCTGCCTTCATAGAAACGGGCGCTGGGGGTCAGCGGGCTGTTGGGGTACTGCTGGGCGAACTGATTCAGGGCGCTGCTGGCCTGGGCGTAATTGCCCTGGCGGAACAAATCCAGCGCATTGTCGTAACTCTGCTGCTCGACCGGGTCTCCCACTTGGCCGGATGGCGGCACATCGGGGTTGGCGTCCTGCTGGTTGGCTTGCTGCGACATGCGAGCCTGATGGTTGGCGGTTTCTATGCTGCCGCGCAATTGCGAGATCTGTTGCTGTAGATTGTTGATTTTGTTGGATAGATCTGCATTGTTTTGCTGGGTCTGTCTTAACTGGGAGCGCAGGTCAAGAATGGCACGCCGAGCATCTTCGTCTTCAAACGC
>JBEBPQ010000060.1:0-6187 GCA_040395835.1 Advenella kashmirensis
CTGGCGTGGCAATGCGGGTGCCCTTGAGGAAGCAAGCGTAAACCATGGTGCCGCCTTCGAAGGTCACTTTCGACAAATCCTGGCCCGACGCGTTAAAGCTACCCACGATACGACCATTGTCATCGCGAAATACCAGATTGTTCCCCTCTACTGCGCCCTGCGTGGCGCCATTGACTTGAATCTGGTCGCCTGCGGACAGCCCGGAGATTTTGGGCGAGCTGGACAGGTCAAGCTGCAGACCGCCCGGATTGTAGATCAGTGTCGAGCTGCCGTCGCTTCCCAGATCAAAATTGGTGCTATTGATTGCACCGCCGCCAATCGTTGGTGGCGAATACTCAAGCGTTGAGCCTGGGCCCAGATTGTAATTGCTGGTTTGTCCCGCGCTGAGGTCAAAGAACTCAGAGATCTTGACATGCGCATTCTCTCCCAGATTCAATGTCGAAGTGCCGCCAATCGGAATCAGGCGCGTCTGGGTCAAGTCCAGAACATCATCCGAGTTGCTTGCATTATTGATTGTCAGTGTCGTATTGCCTGCGATGCTGTCTACCGTCAATTTTTCGTCGCCGGGGTACGAACTTTGGTCAACGGTTTTATTGGACGAATTGAATAGTCCGCCAAGTGTGATCTTTGCCATGATATTACTGATCCATATAAGTAAAAATTTATTTATTGATTAGCTGGCAAAAAATTAAAAATGCTTGAGCAAACATTTGTTGATAGGCAAATGAGAAAACATGCAGAAACATTCACTAATTTTTTGAAAGCCGACAAATATTAGTGCCATGGATCGGCAAGGCTGAAGTAAAGCTTTGTCAAGGCAGAATAGATTAACGCTTCTTTACATATTCCCCTATGAGCCTTTATATTTTTTTTCGGGCGAATCAGGTGCCGATTGGGGTGAATCAGGCAACTTTGCGCAGCCACCAACCCTGCCGCAACATCCCGGTGACTCGCGCCTTCCCAATTTCCCGAAACGGTCTGTCGGCTGACGCCGATCCGCAAGCACGGGAATGTGAAACACGTGGGTATGTGAAAAGTGCGGGCCATGGGATCGCCTGCCCGATGATCCCAACGGCCTCGCCCGGTTTTGCGGGGCCGTTTCTTGTGGCTGCGGGCATAACAGGCTGTCGACAGATACGGAACGAAGGTGGTCCTGAGCGCGCAGGATAATTAACGGCATAACCCCGTCATAAGACAGTCATGGATCGCCCATGATCGTGATGATATGCATGGCAGCGGCGCCAAGCGCAACCAGACCAGGACTGTAGCAATCCACAACTGGCCTAGCCGGCTTGCGGCCCTTGCGGGAACGGCGGTTCCATACCATGCGCAGGGAATTGAATCGTTACATGCAGCCCGGGCTTGCCATCTGAAAACGCCAGCTTCCCATCATGCATGGCCACGATCGCCATCACGCTTTTCAGGCCCAAGCCGAACCCTTTTGCTGACGCGTCCAGTTGGTAGAAATGACGACCCACATTCTCATATTCCGCCACGGGGATGCCCGGGCCATCATCTTCTACACGGATCCGCAGCGCCTCACCCTGTTTTTCGATGTAGATCCGCACCTGGGTACGGGTGTATTTCAGGCCATTATCGACCAAATTAGCCAGCATGCTTGCCAGCAGATCCCCGTCCCCCTGCATCCGGCAATCGCCTTCAACCCGCAAGGCAAGGGTTCGCCGGCCTTCCTCGGCATAGGCGCTATACAAGTCGACGACGTCTTCCGCAATGTGGGCAAGGTCGCAGTGTCTGAATTTTTGCCGATAAACCCCGGCCTCGATTTCAGATATCTGTAAGAGCTTTTCGAACAGCTGATTCAGGCTTTCAATTTCCTTTATCGCAAAATGGGTAGCCTGCATCACCTGTTCAGGGGTATGCCCTGGTCGCTGAACGGTACGCAGGCGGCTGAGGATTCGCGTCAATGGCGTGCGCAGATTGTGCGCGATCGTGTCCGAAACATGGCGCACGCCTTGCATCAGCACTTCGATGCGATCGAGCATGGAGTTGATCTCATGACTCAAATGATAGAACTCGTCTTGTATTTCAGATAGCGGAATACGAGAAGAGAGCTGTCCGCTGCTGATTTTCCTGGCCGTTTTGCTGATGGAACTGACTCGGTCATCCAGTTCCTTGCGAAAAATAAAGATACCGACAATAACAAGCATCAGCGCGACAAACAGCGTAACCATGCAGGCCTGGCCTATGAGCGTTACGGTCCGCTTCATGTCCTCCAGATCCACTCCCACGATCAGGGTGCTGCCGTCGCTCAGGCCCACGATCTTGAACCGCCCGGTACTTGCCCGACCGTCATGGACGATGTCGATCTCCGCGATTTCCGTCATGGATGAGGCCGGCGCTTCTTCCATATTTCCGATCACTTTTTCCCCGTTCTGGTTCAAAAGCAGGTAAAGCTCCCGGTCCGAATCAATTTGGTCCGACATTGTGAAAGCGATCGATCGGACCAGGCGATCCTGCCCCCCAACCTCGAAATCGCTGAGCAACCGATGCGTGGTCGAGGCAACCTGTTGCTGCAATTGTGAATGCAGGGCCCCGACGACTTGCAGGTAAATAAAAGCCATCAGGACCAAAATGGAAAAAATCGCCAGCAGGCCGTAATTGAATGTTAGCCGGAAGGAGACGGAACTCCAGATACGGTCAAGGACACGGGATAGGGAGCGGAACATGGACGGCTAGCTGTTGGGCATCGGGTCGGCGGGATTGGCGGACAGTATATACCCCTCCCCCCACACGGTCCGGATCAACTGCAGGCTGTGGCCAGTATCGATTTTTCTGCGCAAGCGGCTAATCTGCACGTCGATCACGTTGGACTGCGGATCAAACCGATAATCCCAGACCGCCTCCAGCAACATCGTACGGGTGACGACATTCCCCGCATTCTGCATGAGATGGGCCAGTAACCGGTATTCCCGCGGCTGCAGGTTGATCGCCTGGCCATTGCGCTCCACCCGCCGCGAGATGAGGTCCAGCTTCAAGTCGGCCACCCGCAGTTCCTTCAGGGTCTCGTCCACCCCGGCACGGCGCACCAGCGCCTCAATGCGGGCCACCAGTTCGGAAAAGGCAAAAGGCTTGGTCAGATAGTCGTCGCCGCCGGATTTCAGGCCGCGCACCCGTTCATCCACCCCGGAAAGGGCGCTCAGCACCAGCACCGGCGTTTTGTTGCCCAGAGCCCGCAGGGTGGACAGGATAGACAGGCCATCGATATTGCCAGGCAGCATTCTGTCAAGAATGACGATGTCCCATTTTTGCTCGGTCGCCCGGCGCATGCCGTCCGCGCCGTTGCCACATACCACGGCATTGTGCCGCAGTTCGCTCAAGCCATTTGCAATATAACGCGCATTCTCATAATCATCTTCGATGATCAAACAATGCCACATGTTCCTGTCTCCTGTATTACAGCCTCCCCGCCGGCCCGTCGGAGCTCGATTGTTGGGACAGCCAATTGAAACGCCGCGACCGCTCGCTCTGAA
The DNA here is from genome assembly GCA_040395835.1 of Advenella kashmirensis. Classification (GTDB taxonomy): domain Bacteria; phylum Pseudomonadota; class Gammaproteobacteria; order Burkholderiales; family Burkholderiaceae_B; genus Advenella; species Advenella kashmirensis_B. The sequence goes on from JBEBPQ010000060.1 coordinate 3,492, forward strand.
ATATTTCATCCGGGTTTCAATATACCGTCTTATTGAACCGAAATCATGACAAAACCGTAATGTTTTAGTCATCCCTGCCCTGGGAAGCACTTTATACAATTTACCGGATTTTCACCTGATATTTTATATGGAGACGAGAAGGTTCAGCTTATGCACATAAAAAACCAACAGGACTTCTGGTCCGGACTGATGTTCATCGGTATCGGACTGGCATTCGCGATATTTTCCTATAGTTACGACATGGGTACCCCCGGCAGGATGGGCCCCGGTTATTTCCCGTTCTGGCTCAGTATCTGCCTGGGGCTGTTAGGGGCCGTGGTCACGCTCGGGTCACTACGTGGCGAAGAAGTTGAGGACAGCAAGGTTGGTCATTTCGACTGGGACATCCTCTTCATGATTATTGGCAGCATCTGCCTGTACGGTGTCATGCTCGACCACCTTGGCCTCTATGTCGCCACCCCGCTGCTTATCATTTTCTGCAGCCTGGCAAGCCATGAGTTCAGCCTCATGATTGCCGTATTGAACGCCATTTTCCTGACAATTTTCTCTTGGCTGGCGTTTGTCAAGGGATTGGGTCTGATCTTCCCGTTATGGCCGGCTCCCTTTGCGGAGTGGTCAACCACGGCTCAAATTCTGATCCCAGTCGGTAGCGTCATCGCTGTCATCATGCTCATCCGCCGGATTAAAGGAAAATAATCATGATGGAACTACTTCAACATTTGGCGCTGGGTTTCTCGGTGGCATTTACCCCAGAAAACCTGCTGTACGCGCTACTAGGCTGCATCCTGGGCACCCTGATCGGCGTTCTGCCTGGCATTGGCCCCGTGCCTACCATCGCGATGCTGCTGCCGCTCACTTATATTCTCCCCCCTACGGCCGGCCTCATCATGCTTGCCGGTATCTACTATGGGGCGCAATATGGGGGATCCACAACGGCGATCCTGGTGGCCTTGCCCGGAGAAACCTCTGCGGTGGTCACGGTACTGGACGGGCACCAAATGGCCAAGAATGGCCGGGCGGGCGCGGCCCTCGCGATCGCGGCCCTGGGTTCCTTCTTTGCCGGCTGCTTCGCCACCGTATTGCTGGCCGCCTTCGCGCCGCCCTTGGCCGAGGTCGCGTTCAAATTCGGTCCGGCTGAATATTTCTCCTTGATGGTGCTTGGCCTGATCGGCGCGGTGGTACTGGCCTCAGGCTCGCTGCCCAAAGCGATCTGCATGATCCTGCTGGGCTTGCTGCTGGGTATGGTGGGCACCGATGTCAACTCCGGGGTAGCACGCTTCGATTTCGGCATTCCAGAGATGCAGGACGGCATCGACTTTGCCGTGGTCGCCATGGGCGTGTTCGGTCTGGCCGAAATTATGAACAACCTGGCCCAAAAGGAAAACCGGGTCGACATTACCGACAAGATTGGCAGCCTCTACCCGAACAAAGAAGAGTTCAGGGAGGCGGCTCCCGCCGTGCTGCGCGGCACCCTGCTGGGGTCCGCGCTGGGTATTCTGCCTGGCGGTGGCGCGGTACTGTCATCTTTCGCCTCCTACACCCTGGAAAAGAAAATATCCCGTCAGCCGGAGCGTTTTGGCAAAGGCCACCCCGCCGGCCTGGCTGGTCCTGAATCGGCCAACAATGCCGCGGCCCAGACTTCGTTCATCCCGCTGCTCACTCTGGGTATTCCCGGCAACGCCGTGATGGCGCTGATGGTTGGCGCCATGACCATCCACAATATCCAGCCCGGCCCGCAAGTCATGTCCAGCCACCCCGAGCTGTTCTGGGGATTGATCGCCTCCATGTGGATCGGCAACCTGATGCTGGTGATTCTGAACCTGCCGCTGATCGGCCTGTGGGTCAAATTGCTCAAAGTGCCTTACCGCGTCCTTTTCCCGGCCATCGTGCTGTTTTGCACGATCGGGGTATATTCGCTGAACTACAACGTGTTCGACATCTATACCATGGCGATTTTCGGGGTTATCGGATATATCTGGAGCAAACTCAAATGTGAAGGCGCTCCGCTGCTGCTGGGCTTGGTCCTGGGCCCGATGATGGAAGAGAACTTCCGCCGCGCCCTGCTGCTTTCCCGCGGTGACTTCTCGACTTTTGTCACTCGCCCCTTGTCGTTGTCCCTGCTGATTCTGGCGGCGGCGCTGGTGGTATTGGTCGCCCTCCCCTCGATTCGCAAGAAACGCGAGGAGACCTTCGTCGAAGAGGATTAAGCCGATTTTCCTCGCTGGCCTGACAACCAGCGCCTGCTCTACCGCACCCCGCTTGCTTCAAGCGGGGTGTTTTTTTTATGCCCGATGCGTATACTAAAACCCAAACCCCTGGTTTGACGCGGCAATCTCCGGAGATACAGCTATGAACATGTTGACTGACATATTCCAGATGCAGCAGTCGCTACCCGAGGCCTTCCTGAGGAGCACGGCCGTCTATTGGTGCATTTATGTGCTTTTTCGCGTGGCCGGGCGACGCAACATCGGTTCGCTCGGATTCGCGGACATTATCGTTGTATTGCTTGTTTCCGAAGCGGTGGGCAACGGGTTGTCAGGCCCCTCCGATACCGTCAGCGATGGACTGGTGGTGGCCGCCGGCATCATATTCTGGTCGTTCCTGGTAGACCGGCTGGCGTATTTTTTCCCCATCGTTGACAAAGTGCTGGCACCAAACCGGCTATTACTTATTAGCCGAGGTCGATTGCAATTGCG
>JBEBPQ010000061.1:0-5448 GCA_040395835.1 Advenella kashmirensis
GCTCTTCCGATCTCACAAGAAAATTTATTTTAGCAAAAAAATTACTCTTGCTATACTAGGTGGTATTTTTATATTCGCATTTTTTTATATATATAGATTAAAATACTATTTTAGATCTGGTGTTTTGTTTGATATAGATTTTTTTGATTATTTAGAGTATTTGGTATCACGTCTATCTCAAGTGTCAAATATCTCATATTTATATGAGATATCAAATTCTTTTTATAAAATCCTGATAAATGATGGATATCATGCTTTATTTTTCCTAAGTGAGTTTATTCTTTCAATTGTACCTAAATCTTTTCTGGGTATTACAGATTATCGTTCACTCGATAACATCTTTGGTGTAAACTTCATAAACAGTAACCTTGACTCTGCTGGCTTTGCTGTAACAGTCCCTGGTTTATTCATTATATCGAATGAATTTGGTATCGTTTCATTACTGCTTTGCATACTTTTCATATTATTTCTTTTTAAATATATTAAGTCTGTATCATTAAAAAACTTTGGGCATGCAGGAGTATGTGTGTCATTGGCTTATCTTTTATATTTTAACTACAGTGGTTCTTTAAAGGAAGCAGCGCTTTATATTTATAGTTTGACTGTATTTAGGATTTTATTTTTCTTATTGAAAAAAAGAACAACGTGATAGGGAACTAAATGAAAAAAGTTGTTATAAGTGCTAATACAAGCTGGTATGTATATAATTTTAGACGAAATACAATACTGGCTTTTTTAGAGCATGGAATGGATGTTGTTGTTGTTGCTCCTAAAGATGAATATTCGCATAAATTGATATCACTTGGATGCGATTTTTTTCATATTGATATCTCTCAAAGAGGAATGAATCCCTTTGTTGAGCTGAAAACATTACTTCAATTCTATTCTAGCTATAGAAAAATTAAGCCTGATATTATTTTCAACTTTACACCTAAGAATAATATATATAGTACACTTGCTGGTGCTATATTAAAATGCAAGGTTATAAATAATATCGCTGGACTTGGTAGTGTTTTTATAAAGAATGACTTGTCATCAAAAGTCTTGGAGTTTCTTTATAAAATTTCACAACGAAAAGCATCAAAAATATTTTTTCAGAATCGCGAGGATTTTGAGCTATTTTCATCTAAGAATATTTTACCTGATATAAGAAAAGTAGATCTATTACCTGGCTCAGGAGTTGACTTAACAAGGTTTAAAATCACAAAATGTGAAAATGATAATGTCGTAAAATTTCTTTTAGTTGCACGGCTTTTATGGCCAAAAGGAATTAAAGAGTATGCAGAGGCTGCCCGATTCTTAAAAAACAAATATGCAGATAATGTTAAGTTTTTCTTGCTGGGGTTTTTAGATGAAAAGAATCCTCTTTCAGTAAAAATGGAGGACTTAGATAGATGGCAGACTGAAGGAGTAATCGAATACTTAGGGCAGAGTGATCGTGTCGAGGATTATATTGCTCAAAGTGATTGTGTTGTTCTTCCGTCGTTTTACCGTGAAGGTGTCCCTAGAAGCCTGCTTGAGGCAGGTGCGATGGGGAAACCAATAGTTACGACTAATAATGTAGGGTGTAAAGAAACAGTGGTCGATTCCGTGAATGGTTTCATCTGTGAACCACGTTCAAAGCTAAGTCTTATTACAGCGATGGAGAAAATAATATCGATGACTTATGATGAACGTTGTCAAATGGGATTAAACAGTCGAATGAAAATGGAAACTGACTTTGATGAAAAAATTATTATAAAGAAATACATTAATGAGGTTTCATAATATGAGTATTATACCTGTAATTATGGCTGGTGGTGTTGGTAGTCGACTTTGGCCTTTATCTCGCTCTCTTTATCCTAAGCAATTTCTGGCATTTGATGGTAAATATACTTTACTACAAAAAACTATTAATAGGCTAACTTCTCTGAAACTTGAACAGCTTTTAGTTATAAGTAATGAAGATCATCGATTTTTAGTGGCGGAACAACTTAAAAGTATAGATCGGTTAAACAAAAATATAATTTTAGAGCCAGAAGGGAAAAATACAGCCCCCGCTGTAGCATTGGCTGCTCTCCGTGCTTTAGAAATTGAAGATGATCCATATTTACTCGTTTTGGCTGCGGATCATTACATCGAGAATGATATAGCATTTTGCTCATCTGTAACACATGCATTTCATTATGCAAAAAACGGTAATCTTGTGACTTTTGGTATAGTACCAAGTAAGCCTGAAACTGGTTATGGCTATATAAAAAGGGGAGATGTTATTAATTCTGGCGACTTTCCTTGCTTCAAGGTTGATGAGTTTGTTGAAAAACCTTGCAAAGAAATAGCTGAAAAATATTTAGCCAGCAATTCTTATTATTGGAATAGTGGAATATTCTTGTTTAGTGCGAAAAAGTATTTGAATGAATTAAAAAAATACGCAAAAGACATATATGATAATTGTATTGAATCTTTCAATTCCTCTTTGCATGATATGGACTTTATCAGAATTGATAGTGGTATTTTTAAAGAGTGTCCAAGTAACTCAATTGATTATGCTGTTATGGAACATACTGAGGATGCAGTTGTTTGTCCGATTACTTCGACTTGGAGTGATATAGGTTCATGGTCTGCTGTATGGGAAGTATATGAAAATAAAGATAGCAATAATAATGCATTAAATGGTGATTGCTATTGTATCGACACGGTGAACAGTTATCTCTTCTCAAAAAACAGATTTATTGCAACTATCGGTGTTTCCAACTTAGTTGTAATAGATACTCCTGATGCATTGTTAGTAGCGCAAAAGGACTCTGTGCAGTCTGTAAAACAAGTTGTGGATTATTTAAAGGATAACTTTCGAGATGAATATAGATCTCTTCCTGAGATTTTTCGCCCTTGGGGAAGTCATGAATCTATTGCCCAGGGGGAGAGGTATCTTGTCAAAAAAGTAAATGTTACTCCCGGTCAATCGACAGCAACGCAGATACATTATAACCGTGCTGAACATTGGGTTGTTGTATCTGGAACAGCTAGAGTTAATATTGATAATGAGATCTCTATATTAAATGAAAATGAATCAATATATATACCCATTGGTAAATCTCACTCTTTTGAGAATCCTGGGAAAGTTGAGCTTATTATTATTGAAATAAGAACGGGTTCATATTTAGCTGAAGATGATGTTCAACGAGTTAATGAGAAAGAATCACATGGATATTAAGAAGAAAAAGCTTGATAAGCTCACTTGTTTTAAGGCCTATGACATACGAGGAAAGCTTGATGATGAAATTACCCCCGATATTGCTTATAAAATAGGCCGAGCATATGGCATTTATACAAAAGCAAATAAAGTTGTCGTAGGAAGTGATATCCGATTGTCGAGTAACTCTCTTAAGATAGCGTTATCAGATGGCTTGATGGATTCAGGTGTAGATGTTTTAGATATTGGAACCGTAGGTACTGAGGAAGTTTATTTTGCAACATCATATTTAAACTGTGATGGTGGAATTGAAATTACGGCTAGCCATAATCCAAAGAATTATAATGGAATGAAATTGGTTCGCGAGATGTCAAAGCCAATAAGCGGAGATACGGGCTTACATGAAATAAGGGAAATAGCTGAGAATGAGGAAGGTTTTGAAATAAAAGAAACGAAAGGAAAATATCAGAGGATATCTATACTAGATAAATACATTGAGCATTTGATGACATATGTTACTTTGTCCAACTTTAAACCCCTAAAGTTGGTTGTCAATAGTGGCAATGGAGTTGCAGGACATGTTATTGATGAAATAGAGTTGATATTTAATAATAATAATATTCCTGTCGATATTATAAAAGTTCACCATCAACCCGATGGTAATTTCCCAAATGGTATACCTAACCCTCTTTTACCTGAATGTAGAGAAGACACTCGCAAAGCAGTTATAGATTATAATGCTGACATGGGCATAGCTTTTGACGGAGACTTTGATCGTTGCTTTTTGTTTGATGAAAAAGGTAATTTTATTGAGGGGTATTATATTGTAGGGTTATTAGCAGAAGCTTTTTTAAACAAAAATCCAAAAGCTAAAATTATTCATGATCCTAGACTATATTGGAATACCATTGATATAGTAGAAAAGGGAAACGGAATACCGATACTATCTAAAACTGGCCATGCCTTTATAAAGGAGAGGATGCGTCAAGAAGATGCTGTTTATGGTGGCGAAATGAGCGCACATCACTATTTTCGAGATTTTTCATATTGTGATAGTGGCATGATTCCTTGGCTCTTGGTTGCTGAACTCTTGTGTATGAAAGGCCAAAGCTTGAGTTCTCTTGTTGTTGATATGATTGAAAAATATCCTTCTTCAGGAGAAATTAATGTAAAACTAGCTAATCCCAATTTGGCCATTGAGCGAGTTCTCAATAAATATAGTGAAAGTGCAGTTAGGAAAGATTTTACAGATGGCATCAGTATGGAGTTTACTAATTGGCGGTTTAATCTCAGATCATCAAATACTGAACCTGTTATTCGATTGAATGTTGAGTCAAAAGGGGATATAGAGCTAATGAGGCTAATGACTAAAGAAATTTTGGATGTTTTACAAAATTAATGTTCAATTTTAACGGAGTCATAAGACTATGCTAGTTTTAGTCACAGGGGGCGCTGGATATATAGGCTCTCATACAATAGTTTCTCTTATTAATAGTGGATATGATGTTATAGTGCTGGATAATTTAGTTAACTCATCAGAAGAGTCGTTAAGACGAGTTGAGAAACTAACGGGCTATCATGTTCCTTTTTATTATGGTGATATCTTAAACAAAGAGTTTCTTGAGTCTATTTTTCAAGAACAAAAAATTGATGCGGTAATTCATTTTGCTGGGCTTAAGTCTGTAGGGGAGTCAGTACAAAAACCACTAGATTATTATTATGTTAATGTCGTTGGAACATTGACTCTTTTAGATGTGATGGCTAAGTATGCTGTAAATTTATTAGTCTTTAGTTCATCAGCGACAGTATATGGAGATCCTGATGTTATACCGCTGTGTGAAACATCAAAGGTAGGGGGGACAACAAATCCATATGGAACATCAAAGTTGATGAGTGAACGGATTTTAAATGATTATTCACAAGCTCACCCCGAAATTTCAATCGTATGCTTAAGATATTTTAATCCCGTCGGTGCTCACTTTTCAGGATTATTGGGTGAGGATCCTAATGGTATACCCAATAATCTCTTACCATATATATCACAAGTTGGAATAGGTAAATTAGATTTTCTCTCAATATATGGGAATGATTACGATACTCATGATGGCACCGGTGTTCGTGACTATATTCATGTGATGGATTTGGCTGAGGGACATGTTGCTGCTATAGATAAATTTGGCTCACTTAAACCTTTTAGTGTATATAACTTGGGAACAGGTAATGGTCATTCAGTATTAGAATTAATATCTGCTTTTGAAAAAATATCTGGAGTAGAA
>JBEBPQ010000062.1:0-5077 GCA_040395835.1 Advenella kashmirensis
CGCGCCAGTCAGTATAAATTCCCGTACTATTTAATACTTTCACACTTTCTGCATCGCGCGCCTGTACCAAGGCATTACCATTGTCAAGACTCAGTGGTTGCGAAAGGGTTATCCCATGTGGGTGCATGGTAATGGAGCCGTTAATACCATATGTCCACTGCCTGGAGTCTTTTTGATAGGCGTAACCGCCAGATATCTGACCATATGGGCTTCGATAGTTCAAATTAGCGTTTCCTGTTTCGCCTCGATTCTGATTTTGCCATCCTTGGGCTAATGAGTAGTTAAACTCCCCATTATTTATTGAGCCACCTAAACCAGTCTGCTGTCTTACCTGACCGTTGTGCGTAATAGTATTAGCCGTTAAGAAAGCATTATTCACACTAGAAAATCTATTTAACGGAATGGAGAACGAAAAGAAAAGAGATTTATCCGCATTGTCGTAATACGGTTCTTTGCTATATCCAAGTGATATCATCGTTGAGATATAGCGGAATGGCAGCGAGTATGACGCTGATATGTTATAGCCACTGGACATATCCCAATACATCTCCTTACTGGCTGATAAGTTGAATTGTCCCCAGTTCTGTAAATCCTGATTGATTGTTGTAGAAATGCGTGAATGTTGGTGATAGCTATTTATGTTTCTGGCAGTTGAGTATCCTGATTGAAGCTGTTGTAGCTCATCAAAATCGTAATAGCCACGCGTTGCATAGCGATATCCGGTAATATTTAATGTAGTATTGGTCTGACCGAATCCGCGTGAATACATAAAACGATAGGACTGGCCTTGGTGACTACCCTGTATGCCGTGGGGTTGATTAAAATACGATCTTGCGTGCGCTATATCAACAGAGAATGCCCCCAAAAAATCTGAATATTTACCTACCCCAAAAAGAGCTGCCATATAAATATCAGCATAAATTCCTCCCCCATAGAGAGTATATTCGCCAGGCAAACCAATGGCTGCCGACGTTTGAATGAATTTTGGCTCGGAATTATTATCAGAGGTACTAAAATTAGAATCGTATTTACCTACAGCCAGATTATAACGAAACCGCCCCTCCCGCTGGAGTATCGGTAATACGGCTGTCGCTTGGGTGTAACGGCGAACACTGCCATCTGCTTCTCGAATTTCAATCTCAAGATCTCCTGAATAAATCTGATTGAAATCACGCAATTCGAAGGGACCCGGTGGAACATTTTTCTGATAAATTACAATACCATTTTGTTTCACTGATACCTGAGCCTGTGAATACGCAATTCCTTTTACAACAGGGCTGTACTGGCTGAGTTCAGGGGCAACCATACCGTCATCAGAAGAGAATTGTATACCTTCAAAAGGGAAACTATCAAAAATAGTACCATCTGTTGCAGTCTGACCAATTGTTAGTTGTCCACCTTGTAGGAAGGAGTAATCATGCTGTAAGTAAACGCTAATTGGTTGCCAGTGGCCCCCTTTATCATAAGAATTGCTTGACCAGTTTCCTCTTTGGCGGAGACGCCATCCGCCCATATTTAATGAATTATCCAGTGATAAAAATTGGTAACGGTTTACATAGCCATGACTACTTTGTTTTAGACCATTAAAGGTATAATTTATCATCAATGCGGGCAAACCATCATCCCAGAGGTGAGGTGGTGTGCTCAGCCATTCTTGAGGCTTGAGGTACATTTGTGGGATAGTTAATATTAACCTTTGATTATTGAAATCAAACTTTTCACGTGTGTCATTTAAGACATTTAATATATCTGCGCATGATGCTTGTGATTTAGAGTTTATTTCTGCATTTATTCCCCACTTTTTGAGTTGTTGGCATGTGAGCTTTGATTTTAATTTGTTATTAATTTCTTTGAATTCAACTTTGGCTCCTGTATCAACTAACTTATCATTGAGTATAACATCAACAATATATGTCCCGGGAACAGCGCCGCTGGAATGTGAGAAATAATCAAGGTCAATGCTCTGAGCATACTTCCCATCGGATAATTCTAGGAACTTCGGATTGAAATAAAGAGTATTACCTTTTTCTGTAATCACATTAGCCCAACTTAATGTTGGGATCAAAAAAAATAATCCTGTTATAAAATGGGAAGATTTTCTTAAATACTCATTCAATTGGTATCCCCTCATAATAACTTGAGTGCTATTGAATCAAAAAGTTATATTTCTCTTAGGTGTTTCCCCACCATAATCGTTTATTGTCGAATAACTAAAGTTCTTGATATTTTTTCCAGGAATAGCCAATTTAGAAAAAGGTGCAATCATAAAATCATTGATTCCTGTAACTTTAACCCCATTTATATTTGCATCTTTAATGGTTATATAGTATGGTGTTGGGTTTGATATATTTAGGGCATTGTGATTAATCTCTGTTTTCAATTCTTTAAAAGCCTTGGAAACTTTAGCGATATTATTGATTTCATGTGGTCTGTAAAATAATTTAATTTTATTGTTGAGTGCTAACTGAATTGCGTTATTTTGTGCTTGGCCTTCTTTAGATACTCCAGGAATTGCCATGATATTAATATGGAAAACTGACTCTCTATCTCTTGGCAGATTTTCTGCGAGTTTAAATTTGTTAATCTTAAATTGAATACTCTCGTTAGATCCAATTCTATATAATGGTGGTGTAATTATAAATGTATTGTTTTTATTTGAAGTACCATAATCTGAAAGCCAAGCTCGCAAAAGCCAGTCTTTGTTTGTATCATTGTTTAATTTTACTTTAGCGCTTGACTCACTACTGTCAAATATAACCCTAGTAGATTCGAGGGTAATTCCATCTGTATTAGCATAAGAAAAATGTGAACACATTATCAATACTAAGCTAATAAACTTAAATTTCTTCGAGATTTTATATGACATCACAATTTTGTTCTTTAAGTAAAGCATCAGGCATGTCAGAACATACCTGATGTATGGATATCAACTTAAAGCCATAGTGCGAATGTATGGCTTTAATAAGCTTGGGAACGTTCTTGTTAAAAATACGAACGAACAGAGTTCTTCGGTCTTACAGATTGAAGAAAGTAAGTAATGCTGTAAAAACGAATAGAAGATTTAGCTATACGTCACATTTAGAGTATATGTCGCGCTCCATCCTCCTGTGCGGTTTTTATTAAAGTTGCTCGTCATTTTAACCAATTCTAAAGTAAGTGGATATGTGCCGTTATCAAGAGCGAATGCTTTAGTAAGCGTCACATCTTTATTATTAGCTTTCAACCAAAGTGCAAAATCCTTTTGTTGGCCTTCTGTTGGATCAACAACATCCATAGCAGGGTAAACATAGTTATTTCTGTTGCTATTCGTTGTGGTAACTGTCAGTGATGCCGGAGTTGTACAGTTCGAAACCTGGATGCTTCCCGCATCCTGAGTCGCGATCTTTGCCATTGCTTTTGCATTGTTCACTTGTGCATTTGTTACATGCCCAAAATCTGCTGTCATTGTTTCTGGCATAGAAACAGTACAAGACTGAGCATCAAAACTTCCGCTGGCTGTAAGAACGCTGGTTTTTTCAGCCGCAGCAGCTGAACCAGAAATTAATAATGCAGAGACAACACCAATTAATAGTTTATTTTTTTTCATTTCATAAATCCTCTTTGATTATTATCAACCAATTCCAATTGCAGTGAAATACATAACGACCACAATTTCTCGTATATCTTAATAGTGGGCGTTCTGTTCCGTCAATGATACGTAGAGATATAAAAATAATGTTTTTGTGATTGATATTGATGTCTTGAGAATCAATTTAAAATATTCACCACAAAATTAATAGCACTTGATAAATTTTTGTCGTTTTTGACTCTTTTTTTTTCATTGTTTGTGGTTTTTTATTATTGTTTCATTTATGAAATTATGAAGAGGAAGAATATATGTGCCTTAAATGCAGCCATGAGAGACATGAAACGTTTGTTATTCCTAAAATTTACAGAGGAATTAGGAATAAAAAGCCTTTCATCGTATCCAAATCTGTCCTGTTAATAGTTTTCTACACTACGTGCCTTCATTCCAATATAATATTTGCTTCAGATGTAGGTAACATTCTTCCCTATCAAACCTATCGCGATTTCGCACAAAACAGGGGAGCCTTCCAGGCCGGTGCATCCAATATCACCTTATATGATAAAAGTGGTAATCCGGCGGGCGTATTGGATAAAGCGCCAATGATTGATTTTAGTTCTGTTGATAAAATAGGCGTCGCCACCTTAGTCAACCCACAGTATGTGGCGAGTGTTAAGCATAATGGCGGCTATCAGTCAGTCCGGTATGGCAACTATACGTATACGATTGTCGACAGAAATAATCACTGGGGACTGGACTTCCATGTTCCAAGGCTGAACAAGATCGTAACGGAGGTTATCCCGTCAGAAATGACCCATGCTGGTACTGTGAATAACATCTATAAAGATAAAAAGCGTTTTCCTGTTTTTTATCGAGCAGGCTCTGGGACGCAGTACATCAAAACGCCGTCCGGACACCTTCAGCATATCTGGGGAGCTTATAGCTATCTTACTGGCGGTACCGTAGGTTCGCTTCATTCTTATCAAAATGGTCAGATGATCTCGACCTCCTCCGGACAAATTTATAATGCCGCAAACGGACCGATGGCGACGTATGGTGAAGCTGGCGACAGCGGCTCCCCATTATTTGGCTTTGATACAACCATTAATAAATGGACTTTGGTTGGCGTACTAACTTCGGGTAATGGTGCAGGTGGTAACGGAAATAACTGGGCTGTCATCCCCGTCGACTATGTTAAAAATGTTCTCGATCAGGACTCCGATCCTGATATCAACAATACGTCTTCTGAAAAAATCCTCTGGAATTTTGATAGTCAAACCGGTATAGGGAATCTCACCCAAGGTAGTCAGCATTGGGATATGCATGGCAGCGTAAATGGCTCAAATCTCAATAATGGCAAAAATATGACCTTCCTCGGTTCTGATGGACAGATCATGCTGAACGACGCTGTGGATCAGGGGGCGGGTACGCTGACTTTTGATGCGAATTACACCGTCAGCGCCAGTGCCGATCAAACCTGGAAAGGCGGCGGGATCATTGTTAATGGCGATC
>JBEBPQ010000063.1:0-4966 GCA_040395835.1 Advenella kashmirensis
AGGATTTTGACGAGGTGACGGAAGAGTATTTGCGTGATGTGCTCGACATGGCCCGCGAGGCGCCGGATATGGAGGAAAGCATAAAGAAGGATCCGAAAGAGGCGCAGAAAGCGTTGATGTCGATCTGCTGGGTAAATTTTATCGAGAAGTCGTTTGATGAACATTAAAAAAATTTATCATTCATAAATGTTCGATATGTTACCCGGATAGCAGAATGGACAATTACAGAAATACCCTGATTGTCACTGTGACTATTCATCGACTATAGTCGCTCCTGTGGTTTCATCCCCGCCCTGTTTGTCTAATCATCGTTGCAGGCAGGCAATGTTCTGAAAACAAGGACGTGGTGTGACATGAAGAAGCACTATCTCATTGATAACATTTTGCTTAGCAGCGTCTGGCTGTTTTGGGCGGTCACACTGGTTTTTTTCATTAATGACCGCCACTTGTATTGTCTGATTTCCGGGGCGCTCTCCCTGTTAGGACTGATGCTCTATTTTTTTAATATTAGAACGAGATTTTTTCATATGTTTGGTAGAAAACAGACCGAATCTGAATCTGCACCGGCCGTTCCGGCAGCGATGTCGTTATCAGCAATCTCTCATGATGACAAGAAGCCGTTTGCTTCTGCTGACAATAGCCGCCGTTGTACCGTTATCGCCAAGAGTACGTTATTTACCGGTAATATCGACGTAGATGGCGATATTCAGGTCTACGGCGACGTACGCGGCAACGTTCACGTCAAAGAAGGAACGATCCGGGTAATGCATGCCGGACGGGTGGAAGGCGAGCTCAGCGCGCCGGAAATCATCATTGACGGAACGGTAGAGGGAACCTGCGAGGCAAAATCCATCGACATCCTCGAACACGGCATTCTGCGCGGCACCCGTCGCAGCATCAGTTTCTCCATCAAGCGTGGCGGCGTGTTTATCGGGCAGTCCGAGCAACTGAAGCAGGAAGAAGAACCGACCAGCGTTGTGGCGTTCAAGACGCCGGTGGATGATGATGATGAAAACCTGCTGGGCGACGAGATTAACGACGACGTTGAATATCAGGTTAAGTAAGCAACCTGATATTGCCTGAGTCATCCGTCGAGGGAGAAGACGGTGTCGCCTTATCAAAACGCTACCTATCATGGGTAGCGTTTTTCTTAATCTTCCAGATACTACACCTATACTTTCTGTAGTTTCTCCCGTAAACGGGAGGACGATAAGATGCTGTACCTCGGTTATCCCGGTGATAACGGCCTGGCGAATCCAACAATTTTCCGTGAAAACCATCATCTTAAAGAGCCCTATTTGCTCAAAACTGGCAAAAAAAGCATTCTCGTCTATTCTTAAAGTGCAAGGCGTTCCAAGCCTGCATTAATGCCAACTTTTAGCGCACGGCTCTCTCCCAAGAGCCATTTCCCTAGACCTGATACAGGAATCGTGTCAGGTCTTTTTTTATTGTCCTTATTTATCAAGTTGTTAAATGGCTACTTTTAAAAAATCCTGAATCTCCATCTCAGCTCTTTTTATAACTGTATGAAAAATCTTATGCTTTTAGCCTAATAAAGCTGGATGTCCGGTCATCCAAATATATCTTCGTCATGTTTTCAGACTTATGCCCGGGTAACTACTGCGCAAAACTCCCACCATAAGGATCATTAAACATTCGTTCGCCGGGCGGCGGAGCAAAACCGATCGACAAAATCAACACGAGGAACCATCTTGTTTGCCTGTCAGGGAATTGAGCAAGGTTGGCTGATGAAACGTGATTTTCTGTCGCCGGCGAACACAACGTGCTTTACTGACTTGTTGCGTGTTTATGCAAATAAATAAACTGATACCCTCTAGTTAAAACTGATTGGGAAAGCGTGAAGAGTGGTATTTAAAAAAGCCAACGCCCCTTCCTTGCGGAATCAATGAGCATTCTAATAGTTAAAGGAGTGTGTAGCGCATTTCTCTCTGACGGAAAATATTTACCAAAAATGATATGACCGTCAACTATCCGGCATTCACCCCAACTCACTAAATAACCGCCAACAATCCCCCATCAACAGGTAATATCACCCCGGTAATGTAACTCGCCAGATCAGAGCCAAGAAAAACCACGACGTTAGCAATTTCATCAGGCTGACCAACGCGGCGCAGTGGCGTGCGCAGGCGGAAGCCTTCTGTTACGGAAGCGACCCCTGGGGTGGCTCTGAGTAACTCGGTGTCGATAGAGCCGGGAGCGACCGCGTTAACGCGTATGCCGTCGGGGCCGTATGCATCGGCCAGAGAGCGGGCCATCTGCACAATGCCGCCTTTGCTGGTGGAATAGGCGAGCGTTACCGCGGCTCCTGCCAGGCCACCCATGCTGGCCATCAGAATAATGCTGCCTTTTTTACCCCGCTTTTTCATCTGTCTTGCGGCAGCCTGTGCGCCAAACAGCGTACCGTTCACGTTAATCGCCATCAGTCTCTGGAAATCTGCTGCGCTGACATCGGCGCCATCCGCACTCAGCGAGATGCCCGCGTTACACATCATAATATCAACGCCTCCGAATTCTTCAGCCGCAGCGATCAGTTTGTCATTGTCGTCGGGGCTGGATACGTCGGCATGCTGAAATTTGGTCAATGTGCCTAAACCGAGTGCGGCGATGGCTTTTGTTGTTGGTTCACCGCCTTCACGCGGCGTTTCGGTAATATCTGAAACAATGACTGCCTTAGCACCATGCTTAGCGGCCGTCAGTGCGATAGCTCTGCCAATACCACTTGAGGCCCCTGTGATAACTATCGTTTTTCCGGCTAGTAAATCGCTCATTTTGGTCTCCTTGAATGATGAGTTTCATAATCGTTTTGAATGAAGGAGCGTTGCTGGTTGTATTTTGTGGGCGTGGAAAGAGTGTGTACGGCTTATGCTGACAGGTGAGTGAGAGCGCCAGCTTCTTTGATATAACACTCGGCATGATGAATGTTGTTCAAAAGTTGCGTTACTGACCCTTTGGTGTCAGCCAATGGTTAAATTTGCGATGTATGCTTCATTAATAGTTGGACGAACCCGGAGTACGGGGCCTGAACCAGAGGCTGGGCAGCCAGGGCAATTTGGGTTGCTGAAGCAATGACGGCATCCGGTCACTGGCTTCTTTTCCCGTGAGCGTGTAGTTGCTGAAAGAAATAATTAACAGGGGAAAAGAAAAAAGCACGACAATATCCGGTGATGAGTAACAGAAATCGGTGACATCCTGAGGCTGTTTTTTTCGGCGGTAACCTCTTGTTAAGAAATTACTTTGATCGAGAGTGCGTGAGTATTATCTATGGCCGATTTTTATCAGGGCGGGCTTTGCCGCCAATTACCGGAACGATACTTGTCCGCTAAGCCCGAATTTCCGGGCTTAGCCTATCCGCGCTGAAATAACGCGCTATTAGCACAGTTTTTGTCGTCTAAAGAACAAAAAACGCCTAAAATAATTGCCCGATAACCAGGCCGGTAATCAAGGATAGTATCGTAATCCCACATATAATGATGACTTCAATCAATGTCATTTTCACGCAAATCCTCCGTGGGAGTGATATGACGCATAAAGGCGGTAAAAAATGCCCGCCGACTCCGTTAGTACAGCGGGTTGCCAATAGGCCAGCACCAGGGAATGATTATCTTCCTACTATTCTTGCTATAATACCCATAAGTGAAATTGATGTATATCAAGGGCAATGAGAATTATCTCAATATATTGCATTGATGATTTTTTTGATCAATTATTTTGGTAAAAGATCAGTATTTATAATTTTATTCTGACTCCGGTGCTGATGTTAAAATAAATTCGGGTTATGATAGAAAATACTCATTTCACATGCATCTAATTTCTGCGGGTTTTTTCTTATTTTAGTCTGTAATGTTTATATCCCCTCTTGCCTTATCCAATTTCTTCTGACAGGCAACCCATTCATAGATGTTGTCGGAATGTGTGCAGTCAGGCAGGAGAACGATAAGCGGGCGTTGCCTGGTTTGAGTGACGGTGGGATGGCGCCAAAATGCAACTTCGTCTGTTTATCAGAATGAGTCCATGCAAATGGAATTGGGAGGGTGAAAAAGTGTCTGTTGATCTGGAAATATTAGCGTTAAATGAGATGATTCTTAGTTGGTGGTAATAGAAAAAGCAGGCTTCTATGAGGATACAAATAAGGAAGTTATGTCTGCATGTGCCATTAGGATAGGGGGGCTTTCGTGCTTAATAGAGCGGAGAGAAGGGGGGCCTTGCCAGAAAGAATATTTTAGCGCGGCTAATGATTCATAGAGGAAAATAGCCATAACGTTGACTAATGCGATATACGTCAGACAAAACAGGGCATCAATGGCCTGAATGGCAGCGTAAAGAGAAATGGCCCGCTCCTGTCAGGATACGGGCCATTGTCTGAACGGCTTTAGCGCTTACATGTAAGGGTTGAGTGACTTACGGTAGTTCTCTCCCAAAATTTCAAATACTTCGCCCTTCGTTTTGTTAACCAGATTGACCCAGTAGCGGGGATCTGGTGACGTTTCGGCCCAGGGACCGAAGTTCAGAACGTTCAGAATATGCCCGATATTCTGTTCAACGTCAGATTCCTGCCAGAACTCCGAATTCTTGTGGGCAACTTCAATCCAGGCATAAACCATTTCAATGACGTCTGAAGGGTTGTCCGGACGGTATCTGTTATCCTGCGATACATTATTCCGATCAAAGGGGTGACCGAAGTGCCTGGCGATCAGGTCAATTTTTTGCATATCCAGCGCTATCTTTAATGCCATGTGTAAATTCCTTTTTTAAAAGGGAGAACTTTGCTTTCTGGCCCTGATTGTACAGAGTTAACCAGAGTAATCTGTTATGGGCATCTCGTTCCTGGATAACTTTAACCCCCCGGTTTTTCTCTGTTTTTTCGACAGCTCAGTAAATTTGCCTGCTTTATATCCAGACAGAGCCATGGTTATTTACGTACAACGCATAAACTGAGGTACTGGAG
>JBEBPQ010000064.1:0-4727 GCA_040395835.1 Advenella kashmirensis
AAGACTATGAAATTATCGGTTCAGTGAGGGCTTATATTGATAATGAAAATGTGTGTCATGTCGGGAAGCTAATTGTACATCCGGATTATCAGAACAAAGGTATAGGAAAGGCTTTGATGGTTGAAATAGAAAAAATGTTTCCAACCTGTTCAAAATATCAGTTATTTACAGGAGAGATAACTCCCAATACATTATATCTTTATATGAAGTTAGGCTACAGGGAAGCATCTCGAACATGCGACAGTGCATGTATGGTAATAATGGAAAAGTCGAATAAAGATATCCTGAGATTATGAAGAAAGAATACGTAAATTTATTGGTGAGCTTTCAAAAAAGGAAAAATTCCAAAACATATAAGCTGATATCGCTCTCTATCGGAATCGTTTTCTTTTTAATCATATTGCCAGCTATATTTGTCTATATTGGCTTTCAGATAGATAAATATCTTCATATAGGAGGAAATGATACGATAAGGATAATAGTATCATTGCTAACTATAGTTGTTGGCTTATCGGTACTATATTGGTCTGCTTATACTCAATGGAAGCTTGGTAATGGCACTCCGGCTCCAAATGCACCGACCCAGCAATTAATCATATCAGGAGCATATAAATATACGAGAAACCCTATTGAGTTAGGGGCGATAATTTATTATTTCGGGTTGGGGACAGTAACGGGTTCTTATACTATAGGGCTTGTTTCTTTTTTATTGGGTTTTATAATTGGGAGTGCCTATCATAAACTTGTAGAAGAAAAAGAATTATATGCCAGATTTGGGAATAGCTATCTCAAATATAAAAAGGGAGTTCCCTTCCTTATTCCAAATTTTAAACGAGAAAACAAATAAACATCATGGTAAATATAAAACAAATATCTGATAACAAGAATTATACAGCTGTTAGTGTTGGTAGTTTAGATCATTTAGCAGAACACAAATTAGTTCATCCGATCAGTAAGCAAATTATTGAAGGAAAAGCTTTTCTTAAAGAAGCGACAAGAGCGACAGGTACGGAAATATCATTTAATGCTCTTCCTCCCATGACAGAGCTATCTTATTTTCATACCCACAATCAAAACGAAGAAACATATATTATTATCAAAGGAGAAGGTGATTTTCAAGTAGACAATGATTGTTTTCCTATTTCCGAAGGAAGTGTTATTCGTGTAGCTCCAGAAGGAATAAGGGGGATGCGTAATACTTCTCAGGAACCAATGGTTTATATTGTTATCCAGTCAAAAGAGAACTCTTTACAACAATATTCTACGGGAGATGGAACACGAGTTGAACATACAAGAAAATGGACATTCTAACTTTAGTCTGGTTATTCCCAATCATTTTCATATTCCATGAATTTGAAGAAATAATATTCTTCAAATCTTGGATAGAGAAAAATAAGAATGATTTGTCAGAACGATATCCGAAATTGGCTAAACGCCTTTTATCCCGTATTGAAGGTTTATCCGTTCCGGCTTTTACTGTAGCTGTGGCTGAAGAGTTTTTGTTACTAAGTATTGTAACAGTTCTCGCAGTTATATTTAATTGGTATCTATTATGGCTTGCCGTATTTATGGGGTATTTTATTCACTTGTTAGTTCACATGGTACAATGTTGTGTTTTTCGAAGATATATCCCCGGTATTTACACGGCAATGCTTTCATTAATCTATTGCATATATTCTATATGTTTTATTCTTGATAATAATTTATTTGCTACGAAACAGATTGTTTGTTGGACTATTATTGGATGTGCGATTGTATTTGTCAATCTCATCTTTGCTCATAAATTAGCAGAATTATTTGATAAACAAATAAAATGATGAACAACGATATCATAATTCGGGAAATCAAACAAAGCGAACTCGGAATATTAGGAGACATGCTTTATGAAGCCATTTACCAACCCGATAAGAATAATCTGATACCAAGATCTGTATTGAATATCCCGGAAGTAAACGTTTACATCTGTAATTTTGGAAAAAAGAATGATGATTATTGCTTGGTTGCTGATTTCGCGGAAAAAATAATCGGTGCTGTTTGGGTCAGAATTATATCGGGTGACATAAAAGGATATGGTTATGTTGATGATCATACACCAGAATTTGCTATCTCCTTATTTGAAGAATACCGCAATCAAGGTGTTGGCTTTCGATTGATGACTGCTATGATAGATTATTTACGTAAGAGTGGATATAAACAAGTCTCTTTGAATGTGAAAAAAGAAAATTATGCAGTGAAGTTGTACCATAAAATGGGATTTGAAGTAATCAAAGATGATGATGAGGATTATTTGATGGTACTGAAACTAAAGAAATAAAAGACTCGGCTCAAAAAGTCAATTCTTTAATAAAAAAACAACAGATATGAAAATGCTAAAACTTGGTGGGTATATCAATATACTGATAGCCATTGCTCACATCATTTGCTTGTTCAATGCTGAATACTTCTTTGAGGTTACAGGAGTTGGAGAGAATATGAGAAGAAATTCAGAAATACACCCACTTCTACCCCATGCTATGACAATCCTCGTAGCTGTCATTTTCTTTATATTTGGTTTGTATGGGCTTTCTGGTGCAAGCAAAATCAAAAAACTACCTTTATTGAAAGTGGGAATATTTACTATTGCAACTATCTATCTAATACGTGGAGTAGTGGGAGCGATTGCCAATATTGGTTTTGAGTCTTCTTTTCAATGGCATCACTTATTATTCTCGGTCTGTGCTTTGGGGATTGGACTATTGTATTTATTGGGAGGCTTGAATAGATGGAAGCGAGATTTAACATTACAAATAAATAACAAATGAAAAGCATAGAGATAAAAGATACTAAGCCCCAATTATTCGAGAGAACGGATTGCAATATATGGACTGATCTCTATATTCAGCAACAGATGTTGAAAGAACATTTGAATCCAATCTCTGACGGAGCTAGCCGCAAGCAGAAATCTATATTACGAATCACTGACTTTGTACTTTGTCAATCAAAATCCAAAAATAGTCTGCTCGATTTAGGATGTGGTCCCGGCTTATATACTTCTTTATCCAAAGACAAAGGATATGAAGTAACAGGGATTGATTTCAACAAGGCTTCCATTGAATTCGCAACCACTGAAAGGAAAGACATTCGTTATATTTTGGCGATTATATTGATGAGTATCCTGATGGAAAGTACGATACAGTTATCATGATTTACTGCGACTTGGGCACTCATTCTGATAATGACAGAGATAAACTTCTAAAGAATATTTATCAATCTCTTGACGAGGCTGGGATTTTCATATTCGATGTCTTTACAGAAGAATTGCTAAAAGACAAGCAAGAAAGCAAAAGTTGGGATTATGCTCCGACAGGAGGTTTTTGGGATAAAGACGAGTATTTGATATTAAGCCAAACATTTCACTATCCCGAAAACAATGCGTTTTCCTATCAATATAACCTGTTGACAAAATCCGAAACCAAGCATTTCATTGTTTGGGACAGATATTATTCGAAAGAGGAAATCACGTCGGTTCTGAAAAATGTAGGTTTTCGGAGAGTAACCATACATAAGAATATCTTAGACAGTAACAACTTTACGTCCAACAGCGAGATGTTTATTGTTGCTGAAAAATAAGAATGAAACATTTATTCTCCATACGTGTTGCTACATTTTCTGATATTCCTGTACTAAAAGAATTATATCAGAATACAGTTCTGACCGTGAACCGAAAAGATTATTCAGCCCAAGAAGTTGAAGATTGGGCTTCATGTGGCGATGATATAACACATTTACAAAAGTCGTTCACTGAACAACACTATATTGTAGCCGAAAATCATAGACAGAACATTGTCGGTTTTGCATCTATCAACGATAAAGGTTATATGCATACCCTCTTTGTACATAAAGATTTTCAACATCAGGGAGTAGCAACATTGCTCTATAAATATCTTGAAGCATATGCACAGAAAAAAGGAATCGAAAGAATAACATCAGAGGTCAGTATCACAGCAAAGCCTTTTTTTGAAAAGCAGGGTTTCCGAGTTGATGAAGAACAAAAACGAAAAGCTAATAAGCTATGCCTTACCAATTATAAAATGAGCAAATCAATATAGTAATCAATACTTTTTGTGAAATGATCAATGATTTATCATACAGACCAATCAAAATGACTGACTTTGAGGGGATTTGTCATCTTCCACAAAACAAGGGTGAACTGTTTTTCATGTTTCCAAAAGCAGATTATCCTCTTTCCGTGGAACAACTGCAAACGGTTGTTGAAAATCGCTCCGATTCGACCGTTATTCTACTTGACAATGAAGTCGTAGGCTTCGCTAACTTCTACGAAGTCAAAAATAATGAATATTGTTCTATCGGAAATGTCATTGTCAATTCTAAGTTTCGGAATAAAGGCATTGGTTCGTACCTTATTAAAACAATGGAATCAATTGCATTAGAAAAATATAACGTTCGGGAAATACATATTTCTTGTTTCAATACCAATACAAGTGGAATCTTACTTTATTCGAAACTAGGTTATATTCCCTATGAAATAGAAGAGAGGGTAGATAAAAGAGACCAGAAAGTAGCTCTGATAAAGATGAGGCGAGAATTATAAGGTATTTTTCTTTTTCATCCTCTATACAAAATTATATTCCGCTCCAAAACACAAGACCAAGCTTCGTTCCGTTGCAAAAATCTTCTCGTGCCTCGAAGTGTATTTTTGCCGGAAGTCTTGTTTATTTGGCTCTCCA
>JBEBPQ010000065.1:0-4249 GCA_040395835.1 Advenella kashmirensis
AGAGAAGAGAAGAGAAGATCTAAAAGATAAAGATCCCCCTCTTACTCCCCCAAAAAAACAAAAACCTGTTTTTGAATATCCACCGGGGCTAAACGTACCAGCCTGGGAGGAATGGAAGCAGCACAGGCGTGAAATGAAATTCAAGGCGTATGCACCAACACCAAGAAGTGAAGGCGCTGCAATCACAAACCTACTGAACTTGTCAGGAGGGGATCCGCAGCTGCAAGCCGAAATAATCAAACGGAGCATGGCCAATAACTGGCAAGGCCTGTTTGAACTCAAACCCAGTGGCGTAGGTTTAAAGCATTCGATGCCTATAGACTCAAGGCCAATGGACACCATACCTGAAGGGTTTAGGGGGTAGCTATGCAAGACGTAACTGAGCTTTTTAGACGGCTAAAGCGCGTGATGCCAGAAGGAACTAAGCCAAAATTCAGCACTGCTGAAGAACTTATGAGTTGGCACCGGGAGCAAGAGAAATTAAGCACTGAGAAGGTGAACAGAGAGAACGCAGCAACACGGCTGCGCAATGTTCTAGGGCGCTCTGGGATTTGTGAATTACATCAGTCATGTACTTTCGATAATTATCGTGTGGAGTGCGAAGGGCAGAGCAATGCTGTTAAGCAGTCCAAAGCTTATGCAGAGAATTTTGGTGTTGGATTTACCAGCTTCATTTTCAGCGGTAGTTACGGCACCGGGAAAAACCACTTAGCAGCAGCGATAGGTAATTACCTGTTGGAACGTAACCGAAGCGTACTGGTCGTGACTGTTCCTGACCTGATGTTGAGGATCCGTGATAGCTATGGGGATGGTGAAACTTCTGAAGCCAAGTTGATGAAAGATTTGTGTGACGTTGACTTACTGATCATCGATGAAGTTGGCGTGCAAAGGGAAACGAGGAATGAATTTGTTGTGCTAAACCAGATTGTGGACCGGCGTCTTTCTGCTATGCGCCCTGTTGGGATGCTTACAAACTTAAATCAGGGTGAGCTTACACGGGTACTTGGGGGGAGGATCATGGACCGTATGAAGATGGATGGCGGGTTATGGGTCAATTTTAATTGGGGGAGCTACAGGGGCAGAGTTACACATTTACGCGTCGTATAAACCAAATAAGATTCAACGGTGTGCGAATTTGGAGCGGTAATGGGGCTACACTGCGTTAAAACAACTTAAGGCACACGAAGGTATAGCGGAAAGGTTAAACAGCTCTACGGGCCGCTGAGGGCGTTTTAGCGATGGTTGTGATTTTTCGCGATTAACGCATTTTTTATGTTGCAATGTATTACCAATTTGGTAATTATAACCAGTGAGGTGTTTTTATGAGAGGTAAAGCAGCTGCATTTGCCCTTGGCAGGATGAAGGTTGGGCAGATGAACAAGACCGAATTGGCTTATAGCCAACTACTGGAACAACGGCGGATCGGTGGTGAAGTTGCTTGGTACAGGTTCGAGGGTGTGAAGCTTCGCCTGGCTGACAACACGTTCTATACCCCGGACTTTGCGGTAATGCTTAGCAGCGGGCTAATCGAGATGCACGAAGTGAAGGGGTTCTGGACAGATGATGCCAGGGTGAAAACCAAAGTCGCCGCGGACATGTATCCATTCCGGTTCATTGCGGTAAAGCCAAAGGCGAAGAGAGCCGGCGGCGGTTGGGATACGGAGGTGTTTTGATGGCTGACTTAGCTGATATGGCGCAAGAGCGTATTGAGCAGCAACTTGAAATCAGCTTGCGAAATATGCGTAGGAAGGAAGAACCATCGGCAGAGTTTTGTGAATCGTGCGGCGAGGAAATACCGGAAAAACGTCGAATAGCATTACCAGGAGTAACGCTCTGCGTTGACTGCAAATCATTGGAAGAGGCGCTCTATGTTACTGGTAGATAAGGAAATGATAAAAATCAATAAGTTATGAAAACTACTGGTAATTAATGGTAATTATCAACTGCGGGAGAAAGGGGAATGATAGAAAAAGTAACAACCACAGTCTATAGATCATCAGTAAAAGGACGCCGTTATTTTTCCCTATACGCTGCCATTAATGCAGAAACCAAGGCGATTATATTCAACAAACACCCAATAGAGAAACCAGAATACATAAACGGATTTTTAACTTATCCGGGGTATTGCGTGGAAGATGATGAGCCTGAGCGCTACAAAAAAATGTTTCGGCGGTTAAGGCGAATTGTCGCTAAATCCGCAATGCTAAATGAAAGGAATAAATCATGAACATTGACATAGACGAGATAATAGTCATGTGCGACAAGATGACGCACGCCGGTAACGCTCCTGTAATGCCATTAACCCAACGACTAGAAACATTCAATGAATGGCAATTAAAAGCGAATCCAGAAACCGTGAAAGCGCTGTGTGAGAGAATTAAAGAACTTGAGACACGGAAGTTTATTGTTAAGCAACCATTCGTCAGCATTATTGGTCATGATGGGAAAATGGTTAAGGTCACTAACTATTGCTGTGTGATTCAGGCAATCCGGGAAGCCGGGGGAGAGGTTGAAGACAGGTAAAAAAACCGCCGTGTAGTTATCCCATTCGCAGAATTAATCCCTAAAGCAGGAGACGAGCCATGCAAAGCGCGGCTGAAATAATCATCCCTACAGATATAAAACTAAAAGTAAAAGAAATTGAAGCGGCATATATTCGTTACTGCAATGAGTTTCGGATTCCAGATGATCATATTATTGTTGTTAATTACTCTGCTGGCAAAGACTCAACCGCTACGTTAGCAATAGCGCACAATTTGTTTGGTAATCGCGTTCGTGGGGTAATGGCGGATACTGACAACGAGCACAGTCTAACGATTGATTATGGTCGCTCGATACATGAACAAATAGGGTGCGCTCCTGTTCAGGTAGTTAAGCGGATTTATACCGAAGGGGATTTTGCGAAACGGCGCGCAACAATAGCCAGGGGTTGGAGCAAAAAACAGGTCATCAGAATGGGGTTCTATCGCGGCGTTGTTATGCCGTCGCTAAACCGCGCTGATACCAAGTTTGGCCGCGCGTGGCAGCGGACAGCCGAACGGTGGGGTATTGAGTTCGACACACCATTGAAGGCGGCGCTGTCAGTCCTGTATCCGTCCGGCAATAGTTTTTTGGATGCCTGCCTGCTGCATGGAAAATTCCCGATGCTGCGTGACCGTTTTTGCACTGATGAGCTGAAGGTTCAAATCGCCTATGAAGCAGCAATGAAACCGTTGATTGATGAGGGCGAGGTGATTGTTCAGTGGTCTGGCGTTCGCGCTGACGAGTCATCAAAACGCGCTGGCTACGAGCGATTTTCCGTTGACCAGCGGGAACCGGATTTTCTCTATAATTTCCTCCCTATTCATCAATGGACGGCCAGTGATGTTTTTGCGCTCCACAAATATTTCGGTATCAAGCCAAACCC
Organism: Advenella kashmirensis; assembly: GCA_040395835.1. GTDB lineage: Bacteria > Pseudomonadota > Gammaproteobacteria > Burkholderiales > Burkholderiaceae_B > Advenella > Advenella kashmirensis_B. Next base: position 3,407 of record JBEBPQ010000065.1, read on the forward strand.
TCTATATACGCAAGGGGCCGCCCGCGTTGGGTGCATGAACTGCGTGCTGTGCAACAAAGAGGAAATTGCATCTACCGCCGCCCGCTGGCCGGAGTACATCGAAAAACATCGCCAGTGGGAGCTGATGGTTCGGTTAACCAGTCGCTGGTGTCACTGGATGAGTGTGGGTGAATTTAGTCAGGCATGGTTTAAACAGTTCGGCCAGAAACTCGGCACAACTCCACTAATCGGAAATCTATTGCCGGAAATCCAGCATATCGACTGGTCAGGATTTTATGGCCCCCGTGGCGGCATGAACGCGCCGGGAGTTGATGAGGTTGTTGATTGGGCTAAAACAGGTCGGGGTGGAAAAGTCTATGACCTCGTTAAAGCGAGCCTCGACGCCAATGTCTGCTCATCCCGTTACGGGCTATGCGAATAATAATCAGGAGAATGACAATGAATAATATCGGCATCAGTAAAGAGCGACTGAATGAAATCGCATATGGCTCAGTACGTCAGGATTCATTAGAGGGTAAATTAATGGCCCGCGCACTGCTTGAAATATACGAGCAGAAACCTATTGGATATACCGACGCTGAAGAAATTCGGGAGATGAAAGAATATAATCACGCCTCAATTTTTAGCGGAGTCGGGATTGATATTACTGATGGTCGTTGGTTTGGGGTTTACCGCGCACCAGTAGCGCCAGCACAACCGGAGCCTATTTCTGAATGGCATTCTGTACTGTCAGACATGGTAAAAGCCATGCATCACTATGAAATGGACGTTGACGATGATGAATACTGCGGCACCACTACACCAAAACAACACCGTGAAATGATGCGCCGTGCTCGAAAACTT
>JBEBPQ010000066.1:0-4044 GCA_040395835.1 Advenella kashmirensis
AGACTCGAACGTACCGGTCGTGTTGCCCTGGCCCGGATTGTAGGTGCCTTTCAGCGGAGAGAAGCTCGCAATTTCCGCATTACGGGCATTACGGGAATAGCCGGCGTAACCGATGTTGATGCGATCAGAAGGGAAGCCTTCGGCGATCAGGTAATCAACAACGGCTTCTACGCTCCAGCCGCCCGCAGTCAGCGGAGTCAGGTTGGTCTGGTGAGTCAGCTCAGCAGCCCACGGCGTACCGAAGAAGTCGTAGGTCATCACGTTGATGCCGTACAAACCCGCGTCCAACAGCGCTTTGACATTAGAGTGACCCAGCGTTTCCACCACGGCGGAGCTGGCGATAGAAATTTTTACGTCGCCACGATTCGCAGCCGTCAGCTGTTTTTTCAGTTCGGCAATCAGCAGCGCATAGTTCGCGCCGTCTTCCGGGCCATGCGGATTGTTATTGCCTTTATCGTTCGGGTATTCCCAGTCAATGTCCACTTCACTGAACATCGGGAATTGTTTGAACAGTTTTACCACGCCGGCGGCGAACGCCTGGCGGGCTGTTTCGCTTTTCGCAACGTCATGGAATGCGTTACTCATCGTCCAACCGCCGATGCTCATCGAAAGCGCCAGCTCATGCCCGACCTGTGCGGCTCTTGCCTGCAGGTCACGTAAGCCACCGATAAGCCCGCAACAATTTTCCTGTGTGGCAGCCGTTGCTTCAATATAGCTGCCGGTGCTGGTCAGGCCGCAGTTGGTCACTGACTGGAAATCACCCCAGCTGTCCAGGAAAGTCGGTTCGTTCACCTTCTTCCCTAACTGGCTGGCGGCATTTTCGATGGTGTACTGCTTCTCCCCTTTATCACCGACAATTCCCACAAAACCAAAAATGATTTTGTCATAGGCGGTCGGTGAAACATTTGCCAAATCATAACCACGGCCACGACCGCCCTGGCTATCATTATCGTTCAAACGGCCGTCGTACTGAGACCAGTCGGTGTAGTACCCAAAAACCTTGGGTTTATTCGCATGCTTATACGTGTTGTATACCGGTTTGGTAACACGGGCAGACGTATAGCTGAGTTTATCTACCGCTGTTTCCGGGTGGAACCCGTCAGCCGCATTACTTCTTTCGGTCAGTACGTCGCCTTGGATTAATTTGCTTGTAGCCATTTTATCTTTCCTTCATGAACATAAGTGAACGCGGAACCATTACCGCTCCGGCATCATGGTCATGACACTCAAAAATGACTAATCATATAACCTCACATAACCTTATTTATTTTTAAAAAGATAAAGTTATATAAATTTATTTGTCAAACAACATTGTGTTTTTAAAATACCAAATATTTAATCGCAATTAATTATGAATTAACTCATAGCTAATTTAGTGCAGATTACGTGACGCGCAGCAAAAAAAACACCCAGAATTTGCTTATCACATAAAAAAACCATAGAGCCGATTTGTCAGCAATTCTAATATGACGACAGACAAAACACTCTGTTACTTTATCATCTCATTCATTAATGGTGCTTTATGACACACTATCTCATTAACCATAACTGCATTTACAACGAAGACAGTCATGAAATTAAGAATACCGAAAACGCCTTCACAATAAAAATGACGGCCATGCGTGCCAGATGCCTCAGTTTCATTATTGAAAATGCCCCTAACGGCATTATAGAAAAAGAGCAGCTGACAACCGCATTATGGGGAAGCAGGGGGAAATATGTCAGTGATGCCAATTTGACACAATTACTTTACCTGATCCGGAAAGACTTAAAGACGCTGGGAATTAACAGCCTCTTTATTACCATACCGCGGCAAGGAATCAAGGTTAATAAACAAATCCCTATTAGTCCCATTGAGGAGAAAAAAAGTTCATTCTTATTAGGCCGATGGAGACTGGTGCTAATTGGTATGTTGGCTACCTCCTTATTAGCTCTGGGTGCTGTCGCAGAATTTATTCACCTCAACTGATCTATCACAGGAAATAAAAATGAACCCAATCATTGAAAGTATTCTTAATATTGAAGGTGGCTATGTCAATAATCCCGCCGACCGCGGCGGCCCAACCAAGTGGGGGATCACCCAAACCACCGCCCGTAATCACGGATATCAGGGAGACATGCGCGATCTGACCCGGGATCAAGCATACGCAATTCTGGAACAGGATTACTGGATAGCACCAGGATTTGATCGTATCGCACAACTTTCTGAGTCTTTAGCATTCGAGCTTTGCGATGCAGGAACAAATATTGGCCCCTCATATCCTTCACGTTGGTTACAACGTTGGTTGAATGCATTTAATCAGCAAGCTAAAAAATATGATGATATCCAGGTTGATGGTCATATTGGCAATAATACATTAAACGCGCTGCGCAGCTACCTGGACTGGCGGGGTCGGGAGGGCGAGAAAATTATGTTACAGGCATTAAATTGCAGCCAGGGTGAGTATTATCTGCAAATTACGGAGAAGCGGGCGGCAAACGAAACGTTTATTTATGGATGGATAAGAGAAAGAATAACGGTAAAATAATGAAAAAGCTCCGGATATGTCGGAGCTTTTTTCATTTACAATAGTCATTTAAACATGCTTGTTTTAGAAAAGAATGCCTTAACCTTCTCACCCAGAATACGTAAGATCGGCGTGGCGAAAACGCCTCCCAGACCCGCCGTCAGAACAACCATGTTAAAGCTCATATTACGATCGATTGCGACAACGCTGAGAATGAATCCGGTAAAGCAGGAGATCGTGATTTGGGCCAGACAATCCATAACGTTCTTATGTGTTTCCGTATTCTCTTTATTCATCAGAAAACTGACAAAACCACCCCAGCCGCCGATAGCCAGTACCGTAATTAAAATTTCTAGTTCAATCAGAACAACTTTTGCAGAACCAGGATTTGGTGCAACAGACATATATACCTCGACAATAAAAATGTATTTTCATCGCCGACAAAATATCAGTCACTGACCTGTTTCAGCCAACCACGAAGAACAAAATCACATCACGTTATCCCATCCGGCCTTATCTTCTAAATGCAGAAAGCGTTCTCAGCATCGTGGTGAGGTTTTTAACAAGCTCAATATTCTTACTTTTTTTATACCAAACCGCATTGATAGCTTGCGTTGTGAACGTGAATTCGTCCGGTAGTGCAATCCTGGCGAGATTGTACTTTCCCTGGTTCTGAATAAACGTAACTAATTTAACCGGCAGGATGGCAATCAATGACGAGTTTTCTACCATACACAGTAAGCCACTCAGAGAGTCCGTACGATAACCCGCCTTGCGTTGACCAACGTAAGGGTAGCCGGAGGTGATCAGTTCTATTTTGTCACTGAGGATAGGCGCAAGAATATCAGAGTGATAGACCGCGTGTGATGCAGAGTAAAAGTTATAGAGCGACAGCTTATTCAGCTCTGCAAGCGGGCTGTTTTTGCTGCAAATCACACAGTAATCCCGGAAGCTGTCGATAGTCGTAAAATCCAGCTCTGGAGTAATAACGGTATCCAGCGTCACCAGCATGTCCATCTCCCCGCTGATCAACATGCTTCTTTGTTCCTCTCCTTGCCAGGCTCTGGCGGAAAAATGACGCAGTCTGTAACGCTCAAAACCTTCAAAACCAAACAGATGGGCAAAATAGTATTGCTCGCTGAGCTCGCCGCCCAGGATCTTCAGATGGTGCTGAGCATTCAGGTTTTGCGGCTCTTCAAACGTATTGTCGATAATATCCAGCGCCTGACGGTACGCCCGGTGTATATCCTTGGCTCTGGCCGTCGGAGAAAGGCCTGAGTGAGTCCGGATAAAAAGCTCATCCTGATAAGCGGACTGCAAACGCTGGAGCGCAAGAGAAACCGCGGCAGGCGTCACCTGTAAACGCTTAGAGGCCCTAACGGCATTCCCGGCAGAAATCACGGCATCGAGCACTTTCATTAGATTGAAATCAAAATCTTTGGTGACGTGCTTACTGTTCATTATTATTTATGCCATGAGGTTAATCCGCTCATATCTATATAGCTAAACACTCAGCCAACATAAATTATTTGTCATA
>JBEBPQ010000067.1:0-3361 GCA_040395835.1 Advenella kashmirensis
CGTGCTCACGGGCCAGATACACAGCCAGCTCCGCCAGCGTCGGCGCCTCAAAGAACACCGTCGGGCTCAGCGTCAGCCCGTAACGCGTATTCAGCACCTCACCGAACGACGTCAGCGTTATCGAGTCAAAACCAAACTCCGTCAGCGGCGTATCACGCTCCAGCGCCTCCGGCGGCAGCTTCAGGTGCTCCGCTATCAGACCACTGAGCAGCTTCTCCACCTTCCCCGCGTCCCCTTCCGCCGCCGGGATGACCACCGCCTTCACCGGTTGAGCCGCCGGCACGGGCGCCGCCTGCGCCGCCAGCAGCATAACCCCGTCGCTCATCGCCTCCACGATTTGCTGACCCGCCTGCGCGTAGCTGCGCACCCCGTAAAACCCCCGGGCCATCAGCACCCGCCGCCACGTCTCCGGCGCCAGCGCCGGCGTGCCCGCCACCCGCAGCGCCGTGTCCTGCGCCTGCCACCACCCGTCCAGCAGCCCGAACGTCAGGTGCGAGAACAGGCTGAACGACGTGATTTCATTGAGCAGCAGCAGCCCGTGACGCTTCATCACGCTCTGCGTATGTTGCAGCGTGGCGCGGATATCCGCCGTCGCATGCAGCACGTTGGCCGCCACCACCACGTCATACTGCCCCGCCACTATCCCCTGCGCCTGCGGGCTGCGACTGATATCCAGCCGCTGCGTACGCAGGTACGGCGCCGTCCGGGCATAGTGCGTCTGCGCATGCGTCAGGAAGTACGGCGAGATGTCGGTATAGGTGTACTCCGCTATCTGCTCCGCATAGGGCGCCAGCCGCGCAAACAGCGTGGCGCTGGTGCCGCCTGTCCCCGCCCCTATCTCCAGGATCCGCAGCCGCGCCGACGGCCCGCGGGCGCGCACGTAGCTCTCCAGCCGGTCGGCCAGCAGCGTGTTGAACGCGTCGCTCAGCGGATCTCCGCGGTACACCGCCTCCACCAGGTTCGGCCCCGTCGCCGGGAACATCACCGCCGTCGCCGCCTGCTCGCCCTGCAGGATGGCCGGCAACGCCGTCAGCATCGCATTCACCAGCCGTATCTGCGGCGTCCCGCTCACCGGCGCAACCTGCGCCTCCCACGCCGCCCATGCCTCTTCCCACTGCGGGGGCTCCGCGTCCGCCGTCACCCCGGCCTCACGCAACAGCGTCAGCGAGGTCTCCCGCCAGCGACGGTAGGCCGCCGGCGCGACAAAGTCCGCCGCCAGCCACCCCAGCGCCGCCAGCCGCGCCCACAGCAACGGCACCAGCTGCGCCTCCGCCGCCATCACCGCCGTTATCGCCGCCGGGAGCGCCGGCGCCTGCCCGGCCGCCAGCGTCACCGCCTCCGCAGCCGGCGCCACGCACGCCTCCAGCCCGCTTTCCCCCGCCAGCGCCCTGGCCGCCGCGCCGCCGCTCACGTTCACGAACACCTGACGCGTCAGCGGCCCGTTCAGCAGCGCTTCCAGCGCCGCCATCGCCGGACCCGGCTCTACCGACCCCAGCCCCAGTTTCGCCATCCGCGCGCGGTAGTCCTCGTCCGCCACCACGCCCACGCTGCCCCAGTAGCCCCAGTGCATCACCTTCACCGCATAGGGCCGGCGCGCACGCTGCACATGGGCAAAGGCGTCCAGGAAGCAACACCCTGCCGCATAGTTCGACTGCCCGGGCGACTTGCTGAAGCTTTGCAGCGAGGAGAAATAGAGCATGAAGTCCAGCGCCTCGTCGCCGAACACCGCGTCAAGGTGCTGCGCGGTCTCCGTCTTCGCCCTCAGCGCCGACGCGAACCGCGCCTCGTCCATCCGCGCCAGGCTCTGGTCCGCCAGCACAATCGCGCTGTGCACCACCCCGTGTATCGCCCCCATCCGCTCGCGGATGACCCCGTGCGCCAGCGTCAGCGCGTCACGGTCGGTGGCATCCGCCTGCAGGTACAGCGGCCGCGGCCCGGCCGCCGCCAGCCGGTCGCAGGCCGCCCGGATGGCATCATCCTCTTCACGCCGCCCCAGCCACACCAGCCGCGCCTGATAGTGCGTCACCAGGTACTCGCTGAACGCCATGCCGATACCGCCGGCCCCGCCGAGCACCACATACACCCCGCCCCGGCGGTAAGCCCCGCCCGGTACGGCCGCCGCCGGCCCCGCCCGGCACGGCACCAGCGTCTCACGCAGCCAGCGCCCGTCGCGCCAGGCCCGCGGGTTGCCCGTGCTCTCCGCCGGCTGCCGCTGCCAGCCGCTCTCCGCCTGCGCCCCGGCCGGTAAATCCAGCACCCGCACCCGCCAGTGCGGGTACTCCTTCGCCAGCGAGCCGAGCAGGCCATGCAGCGCGGCCTGCCCCGCATCCGCGTCTTCATCCGGCGCTGTTCCCAGCGCCTGGGTGGTCAGCACGCTCAGGCACAGCGGACGGGCGGCGTAGCCCCGCGCCAGCAGCGCGCTGACCAGCCGCAGGCCGGTCAACGCCGGCGCGGTATCCCCGGCGTGTACCGGCCACAGCAGATGTTGCGCCTCCGCCGGTAATGCCGCCACCGGGTCGCCGCCGTCCGGGCCGGCAGCCAGCGTAACGGCCTCCGGCCAGTCCGTGGCTTCCCGCCCGTCGGCGATCCACTGCGGTATCAGGGTCATATCGCCCCGGACAGGGGCTGGTGCGACATCAGCAACAACATCAGCAACCTCCGCCTCCCGGCGGGGCGCGTCATGCCCGCCGCCCACCGGCCGGGTGCTGAACCCGGCCAGGCGCATCACCTGCTGTCCCTGTTCATCGAGGATGTCGATGTCCCACTGCCCGCCGTCCTGCTGCGCCGGCCGCGCCAGCGCCCAGACCCGGGCCGGTATCGGCCCCGTCGCCGTTACCGCCTGTAGGGAGAACGGCAGCGCCATGCCTGCGTTGTCGCCCATCAGCCCGACCAGGCTTTGCAGCGCGCCGTCCATCAGCGCCGGATGCCAGCGGTAGCCGGACTCCCGGTCAGCCGCGAGCGCCAGCTCGCCCAGCGCCATCCCCTGCGCCGCGCCGAGGCGCCGGATAGCCCGGAAGCTGGCGCCGTAGTGCATCCCGCCGCACTCAAAACGGTGGTACAGCTCTGCGCCGTCGATCTCTTCGCTGCACGCACTGCGCAGCGCGGCGAGATCAAACTGCGGCAGCGCCGGCGCATCACCGGCCCGGGCATACCCCTGCCCGTAAACCAGCGTCTGCGCCCCGGCTTCACTGTAGATCTCGTAGCGGATACGGCCGTCGTCGCCCGGCGTCAGCCCGATATGCACGGTTATTTCCCCGGACACCGCCAGCGGGCGCAGCCAGACCACCTGCTGCAGGCCGATCTCCGCCTCCGCCTTCTCTTCCCCGAGCGCGAGCGCCACGGCGGCGCGCGCCCACTCCAG
>JBEBPQ010000068.1:0-3083 GCA_040395835.1 Advenella kashmirensis
GGCTTACGCGGCGCGCTACGTGGCGAAAAACATCGTTGCCGCCGGCCTGGCCGACCGCTGCGAAATCCAGGTTTCCTACGCCATCGGCGTTGCAGAGCCGACCTCCATCATGGTGGAAACCTTCGGCACCGAGAAAGTGTCGTCCGACCGCCTGATTCAGCTGGTGCGTGAATTCTTCGATCTGCGTCCGTACGGCCTGATCCAGATGCTTAACCTGATTCAGCCGATCTACCGTGAAACGGCAGCTTACGGTCACTTTGGCCGCGAGCACTTCCCGTGGGAAAAAACCGATAAAGCGCAGCAGCTGCGTGAAGCGGCCGGTCTGAAATAAGATCGCAGACATTCATTTATCTACGGCAGGCTTTGGTCTGCCGTTTTTATTCCCTGCAATGAAAACGATTACACAAAGAAATTAAAAATGACGTATCCTCAATAATTTCCAGTCAAAGCCTTCGTCATTTCGTTAATACCAATAAAATACTTTTGTAATTAAAATTGATTATTTTTCATATAAATAATGAAAAAACCGTAATTAACCCATCTCTATTTCAGTAATTTCATCCATGCCTGTTTTCATTCTCTTTGTGTAAACGATTACATTTATGTGATCCCGCGCACTTCCTTTTTATTGGAGGTTTCCTAACATAGCGCCTAATCAAAATGTAATGTCCGACGATCCCGGAGGCAGTATGAGCAGCACCGCGAGTTCCCAACCGGCACACCATGCCCGGTCAAATGCCAGCATGACATTTTTTGTCTGCTTCCTGGCCGCGCTGGCCGGGTTACTGTTTGGCCTGGACATCGGCGTCATTGCCGGCGCCTTGCCTTTCCTGAGCGAAACCTTCCAGATCACCAGCTCTCAGCAGGAATGGGTGGTCAGTTCCATGATGTTCGGCGCAGCGGTCGGCGCCGTCGGCAGCGGCTGGATGAACTACCGTCTGGGGCGCCGTTACAGCCTGATGATCGGCGCCGTACTGTTTGTCGTCGGGTCGCTGCTTTCCGCTCTGGCGCCTAACGTTGAAAGCCTGATTATCTCCCGTATTTTACTCGGCCTGGCGGTCGGCATCGCGTCCTATACTGCGCCGATTTATCTGTCTGAAATCGCGCCGGAGAAGATCCGCGGCAGTATGATCTCCATGTATCAGCTGATGATCACCATCGGTATTCTGGCCGCCTACCTGTCCGACACCGCCTTCAGCTACACCGGCGCCTGGCGCTGGATGTTAGGCGTCATCACCATCCCTGCGGTGCTGCTGCTCATCGGCGTAATTTTCCTGCCGGACAGCCCGCGCTGGCTGGCGTCGCGCGGCAGCCATGAGCAGGCGAAACGCGTGCTGGAAAAACTGCGTGACACCAGCGAACAGGCGCGTGACGAGCTGAACGAAATCCGTGAAAGCCTGAAGCTGAAACAAAGCGGCTGGACGTTATTTAAAGAGAACAAAAACTTCCGCCGCGCGGTATTCCTCGGCGTGCTGTTGCAGGTCATGCAGCAATTTACCGGCATGAACGTCATCATGTATTACGCGCCGAAAATCTTCGAACTGGCGGGTTTCGCCAGCACTGAACAGCAAATGTGGGGCACCGTGATCGTCGGGCTGGTTAACGTGCTGGCGACCTTCATCGCCATCGGCCTGGTTGACCGCTGGGGCCGCAAGCCCACGCTGATCCTCGGCTTTATCGTCATGGCGCTGGGCATGGGTATCCTCGGCACGATGCTGAACATCGGCATTACCTCCGCCTTCTCCCAATACTTCGCCATCATCATGCTGCTGATGTTTATCGTCGGTTTTGCGATGAGCGCCGGCCCGCTGATTTGGGTGCTGTGTTCTGAGATTCAGCCGCTGAAAGGCCGTGACTTCGGCATCACCTGCTCCACCGCCACCAACTGGATCGCTAACATGATCGTGGGCGCCACCTTCCTGTCCATGCTGAACTCACTGGGCAGCGCGCACACTTTCTGGGTCTACGCCGCGCTGAACGTGGTGTTTATCATCCTGACTATCGCTCTGGTGCCGGAAACCAAAAACATCTCCCTGGAGCACATCGAACGCAACCTGATGTCCGGCAAAGCGCTGCGCAACATCGGTTCCCGCTAGTCTCTCCTGAATTTGGATTCATGCATGTTTGCCGCACCTCCCCCGGTGCGGCTTTTTTATGCATAAAAAAGCCGGGGAAACATCCCCGGCCTGATCGAGCATTTATCTGATTTACGCACCGCCGTCATTCAGTACGCTGACCACATATTTGCCGTCATCATCCCGGTATACACCGTGGATATCAGTTTCGAACCCCGGATAATGCGCGCCAATCTCACACAGCATTTGCAGGAAGCTCAGCACCGGACGGCTCTCTTCGGTAAGCATCTCTCCCGGCATAATCACCGGCACACCCGGCGGGTACGGCAGTATCATGTTGGCATTGACCTTACCGATCAGATCATCCAGCGGGCACTCATGCGCATTGCCGCGCACCTCTTCCTGGAACGCGTCGTGCGGCGTCATGACCATCTGCGGCAGCACGTCAAAGGCGCGGTACATCAGATCCGGCAGGTTATGGTGTTTCACCAGGGCGTGGATGCCCTGCGCCAGATCCTGGATACGCACGTCTTTGTAGAACTCCGGCGCTTCCTGATACAGAGAAGGCAATACGTTCTTCACGCGCAGGTTGAGATCATAAACGCGTTTGAAGTCGGTTAACGCGCGCAGCAGACTGAGCGCCTTCGTTTTGTCGATACCGATGCTGAACAGGAACAGCAGGTTATACGGCCCGGTTTTCTCGACGATAATGCCGTGTTCATCAAGATACTTCGACACGATCGATGCCGGAATTCCCGTATCCTCCAGCGTTCCCATCGGGCTCATCCCCGGCGTCAGAATGGTGACCTTGATCGGATCGAGGTACATGTGATCGTTGTCGATTTTAGAGAACCCGTGCCACTCATTGCGCGGATTCAACGGCCAGCATGCCACTTCATCGATATTGTCCGGTTGCCAGACGTCGAAGAACCAGCCGTCAGACTCCGCGCGCAGGCGACGGATTTCCTTACGGAAACGGATCGCCCGATCGATAGAGCCCTAACTCAG